>OZ254130.1:0-1406539 GCA_965268005.1 Candidatus Nanopelagicaceae bacterium
GTGAGCGTTAAGGAAGTCGAGCTAACCACCCTTTGGGGACGGGTTATCGAAGAGGTGGCGTTGAACGCCCCCCAACATCGCGCCTTTTTACAGCTAACAAAGCCGTTGGGTCTTCTTCACAATGATGATCAAACAACTTTATTGGTTGCTTGCCCCAATCTTTTTGCAAAGGATGTTTTAGAGAGTCGTCTGCGCACAGTTGTTAGTGAAGTTTTAACTCGTGAACTTGGATCAACAACAAATATCGCAGTCACTGTTGATGAAGCGTTAGAGGTTGTAGCAACACCTGCTCCAGAAGTTGAGGTTGAGTTTGTTGCACCCAAGGTTGGTACTGGTCGCGATGATGCACCTGTTTCAAAATCTGCAGACACATCAACTTTGAACCCGCGCTACATCTTTGAAACATTTGTTATCGGCGCATCAAATCGATTTGCACATGCAGCCGCTGTTGCAGTTGCCGAAGCTCCAGCAAAGGCATACAACCCATTATTTATTTACGGTGAATCTGGTTTAGGAAAGACTCACTTGTTGCACGCTATTGGTGCATACGCACAGGAACTATATGGAAATGTGCGTGTTAAGTATGTTTCATCAGAAGAGTTCACCAATGACTTTATTAACTCAATTCGTGATGACAAAGCATCTGCCTTCCAACGCCGTTACCGCGACTTAGATATTTTGCTTGTAGATGATATTCAATTCTTAGAGAACAAAGAACGTACCCAGGAAGAGTTTTTCCATACATTTAATACTTTGTATAACGCGAACAAACAGATTGTTATCTCAAGTGACCGACCACCAAAGCAGTTAACAACTTTGGAGGATCGACTTCGTTCACGTTTCGAATGGGGTTTGATTACAGATATTCAACCACCTGAATTAGAAACACGTATTGCGATTCTTCGTAAAAAAGCTGCGCAGGATAAGTTGAATGCTCCTGATGATGTTCTTGAATACATCGCGAGCAAGATCTCAACAAATATTCGCGAGCTTGAGGGTGCATTAATTCGTGTTACCGCTTTCGCATCGTTGAACCGTCAGAGTGTTGATCTTTCATTAGCTGAAATTGTTTTAAAGGATTTGATTCCTAATGAGTCCAACCCAGAAATCACCGGCGCAACGATCATGGCTCAAACCGCGGCTTACTTCTCATTAACTATTGATGACCTATGTGGAACATCCCGTTCGCGTGTATTAGTAAATGCGCGCCAGATCGCGATGTATCTATGCCGAGAGCTCACAGAGCTTTCATTGCCGAAGATCGGCCAAACATTTGGTGGACGTGACCACACAACGGTTATGCACGCCGATAGAAAGATCCGTCAATTGATGGCTGAGCGCCGTTCGATCTATAACCAGGTCAATGAGCTCACCACCAGAATCAAGCAGCAAGCTCGATAACCGCAGCGATTCGCGACATTTGTCCGAATTGCCACTCTTTACCCCCAGTTGGGGACAAGTTGTGGATAACTGTGGATTTTGAGTGCACATCCGTGGATAACCTCGGTAGTTAAAGGAAAGGGAAGGGTGGGTCGTTGTGAAGAGCTTTGGTCACCATAGTTATACCCACACCTTTCCACTTCCTATCCACACCTTATACAAGGGAAACCCCCGTACCGAGCAGGGCTTTTATCACTTACCCACAGATAATCGCTCTAGTTACTACGACTACCTTTATATACATACATCCAGTTACGCGAATAACCTTTCCACATCAACAAAGAGTCGAGGATAGAAATGAAATTTACAGTCGAGCAATCAGCCCTAACCGATGGGGTAAACTGGGTATCACGCTCTCTATCTACTCGACCTATTAAGACCGAGCTACTTGGAATTGTTATTGATGCAACAGGTAATGAAGTCTTCTTATCTGCTTCAGATTTAGAAACAGCAAGTAAGGCGCATTTTGCAGCCGAGGTTAAAGAACCAGGAAAAGTTTTAGTTCCCGGAAAGTTACTAGCTGAAATTTCACGATCATTACCAAACAAACCAATCACCTTTGCTTTAGATGGTTCTCGTGTATTAGTAACTAGCGGTAGTGCGAAGTTCACACTTCCAACATTGTCTGTTGAGGAGTACCCAAACCTTCCCGAACTACCAGATTCAACAGGAACTGTTCCTTCAGATACTTTTGCAACAGCTGTTGCGCAGGTTGCAATCGCTGCAGGCCGCGATGATTCACTACCAACACTTACAGGTGTTCATGTTGAGATCAACGAAGACACAGTTACCTTCGCAGCAACTGATCGTTACCGTTTAGCTGTCCGCGAAATTCAATGGGCGCCAACAGCACCAAACACAACAACCACAGCACTTTTACGCGCTCGCACAATTGCAGATGCTGCTAAATCATTAACTGGATCTAAAGATGTATCACTGTCATTTGCTCCAAACACAAGCAATGACCGACTTGCTGGTTTTGCTGGCGATGGAAAAACAATGACATCACGTATGTTGGATGGAACATTCCCTCCATACCGCCACTTACTTCCACAAGAGGTAACAACTACAGCACTTATTGAGGTAGCAACACTTTTAGATTCAGTTCGTCGTGTTGCACTTGTTACAGATAAAACCGTTCCACTACGTCTTGATTTTGCAAACAACACCTTGTCACTTGAAGCGGGTGCGGGCGAAGAGGCACAAGCAACTGAAGCGATTGAAATCCTACTAACCGGAGAACCAATCTCTATTGCATTCAACCCAACGTTCCTTGCTGATGGATTAAACGCTGTTGGCACAAAATTTGTTCAAATCTCATTTACTGGATCTAACAAGCCAGCGATCTTGATGGGTAAGAGCGATAAAGATGGAGCGGTTGTTGAAAACTACCGTTACCTATTAATGCCAATGCGTTACGCCTCTTAATCTCAGGTAACACATGCGCATCAACAAGTTGGCTCTCACCAACTTCCGTTCGTATAACTCACTTGAGTTAGAGCTCCAACCCGGAGTAATAACTTTTATCGGTGATAACGGTTCTGGTAAAACTAATATCGCCGAATCTTTAATCTATTTAGCATTTCTTTCATCCCACCGTGTTTCAAACAATGTGCCGTTAATTTCACTTGGCAACCAACAAGCGATCATTCGCGCTGAGGTTCAACGAGAAGACCGCTCACTTCAAATCGATTTAGAGATCAATGCAAGTAAAGCTAACCGCGCCCGAATTAATGGAAACCCAACCCGTAGTCAACGTGAAATCCTGGGAGCGATTCAAATTGTTTACTTCTCACCTGAAGATTTAGATCTTGTGCGAGGAGAACCAGGCACCCGCCGCGACTTCCTAGATCGCTTATTAATCACCAGAACCCCACGTTTAGCAGGGGTTATTACCGATTATGAACGTGTGGTTAAACAACGCAACGCACTTTTAAAAACTAGAACATCGGCAGCCGCACTTGCGCCATGGAATGAACAACTTATAAAACTAGGTGCCGAACTAACAGCTGAAAGAATTGCACTTATTGATGCACTTAATCCGTATGTTGCTAAAAACTACGCAAATTTAAATGAGGTTAAACCCGCGTCAATTTCCTATAAGTGCAGCACTGAAGGTGTTAACAACAGTATTGAAAACAATATCTCCGCACTATCGGCGCGTTTAGATGAGGTTGCTTACCAAGAGATTGAACGTGGTGTTTCTTTAATCGGCCCACATCGCGACGATCTTCATTTACAACTAGGAGATTTTCCAGCAAAAGGTTATGCAAGCCACGGCGAATCATGGTCGATGGCGATCTCGCTACGAATTGGATCTTTTAATCTTTTGAAATCTGAAGGTGCTTCCCCAATTCTTATTTTGGATGATGTCTTTGCCGAACTTGATAATTCTCGCAGAATTCAATTAATGTCTGCCACCCAATTAGCGGAACAAACATTTATTACAGCGGCGGTTGAAAGTGATTTACCTGCAGAATTATTAACTCAAAAGTTTTATGTAACACCTGGTGTGGTTAAGAAAGGAAAAAGTTAATGGAAAAACGCGACTTAGCTCTTGATCTTTTCAAATCATTTAAAACAGGTGTTACCCGCAAACCAAACAAACCCGCTCCAACTCCACGCGTGGGAAAACCAGGTGATCCTGAATTAATCAGCGGAGTATTAAATGATTTAATTTCAGAACGCGATTGGGATTCAGGATTAGCTGAAGGAAATCTTTTTGTTAATTGGAAAAAAATTGTTGGTGATGAAATTTCTCAACACGCACAACCAATCTCTATTTTGGATAATGTTTTAACAATTCAAAGTTCATCAACAGCGTGGGCAACCCAATTGCAATTAATTTCGACTGATTTACTGTCGACCATCCAAAAGGATGCGACGGGGGTTCTGATCGAGCGGCTTGTAATCATCGGCCCCCAGACCCCAACCTGGAAGAAAGGGGTCCGCACTATCCGTAACGCCCGCGGCCCTCGAGACACCTACAACTAGACCTCGCCCACTAGGAACCCTCAACTCCACGCTCAAAGTTCGGCTATACCCGTCCACAGGGCTTTTTTTGGCTATGTATTACCGCCATTTATGACTAGGATAATCCTGTTCCGAGAGGCAAAACCTCTCCAAACGCCTTTACAGGCGGTTTTAGCGATCTAGACGGGAGGTGTTCCAATGACCGAGAGCTCATATAACGCCTCCAACATCACCGTCCTGGAAGGTCTAGAGGCGGTCCGCAAGCGCCCAGGTATGTACATCGGTTCAACCGGAGAACGCGGCCTCCACCACCTGGTTTACGAAATCGTTGATAACTCTGTTGATGAAGCACTAGCTGGTTATTGCGATGAAATCAACGTAACTCTTTTAGCTGATGGTGGCGTTGAAGTAATTGATAACGGTCGCGGAATCCCAGTTGATATTCACCCAGTTGAAAAGAAACCAGCTCTTGAAGTTGTATTAACTGTTTTACACGCCGGTGGAAAGTTTGGCGATGGTGGTTACTCGGTTTCTGGCGGTCTACATGGTGTTGGTGTTTCAGTTGTAAACGCTCTCAGTAGCGATCTTTCGGTAATTGTTCAACGCGACGGAAGTTTTTGGTACCAAGAATACAAACTTGGTGTGCCAGTAGCACCAGTTCGTAAGGGTGATCCTTCAAGTAACAACGGAACAACAATTAAATTTTGGCCATCAAAGGAAATCTTTGAAACCACAGATTTCTCATTTGAAGTTCTTTCAACACGTTTCCGCGAAATGGCCTTTCTTAACAAAGGTTTGATTTTAACTTTGACCGATATGCGCGATGGCCACGTCGATGAAAAGGGCGAACAACTAACTGTTCGTTATCAATACCAAGGTGGAATTGCAGATTTCGTAAAGCACCTCAACTCAACTCGTGGTGAAACACACAAATCAATTATCTCTTTTGCATCAGAAGATAAAAAGAACAAAATCGCACTAGAAGTTTCAATGCAATGGAACGCAGGTTTTTCTGAATCTGTTTATACCTTCGCAAACACAATTCACACCCATGAGGGTGGATCACATGAAGAAGGTTTCCGTACAGCGCTAACTTCTATCGTTAACAAATTTGGCGAAGAACAAGGTTTCATTCGCAAGAAGGAAGATCGTTTAACTGGTGATGATGTTCGTGAAGGTTTAACCGCGATTGTTTCAATCAAACTTGCAGAACCACAGTTTGAAGGACAGACAAAAACAAAACTTGGTAACTCAGAGGCAAAAACCTTTACACAACGCATTGTTAATGAAGAGCTAACAACATGGTTTGAGCAAAACCCTGCTGAAGGCAAGGAAATTGTGCGTAAAAGCATTGATGCCGCCGCCGCGCGAGTTGCTGCACGTAAAGCTCGCGACCTAAGCCGTAACCGCAAAGGTTTACTTGAAGGACGTGGAATGCCAGGAAAGTTGGCGGATTGCCAATGGACCGATCCAACAAAGTGCGAGCTATATATCGTTGAGGGTGACTCTGCGGGCGGTTCAACAAAAGGTGGACGCGATTCGCGCAACCAAGCTGTTCTTCCAATTCGTGGAAAGATTTTAAATGTTGAAAAGGCGCGCATCGATCGCGTTCTTCAAAACAATGAAGTGCAGGCTCTAATCACCGCACTTGGCACTGGTGTTCACGATGATTTCGATATCGACAAACTGCGCTATCACAAGATTATTTTGATGGCCGATGCTGATGTTGATGGTCAACATATCCGCACACTTCTTTTAACTTTACTTTTCCGTTTCATGCGTCCTTTAATTGAACAAGGTTTTGTGTACTTTGCACAACCACCTTTGTACAAGTTGAAGTGGGCTGGCAAAGAACCAGTCGAGTATGCATTCAGTGATCGCGAACGTGATGGAATGATCGAACTAGGTGTAGCTGCTGGAAAGCGTTTACCTAAGGATGATGGAATCCAGCGCTTCAAAGGTTTGGGTGAGATGCCTGCAAAGGAACTATGGGACACAACAATGGATCCAGAGCACCGCGTTCTTATCAAGGTAACCCTTGATGATGCTGCAGCTGCAGATGATCTGTTCTCAGTGTTAATGGGTGAAGATGTAGAAAAGCGTCGCGCATTTATTCAGCGCAACGCTAAGGATGTTAGGTTCTTGGATATCTAATGGATGAATTGAACCCAAACAACCTCGAGAACTTCGACAAGATCGAGACAGTTGATCTTCAAGTTGAAATGGCTCGTTCGTACCTTGATTACGCGATGTCAGTTATCGTCGGTCGCGCATTGCCAGATGTTCGAGATGGATTAAAGCCAGTTCACCGCCGTGTTCTATACGCAATGTATGACGCTGGTTATCGCCCAGATAAGGGTTATTACAAATCTTCTCGCATCGTCGGTGATGTTATGGGTAATTACCACCCACACGGTGACACCGCGATTTACGACTCTGTTGTTCGCTTGGCGCAGCACTGGTCACTTCGTTACTTACTGATTGATGGAAATGGAAACTTCGGTTCTCCAGGAAACGATCCAGCTGCAGCAATGCGTTACACCGAAGCACGTTTATCTCCAATCGCAATGGAGATGATGCGCGATATCGATGAAGACACAGTTAATTTTGTTCCAAACTATGACGGCCGTTCACAAGAACCAACTGTTCTTCCAAGCCGTCTTCCAAACCTTCTTGTCAATGGTTCTGCAGGTATCGCAGTTGGAATGGCGACAAATATTCCGCCACACAATCTGCGTGAAATTGGAGAAGCAGTTATTTACTCATTAGAACATCCAGATATGAAGCAGGATGAACTTCTTAATGAGCTACTAAAGATTGTTAAAGGCCCAGATTTCCCAACTAAGGGATTAATTGTTGGTCGCACAGGAATTGAAGAGGCGTACCGCACAGGTCGCGGATCGATCACAATGCGCGCAGTTGTTCAGGTTGAAGAGATCAACAAGCGCACATGTCTTGTTATCAGTGAACTTCCATATCAAGTTAACCCTGACAACCTTGCGCTAAAGATCGCAGAGCTTGTGAAGGATGGAAAGATCAAGGGCATCGCAGATGTTCGCGATGAAGGTAACGAGCGCTTAGGTCAACGACTTGTAATTGTCTTGCAGCAATCTGCAATTCCAAAGGTTGTTCTTAATAACCTGTACAAGCAGACACAATTGCAGGACACATTCGGTGCAAACATGTTGGCACTTGTTGATGGCGTGCCTCACACATTGCGTCTTGATGAATTTATTCGTTACTACATCGAACACCAGATTGAAGTAATTGTTCGTCGCACCAAGTACCGTCTTGCGGAAAAGGAAAAGCGCGCACATATCTTGCAAGGTTATTTAAAGGCCCTTGATGCACTAGATGCTGTTATTGCCTTAATTCGCGCTTCAACCACACCTGAAGAGGCCCGCACAGGGTTGATGAAGCTGCTCGATGTTGATGAAATTCAAGCAAATGCAATTTTGGATATGCAGCTTCGTCGTATCGCTGCATTGGAACGACAAAAGATTAATGACGAATACGACGGCTTAATGGCTGACATTGTTGAACTTAATAAGATTCTTGTAAGCCCTGAAAAGCAGCGCGAAATTGTTAAGACAGAGCTTGCTGAATTAGTTGCAAAGTATGGCGATGAGCGACGCACACAAATTGTTGCAAGTGAAGGTGACTTCAGTGCAGAGGATCTAATTCCAGATCAAGATGTTGTTGTCACAATTACTCGCGGTGGATATTCAAAGCGCACCATGGCAGATCTTTACCGATCACAACGTCGTGGTGGTCGCGGAGTAAAGGGTGCAGCGTTAAAGGAAGATGATGTTGTAGATCATTTCTTTGTTGCATCAACCCATGATTGGTTGTTGTTCTTTACAAACCAAGGTCGTGTGTATCGCGCAAAGGTTCATGAACTTCCTGATGCAGGCCGCGATGCTCGCGGACAACATGTTGCAAACTTGATGGCATTTAAACCAGATGAGAAAATTGCTGAAGTGTTATCACTGAAGGATTACACAATCTCTCCATTTCTAGTTCTTGCAACCCGCAACGGTTTAGTAAAGAAGACTCCTTTGGTTGAATACGACTCACCTCGTACTGGCGGTCTTATTGCAATTACATTGAAGCCTGGCGATGAAGTTGTTTCAGCTTCATTGATTAACGCCGATGATGAATTACTTTTGGTTTCAACAAAAGGAATGTCATTGCGATTTACCGCAGATGATGAATCCCTTCGTTCAATGGGTCGTTCAACAAGCGGAGTTATCGGAATGAAGTTCCGCGAAGATGACAACTTGTTGACAATGGCTCGCGTTAATGCCGAGCAATCAAAGGATTCATTTGTATTTACAGCTACCGATGGTGGCTACGGAAAGAAAACCCCTATCGATGAGTATCGATTACAGGGCCGCGGCGGAATCGGCATCAAGGCCGCCAAGATCGATGAGAATTCACGTGGATCCCTTGTTAGCGCATTGGTTCTTCGTGATGAGGATGAGGTACTTGCTATTACTTCAGCTGGAACTGTCATGAGAACCCCTGCAGCCGAGGTCCGTCAGACCGGTCGCGACAGCATGGGTGTACGCCTGGTGAACCTCGATGAAGGTGTGAGCCTGTTATCGGTAACCAAGAATGGCGAAGATGAGATTTCAGCGAAAAGTTAGTATGGTTCGCATCCTGAAGTTATGGCATTGACCCCCGTTTTGGGAGTTAGTGAAGTTCAAGGTAATCTTGCGCTTCTGCAATAAAGAGCAATCTTTACTGCGGGCCCATAGCTCAGCCTGGTTAGAGCGCTTCCCTGATAAGGAAGAGGTCGGTGGTTCAAGTCCACCTGGGCCCACCCGTTCTAATACGGGGACCTAGCTCAATTGGTAGAGCACCGCCTTTGCAAGGCGGGGGTTAGGGGTTCGATTCCCCTGGTCTCCACACAGTTTCACTATTTCGTAATTTATTTCTTCACATACTAGAAATGAGAAAACCATGTCATCAACAGCAACTCTTCACACTTCACTCGGTGACATTGTTATTGAGCTTTTTCCTAACCATGCACCAAAGACAGTTGCAAACTTTGTTGAACTAGCAACTGGTGCAAAGGAATGGACTGATCCACGCACTGGCGATAAGACAACTGCAAAGTTGTATGACGGAACAATTTTTCACCGCGTCATCGACGGTTTCATGATTCAAGGTGGAGATCCACTTGGTCGCGGAACAGGTGGACCGGGATACCGTTTCGCAGATGAGTTCCACGGCGAACTAACTTTTGATCGTCCATACATTCTTGCAATGGCTAACTCAGGCCCAGGAACAAATGGTTCACAGTTCTTTATTACTGTTGCACCAACAACATGGTTAAACCGCAAGCACAGCATCTTTGGTGAGGTTAAGGATTCTGCAAGCCAGGCTGTAGTTGACGCTATTGCAACTGCAAAGACTGGTGCACAGGATAAGCCTTCAACTGACATCACGATCAACAGCGTTACAGTTGCTTAAGCGTTCTGCCACTTACTCTTTAATCGCAGTAATCTGCGCTGCTTACCTTGTTCAAATGTTGGTTCCATCTTTAGAACAACATTTAGTGCTGCCAAGTTTTGAATACTTGAAAGCAACAAACGAGTGGTATCGATTATTTACAGTTGCATTAACTCATGCAGGTTTATTGCACCTAGGTTTTAATATGTACTCGTTGATGGTTTTAGGAAATCCTCTTGAAGCAGCTTTTGGTAAGAACAAACTCTTTATTGTTTTCTTTGTTTCACTTTTAACTGGATCGCTTGCATCTTCTTACTTCGCATCGATTTACAGTTACTCAGTTGGTGCATCGGGTGCGATCTTTGGATTGTTCGGTGCATTAGCCGTTGTTGGAAAACGAATCGGCGCAGATATTCGTTCCATCATTGTGATTATTGGAATTAACTTTTTCATCGGCTTTGCGATGGGCGGAGTTGATTGGCATGCCCACCTTGGTGGATTAATCGGCGGGGTAGTTGCAGCTCAATTAGTTATGCAGCGTCGATAAGTTATCCACAGGGTTTACCCACAGTGTGGATCGAATTACAAGGGTGTAATTAGAAGATAAGAAAAAGCTTTAGCGCCAGCGTGTAGCGAGTGAAAAACCAACGCCGATAAAGCCAAAACCGATAATCATGTTCCATGCGCCGATTCCTGGCACTGGGTAAGCGGTCTGAGTGACGTAGAAGGCCACGATCCAGAACAAGCCGATTAAGAAGGCCGCAACCATTGTTGGAGCAAGCCACTTTGGGCTCTCCAATGGTGCGTGAGGAGTCTCGACGACAACCTCTTGATTGTGAGCGCGCTGCTCAGCGACCTTCTTGCGTAGCTTTGATTTAGGCATACGCGAAAGATACACCATGAGACAGAATGCTCCTATGGCCGCCAAGATCCTCGTCGTCGATAACTACGACTCCTTTGTCTTTAACTTGGTGCAGTACCTGCAGCAGTTAGGCGCCGAATGCACAGTTGTTCGCAACGATGCTGTTGAAGCAAGTGAAGCGGGCAAGTACGACGGAGTCCTTATCTCTCCAGGACCTGGAACCCCTGAAAAAGCTGGCGTATCGGTAGAGATGATTAAGTACTGCGCCGAACACTCAATTCCATTATTTGGTGTGTGCCTTGGACATCAAGCGATCGGTGTTGCATTTGGTGCAACTGTTTCGCGTGCACCCGAACTACTTCATGGAAAAACTTCGCTTGTGTATCACAAACAAGAAGGCGTGTTGTCAGATCTTCCATCTCCATTTACCGCAACTCGTTACCACTCATTGTGTGTAGAAAAAGATTCTGTTCCAGCCAGCTTACAAATAACAGGATCTACTGATTCAGGGTTAGTAATGTCGATGCAACATGCAACACTTCCAATTCAAGGTGTGCAATTCCACCCTGAATCTGTTTTGACAGAGCATGGACATCAGATGCTTGCTAACTGGTTAGTGATGTGTGGAGATAAAGGCGCTCGCGAACGAGCAGTTGGTTTATCTCCAGTTGTAGGCAGCTCGAAGTAATTACGGCGCTTTATTAATTGTAATAGTTACAGATTTACCAATTGTTTGCGTTGTTCCTGCATCTGGCGCTTGGCGAATTACAACACCGATTGGTTGATTTGAATCGTAACCTTCAACCTCTTTTACAAAAAATCCTGCTTGAACCAGAATAGTTTTTGCTTGCAGCGCATCAGTACCTATCAATGATGGAACTGTAATTTCACCACTAGCAATTTGTAATACAACACCAGTACCAGCGGTAATTGTTGAACCAGGTGCTGGAGTTACCTTTAAAACAGTTCCTTGCGCTGCATCTGATGGAACAGCTTCAGTAGCTGTCACTAATAAACCAACTGCAGATAGTGCGGTGCGTGCATCAATCAATGACATTCCCACTAAATCAGCTGGAACAACTGAATCACCTGGACCATCAGAGATAGTTAAAACAACACCAGAACCTTTTTGAACGCGAACTGTTGCTAATGGAATTTGTGAAGCGACGCGATCCTTTGGAATACGACCATCATGTGCGCGGGTAACAGTTACAACATAATCTCCAAGCAACGCTTCAGCTTCTGCCTGAGTTAGACCCACAACATTAGGAAGTTGAGGCAAAGAATCACCAGTTGGGCCTGAATTAGTAAGGAATAAGCCGCCAGCAAGCAAGCCGATCGCTGCAAAGCCGCCAACTGCGCCAAACAAAACCTTGCGACGAGAGATCGGAGCTTTTGCAATCTTTGTAGTTACCGCTTCACCATTTTCAATCTTGTATAAATCATCAAGCATTAAACCGGCGGATTGATAGCGATCATCTGGGTTCTTCGCTAATGCAACTGTTAATAAAGTGTCGATTCCTTCAGGAAGCCCAGCAACAATTGAACTTGGTGCAACTAAAACTCCTGAAACATGTTGGTATGCGATCGAAACAGGAGTCTCACCTGTAAATGGTGGCTTACCTGTTAGAACTTCATACAACAAACATCCTGTTGAATAAATATCACTGCGAAGATCTGCAACCTCACCAAGTGCTTGTTCAGGTGAAAGGTATTGCGCAGTTCCGACAACATTCCAGGTACTAGTTAACGTTGCACCTAAATCTGCAAGTGCACGTGCAATTCCAAAATCCATCACCTTTACATCGCCATGATCTGTGATCATGATGTTTGCAGGTTTGATATCACGGTGAACAATTCCAGCTTGATGTGAGTATTCAAGCGCCGCCAAAATTCCTTCACCAATTTCAAGTGCGCGCTTTAATGGAACACGTTCACCTTTATGAATTAGTTCGCGAAGTGTGTGACCTGAAATTAACTCCATAACAATGTATGGCGCAGGTTCTTCACCACTGTCATACACCGCAACAATTCCTGGATGATTTAATCCGGCAGCTGCTAACGCCTCTTTTCTAAAGCGTGCAACAAAGGATGGGTCACGCGCTAAATCGCTGCGCAAAACTTTAACTGCAACTTGTCGCGCCAAACGAGTGTCTTCAGCGATATATACATCGGCCATTCCGCCGGTACCGATCATTTCACCAAGCTTGTAACGACCGCCGAGCAACTGATTAATCATGAGCTGCTCCTAACAGTTGGTTCGTTGAAATTTGCGCGGTTGAAATATCTGCAATAAGTACTGTGACGTTATCAGGTGCGCCATTTACATAAGTGGCATCAACTAAGAACTTAACAGCCTCATCCTTGTCAGATTTCTTCAACCCCATCTTGATCTCTTTTTCTGTTAAAACACCTGATAAACCATCAGAACAGAGTAAGAATCGATCTCCCTTTTTCACTTCATACACCTGCAAAACAGGGGTCACATCGCCATCGCCGCGCAACGCTTGGGTCAACATAGATCGTTGTGGGTGTTCAGCAGCTTCTGCCGCAGAGATTGCACCCTGATCAAGCAACTCTTGAATAACTGTGTGGTCGTTACTGAGCTGTTCTAGCGAACTTCCACGCAAGCGATAACAGCGCGAATCTCCAACATGTAGCAATGCAATTTGATTGTTGCGGATTAACAAAGCGGTAAGAGTTGTTCCCATTCCTCGCTTTTCAATCTCTTCGTCAGTTACAGCAGCGATATCTGCATCAATACTGTGCAATGAATGCATCAGCAGATCACTAACCGAGTCCTCATCAATATCTGTTGCAGTAAGAGTTGGTGCTAGGCGTTGCAAAACTTGAACCGCGATGCGCGATGCAACTTCACCGGCAGCATGTCCACCCATTCCATCGGCAACCGCGATCAGTTGCGGAGAAAGAAAAGCAGAGTCTTCGTTACCTTGGCGTACTAAGCCAATAGCCGAGCGCGCGGAGGTTTCAAAGAAGTTAGCGCTCATGTTGTAAGCCTAACGGTGTAACCTTCAAAGATGAAGATCTACGCGCACCGCGGATCCTCTGTCGAGCATCCAGAGTTAACAATGGCCGCATACAAGGCTGCAGTTGATGATGGTGCCGATGGTTTTGAATGTGATGTCCGCTTAACTAAGGACAACCAATTGGTTTTATGGCATGACGCCGATATGAAAAGAGTTGCAGGCAATGATGCCCGTATTTCAGATTCAACTTTCAATGAAATTAGATCCCATTATCCGCAAGCAATAACTCTCGAAGAGCTACTAGTTCTGGCCCGTGACAATAAAAAAGAGTTAGCGATTGAAACTAAACATCCAGTACCAACTGGAAGCGCAGTTGAGAAAAAGGTAATGGAGCTTCTTGCACAAGAAAAATCAGTTGCAGATATTCACATCATGTCTTTTTCTTGGCTTGCCTTAGAAAACATTCGAAAGATAGATCCAACACAAAGTACAGTCGCATTACTTGAAGATCGATTTAGTGGATTAATGCGTAGATTTACATCTGCAAAGACAATCGCACCCAGCATTCATAATTTGCGCGAAAACCCAGAATTAGGACGCGATAAGCGCAATTTGTTTGTATGGACCGTTGATGATGCTGACGATATGCGCTTTTGCGCAGGCAATGGTGTGGATGTGCTGATAACAAATACCCCGTCATATGCAAGGACTGTGCTCGGGTATCATTAGCAAGTGAGTACATACGCCTATCTCGGTCCCAAGGGAACATTTACAGAGGCGGCTCTTAAAAAGATCACTTCTTCAAATGATCGCCTTATGCCTTACGCAAATGTCACAGCGGCTTTAGATGCTGTTCGTTTGGGCAAAGCGCACTTCGCTTTAGTTCCCATTGAAAACTCTATTGAGGGTGTTGTTGCACGGACACTTGATGAGCTTGCAACTGGCGAACCTTTAGCAATCGTTGGTGAAGTTACATTGCCAGTTTCATTTGCATTAATGATTAAAGGCGATGAAAAAGAGATTTTGCGCATCGCAACTCACCCTCATGCAGAAGCACAGTGCCGCAACTATGTTGCCGCTAACTACCCAGATGCTGAATTAATTGCGACAGCATCAACAGCTGCAGCAGCAGAAGCGATTTCACGTGGCGAGTTTGATGCTGCAATCGCAGCACCAGTTGCAGCAGCGCACTACGGACTTCGTGTCATTGCAGACAACATCGGTGACAACGTGGGAGCAGTTACTCGATTCATTTTGGTGTCTAAACCAGGTTCAATTCCAAAGAACACTGGCTGGGATCGCACATCTCTTGCAGTATTTATCGGCATCGATCATGCGGGAGCTTTGCTGGACATCCTGACAGAGTTCGCTAAGCGCGATGTAAACCTAACTTTTATCCAGTCACGTCCAACTGGTTTAGAGCTTGGCCATTACCATTTCATTATTGACGCTGAGGGTCACATTGCAGATGCACCTGTGAAGGAGGCAGTAGAAAGCCTTCGAGCAATCTGCGAAGACATCCGATTCCTTGGCTCATACCCACGAGAAAAGGCAAGCAAATGATCGACATCAAGTACCTACGCGAAAACCCTGATGCAGTTCGTGCATCTCAGACTGGCCGCGGAGAAGATGCATCGATCGTGGACAAAGTTTTAGCAATTGATGAAGTTCGTCGTGCAGCGCTAGAAAAATTTGAAACTCTACGCGCAGAACAAAATGTTTTATCTAAATCAGTAGGCGCAGCAAAAGGTGATGAAAAGACCGCATTACTTGAGAATGCAAAAGAGCTTGCAACAAAGGTAAAAGAGGCTGATTCAAAGCGCGCTGAAGTAGAAGAAGAAGCAAAGCAATTAATCATGCAGCTTTCAAATGTTTTAGATCCAGATGCACCGCTTGGCGGAGAAGCAGATTTTGTAATTATTGAACATGTTGGAACTCCACGTACCTTTGATTTTGAACCAAAAGATCACGTTGAACTTGGTAAGTTGCTTGGTGCAATTGACACCGAACGTGGCGCGAAGGTTGCCGGTTCACGTTCTTATTACTTAACTGGTGTTGGAGCGATGCTTGAGTTCGCACTCGTTAACTACGCGATTTCATCTGCAAATAAAGCAGGCTTTACTCCTGTAATTCCACCAGTGCTTGTAAATCCTGCAGCAATGGAAGGCACGGGTTTCTTGGGCCAAGCCGCAGAAAATGTTTATCACCTTGAAAAAGATGATGTGTATTTAGTTGGAACATCAGAGGTTCCGCTTGCTGCTATGCACATGGATGAGGTTTTACCTGCCGACAAACTTCCAATGCGCTACGCCGGTTACTCATCATGTTTCCGCCGCGAAGCAGGTACATATGGCAAGGACACCCGTGGAATTATTCGTGTGCACCAGTTCGACAAGGTTGAGATGTTCTCTTTCTGCCACCCAGATCAGGCAAAGGAAGAACACAAGCGTTTATTGCAATGGGAGAAGGATTTCCTTAATGCAATGGAGATTCCTTACCGCGTCATCGATGTTGCATCCGGTGATCTTGGATCAAGTGCAAACCGTAAGTTTGATATTGAAGCGTGGATTCCTACACAAAACGCTTATCGTGAGGTTACAAGTACCTCTAACTGCACTGAATTCCAGGCACGCCGTTTAAATATTCGCTTTAAGGATGCAGATGGCACAAAGGCTGTTGCAACACTTAACGGCACATTAGTAGCGATTCCGCGCATGATTGTTGCGATTCTTGAGAACCATCAAAATGCAGATGGAACAATTAATGTTCCTGCAGCGTTGCAACCATTCTTGGGCATGACACGATTTGAGTTGGTGTGAGTAAGCGCCCAAAGTTAATTGCAACAGATCTAGATGGCACCATCGTTTCGCATGAAGGTGTAATTACACAACGAACAATCGATGCATTCACAAAGGCAAAAGATTTAGGCGTTCATGTTTTCTTTGTAACTGGTCGCCCACCACGTTGGATGGGTGAAATCCGCGATGCATTTGGTTTCGGTGCCGCCATCTGTTGTAACGGTGCAATGTTGTATGACTTAATGAATGATGCGGTTCTAGAAGAGTGGATGATTTCAATTGATGAACAGCATGAAATTGTTCGCCGCATGCGCATCGCGATGCCTGAGATGTCATTTGCAGTTGAATCAAATGATCACTACCACCGCGAAATCGCATACATTCCAAAATGGGATGTTGGTTTAGATAACGTTGGCGTTGAAAAGATTGAAGATGCAATCTCACGTCCCGCATTAAAAGTTTTGGGACGCTGCAGCAACCTTGAATACACATCTGATGAAATGGTCGAAGTTGCACGCCGCGAATTACAAGATTTAGTAACAGTCACACATTCGGCAGCAAATGATTCATTGATTGAAATTTCAGCACTTAATATTTCAAAGGGCACAGCGCTTGCAATGATGGCGGGCCGTTTGGGATTAACTGCAGATGATGTAGTTACCTTTGGCGATAACCCCAATGATTTTTCAATGCTCGAATGGGCATCACGTTCATTTGCAATGACAGGTGGACACCCTGAAGCTCCAGCCTTTGCTAAATCGGTGGCTGAACCATGTGAAGCCGATGGCGTCGCAAAGATCATCGAACAACTATTGGAACTTCCCGCTTAATTCCTGCTCGATTTTTCGCTAGAGCCAAATTCGGGTAATCTCTCCCACGGAGGGCTCGCATAGCGGCCGAGTGCACCGGTCTTGAAAACCGGCAAACGAAAGTTTCGTGGGTTCAAATCCCACGCCCTCCGCCAGTTTTGTGAAGTTGTGGCTGAGTTCATACCGCGTAAGCGCGGCTTGATCTAGCCACTTTTTCATGTCCGGAGGACACTTACCCCTAGTTATTTAAAACCTAGGGGAGTTGTCAATGTCAGGTGTTTTTTCACCAACGCGCGCCAAGATCAAAGAGCGCACACTTCGTACAGATAAGTGGTGGTTGCAGCCACTAATGACATTTGGAGTTTTATTCTCCTTTGTTATTTATGCAACCTTCCGCGCATTTGAAGGCGCGAATTACTACAAGGATCACTTGATCTCACCTTTCTATTCACCATGTTTATCTGAAGCATGTGTGCCTGAAGCTACAATCGGCGGCTTCACACCGGTAAGCGCAGAGATTTTTAACTTCGCATTGTCACCAGCGCTAATTATTTTGATCTTCCCACTTGGTTTCCGTATGACTTGTTACTACTACCGCAAGGCTTACTACCGTTCATTCTGGTTCTCACCACCAGCATGTGGTGTTGCAGAGCCACACGAGAAGTACACAGGCGAAACTCGTCTTCCATTAATTGGACAGAACATTCACCGCTACTTCTTCTATGCAGGTTTGGTATTCAACGTATTCCTTACTTATGACGCAATTCTTTCTTTGAAGAATGTTGAAGGACAATGGGGCCACTTCAGTGTTGGTTCTCTAGTTCTATTCGCAAGCTCTGGCTTGTTGTGGTTCTACTCATTGTCATGTCACACATGCCGCCACACAGTTGGTGGACGTTTGAAGCACTTCTCAAAGCACCCAGTTCGTTACAAGTTATGGACAACAGTTTCTGTTCTTAATACAAAGCATCAGCAATTTGCTTGGTTTTCACTTGCAGCTGTTGCATTCGCCGATATCTATGTTCGCCAAGTTGCAACTGGCGCATGGACTAACTTCTACTTCTTCTAAAAGGAAAATCGACTATGACTCTAGAACGCCATAAATACGATGTCCTGGTAATTGGTGCCGGTGGCGCTGGATTACGTGCAGCTGTAGAAGCTCGCGAATCAGGATTACGTGTAGCAATTATTTGTAAGTCCCTATTCGGCAAGGCCCACACTGTTATGGCAGAAGGTGGCGCTGCAGCTTCAATGGGTAACGTCAATGACAATGACAACTGGATGGTTCACTTCCGCGACACAATGCGCGGTGGAAAGTTCCTAAACCACTTCCGCATGGCAGAGCTGCACGCAAAGGAAGCACCAGATCGCATCTGGGAGCTAGAAGTGTGGGGCGCTCTCTTTGATCGCACTAAAGAAGGAAAGATTTCACAACGTAACTTCGGTGGACACGAGTATCCACGTCTTGCACACGTTGGTGACCGCACAGGTCTAGAACTCATCCGCACAATGCAGCAGAAGATTGTTCAGTTGCAACAGAAGGATGGTCGCGAAACTGGCGACATGGAAAGCGGAATCAAGGTTTTCGCAGAGTTAACTATCACTGACATTCTTAAAGAGAATGGAAAGATTTCTGGTGCATACGGTTACTGGCGCGAATCGGGCGAAGAGGTTTTGTTTGAAGCACCTGCAGTTGTAATTGCAACCGGTGGAGTTGGAAAAACTTTCAAGATTACCTCTAACTCATGGGAAGGTACTGGCGACGGACATGCACTTGCATTGAAGGCTGGTGCAAACCTTGTTGACATGGAGTTCTTGCAGTTCCACCCAACAGGAATGGTGTGGCCACCATCTGTTCGTGGAATTTTGGTAACTGAATCTGTTCGCGGTGAAGGTGGAGTTCTAACAAACACCAACGGCGAGCGTTTCATGTTCAAGTACATTCCAGATGTATTTAAAGATAAGTACGCAGACAACGAAGCTGAAGCTGATCGTTGGTATGAAGATCAGGACAACAACCGTCGTCCGCCAGAACTTCTTCCACGCGACGAGGTTGCACGCGCAATTAACAGCGAGGTTAAAGCAGGTCGCGGAACAGAACACGGCGGAGTTTTCTTGGATGTTTCAAAGCGTCTATCTGCTGAAGTTATTAAGAAGCGTCTTCCATCTATGTGGCACCAGTTCTATGAACTTGCTGGCGTAGACATCACTAAGGAGCCAATGGAAGTTGGCCCAACATGTCACTACGTAATGGGTGGCGTGGAAGTAGAGCCAGATACCGCTGCTGCAGTAGGCGTTCCAGGTTTATTTGCTGCTGGTGAAGTCGCAGGCGGAATGCACGGTTCAAACCGTCTTGGTGGAAACTCACTGACAGATCTTTTGGTATTTGGCCGTCGCGCAGGAATGGGCGCAGTTGAATATGTAAAGAACAATGGAGCAAATCCAGTTAGCGATGCAGCAATTACAGCTGCAACTCACAAGATCCAAGCTCCATTTACACGTGAAGGTGGAGAGAACTCTTACTCACTTCACGCAGAGCTTCAGGAAGTTACACACAACCTTGTTGGAATTATTCGCACAGGTAGCGAACTAAAGGATGCAATTGAAAAAATTGCAGATATTAGAAAGCGCAGCGCAAATGTTTCTGTAAGTGGTGGACGTAAGTTCAACCCAGGGTTCCACTTAGCATTTGATTTAGACAACATGTTGTTAGTTGCTGAATCAACTGCAAAGTCTGCAATTGCCCGTGAAGAATCTCGCGGTGGTCACACACGCGATGACTTCCCAGGCATGAGCAACAAGTGGCGCCAGGTTAACCACATCTCATCATTTGATGGCAATCAGGTAAATGTTCGCGAGCAGGTCTTGCCTTCACTACCTAAGGAACTCTTCGATCTCTTTGATGTACACGAGTTGGAGAAATACATGACACCGGAAGAAATTGCGAAAGGCGGTTCCAACTAATGGCGCGCAATATAAAACTTCGCATTTGGCGTGGAGATTCAACTGATGGTGGCCTTAAAGATGTTGTTGTTGAGGCTAACGAGGGTGAAGTTGTTCTCGATGTAATTCACCGTGTACAGGCAACACAGATGGGCGATCTTGCAGTTCGTTGGAACTGTAAGGCTGGTAAGTGTGGATCTTGTTCAATGGAGATCAACGGAAAGCCTCGTCTTGCATGTATGACACAGGTTGCTTCATTTGATGAAGAGGAAACAATCACAGTGACACCACTGCGTGCATTCCCAATCATCAAAGACCTTGTTACAGATGTTTCTTTTAACTACAAAAAAGCAATGGAAATCCCTGCTTATGAACCACCTGCTGAGCTTGCTCCAGGTGAGGCTCGCATGGAGCAGATCGATGTGGAGCGCTCACAAGAGTTCCGTAAGTGCATCGAATGTTTCCTTTGCCAAGATGTTTGCCACGTTGTTCGCGATCACGAAGAGAACAAGAAGTCATTTGCCGGCCCACGTTTCTTGATGCGTATGGCTGAACTTGATTTCCACCCTCTTGATCAGCGCAAAACTCGTAAGCAAGAAGCACAAGAACAACACGGTCTTGGTTTCTGTAACATCACAAAGTGCTGTACTGAAGTGTGCCCAGAGCACATCAAAATTACAGATAACGCTCTTATTCCTATGAAGGAGCGCGTTGCTGATGTTAAGTACGATCCAGTTCGTTGGTTAGGTTCAAAGATTCGTAAGCGCGAGGGCCTATAATTTCTTTATGAAATTATTGGTTCGTTGGGGAGCACTTGCACTGTCTTTTTGGGTTGCCACAGCATTAATTCCTGGAATTGATGTGCTTGGTGGTTTCACAACATACCTATGGGTTGCATTGTTGTTTGGTTTACTCAATGCAACTTTAGGAAGTGCTTTAAAGCTGCTTACACTTCCAGCTGTAATTCTGACCCTTGGATTATTTCTAGTTGTTGTTAATGCATCAATCTTGATGCTGGTCTCACGATGGAGCGACAAGTTAGAGGTCAATAACTTCTGGTCAGCGATCTTTGCTGCAGTAATTATTTCTCTTGTAACTCGCGCAGTTTCATCAGTTGGCAAGAAAGCACTTCCACTCTGAAATCCCTAGCCTTAGTTTCAGTCGGCGGTATCGCTGGAACTTTGTCACGTTTTGGTTTAGGTGAAATTTTTCCGGATGATCGTCAAGGAACTTTGGCTGCCAATATTGTTGGCGTAGCCCTAGCTTCTGCACTTCTTGTTCTTATGGAACGTCGGGGAGTCACAGAACTACGACTTCTTTTACTTCCCGGATTTTGTGCGGGTTTAACTACATTTTCAGCGGTAACAGCAGAATCCCTTGAACCTCGAGCCGGCGGTATGAGCTTCCTGCTGCAAAATGTGGTCTTTTCGCTGTTTGTTGTAATCATTATTTTGCCACTGGCTAGAAAAGTAATTCCGGTGCGCTCATGAATGTATTTCTTGTAATTCTTGGCGCGGCGGTAGGTGCACCACTTCGTTTTGCGGTTGATCAATACATCCGTAAGTACACAGCAAAACCATACGGAATCTTTACTGTAAATATCCTCGGTTCATTCTTTTTAGGATTAACTTTCGGAAAATCAGAGCATGTTCATGATCTATTTGCAGTTGGTTTCGCGGGAGCATTCACAACCTGGTCAACCTTTATGTTAGATATCTACCTAGCTTTTGAGTTAAAACGCTACAAGGAAGCAGCGATCAACCTAGTGATGTCACTAGGTATTGGATTACTTGCTGCTTGGTGTGGAATTCAACTAGCGCAGTGAAGCCATCCAGGCTTCGATCTCATCTGGGTGATGAGGAATGTGTTCGCTAAGGTTTAAACATCCAGTCTCTGTTACAACAACATCATCCTCAATACGGATACCAATTCCACGGTATTCAGCTGGGAATAGTTCATCATCAGGTTGAATGTAGAGACCAGGTTCAACTGTTAAACACATTCCAACTTCCAGAACTCCATCACGGTACTGCTCAGCACGCGCATGCGCGCAATCATGAACATCCATACCTAACATGTGGCTGACGCCGTGCAATGTCCAACGCTTATGCAATCCAAGTGCTGGATCCATAACCTCTTCTAATGACATCTTCAAGATTCCCATATCAATGAGGCCTTGTGCCAAAACGGTGTGACTTGCTTTGTTAATTGCTAAAAACTTTTCACCGGGTTTAATTGCAGCGATTCCTGCTTTTTGCGCTTCGTAAACAAGCATGTACAAAGCACGTTGTGCAGGAGTGAACTTTCCATTAATTGGCAATGTTCTGGTGATATCGGCTGTGTAGTACGAATCAACCTCAACACCAGCATCAAGCAAAAGAAGATCTCCGCTGCGAACGGCGCCATCGTTGCGATTCCAGTGCAGAACGCACGCATGTGAACCCGAAGCGGCAATTGTGTTGTATCCAAGGTCATTTCCTTCAATTCGAGCGCGTCCAAAGAATGCAGCCTCAACTACACGTTCTCCGCGCTCAGTAATTACCGCAGCAGGTAGCGCCTGAATAACATCGTTGAATCCGCGATGGGTCGCATCAACAGCCTTTTGCATCTCGGCAATTTCATAATCATCTTTAATTAAACGAGCAACAGAAACAAATTCAACTAGTTCGGCATCACGCGCGTGATCCTTAACAAACGAATCAACAACTTCATCGTAACCGTGAAGTGCTGCCGCAGGAGTTCCCTTTAAGAATGCTTCTAAATCTTCAATTTTTCTAACTTCAATGCCATAGCGCTCTGATGCTTCTTCAGTTGTGAATCGGCGACCAACCCACAATTCGCCATTCTTAGCATCTGTGTAAAAAGCTGAAGTGTCGCGAGTTGAACGAGGATTAATAAATAAAATTGGCGCATGCCCAGAACCACTTGGTTCCATAACTAATACTGAATCCGGATTAGCCTCAACACCTTGTACACCTGTGTAGTACGCGAAGGCTGTGTGTGGTCGGTACAAGTAATCAGTGTCATTGCTGCGTTGTTTTGCAGCACCACTTGGAAGAACTAAACGCAATCCTGTAAATGCAGCGGAGAGCTTCTCGCGACGTCCGATGCAATGTGCGATTACTTCATCTTGGTGAATTCCAGTTAAAGGTGTTGGCGCCCAGCCTGTCGACATGAACTCTGCAAAAGCTGCAGATGGTGCAACATCGTAAACACGCTTTGCGCCTCTATCTAACGCCTTATCTGAATTTTCCATTTGGCTAGAGTACAAGAATTGGTATTGGCAGTACACCTATTACCGAGTAACTTTCATTCATGAAGAAGTGCTTTTTTGTTGAACTCACCGTTAAACAGGGTGAACGTGCACATCTACTTAAGCAGTTAAATACCTATGCAGTTGAAGTGCGTAAAGAAGATGGCTGCGAATGCTTAGATATCTTGGTTGACCCTGAATCAGAAAACTCCGTGTACCTATATGAAATTTGGCGCGATCTAGCTTCTCAACTGGCCCACCTTGAAACCAAAGGCTTTGCTAACTGGAAGGCGTTTTCAGACCCGTTAATAGAGGGCTTCAGTGTGAAATCCCTCGAATCAGGCGAGTAGAGCCCGCCCCGACAAGCCTGTAAACTACCGCTGTACAAGGAGACGTCGCATAGCCCGGTCGAGTGCGCCTCACTGCTAACGAGGTAAGGTGTTAAAGCCTTCAGGAGTTCAAATCTCCTCGTCTCCGCAAGTAAAACCAATTGAGGAGATCTGTTGCCTAACTTCAAAATCGCAATCGTTGGCGCAGGTCCTGCAGGTTATTTCGCAGCGCAAGCTCTACAAAATTTAGCTGACGTGAACCGCTCTTTTGAAATCGACATGATTGAGCGCTTACCGACTCCATGGGGTTTGGTACGAAGCGGTGTTGCTCCAGATCACCCAAAGATTAAGACCGTTGCGAAAGTATTTGAGAAGATCGCATCTCACGAAACATTTAGATTGTTCGCAAATGTAGAAGTTGGTAGCGATGTAACTGTTGCACAGCTAAAGGAAAAGTATGACGCTGTAATTATTGCGACAGGCTCTTCACTTGGTAAATCCCTAGGGATCCCTGGCGAGAATCTGCGCGGATCTTTGTCTGCGGCGGTATTTGTTCCTTGGTACAACGCACACCCTGATTTTGTTGGAGTAGATACTCCTTTGGATGCAGACACCGCGGTAGTAATTGGTGCTGGAAATGTTGCAATGGATGTTGCGCGCATGTTGGCGTTAGAGCCAAGTGAGTTAGATCCAACCGATACCGCAGATCATGCAATTGATGCATTAAAAAAGAGCAATATTCGCAAGGTTTTCATCAGTGCACGTCGCGGTCCAGAACATGCAGCATTTACCTCGCCTGAATTGCGCGAGCTTCCAAAATTGGAACACACAAATGTTGTAATGAACAAAGCAGATATTGAAGCTGCAATTGTTCGTGCAGGAGCAGAGCCTGAAAAAGATGTGAAAAGTAATTTGGATGCGATGTTGTTAATTGCAGAAAATCCAAAGACTGAAAATGATCGCACCATGGAATTTTTGTTCCAACACACTCCAAAGGAGATTCTGGGAAACGATCGCGTTGAAGGAATTGTTTACTCAACACCAAATGGTGATGTAACTATTAAATGTGGTCTTGTAATTACCGCAATTGGTTATCAGGCACAGGGAATTGAAGGCGTTCCATATGAAAATGGAAAGGTTGTTAACTCCGACGGCCGCGTAAATGACAATCTTTATGTTGTTGGTTGGGCAAAACGAGGCCCATCAGGCGTAATTGGCACCAATAAATCAGATGCTGCAGTGGTTATGGAGCTTTTAGTTTCAGATTTAGGTAGCCCAAAAAATGCGGGTGAGATTTCAGAGTTACTTACGCACCAAGTTGTTGTTTCTCAAGAGCATTGGGCGAAGATCAACGAAGCAGAAGTTGCAGCTGGCGAAGCAAAGGGTAAACCTCGGGTTAAGAGTGTGGACCGTTCTGAGTTGCTGAAGCACGCTGGTCTGTAATTTTCCTAGTTACGAAATCATTTCGTAACCGTGTGTGTTCGAAACCGTCATCTTGCTTTTACTAGGATGCGCCTATGAACAAAACCCTCTCATCTCGCAAGATCTTTAGCTGGGGTTCATTAGCCCTTGCTACATCACTACTAGTTTCACTAGTAGTTCCTACAGCGCAGGCAGCGACATATTCGCTTCCAAACGCACCGACAAATGTCACCTCTTATCTAGGCGCAAAGGGCGTTGTAGTTAAGTGGATCCCTGGAGCATCAGTTGATCCAGGCGTAACTGGTTATGTTGTTTCAGCGGGAGCGGGCTCTTGCCCAATTTTCGTTCCAGCATCAAACCACTCAGTTGTAACAATGCCAGTTGTTGTTGGTCAGCCAGCAGGAACTCCAGTTGTTCAAGCTGTTAATGCTTACGGTTTCTCAAAGCCAGCTGCATCTAACAAGAGCTACACAGCTGCAGATCTAGCACTTGTTGCATCACCTGCAAACAAGAATGTTCAGTTGCTACAACTCAGCGACTTGCATGGTGCAATTGAAACTGGTTCATCTTTCGGTACACCACTATTAGTGAGCAACTGGGATGCAGATCGCAAGGCATCATCTGCAACAATTTCATTGTCATCAGGTGACAACATCGGAGCTGCTCCACCAATCTCAACAGAGTTTGAAGAGCTTCCAACAATTGAATCTCTAAACTTGATGAAGCTAGATGTTTCAACATTTGGTAACCACGAGCACGATCGCAACCTTGCTCACGTACAAAAGGTTATTGGCGCTTCTGATTTCCAGTGGGTAGTTGCTAACTACGGAACTGAATCACTAGCTGCACTTAAGTCAGGCGATAAGGCTGCAAAGGCTTACACAATCATCGATCGCGGCGGCGTAAAGGTCGGCGTAGTTGGTGCAAACACACCTGAAACAATCGAGCAGGTATTCCCTGGAAACCTTGATTACAAGGATGCGACAGGCGCAAAGAAGACAATTCAGATCGATCCAGGCGTAGTTGGAATCAACAAGTCAGTAGCTGATGCTCGCGCAGCAGGTGCTCAGGTTGTTGTAGTTCTAATCCACCAGGGTTGGACTGAGAACTCAGATGGCGTTGCAAAGGGTCTGTACAACAGCCTTGCATCACAGATCAAGGGCGCAGACGTTGTGTACGGCGGCCACAGCCACCAGACATTCTCAACATTGATTTCAGGATCAACTCGTACATCTGCACCAGTACTTCTTGGTGAAGTTCGTAACGCAGGTGTTGAGTACACACGTTCACAGGTTTGCTTGAAGAATGGCAAAGTAGTTGGAACATCACTACAGCACGTTCTTAAGGCAGCACTTCCAACAATTACAACTGGTGTTGTAAGCACAGTAACTACAGCAGATGCTGCAGGTGCTGCACTTGTTAAGAAGTACAAAGATCAACTATCTGCAAAGCTTGATGTAAAGGTTGGTCAAGTTTCAGGTGTATTCCCTCGCGGAGGATCACCAGCAGTTGAGCGTTCAGGTGAAAACCCAATGGGTGATTACATCGCTGACTTGCTACGCGCTAAGTACAAGACAAACTTTGCATTAACAAATGGTGGCGGTATCCGCGACACATTCCCTGCAAAGACTTATGTACCTGCAAACACAGCACTTGTTCGTACAGGTTCTGGTCCACTAGATGTAACTCTTGGTGACGCATTCACTGTGTTCCCATTTGGTAACCAGGTTGCAACAACAGTTGTATCTGGTGCAAATCTTTGGAAGGCACTAGAAAACGGTGTTGGTGGTAACTATCCAGCGGATGGTCGCTTCCCACAAGTTTCTGGTTTGAAGTTCTCATTCGATTCATCGAAGCCACTTGGAAGCAGAATTGTTTCTGTAACTAAGTTGGATGGAACTCCAATTGCTAAGGATGCAACTGAGTACACACTTACAACTCTCGACTACATGATTTACGGTGGCGATGGTTATGTTGATGTGTTCTCACCAGCAAAGGCAAAGGTATTTGGCGCACTACTTGATGTATTTGTAGATGCACTAAAGGCTGATATGGCCGCTGGAAAGGTAACAACTCTTCCTGTCCTTGATGGGCGCGTGAAGAAGGTTAACTAGTTCGTTAAGTAAGCAGGGGGCGCTCGAGCAATCGGGCGCCCTTTGCTTTACCCAATTACGCTTGATTTATAAGGGTTTGCGAGCATTTGGGTGATGAATAAAAAGCAGGTACTATTGCACTTCACAAATAAATAAGCGTGCGTAGCTCAACGGATAGAGCATCTGACTACGGATCAGAAGGTTAGGGGTTCGAATCCCTTCGCGCGCACAAGTTAAGCTCTCGGTGCCTTTCACACCGGGGGCTTTTCTTCTTTTCTAATCCATTCACTAAACGCTCAGAATCACCCCGTTTCGGGTGATCTTTACAGGTGATCATCACCCCTAAACCCCCTTTTCTATGGATAGCTAATCACCCCGCTTTTACGCTTAGGCCTCACGTAGTTGATGCTAAATAAAGAGGTGAAAGTGATTCTTGATTTGGTGCGCATGAAAGTTAATGCTGCACGGTCAAAGATTGTTTCAATAGTAATTACGACATTAATTTCAGGACTTTTAGTTTCTATTCCTGTTCCAGCATTCGCTGCTGCATGTAATCCAACTTCGACGACTGTTGGAAGTGACACCGTTCTAACTTTTACCGAAGTTGGTACTTGTGATTGGACAGTTCCTGCAGGTGTGGCGTCGGTTAGAACATTAGTTGTCGCAGGTGGTGGTGCAGGTGGTGGCGGTTGGACAACAAAATACTTTGGCAATGGTGGCGGTGGAGGCGAGGTTATTGATTCAACACTTTCAGTAACTGCGGATTCAATTGTTTCCATAAAAGTAGGTGCTGGTGGTGCGGCAACTTCATACGATACAAACTCAACCTCTGTTAATAACGGAGATACTTCATTTTTTGGAACAACAACTGCTAGAGCTGGTACATCAACTTTTGATAAAACTTCAAGAGTCGGTGGAACTAGCGGTAGTTTGAAAACCGGTGGCACTGGAAGTAGCACAGTTGTTGAAGGTGGTGGCGGTGGTGGCGCAGGATCAAATGGTTCTGGTCGAAATGGTGGTGCTGGTGTTTCCTCAAATATCTCGGGAACTTCTAAAGAGTATGGCGGCGGCGGCGCTTCCATGGGGCATAACGGCACCTCGCCGCAGTACGGAACAGCAACTGGTGGCGGTGGTGCACCTTCGACTTACAGCGTAAATGCAAAAGGAACTGCAACTGCAACAGCAAACACTGGTGGTGGAGGTGGAGGCGATAACGGGGTTGCCGGCGGTGGTGCTGGAGGATCAGGTGTTGTTGTAGTTCGGTTTACAACACCTATTGAATGTTCGCCAACCTCCACAATCGTAGGGAGCGATACTGTTCTAACTTTTTCAGATAGTGGCAGTTGTGTTTGGGAAGTGCCGACAGGCGTTACCGCTGCTCGTGTATTAGTTGTTGGCGCTGGTGGTGGTGGTGGATCATCACTTGGTGGTGGTGGCGGTGGTGGAGAAGTTGTTTCACAAAACAGTGTTTCTGTGAGCGGCGCTTTGACAATCAAAGTTGGCGCGGGTGGCATCGGTGGAAACGGTAGTTACACGAGCACAACAAACAACGGAAAAACTGGTTCAAGTTCTTCAATAACTGGTGGGTCTTTAAATATAGCTGCACTAGGTGGAAGTGGTGGTAATGGTCGTTCTAGTTCAATAACTAGAGATTCATCTGGATATACAGGTGGTGGCGGCGCATATCCGAATGGAAACAGTGTTGACGTTGCAACTACAGGATCAGGTGGACCAAATTACAAAGGTGGAGATGGATCATTTAATGGCGGCGGTGGTGGTGGTGGCGCTGGTGGTCCCGGTGTAGCTCGTGGAAATGGATCTACGCCTAGTTCCAATGCATCTTCAGGCGGCATTGGACTCAGTGATTCAATTACAGGAACTTCAACGTATTACGGTGGCGGCGGCGGTGCATCTTGGTACGGCGGTCCAGCTGCTTGGACTGGTGCAGGAGGTCTTGGCGGCGGCGGGCAAGGAGCAAACGGAAATAGTGGCTCAGCTGATGGTGGAGATGGAACCGCAAATAAAGGCGGCGGAGGCGGCGGAGGCTACGACGGAACGGTTGGTGGCGACGGTGGCTCTGGCGTTGTAATCGTTCGCTACGGGCAACCTGCAGGAACTTCTGTTCTTACATTTAATGCAAACAATGGAACAGGCTCTGATGCTGCTGTTTATCTTAGATCTGCTACATCTGAAACACTTCCAAGCAAAACAAAGATAACGCGTCCAGGCTTTGAATTCACTGGTTGGAATACAAATGCAAACGGATCGGGAACACCATACGCATTAGGTGGCACAATCACGATAAGTGTTAATACAACGCTGTACGCGCAGTGGTCTCGAAATACAAGCCCATCTTGTGCGGCAAATGTTGGTAAAGGTGGAAGTCAATCAACCACTCTTGCATCGACAAAAGCAGGCAATGGTTGCGTAGGAATTAGTTTTGTTTCAGCAGGAGTTAACTCGACTATAACTTTTAATTACACTGGCGCGGATCAAAGCTGGACAGTGCCAACAGGTGTTACATCTGCGACTTTTTATTTATTTGGCGCAGGAGGTGGTGGTAACACCCGAACTTCTGGCGGCGGTGGTGGATATGCAACCGGTGCATATTCGGTAACAGCAGGACAGGTTTACACAGTAATTGTTGGTGAAGGCGGTGGTGCTGAGACCGCAGTGACCGTTGCAGGATTAACGGGTAAATATACAAAAGTTACTTATGGTGGCGGTGGACGAGGCGGTTCTACCGCATTTGATACATACATAGGTACCTTTGCATCTGGCGGTGGAAGATCTGCAATTCGTGTACAAGGTGCAACGACTGATTTAGCAACTGCAGCCGGCGGTGGTGGTGGTGGATATGGCGTTTGCGGATTTGGCGGCGGCGGTTTATCAGGCGTAGGCGAACGTGGGGGAACACAAACAGCAGGAGGAGCATCTGCATCGGTATCTCTCTCGGGAACTGCAGGTAATGGTTCTGCATATCGCGGTGGCGATTCCAATAATGAGGGCGGCGGTGGTGGCGGTGGCTACTACGGCGGCGGAGACGGCGGAGACAATAATGGCGGTGGTGGCGGATCAAGTTACATCGCATTATTAATAAATGGTGCAACATCATCTGGAGCAAATTGCAGCGGAATCCTGGCTGAGACTGTAGGCCTCGGAAATGTCGTTACCTACAATTCAAATAGCGCAACCAGTGGAACCGCACCTAACGAGGCAATTGTTCCAGTCGGGAAATCATTAACAGCTTCTGCGAACACCGGAACTTTAGCCCGCACAAATTACACATTTAGTGGCTGGAATACTGCTGCTAACGGGTCAGGTACGACTTACGCAGTTGGTTCAACAACCTTTATTCCAAATGCAAATACGACTCTTTATGCACAATGGAACTCGACGATTACATATAACGCTAATGGTGCAACATCAGGAGCAGCACCAACTGCAACAACCTCTAAAGGTACTGCCGCAAATACAACACTGCAGTCAAAAGGCACACTTGTTAGAACGAACTTTAACTTTTCAGGTTGGAATACATTGGCAAACGGCACTGGAAGCTTTTATGCAGAAAGTGCAACCAATTATCAGTCAACTGGAGATATAACTTTATATGCACAATGGACGGCAACAACTGGAACACCGACACTTGATTCTGCATCAGATACCGGAAATTCTGCCACAGATAAATTAACAAAAGACAACACACCAACAATTAATGTGGGGGCTTTGGTTCCTGGTGCGACCGTGACAATTACAGCAACACCTGCATCAGGTACACCAATAACTTGTGTATTTACAGCTGGGGCTGCTGTTTCTCCTGCCACAACGTCAAGCGGATCTTGCACATTCACAACACTTCCTGATGCAACTTATTCATTCACCGTTTCGCAAAGCTACAACGGTGGAGCATCTACCGCTTCAACAGCTTTAGCGGGTGTGGTGATTGATACGGTGCGTCCAACAGTTACCTTTACTTCAACTGCCATTCTTTCAGGTGGAAATTCACTAGCAACCCCTGCTGCTCCTTCGCAGAACTACAACATCAATGCAATTTTTAGCAAAACAGTTAGCGGATTTGTAATTGGTGAAATCACAAAAAATGCAGAGTCCACTGGTTGGGAAATAACCACGACTGCTTTATCAACATCAGCGTTATCTTCTTATACATTCAATGTTCGCAATGCGACTGGAGCAGGAAATGCCGCAGGAAAACTTTTCCTCTCAATTGCTGAAGGCGTTGCGACAGATGCGGCAGGCAATACAAATGTAGCAACTGCCTCAGACTTCATTATTAATACCGTTATTCAATTGACTCTCACAAATCAGTATCAAGCTGGAATTAACCCTGTCGTCGGTGGAAATAATGCGACTGTCGTGCAATCTAGCAACGGAGCGAGTGTAGATCTAACGGGTCAAGGTGGAGTTACGAGAGCTAACCACACCTTCGCGGGATGGTCATTAGTAACAACAAACGGTAGTGGAGCAGTAATACCTTCACCGTTTACACCTACTGTGCCTCTATTTTTGTACTCCTCATGGGTTGCTGATACCTACATAGTCTCCTACAACGCAAATGGTGGAAATGGAGCACCAACTGCAACTAGTCAGAATTACACTTTTGGTGCACCAAACCTAAGTCTTACAACTAAGGGAACTTTAGCTAGAACTGGTTACACATTTGCTGGCTGGAACACTTTGGCAACCGGACTAGGAACTAACTACTTAGAGAATGCATCCTATAAACCAACTGCATCAATCATTTTGTATGCCAAGTGGACCCCTGGTAATTACACAGTAACTTTAGATCGAAATGGCGCAACAGGCACTGCCATCAATGGGATTGCGATTGTTGCGGGCACAGCTAAATCTCTTTCTGGTTTTTCATATACGCGTGATGGTTACACACTGTTAGGTTGGAATTCGTTAGCTGATGGGACAGGTACTTCATATCCCCTCAATTCGTCGGTTACTTTCTACGCGGATACAACTCTCTATGCGAATTGGGTTCCAAGGGTTCCTGGCGTTCCTACAGTTGCAATTTCGGGGGCGGTTGGAAATACTCAAATAACTGTTGCTGTTACTGGAGCGGCACTTAGTGGAACTGCCGGACCAGCAAGTACTTACTTAGTAACAGCTTCCCCAGGATCTGCAACATGCACGATTACTTCACCTGCTACGACTTGTACATTTACAGGATTAACAAATGGAACTGCATACACATTTACAGCAGTTGCCCGAAATACAACTGGCAACAGCGCTTCATCTGCTTCATCGGCAGCCGCAACTCCACTGCCTTGGGTCGTTACTTACGCAGCAAATAGTGGAACAGTTTCTCCAACAAGTGCCAACTTCAATTTAGGAACTCCATTAACACTTCCACTTCCGACTAGAAGTGGATACAACTTCACTGGTTGGAACAATCCATCAGGGACATCAGTTGGATTAAATGGCGGTTCATACTCACCACCATCTGCGATCACACTAACCGCCCAATGGAGCGCGATTGTTTACACAATTTCTTATAGCGGAAATGGAAATACCACAGGCACTGCTCCCACAGCGGGAAGTTTCTCCACCGGCGGAAGTAGCCATTCGATCTCAGCTGCAGGAAACTTGGCAAAATCAGGATATAACTTTGATGGATGGACAACGGCATCCAACGGAACAGGGACGGCATTTGCTTCAGGAGCAGGATATTCAACGGCTGCAAATCTTGTTCTATATGCAAAGTGGACTCCACAGGTTTACACAATTACCTATGACAAAAATGGAGCAGGCGGGGCACCGAGCAAAGCAACTGACTCCTTTACTTTCGGGTCAACACCTTTAACTTTGCCAGCTGCGACGGGAATGACGTATGCAAATTACACATTCGGTGGATGGTCTGAAACTTCAACAGGTACTGCAGTAATTAGCCCTTACTCTCCAACACAAACTCGTACTTTGTATGCGATCTGGACCGGCATCCAGTATTCAGTTTCCTACAACGTAAATGGAGGAACGGGATTAGTTGCAGACGCCGTTTATACAACCGGTGCAACTGGATTAACCTTAAATGACGGCTCAACGTTAACTCGCACTGGCTACAACTTTGGCGGTTGGAAAAACCTTGCAGGAACAACTGTTAGCGGATCTCTATACATCGCAACTGAGAACGTGACTTTGTACGCAATCTGGACGCCTATGACAATCGTTGTTACTTATGACAAAGGAATTGCGACAACTACACCGACTATCTTCCCGGCGTCTCCTATAAATACATCCTTTGGGTCTAACTTCACTTTAGGTACTTCTGATACATCAACCGTCACTTCATCAGGAAACTACGCATTTGCAGGCTGGAAGATTGGTTCCGATATATATAAACCAGGAGATTCATACCGAATTAGCGGTGTAAATCCTGTAACTGTAACTGCACAATGGATTCAACTTTTTGAGGTTACATACAATACAAATGGTGGAACTTTTGCAAATGGTGACAATCTAAACGATTCTGAATGTGGTGCGTCAAAACTTTGCGCGATCAATGCTCCAATAACACTAAATGCGACGCCAACACGAACTGGATTTTCATTCGCAGGATGGGTTAATCAGGTAGGTGCAAATTTCTCGGCGGCAGCATCGATAAATGTAACCGAGACAAACTATATTTTCTATGCAACATGGACGCCGAACAATTATCGAATCACATATGCTGTTGGTGCGGGAGCTACATCTTCTGCCGCAACTGCGCAGACGGGCAACTTTGGTGACATCGTAACTTTGGCTAGCGGTGCTAACTACACTTTAAACGGTTCAATCTTTTCTGGGTGGCTTATTACATCCAATTTTGCAGCTGGCGCTCTTTATACTTTGGGATCAGATGCTGGCACTTTAACTTCCGGAACTTATGAGTTAACAGCAACAGCACAGTATGCAAACAATACTTTTAAGGTTTTCTACAATACAAATGGTTCGACAGCCGGAAATGTTCCAACTGCAACCGTCGCTGCAAGTGGTGCAGCTATCAACCTAAATGATGCAAGAGGGTTCTCACGATCTGGGTTCACATTTGATGGGTGGAGTGATGGCACAAATATTCTTGCAGCAGGTTTTTCTACAACAATGGGTAGTGCGAACAGCACATTAATTGCACAATGGAAGATTGCACTACCAGTTACTCCAACAATCTCATCAGTTTCAGGATCTGATGGTGGAGCAACCGTGACGGTGTCAGCTGGAAGTGGTGGCGGAACACCTTCCTCATATACCGTCACATCATCACCAGCAGGTGGAAGTTGCACAATTACAGCTCCTGCAACTTCTTGTTCTGTCTCACCATTAACAAATGGAACTGCGTACACATTTAGTGTGACGGCGACTAACTCAACAGGCACCTCTGCCGCTGCAACTTCTGCGGCAATTACGCCGGCGGGCAAGCCTGACGCCCCTACTGGTGTGACTGCAACAGTAGGAAATGGATCGGCGACAGTTTCCTTTGTTGCACCTGCATCAACTGGTGGACCGGCAATTACGGGCTACACAATTACATCGTCTCCGGCCGGTGCAACTTGTTCCGTTGGCGCGAACGCGACTTCCTATTCCTGTACTGGTTTAACAAATGGAACTGCGTACACATTTGCTGTGACCGCAAGTAACGGGATTGCTACATCGGATGCATCTACATCTTCATTAGCTGCAACCCCAGCCACCGTTCCTGGCACCCCAACTTCAGTAACAGCTACGAGTAGTGCATCAGGAGTTGCAACTGTTTCCTTTACTGCACCTTCAAATAATGGTGGATCAGCGATCACTGGTTACGTCGTGACATCTTCACCATCTGGTGCAACCTGCACCGTCGGAGCAAATGCAACTACCTATTCATGTTCGGGCTTAACAGATGGCTCTGCCTACACTTTCACTGTTATTTCCACGAACTCGATCGGCAATTCTGTGGGGGCAGTATCTGCATCTGTGACTCCGCAAGGTCCGGCCAGTGCAGTCACAACTATTTCTGCTGTTAGTGGTGATGGTTCAGCTGTCATCACCTTTAGTGGTGCAAATGCAAATGGATCTACGATTACAGGTTACACAGTTGAGGCATATGACAGCTCTGGAAGTGCGGTAACTGGTGCAACATGTACCGCAACAACATCTGCCACAAATGGGTCATGCACAATCACTGGGCTGACAAATGGTTCGCAATACACCTTCAAAGCAGTTACTAACTCGACAGCAAATTCATCCGCGGTTTCGTCCGTTGCCTCGATTGCAACCACTGCGGTAACGCCAGCCAAAGCACCTGAAGCCCCAACTGGCATTACAACAACGGCTGGCACTGGAAAAGTAACCGTTGGTTGGACTGAACCTGCTGACAATGGTTCCGCAATTACCTCTTATACAGTTCAGGCTTATGACAGTGCTGGAAATGCAGTGGCTGGCGCTACTTGTACGGCAACAGCACCGGCAACTACGTGCGATGTTTCAGCTAATTTGGTGGCTGGTTCCGCCTATACCTTTAAGGTCACGGCAACCAGCGCCGCCGGAACGTCAGCGGCATCAACTGCTTCGACAAGTGCATCAGTAAACGCCGCACCTTCCGCGCCGCGAAATGTTACTGCAGTGAAGGGAAACACAACAGCAACAGTTTCTTGGGATGCGCCTTTAGATTCACGAGGTTCAGATGTGACTGGCTACACCGTAATTGCATACACATCAGGAAATGTTGCAGCGGGAACTTGTACTTCAGTTGCGCCAACAGAAACCTGTGTAGTTACAGGATTAACCAATGGAACTCCATATACCTTCAAGGTGACAGCCACTAATGGAATTGGAACTTCTGCGCAATCCACTGCTTCATCAGCAGCTACGCCATCAACAGTTCCGAACGCGCCTACTGGTGTTACTGTCGCAAGCGGAGATGCGCAAGTAACTGTTTCATTTACTGCGCCAACTAATAACGGTGGATCATCTGTTACTGGATATACAGTTACAGCCAGCGACGGTTCAACTATTTCAGGCACAACATCACCATTGACCATCACAGGACTTACAAACGGAACCGCTTACACGTTTACCGTGAAAGCAACCAACGTTAATGGTGATTCTGTAGCGTCCAGTGCATCCGCTTCAACTACACCAATGGCTTCCAGCATCCCTGTATTGGTAACTCCAGGACAACCAACTGGTAATCCATATGTTGGATCCACGCTAACTTCGAATGTTGTATTCAGTGGATCCCCTACACCAACGCAGACATACCAATGGAAAGTCTGTGAAAGTCAGACAGATCTATCTTCATGTACCAATATTTCAGGAGCCACAGCCGCTAGTTTTGTTCCAACTATTTCAGAACTAGGTAAGTACATAGTTGTCGTAGCGACTGCAACTAACCGCGTTGGCACTGCAACTGAAACATCGAACCCAACGCTTGTAATCAACCCAGAGATAGCTTTTTCAGCCCCTTCATCAGTGCCTAATGGAACTGTTGGCACTGCTTACGTATTGAGTATGGCTGCAGCTGGAGGCGTTGGCACATTTGGGTACACGATTTCAAATGGAACATTGCCGGCCGGTGTAGTACTTGATCCTGCGACAGGACAAATAGCTGGCACGCCAACTACCGCGGGCACTTACACATTTACAGTTCGCGCGACAGATTCAAATGGTGTGTACAAAGATGTAGTTGTAACAATCACGGTAGCGGCTGCAACAGCACCTGCACCAACCACGCCATCTACCCCAATAATTACACCACCAACTGCACCAACCTGCGATGCTGATTGCCAAGGGACAAAGGAAGCCGCTGCAACAAAAGCCGCAGCAGATAAGGCGGCAGCAGATGCAATTGCTAAAGCAGCAGCTGAAAAAGCAGCAGCAGATGCCGCAGCCGCAGCAAAGGCGGCAGCAAATACAGCGGCAACAAATGCAAGCACAAAAGCGGCAGCAGATGCAGCCGCCGCTGCAGCCGCGGCAAAGGCAGCGATTGATAAAGCAGCAGCCGCAGCAGTTGCACAGGCAGCTGCGGATGCAGCCGCAGCAAAGGCAGCAGCAGATGCCGCCGCAGCAAAGGCCGCACAAACTGCAGCAGCAAAGGCAGCAGCAGATGCCGCCGCAGCTCTAAAGAACTCGACCGCTACCGCGGCGGCAAAGGCCGCTGCAACAGCGTCAGCAAACAAGGCAGCAGCAGATGCAGCCGCTGCGGTGAAGGCAGCAGCAACTGCTGCACAAAAAGCAGCTACAGCCAAAACCACAGCAGCCAATGCGACTAAGCAAGTTGATATTGCAATTAATACTTTGACTTCAAAAACAGCTTCATCGCAAGCATCTGCTCAGGCAAACGCAATCGCGGCAGCAGCAAAGGCCGCCGCAGATGCCGCAGCACAGGCAGCGGCAGATGCAGCATCTGCTGCTAAAGGAACCGCTGCTGCAGCCCAAAAAGCAGCGTCAGACACTGCTGCACGAATAGCAACAGAACAGAAGCAGGCAGCAGATGCCGCAGCTCAAGCTAAGGCTGCCGCGGCAGCTGCAGCAAAGGCAACAGCCGAGAAAATCGCCGCGGAAGCAGTAGCTACTAAGGCAGCACAAGAATTAGCGAAGGTACTTGCAGATAAAGCGGCTCTAGCTGAACAAGCAGCTAAAGAAACAGATGAAACTGCACGCACAGAAATTCAAAAGATGATTGAAGAAGTAACTACCAAGGTAGATGAAGTTCAAAAGAGTGTAGATGTTGCGACAGCAAAGGTAGATACTGCAGCTGCCGTTCAACAGACCGCTACTCAAACTGCGGATACCGCAACCAAAGAAGCACAAACTCAGGCAGCAGAAGCTGTTGCTGTGAAAGCAGAATCTGTCGCAAAGACAGCAGAAGCAACAAAGGCAGTGGCAGCAGCAACCGTTGCTGCAAAAGTCGCAACTGCAGCTAAAGCAGCAGCAGCGAAGATTCCTTCTAAAGCAACTATCACCGCAAAGCCAAGTACAACAACTTCTAAGAACTCTGCGACAGCAACAGTTACTGGACTGAAGCCAGGCCAAAAGGTCAAGGTAACTGTGAATGTGAAGGATAAGTAATGAAGAAAATTGCAGTACTTGCTCTTCTATTGCTGAACTTTCTTGTGCTTCCTTCCAGTGCGGCAGAACAAAAAGTTGTTATCGATCGAATTACACAATCTGAAGCAGAAGATCTGAATATTGAAATTCCAGATGATGTTCCTCCTGGACACCACTCAATTACCATCGAGGTTTATGATGACAATGGAACAGTTAGCAATAAAGAAATACCATTTTGTAAAGACAATGAGGGTGTTGTGCAGTGGGATGATAACTGTCCTGATTTAAAAGTTGAGGAAGAGCCGGCCACGGTAGAGCCAGAACAAGTGAAGGCCATTAAAGAAGGACTTCAACCATACGATCCGTTGAGTGATGCAGACACGACAAAAGGGCTTCAATTGGCTGCTTTTGCCGCACTTGCTGCGCTTACTTCAGTAAAGCGAGATGAAAAGCAAGATGATGAGGATGCAGAACAAGAGTCTCTGCAATCTGTTTCCTCTGGTGCTTTAAAGCTGCTCAAGGATGAACCAGGCAGAGGAGATCTATCACAAACGTGGGATAACAGACTTACCGATGAAACCGATTATGCGGTTGTATCCCTTTCGCATCGATTCAATCGTTTCTCACCGCTTTTAACTCGCACCATCCAAGATGGAAATACGATGCGAGCCATCCTTGGTTCTTGGGCTGTATTACTACTTCCGATTGGTTTGATTTTAGGAATCATTGCTTCTTTAAACACGGGAGCGCAAGCGTTACCACCAACATGGGGGATAGTCGCTGCCGTTATGGCAGTTGCAATTTACGATGCTTTTGCTGGATTTATTGCTGGTTTCGTCTTCTTTATGTCAGCGCTTATAACGGGGCACATTACAAACAGACCTGAATTCTTAACCGCTATCGGCGTGATGGTTCTGTTCTTTGCGCCAGCATTGTTAGCAAGTGCCTTCCGTCCGTTCCGTCGCTTGGTACGAAGTGATGATGATCTATGGGAACGAGTGACGGATTATGCATTAGGAATTCTGTTGACCTATTGGGTAATTACAAAAATGGTCGGGGCAATGAATGGGCTTGCTCGTTTAGAGCTACCTATAACTGCGCACGGAAAGCAGCTGGCGATTTTGGCAGCGGTTCTTCTGCTTGTTCGCGTTTCGCTTGAAGATATTGCAGTTGAGCACTATCCAATGCGTCTTCGTGCTTTGCATGTAGAGATTAAAAAGCCATCTCATAATCAGAAGATTCGCTCACTTGCTTTCAAGATCTTTGTCTTCTTCATTATGGCTGCACCATTTGTTGGTTCCACATTGAATCTAATTTTAGGAACCTTGCTTTTTGCTATTCCACAGATCACATCATTAAGTCTCGAGGACAATCTTCCAAAGAAGAAGTTGTATCTTCCTAAAGGTGTCTTTAAGACGATTGTAATGATCTTCGTAATGGCCCTTGTTTCCAACATGATTGAGGGCGCTTTTAGCAGTCCAGCAGCATTTTTGAAGTGGAGCTTTGTGGTTATGGCGCTTCCGGGCTTCTTCCTTCACTACTTGGATGCGATTACCGATGCCCCTGAAAGTGATTGGAAGTTAACCGATCGAGGCCGTGCGATTTATCGTGTGGGTGGAGTAATCATCTTTAATTTAATGTTCCTAGTTGTGATGGGTGTAGATATCGCTTCATGGATTGTTGGGTAATACTTAGCGCATGACCAAGGTGCTATTAACGGGGTTCGAACCCTTCGGTAAAGCATCTAGCAACCCATCTGGTGAAATTGTTAAGCAGATCAGTGGTGAGAACATTGTTACCGCGATTCTGCCTGTTGCATATGCGCAATCTGCAGAGCGTTTATTGGCGTTAATCGCTGAACACAACCCAGATGTAGTTATTTGTTTAGGGCAGGCAGAAGGTCGTAAGGAAATTACACCGGAACGGGTTGCAATCAACCTTGATGATGCACGCCTCGCAGATAATGAGGGCGTACTTCGAAACGATGTGAAGATTCTTGAAGATGGTCCTGATGCTTATTTCTCAACACTTCCTTTAAAGCAAATCGTTGATGCGATTAAAGCTGCGGGAGTTCCAGCCTCTGTTTCACTGAGCGCAGGGGCATTTCTTTGCAACCATGTTTTCTATGTTTCACAGAACAAGTTTGCAGGCACCAAGGTGCGCAGCGGATTTGTTCATGTTCCATTAATGGATGAGCAAGCAGGGGAGTTCCCCGGGTTACCTACGATGCCGTTAGATCAGATGGTTAAAGCGGTTCGAACTATGCTCGAAGCGCTTTAGCAAAATCGCGGAAATCTTCAACAAGTAGATCGATCTCTGTTTGGCCATGTGCCAAAGAGATCAACCATTGCTCATCTAATCCCGGAGGAGTGATGATTCCGCGGTTAAGTGCAAACAACCAGTGAGCTTCAGCGATACCGAAATCTGTTGCCTTGTAATCGCGGTAGTTGCGAACAGGCTCTGTAGACCAAGTAACGCAACCCTTTACGCCGAAACCAACAGTGTGTGCAGGAAGTTGGTACTCATCGATGATTGCGCTGATGCGATCTAACGCCTGCTGATTAAGTGCTTCAGCAGCTGCAAGTGCTTCATCTGTACAAATACGATCGATTGCACGCACGCCGGCCATTGCTAACGGATTGCCGTTGAAAGTACCGAAGTGAGCCATCTTTCCATTTGTTACAAAGTCCATGAACTTCTTCTTGCCACCAAAAGCAGCAAGTGGAAGTCCACCACCGATTGATTTAGCAAGGGTAATTAGATCTGGCTGAACGCCTAGGCGAGCAGCTGCACCGTGTGCACCTGCAGTAAGACCTGTCTTAACCTCATCAAAGATCAGAACGACGTTGTGCTCGTCGCACAGTTCGCGGACGCGCTCGAGGTAGCCTGCATCTGGAAGAACGATGGCAAGGTTTTCTAGAACAGGCTCAACGATGTAGCAAGCGATGTTCTTTGCATTCTTTTCAAACATTCTTTCAAGTGCAGGAATGTTGTTGAAAGGAACAACGTAAATATCTCCTGGAACCAAGTTTGAATCAATTGCTGGTGTTGGATCTTCAGGATCACCAATCTTGTCTAGTGAAGGCTTGCTTGAAACAACGAATGGGTCGTAGCTACCGTGGTAACCGCCTTCGACCTTAAGAATTCCCATTTTCTCTGTTGCTGAACGTGCAACACGAACCGCGTACATAGTTGATTCAGTTCCGCTGTTTGTAAAGCGAACTTGATCAATTCCAAAGCGTGTACAGATTCGCTCTGCAGCATCTGTTGAAATTGGTGAAGGTGTAACAAAAAGCATTCCTTGTGACAGAGAAGCTTCGATCTCTTCAACAACGATTGGGTTTAAGTGACCTGCAAGCATCGCTCCGAAGCCCATTGAAAGGTCGAGCAGCTGACGACCATCAACATCGGTCATGTATGCGCCCTTAGCGGACTTGATTGAGATTGGGTATGGATCCCAGTGCTGGAAGCTTGATGTAACGCCTAGTGGCAACGCCTTGAATGAACGGCGGCTCTCTTCTGCGCTCTTATCTGTGCCCTTGGTAAACAGTTCCCATTCCTGCTTAAGGATCTCTTCGACGCGCTTTGGGTCTACTGGAACTGAAGTTGATGGAACGAATCTAAATGTTTGCTTGTGGTTCGATTGTGTCAGCATTTGTAAAACATGTACGACAAAGGTTTCAGCTTTTGAAACTCGTTTGAGAAGTACTCTCCCGGTTCGTTTTTAGTTAGTTTTAACTAGGAGGTAATTCTCCCATGCTTTATTTAAAAAGCAACCCCGTAGACTGAGGGCATGCGAAAAACCAGGGTATTTATAGCCTTTTTATTGGTTTTTTCACTTATAAATGGTTTTTCCTACGCATCCGACACTATTCCATTGCAATGCATGAATAAAAAAACATTTTCCTTGCGTACTTCTAATGTAATAAAACGGTGTGAAAAAACTGAGGTTTCTTTAGGAGAAGGTGCAATTCCTAGATCGCTGATTCGCCCTACGGCGATTGATAAGCAGTTGATGTACAGATTTAAAGCGGCACAAGCTGCTGCGAAGAAAGATGGCCAATCTATTTATATTGCTTCGGGATTTAGAACTCTTGAACGTCAAAAAGTTTTGTTTGCACAAGCAGTTAAGAAGTATGGAAGCGAGAAAGAGGCGAGCAAGTGGGTTGCACCGCCTTTGATTTCACATCACCCATGGGGAACCGCGCTTGATATTAATTATCCTGATGAACCAAAAGGTGCAGGTTGGTTAGAGGTTCACGGTGCAAAATTCGGACTATGCAGAGTTTTTGATAATGAATGGTGGCATTTTGAACCGGTGATTGCTCCCGGTTGGAAATGTCCCGCCTTAGTTCCTGACGCAACGTACAGTCATAATTAGCGAAGGAAAAGCGCTCGTAATCTGCGAGATGTTAGAACCAGGCCAACTGAAATCATCACTACAAAGTAAGCAACATGAACCAGGATTCCTGAGTTGATATTGCCAAACCAACATGCGCGAACAAGTTCAATACCGTGCCACAGCGGTAGCGCCATGATCACCTTTTCCAACCAATCGGGATAAATCGAGATTGGATAGAGCGATCCTGAAAACAATGTGATTGGCAGCAAGATGATGTTAATGAAACCCATCTGCTGGTAAGTCTTGAAATATGAAGTGATTGCCATGCCGAAGGATGCAAAGCCAAAGGCAACCAAGGATGCGGCTGGGATTGCCAAAATCGCCCAGAAACTAGGTGTAATTCCTAGAAGTGTTACGACAGTTAAGAATCCCAGTGAATAGACCAGGCCGCGGAGCAGAGCCCAGGTGATTTCTCCAAGTGCAATATCTAAAGGCCCCAAGGGGGTTGAGAGCATTGTTTTATACAGTTTGGATTCATTGAGCTTCCAGAAAACATTCCAGGTTGAATCGTAGATCGCACCATTCATCGCACTATTTGCAAGTAAGCCTGGAGCGATAAAAGCTGTGTAATCAATAGTTGTTCCACCGCTGGAAACATCGCCAATTAGATTTCCCATTCCATAGCCGAAAGCTAAGAGGAAAAGAACTGGCTCAACGAAACCTGTAACAACTGGAATCCACGTTGAAGATCTAAAAGCTAACCAACCACGTTCCAATAAAACATATGGTCGACCCGCATACATAGCGCTTGAATTTTTGGACTCTGCGATCTGAACAGCTGTACTCACTTTGCAAGCCTCCGTTCAAACTGACGGGCTGCGAGAGTCAAACCGGTTATTATCAATGTAATCAAGTAAACAATGTGAATAAAGACCATCGTATTGCTCAGGCCGTAATCAAACGCAGCTTCCCGGCCCAACTCTGTCGCGTGCCAAAGAGGTGAAATCCAACCAATTGGTTGCAAGTAAATAGGCATTGATTGAAGAGGGAAAAATGTTCCAGAGAATAGGAACATCGGCATAATCACCAGACGTCCAAGAATATTAAAGAATTGATCATCCTTTTCGATCTTGGCAGCTGCAAACAAAATCATTGCACCAAATGCTCCGCCGCCAAGAACAGCAACTGGAAATAACAGAATGCTGATTCCAAAGTCAACTACATCAAATGCAAGCAGCAAGATGTAATAGACGCTTACAGAAAACATCGCACGGCAAATCGCTGCCATGTAGACACCTAATGCAATTTGCCGACCCGAAATTGGCGTTGAATTTTGTGCAAAGAAAAGCTTGCGCCATTTGAAACCTTCAATTGTTGGGAAAACAGTTTCATCCATGACGCCGGTAATTGCGGTGTTTGCCAGAAGTGCAGGAGCAATAAAAGCGATGTACTTAATTCCATATGTTCCGCTTGTTCCAGAGCTTTTTTCCACTAAAACACCGATACCAATACCCACGGCGATCAAGTAAAACAAGGGGTTTCCGATGTCTACGGCGGCGATAATCGTCTTCCACTTAGACATTGAACGCAGACGTGCTGAAGCTATATAGAAAGCACCAAAGCGTTGGATCTGAGGAACATCAATACCTGCGTTCATTCAATCAGTGTTCTTCCAGTTAAACGAAGGAAGACATCTTCAAGCGAACTGCGACGAACAAGTGATGTCGTTGGGTGCAACTTTGCTTGCATGATTTGTTCAAGTAGTGCTTCGCCATCTTCGGTATACATCAATACACGATCTGGCAAAGTTTCCATTCGTTCACACATAGTTGAAAGTTGGGGCGCAACCTCTTTATTACGGTCGCTACCAAAGCGAACTTCAAGTACTTCTTTGCTTGAGTACTCCTTGATCAATCCAGCAGGAGAACCTTCAGCCATGATTGATCCCTTATCCATAACGACAAGACGATCACACAACTGTTCTGCCTCATCCATAAAGTGAGTTGTTAGAACAAGGGTTACACCTTGCTCCTTTAAACGGAACAATCGATCCCACAAAATGTGACGAGCTTGTGGATCTAATCCTGTAGTTGGTTCATCTAGTAACAAAATATCTGGTTCGCTAACAAGTCCACGAGCAATTGTTAAGCGACGCTTCATTCCACCGCTGAGCGCTTCAACCTTTACATCGCGCTTTTCTTCAAGCTGCGCAAACTCAAGAAGTTCTTCGATCTTGCCTTTAATAAACTTCTTTGAAAGACCGAAGTAACGACCATAGATATACAAGTTTTCTGTAACGGTTAATTCGCCATCTAAGTTATCTTGCTGTGGAACAACGCCTAGGTGGGCACGAACAAGTGGACCAAACTTTTCAGGGTCCTTATCCAGGATCTCAACCGTTCCCGATGTACGGGTAGAGGTAGCGGCCAAAATGCGCATAGTTGTGGACTTGCCGGCTCCGTTGGGGCCCAATAAACCGAAGGACTCACCCTTAGCCACATCAAAGTCAATGCCATCTACAGCGGTGAAATCATCAAATTTCTTGGTCAACCCACGTACAGAAATGAGTGGTTTAGACATTCTTCTATTCTACCTGAGTATTGTTTACCTACGTGCGATTCATAAATGAACCTACCCACGACCTCACCTATGACGATGTTTTCATGGTGCCAAGCCGTTCCGAACTTTCATCACGAATGGATGTTGATCTTTCATCCATAGATGGAACAGGAACAACGATTCCCCTAGTTGTTGCAAACATGACAGCTATTGCCGGACGACGAATGGCCGAAACAATGGCACGTCGAGGTGGCCTAACAGTTATTCCTCAAGATATTCCACACGCAGTTGTTGATGGCGTTATTAAATGGGTAAAGGATCGTCATCCCTTCTTTGATACACCGATTACTTTGTCTCCACAATCAACTGTTGCAGACGCAGTTAGCTTGTTGCACAAGCGTGCACACGGTGCGGTTGTTGTTGTAGAAAATGGAAAGCCTGTAGGAATCATTACTGAGGATGATTGCAAGAGCGTTGATCGCTTTACACAACTAAGCCAAGTGATGAGCAAAGATTTAACAACAATGCCAGACGCACTTGGTGCTCGCGAAGCTTTTGATTTCTTGTCTCAACACCGTCACAAGTTGGCACCTGTTGTTTCAAGTAATGGTGATCTTGTTGGAATCATGACCCGTATCGGTGCACTGCGTGGAACTTTGTATACACCTGCGCTAGATGCGAATGGAAAGCTACGTATCGCAGCAGCGGTCGGCATTAACGGTGATGTAGCGGCAAAAGCAGCAGCGCTCATTGAATCGGGTGCAGATGTTTTGGTTGTAGACACTGCACACGGCCATCAAAAGAAGATGCTTGAAGCACTTGCCGCTATTCGTTCCATTAGCCCAACGGTTCCAATCGTTGCGGGTAACGTAGTTACTGCCCAAGGTGCTCATGATTTAGTAAACGCCGGTGCAAACATCATCAAGGTCGGAGTTGGTCCAGGAGCAATGTGCACCACACGTATGCAAACAGGCGTAGGACGCCCACAATTCTCAGCTGTTTTAGAGTGTGCTGCAGAGACCAAGAAGCTTGGCGCACATGTTTGGGCAGATGGTGGAGTTCGCCATCCTCGCGATGTTGCACTCGCACTTGCCGCAGGTGCATCACAGGTAATGATTGGTTCTTGGTTCGCGGGAACATATGAATCTCCTGGAGATCTACAAACTGATGCAAATGGTCGTTTGTACAAGGAATCATTTGGAATGGCATCTGCTCGAGCAGTAGCGGCACGAACATCTGCAGAGGATGCATTTGATCGCGCTCGCAAAGCGTTGTTCGAAGAGGGAATTTCTACTTCACGCATGTTCCTTAATCCATCACGTCCAGGCGTAGAAGATCTTCTTGATGAAATTATCGCTGGGGTACGTTCATCATTTACATATGCAGGTGCAAAGAACATCGAAGAGTTTGCAGATCGTGCAACTGTTGGTGTCCAATCCTCAGCAGGTTATGCAGAAGGACGTCCTCTTCACTCTTCCTGGGGAAATTAATCCATGAAGCGCTTACTTGTTGTATTACTTGTAGCGCTTTCATTGATTCCTGTAGTTCCTGCGCAAGCGGCTAATCCGCAAGTAACGGTGATGACGCGTAACCTTTATTTGGGTTCAGATGTTGGCGTAGCAATGGATTTAATTCCAGATCTTTCTGCCGCTGCGCAATTTATGTGGGATCAAGTAAAGAAAACGGATTTTAATAAGAGAGCACCAAAGCTTGCTGCCGAGGTAATTGCTCAGAAACCTGATGTTGTTGGATTACAAGAAGCAACAATCTGGTTCTGTAAGAAGAATGCTTTCAGCAAGCGCACCGAAGTCTTTAACTTCACCAAGCAATTCCTGGCTGCTACAAAGGCTTTAGGTACCGAGTATGTCCTTGCCCAAAAAGCTGGAATAACAGCGTTAAACACTGGTTATTCCATCGCTGCGGTGCCTTTTGTAACTATGGTTAATGATCCAGAGACTTTCCAGCCATTGTTTGGCCAAGATAAGGCGGCATGTGGCTTTGAAATTGCAGATGCCTTAGCTATCCGAGCTGACTTGGCTAGCAAGGTTTTGAAGGTTGGAAATACCGAATACGAACAGACATACACGATTGTTCCTACGATCATGACTATCTATCGCGGGTACACCTGGGCTGATATTCAAATCGGAAACACACCGGTTCGTTTTGTCACTACACACCTTGAATCTCTGTGGGATGAAAACAAAGTTCCGAACGCTGCAATTCAAGCTAAGCAACTAATTGAAGATCTTAAAGACACAAAGACCCCTGTTGTTGTAATGGGAGATTTCAATAGTGATCCACGAGATCCACGGATGCCTGCAAATCCAAATCCTGGTGAACAACCGGTAGCAAGTGATGCATGTCCAGCAGGGACAAGCAAGTGCAATGCATACTTACTAATGACTGAAGCAGGATTTACAGATAGCGGACCAGATCCACTGCTTCCTGAAAATTACACATGGGGAATGAACGCATTGCTAACCGGGCCAGATCCGGTGCGATTGAAGGTTGCCAAAGAATTAGGCAACAACGCAGGTTATACAGATCGACTTGATTATGTCTTTGTGAAGAATGGTGGTGACGTTATATCAGCCAAAATTATCGGAGCTACTCCGCCTAATAACTTAAGTACTGATCACGCAGGCGTAGTTACCGAACTCTCAATTAATTCGAATGTTTCTGAAAGAAGTGCTGATCTACCAGAACATGCACCATTCCCAATTTCATTCTGGCAGTGGGTTGGAATCGCTCTGCTATTAGCTACAGCAGCGCTACTTTTCAGAAGGTTTAAGAAAAACTTTTGATCTGACCAGAGGCTGAAAGTTCAACAAAATCAGCCTTCTTACCTACTGAAATGCTTCCCACGTCATGCAGCCCAGCCTTTTGAGCAGCTTTTGTAGAGGTAGCGGCTACTGCTTCTGGGATGGAATAGCCGAATTTATTTATTAGATTCAAGAACGCAACATCCATAGTTAATGTGCTTCCAGCCAACGCTCCGTTGGAATCTAAGCGCGCAACAGAGTCTTTAACAGTGACTCCTAGTTTTCCAATTGTGTATGGTCCATCAGGTTGTCCTGCTGCAGACATTGCATCTGTAACTGCAATAACTCTGTCCTTTGCAGTGTTCACAACGGTCGTCACATCGGCATCATTTACATGATGTCCGTCAAGAATTAATTCAAGATCAACAAACTTTTCTGAAAGAGCAACAGAATTAATATTGTCATGTGTGCCCAATTTTGGCATGCCATTATTAAAGTGAGTAATTAAAGTTGCACCTGCACTTATGGCATCACGTGCAATCGTTGAATTAGCACCAGTATGACCAAGGGCGGCAACTATTCCTTCATTGACCAAGAACTCAATTGCTTTTAAAGAGCCATCTAATTCTGGTGCAATTGTGACCATCTTGATCATGTTGCCTGACGCATCAATTAACTGCTTTAACTCTTCAATAGTTGGCTGTCGCAGCAAAGCAGGATCATGAGCACCACAATGAGTATGTGAAAGGTATGGACCTTCTAGGTGGATTCCTCGAAGTGCACTCTTGTTGATGAATGGATTTAATCGTTTGATTTGTGCCAAAAGATTCTCGACAGGTTCAGTCACCAGACTAGCCAGCATGGATGTTGTTCCATGTGATGCGTGGGTTTGAATCGCCCTTTCAATTCCCACATCTGTGAGATCAGAGAAGTAATGCCCACCGCCACCGTGGCAATGGATATCTACGAACCCTGGAAGCAAAACACCTTCTATTCTTCGATCTGGAACGGCATCAGTACCGATTGCGGTGATATTTCCGTGGGTTACTTCTATTGAAACCTCATTAAGAAGCTGCCCATCTACAACGGCTTGTGCAGCAATGAGATTCATACCTCGTAGTCTAATTGATTACCTTTTGCGCTCATTTAGGTAGGCTACGGACATGTCTAAACCAACAATCATCCTTGCAACAAGCAACGGAGTTGGAATGGGCCACCTTGCTCGAGCAAGTGCTGTGGCCATAGCTCTTAAAGATGTAGCAAATCCAATCATCGTTTCAATGGCAGGTGGAATCGCAGAGATTCCATCATTCATGGGAATTCGGTGCGAATATATTCCTGGTCGTGACCGTATGTGGATGTCACGTGAAAAGTGGGATGTGTATCTTCGAGATCGCTTATTAGCCTTGGTTGAAGAAACAAATGCAAAGGTGTTGTCATTTGACGGTGTGGTTCCTTACCCAGGAGTTATTGCAGCAAAGAATTCAAATCCTGATTTGAAGTTGGTCTGGGTTCGTCGTGGTCTTTGGCAGAAGAAGCCACAGCGATTTGTTTTAGGTTTGCAATCAGCGATGATGGATAAAGTTATTGAACCTGGTGATATCGCTCGAGCATATGACTTTGGCCCAACTGCAAATAGAAAAGACTCAGTTCTTACATCTCCCGTCTCACTCTTCCGCAAAGAGGATGCGATGACTCGCGATGATGCACGTCGTGCTTTGGGATTAGATCTTGATCGACCAACTGTTCTAGTTCAACTTGGAACTGGCGAAGGTGATGTCAATGAAAAGATGACAGCTGCGCTTTCCGGATTACTTGGTTGGAAAGATCTTCAGGTAATTTTGACTAAAGCCCCTGTCGATAAAGATGGAAAATCTCTTGCTCCAGAAGGTTTAGATCTAAAGGTTGCGCGTTACTTCCCATTAGCAAAGGTATTGCACGCATTTGATGCGGGTATTTGCGCAACAGGTTACAACGGCGTTCATGAGCTTTTGCCAGCACAACTTCCAACGGTTTTTGTTTCAAATATCCGCGGTACAGATGATCAGGAAGCACGCGCTAAGTGGTGCCATGATTTTGGATATGCGCTGCGTGCCGATCAGGCAGATTTGGCAGACATCACTGCGAAGGTAAAGCTGTTGCAAGATCCTGCTGTGCGCAAGCGTTTATCCGACAAGTGTGCCGAACTTCCAAATACAACAGGCGGGCAAGAGATCGCAGAAATGTTGTATCAATTAGCCGTTGCTGAAAAACCAGCACGCCCTAAAACCCTTACCTTCTTGCGCTTAATGGCTCAGGATCACATCAATCGCGGTTTGCGCCATGTTGCAAACTTGGGCTTACGTCGCCTTGCTCTTGTATATCGATTCTTACATCCGCACATTAAGGTCGAACATATCGATCAAGAGCCACCAGTTTTTGGTGACCAAGCAACTTCAACTGAATTACATCCTCTAATCAAATCCTCAACACGTTTTGAGCATTTAGTAACTGGAGCATCTGATAATTATCGGAAGCGTCGTGAAGAAATTGCATTTGCTGCTTATGGCAAAGAAACGGTTATTACAAAAACAAAATGAGATTTCGTACATGGATTAAGCGAACCAAGGTAGGTCGCCTTGTCTGGCGAATTATTATTGGATTAATCGGTGGTGGAATCACTGTTGCCGGCGGCGTTGCATTGATCGGTCCAGGACCTGGAATTCTTATTGTTTTAGCAGGTTTGGGTATTTTGGCTACAGAGTTTGCATGGGCTGGTGAAGTAATGATGCACACCAAGCGCATTGCAGCTAAAGCGGCGTTAAAAACCGGAATGAAGCCTTGGGTGAAGTACTTCTTAATCTCTGGTGGTGCGGTTATTTCAATCATCACGATTTTCATTTATTACAGACGATAAATACCAACTAGACTTCGGGCATGACCAGAGCCCACACATCAGTTGAAATCCACGATCTCATTGCAGAACGTAAAAGTCCGCGATCACTAGATGCAAACGCGGTAATCGGCAAAGAAGATTTACTTGCAATCCTTGAAGCTGCTCGTTGGGCACCGTCTGCAAACAACCTTCAACCTTGGCAATTTATTGCTGGAGTTCGCGGGGATGAAAATTTCGCGGCGCTACTAGAAACTCTTGCTCCCTTTAACCAAAGTTGGTCTAACCGAGCATCTGCATATGTCGCGATTGCTGGTATTCCAACAAAAGAAGATGGATCGCCAATTCCAACATTTATGTATGACTGCGGATTAGCAGCGGCCCAGTTAACTATTGAGGCTCATCACCGTGGTTATGTCGTTCACCAAATGGCTGGTTTTGATCATGAAAAGGCGGCGGAACTTTTTGTCGGTGCACAACCGATAGTGATTATGGCAATTGGTAAGCAAGCACCAGCAGAACTTCTTGAAGGTCCTGCCTATGATCGTGAAATTGCACCACGAACACGCAAAGAGCTTTCAGAGATCGTTGTTAAGGGTTTACCTAACTAAAAACTTGAACGGATCTCCCAAAGATCGGGAAAAGTTGGATTAAACAAAGTGCTGCTTAAGTAACCAACTCCACTTGATCCGCCTGTACCCATTTTGTGTCCGATAGTTCTTTCAACCATCTTTACATGGCGGTAACGCCACTCTTGAAGTCCCTCATCAATATCAACTAATCGTTCGCACACCATGGCTGATTCAGGATCATTTCGGTGTACTTCGAGCAAAACATCCTGAACAGCTTTATTTGAAGCGTATGGTGCGCTCTTATCGCGACTCAAAATATCAGATGGAATTTCATGTCCTCGCTTGTTGATGTAGGCAAGGGCTGAATCCCACACACTGTTATGTGAAGTGATTACCTTAATTTGCTCTTGAATATCTAACGGCAGGTGTCCTGCCATCTTGCTGTCGCGACGACCAAGAAGCGCTTCAACCATTCTGAATTGCGCTGATTGGAAACCACTAGAAGATGATAGATATGAACGAAAGGCGTTGAACTGCAATGGCGTCATTGTTTCCAAAATATCAATCTGAGTTACACAAACCTTCAAGATAGTTCTAATGCGACCCAAGATTGCTAATGAATAATGTGAATCACCAGATTCCATCGCACGTTGTGCTTCTTGAAATTCATGAATTAACTGCTTGAACCACAATTCGTAAGTTTGGTGAATGATAATGAACAACATTTCATCATGTTCAGGACCGATTGAAAGCGGACGTTGAAGCTTTAGTAGTTCATCAACAGCTAAGTACGATGTGTAAGTTAGAGCTGAATCAAAGTTTTCGCTCATGTAACGCGAGACCCACCTTCTTGTACCTCTTTATAGCGGCCAGATGCCACTAAATCACGCATACGAGCGAATCCATCCCACACTTCAACATATGAAGTAGGTAGGGGAGAGATAGCTAAACGGATTGAATTAGGCGTGCGGTAATCAGGGATTACATTGGAAATCGTGCGTAATGCAACGCAGATCTGTGCGGCATCAGGATGTACTAATGAAATATGTCCACCGCGCTCCTTTGGATCACGAGATGTGTTGAGCTCGATTCCAAGTGGCGCTAACCATGCATCGTAAAGCTCGATCATCATCTGAGTTCCTACAGCTGCCTTATGTGCAATTGCGTCGATACCAGCCTCTTTAATCATTGAAAAGGCGCTTTGCACACAACGAATTCCCATCAATGAAGGGCTAGCGATCTGGAATCCACGAATTGTTTGTGAGCGTTCGAAGACGGGACCCATTTCAAATTGAGCATCTTGTGCAAACCAACCCTGAATTGGAACCTGGAGTTCTTTCTGCACGCGCTTTGAAACATATAACCAAGCAGGCGATCCTGGGCCGGAGTTTCCGTACTTATAGGTACAGCCAACACAAAGATCAACACCATTTGCATCAAGGTTTAATTCAATTGCACCAACTGCGTGGCTTGCATCCCACACAACTAATCCACCGATAGCGCGAACCTGATCTGTAATTGATTTTAAATCTGTGCGCGCACCAGATCGGTACTGAATAACTTCAAGTGTTACTAGTGCAACATCATCATTTAAATATGGCGCAAGAACGTCTGTTGTGATCCGCTCATGCTGAGCAATTGCAGGATCTTCATTTTCAATAATGACGAGCTTTAATCCGAACTGCTTCGCAATGCCATCCAAGATATATCGATCAGTTGGAAAGTTTGCAGCATCGGTGATAATTGTTTTGCGTCCAGGACGTGCATGAATCGCAGCAAGACACAGTTGATAGAAGTTAACTGAAGTTGTGTCACAAACCAGAACCTGACCGGGTGCAGCACCAAGTGCGGCCTCGCCTAACAAATCACCTGTTGGCTGTGCTTCATCAACCCAATGGCTCCAACCCGTTACAACCTCGGGTCCCCATTCTTTGTTCATGAAGTCAGTAATTGCAGTGATCGTAGATTTTGGAAGGCGACCCAATGAATTACCGTCGAGGTAACACATTTCAGGGTCTGTAATCACAAATTGAGATTTGAAATGGGCTAATGGATCCTTTTTATCAAGCTCTAGCGCGTATTCGCGGTCAGTTACCTTCATGAGGGAAAGGTACGCTCTCCTACCGTGGCGCGCAATGTTGTAAACATCGAAGATGTCTCTAAAGCCTTTGATATCAAAGAGCTTTTAGCAGGCGTCTCTCTTGGTGTTTCCGAAGGCGATCGCATCGGAATTGTTGGCAGAAATGGTTCTGGAAAGAGCACCTTAATGAAGGTGATGGCTGGAATCGAGCCGCCAGATAAGGGTCGCGTTACAAAATCAAATTCAGCAAAGATTGGTTTGTTGTCACAGGTAGATCTTGCGGATCCCGAAAGCACAGTTGGTGAAGTTGTTTTGGGAAATGCGGAAAAACACGAATGGGCTAGCGATCCAAATATTCGCGAAGTATTTACAGGGTTATTCGGAAGCTTTGATGATCACATCTTTGATCGTAAGTTTGGTCAACTTTCGGGTGGAGAGCGCCGACGAGTTGGTTTAGCAAAGTTATTAATTAACGAGTTAGATTTGATTTTGCTCGATGAACCAACAAACCATTTAGATGTTGAAGGTGTTGCCTGGCTTGCTGATTATTTAAACAAGCGCAAAGGCCTAGCAGTAGTAGTTGTAACGCACGATCGTTGGTTCTTAGATGCGGTAACTGATCGCACCTGGGAAGTAGTTGAAGGCAAGGTTGAAGAGTACGAAGGCGGATACAGCGCATTTGTTTTATCTAAAGCTGAAAGATCACGACAAGCGGCTGTAATGGATCAACGTCGCAATATGCTGATTAAAAAAGAGCTGGCATGGTTACGCCGTGGCGCACCTGCCAGAACCTCTAAACCAAAGTTTCGTATCGATGCCGCAAATGTTTTGATTGCCGATGAACCGGCACCTCGTGATCAAGGCGAACTATTGAAGTTTGCACTGAATCGCCTTGGCAAGACTGTGTACGAAGCTCATCATGTACAGGTAAAGCTCGGCGACAACGAGTTGATCGATGATTTGTATTGGAACATCGGACCCGGCGACCGCATCGGAATTGTTGGAGTTAATGGCGCTGGCAAAACAACTTTGATGCGCATGCTTACAGGCCAAATCCAACCAACATCTGGAAAGTTAGTCACGGGTGTAACTGTTAAGCCTGCCTTTTTAACCCAGCATTTAGATGAGCTAGACCCAACATGGCGAGTGCTTGAAGCGGTTGAAAAGGTGGCTAATCGCGTGGAATTAGGCGGCGGGCGTGAACTTTCAGCCTCGCAACTGTGCGAAAGACTTGGCTTTGATCGTGAATCTCAGTGGACCCCCGTTGGAGATTTATCAGGCGGAGAACGCCGTCGCTTGCAATTAACACGTTTGTTGATGGATAGCCCAAATGTTTTGCTGCTGGATGAACCAACTAATGACTTTGATATTGAAACTTTGACCGAGCTTGAAGATTTATTAGATAGCTACGGCGGAACGTTAATTGTGATTTCACACGATCGTTATTTCTTAGAACGTGTATGCGATCGCTTTGTTGGATTACTTGGAGATAAGAAGGTACGTGATCTTCCACGCGGAGTTGATGAGTATCTTGAACAACGAGCAAACGCTCTTTCTTCAGTTGCAACCGTTGTTAAGGAAAAGAAGAGCTCTAACGCGGCTGAAGAGCGCCAGCTGAAAAAGGATTTAACTCGCCTAGAGCGACAGATGGAAAAGTGTGATGCTGCTATTGCGGCGCTGGTTGCAGAACAAGAGACAGCGGCATTTGATGCAGAAAGATTGATCGCGATTACATCTGAACTTGAAGTATTGAAGGGTGAGAAAACAAAACTAGAGGAAGATTGGCTTCAAGTAACTCTTTCCCTAGAAGGTTAAGTTAAAATCTCCCAATGCGCTTAGATTTCCTTGCCGCCCTTTCGGGGGTAATGATCGCGATGCAGGCTCGCGTAAATGGCGAACTGTCACACCGTTTAGATAATGGACTACAGGCAGCGCTAGTTTCATTCGGATCTGGCTTGTTAATCATCTCTATCATCACTCCGTTTAGCGCGCAGATTAAAGATGGCATTACTAATTTACGCGGAGCCATTGCTCGTAAAGAGATTGCTAGTTGGAAGATGTTTGCAGGGGCACTTGGCGGAAGCTTTGTGGCAATCCAAACCCAGATAGTTCCTTTAATTGGTGTTGCTATTTATTCTGTGGCATCTATCGCTGGTCAAACAGCCATGTCTCTAGTTGTTGATCGAATTGGACTAACTGGTGGGGGTAAGAAGTTAATCTCAGTTCGCAGGCTTTTAGCGGCGTTTTTAACTGTTTTTGCAGTCCTTGTTTCGGTATGGGATCGAATAGATGCCAACAATCTTTCTATGTTTGCCGTTACATCCGCTGGAATTGCCGGCGCAATCGTAGGAGTCCAAAGAGCACTTAATGGACAGATCAATGAGTACTCACATCAAAGTTTTACAACCTCTCTTTTGAACTTCATTATGGGAACTTCATTCTTACTTGTTTTGATCATTGCCGGAATATTGCTTGGCAAGAATGAACTAACTCCCCTGCCGACCGATACCTGGTGGATTTACACCGGCGGAGTAATTGGAGTCATTTACATCGCCTTCACATCAACAATTGTTCAACACCTTGGCGTACTTACCTTTACGCTATTTAGTGTTGGGGGACAGCTTGTCGGATCCTTGATTATTGATCTTGTTTCACCAACAGATGGCGTGAGCGTAAGTGCTTACCTTGTAACTGGAATTGCTATGACTTATACAGGTGTTATCGCCGGTGGCGTAAGTAGTTCACGAGTGAAGAAACCACAGAAGCTGTAATAAAGAAGGCAGCAATCGCGTACGAGGATGTCTTAACCCAAGGCAATGTCGCTGCGTAATACCCAGCTAATGTAATTCCAACGCCCCATAGCAAAGCACCCAACGCATTTGCAGTTAAGAACTTGTAGTAATTCATCTTTGAGATACCAGCGATTGGTGGAACAAAAGTTCGAATCCACGGGAAGAAACGAGCTGCAACAACAGCCCACCAACCAGTTTGTTCATAGAAACGTTCCGATCGAGTGATCATCGATTGAATTCGAGGCGAGTTATGTCGTTCAAGATATGGACGGCCAACTAAGCGACCTAAAACAAAGCCAATTTGATCGCCAAAGAAAGCAGCAATGAAAATTACAGATACAAGAATGACAATATTTACCTCGCCATGAGCTGCAGCAACTAAGCCAGCGCTGAAAAGGATTGAGTCACCAGGCAGGAAAAAGCCAAGCAAAATGCCTGTTTCTACGAAGATTATCGCCCCGATAAGCAGGTACAAGAAGAAAGGGGCTATTGATGCAAACTGGGTATCAAAGGATGCCGCTAGTTCAATCACACTGACTTCTTAACCGCCGCAGCTACAGCCTTGACTACATTTGCATCGAAAACACTTGGCACGATGAATGATGTGTTGAGTTGTTCAGGAGAAACGCAATCGGCGATCGCTTCAGCAGCAGCAACAAGCATCTCATCTGAAATCTTGTGGGCATTTGCATCAAGCAGACCACGGAAGATTCCCGGAAATGCCAAAACATTGTTGATCTGATTTGGCTGATCGCTTCGTCCAGTTGCAACTACCGCTGCATACTTACGAGCGATCGCTGGATCAATTTCAGGATCTGGGTTAGCAAGTGCGAAAACAATCGCGCCCTTTGCCATCGCAGCTACATCTGCTTCCTTAAGTACATTTGGAGCGCTTACGCCGATAAATACATCCGCACCAACCATAGCTTCAGAGATACTTCCAGTGAAGTTACTTGGATTGCTGTTATCGATAAACCATTGCTGCATAGAATCTTCAGAAGTTAAACCGCTGTGAATTACTCCATTAACATTAAAACCTATGATGTTGCGTGCGCCATTTAATGTTAACAAACGAGCGATTGCGTTACCCGCGGCACCAACACCGCTTAGAACAATCTTCACGGTTGAAAGATCCTTCTTCACTAGCTTTAGAGCATTTCGCAAAGCCGCTAGAACAACAATCGCAGTTCCATGCTGATCATCGTGGAACACAGGGATATCTAGAAGTTCGCGTAAGCGTGCTTCAACTTCAAAGCAACGCGGCGCAGAAATATCTTCTAGATTGATTCCACCGTAAACAGGTGCAATCAACTGAACGGTGCGAACAATCTCATCAACATCCTGGGTATCAAGACAAACTGGCCATGCGTCTACATCGGCAAAGCGCTTAAATAACGCAGCCTTGCCCTCCATAACTGGCAGAGCAGCAGCTGGACCAATGTTTCCTAGGCCTAAAACAGCTGATCCATCAGTGACCACAGCGACTGTATTGCGCTTAATTGTTAGGCGGCGAGCATCTGCCGGATCTGCAACGATCGCCTGACAAATACGAGCAACACCTGGTGTGTAAGCGCGTGATAAATCATCACGCGTCTTAAGTGGCACCTTTGAAGCGATTTCAATCTTTCCGCCAAGGTGCAACAAGAATGTTCGATCACTAACTTTCCGAACAGTTAAATCTGGATTTAATGCGATCGCCGCTGTGATTTCATCGGCATGTTCAGCATCAACAGTGTCACAAGTAATATCGATAACAACTTTTTCAAGAAGTGATTCAACAACATCCAGCGCGGTAATAGTTGCGCCAGCACCAGTGATTACTGTTGTTGCTAAAGCTACTGGGTGTGAATCAGGTGAACCTTCAACACGGATTGTGATTCCGTATCCCGGTGACGTTGATGCCATTTACACAACTCCATACAAACGGTCGCCCGCATCGCCTAAGCCCGGAACGATGTATCCGTTCTCATTAAGCTTTTCATCTAGTGCACCTGTAACAATTGTGATTGGAACTCTGCTGTTTGCAAACTCCTTTTCAACTGCCGCGATTCCTTCAGGTGCTGACAAAATACAAACTGCAGTGATATCTGTTGCACCAAGATCGATTAAGTAATGGAATGCCATAATCAACGTTCCACCGGTTGCAAGCATTGGATCTAGAACAAAAACCTGACGTCCCGAAAGATCATCTGGAAGACGGTTTGCATATGTGCTTGCTTCTAAAGTCTTTTCATCGCGAACCATCCCTAAGAATCCAACTTCAGCGGTCGGAATCAACTTGCTCATACCTTCGAGCATTCCAAGACCTGCACGCAAAATTGGAACAACAACGGGACGAGGCTCAGCAAGTTTCTGGCCCTTTGTCTTTGTAACTGGTGTCTTAATCTCAACTTCGTGAGTACGTACATCGCGAGTTGCCTCGTAAGCCAAAAGGGTTACAAGCTCTTCTACCAATCGACGAAATGTTGGTGAATCGGTGCGTTCGTCGCGCAAAACAGTCAATTTGTGATTGATAAGTGGGTGATCTGCAACGTGTACTTTCATGGGCATTACCTTACAGGGGTTTCATTCCTTTCCAATGAGTGAAAGTATGAGCACATGTCCGATTTCGAAGAAGAGCTCGTTGAAGAGATTGAATCCTTCGATGAAATTGATGACGAAGTAAGCGACCTCACAACTGATGTTGATTTCGCCGTTGCCGCTTGGCATGAAGATGGCCGCTGGACTCTTGCAACATTGCCGGATCCATTTAACCTAGCCAAAATCATTACCCGTTTGAAATCACAACAAACCAATGGTGGATCAATAGCATTAATCGCAATAGACGAAGAGTTTTTTATATTGATTCGCGTTCTAGGCACACACATTTCACTTTTTCTTAGCGATGCAACCGCTGCCTTTGATTATGAAGTTGCAGAAGAGTTACTTGATATCGCAGATATCCCAATGCCTGAAGAGGATGAAGAGCCAGGACCAATTGGCCACCTTGAAATTCTGGCTGATCTCGGAATGAATGGAATGGAAATTTCTGCTTTGTGTGATGATGATGAGCTATTTCCAGATGAGCAACTTGAAGCTATTGCAGCGCGTTTAGGTTTCGGCGAAGAGTTTTCGGAGTTGTTGGATCTGTGAACGATATTGAAATGATGCGCGTTGCCATAGATGCAGCGCGCAAAGCTTTAGCAAGTGCTGATATTCCTGTTGGCGCAGCGATTTTTAATAACAACGGTGAGCTAATCGCAACGGGTCATAACGAACGGGAATTACATAAAGATCCAACTGCACATGCAGAAATTGTCGCCATCAGAAATGCGGCTGAAAAGATTGGTGATTGGCACTTAACTAATCACATACTTGTTGTAACTCTTGAACCATGTGCAATGTGTGCAGGTGCGATCGCTCAATCACGATTACAAACAGTTGTGTTTGGTGCGTGGGATGAAAAAGCTGGTGCAGTTGGTTCGATGTGGGATTTATTGCGCGATCCACGCAGCACCTTTAGAACCGAGGTTCGTGCAGGCGTTTTAGCTGAAGAGTGCGGTGAATTAATTAAAGGCTTTATACAAGAAGTTCGTAAGAAGGATTAAGAATCACCATAGATCCCTCTTCCTCACCAACCATGCCTTCAGCACGTAACTGAGAGCCCACTTCAAGTCCAGCAATTTCACGGCGTCCCAAGAAGTGAAGTGAAACTCCACCAGTCTCATCCCAAATCTCAACTTCAAGAGTTGGAGCAGAGCCACGTGGTGCGGTTTTAATCGATGTAACTCGACCTTGAACCTGTGCGCGCTTTCGCCATTCAATCTTTCCAATAGGAGTCACATCTTCTGCGTAGTGACTAATTGGTTCAATATTTACAGGAGGCGCTTTCTTAACTGGTTTTGGTGCTTCAGCAACTGTTGGCTTGGCAACTGTCTGCTGAACAACACTCTTGCCAGAAGTAATGCGATCTACGTCAAAAGGAACAATCGTTGCAACAACTCGTGGCAACTGTGAAATCGGTGCTGCGATCTCTTCAGCTGTTTGATCGTGCAGTAGACGACCTAAGAAACCTGAATAGGCACGACGTGGAAGCAGAAGCGTTAATTCAACGTCCGGCTTTTCTGTCATTCTGATTGCGTAATCAAGTGCAGAGTTTGCAAGACGGCGATCTGGACAGTCAATCAATTCAAGTGTTACATCATCAAGTGCATCTGATGCTGCCCATGCAGCTTGAATCTCTTCGGCACGAACATCATCGATCACAAAGTGAACAGCTGCCAAGTTACGTGGTTGCAAGCTGCGTGCGTATCTAATTGCGCCAACTGTTGCAATATCAACGTTATCTACTAAAACAGTTACATCGTGACGTGCAATTGAAGTTGCACGCTCTTGATGTTGTTTAACAGCCAAAGCTTCTTGTTCGCGAGTGTATTGACGACGCAAGCGAAGGAACGTCATTACAAGAATTGGCGCAGTAAGAAGAACTAGCCACGCACCTTCTGTGAACTTCACTACTGAGAAAATAATTACAACAACAAATGAAATCGAACCAGATAAACCGTTGATAAATATCTTGGCTCTCCATGCACCTTCTTTATGACGAAGAGCGTGACGAACCATTCCGAAACCTGCCAAAGTAAAGCCTGTAAATACACCTAGTGCGTAGAAAGCAACTAAGTGCTCAACAGATCCTGCTGTGATGAATACAAGCAGTAATCCGCCACCCGACAGCAATAAAATTCCATTTGAGAAAGCTAATCGGTGTCCACGCTTTGTTAATTGGCGCGGCAAATAACCGTCAGATGCAACGAAGTTCACCAAGATAGGAAATGCGCTGTATGTGGTGTTAGCGCCAGCAAATAAAATAAGCATTGTGGCTAGCTGAACCATGACGAACATAAAGCTTCCGAAGCCGCCAGTGCCCATGATCGTCTTAGCGATTTGGGAAATTACAGTTGGAGTGCCTGATTCATAAGGCATTGCGTGAATCTTGTGAGCAAACCAAGAAACGCCCAAAACCAAGGTTCCAAGTAATGTGCTCATTACATACAAGGTGCGGCGAGCATTCACATGCTCAGGAGTCTTGAATAAAGCCACACCATCTGAGATCGCTTCTAGTCCGGTTAAAGATGAGCCACCATTTGCAAATGCGCGAAGCAGAATAAATATAGCCGCGAAGGTAAGAAGTCCTTGGCTTTCACCAACAGGTACAGCCCCTGGCAGATCAGTTGGAAGCACTTCGATAGTTCCGGTGATGACTCGATAAATACCCATTGAGAACACAATGAACATACATCCAACGAAGAAGTAGGTCGGCATTGCAAATGCCTTTCCAGCTTCTTTCACTCCACGAAGATTTCCGTAGGTCAAGACTCCGATGACAAGAACAATCATCGGCATCTTCCAACTATTCAAGGAAGGAAAAGTAGAAATAATTGCAGCAACACCGGCTGCTGATTGAATCGCAACGGTAACGATGTAATCTAACATCAAAGCTACAGCTGCAATTTGTGCGACTACAGGCCCAAAATTATCGCGCGAAACAATGTAGGCACCACCTGTTTTTGTGTACACATTAATTACGTTGCGATAAGACAAGGTGATAATTGTAAGAATTACTAAAACAACAACTGTCATCGGCATCAAGATTGCAAATGCCGCTAAACCAAATGCTGGAAGCAATGCGATCAATATCTGTTCTGACCCGTATGCCGAAGATGAAATACAGTCTGATGACAAAATTCCCAACGCATAACGCTTGCTGAGGCGCTGGTGACCAAGTGAATGTCGGTTCAATGGATTGCCTAGCAATCGGCGCTTAATTGTGTAGAAGAAAGAATCTCTTAGATGTGCATGATCTTTAAGAACTTCTGGGGCGGGCGCATCATCGGTCCACGACTTCGGCACGGATAACTCCTCTTTTTATTGCGAAAAAACGCAACTTAATAAGCATCACTCTACCTCAGGGCGCTCGATCTTCACTGTTTTAAGCGCTCCGCGTATGCTTTAGACATGCGCACACAGTTGTATATCAATGGCCAATGGGTTGATGGAATTGGAAAATTACCGGTTTACGATCCAAGCGATGGTTCAGTAATTGCCGAAGTTGCTATTGCCGGAGATGAACAATGTGAAGCTGCGATTGCGGCTGCAGATGCAGCAGCAAAAGAGTGGGCAAAAACAGCACCTCGTTTCCGATCAGAGATTTTACGTAAAGCTTTTGAGTTAATGACCGCTGAAAATGAAGCGATCGCAACAATGATTTCGCGCGAAAACGGCAAAGCGATGCCTGATGCTCGTGGAGAAGCAGCATACGCAGCAGAGTTCTTCCGCTGGTTTGCAGAAGAAGCTGTTCGCACACCTGGTGATTTCCGTAAATCTCCATCAGGGGACAAGCGAATTCTGGTAACTCATGAACCAATCGGTCTTTCTATTCTTATTACACCGTGGAACTTCCCAGCAGGAATGGCTACTCGCAAGATTGGCCCAGCAGTTGCTGCCGGTTGCACAATGATTTTGAAACCAGCTGGTGAAACACCACTAACTGCGATGTACATCGTTGATTTGATGGAGCGCGCAGGTTTACCAAAGGGCGTACTCAACCTAGTTCTTCCTGAAAAAACCGGTCCTGCAATTTCAAAGATGCTTCATGATCCACGAGTTAAGAACCTTTCATTTACAGGTTCAACTGAAGTTGGTCGCATTCTTCTGAAAGAAGCAGCAGATCGCGTTATCCGTTGCTCAATGGAGCTTGGCGGAAATGCACAAGTTGTTATTCACGACGATGCAGATCTTGCAGTAACTATTCCTCAACTTTCACTTGCAAAGATGCGCAATGGTGGCGCTGCATGTACATCCGCAAATCGCATCTTCGTGCAACGTGGAATCGCAGATAAGTTCATCGCTGAGATGACTAAGTCCATGAGCAGTTATGTAATGGGCCGCGGAACTGAAGCCACAACAACACTTGGAGCCTCTGTTTCTATGAAGGAACGCAACAAGATCGCTGAATTAGTTGATGAATCAATCGCAGCAGGTGCAAAGGTTGAAGTAGGTGGAGTTAAGCCTGAAGGTGATGGCGCTTTCTATCCAGCAACGGTTTTGCTTGTTGAAAAGGACAATCCAATCCTGCTTCACGAGATCTTTGGTCCAGTCGCTCCGATCGTCATTTTCGATATAGATGAAGAAGGTATCGAGATGGCTAATGACACAGAGTTCGGTCTTATTAGTTATGTCTTCTCTTCAAATCTGACCCGCGCTTTGCGCACCGCAGAGGCGATGGAATCAGGAATGGTTGCGATCAATAAGGGAGTTATCTCAGATCCAGCTGCGCCATTTGGCGGCGTAAAGCAATCGGGCTTGGGCCGCGAAGGTGGCTTCGATGGAATTCATGAGTTCCTGCAAACCAAGTTCATAGGCGTCGAGATTTAATTTATTATTAATTTATTGTCAGCGCTCATGTGAGCTTCTGACACTCGATCAACTAATTCGCATGGAATCGCACCATATATATGCGGATATGACTTTCCGTTGCTGGCCTCTTCAACCTGCACCACAATGCCATGTGATTCCAATTTACCTACATTCAAATGCAGGACAACTAACTCTTCAGTTGATCCAGCAAATACAAAGCCCGCAACCTCTTCAACTTGATCTGCAAAAGAACCGTGAATGAAACCAACTTCTTCAAGAGTCTTTCCCTTTGTAGATAGGGAATAGGTACCAACCTTTAATGCATCTTCCCAAGCCTGCTTAGTTGTTAGGTGAAGAAAGCTGGTTTCAGGCATGCGAGGTCCAATCGATTCATAATTACAATTTAAGAAACTTTTAGTTTCTGTCGAATGTCTGAGTCGTCAACACGTAGCTTATTAATCAACCCAAGAAGGCGACTTCCACCGTTCGAAAAATATCTGAGGTCAAAGAAGGGATATGAGTCTGTGCAATAGCTACCTTCTATCACAGGGTTGCGTCCCTCAAGTGGGTAGTTCCAAATGACCTCTACTTCTGTTTGAGCAAAATATTTTATAAGTTTTCTAATTCGAAATTTTGGAATCCTATTTAATTTTGTTTCGCGAACATTTTCTTGATATGCCAAAGTACCATTTTTTCTCGTCGAATAACTTACGATATCGCCCTTCAAAGAATATGTGATTTCACCATTGGCAATTACACTCTTTAATTGCTTGGATTTAAATAATTGCAAGGCATTTGACTTGTAAGTATCACTTTTATTTTCAATTAAAAATCTATATAAGGCTAAACGTTCGCGCTCGTGTAAGTGTTGCCCAAGAGTGAGTAGCTCATCATAAAATGGGTTGTTTCCCATTTCGGCACTATATGAAAAATTTCGATTACTCAGAGTAATTTTGAAAGGATCTAATTAATTGAGGAACCCATAGCTGAGACCGACCGAGACCGCTGATCAGCTGTCGCGGGCAATCCTGTTAATTTCTGGCGGAGGATGAGGGATTTGAACCCTCGATAGGTTGCCCTATACACGCTTTCCAAGCGTGCGCACTCGGCCGCTATGCGAATCCTCCCGAGGAGGTGAACTCTATCGGTGGCTGTAACTATGATTGCGCCAGATCCCTCGTACGGCGTTACCGTACTGAACTCCCCCAGGGCAGGAATGCAGCAAGGGTAGGTCCGCTCTGGCGGGTGTGCGAGGGGTCCTATTAAATTGCGCAAGGCGACGAACAGTAGAGGAGCACGGCGATGTCATTAGCTTTGTATCGTAAATATCGTCCCTCTGTTTTTGCAGATGTCATCGGACAAGAGCATGTAACTGTTCCACTCTCAAATGCTTTGGAATCTGGTCGCACACACCACGCATACTTGTTTAGCGGTCCTCGTGGTTGCGGAAAAACTTCTAGCGCACGAATCATGGCGCGCTCGCTTAACTGCGAAAAGGGACCAACGCCAAATCCATGTGGTGAATGCCAATCATGTAAAGATTTAGTTGCGAACGGTCCAGGTTCACTAGATGTAATTGAATTAGATGCTGCGACCCACGGTTTAGTAGATGATGCACGCGATCTTCGCGACAAAGCATTCTTTGCGCCAGTGCAAAGTCGTTACAAGATTTACATCATCGACGAAGCGCATCAGCTTGGACCAGGTGCAGCAAATGCATTACTGAAAGTTGTTGAAGAGCCACCTGCCCACGTAATTTTTATCTTTGCGACAACTGAACCAGATAAGTTGATTGCAACTATCCGTTCACGTACACACCACTATCCATTCCGTTTAGTTCCACCAGGAACTTTGGCTGCTCACCTTGAAAAGGTTTGCAACGCTGAAGGCGTAAAGGTTGCAAAGGGTGTAATTCCACTTGTAGTTCGTGCATCTGGTGGATCTGTTCGTGATGCACTTTCTGTTTTGGGTCAGCTACTTGCTGGTGCTGGAAAAGATGGCGTTAGCTACGAGATCGCAATTCAACTTCTTGGATTTACAGATGGTGCGTTGCTAGATGATGCAATCGATGCGATTGCTGCACATGATGGTGCGACATTGTTTAAGACGATTGATCGCGTCATTGAATCAGGACATGATCCACGTCGATTCACCAGCGATATGTTGGAACGTATTCGCGATTTGATGATTGTCGATGCACTTAAGGATTCAACCGCGAATTCGATCTTGCGAGATATGCCTGATGATCAGATGGAACGTATGCGCAATCAGGCCAATCGAATTGGTACTGCGAACCTGTCTCGTGCGGCGGATATTGCGGCGGAGGGGCTGACCCAAATGCGTGGGGCTACTGCGCCGCGCTTAATCCTTGAACTTATCTGCGGCCGTATTTTGCTGCCAATCGGGGACAACACAGAGGCGGGAATGCTTTCTCGAATCGAAAGACTTGAAAGAGCAGAAGAGCTAGCGCCGATGAGTTCATCCGTTGTTTCCGCTTCAGCTCGAACCGCAGAGCCAAAAGAAAGTACAAGCTCTGCTCATTCGACTGAAGCAGTCAACAACTCTAAGCCAGCCGAAGTGGTAACGCCAGCTCCTGAAAAGCCAAAAGCGTCCCCCGCACATGGTGCTTTCGATATTGCCGCACTTAGACGTGCGTGGCCAGATGTAATTGAAGATGTAAAGAAGCGCCGCAGACTTACTTGGTCGTTGTTAAGTGCATCTGCTCAAGTTCTATCTGTCGATGAGAATGCGATCACCATTGGCATTGTGAATGCTGGTGCGAAGGAAAGTTTTGAACGATCTGAATCTGATGTGATTCTGCGCAACGCATTTATTGATGTGGTGGGGCTGGATCGAAAGATTGCAGTTGTTGTTGATCCATCGATCGACACCAATACTCCTGCAGCGCGCGAGACAAGAACATCTGAAGCGCCAAATGATCCTGTGCAGTTGACAGGTGCTGCGTTGTTAGCAAAAGAGCTTGGCGCAAAAGTTATTGAAGGTAAGTAATAGATGTCAGGAATGTACGAAGGTGCAATTCAAGATCTCATTGATGCACTAGGCCGCCTGCCAGGCATCGGTCCAAAGAGTGCGCAACGAATCGCATTCCATATCTTGCAATCTGATTCTGAAGTTGCATCGGCGCTAGTTGATTCAATCCGCACAGTTAAAGAGCGAGTTAAGTTTTGCGTGCAGTGTGGAAATGTTTCCGAAGAAGATGAATGCCGCATCTGTCGCGACCCTCGTCGTGACAACACAATCATTTGTGTAGTTGAAGAAAGCAAAGATGTAATTGCAATCGAACGCACCCGTGAATTCCGCGGTAAGTACCATGTGCTTGGCGGAGCAATCAGTCCGATCGATGGCATCGGTCCAGAACAACTTCGAATTCGTGAATTAATGGTCCGTCTTGCAGATGCCGGAATCGTTGAAGTCATCTTGGCGACCGATCCCAATCTTGAAGGTGAAGCGACCGCTACCTATCTATCCCGTTTGATTAAGCCGATGGATATAAAGGTCTCTCGTTTAGCTAGTGGACTTCCAGTAGGCGGAGATCTGGAATATGCCGATGAAGTTACCCTTGGTCGTGCCTTTGAGGGCCGCAGGGATGTTTAATCTCATTATTTGAAACGTATCTCGTCTCAATATTTAAGAAACGCCGGAAATCGAGTAGCCCCAGCAGGATATCTAGTTCATGATTGAGCCATGGGACTCATTGTTCAGAAATATGGCGGCTCTTCAGTCGCAGATGCCGAGGGCATGAAGCGCGTTGCCAACAGAATTGTGGCGGCAAAGCGGGACGGTAATCAGGTTGTTGTCGTGGTTTCAGCCATGGGCGATACCACCGATGAATTGATTGATCTGGCTGAACAGATCACTCCAATTCCTCAGGGCCGCGAACTAGATATGTTGTTAACAGCTGGCGAGCGAATTTCAATGGCGTTGCTTGCAATGGCGATCAACAACTTAGGACATGAAGCACTGTCATTTACAGGAAGCCAAGCAGGTGTGATTACAACATCTGCACATGGTCGCGCTCGCATCATCGATGTGACTCCTGGCCGAATTAAGGAAGCGCTAGATAGCGGTGCAATTGCAATCGTTGCTGGCTTCCAAGGAATTTCGCAAGATACAAAGGATGTAACAACTCTTGGTCGCGGTGGTAGCGATACAACAGCTGTTGCATTAGCTGCAGCACTTGATGCAGATGTGTGCGAAATTTATACAGATGTTGATGGCGTATTTAGCGCCGACCCACGTGTTGTTCCTGCAGCTCGTAAGTTAAAGACAGTTACTTACGATGAAATGCTTGAACTCGCAGCTAGCGGAGCAAAGGTTCTGCATTTGCGTTGCGTTGAATACGCACGCCGTTACAACCTACCGATTCACGTACGTTCATCTTTTTCTACAAATGAAGGAACCTGGGTGGTCAAAGATCATCCTGAAGGAGGAGCAATGGAGCAAGCAATTATCTCGGGTATCGCTAATGACAAGAGCGAAGCAAAGATCACGATTGTCGGAGTACCTGACCGCACTGGTGTTGCTGCACGTATCTTCCAAGCGATTGCAGATGCAGACATCAACATCGACATGATCGTTCAAAATGTTTCTGCTGCTGCAACTGGTCTTACAGATATTTCCTTCACTTTGCCAAAGGCTGAAGGCGCTGCAGCAACTGCAATCTTGCAGAAGCTACAAGGCGAAGTTGGTTTTGCTTCAATTCAATACGATGATCAAATCGGTAAATTGTCATTAGTTGGCGCTGGTATGCGCTCACATCCAGGTGTTACTGCGACATTCTTTGGCGCACTTTCTGATGCAGGCGTAAACATCGAAATGATTTCTACTTCAGAGATTCGTATTTCAGTTATTTGCCGTGAAGCAGATCTTGAGCGTGGTGCAAAAGCTGCACATACAGCCTTCGAATTAGATGCAGATCAAAATGAAGCTGTTGTTTACGGAGGTACAGGACGATGAGTAAGAAGCCTTCACTCGCAGTAGTTGGTGCGACTGGCGCCGTTGGCACAGTAATGCTTGGAATTTTGTCTGAACGCCCAGATGTATGGGGAGAAATTCGTCTTATCGCTTCGGCGCGTAGCGCAGGAAAGAAGTTGGTTTGTCGTGGGGAGGAGCTAACCGTCGTAGCTCTTTCTCCTGAGGCCTTCGATGGCATCGATGTTGCAATGTTCGATGTTCCAGATGAGGTTTCTGCAGAGTGGGGACCGATCGCTGCATCACGTGGCGCTGTAGTCGTCGATAACTCTGGCGCATTCCGAATGGATGCGGATATTCCTTTGGTTGTTCCAGAAGTTAATCCTGAGCAAACTAAGAATCGTCCACGTGGAATTATTTCAAATCCAAACTGCACAACACTTTCTATGATTGTGGCTCTTGGTGCATTGCACCGTGAATACGGATTGAAGGAACTTGTTGTTTCTTCTTACCAAGCAGCATCAGGTGCCGGCCAAGCTGGCATTGATGCTCTAGTTGCACAGATCTCGCAGGTTGCAGGAACTGATGCGGGAACAAATGCTGGCGATGTTCGAAACTTTGTTAAGGACCTAGGTCCATTCCCAGCACCATTAGCTCTCAATGTAATTCCTTGGGCTGGTTCGCTAAAGCAAGATGGTTACTCATCTGAAGAGCTCAAGGTTCGCAATGAATCACGCAAGATTCTTGGTCTTCCAAATCTAAAGGTTTCAGCAACATGTGTTCGCGTTCCAGTAATTACTACTCACTCACTGACTGTTCACGCAGTATTTGAAAAGGAGCCATCACGTAAGGCTGCTCAAGATATTTTGCAGAACGCAGCAGGCGTGAAGTTGGTTGATGACCCAGAGAACTACAAGTTCCCAACACCGGCTGATGTCGTTGGAACAGATCCAACTTGGGTAGGACGTGTTCGTAAGAGCATCGATGACCCAATGGCTCTCGATATGTTCGTTTGTGGAGACAACCTTCGCAAGGGTGCTGCACTCAATACGGCGCAGATCGCAGAACTACTGGCGGTAGAGTTCACAGCATGAGCATTAAAGAAACCCTACGTACCGACTTAACTGAAGCAATTCGCGGTCGCAACGAAATCACATCAAGCACCATTCGCATGGTTCTAACTGCAATCACTAATGAAGAGGTTGCAGGAAAAGAAGCACGTCAGCTAAGTGATGATGAAGTGATCGTAGTTTTGTCACGCGAAGCAAAGAAGCGTCGTGAAGCGGCAGAAGCATTTGAAGGTGCAGGCCATGCAGAAAAGGCTGCGCTAGAAAAGGCTGAAGGCGAAGTAATTGCTAAGTATTTGCCAGCGCAGTTAACTGCAGATGAGATCAAGCAGATCATCGCTGATGCGATTGCATCAACTGGTGCTGCAGGTCCTGCAGATATGGGCAAGGTAATGGGTGCGATTAAGCCAAAGATTGCAGGAAAGGCTGATGGAGCACTTGTTTCATCATTAGTGAAGGAGTCACTGAACAAATGACAAAGTACGAATACGCAACTGTTCCACTTCTTTCACATGCAACAAAACAGATTCTTGATACATGGGGCTCAGATGGTTGGGAGCTTGTTCAAGTTATTCCAGCACCAGGAACAGGTGAGCAGCTAGTCGCTTACATGAAGAGAGAAATCGCATGAACAAGGTAGATGTTCGCGCAAAGCTTGCGGAGCTTGGTTTAGAGCTACCTGTAGCTGCACTTCCAGTTGCTGCCTATGTTCCAGCGGTTCGCACAGGAAATTTAGTTTTCACAGCAGGCCAACTTCCATTAGTTGATGGTCAGATGGCTGGCGTCGGCAAGGTTGATGGAGAGATCACTCCTGAGCGCGCAAAGGAGCTTGCACAGATCTGTGCACTTAACGCACTTGCTGCAGTTCAGTTAGTTGCTGATGTAAACAAGATTACAAAGGTTGTTCGCGTAGTTGGATATGTAAACGGCGTAACTGGTTTTGTAAATCATCCAGCGGTTGTTAACGGTGCATCTGAACTATTTCTAGCAATCTGGGGCGATGGTGCAAAGCATGCACGTAGCGCTGTTGGAATTGCTGAGCTTCCACTTAACTCACCAGTGGAGATTGAACTAACAGTCGAAATTACTGACTAATAACTGCAGTCAATACTTAACGCGGAACCTCGGACAACGCAATGAAGTCATTGCGTTCGGACATTACTTTCCGCGCTTTGATAAGCGTTCGAAATCGGTAATTAGTACTGCACGACCATCTAGTTTCAACCAGTTGCGTCCTGCGAAATCAGCAAGTGCTTTGTTAACTGTTTCGCGGGAGGCACCAACTAGTTGCGCTAACTCTTCTTGAGTTAGATCGTGGTGAACAAATAAACCTTCATCTGTTTGCTTTCCGAAACGCTCGCCAAGATCAATAAGTGCCTTTGCTACGCGACCTGGAACATCTGAAAATACTAAATCGCCAACAGCTTCATTTGTGCGACGAAGGCGTTGCGCCAAACGTGCAAGAAGTTGAAGTGAAACATTTGGATTTGTTGCAAGCCATGGAAGCAGTTTTTCCTGACCAAGGCTAAGTAACTTTGCATCTGTAACCGCAGTTGCAGTTGATGTGCGTGGGCCTGGATCGAAGAGGCTGAGTTCGCCAAACATTTCGCCAGGTCCAAGGATTGAAAGAAGATTTTCACGACCATCGCCACTTGAGGTTCCAAGCTTTAGCTTGCCTTCGACGATTACATATAGGTGATCGCCCTCATCGCCCTCAGCAAATAAAACAGATCCCTTAGAGATCTTCACTGAGTCCATTGAGGCGCGCAAAGAGGCCGCAGCTGCATCATCAAGTGCTGTGAAGAGCGGGGCCTTACGTACTACATCTTCATCTATGGTCACGAGGGGTACTTTACTACCCATGACGGTCGATAGGGAAACCCGCAAAGGGGCAAAGGCGGTTTATCGCATCCTTACTAAGACCTACCCGAATATTCGATGCGAACTAGATTTCACAAATCCACTGGAATTAATTGTTGCGACAGTTTTAAGCGCACAGTGCACAGATAAGAGAGTTAACACCGTAACTCCTGCGCTTTTTAAGAAGTACAAGAATCCAAAGGCCTATGCAAAAGCTGATCTGCACGAAATTGAAGATTTGATTCATTCAACTGGGTTTTATCGCGCAAAAGCGCGCAATATTAAGAATTTGAATATCAAGTTATTGGAAGATTTCCAAGGTGAAGTCCCTCGTACCCTTGAAGAGCTAATTACATTGCCAGGTGTCGGCCGCAAGACTGCAAATGTTGTTTTAGGTCATGCCTTTGATACTCCAGGAATTACTGTGGATACTCACTTTGGTCGCTTATCTCGTCGTTTTGGATGGACAAAGGAAATGGATCCAGTAAAGGTTGAAATGGTTGTGCAGCAATTAATTCCGCAACCTGAATGGACAAATCTTTCACAACGAATGATTTGGCATGGCCGCCGCATCTGTCATGCAAGAAAACCAGCGTGCGGCGCATGTCCTGTTGCAAAGATTTGCCCAAGCGTTGGCATTGGCGAGATGGATAAAGAAAAAGCATTACTGTTGGTTAAAACAGATAAGGATTTCCGATGAGAAGAGTATGGATTGCTGTAACTCTTCTTTTGTTGACCGCTTGTTCACCATCTTCATCGTATGTAAAAGGTGAAGTTGTTTCTTGCGAATCTATTTCACAGGATAGATCCTTTACTGGCGGAATTTCGATGGATTGTTTAGATCGCACAGATGGTGCTCGTCTTGGTGGATTACGCGGTCCAATGGTTGTAAATGTTTGGGGTTCCTGGTGCGGCCCATGCAAAGAGGAGATGCCTATCCTTCGCTCCTTTTACGCAAAAGCGAAAGACAAAATTGAATTGATCGGCGTAGATGTTGAAGAGGCCACCTTTGATGATGGTCGCTTATTTGTTGAACGAAATGGCATTACCTGGCCCAACCTTTACGATCCAGATGGCCGCTCACGTAAGTACTTTGGTTTAGGCGTGCCAGTTACCTGGTTTATCGCAGCCGATGGATCGGTTGCAGGCAAGAAAATTGGCGTGCTTAAGAGCGAGGCAGAGCTAATTTCCCTAACTAATAAGTACTTAGGTGTGGAGCTTTAGTCCTCATCCTTTGAACTATGTAGTCCATCTGAAATCAAACGCATCACATTTGGATCAGCAAGGGTTGTCGCATCTCCAACTTGGCGGTTTTCAGCCACATCTTTGAGCAATCTACGCATGATTTTGCCACTTCGAGTCTTTGGAAGCTCAGCAACAACCAAGATCTGACGAGGCTTTGCGATCGCGCCAATCTCCTTGGCAACGTGATTGCGAAGTTCAGTGACTAACTTTTCACCACTTGCATGTGCAACTCCACCACGCAAAATTACGAAGGCAACAATTCCTTGACCTGTCATTGCATCCGCGGCCCCTACTACAGCAGCTTCAGCAACTGCTTCATGTGAAACAAGTGCAGATTCAACTTCTGTTGTTGAAATGCGGTGACCAGAAACATTCATCACATCATCAACGCGACCTAATAACCAGATTGCGCCATCTTTATCTAACTTGGCACCATCTCCTGCAAAGTAAATTCCTGCAAAGCGAGACCAATACGTTTCTTTGTAACGTTCATCTTCGCCCCACACACCACGCAACATTCCGGGCCATGGCTTATCTAAAATTAAGAAACCACCGTGACCCTTTGCAACTGGCTTTGCATCATCATCAACAACGACCGCGCTAATTCCAGGAATTGGAGTCATTGCAGATCCTGGCTTTGTTGCAGTCACACCTGGCAGAGGCGAAATCATGATTCCACCAGTTTCTGTTTGCCACCAGGTATCAACAATTGGGCAACGGTTTCCACCAACAACTTCGCGGTACCACATCCATGCTTCTGGGTTAATTGGTTCACCAACAGAACCAAGTAAACGTAATGAAGTTAAGTTGAACTTATTTGGAAACTCATCGCCCCACTTCATCCAGGTACGAATCAAGGTTGGTGCGGTGTACAAAATAGTTACGCCGTACTTTTCAATAATTTCAAAGATACGTCCCTTGTGCGGAGTATCTGGTGTGCCTTCATACATAACCTGTGTTGCACCATTAATTAGTGGACCGTAAACAATGTAACTGTGGCCTGTAATCCAGCCAACATCGGCGGTGCACCAATACACATCTGTCTCAGGCTTAATATCAAAGACAACACGGTGGGTATAGGCCGCCTGTGTTAAGTAACCGCCAGTTGTATGGAAAATTCCCTTTGGTTTTGCTGTTGTTCCAGATGTGTACAAAATAAACAGGGGATGCTCTGAATCAAAGAACTCAGCGGCGTGATCTGCTGATTGACGTTGAACAATCTCATGCCACCACACATCAGTTTCAGAGTTCCAAGCTGTTTCTTGCTTTGTGCGTTGAACAACTAAAACCTTTTTAACATTGTGCGAACCCTTAAGCGCTTCATCAACGGCAGGCTTCAATGCAAACGCTGCACCTTTTCGGAATCCACCATCTGCGGTAATTACTAACTTTGCATCTGCATCTTGAATACGTGACAACAACGCGTCCGCTGAGAAACCACCAAAGACAACAGAATGCGCGGCGCCAATGCGAGCGCAAGCAAGCATCGCAATAGCAGCTTCTGGAATCATCGGCATATAAATAGCAACGCGATCGCCTGCTTCAACTCCAAGTTCAATTAACGCATTGGCGGTTTTCTTGACTTCAACCAACATTTGAGCGTAAGTAATATCTTGAGTGTCGCCAGGTTCGCCAACAAAGTGAAACGCGACCCGATCTCCGCGACCTTCTAGTACATGGCGATCTAACGCGTTGTATGAAGCGTTGATCTTTCCGCCAACAAACCACTGCGCATATGGCGCTTCCCACTTAAGAACCGTGTCCCATTTTTTATCCCAGGACAGATTGCTTGCCTGAACCTCCCAAAATGCCAGGCGATCCTTTTCCGCCTGGTCGTAGAGATCGGGCTTGGCATTTGCCAGAGCTGCGAACTCGGCTGATGGTGGAAATGTGCGCTCTTCGCTGAGCAGGTTCTCTAAGGACTCGTGATCTTGGGTCATAGCGCTAGAGGCTACCTGCTGAGCATTGTTATCAACAGGGATTTGAAGGGTTGAGTTTGCAGGCGAGGGGTAGCCCAAGGATGCGCCAACAGAAAGGAGAACCCATGCTTACATCCTTTATTTTGATGCTTATCAAGCTGCTCAGTAACCCCACCATGGTCGCCGCATTGGCTAAATTCCTGGCCAATGCGCTGAAAACAGTGAGCTAATAGCGCTTAGAGACCCTTCGCCAAGCAAAGGCGGAGGGTCTTTTTGTGCCATGAAGGCGAAGGTGAGAGGATTGGCCGTAAGCCTCTAGACGACTCAACGAAGCGCTCAGTCTAAAGATTTACAACGAGCCCATAGGAGTCACTATGCCAATTGCAACCCCCGAAATTTATGCCGATATGTTGGATCGCGCTAAAAAAGGCGCTTTCGCTTATCCAGCAATCAACGTTTCATCATCACAGACCATCACAGCTGCTATTCGTGGTTTTGCCGAAGCAGAGTCAGATGGAATTATTCAATTTTCATGGGGCGGTGCCGAATACGCATCAGGCTCAACAGTTAAGAACATGGTTGATGGCGCAGTTGCGCTCGCAGAGTTCGCACATGTTGTTGCAAAGAACTACAAGGTAAACATCGGTATTCACACAGATCACTGCCCAGCAGAAAAGTTGGATGGCTTTATGCGTCCACTACTTGCATTCGGCGCAGATCGCATCAAGTCAGGTAAGGCACCATTGTTCAACTCACACATGTGGGATGGATCAGCGGTTGATATGCCTGAAAACATGAAGGTCGCTAAGGAAATGTTGGCGATGTCTGTTGCAGCAAAGACAATTCTTGAAATTGAAATCGGCGTTGTTGGTGGAGAAGAAGATGGCATCGAGGCAAAGCACGATGCGAAGTTGTACTCAACACCAGAAGATGCACTTCTAACAATTGAAACACTTGGAACAGATGCAAATGCTCGCTACATGGTGGCAGCAACATTCGGAAATGTTCACGGTGTTTACAAGCCAGGAAACGTTGTATTGCAGCCAAAGATTCTTGCAACATTGCAAGAAGCGGTTTCTGCAAAGCTTGGTTTACCTGCAGGAAGCAAGCCAATGGACTTGGTATTCCACGGTGGTTCTGGCTCACTACTTTCAGAGATCCGTGAATCACTTGATTACGGCGTAATTAAGATGAATATCGATACAGATACTCAGTACGCATTCACACGTCCTGTTGTTGATCACATGCTGAAGAATTACGACGGCGTACTAAAGATCGATGGTGAAGTAGGAAACAAGAAGGCTTACGATCCACGCGCATGGGGCAAGGCAGCTGAAGCAGGTATGGCAGCACGCGTTGTTCATGCATGTGAGGATCTTCGTTCAACTGGCACAACATCACTCAAGTAATTAACAACTAGTCGGAAAGGCTTTACTCATGCCTGCATTAGTACTACTCGGAGCTCAGTGGGGCGACGAAGGCAAGGGTAAAGCCACCGACCTGTTGGGTGATCGCGTTGATTACGTCGTTCGTTATCAAGGTGGAAACAACGCAGGCCACACAGTTGTCATTGGCGATCAGAAATACGCACTTCACCTGTTGCCATCAGGAATTCTTTCTCCCAATGTAATTCCGGTTATTGCAAATGGTGTAGTTATTGATCCAAGTGTTTTACTTGAAGAGATCCGCGGATTAAATGAACGCGGAATCGATACAAGCAAGTTATTAATTTCTACAAATGCGCATTTGATTACTCCTTATCACCGCACCATCGACAAGGTGTCAGAGCGTTTCTTAGGTAAGTCAAAGATCGGAACAACTGGTCGCGGTATCGGACCTGCGTATGCAGACAAGATCAACCGCATCGGTATTCGCGTACAGGATCTCTTTGATCCATCAATCCTTCGTCAAAAGCTTGAAGGTGCATTGCGCGATAAGAATCAGATTTTGATTAAGGTTTTCAACCGCAAGAACATTGAAGTTGATGAGGTTCTTGAGGAGTACCTGAAGTACGCAGATATCTTGCGTCCATATGTAGCAGATACTGTTTTGATTTTGGATGAAGCGCTCAAGGCTGGAAAGCGTGTGCTTCTAGAGGGTTCTCAGGGCACATTGTTGGATGTTGATCACGGTACTTATCCATTTGTAACCTCTAGTAATCCAACTGCAGGTGGTGCATGTACAGGTTCTGGAATCGGACCTACAAAGATTGATCGTGTAATCGGAATTTTGAAGGCGTACACAACTCGCGTTGGTAGCGGACCATTCCCAACTGAACTATTTGATGAAGATGGCGAAGCACTTCGTCGCATCGGTGGAGAAGTTGGTGTTACAACTGGTCGCGCACGTCGTTGCGGTTGGTTTGATGCGCCTATCGCTCGTTACGCAGTTCGCGTAAACGGTTTAACTGATTTCTTCCTTACAAAGCTAGATGTTCTAACAGGGTGGGAAAAGATCCCAGTATGTGTTGCTTACGAAATTGATGGAAAGCGCGTTGAAGAGCTTCCAGCATCACAAACAGATTTCCACCACGCAAAGCCAATCTACGAATACTTAGCTGGTTGGACTGAAGATATTTCTAATGCACGCAAATTGTCAGATCTTCCAAAGAATGCACAGGATTACGTGGCATTCCTTGAAAAGATTTCAGGTGCACCAATGAGCGCGATTGGCGTTGGTCCCGGGCGCGATCAAACAATTGTCGTAAAGGATTTCATCTAAGAATGAAAATCCTCCTAGTCGGAAGCGGCGGACGCGAACACGCGCTAGGAGTAGGACTACAAGCAGATCCAGCATGTACAGAACTTCATGCTGCTCCGGGTAATCCAGGTATCGCTCAATTTGCACAGTGTCATCAGGTTGCAGTTACAGACAATGATGCAATCGTTGCTTTAGCTAAGCAGTTGCAGGTAGATCTAGTTGTTGTTGGCCCAGAGGTTCCACTGGTTAATGGTGTTGCAGATGCCCTACGAGCAGCCAATATCGCTGTTTTTGGACCATCGAAGGCAGCTGCTCAATTAGAAGGTTCAAAGAACTTCGCCAAAGAGGTAATGCGAGATGCAGGTGTTCCAACCGCGCACAGTTTTACCTGCACAACTAAAGAAGAGATTGAAATTGCATTGGATGCATTTGATGCACCATATGTTGTTAAGGATGATGGCTTAGCTGCAGGCAAAGGCGTTGTAGTAACAAAAGATCGTCAAGAAGCTTTAGATCATGCACTTGCATGTAAGCGAGTTGTTATTGAAGAGTATTTAAATGGACCAGAGGTTTCATTGTTTGGAATTAGCGATGGAACAACAATTTTGCCGATGCAACCCGCGCAAGATTTCAAACGTGCTTATGACAGTGATGAGGGTCCAAACACTGGTGGCATGGGTGCGTACTCACCTTTGCCATGGGCACCCTCAGATATTGTTGAAGATACGTACAAACAAGTTTTAGCACCAATGATTGCCGAGATGGCAGCGCGAGGAACTCCATTTGTTGGATTGCTTTATGCGGGTCTTGCTCTGACAGATCACGGAACTCGCGTTATTGAATTTAATGCTCGCTTTGGAGATCCAGAAACTCAAGTATTAATTCCACGATTGAAGACTCCTCTTGCAACCTTGTTGTTCAACGCTGCAACTGGAAATCTAAAGGGAACAACTTTGGAATGGAAAGCTGATTCAGCGGTAACAATTGTGTTAGCTGCAGAAGGGTATCCAGCGGCGCCAAAGGCAGGCGGAATCATTACTGGATTTTCAACGATAGAAGATGTTTCGATTTATCATGCAGGTACCGCCACTACCGATAAAGGTGTTGTTGCAGCTGGTGGACGAGTTCTCACAGTTACTGGCATCGGTGAGGATCTGACTGAGGCCCGTAACCGTGCCTACCGAGCGATCAGCCAAATCTCACTTGCTGGATCCTTTTATCGTTCCGACATCGCGCTAAATGCGTCGGTGGCAGAGAAGGGCAATTAAATGACGGATAATTCACCAATGAGCCTGCTTGCTAGCCGATATGCATCAGCTGCGATGCGTGAAATCTTCGCGCCAGAGGCCAAAATCATCGCTGAACGCAAGCTCTGGATCGCGGTTATGCGCGCTCAATCAACATTAGGCCACGCGATTTCCAATGATGTAATTACAGATTACGAAAAGGTAATTACACGTGTGGATTTAGCATCTATTGATGCTCGTGAAAAGCAGACCCGTCACGATGTCAAGGCACGCATCGAAGAGTTCAACGCATTAGCTGGCCATGAAGCAATCCACGCCGGAATGACTAGCCGCGACCTAACTGAAAACATTGAAGCGCTTCAAATTCGCAACGGTCTCGAAATTGTTCATGACAAGGTTGTAACACTTCTTGCTCGTCTTGGTGAGCGCGCTGCGCAGTATTCAGATCAGCCAATTGCAGGACGTTCACACAACGTACCTGCGCAAATAACAACTTTAGGAAAGCGCTTTGCATCTGCAGCTGAAGAGTTGTTGTTTGCATACGAGCGTTTAACAGCTCTGCAAGATCGTTATCCAATGCGCGGTATCAAAGGTCCTGTAGGAACCGCACAAGATTCAATTGATTTACTTGGTTCATCGGATGCGCACTTTAAGTTAGAAGGAGCAATCGCTAAGGAACTTGGTTTCAACAATGTTCTTGATTCAACTGGGCAGATCTACCCGCGTTCATTTGATTATGATGTTGTAACAACATTGGTTCAGATTGCATCTTCACCGTCATCACTTGCAACATCAATTCGCTTAATGGCTGGAGCCGAATTAGTTACCGAAGGTTTTAAAGCAGGACAAGTTGGCAGCAGCGCAATGCCTCACAAGATGAACACCCGTTCTTGCGAACGTGTGAACGGACTTTCAGTTGTGCTTCGTGGCTATGCATCAATGGTCAGCGAACTATCTGGCGATCAATGGAATGAAGGCGATGTTTCATGCAGCGTTGTTCGTCGCGTTGCACTACCTGATGCTTTCTACGCAATCGATGGCTTGCTCGAAACGATGCTTACCGTGCTTGATGAGTTCGGAGCATTTCCAGCTGTAATTAGCGCTGAATTAGAGCGTTATTTACCATTCTTAGCGACAACAAAGATTCTTATGGCGGCCGTAAAAGCAGGCGTTGGCCGCGAAGTTGCACATGAAGTTATTAAAGAGCACGCAGTTAAAGCAGCTCTAGGAATGCGCGAAGGAAAGAAGAACACACTGCTTGATGATTTAGCGGCAGATAGTCGATTGCCACTTGATCGCGCAGCACTAGATATTTTAATTAGCGATCCAATTGAATTTACTGGCGAAGCTCGCCAACAAGTGGCACGAGTTGTACATCGCATCGGTGCGATTACATCCGCGCACCCTGCCGCAGCGCAGTACAAGCCCGGCTCTATTCGGTGAGCGGCTTCGGCCTAGCTGGTCCACCGCCAGCGCCTGAAATTTCTGGGTGGACTCATCTGCGCACCGGAAAAGTTCGTGACCTTTACACAAATGATAAAAAAGAGATTCTGCTTGTTGCCTCTGATCGAATCTCTGCCTACGACTGGGTAATGCCGACAGCAATTCCGGGGAAAGGTGCGGTCTTAACGCAACTTTCTTTATTTTGGTTTGAATTACTAGAAGACATAATCGGCAACCACATTGTTTCTACAGAAGTTCCTGCTGTTGTTGAAGATCGCGCAGTGATTGTCCAACCATTAACAATGTTTGAAGTTGAGTGCGTCGCGCGTGGATATTTAACGGGCAGCGGCTGGAGCGAATATCAAAACAACCGTGAGGTATGCGGGAATGCATTGCCTGATGGATTACTGGATGGCTCTCAATTACCTTCAACTATCTTTACCCCTGCTACTAAAGCTGAAATTGGCGACCATGACATCAATATTGATTTTGAAGGAGCTGTAGCGATTGTTGGTGCTGAAGATGCCGCACAACTACGCGATCTAACAATCAAGTTGTATGAAACCGCTTCGGAGTTTGCAGCTAGCCGCGGAATCATCGTTGCAGATACTAAATTCGAATTCGGCCGCAACGGCAAAGGCCAAATAATTCTGGGTGACGAAGCTCTAACCCCTGATTCTTCACGGTTTTGGGAGGCTTCCACCTGGAAGCCAGGCGGCGCACAACCCTCGTATGACAAGCAATTTCTACGTGACTACCTAGTAGCAAGCGGATGGGATAGAAATAGCCCACCCCCTGAACTACCAGCTGAAATCGTAGAGAAGACAGCACTTCGTTATGAAGAAGCATTTTTCCGAATCACCGGCAGCAAGTTCTAACAGGGAGAAAACAAATGGCAAAGATCGTGGTTGATGTGATGTTGAAGCCCGAGATTCTTGATCCTCAAGGAAATGCTGTTGCAGCTGCCTTGCCACGACTTGGATTTAACTTTGCTAAATCTGTTCGCCAAGGAAAGCGATTTGAAATTGAGATCGATGGCGAGCCAACACCTGCGCAACTTGCCGAAGTTGAAAAAGCTGCTGAAGTTTTGCTTTCTAATCCAGTAATTGAAAACTACGTCGTGAGAGTTGAAAAGTAATGCGCGTAGGAGTAATTACCTTTCCAGGAACTCTGGATGATCGAGATGCAGCACGCGCAGTAGTTGCCGGTGGTGCTGAAGCTGTTTCATTGTGGCATGGCGATGCGGATCTAAAGAGCGTTGATGCAGTCGTACTACCTGGTGGATTTTCATACGGTGATTACCTGCGCTGCGGTGCGATTTCACGTTTTGCACCAGTTATGCAACTAGTAATTGAAGCTGCTAACAAAGGCATGCCAGTCCTTGGTATTTGTAATGGTTTCCAGGTTCTCTGCGAATCGCATCTATTGCCAGGTGCACTAACTCGTAACTCAGATTTACATTTCCTGTGCCGCGATCAAGAGATCGAAGTTGTTAATAATAAGACCGCGTGGACAAACTCATTTTCGCAAGGCGAAAGGATTGTTATTCCACTAAAAAATGGAGAAGGCTCTTTCCAGTGCGATGATCAAACCCTTGCAATGCTCGAAGGCGAAGGCCGCATAATCGCCCGTTATGTAGGCGAAAACCCCAACGGATCACGCAATTTGATCGCTGGAATTACAAATGCAAAGGGGAATGTTGTAGGTCTTATGCCCCACCCAGAGCATGCAATTAATGAGTTAACCGGGCCATCTGCACAAGGTCTTGGCTTCTTTACTTCAATATTGAATGCGATGGTGAAGTAATGGCGCTAGATACAGTTGCAATTGCACAAACAACCCCAGATAACTCACAACCATTTGCCGAACTTGGGCTAAAGCCCGATGAATATGCACGTATCAAAGAAATTCTTGGTCGTCGCCCAACCTCATCAGAGCTCGCAATGTATTCAGTGATGTGGTCAGAACACTGTTCATACAAATCATCAAAGGTTCACTTAAAGCAGTTTGGTGAAAAGGCGCCTAAGTCAGATGCCCTTCTTGTTGGTATTGGTGAAAACGCAGGTGTCGTTGATGTTGGTCAGGGTTATGCTGTAACTTTCAAAATTGAATCACACAACCACCCATCATTTGTTGAGCCTTATCAAGGAGCAGCAACAGGTGTTGGTGGAATTGTTCGTGACATTTTAACAATGGGTGCACGCCCAATTGCGGTTATGGATCCACTTCGTTTTGGTCCGGCAGATGCACCTGATACACGTCGAGTACTTCCGGGAATCGTTGCAGGTGTTGGTGGTTACGGAAATTGTCTTGGGCTTCCAAATATCGGAGGCGAAGTTACCTTTGATGAAACGTATGCAGGCAACCCTCTAGTAAATGCTTTATGCGTTGGCGTAATGAAGCACAGCGATATTAAGTTGGCTAAAGCTGCAGGTGCTGGCAACTTAGTTGTGTTGTACGGTGCAAAAACCGGTGGCGATGGCATCGGTGGAGTATCTGTACTTGCATCGGAAACATTTGGTGCTGGTGGATCTACAAAGCGTCCAAGTGTTCAAGTTGGCGATCCATTTGTTGAAAAGGTTTTGATTGAATGTTCACTAGAAATCTTCGCTGAAGATCTTGTTGTAGGCATCCAAGACCTTGGCGGAGCAGGCTTATCCTGTGCAACAAGCGAGCTTGCATCAGGTGGTTCTGGCGGCATGAAGGTTCAGCTAGACAAGGTTCCATTGCGTGATCCATCACTGTCACCTGAAGAGATCTTGATGTCTGAGTCTCAAGAGCGTATGTGCGCGATTGTTGAGCCAAGCAAGATCGATCGCTTCTTAGAAATCTGCAAGAAATGGGATGTAACTGTCACAGTTATTGGAGAAGTTACAGATGGAAATCATCTTGAAATTACCTGGAATGGCGAGTTAATCGTTGATGTTCCACCTCGCACAGTTGCACACGATGGCCCGGTTTATAACCGTCCGTTGGCACAGCCTGATTACATCAACCAGGTGAACTCACAAACTGTTAATGTACCGATTCCTGTAACAGCATCAGAAATTAAGGCAGCAGTCTTGAAATTAGCGGCTGCACCAAACCTTGCTGACAAATCTTGGGTTACATCTCAATACGACAAGTATGTACAAGGAAACACAATTCAATCTCAGCCTGATGATTCCGGAATGATTCGAATTGATGAAACAACAAATTTGGGCGTTGCAATCTCAACTGATGCAAATGCCAACTGGTCCTACTTAAACCCTTATCAAGGCGCAAAGTTGGCATTGGCAGAAGCTGCTCGCAATATCGCTACAGCAGGTGCTCGACCATTAGCAGTTACAAACTGTCTGAACTTTGGTTCACCAGAGGATCCAGGTGTTATGTGGCAGTTTGCCGAATCTGTTCGCGGATTAGCAGATGGTTGTTTAGAAATGGGACTACCTGTAACTGGTGGAAATGTTTCTTTCTACAACCAAACCGGAACTGTTGCGATTCTTCCAACGCCAGTAATTGGTGTTCTAGGAGTTATCCAAGATGTTCGCACCCGCACACCAATGAGCTTTACTAAAGCAGGATTAGATCTTTACTTACTTGGCGAAACTCAAGAAGATCTTGCAGGAAGCGAATGGGCTTTCTTGCATAACCAACGTGTAGGGCAGTCCCCAGATGCTGATTTACAGCGTGAAATGCGCTTAATTGAGCTACTTCTTGAAGGTAACTCATTCTTTGCGGCAGCGCATGATTTAAGTCAAGGTGGTTTATCTGCTGGCTTAACTGAGATGGTGCTGCGCCACAAGGTTGGTGCAACTGTTTCATTAACTAGTGCGGGTGTTGCACTTCTTAGCGAAACACCCGGTCGAGTAATTGTTGCAATTGATCCGGCAGATACTTCAAAGCTTGAGGCGTTAGCGGTTAAAAATTCAATCGCCATCACAATGCTTGGAACAACTGGGGGAAATTCATTAACAATTAATGATGCAGTAATTTCACTTGACGAGCTCTCAACAGCTCACACTTCTACCTTCCCAAAGTTGTTTGGATAACAATGCGCGATCCTCAGATTCTTGAACAAGTTAAGAGCACTCTTGCGCTCTTAACTACCAAGGCTCCAGGGCGCGCGATAGAGGTTCGTGTTCCGCCATATGCAGCGGTGCAATGTGGGGAGGGTCCAACTCACACACGTGGCACTCCACCAAACACAATTGAAATGGATGCTGAAACCTGGTTAGCACTTGCATCAGGACAGTTAAGCTGGAAAGAAGCAATGCAAAGTGGTGCAATTCAAGCCTCTGGAGTTAGAGCAGATCTCACCGATTATCTACCGTTAGGATCACAAGCATGAGACGACCTGATGGATTACTCAATCACAATGTCTTAGGCGAGGACAAAGGTCCTCAAGATGCATGTGGCGTCTTTGGAGTATGGGCTCCTGGCGAAGAGGTAGCAAAGTTAACTTTCTACGGTTTATACGCACTTCAACATCGCGGAACGGAATCTGCAGGAATTGCGACAAGTGATGGTGAAAGAATTCTTATCTATAAAGATATGGGACTTGTTTCGCAGGTATTTACCGAAGGCGACCTTGCAACACTTACTGGCAATCTCGCGATTGGACACTGCCGCTACAGCACAACAGGATCAAGCACCTGGGTAAATGCTCAGCCCACATTGCGCCCAACTAAGTACGGAACACTGGCTTTAGCCCATAATGGAAACCTGACAAACACAGGGGAATTATCAGAATTAGTGCAAAAGCTTGAAGGAACGCCGGCTAATACACGTGGCGCAACTACTGATACCGAGATTATGACCGCATTAATTGCACTTCAAGATCAAAAGAATGTTGAAGCAAGTGCAATTGCCGTACTTCCACAACTTGAAGGTGCCTTCTCTCTTATATTTATGGATGAACACACCTTGTATGCAGCGCGTGATCGCCATGGTGTGCGCCCATTAGTACTTGGAAAGTTGGAAACCGGCTGGGTAGTTGCATCTGAGAGCGCTGGCTTGGATATTGTCGGTGCAGCTTTTGTGCGTGAAATTGAACCTGGTGAATTTATTGCAATTGATTCAAATGGTGTTCGTTCTCAACGTTGGGCCGAAGCGCAGCCAAAAGGTTGTCTCTTTGAATATGTCTACCTTGCACGACCAGATACAACAATAGCTGGCAGTGGAATTCATAAGACTCGTGTAGCAATAGGTGCCCAGCTTGCAAAGGAAGCACCGGTTGAGGCTGACCTAGTAATTCCAGTTCCAGAATCAGGAACACCTGCCGCCATTGGATATGCAAAAGAGTCTGGAATTCCATTTGGAATGGGATTGGTTAAGAACTCTTATGTTGGTCGAACCTTTATTCAACCTTCACAAACTATTCGTCAACTAGGTATTCGATTAAAGCTAAACCCGTTGCGTGAAATTATTGAAGGAAAGCGAATTGTCGTTGTTGATGACTCGATTGTCCGCGGAAATACTCAGCGCGCAATTGTTCGGATGCTTCGTGAAGCAGGAGCTCGAGAAATTCACGTTCGAATCTCTTCTCCTCCTGTTAAGTGGCCTTGCTACTACGGAATTGATTTTGCTACTAAAGCGGAGTTAATCGCCAACGGTTTAGATACCGAAGAGATTCGTCGATCAATTGGGGCCGATTCTTTGGGCTATGTCTCGCTAGAGGGCCTAATTTCAGCGACCGAGGTGGCTTCTGACCGCCTATGTTCTGCATGTTTTACAGGGGAGTATCCAATCCGCATCCCGCAGGATCTATCTGAGGGAAAGATGCGCCTAGAGATCACGGAAGTGCACGGTAACTAATGTCTACTTATAAAGATGCTGGCGTCGATATTGATGCAGGAGACCGCGCTGTTGAGTTAATGAAGGCTTCAATTGCTAAGGCCTCACGTCCTGAAGTTATGGGCAGCATTGGTGGATTTGCCGGTTTGTTTGATGCCAGCAAGTTAAAGGATATGAAGCAGCCTCTTCTTGCAACATCTACTGATGGAGTTGGAACAAAGACTGAAATTGCACGGGCACTTGGAAAATACGACACTATCGGCGAAGATCTTGTTGCAATGGTTGTTGATGATTTGGTTGTGTGCGGTGCTGAACCATTGTTTATGACAGATTACATAGCAGTAGGCAAAGTTGTTCCGGAACATATTGCAGATATCGTGGCTGGAATCGCCCGTGGTTGTGCAAAAGCAAACACAGCTTTGATCGGCGGAGAAACCGCTGAACATCCAGGTTTATTAGATGAAGACGAGTTTGATGTTGCAGGTGCTGCAACTGGTGTAGTTGATGCAGATCGTCAGCTAGGTGCACACCGTGTTAAGGCGGGCGATGTAATCATTGGAATGCCATCTAGTGGTTTCCACGCAAATGGATACTCACTTGTTCGTCACATTATTAAAACAGCAAAGTTGAACCTTGAAGCTAATGTCAGCGAATACGGCAAAACTTCAGGTGAGGTCTTTTTAACTCCAACAGAGATTTACACCCTTGATTGTTTAGCGTTGATCAAATCAATGCCAGAACATCTACATGCCTTTTCACACATCACTGGTGGCGGAATTGCAGAAAACACAGCACGTGTAATTCCTGATCACTTAACAGCAACGTACGATCGTTCAACATGGTCGTTACCTGTCGAGATGGAGTACATGGCAAAGATGGGTGGCGTCCCGCAGGCCGATATGGAGCGAACCTGGAACTGTGGCATCGGAATGAGCGCCTTCGTAGACCCATCTGTTGCCGACCTGACCCTGCGCTCTTTGGCTGCTCGAGGCATGAAGGCCTGGGTTGCGGGGGTCGTTACCGAGCGTTTGGGCTCAGATCCACGCTCAACTTTGGAAGGTACCTACAAGGCGCGATAACCTACCTCCCTGACGCACAGCAATTAGTGAAGGAGGTCGCCCATGGGTCGCGGCCGCGCAAAAGCAAAGCAAACTAAAGTTGCACGTGATTTGAAATATAACGCGCAAGATATGGATCTCGATCGTCTTGCCAAAGAACTTCACGGCGAGGTCGACACAACTTCACGCAAGGATGACGATGATCCTTTTGCTGAGGGTAACTACATTCCACGTGCGTGAGAGCTACACCGTACGTCGCATCACTTCGCGTTTACGAACCACTTTCTGCATTTGAACCTGCCGACCGTTTACGGTGGCAAACTCTTGAAAGTGATTCACACAGTTTTAAACGTGAAGAAGAGTTAGCGTTACATCGCGTTGTACAACCCGAACCTCCAGCAGGCCGTCCTGATGGTGTTCACATTTTAGATCGCGATGGAGTTCGTTACCTTTCTCCGTGGGCAACAGCTACACGTTGCTGGGCAGCGTTAGATAATTTTAAAGATTCTTTACCAAGCACAGTTGTTCCATACTTTGTTTCACCTGCAATGGAGGATGTAATTACTGCAGGTGTTGATTTACTTGATGACAAAGTGCCACATATTTTGAATGAAACTTGGATTATTCCGCCACGTTGGTTCATTTTATTTTCTCCAGAAGAACGTTTCCGTGGCGAAAATGAAGATGGTTTATTTTCAATGGCTCGCACATCTATTGCTCATGCAAAGCAACGTTGTGAAAGCGCACATGAAGCGGTGCTTGGTGCATTTGGCGATGGGCCGGTTGAACAAGAGTTAGAAAACTTATTGACCTGGCTTGAAATGTTCCATCCTGAATCATTAGTTGAACTTGATTACGGCGGTTTAGCTAATTACATGGATAAGGCGTTGCGCGATAACGGCGAAGAAGGATTAGACGCTGATTCATCAATTGAAGATGTCACCTCATCCGTTGCAGGACTTGCTGCATCAGATGGCATGCAGGCAGGTATCGGTTATCAACGATTAATGTCCCGTTGGCGCTTAGTTCAAGCCTTCGAGCAGGCTTCCTAGGTATTGCTTCGCGCTAGAAAAATCGCAATACTTCACCCCAATACGGTCCAAAACGGACACGCCATACTGAAGGAGTCACCATGAACCGCATCCCAGATGCCGAAGTTCTTTTGACTCCTAAAGAGGTCGCACAACGTTTTCATGTAAATCCAAAGACAGTTACACGCTGGGCAAAGGCAGGAAAGCTGACTGCAATTCGCACATTAGGTGGACATCGTCGTTATCGTGAATCAGAAGTTCTAGAACGTTTGCGCGAATACAAGGAATCAAGCGCTTAACACCAAGTGCAGTAGGATTAACTCATGGCCGATAAGAATGATGACATGAAAGCAAGAATGCTTGCTGCCCTTGAAGCTAAGAAAAACAAGCCAGGTGCACCAGGAACTCAAAACCATTCTGAATCTGGATCAAAGATTCGCGGCGGACAACGCAGCGGCGGAGCACCACAAGTTCAGCGCAAGGCTGGACCGTCAGGTTCCGGTTCTGCTGGCTAAATGCCAGAGCAACTGCTCATAGAAATTCGGGTTCGCCCAAACTCTTCACGAAATAAAGTTGGCGGAACTGCTGGCGACCCACCACGTTTAGTTGTTGCGGTTCAAGCACCTGCCGTTGATGGCAAAGCAAATGAAGCGGTCGTTAAAGAGCTCGCAAAAGCATTTGATTGCCGCGCACGAGATTTCACAATTGTTTTCGGCGAACTAGGTCGCGATAAACGTTTGTTAGTTACAGGTGATCTTGTAACCCTTCAGAAAAGATATGAAGAGTTACAGCAGACCGCGACGCTTCAACAGCGGCTCGATCTTTGAATCACGGCCACGGAAGTTACGGAACATCTGCATTGAATCAATTGATCCACCGCGTCCAAGAAGTGTGTTCTTGAAGTGTTCTCCGTTTTCGCGCTTTAATCCGCCGTTTTCCTTGAACCAATCAACTGTGTCTGCATCCAAAACTTCAGACCAGATGTAGCCGTAATACCCTGATGAATAACCACCAGCGAAGATATGGCTGAAGTACGTTGAACGGTAGCGAGTTGGAACTGGTGCGAAATCAAGGCCATAATCCTTAATTGCTTGGGCTTCAAAGGCTTCTACATCAGTAACCTTTGCTGCCTGCTCGGAATTAAGTGAGTGCCATGCAAGATCCAGAATTGCAGCAGCTAAGTAACTTGTTGTTGCATGTCCTTCGTTGAAGGTACGTGCAGCATTTAGGTTATCGATCCATTCTTGTGGCAACTTCTCGCCAGTTTCATAGTGGCGTGCATAATTTTCTACAACTTCAGGCCACAAGATCCACATCTCATTAACTTGTGATGGGAATTCGACGAAGTCACGCTGAACACTTGTTCCAGATACACGTGGGTACTTCACCTGAGACAACAATCCGTGGATTGCATGCCCAAATTCGTGGAACAAGGTTGTTGTTTCATCGTATGTAAGCAAGGTTGGCTTGCCAGCTGGAGGCTTTGGAACATTCAAGTTGTTAACTACTACTGGAAGTTGGTCGAACAAGAAGTTCTGATCAACCAAGTTGTTCATCCATGCACCACCACGCTTTGAATCACGTGTGTAGAAATCGCCAATGAATAAACCAACTTTGGTTCCATCTTCATTGTTAACTTCAAATGCACGTGCCTCAGGATGGTAAGTCACCAAATCTGGACGCTCTTTAAATGTAATTCCAAACAACTTTCCAGCTGCAAAGAAAACACCATCATGCAGAACACGCTCTAGTTCGAAGTAAGGACGCATCTTTGTTGTATCAATATTGAACTTTTCTAAGCGAACCTTTTCGGTGTAGTGACCCCAGTCCCAGCTTTCGATATCTGTTCCAGCAGACTGCTTAAGATCATCAGCTTCTGCCTTTGCATTGCGAACTGCAGCCGGTGCAATCTTGCGAAGCATTGCATGAACATTGTCAGGATGCTCAGCGGTCTGCACTGCAATTACATGCTCTGCGTGTGTTTCCTTGCCAAACAGCTTTGCACGCTCTGCACGCAACTTAACCATTTGTAGCAATACAGGCTTGTTGTCATTGTCATTTGGGCGATTAGCCTTTAGCAAAGAGGCTTGCATGATTTTCTTGCGAAGTTCGCGGTTAGTAAGTGAATCCAGAACTGGATTACCGGTGAAGTTCACCATTCCAATAAGCCACTTGCCATCATGTCCGCGGTCTTTTGCGGCGGCAGCCGCTGCAGAAATTTCATTGTCGCTTAACCCATCTAGCTCTTCAAGAGTTTCGACGAGAACAGCTAAATCATTTGTATCCGCCAAAACATTCTTTGAGAACTGAGTTTCAAGCTTTGAAAGCTCTTCATTGAGTTCTTTAAGGCGATCGCGCTGTGCTTCAGTTAAGTGTGCACCAGCATGGATCAGATCCTTGTAATAGCGCTCTAGCAACCATGCATCTTCAGTATTTAGTCCCAATGATTCGCGTGCATCATAAAGATCCTTGATGCGCTTGAACAAAACAGGATTCAATTGAATTGCATCTTGATGCGCAGCTAGCTTCGGAGCCATCTCTTCTTCAATTGCATCTAGAGCATCATTTGTATCGCTTGAAGACTTATTGAAAAAGACCAACAACATTCTCATTAGGTACTGACCGCTCTTTTCGAGCGCGACAATCGTGTTTTCAAATGTTGCAGCACCTGGAGTATCCAGAATTGCCTGCACTTCAGCTAGTTGCTGTGCGCATCCTTCGTAGAAGGCAGGCAGGTAATGCTCCTCTTTGATCTGAGCAAATGGTGGCAGCTCATATTCAAGGGTGCTTCGTTGGGCAAATGGGTTCGCGTTAGTCATAACGCGAACTGTACTAATTAGTGAGGACGGCGTCGACGCTGGCTTGAGTTCGGACGAGGGCGCTTACCACCGCTTCGTGCCGACTTTTCAACGATTGGCGCGATGTAAGGGATGCCTGATGGCTCCTGTGCGCCCGTAATCTTCATTAATTCAGTGCTTAGAGGTGTAACTCCAACAAACTTTGGATTCACACCAGCGCGCTGAGTAAGTCCGCCGATTGATTTCTGCTGACGTGTAGTCGCAAGAGTTACAACAGTTCCAGCCTCACCTGCACGTGCTGTACGACCAGCTCGGTGTAGGTAATCCTTGTGATCTGTTGGAGCATCTACATGCACAACAAGTGAAATTCCATCAACGTGAATACCGCGTGCTGCAACATCTGTTGCAACTAATGCAGCGTTTGGTGTCTCCTTGAAGAGAGCCAATGTGCGAGTACGAACAGCTTGTGACTTTCCACCGTGCAATGCACCAACTGGAACACCTGCGTGAGCAAGCTTGTCAGCCAAACGATCTGCACCGCGCTGAGTCTTTACGAACAAGATTGTTTTACCGTTACGCGCTGCAACCTGGTTAGTAATGTCATCCTTATCTGAAGGATTCATAACCAATACGTAGTGCTCCATTGTTGAAACTGATGCACGGTCGTTTTGCAGTGAGTGAGTCTTTGGATTCTTCAGGTACTGACGAACCAATGAATCAACACCACGGTCAAGAGTTGCAGAGAACAGAAGACGCTGACCATCAAGCTTTGCCTGATCAAGAATTTCCTTAACAACAGGCAAGAAGCCCATGTCTGCCATCTGATCTGCTTCATCAAGAACTGTGATTTGAAGTTGATCTAGTTGAACCTCACCCTTGTTGAGTAGATCGATCAAGCGACCAGGTGTAGCAACCAAGATTGCCGTTCCGCGACGCATTGCTGTGATCTGCTTTGAGTATGACATTCCACCAGCAACTACAACTGATTCGTGACCAATTGAACGTGCAAGAGGCATCAAAACTTCATCGATCTGCTGTGCAAGTTCACGAGTTGGAGTCAAAACAAGTGCCAATGGCTTGTGTGGCTTTGCAACCTTGCCATTTAAGTTGTTAAGAAGTGCCAAACCAAATGCAAGAGTCTTTCCTGAACCAGTTTGTCCGCGACCCAAGATGTCATGACCTGCAAGAGCATCTGGAAGTGTTGCGATCTGGATTGGGAATGGATGCATGATTCCCTGCTTGCTAAGCGCATTTACAAGCGGCGCTGCAATACCAAGATCAGCAAATGTTGTTGTGATCTCAGTTAGGGGAGTTGCATCAACAAGGTTTGCATCTGCAAGATTTGTTGAAATGTAATTGTCATCTGCACCGAAATCGACAGCTGCATTTGAATGAGACTTTGCATGCTTCTTGAAATCATCACGTGCATACGCAGGTGATTCATTGCGACGATCACGTACTGGACGCTCTGCACGGAAGTTAGCGGCGCGTGTATCTGGTGCAACGCTGTTCTTCTTTGGACGTGTTGGATCAAACTTTTCGCGCTTGCGTGGATCAAAGTTTGGACGACCGTCATCTGTGCGAGCAATCTTTGCCTTCACTGCATCACGACGTGTTGTCGGACGAGTATCTGAATCTTTTTTGAATGCTGGACGCTCTGGACGTGAATCTTCACGCTTGAATGCTGGACGCTCTGGACGTTCCGCCTTCTTATATGTCTTCTTAAACTCTGGACGAGAAGTTGGACGCTCTGCGCGTTCTGATCGCTCAGCACGTGGTGCTGATTCGCGAACTTCGCGTTCCTTAACAAACTTCTTTGCACGTGAATCTGGACGCTGTGAACGTTCGATTCGTGCTGCACGCTCTTCAGGAGCCTCTGTTGGACGTGGCTTTGAAGCGGTTTGTTCTTGGTAACGCTTTGCGCGCAACTTTGAACGCTCTACTAAGCGAGCTTCCTTCTTTGATGATGCAGATGTATCAACATCTGAATAACGACGAGTTGATGCTGGCTTTCCATTCAATGGCTTAGCTGCTGCACCCTTACGAGCTGCTTTTTGTTCAGTCGTGTGACGTGCCTTAGGAACTGCTTCCTTAAAAGGTGCAGCCTTCTTTGCGCGCTTAGGCTTTCCTGCTGATGCTGCGCGACGAGCTTTTCCGGGCGCGCTGATACGTGGTTGTAGAGACATAGAAATGCATACCAATCGAGACGACAAGCGCGTCTCGGGTATAGCTCGCACATTTGGCGGCTAGGGCGAAAATAAGACTCGCATGTAGTGCTGCATGTGCAGCACTTGGGGGAAGTGCATTGATGCGGTCGCACCAATAACCCAATTCTACCGTGGATTATTTGTACTAATTACCACGCTCTACGCGTGAAATCAGTACCGTTCGCAAATGGCCAAGAAGACATCGTGGGTAACTCTGTACATCGCATTAGGAATTGTCTGGGGCTGCTCATTCATATTTATTCAGTTGGGATTGGAGTTTCTAACTCCAATCGGAGTCGCATTTGGTCGAGTCTCGTTAGGCGCACTGACATTAGTGCTCTGGGCTCGTTTTAAAGGGATTGCACTTCCAAAGGGTCGCATCATGTGGCTTCATCTTTGGGTTGTTGCACTTCTCTTGAATGTAATTCCTGGAATTCTCTTCGCATTGGCTGAAACAGAAGTCACTTCGATTCTTGCTGGAATCATTAACGCGGTTACTCCACTGATGACTTTGCTTGCGATCATGATCGCATTCCGCGAAGAAAAGCCAAAGAGTTATCAAGTTGTCGGATTGTTAACAGGATTTCTTGGGGTGCTCACTGTTCTTGGTGCATGGCAAGGACTCGGTGATAATCCTGCCAGCGCTGTTATCGCATTGCTTTGTGCAGTTGCTTGCTACGGAATTTCCTTTCCGTATTCACGCAAATTTGTTCTACCTAAGAAAATTCAAGCTGAATCTTTAGCAGCAGGACAACTGACAATGGGAGCGCTGACATTGTTGCCGCTGTATTTGATAGATGGAGTTGCAAAAGATAATTACCGACCAGGACCTGTTATTGCGATGCTCACATTAGGAATTCTTGGATCTGGTTTTGCGTACATCTGGAACTTTAAAATCATGGAAGCTGCAGGAAGTGCAATTGCATCAACAGTTACGTACGTGACTCCAGTGGTTGCCGTAATTGTTGGAATCATATTTTTGGGTGAAGGAATCACCTGGTATGAACCAGTTGGAGGATTAATCGTTTTACTAGGTGCAGCGATTGGTCAACAGCGAATCAAATTACCTAGTCGATCTTGAATCCATCTTTAATGGGACCGAGATCAATTCCAGCTGCAGTGTGATTAGTTGCTTCACCGCGCTCAAGTTGAGCAGCGTGTGCCTTGTTATGCCATCTTTCTTCGATTTTGCCGTACTTCCATAGCAATAACGCAATAGTCCAAACCACCACAAATGCACCAACAATGAAGTATCCAGCACTGTTTAAATCAAAGGCCAGGGCGTAATCCCAGAAGCCACCAGTCAAATTCAATTGATTTGCAAAGACTTGGCAGAGCTCTAATCCACCAACAAAGAGTGCAACAGCGACGGACAATCCTGTAATGATGATGTTGTAGTAAACCTTACGAACTGGCTTTGAGAATGCCCAACCGTAAGCAAAGTTCATAAATGAACCATCAATTGTGTCTAACAAACTCATTCCGCCTGCGAAGAATAATGGCAATGAAATAATTGCCCACCAAGGCAATCCCGCAATGACTGATGACCCTGCAAGAACCAAAAGGCCAATTTCAGTTGCCGTATCAAAACCTAATCCAAACAAAATACCTAGTGGATACATTTTCCATGATGCATCAATGCGACGAGCGATCGGACCAAAGAATCGCATAAGCAATCCGCGAGAGTTCAGATGCTTTTCTAGCTCTTCTTCGTTGTATGCACCTTTACGCATCTGAATAAATACGCCAACAATTGAAACCAAAATCATTAAGTTCAAAATAGCGATTAACATCAAGAATGTTCCGCTGACAGTTGTTCCAATTAGCCCTGTGTAATGATGAAGTTTTGAATTGTCATCTTTAAGCTGAGAGCCAAGTGCTTTGATTCCAAAGTTAAGCAAGATTGCTAAGAATGCGACAACAGATGAGTGCCCAAGCGAAAAGAAAAATCCAACAGCTAGCGGACGCTTTCCTTCAGACATTAACTTTCGAGTTGTGTTGTCGATTGCACTGATGTGATCGGCGTCAAAGGCGTGACGCATACCTAATGTGTAAGCAAGTGCTGCAGTTCCCCAACCAAACAAAGTTCCATCAGCTAATTCATAATTTCCTGTTGTTGCTTTCCACATTAAAAGCGCACCAGCAACATGCAAAAACAGAATGAAGCCAAACATTGCAGCCATTCGGCGCCATTCATCGCGGGTGAGGCGGTCTTTCAACGGAACCTTGATCGGCTCCTTCACAATGATGTTCACGGCTCTCCCCGCCTAGATGCAAATCGTTTGCAAGTAGAAGGGTAAAGCACGCTCAGAGGGGTGTCTATTTGAAGGAAGCCCTAAGGTTTCACGCATGAGACGGGGCTTAATTCTGGGGTTATTGCTGGCCCTGTGCCCTACCCCCGCGCAAGCAAGCTCCTGTAATTGGGACACAAAACCGGGTTGGGTACAGCGCGAAAATCAGAAAAACGGAAACAGCACATGGTCGTCAAATGTTCCCTTTCGATTTAGCGCAGATTTTTCTCGCCGCAAAGATGTTCCGCGCATCGAAGGTTTCGCAAGCACCACATCTGCAACGTGTGGAGAGAAAGTAGCGATAACAACCTTTGGATCAAAAAAGTTTGATTTAGATGTATTTCGTACGGGTTATTACAACAACAAAGGTGCTCGGCTAATTCGCACTCTTGATTCTCCAACTTCGATCACGATCGATAGCTCACTGCCTCCTGGACAGTATCTCCTTAAGCTACGAAGCAAGAATCGTGCTGCATCATTTATTCCGCTTATGGTTACAGGAAAGACCAATAGCAATTTAACCTTTGTTTCATCTGTGCTTACTTGGCAGTCATATAACCAGTGGGGCGGTCAATCTCTCTATAAAGGCGCTGATGGAAACCGAGAAACAAAAGCAACGACTGTTTCCTTTGATCGACCATACGACGGTGATGGTTCAGGGCAATTTAGATACATGGAGCAACCACTAGTTACATTAATTGAAAAGCAAGGCTTAGACGTTAATTATGTAACCGATATCGATGTTGATTCGAATTCTCAAGTATTTTCTAATTCACACACAATTGTGTTGGGCGGTCACAGTGAATACTGGACGGAATCTATGCGCACACGTTTTGATTCCGCTGTCGCGCAAGGAAAGAACCTTTTAGTGTTTGGTGGAAATACCGGTTATGCAAAGACTGAAATCGAGGGTCGAAAGATTTCCGGAAGAACCCCGTATCGAGAATTAGGAAAACCCGAATCACAATTACTCGGTTCCCAATACTTTGCACTTGGAATCAAGAAAGATTTAATTTCAAATAATGTGTGGCCATTTTCTGTTTTGGGCACGGAAGCTGTAATTAAGAATCTGTTCGGCTATGAAGCAGATACTGCAATGGGAACTGTTGGGCCAGGTGTTCAGGTTCTTGCACGAGCTGCCATCAGCCCGACGGAAAAAGGATTTGTTGCGATGTCCACCTATTACTCAGCACCTAGCGGAGCAGCGGTGCTCAATATGGGTACAAATGGGTGGGTATGCGCCATGGCTAATCGTTGCCCGTGGGGCCACACCTTTGATTCCCAGGCTCAAAAGCAGATCGAAAAGGTGACGACCGAGCTACTAAAGGCGGTCAAAGTTTCAAAATGGCCGGTGGCACAGATTGATATTCCCAGTCGTCCTTAACCCGATGCGTATAAGGTCGCGCACATGAGTGAAGACGATGGCATGGAAGAGCTCATCACTGAAGAGATGCTCTGGGATCGAATCCCGGAAGTTGAAGGTGAAGAACGTGCCAGCACATACTACGAATTAAGCGCTCGTATTTATGCACGCGGTCAATATGACGAAGCGCTTGCGCTCGCAGAAACCGCACGTGATATTTATTCTCAACTCGGTGCTTCCGCACCTTCTGAAGGTTTAGCTCAAGCGTATTCAGCAATTGGTTATAACTTAAATCAGCTAAAGCGCATGGATGAGGCAGCAACTGCAATGAGTAAAGCCGTTGAATTATTGCGCGAAAATAAATCACCGATTGCATTGGAACTTGCATGCACTCTTGGTGAATGGTGGTACTCATCAAAGAAGTACGACAAAGTTGTTGAAACTATGAACGAATGCGCACAAGAGCACTTAGTTGATGGAAATGAAATTGGCGCAGCAAATGATTTGCATTTAATTGGTTGCGCAGAGCGCGAGTTGAAGAATTACGAAAAAGCAATTGATGCATTCAAAGAGGCACGTGTTTTGTTCAAGCGCAGCAAGGAAGTAATTCATGTCGCACGTTGTGATCAAAAAATTGCATCTTGTCTTATCGAAATCGGCGAAGGTGAACTGGCTTTAGATACCGCACGCAAAGCGGTAGATGTTTTTGAAACTGGACATGACCACCGCCGCGAAACCTTTGCATCCTTCGAATACGGCAAAGCTCAGATTTTGTTAGAAAAGTTTGATGAAGGTTTAGCGACGCTAGAAAATGTTTTGGCGATTGTTAGCGAAGATGAACCAAAGGACTTCGAGTTCATTGTTGATATTGAAACCCGCATCGCATCTATTTTGCGCATGCAAGGACGCGGTGACGAAGCTGATGAAATTGAACGCCGATTAAAGTCAGTGCAAGAAGCGCTGGAGGATGAGCCAGAACTTGATTAGTTCGCTGAAAGGTCGCGATCAGTTAAGTATCAGCATGGTTTGCCTGGGCAATATCTGCCGTTCACCTATGGCTGCTGCCGTGCTTGTAGGGAAGAGTTCTACGCTCACATCACCCACTATTTCTGTAGATAGTGCCGGAACCGGTCCGTGGCACATCGGGCAAGGCCCGCATCCATCATCAAAGAAAATTTGGGAAGCAGCTGGATATAACCACAAGCATGTTGCAAAACAATTCACAGTCAATGACTTCTTTATTCACGACTTAATTCTTGTTATGGATTCTAGTAATTATCACAACGTAGTTACATTGGCAGAGACAGATGAGCATCGAAGTAAGGTTTTTTATCTTCGTAACTTTGATCCCGTACTTAAGGGGATTGATCCAGCATCTGCCGATTACTTTAAGTTAGAGGTTCCAGATCCTTACAACCAAAGTGATGAAGCCTATGAAGCAACTTTGGCTATGGTCGAACGCGCCGTAGATGGATTGTTGCAAGAGTTAAAGAACCTATAGCTCCACCGATTGCTGCAACAACAAGCGGCCACTGAGTTGAACCACTGCTCCAAGTAGCACCGCCCCAAATACCAGCACCCAAAACTGCAAAGTTCATTGATGCTTGGTAAACACCTTGAGCTCTGCCACGATGATGATCTTCACTTAATCCAGCAATCCACGCCTTACCTACCCCATCGGTCAATGCAGGAAATAATCCGTAAATCGCAAGGGCGATTAATGCAACTGTATGGTTTTGCGTAAGACCCAAAGTTAAATATGCAGCTGCGAAAGCAAACAGACCAATCGCATACACAATGCGAGGAGATAATTTGTCGGCAACATAACCGGCAGGAAATGCCGCAACAACGGTTACTGCGCTAAATAACATGTATGAGAGCACAACCCCGTTTGTAGAAAATCCAATGTCATGTAAACGCAAAAGAAGTAGCGCATCTGGAATATTAGTTAATTGAATTAGAACTAATATTGCTATTGCCTTTTTCAATGGAGCAGGAAGTGGCAGCTTTACCTTCTGGATTTTTTCTTCAATCTTTGGTTTTACAAAGTTATCCTTAACTAACAAGGTTAAAAAGCCAGACAAGATGGCGGGAATGATCGCCCATTTAGCGACCGCTCGAACATCGCCATCAAGCATTGCAAGGCCAATTAAAGCTAAACCGGGCCCAATCACAGCGCCAATATTGTCTCCCGTGCGATGGAAACCAAATGCTTTTCCAAGATGTTCTTTTGGAACAGAGTCATGAATTAGCGCATCACGTGGCGCACCGCGCATTCCTTTTCCAATTCGATCGGTTACTCGTCCGAATAGAACTAATGGCCAGCTTGTGGCTACAACGACAAGTGCTTTACCAACACCAGCGAGCGAGTATCCCGCTATGACAAATGGTTTACGTCCGTATTTGTCACTTGATTTACCGGCGATCAGTTTTGTAAAACCTGCCGCCGCTTCGGCACAGCCTTCAATTAAACCAAGAGCAAGTGGTGCTGCCCCGATCACTCCCGTTAAAAGAATTGGAAGTAATGGATAAAGAAGTTCGCTTGCAGCATCTTGTGTCAGAGAAACTAAAGTTAAAAGAATTAGGTTTCTACTGAGCCATTTTTTCATTTGGGTAGGTGTTGCAAAGCCCAGTGATACATGGCAATTGCACCTGCTGCTGATGCATTCATGGAACGCGTGGAACCATACTGATTGATCTCATACAGTACTTCGCAGACAGCTATTCCTTCATCAGACATTCCTGCGCCTTCTTGTCCAAACAACAGAACGCAGCTTTCAGGTAGAACAGCAGGTTCCAACTGCTTCGAAACAGGAACATTATCTATTCCAATTATCGGAAGGTTTTGTTCTTTACAGTAAGCAGCGAAATCTTGAATTGTTGGATGGTGCATCACAGTTAAGTATCTGTCGGTGACCATCGCGCCGCGCTTATTCCAATCGCGCTTTCCAACAATGTGCACACCTGAAACGTTAAAAGCATTAGCAGTGCGAACAATCGAGCCAATATTCAAATCATGTTGCCAATTTTCAATCGCTATCTGCAATTTATGACGCTTAGTATTTAAATCCTTAACGATCGCTTCGACTGTCCAATAACGGTAATGATCCAAGACATTACGTCGATCACCATTCAGTAATAATTCAGGATCGTATTGATCCCCTTCAGGCCAAGGTTTTTCATGTGGGCCAACCCCAACAACAGGAAAAAATTCACCTGGGCCAATGCTGGCGGGGGTAGTTGGAGAAGACATGTAGGCACTCTAAACTGAACTCATGTCAGCTATCAACACAATCGCGCTCATCATCCACGTTCTATCTGTAATTGGCATTTTGTTCCTGCTAATCCATCAGTGGAATAAGAATCCCCGCAAACTAAACCCAGGAGTCCTACATGCAGGTTTAACCGCTTTGCTTGCAGGTTTGGTAATGATGGGTGTTCACAACTCAGTTGAACCTGATGAACCTCTAAATCACACAAAATTTGGTATCAAACTTCTTGTACTCATCATCATCTTGGCTATTGGTTATAAGAATGTGAAGAAGCCTGTGCTTTCTAAGAATGCTTGGCTAGCAATGACAGGGTTAACAATCTTTAATCTTGTTATCGCACTTGCTTGGTAATAGTTAGTTAACTGATGAAGAAGTCTGCAAGGTTAATTTCGCTATGCCTTGCCATATTTCTTTCTATCGCGCCGGCACAAGCTGTACTCGGACCTGAATCGATACCTGTTGTATTTGAAGAACTACTGAAGAATCCAACTCTTTCAAATCCTGCGATGGTCGTAATCGATGGATCAACAGGTGCGGTTATCTACCAGCACAATGCTTTTTCACAACGTAAACCAGCTTCAGTGATGAAGATTCTTTCGGCTGGTGTAACTATCGAGTATTTAGATTTACAAAGCAGCTTCAATACAACGGTATCTATTAATCCGACAGAGAAACTTGTTGTTGTCAGAGGTTCACTAGATCCTTGGATTAGCCTTGATCACAACGTTGGCCGCAAAATGCATAGAGCATCTTTGCCGTATATGGGATTTAGCACTTTAAGTGCGATCAAAGAGGCAAATGGTGGATCGCTAAAGAACTATAAAGTCATTTACAGCAACCTATATTCCCAAGATGTAGCAAACCTGAAAGCATTTTGGGCAAAGCGGGGATTTAAACCTGTCATGAAGGTGGTAAAAGATGATGATGCATTCATTGCTCAAGGCGATCTAGTTGCATCAGAAAACTCACCTACAGTGGCTGAAATCCTTGATTGGACCCTCTTGTGGAGCGATAACCTACTTGCTGAACGGTTAGCTCGATTGTCAGCGCAGGTAGCCGGTTATTCCTTGGATGACAAGGGCGTAGATAAAGTCTTCAGGCTATTGCTTAGTCACCTTGAAATTGATTCTTCAAAGTTAGTGGTCGTAGATGCAAGTGGTCTTTCAAAACAAAACAAAATCACTGCTCAAATGATGGCTGAACTCCTTTACAAGATTCGCAAAGAGGAAAAGTTCGCTCCAATTTATAACTCTTTACCCGTAGGTGGCGTTTCAGGAACATTGCGCAATCGTTTTATCGAAACTGCACCATCTGCAGTGGGACTAATTCGCGCAAAAACTGGAACCCTGAATGGAACAGCAACTTTGGCGGGGTTTGTTCAATCTACAGATCGTGAATATGTATTCGTTTTATTAGCGGATGAAATTGCTAAGGGAAATAGCGCTCTCAATAAAGCTCGCGCCGCTATTGACCGCGTTCTTGGGCGAATTGCCGCACCAAATATTCCTACTGAGATTATTCCAGCACCTTAATTGTTGGAGTAAATCTTTATCTGTCCCTTGTAACAAGCTACCCACGTGTTGTTAGTTGGAGCATCGTAAGTAATTCCAATTGGTTCATTACATGCGCTGATCGTTTGTAAAACCTTCATATCGCTAGTACGAACCTTTGAGACAGTGTCACTATTAAAGTTAACAACAAATAGTGATGAACCGTCAGATGAAATCGCAAGACTTCGAGCAGCATTGCCTGTCTTAACCGTCTTACCTGCCTTATTCGCAATTAAATCCCATGATGCAACCCGACCAGAAAGATTCATCGTTACGTACAGCATTGAATTATCTGGAGATAAAACAATTGCGCGCGGATTACTTCCGATAGGAATGTAGGAAACAGAGAAGTCATCCAAATTGATTACATGGATGCGGTTACCACCCATTTCGGCAACATAAGCTTTCTTGGAATCCTTTGAAACGGCGATACCCCGGGGATAACGGCCAATTTTGATGGTTTTAACTACCTTTTGGCTTTCAATTGAGATGACAGTGAGCGTATAGGAACACCAGTTTGTAACTAGAACATACTTATTATCTGGAGTTACTTCTACTACCTTAGGTACGGAACCAACTGGGTAAACAGCATCAACTTCGTAATTACTTCGATTAATTCGGTACACAAAACTCTTGTCATATCCTGAAGCAGGAGAACAAGTGTCATGCCCTTCTTTATTGAAGCCTGGACCGTACATCGCATAATTTGTAACGTACAAGTACTTGCCGTCAGGTGAGTAAGAACCTTCAACCGGCGCACCTTTAAAGAGAGATGATGACTTTGAGAAACCAAAGCTCTTTAATGAAACAGAATCAGAAACCGTCTTAATTAGTTCAAAACTCTTTGAGTCATAAACGGTGACGCTGTGGCGGTACATCATGTTGTGTGCACTTACTACGCCGTCTCCCGATGATCGAACCGATTTAGGAGATATGGATCCGTTAATAGTTTTAATCAGGACCATCTTGCTTGAAACAAGATCGCCCTGCGCCGGTGTTGCAAAGGCACAGAGCGAAGTTATTAAAAAGAATGTAAGGAGGCGAGTGCGCATTCCTTAACTCTACTGCTTAGTCGTTGTCACCTTCAGCATGATGATCTCGATTGCCATGGTGCTCGCGGCCTTCGTCTTCGCCTTCATCCTCGTCTCGCTCTCCACCTGTTGGAAGCTTTGCGATATTTGGATTAGCCATTGCACTCTGAGTTGGAGTGACTGCGCTTTTTGGTGCTGCAGTTGTTGGAGCAGAAGTAGCTACAGCTGTCGTTGTTGCTGAAACCTGATTATTGGAGACTGAAGTTGTTTCAGTTGCATTTGCAGGAGGTTCCTCCTGAGTTTGAGCGAGAACCGCACCAACACCAATTATTAAAGAGGCTGCCAGAACTGCAGCAACTGGCAAAGTTCGGCGCACCTTTGCTGGCTTGGTGGGGCCATCACTTTCAGCGATCTCAAACCATTCAGGCTTGTTGTTCTCATTCATAGGAGATCCTCTCGTTGAGAGCAAGGTAACTATTATCTCTGAGAGAGAACTGAGATGCACGCTTCAAAAGGCTGAGTAATCTTGGCGGGTGAGCGGTGCAATGCGTGGATACCTAGACCTAATGAAGCTAAGGGTCGTTGAGTTACTTCTCGTTTCCACTTTACCCGCGATGGTTTTGGCCGCGAAAGGTCTTCCGCAATTTGGATTGACCGCAATGACAATTGTCGCTGGAACTTTAGCTGCCGGTAGTGCAAACGCCTTCAATATGGTTATTGAAAGCGATCTAGATAAATTAATGGCGCGAACAGCGAAGCGGCCAATTGTTACTGGGGTTATTTCTAAAAGAAATGCAACAATCTTTGCAACATTAATTGGATTTATTTCGCTACTTCTATTTTGGGTTTTCACAACACCGCTTGCAACTTATCTGGCATTAATTGCAATTGTTTTTTATGTTGTTGTTTACACAATGGCACTTAAGCAACGCACCTCACAAAACATTGTGTGGGGTGGAGCAGCAGGTTGTATGCCCGTGCTTATTGGATGGGCTGCGGTAACCAATTCACTATCCATGACAGCGTGGGCATTTTTCTTTGTAATCTTTTTCTGGACACCACCACATTTTTGGGCGTTAGCAATTAAGTACAAAGATGATTACGCAGCAGCAGGAACCCCGATGCTTCCGGTTGTAGCCACTAAGAATCGTGTACTTGGCGAAATGTGGTTCCACACAATCTTGATGATTCTTTCCTCAATTTGGTTGATTCAATCAGCGGAACTTCCTATTTGGTCCATGGCTATAACAATCGCGTTGGGCCTTGTATTTGCTCGACAGTTAATTGCCCTTAAAGAAGGTTCACCAGACTATGGAAAGGTCGCTGGAAAGATTTTTCAGTGGTCAATCACTTACTTAAGTTTGCTGTCTGTAGTTTTGGTTGTTGCACAACTACTTAGCTAAAGCTTGCTCAATATCTTTAATCAAGTCGCTTGAGTGTTCCAGGCCAACAGACAATCTCAGAACTGATGGCGTGATCCCCATTTCTGCCTGAACTTCAGTCGCCAAACGACGGTGAGTTGTTGATGCAGGATGGGTAATAAGTGACTTGCTGTCACCTAAGTTATTTGAAATATCGATTACGCGGAGCTTATTCATGAAGGCAAAGACATCTTCCTGAGAACCTTTAAATTCGATACCTATGGTTGTGCCGCCGCCATTGCTCATCTGTTTCATTGCAAGTTCATGACCTGGATGAGATTTCAATCCTGGGTAACGAACAGATTTAACAGTGGGTTGTTTTTCTAAAAACTCTGCAACCGCTTGCGCATTTGCAACCATTGCTTCAACGCGCATGTGCATTGTTTCTAGTGACTTAACAAGTACCCAGGCATTGAATGGACTAAGTGCGGGACCAGTGTGACGAACAAATGGAAGAAGTTTTTCAACTATGTAATCTGCCGATCCAAGGATCGCACCTGCAAGAACGCGACCTTGACCGTCGATGTGCTTTGTCGCTGAGTACATAACAACATCTGCACCAAGCTGTAGCGGCTTCTGCAAAACGGGTGAAGCCATAACGTTGTCAACAATTACGGTTGCCCCAACCTTGTGTGCAAGGTCGCTAACCATCTTGATATCAACAATCTCCATTAAAGGATTACTTGGTGTTTCGATAAAGACAGCTTTAGTTGGCTTGCTAAGAGCTTTAGCCCAAGCAGCTGGATCATTACCTTTAACTAATTCAAAGGTGACGCCCCACTTTGGCAGAAATTCTGTAATGACAACATGGCAGGAAGAAAACATCGCAGCTGATGCGACAACGTGGTCACCTTGTTCAACTAAGCATGCAAGGGATGCAAACATTGCAGACATTCCAGAACCGGTAGCGACGCACATTTCAGCGCCCTCAATTGCAGCAAGGCGCTTTTCAAACATTGCAATCGTTGGGTTGTGAAAACGGCTATATAAAAAGTGATCTGTTTCTTCTGCAAATGAATCAAAAGCTTCTTCTGCAGATGTATATGTAAAACCACTATTGAGATACAAAGCTTCTGATGTTTCACCAAATCCAGATCGAGCAAGACCTGTGCGCACCGAATGAGTCTGTGGATGTAATTCCCAGTCAGGTCCCAGTGAATCCTTACGAGGTTGATAGCCCCAAGGTCGTTTGCTCATAGGGTAATTGTGGCAGAGTAAGGGCTATGCAAAACACTGCAATTTCAGTCACGGATCTATCCAAAAAATACGATGATCGTCTAGCGGTCTCGCATATCAACTTCGAAGTGCCTCAGGGCATCGTGTGCGGCTTTGTCGGACCTAACGGCTCGGGCAAGACAACAACAATGAGAATGTTGCTTGGATTGATCACTCCAACTACGGGTCAAGGTCACATCTTGGGAGAGCCAATTGAGCACCCGGAAAAATACTTAAGTCGCGTAGGCGCAATGATTGAAGGACCAGCGTTCTACCCAGCGCTTTCTGGATATGAAAATCTGATGGTGTTGGCAAAACTTGGCGGCTTTCCAATTGAACGAGTGCAAGAGCTACTGAATAAAGTTGGATTGGGCGATCGCGGAAAATCAAAGTTCAAAACTTATTCATTAGGAATGAAGCAACGTCTAGGCATTGCAGCAGCGCTACTGCCTAATCCAAAACTATTGATGCTTGATGAACCAACAAATGGGTTAGACCCCGAAGGTATTCAAGAAGTACGTGCACTTCTGCGCGATTTAGCAAATGATGGAACTACAGTTTTCGTTTCATCGCACTTGTTGTCAGAGCTAGAAATTATTAGTGATTACATAGTGATGTTGCGTAAGGGTGAAATTGTTTTTGCTGGACCAATAGGCGAATTAATGGCACAGCAGCAGCCAACAATTATTGCTAAATCTCTGAACCATTCTGATTTAGCTCGAATAGTGGAGATCTCTGAAAAAGCAGGTCATCACGCTGTGATCAGAAATGATTCAGTGCACATCTTGGCTGAAATGGATTGGGCGCCAGTACTTAACAAGGCTGCCTTCGATGCAGGAATTACATTGGCTCAACTTGCACCTCAATTACCAAATCTTGAAGAAACCTTCTTTGAAATGACGGGGGATAAGTAATGTTTAATGTTGTTAAGGCAGAGCTTCGGAAATTACGTCGCCCAACTTTATTTTTCGGAACAATTGGTTCTGCATTGTTCTTTACCGGGCTGATTACTTCATTTATTTACCTGATGATTGATTCACCGCAGGGCAACGGAGATCGCGGACGATCAATTGGCCGCGAAGTACTTGGTCTTGCAAGTGGTTCCGTAAATGGATTTTCATCTGTTGGCGGCTTCCTAGGAATTATTGCTTTGTGTGTATTTGCTGCCCAAACAGCTCAGGAATATACATATGGAACTTTGCGCAATTTATTAGTGCGCCAACCTGGCCGCATGAAGATTCTTATCGGCAAATTGATTTCAATGAAGTTGTTTGCCTTGGTAATGATCACAATTTCAGCGGTTGTCAGCATCGCAATCTCATACATTTTGGCACCAGGGGCCAAGGTAAATACAGATTTGTGGTTCACCTCAGATGGCTTCCATGCAATTTTTACTACCTTTATTAACGTAACGATCTCAGTTGTCGCATTTGGAATCATTGGAATGGTTCTTGGACTTCTTCTACGATCTCCAATCAGCGCCATCTCATTCGGTGTTTTGTGGCTACTAATCGTTGAGAACTTATTAATTGCTGTGAAGAATTCTTGGCAAAGCTGGCTTCCGGGAGCACAGTTAAATGCGATTGCTTCTGGCGGATTAGTTGATTTGACCTACAAGCATGCATTGGCAGTTGGTGGAATTTATGTAGCGGTCGGTGCGGCTATCGCATCAGTGCTATTTGTTCGCCGTGATGTAGCTAATTAAGGACACTCACACCTAAAAACAAGAATTTCCAAGGTTGGGCATTTATTCTTTAGGCCTTCCTCCGAAAGGTTTTGTGTGAAAAAGTTTAGGGCGATCTCGCTTGCTGTAATTCTGGGGCTGTCGATTTCGTCAGTTCCTGCTGTTGCAGTCCCTAAACCAACCTTGGCGGAGATTGAAGCTGCAAAGAAAGTTGAAGCAGCGAAGAAAAAAGCAGCAGATGCCCAAGCGGCAAAGTTAGCAGCAGCAAATCAAAGTCTTCGAGCACTCACTGCAAAGGCAAACGCTGCAACTGCGCTGTACAGAAAGGCGCAATCAGAGTTAGCCGTCGCTACCGCACTTGCAAATGCTGCCGCAAAGCACGCAGCTGAAACTGCAGCTGCAGTTGCAGAAGCCCATAAAACAATTGGCCGTCTAGCAGCAAACGCTTACATCATGGGCGGAAGCATGAGCGATATTCAGCCATTGCTTAGTGCTGATGGGCCACAAGATTTAATTGATCAACTTTCAACATTAAGTACTTTAGGTGCGCAGAACTCAGTTGCACTGGCGCGATTCAAAGAAGCAGAAGCTGCTGCAAGAAAAGCTAAAGCTGCGGCCGATGCTGCAAAGGCTGTTCAACAAGTAGCAACCGACAAGGTTGCAGCGGCAAAAAAGATTGCAGATGATGCAAAGGCTGCGCAAGCTAAAGAGGTTGCAAAGCTTCAAGCGGTACAGGATAAGTTGATGAAGGATTTGTTAAGTGCGCGCAAGGTTCGCACGACACTTGAACAACAACGTCAGCTGGCATTGCTTGAAGAAAGCCAAGCAAATACCGCTGCACAAACTGGTGGACAGAAAAATGTTTGGCCAGATATTGGATTCAAGGGTCGATCAACAATTAGAACTACTCAAGCTCAGCGTGACAAGGCTGTTGCATTCGCAAAGACGCAAGTACTTGCACGCAAGCCTTACATCTGGGGAACACAAGGTCCTAGCTCGTTCGATTGTTCAGGACTTGTTTACGCCTCTTATAAGGCTGCTGGGCTTGGTTGGCCGAACTGGGATCGCTTGAACTCAGCCCTGTATTCAAGTTACACAATGCACGTAAGTCTTAATAATTTGGTGCCTGGAGACTTGTTGTTCTATTCATACAAGGGAACAATTTCAACGATTCACCACATCACTATCTATGCTGGAAACGGCATGATGTGGGAAGCAAACTCAAAGGGTCGCGGCTTGCTGTACTCAAATATCTACAGCATTAAGGGCTTAATGCCCTTTGGTGGCCGCGTCTAAATTCGCACTACTCTTGTCCTATGACAACAGCGGTTCCTGCAGTTCGTAGTGCGGTTCGTCATTGGCTGGAAAAATATGAAGCAGGCGACACAGTTCTTGTCGCCGTGTCAGGCGGTGCAGATTCTTTAGCGCTTGCATATGCAGTAGCGGTTGAAGCAAAAAAATTGGCGATCACAGTTATTGGTGTAACAGTTGATCATCAGTTACAAAGTGAATCATCTGTTCAAGCAGAAAAAGTTGTTAATCAACTAAATGAGTTTGAAGTTAAATGTGTTATTAAGAAAGTCACGGTAGATATTAAAGAAGGTCTCGAAGCATCCGCTCGCAAAGCTCGTTACCAAGCGATTGAAGAGGCCGCTAAAGATCTGAATGTTGTCGCAGTATTTTTAGGACACACAAAAGATGATCAAGCTGAAACTGTATTGCTAGGACTTGCTCGAGGATCAGGAACACGATCACTTTCTGGAATGTCACCTCACAACGGAATTTATATTCGACCACTTCTTGAAATCACTCGAATTCAAAGTGAAGAGTTTTGTAATGAAGTTGGATTAAAATTTTGGTCAGATCCGCATAATCAGGATTCTCAATTTGCGCGTGTTCGTGTTCGCACTGAAGCACTTCCAACCTTAGAAAAAACAATTGGTCCTGGAATTTCAGATGCACTTGCACGAAGTGCACACTTGCTTCGCGATGACGCAGATGCACTTGATCATTGGGCAAAGCGAGAGGCGATTCACCTAGACCTCACAGATCTGGATTGCACCCACCTTGCGACACTTCCAAGGGCTATTCGCACCCGAATCCTTCGTTCAGCAATCTATGCGGCAGGTGCCCCTTCAGGATCGGTCTCAGCCGAGCATGTGAGCGCTGTTGAGGCGCTAATTTCCGCGTGGAATGGCCAAGGTGCGCTCAATCTTCCGGGCGGTGTGAAGGTTGAGCGATTTTCGGGCAGACTTTCGCTCTCACCGCACCGACCATAGGGAGAACCGTGGATTTAGAAGCAGTCAAGGGCGATATCGAACGCGTAATCGTGACCGAAGAGCAGTTGCAAGCACGTATCAAAGAGCTAGCAGCACAGGTTGATAAGGATTACGAAGGTAAAGATCTCCTGCTTGTTGGAGTCTTGAAGGGCGCAGTTATGGCTGTCGCAGATCTTTCACGTGCACTTCAGCGCCACATTGATATGGATTGGATGGCGGTTTCATCATACGGTTCAGGAACAAAGTCCAGCGGAGTTGTTCGCATTCTTAAAGATTTAGATCGTGACATCACGGGACGCAATGTATTGATCGTTGAAGACATCGTTGACTCAGGTTTAACGCTGTCATGGTTACGTGCAAATCTTGAATCACGCGGAGTTGGTTCAGTTGAGATTCTTTCAATTTTGCGTAAGCCAGAGGCAGCAAAGGTAGAAGTAGATGTTAAGTATGTCGGTTTCGATATTCCAAAGGATTTCGTAATTGGATACGGCCTTGATTTTGATGAAAAGTATCGCAACCTTCCATTTATCGGTGTGCTTGCTAAGCACATGTACGAATAATTAATAGAGAGACGCATCCCCACATATGTCGCAAGTACAAAAGCCAAAGAAGCCGGTAAAGAAGAGTTTCTCTAGCAAGGGTTCGCCAAAGAAGCCTGTCACCAAGAGTGGCAAGATTTTCCGTGGACCACTGTTCTGGATCGTTGCTGCAATCTTTGCTGTAACAGTTTTCGGACAGATCTCAGCTGCAGGAAATCGATACACACAGATCGAAACATCTCAGGCAATTGATGCGATTACAAAGTCCCAGGTTCTATCAGCAGAGCTTGTTGATAAAGAGCAGAAGATCCGCTTAATACTCACCTCTGGCAACACAATTAAGGGTGCAACCAAGGTTGAATCTTTCTATGTTGCACGTCAGGAACCAACACTTGTCGATGCTTTAACCGCTAATCCACCTTCAAAGGGTTGGAATGTAAAGGTACCTTCGCAATCACTTTTGGTTTCATTCCTATTTTCAATCTTGCCATTCTTGCTTATTGGTTTCTTATTCTTCTGGATGATGGGACAAGCTCAGGGCGGAAACAAGGTATTCCAATTTGGAAAGTCACGTGCGAAACTTCAAGACAATGATGTGCCGAAGACAACCTTTAAGGATGTTGCCGGTGCAGATGAAGCGTTAGCCGAACTTGATGAGATCAAAGATTTCCTTGCTAAGCCTGAAAAATACGCTCCGCTTGGTGCGAAGATTCCTAAGGGCGTTTTGTTGTTTGGCCCTCCGGGAACAGGTAAGACTCTTTTAGCTCGCGCAGTAGCTGGCGAAGCAGGAGTTCCTTTCTATTCAATTTCTGGCTCTGACTTTGTTGAAATGTTTGTTGGTGTTGGTGCAGCGCGTGTCCGCGATTTGTTCAACCAAGCTAAGGCAAATGCACCAGCGATTGTTTTCATCGATGAAATTGATGCAGTGGGTCGTCAGCGTGGTGCAGGTATGGGTGGAGGTCACGACGAACGTGAGCAAACACTTAACCAGTTGCTAGTTGAAATGGATGGCTTTGAAGAAAACTCAAAGGTTATTTTGATCGCTGCAACAAACCGTCCAGATGTTTTGGATCCAGCGCTATTGCGTCCAGGTCGTTTTGATCGTCAGATCGCAGTTGATCGTCCAGATCTCAAGGGTCGCGAAGCGATTCTGCAGGTACATGCAAAGGGCAAGCCTCTTAGCGATGAGGTAAAACTAGTTGATTACGCACGCCGTACGCCTGGTTTCACCGGTGCCGATCTTGCAAATGTTCTTAACGAAGCAGCACTTCTATCTGCTCGTGAAAATAAAGCAGTTATCGGAAACCCTGAACTTGATGAAGCAATTGATCGCGTAATGGCAGGACCGCAACGTAAATCTCGTTTGATGAATGATGATGAACGTCGAGTCACTGCGTATCACGAAGCAGGTCACGCACTTGTTGCGCATGCACTTCCACACACAGATCCAGTACACAAGGTAACGATCATGCCTAGAGGTCGCGCACTTGGTTACACAATGGTTTTACCTGATGAAGATAAGTATTCAACGACTCGTAATCAATTACTTGATCAGTTGGCGTACTCATTAGGTGGTCGTGCTGCTGAAGAGTTAATCTTCCACGATCCATCAACTGGTGCATCAAATGACATTGAGAAAGCAACTGCACTAGCAAAGGCAATGGTTACTCAATACGGAATGACTGAAGCTATTGGTGCAATCAAACTTGGTGGCGGAAGTTCTGAACCATTTATGGGTCGCGATTACGGACATCAACGCGATTACAGCGAGAGCATTGCAGCAATCGTTGATCGTGAAGTTCGCACACTTATTGAAAATGCTCATCAAGAAGCATTTGATATTTTGGTTGCTAACCGCAAGATCCTTGATGAAATGGTGATCCAACTTCTTGAAAAGGAAACTCTCAATAAAGAGGAGATCGCTGAAATCTTCAAGAAGGTAAAGATGGTTACAAAGCGTCCAGCATGGACAGGTTCTGCAACACGTGTTCCATCAGAACAACCACCAGTGGATGTTCCAGAGCGTGCAGTTGTTGAAGCGCCAGCTGAACCAAAGAAACCAACTCGTCGCAAGAAGGCTGCCAGTGAAAGAAAAGCTAGTGACGGTAAATAAGGTCACCGTTTCCGATGGTCGCGCTTCTGGTCCTTATGACCAGGAACGTGCGGAAAAAGCTGTCCGCGAGCTGCTTTTAGCCCTTGGCGAGGATCCTGATCGCGAAGGACTTAAAGAGACTCCTGCACGTGTAGCTCGTGCGATGAAGGAAAACTTTGAAGGATTGTGGCAATCACCAGAAGATGTTTTAACAACGACATTTGATATCGGCCATGAAGAGTTAGTCATTGTTCGCGACATCGAAGTATTTTCACATTGCGAACACCATTTAACTCCGTTCCACGGAGTTGCTCATATTGGCTACATCCCGCGCGGAAAGATCACGGGGCTTTCGAAGCTTGCTCGTTTAGTGGATATGTATTCAAAGCGTCCACAGGTTCAAGAACGTTTAACGACGCAGATCGCAGATGCAATGGTTGAGATTTTGGATCCGCTAGGTGTAATTGTAATTATTGATTGCAAACATCTTTGCATGTCAATGCGTGGAGTTAAGAAGTCTCATGCACGCACAACAACATCTGCTGTTCGCGGAGCTCTAACAAACCCTGCAACTCGCGCAGAAGCAATTTCATTAATCACTAAGGGCTAATCACATGTTGGTGATGGGCATTTTGAATGTGACACCAGATTCATTTGCCGATGGTGGAAAGCACAATGATTATGAGTCAGCGGTTGCTCGTGGTTTAGAAATGATTTCAGAAGGCGTCGACATCATTGATATCGGCGGAGAATCGACTAGACCTGGCGCAGACCGTGTTTCTGAAGAAGAAGAGATTGCACGGACAATTCCAGTTATTAAAGAGTTAGCAAAGCATGGTGTAAAGATAAGCATCGATACGATGCGAGCCAGTACAGCCAGAGCTGCAATTAATGCAGGTGCATCAATAATTAATGATGTCAGTGGGGGATTAGCTGATGCATCAATGCTGCAAACCGCTGCAGAATTAAAGGTTCCGTACATTGCGATGCACTGGCGTGGACAGTCAAAAGATATGAATTCAAAGGCTATTTACGGCGATGTTGTAAAAGATGTGATTTCTGAGCTTCAAGAGCGTATCGATGCGGCATTGGATGCAGGCATTTCATCAGACAATTTAATTATTGATCCAGGCTTGGGCTTTGCTAAAGATGCTGATCACAACTGGGCGATAATCGATGCGATCGATCAATTTGTAGCCATGGATTATCCAGTATTAGTTGGAGCGTCACGAAAGAGATTCTTAGGCGGAGAAACTCCAGATGAACGTGAGCAGGCAACCATTGATTTAACAAAGCGACTTGGCGGCACAGGCGTGTGGGCGGTTAGAGTTCATAGCGTGAAGCCACATAAGGAGGTGCTATCAATATGAGCGATCAGATAGTTCTTACCGGGATTCATGGTTTCGGGTATCACGGATTATTTGAACATGAGCGTAAAGATGGTCAGGACTTTTTCGTTGACCTTACTCTTTCAGTGGATCTAACTGCTGCATCACAATCTGATGCGATTGAAGATACGGTCAACTATGCAGAGATCACAGATTTAGTAGTTGAAGAAATTACCAGCAATCCTGTTAATTTGATTGAGAAGTTAGCTGCTCGAATTGCAGAACGAGTTTTAAATCAGCACCAAAAGGTTCAATCAGCAACAGTGACGGTACATAAACCACAAGCACCCGTAGCGGCTCAATTAAAAGATATCGCTGTTGTAGTAACTCGATCACGATGAAGGCGGTTGTTGCACTCGGCGCCAATATTGGTAATCCAAAAGAGAATTTAGATTTAGCGGTTGCTCTGTTACGTGAAGCAACTGAAATGACAGCACTTTCTAGTTATTACACAACCGCCCCAGTCGGTGGCCCTGAACAACCTGATTATTTAAACGCTGTGTGCATTATTGAAAGTGATTTACCTGCAATGGATTTACTGTCTTTGTTGCACGGTATTGAAAAGAGCTTAGGTCGCGAACGAATTGAACATTGGGGTCCGCGCACAATCGATTTAGATCTCATTCAATACGGTGGTTTACTGAGTAAAGCCGATGAATTACAACTTCCGCATCCACGTGCACATGAACGTCGCTTTGTTCTTGAACCATGGTTTGAAATTGAGCCTGATGCAATCCTGCTTACACATGGACCAGTAAAAGAACTTTTGGAGCAATTGCCTGCATAGAGGTAAACTTTGAACATCTTGCCCGGTACCCCGAAAGGACTGGAGCCACCGAAATGACTGTATTAGTGCCAACTATGGGCGCCTTGCATAAAGGCCACCAAGCGTTGATCAAGCGTGCTCGCGTATTGGATAAAGATGTAATTGTCAGCATCTTTGTAAACCCATTGCAGTTTGAGAACAAAGAGGATTTAGAAAAGTATCCGCGCACGCCACAGCGCGATATTGAAATTGCAACTATTGCTGGCGCAAATGAGGTTTGGTTTCCCGAGTACGAAGATTTATACCCTGAAGGCTTTAAAACACTTAGCGCCGGTGCTTTGGGAAATAAGTTTGAAGGTGCCTCACGCCCAGGTCACTTCGATGGTGTTGTAACTGTCGTGGATCGCTTATTTGCAATTGCAAAGCCGGACAAAGCGGTATTTGGCGAAAAGGATTTTCAGCAGTTAACAATTATTAAGGCCATGAAGAGCAAAGTAGAAATTGTTTCTGTTCCTACGGTGCGCGAGTTTGATGGTCTAGCAATGTCTTCTCGCAATGTTCGCTTAAGTGAGTCTGGTCGAAATACTGCGCTTGTTGTACATCGCGCATTAGCTGCGGCAAAGCTTGCTCCATCAGTAGAAATTGCCCAGGAGATCTTGAACTCAACGTTGGCAACTGAACCAGGCTTTGATCTGGATTACGCAACGATTATCAATGAAAAAGATTTCTCGGCAGCAAGTGATGCGACTGAAAACCGCAGAGCCATAATCGCTGGCTGGGTAGAAGGTGTTCGCTTAATAGATAACATGCCAATGGTTGGGAGATAACGATGTTATTAACAGTTGACGTCGGAAACACAAACACAGTACTTGGAATCTTTGAAGACAAGGAAATGATCAGATCATGGCGTGTAAAGACTGATCCACGCAGCACCGCTGATGAGTTGTGGTTGCAGTACCGCGCATTGGTTGAGGATTACAACCTGACGGGCCTTTCAGTGTGCTCGACGGTTCCAGCAACCCTGCGCGAACTTCGCAGCATGATCGCTGATTACTTTGCAGATGTACGAGTAACGATTGTTGAACCAGGAATCAAAACTGGTGTTCCACTATTGGTTGATAATCCAAAGGAAATTGGCGCAGATCGAATCGTTAACACTTTGGCTGCGCACACATTGTTTGGCGGCCCAGCAATCGTTGTTGATTTTGGAACTTCTACAAATCTTGATGTGGTTTCGCCGAAGGGTGAATTCCTTGGTGGTGCACTTGCTCCGGGAATTGAGATCTCTGTTGATGCGCTTGCTTCACGTGCAGCTCAGCTTCGTAAGGTTGAATTGATTAAGCCAAAGAATGTCATTGGAAAGAACACTGTTGAGGCGCTGCAATCAGGAACTATTTACGGATTTGCGGGCCAGGTTGATGGATTGGTTGATCGAATTACCGCTGAGCTTTTGGAATCGTATTCAGAGAAGCCAACTGTCATTGCAACGGGTGGATTAGCGCCGTTGATTATCGGAGTTTCAGAAACTATCGACCATCACGAGCCTGATTTAACGCTTATCGGCCTCCGCCTGATTCACGAACGAAATGCATGAGTCGGTAGACTTCGCGACCTATGAGCACAGACAACCAGCCTATTGAAGAGGATCTGCCTGAGCAGCTCCGTATTCGACGTGAAAAGCGCGCCTCTTTACTAGAGCGCAACGTTGAGCCCTATCCAGTTTCTGTGCCTCGCACAAAATCTTTAGCTGAAGTCCGCGAAAAGTATGTTGGTCTAGAAATCGATGTTGCTACAGGTGATATTGAATCTCTAACAGGTCGCATTATTTTCAAGCGCGATACCGGAAAGCTTTGCTTTGCAACGTTGCGTGAAGGCGACGGAACTGAACTTCAGGCGATGTTGTCACTGGACAAGGTTGGACAAGAAGCACTTGATTCTTGGAAAGCTGACATCGATCTGGGTGACATTGTTTCTGTTACTGGTGAAATCATCACATCAAAGCGCGGTGAACTTTCAATCTTGGCTAACTCTTGGACATTGGCATCTAAGTCATTGCGTCCATTGCCAAATGATCACAAACCGATGTCTGAAGAGACTCGTGTTCGCATGCGTTATGTAGATTTAATTGTTCGCCCAGAAGCTCGCAGCAATGCACGAATGCGTCCTGCAGTTATGAAGTCTTTGCGCGACACATTTGATAAGGCAAACTTTGTTGAAGTTGAAACACCAATGTTGCAGGTTATGCATGGTGGTGCAGCTGCACGTCCATTTAAATCTTTCTCAAACGCTTACGACATGGATCTATTCCTACGTATCGCTCCTGAACTATTCTTGAAGCGTTGCGTTGTCGGCGGTATCGAGCGCGTATTTGAGATCAACCGTAACTTCCGAAATGAAGGCGCTGACTCATCTCACTCACCAGAGTTCGCGATGATCGAAAGCTATATGGCCTACGGCGACTGGATGTCGATCGCAGATTTAACGCGCACCCTTGTTCAGAACGCTGCGATGGCGGTTGCTGGTTCACATGTTGTTACCCACCATGATGGACGCCAAGCAGACCTTGGTGGCCAGTGGAAGCAAATCTCCTTATATGACGCTATTTCTAACGGCGTTGGTGAGACGGTTACCGCGCTTACTCCATACGCAGATTTGAAGAAGATCGCTGACAAGCTTGGCATGAAGATTGATCCCAAGTGGATTACTGGAAAGCTTGCTGAAGAGATCTTCGAACATGTTGCACGTCATGAATTAGTTGAACCAACATTTGTTATGGGATTCCCTGTTGATACATCACCACTTGTTCGCGCACACCGCGATCTTCCAGGCGTTGTAGAAAAGTGGGATCTGTATGTTGATGGTTTCGAATTAGCAACTGGTTACTCAGAGCTCATTGACCCTGTAGTTCAACGAGATCGTTTGGTTGAACAAGCAACACTTGGTGCTAAGGGCGATCTCGAAGCGATGCAGGTTGATGAAGACTTCTTGCGTGCAATGGAGTTTGCAATGCCACCAACTGGCGGAATGGGAATGGGCGTAGATCGCTTGCTCATGGCGCTAACAGGTCTTGGAATTCGCGAAACTATTTTGTTCCCACTTGTTAAGCCTGAAGTTGAATAATCGATGCAGATTCGTCCAGCTCGTACCAGTGACATTAAAGGCATTCGTCAATTAATTGATTCGTATGCCCCTCAAGGACGTCTGCTATCTAAAGAAACTGTAACTTTGTATGAAAGCGTTCAAGAGTTTACTGTTGCTGTTGAAGGCGATGAAGTCATTGGTTGTGGTGCATTGCACGTTTTGTGGGAAGACCTTGCCGAAGTTCGTACAGTTGCAGTGTCAGAAAAACTTCGCGGACAAGGTGTTGGACACCAAATTCTTGACTCAATTGTTGATCGTGCAAAAACAATCGGTGTAAAGCGAATCTTTTGCTTAACCTTTGAAACCGAATTTTTTGGTCGTCATGGTTTTGAAGTTATTGAAGGAACTCCGGTAGAGCCTGAGATCTACGCAGAGCTTTTGCGTTCATACGATGCTGGTGTGGCCGAGTTCTTGGATCTTGAATCGGTGAAGCCAAATACCCTTGGCAATACCCGAATGCTCAAAAAGCTGTAAGTAATTTGCAGCCCAAGAAATGGCTGAAAAAGCTGTAAAAACTGCCCCCAGATTTAGCCCAATTTCGGGCATAACCCCGCCACATTTGGGGTTGTAGAAGGCAGAACCAATCCACCTCGCGAGCGTAGCCCCGCAGGTATTAGGCTTAACGAAAGATCGACCCAAAGGAGCACCGCCCATGTTTGAGCGCTTTACAGACCGAGCCCGCCGCGTTGTCGTGCTGGCCCAAGAAGAAGCACGCATGCTCAACCACAACTACATCGGCACCGAGCACATCCTGCTTGGACTGATCCACGAAGGTGAAGGCGTTGCAGCTAAGGCGCTTGAATCACTGGGCATCTCACTTGAAGGCGTTCGCGCACAAGTTGAAGAGATCATCGGTCAAGGCCAGCAAGCACCAAGCGGTCACATTCCATTTACTCCGCGCGCGAAGAAGGTTCTAGAACTTTCACTTCGCGAAGCGTTGCAGTTAGGTCACAACTACATCGGAACAGAACACATTCTTCTTGGATTAATCCGCGAAGGTGAAGGCGTTGCTGCACAAGTTCTTGTAAAGCTTGGTGCGGATCTAAATCGCGTTCGTCAGCAAGTTATTCAACTTCTATCTGGTTACCAAGGAAAAGAAGCTGTACAAACTGGTGGACCTGCAGAAGGAACTCCATCTACATCATTAGTTCTTGATCAATTTGGTCGCAACCTGACACAAGCTGCACGCGAAGGAAAGCTTGATCCAGTTATCGGTCGCGAAAATGAAATCGAACGCGTGATGCAGGTTCTTTCACGTCGCACAAAGAACAACCCAGTTCTAATTGGTGAACCAGGTGTTGGTAAGACCGCTGTTGTTGAAGGTCTTGCACAAGCGATTTACAAGAACGATGTTCCAGAAACTTTGAAGGATAAGCAGCTGTACTCACTTGATTTGGGTGCACTTGTTGCTGGTTCTCGTTACCGTGGAGATTTCGAAGAGCGCTTGAAGAAGGTTCTAAAAGAGATCAAAACTCGTGGTGACATCATTCTTTTCATCGATGAAATTCACACACTTGTTGGTGCAGGAGCTGCAGAAGGTGCAATTGATGCAGCAAGCATCTTGAAGCCAATGCTTGCACGCGGTGAGCTACAGACAATTGGTGCAACAACACTTGATGAGTACCGCAAGCATGTTGAAAAGGATGCAGCACTTGAGCGTCGTTTCCAGCCAATTCAGGTTAAAGAGCCTTCTGTGGCACACACAATTGAGATTCTTAAGGGTCTTCGCGATCGCTACGAAACTCACCACCGCGTATCAATTACAGATGGTGCGTTATCTGCAGCTGCAAACATGGCTGATCGCTACATCTCAGATCGTTTCTTGCCAGACAAGGCGATCGATCTAATCGATGAAGCAGGTTCACGTCTTCGCATTAAGCGCATGACAGCACCTGCTGAACTTCGTGAATACGATGACAAGATCGCAAATGCTCGCAAGGAAAAAGAGTCTGCGATCGATGGTCAAGATTTTGAATTAGCTGCGACTCTTCGCGATAAGGAAAAAACACTCATCGCTGAAAAGCAGGAAGCTGAAAAGAATTGGAAGGCAACTGATCTAGATAAGGTTACTGAGGTTGATGAAGAACTCATCGCTCAGGTGCTATCTGCATCAACAGGAATTCCAGTCTTCAAGTTAACTGAAGAGGAAACAGCACGTCTGCTTCGCATGGAAGATGAACTACACAACCGTGTTATCGGACAAGATCAAGCGATCAAGGCGTTGTCACAAGCAATTCGTCGTACACGTGCTGGTCTTAAGGATCCACGACGTCCTGGTGGATCATTTATCTTCGCTGGTCCATCTGGTGTTGGTAAGACAGAACTTTCTCGCACACTTGCATCATTCTTGTTTGGTGATCAAGATGCTTTGATCCAACTTGATATGTCTGAATACTCAGAGCGTCACACCGCATCACGTTTGTTCGGTGCACCTCCAGGGTATGTCGGTTACGACGAGGGTGGACAGCTCACTGAAAAGGTTCGCCGACGTCCATTCTCAGTTGTTCTCTTCGATGAAATCGAAAAGGCACACCCAGATATCTTCAACTCACTTCTACAGGTTCTTGAAGATGGACGCCTTACAGATTCACAAGGTCGCACAGTTGATTTCAAGAACACCGTCATCATCATGACTACAAACCTTGGTACCCGTGACATCTCTAAGTCACTCGGGCTTGGCTTTGCGAACGCTGATGATGATTTAACTAATTACGAGCGCATGAAGGGCAAGGTAAGTGATGAACTTAAGTCACACTTCCGCCCTGAGTTCCTCAACCGTATCGATGACATCATCGTGTTCCACCAGCTTACAAAGCCACAGATCATTCAGATTGTTGATCTAATGCTTAAGAATCTTGATGATCGTTTGCAGGCAAAGGACATGGGTATTGAACTCACTCCTGCTGCGAAGGATCTACTTGCAGAGCGTGGTTACGATCCACTGCTTGGTGCACGTCCATTGCGTCGTGTTATTCAACGTGAGATCGAGGATGCATTGTCAGAGCGCATCTTGTTCGGCGAGCTAAAGGCTGGCGAGATCATCGTTGTAGATGTTGAAGGAGAAGGCACAGAAGCTGTCTTTACGTTCAAGGGAGCTGCAAAGGCATCACTGCCAGATTCTCCTGAAGATCTTGCAGAGGCACCAACCGCATAAAGTTTGACCGCTAAAGCCCCGTTTAGTTATTCACTAAGCGGGGTTTTTGCTTTATCTTTTCGAAATGCGCAGATTACTTGCAGGCCTCGTTGCGATTCTCTCTCTTTCTCTTATTACAGCTCAACTTTCAGAGGCGGCAGTGACTCCAGGAACAAAGTGTTCCAAAGCTGGAGCAACTTCAACTTTCAACGGTAAGAAGTACACGTGTGTGAAAAGCGGAAAGAAGTTGGTGTGGAACAAAGGTGTCGCTGTCGCAAAACCAGCGCCAGTGACTACTCCTACGCCTTCACCTTCAGCAACTCCATCACCAGCGCCAGCGCCAACGCCAACTCCAACGCCAACTCCAACGCCAACTCCAACACAAACACCAGTGGCAAAAGGATTTCAGAATCTCTGCGATCCAGATCCATTAGTTCCCCTTGAGTGGGCAGATGTGCAGGCTTGGGGTGTCAAATATTATTCATGCACGCCAGAGTTGAGATATGTCCCAGGACCAAGTGTTCTAGTTAAACCTGCAGTAGATCTAAGCGAAAACTCAAAATTTCTACCGGTCGATTCATGCAAGTTGAAGAATCCACCAATTCAATGGCCTCTTCGCGGATTTCCCTTAAGCCCTAAGTATCAGCCTACAAAGCGTATGAATATTCAAATCCTTGCAACCTCTTTCAAGAATCACACTGCAACAAGTAATCCAATGGAAGATCACAAAAGAATGATCGATCTATTTGTTAGCACGCTAAATAATATTTCTGACATTCCAATTAATCCTGTTGTTTTTCCTGTAACGAAATATATTCAACTTCCTCGCGAAGTTGAGGAATACAAGATGTATGAACATCTGGGTAATACTGATCTATATGCTCAAGATGTAATTAAAGCTTGGGATCCAGAAATCAACTTTACTAATGTTGATTACGTCTTAATTCTCATTCCTAAGACTGTCTCCATTGAAGAATTCAATAGAGCAATCAATTTCAATCCATTTCGCACTGCTGAAAAAACAATCACAGCAGTCATGGTTGAGGGACCCTTTCTTCTTGAAGAAGGCACAAACAGAAATGCGCAATACTCAAACAATGTAAATGCGTATTATCTAGGTTTTATGCAAGCAACGATGATTCACGAAGGTATTTATCACATGCTGGGCCTCGACGATCACGTGGGAGATGAAAAATATCGCGACCCGCATGTTCCGGATCCTTCCGATATGTCACTTCTGGGCACTGGAAGTTGGGGAAATATGTCTGGTCTTCAAGGTGAATTGATTACTTGGGATAAATGGACTGCTGGACTCATTTATGACACTCAGGTTGATTGCGTTAATGGAGCACAAGCAACCACGCACTGGCTTAGACCTTCATCCTCAAGAGGTAATTTCACAAAAATGGTTGTTATTCCACTTTCACAATCAAAAGCAATTGTTGTCGAGTCACGAAGGTCTACTGGATACAATTTCAAATTCCCATTAGACACCGAAGGAGTACTTGTTTATACGGTTGATACAACCGAAACTCGAAATAAGTATGGAATTTCTGTAGTTCGTCCACCATACAGAATAGGTGATCGTTTCTTGAAAGGCGTTTTACTAGGTGATGCAACCCTTAAGAAGGGTGAATCACTCAACGTTCTGGGATACAGAATCTCCGTCCTAGAAGATGGTGAATCTGGAGACGTCGTAAAGGTTGAGAAAGCTTAAGAACCCAATTTCTTTAGTGCGTCTCCGCTAACGCGATACACAGTCCACTCATCCATGGGCACTGCGCCTAAGGATTTGTAGAAGTCGATGCTTGGCTGGTTCCAATCGAGAACCCACCACTGCAATCTTTCGTAATCGCGCTCAACGCAAATCTTTCCGAGTTCTTTCAGGAAAGCTAAGCCGTATCCCTTGCCGCGATAAGCGGGATCTACGTAAAGATCTTCTAGATAAATTCCTGGCTTGCCGACCCATGTTGAGTAGTTGAGGAACCAAATAGAGATTCCAATAACCTGGCCATCATCTTCTGCAACGTGGCAATATGCAACGGGATGCTCGCTAAATAAGGATTCTTCAATCTGCTCAAGCGTGGCCTTAGCTTCTAAAGGGGCTTTTTCATACTCAGCGAGGTCCTTTATGAGCTGAAGTATGCGTGGAGCATCCTCTTTACGAGCGTAACGAATCATGCGTGAAGTGTAAGGGTTTTTATAGATGCTAGATACTTTTCGACATCTGCCCTATTCTTTAGAAACTATGACGAACTCTCATAAGGAACCAGAGCTAGGTTTACTACGAACCGAACAAGTTGATTCTAAGTTCCAGATGCTTGATGTGATGACTGTTTCTGAGTTGTTGCAAGCGATGAATGAGAGTGATGCCGAAGTCCCAAAGGCTGTCGCATTAGTTTTACCTAAGATTGAAAAAGCAATTGATGGCGTTGTAGATCGAATGCTGCAAGGCGGACGTTTGATTTACATGGGTGCAGGAACATCAGGACGCCTAGGAGTTTTAGATGCAGCAGAGTGTGGACCAACATTCTCAGTTTCAACTGATCAAGTAGTTGCATTTATCGCTGGTGGAGATTCAGCGTTGCGTAGTCCTGCAGAAGGCGCGGAAGATAAGCCTGAACTTGGTGCAGCTGATATGAAGGCAGCAAATGTTTCACAACTAGATGTAGTTGTCGGAATTGCTGCAAGTGGAAGAACTCCGTATGTTCTTGGCGGACTTGCTTACGCCAAAAGTGTTGGAGCATTAACAATTGCAATCACATGTAATCCAGATTCAGAAGCTGGAAAGATCAGCGATCACGCATTGGATGTTGATTCAGGTCCCGAGCTTTTGGCAGGATCAACGCGATTAAAATCTGGAACCGCCCAGAAGATGGTTCTGAATATGATTTCAACAATCTCAATGGTTCGTTTGGGGAAGACTTTCGGAAATCTGATGGTCGATCTACAGATTAGTAATGAGAAGCTTCAGGATCGCGCAGTCCGAATCATCGAAAAGGCGACTGGCGCAACAAAAGTGGAATCAACGGAAGCGCTAAAGGCGTCTGGCCATGAAGTGAAGGTCGCGATCTTGATGTTGCTTTTGAATATTGAGCCTGAAGCAGCGCGTGAACGCCTGCACGCTTCATCAAACCGCATCCGAGAAGCTCTTAAATAACGCCATTTCGTTACCGTTTTTCTCTTGACCCAAGCGTGTTGGGGCGATAATTTTCACCAACTCAAGTATTTCTTGAAGGTAATTTTCACGAGGGGTTACTGATGACAAAGAGGTCAGCGGTTGTGCCATTGCCTGGCGCTAACTTCAGCGACCTTTTGGGCGAGATCAAAAACTCATTTAACTCATTCCATGCAAGTGAAGCGTTAATTGCGAACTGTGTAATTTCAGATCCAGTTGGTGTTTCACAGATGAATATTTCACAGCTCGCAGATTTCTCAACAACTTCCGTTGCATCTGTCGTGCGCTTTAGCAAAGCAATTGGATATAAAGGTTACCCAGAGTTCCGAATGGCTCTAGTTGGTGAAGTAAGTCGTCTAGGTCTGAATGTAACTTCAGTCTCTGAACTTGATAGTGGAATTACTACAGAAGATTCAATTGAAGAGATCATTCGCAAAATTGCTCTTGCAGATTCTCGAGCAATTCAGACAACAGCAGAACGTTTGGATGTTACAAGCTTTAAGAATGTTGTAGATGCTTGGAACAAAGCATCCAATATTGGAATCTTTGGTTTAGCTTCAAGTGGTTATGTCGCAATGGACTTACAGCTGAAATTAAATCGTCAGGGAAAGAATGCAGTTGCTTGGCGCGATGCGCACACAGCGTTGACATCAGTTTCATTATTAGGACCTGGAGATTGCTTAGTAGCCATCAGTCACAGCGGTACGACGTTGGATGTCGTTGAAGTGATTGAAGAGTTCAAATCTCATGGTGTGACAATTGTTTTAATTACTAATGCAATTCGCAGCACAGCGACTGCACTAGCTGATTTTGTTTTACATACATCCGCTCGGGAAACCACCTTCCGAAGCGGTGCAACATCGAGCCGAATCGCTCAATTAACGGTGGTTGATTGTCTCTGCGTTGCATTGGCGCAGAGAAACTGGAGCGGTACCAAATCTGCTCTGGATCAATCCAGATCGGCCGTGGGAAGCCGCTCCGGTAAAAAGATAGAAGGCAACGAGGGTGTTCTTCTGTCGCCAACCAAGTCCCGCACAAGAGGAGGAAATAAGTGAAGATCGCATCTCGCCGCTTACGCGGTTTGTTAGCTGCAGTTATTGCGGTATCGGCTATCGCCGTTCCAGTAGTAACAGCAACTTCAGCTAACGCAGCTACAGAGCTGACATTTTGGAGCTGGCGTCCAGAAGATAAGGCTTTCTACGAAGACCAAGCTGCAATTTTTAAGGAAAAGACTGGAATCTCAGTTAAGTTCACACCATATGTTGCAACTGAGTACAACGCTCTACTTGCAACAGCGCTAACAGCTGGCAGTGGTCCAGATGTAATGCAGATTCGTGCATACGGCGGAATGTCTGCACTTTCAGATGCAGGTAACTTCTTGCCACTATCAACCAAGGATGTTCCAGCTCTTAAGAGCATGGCTCCTGGAACACTTCAAGGAACAATGGGATATGCAAAGAAGCAGGTCTTCGGTCTGCCTTATGCAACATCTGTTCTTGGAGTTATGTACAACCCAGATCTTTTGAAGAAGGCTGGCGTAAAGACACTTCCATCTAACTGGACATCATTCATTGCAGCTCTTAAGCAAATTAAGGCAGCAGGAATCATGCCTCTAGGAAACGGAACAGGTTACGCACCTGGTCTAGAACAACTATGGGGAGCAGTAGGTCCAAACTTCTACGGCGGAACTGCATTCTTCAATGATGTTGTAGCTGGAAAGCGCACATTCACTGATAAGAACTTTGTTGCATCATTGCAAGCTGTTAAGGATCTAATGGCTTACATGCCAGAAGGTGCTTCAGCTCTTGACTACAACACAGCACGTGGATTGTTCGCAAATGAAAAGGCTGCGTTCTACATCGGCGGAAACTATGAGATCTCATACTTCCGTTCATTGAACCCATCACTAAACGTTGGCTGGATGCCTGCACCTGCAGCAGCAACTGGTTCAAAGCGTTATGTAACTAACTGGACTGATGGTGGCTTTGCTATCAACGCAAAGACAACTCACAAGGCTGAAGCACTTAAGTTCATCAACTTCCTTGCAAGCAAGGATTTCTCACAAGCAGCAGCAGATCAGCTTGGATGGATTTCAACAGCTAAGTACATCAAGGCAACAGATCCTGCGGTTGTTTCAATGATCCGCGCGATCCCATCACAGGGCACACCATTCTTGACTCTTGTTGGATTCCGTTACGGAACACCTACAAGCTCAGCAACAATGCAGCCTGGCTTCCAGAAGGTCGCATCAGGAGCACTTTCTCCAGAAGGTCTTGCAAAGGACATTCAGGCAGCGGTTGCTTCTTGGTACGGACCTCAAAAGGGTAAGAACTAAGTAATAAAGCGGTTGGGCGCGAGGATTTATTCTCGCGCCCAACTACTTCTTTTAAAACAAACTAGGAGGTGAGAACATGGCAAAGAGCGGAATCAAGAAAGAACAAAACCGATTTACCTGGCTTCTACTTACTCCTGGAATTTTATTGATTGTTATATTCACGAGCATTCCAGCATTTACAACACTCAGCTACTCGTTTTTCCATTGGACAGGTTTCACACGCGGAACCTTTGCCGGAATTGAGAACTTTCAGAAGTTATTCACATTCCCATTTAGAGATCAATTTTTCAGCGCATTGCGCCATAACACCTTGGTTTTCATCGGAATTTACATAATCCAAACAGCAGGCGGAATCTTTCTTGCTTACTCTCTGTACCAACTTCGTAGGGGCCAACGTTTCTTTAGAACTGTTGCATTCTTCCCAGTAATTTTTTCACTGGTAATTGTTGGTTACATGTGGCAATCATTATTGAACCCATTTAACGGTCCAATTAATATTCTTATTTCAAAGCTTGGTATAGATAGTGGATCTTTGTTGTGGCTTGGCGACACAAAGACTGCTCTGCCAACAATGGTTTTTATCAATTTATGGCGCTGGGTTGGTTTCCCAACAATCATCTTCCTTGCAGGTTTGAATGCGATCAATAACGAGTACTTAGAAGCTGCTCGAATTGATGGCGCAAGCGATAGTCAGATCTTTAGAAAGATTATGTTCCCGCTACTCGCACCATCCATGACAATCGTTTCAGTTCTAACCTTTATTGGCGCCTTTGAATGGTTCGATCTTCCCTTTATTCTTGGCGGATCTAACGGTAATCCTGAAGGCGCTGCGGACACTCTGGCGCTTATGTTTTACCGACTTTCCTTTGGTTCAGCGGACTCAATCGCTAACCAAGTAGGCGTCGGTTCCGCCCTTGGCGTAGTTATTTTCGTAATTGTCGGAGTTGGAGCAACTCTTGGAGCGAAGGTTCTTCGCAGTAGAGAGGTTGAGGGCTAATGAAGCATTTACTGACGAAGAATTTCTTCCGAGCAGTTTTACTTATTAATGCACTAACAGTTTTGTTACCTGTCTTCTTCTTATTTAACTCAGCGCTTCGCGAAACTAATGATTTTGCTCGAAATCCATTAGTTCTTGCTCGCAAGCCATACTGGGATAACTTCAAGCAGGTGTGGGCAGATGGTAGCTTTGCAATCTACTTAAAGAACTCCCTGATTGTGACCGGTGGATCGCTGTTATTGATTCTAGTGTGCGCAATCGGTGCAGGGTTTGTACTGGGTCGCTATAACTTTAAGGGTCAAAACCTGATCATTGGTTTTGTCTTAACTGGAATGCTCATCCCAGCAAAGCTTGCGATTTTGCCTTTGTTCATTCAGTTGAAGTGGATGCATTTACTAAATTCACATCTAGGTTTGATTCTCGTTTACACCGCAGGCGCTTTACCAGCAGCTATCTTCATCATGAGCGGCTTCTTCAGAGCACTTCCTGCCGATTTGGATAACGCCGCACGAATTGATGGTGCTTCAGAGGGTCAATTACTACGCAAGGTCTTAGTTCCACTTGTTAAGCCAGGTTTGGCAATTGTTGCGATCTATTCCGCAATCCCAATCTGGAACGATTTCTTCCTGCCCTTGGTATTCCTGCAAGATCCAGCAAAGAAAACCATCATGCAGGGGCTTACAGCCTTCTTCGGCGAATATCAGTCACAGTGGGGCGCACTATTTGCAGGCCTTACCCTTGCAGCGCTTCCGTTGATTGTTCTTTACCTTCTACTTTCTGAGCAGTTCATTAAGGGCCTAACCGCTGGTGCTGTGAAAGGCTAAGGCATGCATTATTTAGGTATTGACGCTGGGGCAACAGCCACAAAGTGGGCGTTAATCAATGAGAATGGCCCGGTTGCTTCAGGTATCCGCGAAGCTATGGATGGCCATCTTTACCGCGAATCCTCTGTAGAACGAATGCGAAAAGTCTTAAATGAGATTTCAACTGAAATCAAAAGCGTTCAGATCGATGCTGTCTACATGGGAATCACCGGAGTTACCCATGACGGCTCGATTGAAAAAGAGATTAACTCTGTGTTTGGATGCAAATCAACTGTTGTATCAGATATCGAATTGGCATACCGAGCAAACTTTGCCGCCGGGGATGGAATCTTGCTTTATGCAGGCACGGGTTCAGTCGCTTACGCAATTGATGAGAATGCCGCGGTTCATCAAATTGGTGGTTGGGGATATTTACTTGGTGATGAAGGTGCTGGATATTGGATCGGCAAAGAAGCGATTCGCGTAGCGCTCTTTCAGATTGAATCGTTGAAGCAGATCGATGCCTCTTCACTTGCAGGTCAAGTACTAGAGAAAATCAATGCCCATGATTGGAATACTGTAAAAGCCTTTGTTTACTCGCAAGATCGTTCTGCAATCGCCGCTTTGAGCAGAATTGTTGATTCAGCTGCATCAGCAGGGGATAACGAAGCGATTAGCATTTTGAACAAAGCAGCAGGGCACTTAGCGGATTTGGTAAATAGAACTGATCAACAATTAGTTCGTAAGGCGCTGCCGGTTAAATTTACAGGTGGCATCAGTGGCTCTAAGTCGCTGTATGGTGAACTAGAGAAGTTCTTAAGAATGCGTGTTTCTATTTCAACAGCTGATATTGCGTTACGTGCTGCAGAGCTAGCTCGTTAAGGAAGTTTCTTTCCTGGGTTAAGAATTCCCGCAGGATCTAGCAACTTCTTGATTCCTCGCTGAATCTCAATTACAGATTGTGAAACTTCATCGGTTACCAATCCGCGTTTAATTGAACCAATGCCGTGTTCACCACTTGCTGTTCCACCAAGGGACTGAGCTATGCGCACGATCTCAGAAAAGGCGATTTTGGCTCGTTTTTCACCCTCTAGATCCCCATGATCGTGAACGATAGTTGGGTGCATATTTCCATCACCTGCATGGCCAAAGATTCCAATTGTCAGTTGATGGTCAACCGCAAGCTTTTCAACCAATCCAACAAACTCTGCAATTTTGGTTACAGGCAGAGCAACATCGTCGAGCAACGATGCTCCTAGCCGTTCAAGTGCAGGGTAAGCAAGCTTTCTAACGCGAATTAAATCTGCTGCGTCGCTTGCTTCAGTTGAGAACATTCCATCGATCATTCCGTGGGATTCACATGTTGCCACAGCTGCATCGCCGAGTTCGAAGTTTTCATCTAATTGCATCAGCAAAATTGAGCCCGCAACTTCAAAACCAAGTGGGTGCCAAGCTTCGACCGCTTTCAGTGTTGTTTGATCGAGGATCTCGAGCATCGATGGTCGGTACTTCAAAAGATCTGTTGAGGCAGCAGCGGCTTGAGTGATGCTTGGAAAAGTTGCAATCAAGGTAGCGGGGGATTTTGGACGAGGAACAATGTTCACCGTAATTTCAGTAACAATTCCCAGGGTTCCTTCTGAGCCTATAAACAAATGCATTAAATCTAAGGTTGTCACAAATTTCTTAGTTGATTTACCTACTTCGATGATCTCGCCAGTAGATAGCACAACTGTTAGTGCGCGAACATGGTGCGAGGTAACTCCATACTTAACGCAGCACATTCCACCGGCATTTGTTGCAACATTTCCACCAAGAGTTGACCAATCACGGCTTGCTGGATCTGGTAGGTATGCCATCCCAAACTCTTTAACCGCTGTATCTAAATCTAAATTGATAACTCCAGCCTGAACTCGTGCTAATTGATTCGCTGGATCAATTTCAATTATTTGATTCATTTTTTCTAATGAAATTACAAGAGATTCTGAATCGGCGTTTGCACCACCAGATAAACCGCTTCCGGCACCTCGTGTAACGACTGGAATCTTTCGTTCAGAACAAAAGGCTAAAGCTAGTGAAATCTCTTCAGTTGAACGGGCTAAAAGCACCGCTGCAGCAGGGGCAGAGGGGGCGAAAGGTGCTTGATCCTTTGAGTATGTAGCGGTGATATCGGGGTCGGTAATTAGTGAAGTACCGAGATGTTTTTCGAGATCAGCGACGAAACTCATTGTGGAAGTCTATAACGCTTACGCGGCAGCGCTTGAATCAGCTGGTCCTCAATCAGGGTGATTATTGCCTTTTCAACCTGAGATTCATCTGGCCACAACTTCTTAATGGCGGTTTCAGTTAAAGATTCATTCTCGCGAAGTGCCTGAACAATTGTGCCGCGACATTTGCGATCGGTGCCAAGCCAATCTTGGGATTTACGAACCAAATCTGTTTTTGGGTAGCCGTTCTTACGCCACTGACATTGGCTAATGATTGGACACAGTTCACATGATGGATTCTTTGATGTGCATACAAGTGCACCGAGTTCCATAGTTGCAGCGGCCCACACATGAGCATTCTTTGCTGGAAGGATTGCCAAACGGCGTGCTTTCTCTTGTGCGGTTGGTGCGGGCTTCGGATGTTCTTCTCCATCAATTGCACGAACCAATAATCTGCGGATATTTACATCCATGACAAGTGAACGTTGTTCAAAAGCAAAGGCAGCGATCGCTGCTGCGGTGTACTCACCAATTCCAGGAAGTAATTGCAAAGTTTCTTGATCTTCAGGAACCTTGTTCTTGAAATCCTCAGCGATGATTTGTGCTGCTGCATGCAAACGAAGTGCGCGACGCGGATATCCAAGCCGTCCCCAAGCGGTAATTACTTGTGCAGGTGTTGCTGTTGCTAAATCTTTAGGTGTTGGCCAACGCTCCATCCACTCATTCCACTTAGGAAGGACTCGATTAACTGGAGTTTGTTGCAACATGTATTCGCTAACCATCACGCCCCATGGCGTTGTGTTGCGCCACGGTAAATCTCTTTTGTTCTTTTTAAACCAAGCAAGAATTGGTTTTTCTAACGAACTCATTCGCCGGTGATTTTTACCCGTTTTAGCGCGGCATCAAGACGTGAAACCTCAACGATCTCCATGCCATCTATCTTTGTATCTGAACCTGTGGGAACTAATGCACGCTTGAAACCAAGGCGATACGCCTCTTGAAGTCTGCGATTTACTCCGCTTACTTTGCGGATTTCTCCAGCTAAACCAACTTCACCAATGGCGACTAAATCTGAAGGCAGGGCAAGCCCTTTTGCAGCCGATGCCACAGCTAAAGCGAGGGCTAAATCAGCGGCAGGCTCGGTCATTTTCATGCCGCCAACAGTCGCTGCATATACATCACGACCACCTACGCGGATATTTGCGCGAAGTTCTAGAACAGCCAAGGTCATAGATGTGCGTGCAGAGTCCAAACCAGAAACAACGCGACGAGCATTTCCGTAATCATTTTCGCGACCAGCAGATACCAGCGCTTGGATTTCAGCAAGAAGAGGACGACGACCTTCCAAGGTAACTGTTACACATGTTCCAGGAACTGGTTCTGCGTGACGAGATGTAAATAAACCGGTTGGGTCTAGAACAGATTCAATTCCGGTGTCACTTAAATCAAAACAGCCAACCTCATCAGATGCACCAAAGCGGTTCTTGATTGCACGAATTAAACGAAGTCGTGAGTGACGCTCGCCTTCAAATTGCAAGACAACATCAACAATATGTTCTAGAAGTCGAGGACCTGCGATTGATCCATCCTTTGTTACATGTCCAACGAGCAGCAAAGTTATGTCACGATCTTTACAGATACGAATTAAGGCACCGGCAACTTCGCGAACTTGTGTTACTCCACCAGGTGCGCCATCTGCTGCAGAGCTACCAATTGTTTGAACTGAGTCGATAATTAAAAGTTGTGGTTTTACAGTGTCGATGTGTGCGATGACAGCACCAAGATCTGTTTCAGATGCAAGAAAGAGTTGTGGATCAATTGCATTGATTCGTTCTGCGCGCAGACGAACCTGTGATGCAGACTCTTCACCGCTGATGTACAGCGCAGGGATTCCTTTTGAAGCAGTTTGTGCAGCAACAGAAAGTAAAAGTGTTGATTTACCAACACCTGGTTCGCCCGCAAGAAGAATTGCAGCACCTGGTACTAATCCGCCACCAAGTACGCGATCTAATTCGGAAACACCTGTTGCGCGTGCATGTGCTGCAGATAAATCAACATCGCCAATAGGTGTTGCTTTAGCGGTTACATTTCCTGCTACTAATGAAAGTTTCTTTGGGGCTGCAATCTCTTCAACGACGCCCCATGCTTGGCATTCACCGCAACGGCCAACCCATTTTTGGGAGGTCCAGCCACACTCGGTGCAGCGGAACGGATCTTTTTCAACCTTGGCCATGAGGTAACCCTATGACAAGGGACTGACTATTTCTTCTGGGCAGCCAATGTCGCTGGATGCTGGATGATAAATAGCGGAAGGTTGCGTGCTGCAGACTCACGGATGTGTTCCATGCGGGCTTCGCACAGGCGAGCTAATTCGTTGTATGCGTCCTTGCCCATCAAAAGTTCGAGTTCATACTTATTAGAGATGTAAACAGGTTCGCTGCCAACGTGAGCATCGCTGTTACTTGTGCAGTACCAATCGAAATCATCTCCGCCATCGCCCCATGCAAGACGTTCATATTCGCCAATAACTGTCACTGAGTATTCGCGTTCGCCGAATTCACGAGTTTCAAAGCTACGGCGCAGCGGCAACTGCCAGCACACATCAGGCTTTGTATCTGCAAAGTGCTTTCCATCGCGTTGTGCAACATGGTGAAGTACGCAACCAAATGATCCAGTGAAACCTTCTGCTTCATAACCTTTACGGTTTAAGAAGATGCAACCATCATCAACGCGACGAGTTTTGCGTTCGCCATCTTCATCTTTTTCTGAAATACGTAATGGACCGCCAGGCTTCTTTGGACGAGCCTCGTTGTAGAACTGCCACATGTCAGGCGTCAGATAAGCAGCTGCTTTATTTGTACGCTCTTCATCAGCTTCGTCGGTGTACATCGCACCTTCGGTGCAACACCCAGAATTAGGTTGGCTCTTGAATACACCTTGGCAACCATCACCGTAGATACAAGTCCAAAAAGAGGTAAGCCACGTTAGGTCGCACTTGAAGATTGTTTCATCGTCATTTGGGTCGAAAAATTCAACCCAATCACGCGCAAATCCTGGCTTTACTTCTGACATAGTCGTAGAGCCTACAGGCATAACAGGTAGGCTTGATACATGAATCAGCAATCAAAGGTTGCAGTTGTCGGTGCAGGAGTAATGGGTGAAGCCCTTATCTCTGCATTGATTTCATATGGTGTTAAAGCTGATCTGATAACTATCTCTGAAAAGCGCGAAGAGCGAGCAGCTGAATTAGTTGCAAAGTATGGAATCAAGGTCGCACTTTTAGCAGAAAATGTTGCAAGCGCTGATGCATTGCTATTGGTTGTTAAGCCTCAGGATATGGGCACTGTGCTTGAGGAGATTAAGTCTTCAATTAATCCAGCTGCAGTAGTAATTACCTTTGCAGCTGGCAAAACAATCTCATTTATCAGTAATGGTTTAGGAACTGGCAATCCAGTTGTTCGGGTAATGCCTAATACGCCTACCTTGGTTGGTGCTGGAATGGCTGCTGCATCAATGGGTTCAGGAGTAACCGATGCTCAAAAGGGATTTGTACTTGGCTTCCTAGGTGCAACAGGCAAGGTAATTGAGGTTGCTGAAGATATACAAGATGCCGTCACTGCAACAAGTGGTTCAGGGCCTGCATACTTCTTCGCTTTTGTTGAAGCGATGGTCGCTGGTGCAAAGCAGCTTGGGTTAAGCGATTCCGATGCCACAACACTTACCGTGCAAACAATTGTTGGTGCTGCAAAGTTATTGGATGAATCAGGCAAGAGCGCAACAACTTTGCGTGAAAATGTGACTAGCCCAAATGGAACAACGGCAGCTGCGCTCGCATCATTTGCATCACATGATTTGAATTCGATGGTTGCTAAAGCGATGAAGGCGGCCAGCGATCGTTCACAGGAATTAGCGTGAAACGCTTCATTTCCTTAGTTTTACTAGCTTCACTTTTATCTGCGCCTGTCGCGCACTCTGCACCTAAGAAAATCGCTGTAAAACCAATGCAATTAGTAACAACTATTGGTACACCCGATGAAGTCAGCGGCGCAGTTGTATCTGGCAAATCAATCATTCTCTTCGGCACAAAGAGTTCGAAAGCGTATGCACGAGCAATTGATGCAACAGGCAAAGAGTTGTGGAATTTATCGCTAGATCAGTCACCAGCATCTATTGCAACCGCAGCAGCGGTTGATTCTGCCGGAGACATATGGGTTGCAGGGTCAACTCCTTTAGCAATGGGTTTACTTCCACCAGCACAGACTGTTGCTCCTCTAAATCCAGATAACGCAGTAATTCCGCTAAATGTTTTTATTGGCGATCTACACGCAGTGACAATTTGGAAAGTGAGCGCTGCTGGAGCATTGCTTTTTACAAATACTTTGCCAACAAGTTATGTCTTATTTCCCACTGCAATTACAGTTGATAAGGCAGGCGCATCTGTTGTTGGAATAATGGGAACCGAAAAAGGAAATGCAGCTTTCTTAGCAAATGCAGATACTGCAGGTGTATTTTCTAAATTACTTCAGATCGGTGCGACATCAACAACTGCTGAGTCCGTGGTGCGTCACAGCGATGGAACATTCACCATCGCAGGCTCAAGCTCTGAAACTCTTGTTGGTAAGAAGGTCGCAGGCATTACTGACGGGGTTCTGATTAAGGTTTCAAAAGCCTTAAAAGTAACTAGCGTGGTTCGAAGTTCAGTAGCTAAAGGTAAGCGAATCTGGAATAGCGCTAACACTTCATTGCTGCTTTCAGGTGAAGTGACTGCGGCAGGAAAAACAGAAACCGCAGTAACGAAATTTTCTAATACCTATGTTCCCTCATGGACATATCGTTTCCCTTCCACTGGTCCTGCTGTATCTGGATCTGTAAACCAAACCTTCTTTCTTTCCACTGGGGCAATAGCGCAGTTAGTGTGGAGCCCAAAGACTCCGACGCCGCTGCTTCTCACCTTTGATTCCAAAGGGGTCATCACAGCCGCTGACAGCGCCCCATTAGGTCAACGCGAAGTACTAGCTGTCCTTAATTCGAAGGAGTTAGGGGTTTTAGCCCTTACTTCGAGCGCAGAATTAGTTTCGATTTTTACCCCGAATCCGCGGTAACCTAAACCCCCGCACACACAGTGCGAACTTATGAAATGAGAGCGTGACATATGGGTTCCGTAATTAAAAAGCGACGCAAGCGCATGGCGAAGAAGAAGCACAAGAAGCTTCTGAAGAAGACTCGCATTCAGCGCCGTAACGCTAAGTAAAAATTACGGCTTAAGAAGTGCCAGCTTGCCATTGATTGTGGCGAGCAAATATTTAACTTTGTTAACAGTTACCCAAGCGCTCTGAGTAGGTTCAGAGCCTTGGGTACTGCTAACTAAACGTATTGCAGCTTGGCCAAGATCCTTCTTGCTTGTATCTAGAGCGCATAGTCTGTCTTGGCAATTAAAAATAATTGTTTTTCCATCTGTGGTCATGAATTGACCAGGTGTTCCAAAGTTTTCAGTAGTTAATTTAGAAACCTTTGTTGAATCGCTAAGCATCGCCCAACGAACCTGATTTGGCTTTGGAGCAGTAGCGGCTGATGCTGCTAACCAGGTAGCCATCACATCGCCACCAACTTTCGCAATTGCCACATCAAATCCAAATACAGATGCATCATCTGTTGAAATATCTAGTGTTTGGTACTGCCATGCCGATGGCTCAGTTCCGGAACGAGTAGCGATTCGAATAGCTCCCGCTGTAATTTCTTTTTTCTGATTCATTGCAACAACAGAGTCATATGCAACATAAGTCTTAACGCCATCAAAAATTGCTTGCAAGTGGAATCCAACGTCACCTGTTGTGCGTCCGTCAGTCTTGCGATCACCATCTAGAAGTTCATATTTCCAAGGCGCGCTCTTTGTTTTTACAGCACCTAGTAATACACCCTGGCTTTCATCGCGGTAGTAGACCTGCACAGAGCTTGCCGTCGCTACGCAAGCATTTGAAACGCTTACATCGCTTGATGTACGAACACGAACAGGATCCTCGTAGTTGTTTACCGAAGGACCGTTTCCGTCAACGGTTTCAAATGCATAGCTCTTACCGTTAAAGGATGCGTATCGAAGATCTTTTTCGCTGGAATCGCTATAGAAGATATGAAGTGTTTGTTTAACTCCACTGCCATTCACGCACAAGCTGATTGGGCCAGCGATTGTGTCTGTGGTGCGGCCGCTACTTCCACCTGCACCATCAACAGTTACTTTTTTCCATGCCTTGCCATCGTATGTAGCAAGCTTTAAATCTCCGCTTTTTGTATCTGTGTATGCAACCGCAGGCTGACCATTAAATGTTGTGCTTGCGACCGTCTTTCCATCGGCGCTGCTATCTAGAACAGTGCTCTTCCACCCAGTTTGAGGAATGACAGGCTTAGTTGTTATTGGTTCTGATGTACCAAGCGCATTTTTTGCAACAACAGTAAATGTGTACGAGGTTCCATTCTTAAGACCCGTCATAAGGACTGGACTAGTTAATGACTTCTTTTCAGCACCTGTCTTTACATTTTTAACGATGTATTCGCTGATTTGAGCCGTGCGCAGATTAACTGGTGGATCAAATGAAATCAGAGCAGATGAATCACCTGTAAATGCTTGTGCATTACGTGGAGATTGAGGAAGGTCGCTTGCAACACCTGCTGCAGGCTTGTTTCGCATATCTTCCATCATCGCTAATAGAAGAGGACCTGGTTCGTGGAATACCTCACCTGGATCAAGACTTGGTGTCATTACTGAATCAAGTCCTGATTTTGAAAATGTATCTTCATCTAAGTGCGAAGTCGATGAACCAGATTGATAACGGGATGGCGTGAACATCTTTGGTTTCACTCCACCGTTGGCTTTTACACCCAACGGGCCTGACCACACTAAAGAAGATGTAAGCGCAGATCCAAGCTCCTTTGATGGAGTTGGAAGATCGGCTAAACGACGACCATCTGATGTTTGCAGGTAAGCATCAAATGGAGTTGGTTGATCAAGACTTCCCAAACCAAAGTAAGGGTCGTAAGCATCATTTGAAAGAAAACCAAGTCCGTGACCGATTTCGTGAATGAAGACTGATTCAAGATCATATTCAGAAGATCCTGGAACTCCATCGCCTCGTGTGTTCCAAGGAGCTGCAGAGTTCACTTGAACAATTAAATCTGGATTAGCTTTATCTAAATCTTTTCCAGCAAGTGCGTTTGCAGGTGCAGATGCGTACCAAAGTGATGGATCCGGTGCTCCAGAAAATGCCGAAAAGAAACTTCCGGGACGTGCGCTGCCAAGGACTCCCCATGAACTTGAACGACCCCACGATGCATCAACCGTTACAACTACATTTGATTTGAAGTTTGCTGACCACACATCGATCGCTGCCTGAACCTCTTTCTTAGCCCACTCTGGAAAGTTGTTGTACTTAACATCAAACTTTGATTTTGCTTCAAGATTTTTCGCCGCCGGTGATGGGCTTGTTGAAGTTGTTGCATCAGTTCCTGCGTAGATGTAACCCCAATTAGTCGCAGGGATCTGTTTGAAGCTCAGAGCTTGAGCAGGAGCGGCTGAAAGCAGAGAGGCAGAAAGGGCGCCAATTAAGGCGATTGCCCGCACCTTCTTGAAGTTCAGCATGGGCCAAACGCTATCAGTGGTTGAAGCGTGGTTTAAGGTCAGGGGTAGGAAATACCAATTCTCTAAGGAAATTAACAGGCTAGGAAGGGCAGATTAATGACCCTCATAACCATTTATGGCCGAACTGGTTGCCATCTTTGCGAAGATGCATTAGCGACCTTGCAATCAATGCAGCAAGAACTGAACTTTGAAATTGAAGAGATTTTAATTGATGGCGATGAAGAGTTATCAAAAAAGTATGGCGAACAAATTCCTGTAACTCTTATTGATGGCATTCACCACGACATGTGGCGCGTTGATCCGGAACGGTTTAGATCTTCCCTTGAAAAACATCGTCAGCATCAATAATTTTGTATGAATATCCTTGTTCAGCAAGGAAGCGTTGACGGTTCTGCGCAAAATCTTGATCGATAGTGTCGCGAGAGATTACTGAATAGAACTTTGCTCCACGGCCATCTGACTTTGGACGCAGGATACGTCCAAGACGTTGTGCTTCTTCCTGTCGACTTCCAAATGCACCGGAGACCTGAATTGCGATAGTTGCATCAGGTAAATCAATTGAAAAGTTAGCAACCTTAGAAACAACCAAGCACTTAATCTCGCCGGTTCTAAACTTATTGAAAAGTATTTCACGTTCTTTAATTGGTGTCTCGCCCTTAATAAGTGGCGCACTTAAAGTTTCTGAAAGATCATCAAGCTGATCGATGTATTGACCAATAACTAGCACCTGTTCTTCTGCATGTTTTTCTACAAGTGCTTCAACGACATCGCGCTTCGTGCGAGTAGTTGCGCAGTTTCGGTAACGATTCTCTGGTTCAGCGGTTGCATATGCAAGTCGCTCTGTTTCAGTCAGATTTACTCGAACCTCAATACATTCAGCAGGTGCGATGTAGCCCTGAGCTTCGATTTCCTTCCAAGGAACATCGAAACGCTTTGGACCAATAAGCGAGAAAACTTCGCCTTCCATGCCATCTTCACGAACCAAGGTTGCTGTAAGTCCCAAACGGCGTCGTGATTGAATATCAGCGGTAAATCGGAAGATCGGCGCAGGCAATAGGTGCACTTCGTCATAAATGATTAAGCCCCAGTCGTACGAGTCAAAGAGATCAAGGTGCGCGTAAACGCCATTCTTCTTCTTTGTCATAACTTGGTATGTAGCAATAGTTACTGGGCGAATTTCCTTCTTTGCGCCTGAGTACTCGCCAATTTCATCCTCATTCAAAGTTGTGCGCTTGAGCAATTCATCTCGCCACTGGCGCGCAGCCACAGTATTTGTAACTAAAATTAAAGTTGTTGCCTTCGCATGTGCCATTGCAGCGGCACCAACAATGGTCTTACCTGCACCGCAAGGAAGAACTACAACACCAGAACCACCATGCCAGAATCCTTCTGCTGCAAGCTCTTGGTAAGGGCGAATCTTCCAATCCTTTTGTTGTAATGAAATTTCATGTGCTTGACCATCAACATAGCCTGCGAAATCTTCAGCTGGCCAACCAAGGCGCAAAAGTGATTGCTTAATCTGTCCACGTTGACTTGGAAGCACCGTAATTGTTTCAGCATCAATACGCGCACCAAGCAATGGCGCGATCTTCTTCGCTCGAATAACTTCTTCAAGAACAGCTGTATCAGTTGTAATTAAAATCAAACCATGGACAGGGTCCATCTCGAGGCGCAAGCGACCGTAGCGAGACATCGTTTCTGCAACGTCGATAAGAATTGAATGTGGAACTGCGTATCGTGAATACTTAATTAAAGTATCGATAACTTGCTCTGCATCATGTCCGGCAGCACGCGCGTTCCATAAACCAAGTGGAGTTAAACGGTAAGTGTGAATGTGTTCGGGGGAGCGCTCTAGTTCTGCAAAGGGAGCAATTGCTCGTCGACATTCAACTGACATTGGATGGTCGATATCGAGCAGTAGCGTTTTATCGCTCTGAACAATAAGTGGACCATCAGTCATTAAGTAAATCCTTTATTAGCGCATGTAATAGCTTGCTGCGATCTTCAAGGGTACTGATGTCTACCCATTCGTGCGCGGCGTGAGCGCCATCGCCAACTGCACCAAGGCCATCGAGCACCTGCGCACCAGCTGCTGCTGCGAAGTTTCCATCACTTGCTCCGCCAACTGATGCATGGCCAAGTGGTGGCATTCCAAGCTCTTTGGCAACCTTTTCAGCGCGTTCGTATAAAGCCATAGTTGAAGAGGTTTCTAGCGGTGGACGATTAAATCCACCAGTGATCTCGTATCGAGTACCTGCGTTAACCGGCTTTAAACCTTTGATTGCAGCATCGACGCGTTGCAGATCAGACATTGAATAAGAACGAATATCAATATCAAGAACCGCTAAATCGGGAACGGTGTTAGTTGTGTTTCCTGCATGCAATGTTGTTGGAACAACTGTTGTGCCATGTTCTGGATTTGCCATCGCATTGATCGCGATAACTGCATGTGCAATTTCAGTTGTTGCGTTGACACCCTTTTCAGGTTCAAGTCCTGCATGAGATGCCTTGCCATGAACTTTCACTTGATACATAGCTGTGCCTTTGCGACCGGTCTTAACTTTTCCGTTTAGTGTCGCTTCAAGAACTAATACAGCTTTAGCCTTTGCAGAAATCTCTTTGATGAACTCTTTGCTTGTTGCGCTTCCAGTTTCTTCATCAGTAGTTGCAACTAAAGCAGCACTCCCAGTGATGCCTTTCATTGCGTACAACGCCTGAATGAATCCCGCCTTCATATCGAAAATTCCAGGACCACGTGCGGCGTTACCTTCAACACTCCATAATGGATTGAACGATCCCTTAGGCCAAACAGTGTCCAAGTGGGCAAGAACGATTACATCTGGATTTGCAGCACCCCACCAGAAAACTGGGCGACCATTTACATCGCGAATTTCAGCAGGTGCACCAAGTACACGGATTGCAATCTCATTTGCAAGATTTATAACTTCACGGCAGGCATCTAAGTCTTCAGTTGGTGATTCCAACTTAACTAACGCTTCGAGGTCTGCCAACATGGGATAAGTCTATAGCGGTGCCACGCCTGTGATGCGTGGGATTCTGAAGGATTGAACCTCGCCTGTGGCATGGTCCTTGGCAATTAATGCGCCTGCGCTAATACGAATTGGGTCGATGATTCGATGGGTAACTCCGCCATTGTTATCGGCGTACCCAATTGAAAGTGTTTTTTCATCAATGATGAATTGATTAAGTACTTCCATAGTTTCATTAGCTGTAGTCCGAGGTAATTGACCTAGTGCTTCGCTAGCTACTTGGCGAAGTTTTGTTTGACGATGAGATGACTTTTCACCAGTACGTATAGCTCTAATTGCAGCAGCCATACTTTCTTCAGTTGGAGTCTCAACTTCTCCAATAATGCGCGGTGGTCGTGGTTTTGCGATTGCACGATTGGAACGTGGTCCGGTCAAGATCATTCCATTTGCAGATTCTCCTGCCGGCAAGTATCCAGATTCACGCAAGATTCGCATTGCATCAGTTGCATCCATGTCACAAATTACAACTTCGGGTGCGATGCGACGAAGTGCGAGAATCTCTAACTTCTTGTCATTCATAATCTGTGAAATCAACGCCGTGTCTTCGCAGCGGATAAATGAAGATGTATTTCCAACGCGCAATTTTCCGTGCTTCTTTGCAACATCTGCGATTAAGTATTCAAGTGGTTGTGGCATTGGTGTTTTGGAAGTTTTTGCCAAGAATGTTTTGATCTCATCGCCAGTTTTGCCATGATCTAGTGCGCGACGAATTGTTGCTTCTGTAAATCGGTACACAGTTGCACCGCCGCGGCTTTCGATCTCTGCCATCATTGCAAGAGCTTGTGAAATTTCATGTTCAAGCGGTCCTGGCGCAATAGCGGTGTTGTCGCTTTGAATAAGAATGTGGTCAACGGTTTTTGGAAGGTCTTCATTAATCGATGACAGATCTTCACCGTTCAGGAATTCAATGCCGAACTTTGAAATTGCGCCTTGACCGGTAATGCCCAGCCATTCAGCCTCACGCAGCGTCCATTCAGCTAACTCTTCTTGCAGAGATGAGTTTCTACGAACAGGGGCACGCCACAGCAATACCTCTTTAAAGCTATTCCATTCAGGCGCAACTTCTGGGTTTTCACGGAGTAAATCAAGGGTTAAAGCACGTACTCGAGCAGCGTTTACGCGATCTAATTCAGGACCCAGGGCTGCAACATTTTTAGCTTCAGCACGGCCAACTAAGCCGCTGACGCGTGAAGTGATTAACCATTGTGATGCTAATTGTTGCCAACGTTCAGATGGAGATTGCATTAACCAAATATCAAACTTATTACTTGGCAAGATTCGATCATCTGCATCAATGCTTACTAATGAAGCAAGGTAAGCAAGTTCAGCGATAAAAGCGGTGCAGGACTCATCAACACCTAAATGCGTTGAGACAACCTTGAGATCACGAACTCCTAATCCACCCGCACGCAATGCGTCAGCAGGTTCATCTGCCCAAAAGTTCAACAACTCTTCTACCCAACGTAAAACCGTTGAAACATTTGCAATCGCAGCCAAATTAACTTGACGAGAATCTCGCTTACTTCCCTTTAGCGCTGGCTCTTTAATGAAGCGCTCCTTGTGAATTTTTCCCCCACGTAATGCAATAGCAACTTCACGGGTAAGAATTACTGTGCGTTGATCTAGTGGAACTAAGAATTTCTTTTCAAGTAACCAAGCAACTCCGGGACCAGGATTCTTAATATCTCCAACACTTCCGCGAGGTGGTCCCCACATCAATCTGTCTAAAACCTTTTTTGCATCCGCAGGTGCGTCATCAAGTTCACTTAACTTTAATTTCGCCATTGATGCTGGTCCAAGGCCGGCGGGTTCAGCACCCATGACATCACGTAGCTGAGTAGGCAAACGCATTCCATCTTCTGAGGGATAGATCAAACCTATTGTTATTAAATGCTCTAAAGCAGCTTTAGCCTCTTTATCTGTCAGCGAAACAACAGCTTTTTCATTAAAAGGTTCATTGACTGAAGCGGCAGCTTCGAGAACCTGAAACTGCCAGGCGTTTAAAGAATCAATTGCACGCGCCAGACTTGGTGCAGAGCAAGCGCGGACCGCAAGCGATGCAATGTCTGGTGGAACAGGTGTAATTAAATCTGGACGTGCGGAAAAAAGATTAATTAGGGCAGCATCATCAACACTACGTAAGTAGTCGGAGAAGGAGCGCATTTCCATAACTTGCCTACATTACTGGCATATCGGAAAGAGTTGTTAATTAGCCCTTACGTTTACGCGGGGTTAGCCAAGTAGCTAGGGCGGCCAACCGCACAACAATTGGTGAGATTGCTTTGCCAATGAATCGTGCTCTGCGGAAATCGTGGATTGGCCAACCTTCGGCCATTGCACGCAATCCCAAAAGTGCATCGGGATTAATTGCAGAAGGATGTCCAACACATTGCAACAAAGGTAAATCATTATTGCTATCTGAAAAAGCTAAACAGTGTGAAAGATCAAAACCTTTCTCATCTGCAAGTTCGCGAACAGCAACAGCTTTTTCTTTTCCATGAAGCAATGGGCCATTCATCTTGCCGGTGTAGTGACCATCTTTAATCTCAGCCTTACTTCCTAATGCACCAGTCAATCCAAGTCGATTCGCGATAATGACCGCCATATCTTCTGGAGCCGCTGTAACTAAATAAACTTCTACTCCATCAGCTACCAAGTTTTGCGCAATATCAATTGTTCCCTGCCAAATTGCAGGTGAAACATACTCGTCATAAATTTCTTGAGCGATTGATTCAATATCTTTAACGTTGTGGCCACCAATAAAATCGGTAGCAGCATCTTGAAAACGCTGGATCTCATCCTTGTTTTCTTTGCCCGTTAAGCGAAATCTCAGGTTAGCTAAAACAAATCGCGAAATATCCTTCTTGGTGAAGTAACCGCGCTGATACATACCGCGCCCCAAGAAGTAAATTACTGAGCCGCGGATAAGCGTGTTATCGACATCAAAGAAGGCAGCTCTTTTATCCCTGAGTGCCATGTCACTACCTTAGCGATAGAAGAGGTTTTGAGACGCTTTATGCTTTGCCAATGAGTTCAACAGTGCATGTGGTTCGCCACGGAGAAGTTCATAACCCCGACAAGATTTTGTATGGCCGCCAACCTGGATGGCGCTTATCTGATCGCGGGCAAGAAATGGCACGCACAATCGGTGAATGGTCAAAGAGCCTAGATTTAGGTGCACTTCATGTGTCACCTTTACAACGCGCACAAGAAACAGCCGCACCAATTGCTGCAGCACATAACATCGCAATAACAACAGATGAGCGTTTAATTGAAGCTGCAAATATTTTTGAAGGAAAGCCTTTTGGAGTTGGCGATGGCGTTCTGCGTCATCCAGCGGCTTGGAAACATTTATGGAATCCATGGAAGCCATCGTGGGGCGAGCCTTACGACGAACAGATCAACCGAATGCTTGCAGCTATTTTCGCAGCGCGTGATGCAGCAAATGGAAAAGATGCAATTTGCGTTTCACATCAATTACCGATTTGGATTTTGCGCAGTGCGATTGAAAACCGACGCCTTTTGCATGATCCACGTAAGCGCGAGTGCACACTTGCTTCTGTGACAAGTGTTCATTTTGATGATGAAGGTTTGATTTCAGGATTGACATATTCGGAACCAGCACGTCATTTGTTGCCAGAGAAGAAGTAATGAAAAAGTTTGCCGCTTTACTTTTCCTTGCGCTAACTCTTACAGCGTGTGGTGGTGGCGGAAGTTCATCAAGTGAGGACAGTTTTGTTTCGGGTGATGGATCCACAACATTTATCAAAGTTGGTGATCGAAAGATTGCTCCGACAATTACCGGAATGACTCTTTCTGGTAAGCAGTACACGTATTCGAAAAATAGCGTTGCTGTTGTGAATGTTTGGGCATCATGGTGTGCACCATGTCGCGCAGAAGCACCCACTCTTGCTGCACTTGCAAACAAGTACACGGATGTTTCATTCATTGGAATCTTGACTAGAGATAACCCTGCAACTGCAGAAGCATTTGAGCGCCGCTTCAAGTTGCCGTACCCAACCATTATTGATGACTCTATTTTGATTGGTTTCAAAGGATCTTTGCCCGCAAATGCCATTCCCTCAACGGTAATTCTGGATAAAAAGGGTTATGTAGCTGCTCGCATTTCAGGAACTGTCACTGTTGCTTCACTAACAGAGCTCATTGAGAAGGTGAGCGCAGAATGAAAGATTTCTTTGTAGAACAGATCTTTTCTGGTGTTCTAGTAACTGCTTTTCCTTTTGCTGTAATTGCCGGAGTAATTTCCTTCTTATCTCCATGTGTACTTCCTTTGGTGCCGGGCTACCTTTCATTTGCCGCAGGATTTTCAGTCAGTCGCGGCAAGGTTTTATTGGGCTCATTGCTTTTTGTTTTGGGATTTAGTGCGGTCTTTGTTTCTTTTGGAGCAGTCTTCGGAGGCCTTGGAAATACTTTGTCTGCCCATGAAGAATTCATTTCACGAATTCTTGGTTTAGTAACAATTTTTCTAGGTTTTATTTTCTACGGACGCTTTCCATTTTCTCCAACTATTCGCCCAAAGATGAGAACAACTGGCGGATTACTTGGCGCGCCACTGCTCGGAGTTCTCTTTGGAATTGGTTGGACGCCATGTATCGGTCCAGCACTTGCTGCAGTGCAAACACTCGCATTCCAGGAATCAAGTGCGGTCCGTGGAGCAGTGCTGTCATTTGGCTACTGCTTAGGGCTGGGCCTCCCATTTATTCTTTCCGGTTTATCACTCGATAAGTCAGCAAAGTTACGATCAATTATTTATAGACGCGGAGATGTTATTTCCAAAATTGGTGGAATTTTCTTGATTGCTATTGGTGTTCTAGAAGTTCTAGGTTTCTGGTCGCAATTGATGAACTCGATGCGATCACTTATCTCTGATTTTATTCCGGTGATCTAATGAGTCAACAAATCGAAATTCCGGAACTAGATAGCGTTGGTCTATTTAGATATGCCTGGCGTCAATTAACGAGTATGCGCACGGCATTGATTTTGCTGTTAATGCTTGGTGTAGCGGCAATTCCTGGATCCTTAATCCCGCAGCGGACTCAAAACCCAATGCAGGTCAGCGATTACTTCAAGAACTCACCTCATTTAGCTAAGTGGATGGACCGTTTTTCCTTATTTGATGTCTATGGATCACCCTGGTTCAGCGCTATTTATATCCTTCTATTTATATCTCTTATTGGCTGTGTATTGCCTCGCACAATTGAGCATTTTCACGCAGCACGTGCTTTGCCGCCAGCCACACCTAAGAATTTGGCTCGCATGGAGCACCATTCATCGTGGCAAGCACAAGGAAAAGAACTGGAAATTGCGCGAGCCTGGTTTAAGTCCAAGCGTTTTAGAGTTCTTGAAAAAGATGGCGCGATCTCAGCTGAAAAGGGTTTTACGCGCGAAACAGGAAATCTATTCTTCCACCTAGCCTTAATCCTGATTTTACTTGGAATCAGTTTTAGCTCTCTTTTTGGAATGCGTGGAGAGGCGATCATAAACGTTGGCGAACGATTTGTTAATACGCCAACAAGTTATGACACCTTAACTTACGGAAAGTTGTACAAGGACTCCAATCTTCCAACTTTTATGTTGACAGCAGACAAGTTTGTTGCAAAGTACAACGTTCAAACAAGCGCTCCTGAAGATTACACTTTAAATATTTCCTTACTGCGTGATGATTTTTCAGAACTTGAAAAGAAAGTTATTAAGGTCAATAGCCCGCTAACTATTGGTAGTACTCGTATCTATTTACAAGCAAATGGATATTCACCTGTAGTTACTGTTAGAGATTCCAAAGGAAATGTTGCATTTCAAGGACCAGTTCCATTCTTGCCACAAGATGGAAATTTAAGGTCAATTGGTGCGATTAAAGTTCCAGATGCAGAGCCTCAAATCGGATTTGTTGGTTCATTTGTCCCTACGTATGCAAGAAGCGAAAATGGCGGAGGAGCGGTTAGCGTTTTTCCTGAAGCTCTAGATCCTCGCTTGTTGTTATCCGCATGGGCTGGTGATCTTGGTTTGGATTCTGGAGTTCCTCAGTCGGTATATCGAATTGATACTTCGGCAATGCAGCAGATTGGTCTTAAATCTTTAAAGCCAGGTGAGAGCTTCCAATATGCAGGTGGATCAATCACTTTTGAAGGGTATGTCCAGTGGGTTAACCTCAACTTTGTCGCAGATCCCGGAAAGAAGTTCGCTCTTCTTGGAGGTATTGTTGCGATCCTTGGCCTTCTAGCCTCATTATTTACACGCAGACGCCGAATCTGGATCCGTGTTGGTAGTGAAGTAGAGGTCGCAGGTTTAGCAAAGAACGCTGCACCTGGTCTTGAAATTGAAATGCAAGAGTTTGTGCGAACGCTAAAGGGAGAGAAATAGATGTCACGTACTTGGGCCTTTACATCTAACTATCTCGTTTATTCAGCGATGGCTGTTTACACACTCTCTTTCTTCGCGCACGCTATTGAGACTGCGTGGGCCGTGAAGGTTCCTTCAGATACAACAAAGACTTTGGATTACAAGCGCACTGAAAAGGTTGCACGCATTGCAACAGCGATGATGATTCTGGGATTTATTCTTCTATTTGCTGGCGTTATTGCTCGTGGTATTTCAGCAGGTCGAGTGCCTTGGGGAAATATGTACGAATTTTCAATTACAGGTGCGCTTGCATTTACCGGCGCATATCTTGGCGCATTAAGAAAATATGATCTTCGCTGGCTAGGTTTGCTTGTTTCGATTTCCGTTCTACTGACATTAGGAACAGCTGTTGCGGTTTTGTATCGTCCAAGTGCACCACTTGTTCCAGCTCTGAAATCAACTTGGCTAGTGATTCACGTTTCAGCTGCGATTGTTTCTGGTGGAGTTTTCTTGCTTGCAAATGTAATTGCAGCGGCGTACTTGTATTTAGATCGCATGGAATCTATGGGAGAGCGCAAAGCGTGGGCTAAGCGACTTCCGTCTCTTGAAGTTTTGGATCAACTCTCATACCGACTTGTTGCATTTGTATTTCCATTGTGGACCTTTGCGGTTATCGCTGGTGCGATTTGGGCAGAGAGCGCATGGGGTCGTTACTGGGGTTGGGATCCAAAAGAAACTTGGGCCTTTATTACATGGGTTGCCTATGCCGCGTACTTACACGCACGTGTAACTATCGGTTGGCGTGGACGTCGAGCAGCTTGGTTATGCCTATTTGCAGGCTCAACATTCTTGTTTAATTATGTATACGTAAATGTGTGGGGAACTGGAAAGCACACCTATTCGGGGCTTTAAAGCTTCCCTAGAAAATCTGGATCATCATCTGGCGGCAAGATACGTCGCTTTGGCTTTGGTCCGCCTAAACCCTTTGGTCGTCCTGCAACCCAATATGCAATTGGTCCGACAGTTCCGATAAGAATAATTATCAGAATCCATCCCCACTTTGGAAGATTGCGAACTTGTGACTCATCTGTTCGCGCACAATCGATCAATGTATAAATTGTGAATCCAACTAAAAGTAAAGGAAGTATTAGGCGACTCATGTTTTTATTGTATCGCTAAAGCAATCGCAAAGAGAGTTGCAAAAATTAGCTGAAGCTTTCCGGTGCGACCCAGTACAGGAATCAAATCTTTTCCGGTTGCGCCGCTTAGAACAACCTTAGAAATCGAAAAGGTTAGGGGAGCGGCCAACAAGGTCAGTAATGCTGTTGGAATAAAAGTCGCGATGGCCGCTGTGTGTGCCAAAACCAGTAGCGCCACAAATGAACGTCGAGCCTTTGCATCTCCCAGGCGCACTGCGACAGTTCGCTTTCCAACTAGCTCATCTTGTGCGCGATCACGGATGTTGTTAACCGCCAAGATTGCACACGCTAATGCACCCATTGGAATCGCAACGATAAAACTTAAGACCGTTATCTTCTCGGTTTGGGCATAGTAGGTGCCAACTGTTGCAACTAAGCCGAAGAAAATAAATACAGAAAGTTCACCTAATCCGTTATAGCCATATGGATTCTTACCACCGGTGTAACCCCAAGCAGCTGCAATCGCGAGAACTCCAACCACTATAAGAATCGGTGATGTAAGTAGGGCAAGCCATACGCCAGCGATGCTTGCGATTAAAAATGAAATAAAAGCGGCGTTCTTTACCGACTTGGCAGATGCCAAACCACTAGCGACCAAACGAGTTGGGCCAATGCGGTTTGCATCCGTGCCCTTAACGCCATCACTGTAATCATTTGCAAAATTAACGCCGATTTGCAGCCAAACACCAACCTTTAGGGCAAGTGCTGCGCGGAACCAATTGAAATCTGGGCCGGCTAAAGCGGAAGCAACTACTACAGGGGCGATCGCAGCAGGAAGTGTGCGGGGACGTGCTCCGAGCACCCATTTATTCATGTGCAATTCCCTTCGCCAAACTCTTTCGGTCAACTTTTCCAATACCGAGCAATGGTAGCGAGGCCAGACGATGAATTCCTTTTGGCTTTGCGAATGGGCCTAAATCACTTTCGAGATGCATCGTTATTTCGGCATCGGTAACTGATCCAACAACTGCGATCTGCAAGCTGTCTCCCCACTGCGGATCATCAATTGAAAAAGCGGCACATTCAACATCTGGAAAAGCTTCGTTCAAAGATACTTCTACTGCGTTGAGTGAGAGATTTTCTCCACCTGAAATAATTACATCATCTGCTCGACCAAGTACGGTTAACTTTCCGTCATTCATTTCGCCAAGGTCGCTAGTTTCATACCAACCGGCATCAAGTGAAATTGAAGAGGCCAAGATCGGACCTCGGATAAATATCTTTCCACTTCGAATCTCGACTTCTACGCCATCTAAAACTTCGCCGTCATAAACACAGCCACCGCACGTTTCAGTCATTCCATACGTGGTGATTACTTTTATTCCTGCAAGCTCTGCTTGCTTTCTAATTGATCCCGATAATGCAGCGCCACCAACTAATACAGCTTTCGTTGATTTCAGATGATTAAGCAGTCGCGTATCACCGTTGAAGGCTCTAAAGAGTTGTGTTGGAACAATCGATGTGTAATCCGCTTTTGGATAATCTCCATCAAAATTACGCAGATCAATTGGGAGCGTGCCTAATTCAATTGCCCTCATAATTACATTGACCGCGGCTATATGTGTAAGTGGAAGAAGTAATGACCAGGTGTCGCCAGGTTTTGCATTTATAAATTTATTTGAAGCACGCGCAGATGAAATTAATGCGGTTGCGGTTATAGCTACTTCCTTTGCGGCGCCACTCGACCCAGAAGTTCCAATTACAACGGCTGCGTAGTGGGCGGCATGTTCTGATGAGATATCGCCAAAGCCAAGGGATGGGCCATCGCCCACGAGAGCCGATGTGATTTCTCCCGCTAATTGGGGGATTTCGCATGTAGGGCTGACCCGCAGAATTTTTCGTTGTGACGAGTTATCCATTGCCACCGTAGGCTATCGCTAGCAACGACGATGGAGGAAATGTGAGCAAGCCGATCAAGCGCGAATTTGGTAGCCGAGAGATTCCACAATGGGTGACAGCACCCGGCGGGGAAGATTTTGTAGATATCAAATATCAAATGGGTGATGGCATCGCCAAAATTACGATCAACCGCCCACAGGTGCGTAACGCTTTCCGTCCACAAACAATTATTGAATTAATCGAAGCCTTCGACCTTGCACGTGATAACGAAGAGGTCGGCGTGATCATCTTTACCGGTGAAGGCACTGAAGCATTTTGTTCAGGTGGCGACATCAGCGTTCGCGGTGATGATGGATACCTAGGCGATGACAAGTTAGCTAAAAAGGGAATCGGTCGCCTTAATGTTCTAGATCTTCAGGTACAGATTCGTCGTACACCAAAGCCAATCGTTGCGATGGTTGCAGGATGGGCTATCGGCGGAGGACATGTTCTACATGTTGTTTGCGATTTAACAATCGCTGCAGAAAATGCGAAGTTTGGTCAGACAGGACCAATGGTTGGTTCTTTTGATGGTGGATATGGTGCGGGCTTACTTGCTGCACATGTTGGCCAAAAGAAGGCCCGCGAGATTTGGTTTATGACTCGTGAATACGATGCGCAGGAAGCGTTGAATATGGGACTTGTAAATACAGTTGTTCCAATTTCAGAGTTAGAAGCAGAAACAGTTTCATGGTGTCGCGAAATGCTTCGCAACTCACCAATGGCACTTCGTTTACTGAAGGCAAGTTTGAATGCGGCAACCGATGGTCTTGCAGGTGTTCAACAACTTGCAGGAGATGCAACCTTGTTGTTCTACATGACTGAAGAAGGTCAAGAAGGACGAGATGCATACAAGGAAAAGCGTGCACCAGATTTTGGAAAGTTCCCTAAGCGTCCCTAATTTATGGAACAACAGCTTCTAGATACCTTGCGCGTTGTGGCGCTGCCTACGAAAACCAATTTTCGAGGCGTCACTGTTCGTGAAGTAGCGCTATTTAAAGGCGAACAAGGCTGGGCTGAGTTTTCTCCATTTGTTGAGTATGACGATCAAGAGTGCGCGCCATGGCTTGCTTGCGCTATTGAGGCAGCAACTGTTGCAAAGCCACATCTGTATCGAACGCATGTAGCCGTCAATGGAACGATTCCAGCATTAAATGATGAATCAGATCTTGAAAGAATCGTTAATTCATTTCCTGGAGTCAATACTTTCAAAGTAAAGGTTGGCACCGATGTAAGTGATGATTTACATCGACTAGATGTGATTCGAAACTTACGTCCAAATGCAGCAATAAGAATTGATGTTAATGGTTTATGGAACGTAGATGATGCAGAGATCTTTTTGAACTCTGTGGGCGAAATTGAATATGTAGAGCAACCATGTTCAACCATTAAAGAGTTGCGTGAACTAAAGCAACGTGTAGATGTAAAGATTGTTGGCGATGAAGTTTTGCGCAAGAGTACAAATCCATTTGAAGTAGATTTAACAGGTGCTGTTGATTACTTAATGCTCAAAGTTCAACCTCTCGGTGGTATTAAGAAAGCGCATGCCTTAGCTGAACATCACAACCTGCCTGTCGTAGTTTCAAGTGCACTTGAAAGCGCGGTTGGTATCAATTATGGGTTGATGCTTGCTGCTTCATTTGAAGAGATGAAATTTGATTGTGGTCTTGGAACAGGCTCATTGCTTGCCAAAAATGTTGCTGACCTTCCAATAATCGACGGAAAGATCGAAATTAGTGATGTTAACCCTGTTCTTGATGGGCTAGATGTGAGTGCAGATCGATTCGAATGGTGGAAGAATCGAATCATGAGAACCGCGGAGCTACTTAAATGAATAACTCAACTTCGCTTGCTCGCGTAATTGTTCGCCAAATTATTGAAGCTGGAATTACTGATGTAGTTATTTCTCCAGGGTCTCGTAACGCTCCATTGTCTTTAGCTTTCTTTGAAGCATCACAAGAAGGCCTAATTAAGTTACATATTCGGATTGATGAACGGACAGCAGCCTTTTTTGCATTGGGAATTATCAAAGCAACTGGGCGCCCTGTACCTGTTGTCTGTACAAGCGGAACAGCCGTCGCTAATTACCACCCAGCGGTTTTAGAGGCCAGCCACACAAATGCGCCGCTACTTGTTTTGACCGCTGACCGCCCTGCGATGCTTCGCAAGACTGGTGCGAATCAAACTACCGAACAAGCGCGCATCTTCGGAAAAGCTGTTCGCTACTTCGCCGATATTGATGGTCCTGTGTACCCAATGGAGTTGCCACTAGATAGTTTGCGCACTGGTCCCGTGCATTTAAATCTTCAGTTTGATGAACCTCTTTTGTCAGATGACTCAACTGATTGGTTGTCCGAAGTCAATGTTGCTCCTAAGGAATTTGTCCCGCGCACCAAGCCTGGCACTCTTCGCCTAGTTGGAGCACGCGGCGTAGTTGTAGTCGGACATGATCGCGGCGGTTTAACGGTTGAAGAAATAACGCAATTCACAAAGAGTTTAGGTTGGCCAGTAATCGCTGAGGATCCACTTTCATTTCCAGATGCTGTCGCGCACGCTTCGATCTTTTTAGCTTCACCCGAAATTCGCAGCACATTGATTCCGCAATCAGTTTTAATAATTGGCCGAACAACTTTATCTAGATCAATAAATGCATTTATCAAATCAAGCCCGATCACCTATGTTGTTGATCAGCGATTAGCAACAGTTGACACCGATCGTCAGGCAGATCGTAAATTCACTGAACTTCCAGTATTGCAAGGTGTCATTCAATCTGATGAATGGATTGCAAAGTGGACTAAGGTTTCAGAGCGTGCTCAGAAATTAATTGCATCCCTGGATGGCTGGAACGAAGCGGTAATTGCACGAACAATCGCAGCATCAATTCCAAATGAAACCGCTCTATTTGTTTCCTCTTCTCGTCCTATTCGTGATCTTGAAGGGTTCGCATCTCCTCGCACTGGATTAGATGTCTATGCCAATCGAGGTCTTGCTGGGATTGATGGAAACATTTCGACGGCGCTTGGCATTGCTTATGCGCACAAAGCCACAATTGCGGTACTTGGCGATCTTTCTTTCCTGCACGACCTAACGGGATTGGTAAATAAAGAGGCTATTAACTGCCGTTTTATTGTGATTAACAATGACGGTGGTGGCATTTTCTCTACATTGCCACAACGTGGAGTTAACGGATTCGAAACTGTATTTGGAACTCCGCACGGATTAAATCCGGCAGCGATTGCTAAGGCAATGGGTGTCGATGCAAAACAGATCTCATCTCTGAAAGAGCTCGAAGCTGAGGTAAAGGCTCCAATTTCAGGGATTAGCGTGGTTGTCTGCGATGTTCCAGGTCGTGAAACAAACGCAGATAATTTGAAATCTATTTACGAATCTTTAAGTTCTATTTAAGGGCGCTACGCATTGGCGTGAACTTCGCATAGGTTTCTGCAAGTTCAACTTCTGGATCAGATCCATCAACAATTCCGCAGCCTGCAAAAATTCGGATTGTGTCGCCATTAATCTGTCCGCAACGCAAAGCGATTCCTAATTCGCCATCGCCAGCAGCATCAATCCAACCAACTGGACCTGCGTAACGACCGCGAGACATTTCTTCAATCTCTTGAATTAATGCAGCAGCCTTTGGTCGTGGAGTTCCGCAAACCGCAGCCGATGGATGTAACTGTTCCAAAATAGTAAATGCATCAATGTGTGCAAGTGTTTCCACTAGCGCGCCAGTTACATCTGTCGCAAGGTGCATAACATTTGCAAGGTGCAAGACAAATGGAGACTCAGGGACATTTGTAGAAGAACAGAATGGTTCAATCGCATCTGCAACCGAACGCACTGCATATTCGTGCTCTGCTAAATCCTTTGATGAACGTGCAAGGGATGCAGCAAGCGCTAAGTCCTTTGCATCATCACCAGTCTTACTGATTGTTCCTGCAAGAACACGGGATGTGATCATTCCGCGAGAAAGGCGTAAAAGTAATTCTGGAGTCGCGCCAACTAGTCCTGAAATCGAGTACTTCCAGGTCGTTGGGTACTCATCAGCCAACTTATTGAGAATCGCACGCGGATCAATGCTTTTTGAAGAAGAAACTGTGATGTCACGAGCTAAAACAACCTTGTCTAGATCTCCGTTTTGAATACGTTCTACCGCAGTTGCAACGCGAGACTTCCAGGCTTCATCAGCTTCTGGTTGTTCATTCCAGGTCATCGCACCATTTGAAACATGATCAGGTGCAGTTTTTAATACCGGCTGCGGATCCGATCCGATCCATGTGATCCAGGATTTACCACTCTTCGTCCCAACAACAACCTGCGGAATTACTAATACTGATACATCATCGGGCGAAAATGAAAATGATGTAAATAAAACGGGACCTGTTCCACTTCCATGAACTGTGTTAGTCACAGCTAACTTTTCTAGTTGCTTCTGCCACCAGTGGCGTGCATCTGCAAATCTATGGGGACCGCTAACAGTTGTTGTTGCGTAAATTCCCCAGCCAACTAAACCTTCACCGCTACGAACCCACGCCAACGGTTGTGAATCAGGAAGTAAATCCAACAATGGCAAATGCTCGCCTAAGCGAGTTGTTGTGATGGGGATGAGTTGGGACATTGTTATTTGTTTTTACGATTTACTAAACGCCACATAGCAGGAAGTGAAGTTCCAGTGATTGCAATCTTTAGCGCTTCACCAATAACAAATGGAGTCAACCCCGCAGAAATTGTCCAGTTCCAACTTTGTCCTGTGTATTCATGAAGCCACAAAACTCCGAAAGAAAATGTAATAACTGTTCCAATTAACATTGAAGGCAATGCAGTTAAGAACTTCTGATCTAATCGAAAACGTGCAAACTGTCCTAAAAGAAATGTTGCAACAAGCATTCCAACTAAGTAACCACCAGTTGCACCAACAAGACGATCAAGACCATGTCCGCTGTTTGCAAAAACTGGTGCGCCTGCGATTCCAGCAAGTAAGTACAGAGCAAAAGTTGTGAAACCTAAAGTTGATCCGTATGTAGTTCCAAGTAGTAGAACACCCAACGTTTGTCCTGTGACTGGGACGGGCGAGCCTGGAACTGGAACTGCAACTTGTGCCAACGCGGCTAATCCAAGAACACCACTAACGACCAAAACAGCGTTTGTGAGAGCTGTAGAACGGGGGATGAGTGATGTTCGAAGCGATGTAGCAGTTAACGACATGGAGTTCCCTTCAAGCGACTTAAGTTGTGGATGAGCCTACTTCAAGAGAGAATGCACCTATGTCCCGCGCAAATCTCAACAAGGATCCCGATGAGGTCGCGGCAATGTTTGATGGGGTCGCCAAGCGGTATGACCTGGTTAACGACCTTTTGAGCTTGGGCCGTACTAAGGCTTGGCGTAAAGCGGCCACAAAGATCATCAACCCAAAGCCTGGAATGGTGATTTTGGATCTAGCGGCAGGGCCAGGATCCTCATCCGAACCCCTTTTTAAGGCTGGAGCAACCGTATTTGCCACCGATTTCAGCGAGGGAATGCTGGCTCAGGGACGAAAGGTCCGCCCATATCTCAACTTTTCCAAGGCCGATGCCCTGAATCTGCCCTTTGAAGCGGACAAGTTCGATGTTGTGACTATTTCTTACGGTCTTCGAAACACCGTGGATTTTGATAAGGCGCTGGCAGAGGCACGTCGAGTCACCAAGCCAGGGGGCCGAATGGTCGTGGTCGAGTTCAGCCACCCAACCTGGCGTCCGTTTCGTACCATTTATACCGAATATTTGATGCGCCTCCTTCCAGCGATCGCCAAGCGGAGCGCCTCAAACCCAGATGCCTATGTGTACCTGGCTGAGTCGATTCGAGCATGGCCAGATCAGGCTGGATTGGCGGCTCGAATGGAGAAGGCGGGATGGACCGGGGTCACTTGGAAAAACCTGACCTTTGGCGTTGTTGCAGTTCACAGCGGGATTAAGGGCTAGCGGTCACTGGTTTAGCCCAATCGACCTTAAGATTTCGACCGTGATATCCACATCAAATCCATACATTCCAATCTTGGTGATAGGCGCTATCGGCTTCGGCTTCGCAGCCTTCTCAGTTGTCGCGGGTGCGCTCGCAGGTCCAGCACGTTACAACCGTGCAAAGCTCGATGCATATGAATGTGGAATCGAACCATCACCACAAGCAGCCGAAGGCGGACGCTTTCCAATCAAGTACTTCCTAACTGCGATGCTCTTCATCATCTTTGATATTGAAATTGTTTTCCTTTACCCATGGGCAGTTTCATTTGATGCACTTGGTTTGTTTGGTTTAGTTGAAATGGCAATCTTCATTGCAACAGTTTTTGTTGCATATGCATATGTATGGCGCCGCGGCGGATTGGAATGGGACTAAGCAATGGGTCTTGAAGAAAAAATTCCGAGTGGTTTTGTATTAACCACAGTTGAAAAACTTGCCGGATACATGCGCAAGAACTCGCTATGGCCGGCAACATTTGGTCTTGCATGTTGCGCAATTGAAATGATGGCGGTTGGTTCAGCTGCGAAATATGACATTGCACGATTTGGTGGAGAAGTTTTCCGCGCATCCCCACGTCAAGCAGATTTAATGATCGTTGCTGGTCGCGTATCAAACAAGATGGCGCCAGTGCTTCGTCAGATTTATGATCAAATGTCAGCACCAAAGTGGGTTCTAGCTATGGGTGCATGTGCATCTTCAGGCGGAATGTTTAACAACTACGCAATTGTTCAAGGTGTAGATCACGTTGTACCAGTTGATATTTACCTTCCAGGTTGCCCACCACGTCCCGAAATGTTGCTTGATGCAATCTTGAAATTGCATGAACAAATCAATGACACAAAGCTTGGTGCAAACCGTGCACAGATCATCAAGGAAGTTGAACTTGCTGCAATGAATGCAAAGCCAACTCACGAGATGAAGGGTCTTCTCGCATAATGACTGAAGGCATGTTTGGCGCACAAGGCACCGGAGATACATCTGGTTTCGGTGGATTAGTCCGCAAAGTAGCTACACCAGGCTCATCAGAACGCCCATACGGCAGTTACTTTGATGAGGTTGCAGATGATTTAGAGCGCGCGTACCCAGAGTTTTCAGATGCGATCGAAAGAGTTGTTGTTGATCGCGGCGAATTAACTTTGCACGTAAAGCGTGAAAAGTTGGTAGAAGTTTCTATGATCTTGCGTGACAAGTTGAAGTTTGAAATGTGCATGGGCGTTAATGGCGTGCACTATCCAGAACAAACTGGTCGCGAACTTCATGCTGTGTATCCATTGCTTTCATTAACTAAGAATCAACGAGTTCGTTTGGAAGTTTCAGTTCCAGATGGTGATGCACATATTCCATCTGTTGTTGAAGTGTGGGCAGGCAACAACTGGCATGAGCGCGAGACCTTTGACATGTTCGGAATTATTTTTGATGGTCACCCAGGTCTTACTCGCATCTTGATGCCAGATGACTGGGAAGGTCACCCACAGCGTAAGGATTACGCACTTGGTGGAATTGCTGTCGAATACAAGGGTGCAACAACACAGCCTCCTAGTGAAAGAAGGAGTTACAAGTGACAACTTTTGATCCATATGCACCTTCACGTGAAACCACTGAAGGAAAAGTTTTTTCAGTTACCGGTGGTGACTGGGATTCATTAGTTCAAGACATCGGCGCAACGAAAGAAGAGCGCGTTGTCGTAAACATGGGACCACAACACCCATCAACGCACGGCGTGCTTCGTTTAGTTCTAGAACTAGAGGGCGAAACAGTTACCGAAGCTCGTGCAGGAATTGGTTACCTACACACAGGTATCGAAAAAAACATGGAGTACCGCAGCTGGACTCAGGGAACAACATTTGTAACTCGAATGGATTACCTAGGACCACTTCACAATGAAACTGCATACTGCTTAGCTGTTGAAAAGCTTTTGGGAATTACTAATGATGTTCCAGAACGCGCAAGTGTTATCCGCGTAATGATGATGGAGCTCAACCGTATTTCTTCACACATGGTTGCACTTGGCACCGGAGCCCTTGAATTAGGTGCGATGGGCCCTATGTTCTTTGCATTCCGCGAGCGTGAAACAGTGCTCGAGATCTTTGAAATGATCACAGGACTTCGCATGAACATGGCGTACATCCGTCCAGGTGGAGTTCAGCAGGATCTTCCAGCTGGCGCTTACACAAAGATTCGTGATGGCGTGAAGTTAATGCGCAAGAACTTTAAAGACAACGCAACACTTCTTATTGGTAACTCAATCTGGATGAAGCGAACACAAGGAATTGGTTACCTAGATCTTGCAGGTTGCACAACTCTTGGAATTACAGGACCGGTTCTTCGTTCAACAGGTTTACCTTGGGATCTTCGCAAGGTTCAGCCATATTGCGGTTACGAAAACTACAACTTTGATGTTGTAACTGCCGATACTTGCGATGTTTACGGACGTTTCCTAATTCGTATGAATGAATTGGAACAGTCACTTCGCATTGTTGAACAGTGTGTAGACAAGCTAGAAAAACTTGAAGGCGCACCAGTAATGGTTGCTGACAAGAAAATCGCATGGCCAGCACAGCTTGCACTTGGTGGCGATGGACTTGGTAACTCACTTGATCACATTCGCCAGATCATGGGAACTTCAATGGAGTCATTGATTCACCACTTCAAACTTGTTACAGAAGGTTTCCATGTTCCTGCAGGTCAGGCATATGTTGCAATCGAATCCCCTCGCGGAGAGCTAGGCGCTTCAGTTGTTTCTGATGGAGGAACTCGTCCATATCGAGTTCACTTCCGCGAACCATCTTTCAATAACTTGCAAGCGACTGCAGCAATGAGTGAAGGCGGCATGGTTGCCGACATCATCGGTGCTGTTGCTTCAATTGATCCAGTTATGGGAGGCGTTGATCGCTAATGGCATTTTCACATGAAGATCTCCAGGTCATGGATTCGATCATTAAGCGTTACCCACGCTCTCGTTCTGCAATCATGCCCTTGCTGCACTTTGTGCAATCAAAAGCAGGTTATGTAACTAATGAAGGCATCGAAGTTATTGCAAAGTTACTTCAGCTAGAAGCCGCTGAAGTTACTGCTGTATCTACCTTTTACACCCAGTACAAGCCATCTCCAGTAGGCGAGTACCACGTAGGAGTTTGCACAAATACTTTGTGTGCAGTTATGGGTGGAGACGCAATCTTTGATTCATTAAAGGATCACCTTGGTATTGGCAATGACGAAGTAACAGCAGATGGAAAAGTTTCGCTGGAACATATCGAGTGCAATGCTGCTTGTGATTACGCACCAGTTGTTATGGCTAACTGGGAGTTCTACGACAACCAAACAGTTGAGTCTGCAAAAGAGTTAGTTGATTCAATGCGTGCTGGAAATCCAAAGCCACCAACACGTGGTCCAAACCGTTTGGTTACTTGGAAAGAAGCATCAGCTGTTCTTGCCGGATTAAATGACGGACTTGCTCATGAAGGTGTGCAAGCTGGCGAACCGACACTACTTGGTTTGAAACTTTCGAAAGAGGGCAAGTAATGACAAAGCTAGCGCCAGTACTTTCTGCTCATTGGGATGAAAAAGATTCATTCACAATTGATGCTTACAAGCGTCATGGCGGATACACCGCATCTGCAAAAGCACTTGCAATGGATCCAGATGCAGTAATTCAACTTGTTAAAGATTCAGGTCTTCGCGGTCGTGGCGGAGCGGGTTTCCCAACCGGAATGAAGTGGGGATTTATTCCTCAAGGCGATAACAAGGATCACTACCTTGTTGTTAACGCTGATGAATCAGAGCCAGGAACTTGTAAGGACATGCCATTACTTATGGCTAACCCGCACGTTCTAGTTGAAGGTTGCATCATCGCTTGCCATGCAATTCGCGCAAAGCACGCATTTATTTATATTCGCGGTGAAGTTACACATGTTGCTCGCCGACTTAACCAAGCGATTGCTGATGCATATGCAGCAGGAATTCTTGGAAATGGAATTGATGTAGTTCTACACATCGGTGCAGGCGCTTACATCTGTGGTGAAGAAACAGCACTTCTAGACTCACTTGAAGGCTTCCGCGGACAACCTCGTTTGCGCCCACCATTCCCAGCTATTGCAGGACTTTATGCACGTCCAACAGTTGTAAACAATGTTGAATCAATCTCTGCAGTTCCAGCAATCATTAACAACGGTGCCGATTGGTACCAATCAATGGGAACTGAAAAGAGCAAGGGAACAACCTTGTACTCCTTGTCAGGCCACGTTGCTAACCCAGGACAGTTTGAAGCCCCACTAGGAATCACGCTTCGTGAAATTCTTGATCTTGCAGGTGGAGTTCGCCCAGGACATCAGTTGAAGTTCTGGACACCTGGAGGATCATCAACGCCACTATTTACCGCAGAACATCTTGATGTTCCTTTGGATTACGAAGGTGTTGCAGCAGCTGGTTCAATGCTTGGAACAAAAGCACTTCAAATTTTTGATGAAACAACTTGTGTTGTTCGCGCAGTATTGCGTTGGACTGAGTTCTATAAGCACGAGTCATGTGGAAAGTGCACTCCGTGCCGTGAAGGTACTTGGTGGTTGGTACAAATTCTGCGCGATCTAGAAGCAGGAAAGGGAACTGAAGCAGATCTTGCTAAGTTGCTCGATCTTTGCGACAACATCATGGGACGTTCATTCTGCGCACTTGGTGATGGAGCGACAAGCCCAATTACATCTTCAATCAAATACTTCCGCGATGAATACATCGCACACGTAACAAATGGTTCATGCCCATTTGATCCTGTTGCTTCAACACTTTTTGCAGGGGCAGGTGCGTAATGACAAATGAAGTCGTAGACATGATCACCGTTGTTATCGACGGTTTTGAAGTTACGGTTCCAAAGGGAACTCTTGTTATTCGTGCAGCAGAGCAACTTGGAATTCAGATTCCACGTTTTTGTGATCACCCACTTCTAAATCCAGTTGGTGCTTGCCGCCAGTGTTTAGTTGATATTGAAATTAATGGTCGTGCATTCCCAAAGCCACAAGCTTCTTGCACAATTCCAGTTGAGCCAGGAATGATCGTAAAGACCCAATTAACTTCACCTGTCGCTGAAAAAGCACAGCGTGGAGTCATGGAGCTATTGCTTGTAAACCACCCACTTGATTGCCCAGTGTGCGACAAGGGCGGCGAGTGTCCATTACAGAACCAAGCAATGAGCACAGGTCAAGGTTCATCACGATTTGAAGGCGTAAAGCGCACATTTGAAAAGCCAATCAATATCTCTTCACAGGTTTTGCTTGATCGCGAACGTTGCGTTTTGTGTGCGCGATGCACACGCTTCTCTGAACAAATCGCTGGCGATCCATTCATCACTTTGAATGAACGCGGTGCATTGCAGCAAGTTGGTATCTACGAGAACCAACCATTTGAATCATATTTCTCTGGAAACACTGTTCAGATCTGTCCAGTAGGAGCTCTTACTGGCGCTGCATATCGTTTCCGTGCTCGTCCATTTGATTTAGTGTCAACACCATCTGCATGTGAACACTGTGCATCTGGTTGCGATATGCGTACCGATGTTCGCCGTGGAAAGACATTACGACGTCTTGCTGGTGAAGATGCATCTGTCAATGAAGAGTGGAACTGCGACAAGGGTCGCTGGGCATTTAAGTATGTAACCTCTGTTGATCGCTTGAAGACACCTTTGGTGCGTAACGCAGCTGGAGTTCTTGAGGAAGCATCATGGCCCGAAGCACTTGCAGTTGCAGCAGCAGGACTTAAGGCAGCAAAGGCAGCAGTTCTAGTTGGCGGTCGTGCAACTCATGAAGATGCATACGGTTACAGCAAATTTGCTCGAATCGCACTTGGTACAAACGACATTGATTTCCGTTCACGTGTTTCATCTGATGAAGAGCGTGAATTCTTAGCAGCTCGCGTTGTTGGTTCTTCAACTTCATACCGCGATATTGATAAGGCAGATCAGGTTCTTCTTGTTGGTTTTGAACCAGAAGAAGAATCACCAATTGTTTTCTTGCGTCTCTATAAGCAGTTCCGCAACCGTGCTTTGAAGGTTGTTTCAATTGGTTCAAAGGAATCAATTGGCGTAGACAAGCTAAAGGCTGAGTTTGTGAAGGTTGCTCCTGGACAAGAAGCAGCAGCGATTGCGACGCAATCACTTACAAATAACTCTGTAATTCTTGTTGGAGAACGTGCAGCAGAAAGCGCAGGAGCTCTCAGCGCGGTAGCCGCACTTGTTGATTCAACTGGTGCAAAGCTTGCATGGATTCCACGTCGCGCAGGTGAACGTGGTGCTTTGGAAGCTGGAGCAATCGGAAATCTTTTGCCTGGTGGTCGTCCAGTTACAGATGCTGCAGCACGTGTAGATATTGCAGCCGTGTGGAATACAGATTCACTTCCTGCTGAAATCGGACGTAGCTCTTCACAAATTATTGAAGCGGTTAATGCAGGTCAGATTGGTGCACTAGTTGTTGGAGGCGTTGATCCACTAGATGGTGACAACAGCCAAGCAACTCTTGCAGCACTCGATAAGGCCTTTGTTGTTTCTCTTGAAATTGCAACAAGTGCGGTTACTGATCGCGCAAATGTTGTTCTTCCAGTGGCTGCAGTTACTGAAAAGTCTGGTTCATTCCTTAACTGGGAAGGCCGCGCACGTTCCTTTGATGCAGCTGTTAGCGATTCTCTCAATCGAAGTGATCTTCGCATCCTTTCGATGATCGCTGAAGAAATGGGAGTTTCAATCAACTTGGGAACTGTTACTGCAGCGACTAAGGAAATTGCTTCACTTGGAAATTGGGATGGAGCTCGCGTATCACTAAACAAGGTTGCAGCATCTGCTCAACCTTCATTAGGTGCAGATCAAGCAATCATCACTTCTTGGCGCCGTTTGCTGGATCTCGGAACTTTGCAGCAAGGTGAAGAACATCTTGCTGGAACAGCTCGCCAAACAGTTGCTGTTATTTCACCAAAGCGCGCACAAGCACTTGGTGTTGTAGATGGCGATCAACTAAAGGTTTCAACAGCCCTTGGCTCAGTAACGCTTTCAGCGCTTGTTGAAAATATTCATGACGATGCAGTCTGGGCTCCACGTAATTCACGCGGTTCTCAACTCTTGGTAAACCTAGGCGTCGCACATGGCGCAGTAGTTACGGTGGTGAAGGCATGAAAACTGCAGAACTCATTGGAGCAGATCCAGGTTGGCTGATTGCAGTCAAAGCATTGATCGTTTTCGTTCTTTGCGTCCTGTTAACACTTATGTCAGTGTGGGGAGAACGCCGCATCGTTGGTCGTATGCAGCAGCGCCCAGGCCCAAACCGCGTTGGTCCCTTTGGATTAATTCAGGCTCTTGCCGACGGGGTTAAGTTAGCGCTGAAGGAAGACATCATTCCTACAGCGGCAGACAAGATTGTTTTCGTTCTTGCACCAATCATAAGTGCAACAACATGTTTCATGTCGTTTGCGGTAATTCCAATTACTGGCGAAGTAACAATGTTTGGCCACAAGACTGCAATGCAGCTAACTGATATTCCAGTTGGTGTTTTGTACATTCTTGCGATTGCGTCTGTTGGCGTTTACGGAATTGTTTTGGCGGGTTGGTCTTCAGGATCTACCTACCCACTACTTGGTGGACTTCGTTCAAGCGCTCAAGTTATTTCATATGAAATTGCAATGGGTCTGTCGCTTGTAGCGGTCTTTATCTACGCAGGTTCAATGTCTACATCTGACATCGTCGCTGCACAATCTTCATGGTGGTACGCAGTTGTTTTGTTCCCTTCATTTGCTATCTACGCAATCTCAATGGTTGGCGAAACTAACCGCGCGCCATTTGACCTTGCAGAAGCTGAAGGCGAGCTAGTTGGTGGATTCCACACTGAGTACTCATCACTTAAGTTCGCACTGTTCTTCCTTGCTGAATATGTGAACATCATCGCTGTTTCAGCATTAGCGACAACATTGTTCTTGGGTGGATATAAAGCGCCTCCAGGGCTTGGATTTACTGAAGTATGGCTAGGCGGCTGGTTCACAGCGATCTGGTTCTTCTTGAAGGTTCTTACCTTCTTCTTCGTATTCGTATGGTTGCGCGGAACACTTCCACGTCTTCGTTACGACCAGTTCATGCAGTTTGGTTGGAAGGTCTTGATCCCTGTTTCAATCTTGTGGATCTTGGTGGTTGCAACGCTGCGTGTTATGTCTCTTCAAAATGCATCCAAGGCTGTCGTTATCGCCTTTGCAAGCACGATTGTTTTCCTCATCATGGCGGTAAATGTCGGTTTTGAAAATGCAAAGAAAAAGAAGGCAGCAGCAGTTGCCGATGGTGACAATAAGGAAGCGCCAAAGTTCGCAGTGCCATCTTTGCCAATGGAAGTTTCAACTATCAATGTTTCACAGAAGGTAGGGGGCGACCGTGGCTGAAAACCTAGAGCCGTTAAAGCCAAAGGATCTTGGCATTAACGATGTTGAATATTATGAAGTAGAACAAACACCATCTGTTGGCTTCTTGGGCCACATGAAGGGGTTCTGGGTTACCTTCTCAACAATGTTTAAGAAGCCATTAACTGTTGAGTATCCCGAAGTTAAGGCACCAACAGAAGAACGTTTCCATGGACGCCACCAACTCAACCGCCACCCAGATGGCTTGGAAAAGTGCATTGGTTGCGAACTATGTGCGTGGGCATGTCCTGCAGATGCGATTTATGTTGAGGGCGCAAACAACACCGAAGAAAATCGTATGTCTCCAGGTGAGCGTTATGGCAAGGTTTATCAGATCAATTACTTGCGCTGTGTTTTCTGTGGTCTTTGTATTGAAGCTTGCCCAACTCGTGCGTTAACAATGACAAACGAGTACGAGCTTGCAGATGATTCTCGTGCGAAGTTGATCTTTGAAAAGCAGGATTTATTAGCTCCATTACGTCAGGGAATGCTGATGCCTCCACACCCAATGTATCCAGATATGAATGACACCAACTATTACAACGGTGATGTTAAGGAAGCGCACCCTTCACAGGACGTGCAAAAATGATGCAACTAGCTATTCAGGTAGGTCAGACCGCACAGCCAGAAGCTGTGATGTTTTGGATTCTTGGTCCATTAGCTGTTGTTGCAGCACTTGGAATGTTGCTTGTTAAGAAAGCTGTTCACTCAGCGATCTTGATGGCTTTTGTAATGATCATTTTGGCGATCTTCTACATCGCACAAGATGCATTGTTCCTAGGAATTGTGCAGGTTGTTGTTTATACCGGCGCTGTAATGATGCTCTTCCTCTTTATTTTGATGTTAGTCGGTGTTGATTCATCTGATTCTCTAACTGAAACTATTCGCGGACTTCGTCCAATTGCAATCACTGCGGCAATCGGCTTCGGTGGATTGCTAGTTTCACTTCTAGGTCGCGCAACAATTGGTCGCAACGCTGTTGGATTATCTGAGGCAAACGCCGTAGGAAATGTTCAAGCTTTAGCGCAGTTGTTATTCAGCACCTATGTATGGCCATTTGAAGTTGTTTCTGCACTACTTATTACAGCAGCGCTTGGTGCAATGGTTCTTGCACACCATCATCACAAGGCGGACTTCCGTCCGACTCAGCGCCAACTTTCAATTAACCGTTTCCGCGGTGAATCACTTGGCAATGCAGCTGGTCTACCTGGTCCCGGAGTCTTCGCACGTCACAACGCGGTAGATGTCCCAGCACTGCTTCCAGATGGAACTCCAGCACCTTCATCAGTCAACGCAAGCCTCGAAGCACGTGGTGACATGTTGGATTACAAGAAGTTTGATCTTTCCGAAGTTAATACAATGGTTGAGGAGGAGAAGTAATGAACGCTGCTAATTACCTATACATATCAGCACTTCTCTTCACTATCGGTGCGGTCGGAGTAGTTGTTCGCCGCAACGCGATTGTGGTGTTTATGTGCATCGAATTGATGCTCAACGCTGCAAACCTCTCATTTGTAACTTTTTCGCGTATCAATGGTGATCTCAACGGACAGGTAATGGCCTTCTTCACGATGGTTGTTGCAGCTTGCGAAGTTGTGGTTGGCCTGGCAATTATCGTGACGATTTATCGTTCACGTCGATCAGCATCTGTTGATGATGCTAGTTTGTTGAAGCGATAACCATGACTACATCAACCAGCCTTGTCTATTTAATTGCTCTGCCTTTGGCAGGAGCTGCGCTTCTTCTTCTAGGTGGACGTCGCACCGACAAGTGGGGCCACCTACTTGCGACTGCGCTATCAGCGTCATCATTCGGAGTTGGGCTTTACCAACTTTCACAAATGCTTGGCCGCTCAACAGAAGCCCGTCCAGTTTCACAAAAACTTTTCGAGTGGATCAATGTTGGAAGCTTCAATGTTGATGCAGGTCTTTTGCTAGATCAGCTTTCAATCTGCTTCGTACTCCTGATTACGGGTGTCGGAACTCTGATCCATATCTATTCGATTTCATACATGTCTCACGATCACGATCGTCGACGTTTCTTTGCTTACTTAAACCTCTTTATTGCAGCGATGCTTCTATTGGTTCTAGGTGATAGCTACCTCAACCTTTATGTTGGTTGGGAAGGTGTAGGTCTAGCTTCCTACCTACTTATTGGGTTCTGGAATCAAAAGCCTGCGTATGCAACAGCATCCAAGAAGGCTTTTGTAATGAACCGTATTGGTGACATGGGATTGTCATTTGCGATCATGATCGCATTTGCAACCATGGGCACAGTTTCATTTACCGGTGTTGCAGAGCACGCTCACCACACATCAGAAGCTGCACTTACAGCGATGGGAATTATGTTGTTAGTTGCGGCGGCAGGAAAATCCGCTCAGTTCCCATTGCAGGCATGGCTTGGCGATGCGATGGCTGGACCGACCCCTGTTTCTGCGCTTATTCACGCAGCAACAATGGTTACAGCAGGTGTTTACCTCATTACTCGTTCTAACTTTGTATTTGATGCAGCACCAACAGCGCAGCTATTAGTAGTAATCGTTGGCGCAATTACTTTGATGTTTGGTGCATTAATCGGTACCGCTAAAGATGACATAAAGAAGGCACTTGCCGCTTCAACAATGTCTCAGATCGGCTACATGATTCTTGCTGCTGGTCTAGGTCCAGTCGGTTACGCATTTGCAATCATGCACTTACTAACTCACGGTTTCTTCAAGGCTGGAATGTTCCTTGGTGCAGGTTCAGTTATGCACGGAATGAATGATGAAGTAAATATGCGCAAGTACGGTGCACTTCGTAAGTTCATGCCAATTACCTTTATTACCTTTGGACTTGGTTACTTAGCAATTCTTGGAGTTCCACCATTTGCTGGTTTCTATTCAAAGGACATGATCATTGAGACTGCATTTAATGCAGGGGGAGCTAAGGGAATCATCCTTGGTGTAACTACATTGATTGGTGCGGCGATCACAGCTTTCTATATGACGCGCGTAATGATTCTTACCTTTACAGGTACAAAGCGTTGGGACGATGAGGCACATCCTCATGAATCCCCATGGTTAATGTGGCTACCAATGGCGATTCTTGCAATTGGATCTGTTGCATCTGGCTTCCTGCTTTCACGCGGAAATGCTTTAGAAAATTGGTTGCATCCTTTGTTCGAGCATCATGGCGAACATGAAGAGTTGCTCAAGCCAATCGTTGTTTCAGCTCTTGCATTAACAATGGTCGCAATTGGTGTCGCTATCGCATTCTTGAAGTACTCACGTCACGAAGTTGCTTCAGTTGCTCCAGAAAATGTTTCAATCTTCACAAAGATTGCTCGTCAGGATCTGATGCAAGATCGCTTCAATGAAGCGGTCTTTATGCGCCCAGGTCAGGCTCTCACAGCAACACTTGTTGCTGCTGATGAGGCCGTGGTTGATGGAGCGGTTCGGGGGGTTGCAAAGACCGCGCTGGGCTCAGGTTCAGCGCTACGAGGTCTACAAAATGGCTTTGTTCGTAGCTATGCAGCGTTGATCTTGATTGGTGCAATCGCACTAATCGGTGCGATTTGGGTGGTGGTTCAGTAATGAAGTGGTTAACACTATTAATGCTTCTGCCTCTTGCAGGTGCAGCGATCATTGCAACGCTACCAAAGGCCAATGAAAAGGCGGCAAAGCAAGCAGCTCTTGCAACAACCCTTGCTGTTACAGCGGCAACTATTGCAATGGCTGTTGGATTTGAACGCGACAATGTAAATCTTCAATTCGTTGAAAAGTACTCATGGATTCCTAGCTTTGGAATCAACTATGCACTTGGCGTAGATGCGATCGCTCTTGTGTTGATTTTGATGTCAACAATTCTTGCGCCAATCGTTGTATTGGCTGGCTGGAACGAAGCCCATGGCGGACGCTGGAGTGTTAAGACTTTCTACATTTTGATTCTTGTACTTGAAACCATGATGATCGGCGTATTCGCTGCGACTGATGTTTTCTTGTTCTATGTAATTTTCGAAGCAATGTTGGTCCCTGTGTACTTCCTTATTGGTGGTTACGGAACCGGAGAACGCGCAGCAGCTGCTGTGAAGTTCTTGATCTACAGCCTTGTTGGTGGATTACTGATGCTTGCATCGATCATCGCGCTTTATGTGATGTCTGGTGCGCAAGGCGGTCACACATTTGATATCAATGAGCTATCAAAGCTTGAGATGTCATCAACAACACAGAACCTATTGTTCTTAGGATTCTTTATTGCATTTGCAATTAAGGCCCCCGTTTGGCCATTCCACACATGGTTGCCCGATGCAGCTCAATCAGCAACACCAGGCACATCAGTTCTGTTGCTAGGTGTTCTGGACAAGGTTGGTACTTTCGGAATGATCCGTTACTGCTTAACTTTGTTCCCTGAAGCGAGCAAGACATTTACTCCGGTGATTTTGGTGCTTGCCGTGATTTCAATTATTTACGGTGCATTCCTTGCAATTGGCGCAAAGGACATCAAGCGTTTGATCGCTTACACATCGATCTCTCACTTTGGTTTCATCACAATGGGAATCTTTGCGATGACAAGCCAAGGCCACAGCGGTGCGACTTTGTACATGTTTAACCATGGTTTCTCTACAGCGGCCCTATTCCTAGTAGCTGGCTGGATGATTTCACGCCGTGGTTCTTCAACAATCGCTGACTTTGGTGGACTTCAACGAGTAACACCAGTTATGGCATGGAGCTTCTTCTTGGCAGGAATGTCATCTCTTGCTTTGCCTGGTCTTTCAAGTTTCGTCAGCGAATTCCTAGTTCTAGTCGGAACATTTACTCGCTACCCAGTGCACGCGATCATCGCAACATTCGGAATCGTTCTTGCAGCACTTTACATTTTGATTCCAGTTCAAAAAGCTTTGCATGGACCAACTACTCCAGGCAATGAGGCTTTGAGCGATCTCAACCTTCGCGAGAAAATTGCAATCGCACCAGTGATAGCAATCATCGTGGTGTTGGGCTTCTACCCATCACCGTTGCTGAAGGTAATCAACCCAGCGGCATCACATGTGATTTCACAAATGGGATTCACTGATCCAGCACCAACTAATGGGGACAAGTAATGACATTTACAGCGCCAGTACTTTCATACACACTTCTTTCACCAATGTTGATTTTGCTTGGTGGAGCACTTATCGGTGTATTAGTTGAAGCTTTCGTATCTAAGGCACTTCGCCCAGCAGTTCAGTTAACTCTGACACTTGGTTCACTTCTACTTGCTTTGATGCAGGTATGGCGAATCCGCGGTCAGCAGTCCCTAACTGCTGCAATGGGATCCGTAACCTTTGATGGTCCTGCGGTTTTGCTTCAGGCATCAATCCTTGTTATTTCAATCATTTCAGTCTTCTTAATTGCAGATACTGAAAACTTCACAGCACTAGCTGCTGCATTGCCAGGATCTGATGAAGAGCGCGAAGCACTTAAGTCAGGTAACCAAGTAACTGAGGTTTACCCACTCACACTGTTTGCAGTTTCAGGAATGCTCTTGTTCCCAATCGCCAGTGATTTGATCACCTTGTTTGTGGCACTTGAAATGCTTTCTTTGCCGTTGTATTTGATGGCAGGACTTTCACGTCGCCGTCGCTTGGCATCACAGGAATCAGCACTTAAGTACTTCCTTCTAGGCGCATTTTCTTCAGCATTCTTCCTATTTGGCGCTGCTTATCTGTACGGTTTCTCAGGCTCAATCACATTTGCTGGAATCCGTGAATCAGTGGTCGGCGGTAGTGGAAATGATGTTTTGCTTCTTATCGGTATTGCTTTCCTATCAATCGGATTGCTTTTCAAGGTCGGCGCAGTGCCATTCCATGCATGGTCGCCAGATGTGTACCAAGGTGCACCAACCCCTGTAACTGCATTTATGGCAGCTGCTACAAAGGTTGCAGCATTTGGAGCGATGCTTCGTATTTACTACACATCATTTGCAAACGCACAGTGGTCCTGGACACCGATGTTGTCTGGAATCGCAATCGTGACAATGCTGCTTGGTTCTTTAGTTGCAATCGCACAGCGCGATGTGAAGCGTATGTTGGCGTACTCATCAATTGCTCATGCAGGTTTCTTACTTTCAGGTGTTATTGCACTTAACAAGGCAGGACTTGATGCAACGATTTTCTACCTATTTGCATACGGTGTAGCAACTGTTGGTGCATTCGGAGTCGTAACACTTGTTCGTGACTCTGCTGGTGAGGTTACAGATCTGAACCGTTGGAAGGGTCTTGGAAAGCGTTCACCATTTGCAGCATCTGCATTTGCTCTCTTCCTGTTGGCCTTCGCTGGAATTCCGCTTACAAGCGGTTTCATTGGAAAGTTCTCGATCTTCTCTGCAGCGTATGAAAGCGGTGCAAAGGGAGTTGTAATCGCTGGTGTACTTTCTAGCGCAATAGCCGCCTTCTTCTACATCCGCGTAATCGTTTTGATGTTCTTTACAGATGCAACTGAGGATGGAACAGCTGTTGAAGTTCCTTCAATCCTGACTCGATCAACAATTGTTATCGCAGGAGTTGTAACTTTGGCACTAGGTATTTATCCAGCACCGTTGCTGAACTTCATCACTGATCTCGCAACATTCATTCGATAATGTCCACATTTGGCATTCCAAACGTTGCACCTGCATTAGAGGCACAGCTAATCAGCCAGATGGCTGAGGTTGAAGCGTTACTGCGAAGCCACACCCGTAGCGAGTATCCATTTGTTGATGAGACCGCACACCACCTTGTAGCGGCCGGTGGCAAGCGTTTACGCCCGTTATTAACCCTTTTAACCGCTCAATACGGCAATCCAGCGGGCCAAGGCGTCATTGCGGCAGCTGTTGCCTGCGAGATTACCCACCTTGCAACGTTGTATCACGACGATGTTATGGATGAGGCTCCACTTCGTCGCGGAGTTGAAAGTGCAAATATGCGTTGGGGAAACACCATTGCGATCCTTACCGGAGATTTTCTCTTCGCTAAGTCTTCAGATTTATTAGCCGACCTTGGACCAGAAGCGGTTCGATTACAGGCACGCACTTTTGAACGTCTTGTAATCGGCCAGATCATGGAAACTCAGGGACCAAACCCAGGACAAGATCCACTAGAGCATTACTTAAAGGTTGTTGCAGATAAAACTGGTTCATTGATTGCAGCATCTGCACGTTACGGCGGAATGATTTCTGGCGCACCTGCCGAAATCACCGACACCGTTACAGTCTTTGGCGAAAAAATCGGTGTTGCTTTTCAGTTAGCAGATGATGTTATTGATATCGCTAGTGAATCAAATCAATCTGGCAAGACTCCAGGAACCGATCTACGTGAAGGCGTTCCAACACTTGTGACTTTAAATGTTATGAAATCAAATGATCCTCAAGACGCAGATCTTAAGCGTTTACTTTCTGCGCCAATTACCGATGAACCAACTGTTCAACAGGTATTGGTTGCACTTCGTAATCACAAGGCGCTTGATGAATCACGTCAGCAGTTACTTCAGGTTGCCAAGGAAGCTCGTTCAGCACTTGGGCCACTGCCAATTAATGATGCAACTGGTGCATTGATGTCGCTATGCGACGCTGTTATTGACCGCTCTGCCTGAGCGAACTAAATCAAAAGCAAGGGTTGTTAGCGAAACCCAAATAATTAAGAATCCAACCCAACGCGCTGTTGGCATATCTTCATGTCGAATCCATACGCCAACGGAAAACTGCAATGTTGGTGTGATGTATTGAAGCAATCCAATTGTTGTAAAGGGTAGGCGAGTAGCTGAACCGTTAAATAACAGCAGCGGAATCGCTGTAATCGCTCCAGCACTCATTAGAAGCAGTGTTAAGCCCAAATGCTGGCCGAACTGCCCAGTGCCCTGATTACCTATATAAATCAGGTATCCCAGGTAAAAAAAGGCTGAAATAAAGGTTTCAATCGCAAGACCTTCGAGTGCTCCAAGGCCCAACTGCTTTTTAATTAAACCGTAGCTGCCCCATGAAACAGCCAAGGTAAGCGCGATCCACGGCAAGCGGCCATAATCGATTGTTAAAACCAAAACACCGATAGTTGCAATAGTTACCGCGGCCCATTGCAGCGGACGCATCTTTTCTTTCAGCAGGATCACGCCAAAGCCAATGATGATCAATGGATTGATGTAATACCCAAGAGATGCTTCAACAACATGGCCATTATTTGTGGCCCAGATGTAGACCAGCCAGTTAATTGAAATCAGCAACGAGGTAAGAAATAACTTTGCAGCGATCTTTGGTCGCTTTAAAGTTGCGAGAGTTGATTTCAAAGCCTTGGTTGCAGCAAGAACGATGAAACAGAAAACCAAAGTCCAAACAGCTCGGTGAGAAACGATCTCTAGGGGATTAGCAGGTTCAAGCAAAGGCCAATACAAAGGGAATGCACCCCATAAAGAGTATGCACTGATACCAAATAAAAGGCCGAGCTTGTTCTTACTCAATTATCTAAAGTTCGTGAATTGAACTGCGAAATCCCAGCCACCATCTTTGATCATGGCCATTGTGTCCTGAAGATCATCGCGACTCTTTGATGTCACGCGAAGCTCATCACCTTGGATCTGAGTCTTTACAGACTTTGGACCCTCATCACGAATCTTCTTTGCAATCTTCTTTGCATTCTCTGTTGAAATACCTTCCTTCAACGGAGCAGCGATCTTGTAAATCTTTCCTGACAGTTGTGGATCTCCAGCATCAAGGTGCTTCAGTGAAACACCGCGCTTGATCATCTTGTCCTTCACAACATCCAAAGCCGCCTTTGCGCGCTCCTCGGTATCTGCTTCAATCAAAACCTTGTCGCCTTCAAGTTCAATCTTTGAACCTGTGTTCTTGAAATCAAAGCGGGTCTCGATCTCACGAACAGCCTGATTAATGGCGTTATCAAGCTCCATGCGGTCGATCTTGGAGGTAACGTCGAAACTGCTATCTGCTGCCATCTGAGGGCTCCTTCACTCTTAAAACGCATTTTGTGCGTGTACCTGCCTAAGGTATCCTTTCCCCTCGCACTATCCATAATTGCCGCAGTACTTGTTCGACCTTGGCGGGTTGCCCGAGCGGCCAATGGGAGGGGACTGTAAATCCCCCGGCTCTGCCTTCGAAGGTTCAAATCCTTCACCCGCCACCAGTTCTATTGCATCTCATTTGCATTTCGACAACTCGCACACCGACCAATAACATTTGCAACGGTCACGAGTTCCAGCATCAAGCCCCGGCTAACTGGACGGCAACCCTCCACCGCGGCGGGGTGCTCCGGGTGAAGACCAGGCCGATAGCCACAATCATCGGCAAGCGTGGGTCTAACTAGCTGTACTGATCAAGTTAGTTTGGTTAGTGATGATCCCCTGACACATTAGGAGATTACGTTGAAAAAGCGTTTCGCAATTTTCGTAGCAGTTGTTTTTGCAGCTGCTCTAACACTTACAGGATGTTCATCATCAGATTCTTCAACATCTGAAACAGCATCATGTGCAAAGGCAGATCTTGCAACTGTTACAGAAGGCAAGCTAACAATCGCAACAGGCGAGCCTGCTTACTACCCATGGATTATTGATGACAAGCCAGAGACCGGAAATGGTTTTGAAGGCGCAGTTGCATACGCAGTTGCTAAGCAACTTGGATTTGATGCAGCAGATGTTGTATGGGTTCGCACAACATTTGATTCAGCCGTAACACCAGGAGAAAAGAACTTCGACTTCAACTTGCAGCAGTTCTCAATCACTGCAGATCGCCAGAAGGCGGTTGATTTCTCATCTCCTTACTACACGGCTCCACAGGCAATCGTTTCTTACAAGGGAAGCAAGATCGATGGAAAGACATCAATCGCAGATCTAAAGAATGCAAAGCTTGGCGCAGCAGTTGGAACAACATCACTTGATGCGATTTCAAACCAGATCGGTGCAACACCACAGGTGTTTAACGACAACGCAGCTGGCGTTTCAGCACTGAAGAACAAGCAGATCGATGGTCTAGTAGTAGATCTACCAACTGCTTTCTACCTATCAGGCGTTGAAGTTCCAAACGGTCTAATCGTCGGACAGCTTCCATCAACAGGTGCTGGAGATCAGTTCGGTCTCTTGCTTTCTAAGGGAAGCAAGCTAACTTCATGTGTAACAGGTGCGGTTGATGCAATCACTGCAGATGGAACACTGGCTTCAATTACAGATAAGTGGCTAGCAACTGATGCTGGCGCTCCTGTACTAAAGCCTTAATAGAGAATCAGAAGTAGAAGCGGTAGTTTGGCGGCCATGACAGAGAAGCAAAGCTCTGCGTGGTCGCCAAGCTCACGCGAAATTGAACGCCGCAAATCTCGGCGTGCGATAAGCCGCAAGCAAGCAGGTATTGCTGCGGCTTCTTCAATTCTTGTCCTTGGAACTCTGGCCTTTATCTTGGTTACATCACCAGGATGGGAAACAGTTAAGGCAACATTCTTTGATATTCAATATGGCAAAGAGGTTTTCCCAACAGTTATTAAAGGATTGTGGATCAATCTTCAATTAACTTTCATCGGTGGCGCTGCAATTGGTGTAATCGCATTGAGCTTGGCTTTAATGCGAACAACCAAATCACCTGCGCTAACTCCATTTAGATTCTTAGCTACCGCCTACGTCGATATCTTCCGTGGCGCACCACTTATCTTGATTATCTTGTTAGTTGGTTTCGGAGTTCCCGCACTTGGACTCAAAGGTGTTTCAAGCAATGTTATTTTCTTAGGAACAGTTGCAGTTGTACTTACTTACTCTGCATATGTTGCTGAAGTAATTCGAAGCGGAATCCTGTCGATTCACCCAAGCCAACGGGCAGCTGCAAGATCACTTGGTTTAACCTCAGGGCAGACAATGCGTTTTGTAGTTTTGCCTCAAGCAATTCGTCGAGTGGTTCCACCATTGCTAAATGACTTTGTTTCGCTACTTAAGGACACAGGTTTAGTGTCGATCCTTGGTGTTACAGATGCAGTGCGAGCAGCCCAAATCAACGCCAGCCGTACCTTTAATTACACTCCTTATGTAGTGGCTGCAATCATGTTCTTACTCATCACTATTCCAATGACTCGGTATACAGATCGTGCAATTAGACAGCGCACCAGTGCCCAGAACTCGGAAGGTGCGATCTAATGAGCAATGTTCTTGAGCTTGTAAATGTGCGTAAATCCTTTGGTTCTGAAGTTGTTTTAAAAGACCTTTCGCTTTCAGTTCCAGAACACACAGCAACAGTTTTAATCGGTGCCTCAGGTTCAGGTAAATCAACGCTTCTTCGTTGCATTAATTTGTTGGAATCAATTGATGATGGTCAGATTTTCTTGGATGGAAAGGAGATTTCAGATCCACTGATTAATGTTGATGATGTTCGTCGTCGTTTGGGAATGGTTTTTCAATCTTTCAATCTATTCCCACACAAAACAGTTTTAGAAAACATCACGCTTTCGCCAATCAAAGTTCATGGCAAGAGCAAGGATGAAGCTAATTCCCATGCGCTGCATCTGCTGAAGCGCTTTGATCTTGCAGATAAAGCAGATCAATATCCAGATCGTCTTAGCGGGGGACAGCAGCAGCGTGTAGCGATTATTCGCTCTCTTGCCGTTAGCCCACGCTTGCTACTGCTTGATGAAGTTACTTCGGCACTGGATCCCGTGTTGGTCAATGAAGTTCTATCTGCCGTTCGCGACTTAAAGAGCGATGGAATGACGATGGTTTTAGCTACCCACGAAATGGGCTTTGCTACACAGGTTGCCGACGAGGTGTGTTTCCTTGAATCAGGCAACATTGTTGAGCGCGGAACTGCTGAGCAGGTTCTGCATAACCCTCAGAACCCAAAGACCCAGGAGTTCCTGAAGCGGGTCCACCAGGCTGGCCGTCTATAGGCTTGACGTATACCCCCGGGGGTATGATACTTTTTCCTTAGGTACTCAACTAAGGAGATATAAAGATGTGCTCACGCGTTACATGTCATGTTTGCAAGAAGGCGACCTGGTCAGGCTGCGGACAACATATTGAAGAAGCGCTAGCTGGAGTTCCAGAAGCAGATCGTTGCAAGTGCTGATCTAAATGTCGCGAATCGTCATTCTCGGTGCCGGAATTGCAGGCCATACAGCTGCACTTCACGCAAAGCGCCTTTTGGGAAAGAACAATCAAATTGTTGTAATTTCACCAAATTCAAATTACAACTGGATTCCATCAAATATCTGGGTAGGCGTTGGCAAGATGCAGAAGGAACAAGTTCTGTTCCCTCTAGCACCTGTTTACAAGCGCAAGGGAATTGAATTCCACCAAGCTCTGGCTAAAAGTATTTATCCAGAAGGTGATGCAACAACAGCTGCGCCTTTCGTGGAGGTCTCATACACCGATCCAACAAAGACAAATGAAATTGGAAGAATCGAATACGACTTCCTAGTAAATGCAACTGGCCCAAAACTTAACTTTGCGGCAACCGAGGGACTTGGACCTGATGGACACACGGTTTCTGTGTGCACAGCTGGTCATGCTGTTGATGCAGCCGAGGCTTTACAAAAAATAATTACACGAATGAAGGCTGGAGAAAAACAAACTCTCGCTATCGGCGTTGGTCATGGAACCTGCACATGTGAAGGTGCTGCATTCGAGTACACATTTAATGTCGATCACGAACTGCGAATGGCAGGCGTGCGGGATATGGCAGACCTGGTTTACATCACCAATGAGTATGAATTAGGCGATTTTGGTGTTGGTGGAATGATCTTTACCCAAAGAGGTTTCCAGACAACAAGTAAGTTATGGACTGAATCTTTGTTCCGCGAACGTGGAGTACGCGCAATTCTTGGTGCGCATGTCGAAAAAGTCGAAGCGGGCAAGGCTTATTACGAGCAAGTTGATGGCACTAAAGATGTACTGGCCTTTGATTTTGCGATGCTCTTGCCCCCATTTAGAGGCGTAGATCTAAAGGCCTTTAACAGGGCTGGCGAGGATATTTCTTCGACAATTTTTGCTCCAAGTGGTTTCATGAAGGTTGATGCTGATTATTCAGGAAAGCCTTATGAAGAGTGGAAGGCATCAGATTGGCCAAGCACATATCGCAATCCAAGCTATCCAAATATTTTTGCGGTTGGAATTGCATTTGCGCCACCACATCAAATATCAAAGCCTCGCAAATCTCCAAATGGAACAGTGATTGCACCTTCACCACCGCGCACTGGAATGCCATCTGGAATTATGGGCAAGCTTGCAATTTTGACCATTAAAGAATTATTAAACAAAGGTCCACAAGCAGAAGCGCACTCGGCCTCAATGGCAAAGATGGGCGCTGCATGTGTTGCTTCTTCTGGTTCTGGATTAACTCAAGGCTCTGCTGCTGCAATGACTATGTTTCCGATCGTTCCTGATTATGAGAAGTATCCAAACACTGGTCGTAGTTTGAAAGATACGTATGGTGAAATTGGACTTAGCGGTCATTGGATCAAACTCTTACTTCATTACATGTTCATCTACAAAGCCAAGGGACGTCCTGGCTGGCAGTTCATTCCGGAATAAAGGGGGAGCAAATAATGGAAAATCCAAATGATTCAATTGCTCACGCACCACTACCAACTGAGAAGACCTTGCGTTTTCGAAAGAATCTTGTGATTCAACTTTGGCGATTTGTCGCAATTAACATCAAGATGCTCAACATGATCCGTAAGGGTCATCACCAAAAGGGGTAAATATGGCAACGAAAAAGATCTCACATGTTCTATCTGATGAAGATCAGATTGCGGCAATCGCAAAGCGAATAAAGCGCGCGCAAGGACAGCTTGGTGCTGTAGCTCGCATGCTCGAAGAGGGCCGCAACTGCGACGAAATCGTTACTCAGATGTCAGCGGTTTCAAAGGCTGTAAACACAGCTGCATTCACTTTAATTTCCGCCAGTCTCAAGGAATGCCTTGTTGAAGGTAAGAATAATTCTGATGCGGTCACTGCTCAACTACAAAAACTGTTTTTAAGTCTTGCGTAAGGGAGAAAGAAATGAAAAAACTATTGGCATTAATCGCAGGCTTGCTCTTACTTGCAGGTTGTTCATCTAGCGCGGCGGGAGTCACAAATATGAATGTTTCAGAGTTCTCGAAGAAGATTACAGAAGCTGGTGTAGTCACAGTAGATGTTCGCACTCCAGGTGAATTCATGACAGGTCACATTCAAGGCGCTCAAAACATTGATTTTGAAAGCGGAAATTTCGAGAATGAGATTTCAACCTTGGACAAAGAAGCTACATACGCAGTGTATTGCCGAAGTGGCAATCGTTCAGGTCAGGCCGTAGCAATCATGCATGACGCTGGATTCCACAATGTTTACAATCTCAATGGCGGAATCATTGACTGGACTAATTCAGGAATGATGCTGGTCAACAACTAATGCGCGTTGTTGTTATTGGTGGAGTCGCAGGTGGAATGTCTGCAGCTACTCGACTTCGTCGCCTGGATGCATCTGCCGAAATCATCGTCATTGAAAAAAGCGGCCATGTTTCTTATGCGAATTGTGGCCTGCCATATTATGTTGGCGGAGTAATCGAGGAAGAGAAAGATTTACTACTTCAAACACCTGCCAGTCTTCATGCGCGGTTTCGTTTAGATGTTCGTGTTAGCACCGAAGTTCTAGCGATTAACCCAAGTAAGAAAACTGTTGCGATTAAGAATCTAGTTACCGGCGAAACAGCAGAACTTGATTACGACAAGTTAATTCTTAGCCCTGGCGCAGCTCCGGTTGTTCCTCCAATCCCGGGTATTGAACGTGGAATGACTCTTCGAACAGTTGAAGATGTCGAAAGAATTGCTGCAAGTGTTGGCAAAAAGCCGGCAAGCGCAGTAGTTATTGGTGGAGGATTCATTGGCGTAGAAATCGCCGAGAATCTAATTCATCGCAATATTCCTACCGCCTTGGTTGAAGCAACAGATCAAGTACTTATGCCTTTGGACCCAGAACTTGCGACCTTGGTTGCAAAGGAGATGCGTTCGCACAATGTTGATCTGCGTCTGGGATCAAGCGTTGTTTCAATCTCCGAAGATTCTGTTGAGTTAGCAAATGGCGAAAAGCTTCCGGCTGAAATAGTTATTTTGGCTATTGGCGTACGTCCTGAAATTGGCTTAGCTAAGGCAGCAGGACTTGAAATTGGAACTCGAAATGGAATTAAGGTTGATGACTTCAATCGCACTAGCAATCCCGACATTTACGCGGTTGGCGATGCTGCCGAAAAGACAGATGCCCTAGATGGAAATGCAACATTGGTTCCACTGGCAAATCTTGCTAATCGACATGGACGTGTTGTTGCCGATCACATCTGCGGATTAACGGTTCGCCCTGTCAAAACCATCGGCACCGCCATCGTTAAAGTCTTTGACTTAATGATCGCTACAACTGGTTGGAATGAAAAGCGTTTAAAGGCGGCAAACCGCGATCATCAAGCTATTCATATTCATCCAAATTCACATGCTGGTTATTACCCAGATGCAAAGCAAATGACCTTGAAGCTGATCTTTGATCCAAAGACTGGTGAAATTCTTGGCGCACAAGGTGTTGGAATTGAAGGCGTAGATAAGCGCATTGATGTAATTGCAACTGCAATTCGCGGTGGCATTACTGCACCAGAGCTTGCAGATTTAGAGCTTGCTTATGCTCCACCATTTGGTTCAGCGAAGGATCCAGTAAACATGCTTGGTTATGTTGCCGAAAATGTTGTGTCAGGTTTGTCAAAGGTCGCTCAATGGGATCAGATCGAGGAGTATCGCGAAAAGGGATATGAACTTCTTGATGTTCGTTCGCCCGCTGAATGTGGCCGCGGAATGATTCCGGGAGCAATCAATATTCCAGTTGATGAAATTCGCGAACGCCAATCAGAACTTAAGAACAAGAACATTCTTGTGAACTGCCAAGTTGGTCTTCGTGGTCATACGGGATCAATGCTTCTCAAGGAACTTGGTTTCAACGCAGTAAATCTTGATGGTGGGTATCTCACCTGGATTAATTCACCAGCAGCAACTAACTAAAGGAGAAGATTATGTGCAGCAGAACTACCTGTCGTAAATGTGGAAAGCCATCATGGAGTGGCTGTGGTCAACATATTGAGATTGCACTTAAGGGTGTTGCAAAGAAGGATCGTTGCCAGGGTCATGCAAATGATCCAAAGGAGCCAGGATTCTTCAGCAAGATGTTTGGTAAGAAGTCCTAAAAGATGGCAGCAATTAATGTAACTGAAGCTCAGTTTGAGGAGCTCATCCTCAAAGAAGGCATTGTTTTAGTTGATTTCTGGGCCGCTTGGTGTGGACCTTGTCGATCATTTGCTCCTGTTTATGAAGCAGCATCTGAAAAGTATCCAGATCTAACTTTTACCAAGGTTGATACAGAAGCAGAACAGAACTTGGCTGCAGCTGCGGGAATCACTTCGATTCCAACGCTCATGATCTTTCGTGATGGGCTCCTTCTGTTTAGCCAACCAGGTGCTCTTCCTGCATCAGCGTTAGATGATTTGATTTCACAAGTATCAGCTCTAGATATGGATGAGATTCGCAAGGAAATTACTGCAGATGCAGAAAAGAAATGAGCGCTTCTGAAAAGTGGAAGAGAGATTTAGAAGCTTGGGCAATCCCTCAAGTAATTCTTGAACAAGCCCCAGAGTCTCCCTGGATACATCCACCTGCCCTGTTTCAAATTCCGAAACAAATAGAGTTAACGCCATCACATCAAAAAGCGTTTGAAGCATTGCCTGTCGATGGATCAATTTTAGATATTGGTTGCGGTGGAGGTATTGCTGCATTTGCAATGGGAAGCAAAGCGGGAAAAGTTATTGGTGTTGATCATCAACCAGAAATGCTGCAGATGTTTACCCAAAATGCACAAGACCGACATGTGGATTCAATTGTGCATGACGGGTTTTGGCCAGCGCTTGCAGAGAACGTTGAAGTTGCCGATGTTGCAGTTGCACATCACGTCGTCTACAACGTGCAAGAGATAGTTCCCTTTATCACTGCAATGAATTCGCATGCACGAAAAAGGGTTGTAATTGAAATGCCACAACATCACCCGCTTTCAAATTTGAGTTCAGCGTGGAAACATTTCTGGAACTTAGATCGGCCAAGTGCACCGACACCACAAGATTTAATTGAAGTATTGAAAGAGATGGGAATTAATGCTCATCTGCAATTGTGGGATGGAAAATTAAGGCAGGAACGCGATTTGGATGAAGCGGTTGGTTTCACACGAATTCGTTTATGTTTGCCAAGTTCTAAAGATGACGAGATTAGGGAATTCATTGCAGCGAGCCCAGTTATTCAGGTTCGAGAACTTGCTACGATCTGGTGGGATAGCTAGGCACATGTATTAAGTTGAAAGGGTCGTGATGGAAAAACTTAAGGTCGCGATCATTGGCGGGGGTCAGTTCTCCTCTTCATTTATCCATCTCTTTCAGGCACATCCAATGGTCGAAGAGGTGGGCCTTGTCGAGCCTAATAATGAGCGCAGATCAGCGGTTGCGGCGCAATTCAATATTCAACAAAGCTTTGACTCGCTAGAGAAGCTGTGGGGCAGCGATTTCAATGCTGTAGCCATCTTTACTCCCCGTTGGACTCATGCGCAGATTGCCCTAGAAGCGTTGCAGAATGGCCGGCATGTTTACACGGCTGTTCCTATGGGGATTACGCACGAAGAAGTTACGCAGTTGGTAGATGTGGCTTCTAAAACAAAACTCACATACTTCATGGCTGAGACAAGTTATTACTATCCAGCAGTTGTTTTCTCGCGACAAAAGTTTGCAAGTGGCCAGATGGGAAGCTTTGTTTACGGTGAAGGTGAATACCTTCACGATATGTCTCATGGCTTTACAGATGCATATGCTGCAAATGGTGGAGATGAATGGAAAGCAACAGCAAGTTTTCCTCCGATGCTTTATGCAACACATTCAGTCAGCACAATCTTGTCTGTCACAGGTGCACAAGCTACATCTGTTACATGTATTGGACTTCAAGATAAAACAGATGATGGAATCTTTGATCCAAAAGTTAGCAAGTGGGGCAATGATCAAAGTAATCAAATAGCTTTGTTTAAAACTAGCGATGGTGGAGTAATGCGCATCGCTGAATTACGTCGAGTCGGAACTGCGCCACTTGAGTCAACTGTTCGAATGAGTATTTTCGGAACCGAGGGATCATTTGAACAACAGGTTGGTTATGCATCTTGGGCAACTAAGAATTCCTTTGACATCATTACAGATGAGATCGGAACTTTTTCCGATGTGGAAAATCCATATTCATTAAAAAGTGATTACATTCCGCCTAATAAGTGGGATGGTGGCTTTGCAAAGGTTCATGACAGAAGCACATTGCCAAAAGAGTTCCTTGGATTATCAAATGGCCACGGAGGATCGCACCAGTTCATGGTTGATGATTTTGTGATGGATGCTGTTGGCTTAAGAAAAGCACCTATGAATGTTTACGACGCAGCGCGCTTTACCTTGCCAGGCATCTGGGCCCACCAATCAGCACAGATGTCCGGATCCACACTAGAAATCCCTCAAATCACGCTGCATTCGTAACCAATTTGTTACCACTTCGTCCTATGAATTGAAGGGCAATAAGCGTAGATTCCTTACGTCCAAAGGTTTTGACCCCTCAAAACCCAATGACCTTCGAAGGCTCAATTTAAGAGAAAAGGACAATGATGTCAGAACAAGACAATGGCATTTCCCGCCGTTCAGTACTTAAGGGTGCTGCAGTTGGCGGACTCGGACTAGCAGCAGGTGGATCACTTCTTGCTGGTTGCGGAAGCAAAGATGCAGGCCCATCAAAGTGGGGCGGACGCGGACTTGAAGAATCTTCAGTTCAGTGGCACGAAGCTGTTGCGCCAAAGTACACAGAAGCAACAGGCAACAAAGTAACTCTTAACATGAATGATTCAAACGCATTCCAGAACAACCTTTCACAGTACCTACAGGGAACACCTGATGATGGCTTTGACTGGATGGCTGGATACCGCATGCAGTTCTACGCAGATCAAGGTTTGCTAGAAGATGTATCAAGCGTTTGGGATTCAATCGGAGATCAATTCTCAGAGTCATACAAGATTGCATCAACAGGTTCAGATGGAAAGCAATACTTCCTTCCAACTTCTTGGTACCCATGGGGACTTCACTACCGTAAGTCAACAATGACTGAACTTGGTCTAGACCCAGAGAACATCGCTACTTGGGATGATTTCATGAAGATGCTTGAAGCAACAAAGAAGAAGGGCCTAATCGGCTACGCACTTGGTGACAAGGGTGGCTGGGAAGCAATGGGTACTTTCGACATTCTTAACGCTCGCATCAACGGATATCAGTTCCACGTTGATCTTCTTGCAGGTAAGGAAAAGTGGACAGATGCGAAGGTTGCAGATGTCTTCAAGCACTTCGAAATGATGATTCCTTACATGAACAAGAACGTTCTAGATATCTCATGGGAAGGCATGCGCGATCTTCTACTACAGAAGAAGTGCGGTGCAATGATGATGGGTTCATGGTTCTCAGGTGACTTCAAGACACTGTCACAGGCTGACTATGACGATCTATGGATCGTTCCATTCCCAGAAATCAACCCAGAGCACGGTCGCGACACAATCGATGCACCTATCGATGGTCTTTGCGTTGCAGCAAATGGTGAGAACCCAGAAGGCGGTAAGGCACTTGTTGAGTGGCTTGCTTCTAAGGAAGGCATGCAAGCACGCCTTGATTCTGGCAACACATTTACTTCAGCTAACAATGGCCAGGACACATCAAGCTATGACCCATTCCAGAAGCAGCAGCTTGCTGTTATGGGAGAAGCTAAGTACATCACTCAGTTCCTTGATCGTGACACTCGTCAAGATTTCGCGAACCCAGTTGTTGCACCAGCTATCCAGAGCTTCTTGCGCAATCCAAAGGATATTAACAAGATCCTTGAATCAGTACAGTCACAATGGGATGCACTACCTGCTCTTTAATTCGTAGAACTAATATGAATTTTAGGATAGGCTAACAATTATGATCTCGACGGCGACGGACACAACAGTTCGTCGCCGTCGAGCTTTTTCTCGCAAAGATCGTTTAACACTTACAGCTTTCGTTGGAATTCCAACAGCGTTTCACGTTTTATTAGTGTGGGTTCCTGCAATTGGAACAATCGGTTTATCTTTTACATTTTGGTCTGGAATTCATATTTCAGATATCAAGTGGGCTGGCTTAGCCAACTACAACAATATTTTGACTGGCACTCCAGTTTTCTGGGATGCAATTTGGCACAACGTAATTTGGTTACTGTGGTTTGGATTAATTGCAACACCACTAGGAATCTTGCTTGCTTATCAAATTGATCGCCAAATTAAAGGCCATCGCTTTTATGAATCAGCATTCTTTGTTCCTGTAGTTCTTTCACTTGCAGTGACTGGAATTATTTGGAACTTCATGTTGCAGCCTGGTGGATTTGTCCAGGGAATCATGGGCCGCGATATTTCAAACCCAGTTTCTATTTACGGTAACTACAGCATCAACACATATGTAATTTTGGGAATCGCATCATGGCGCCATATCGGTTACATCATGCTTCTTTACTTATCAGGCCTAAAATCTGTAGATCCTTCACTTCGTGAAGCTTCAGCTATTGATGGAGCAACAGAATGGCAGACCTTCCGCAAGGTCATTTTGCCTACTATGAAGCCTGTAAACATCATTATTATCGTTATTACCGTCATTGACTCCTTGCGAGCATTCGACATTGTTTACATGATTTACGGCTCAAGTACTGGCTGGCCAATCCTTGGAATTCTGGTTTTCCAGAATATTTCGGGCGGCGGAATGTCCATGAAGGGTGCCGCTTACGCGGTAATTCTCTTCGGTCTCTGCATCGGTCCAATGATTACTTACTTGAAGCAGAGCTTTGCAGAGGATGTTAAGTAATGACATCTGACATCAAAGAGAAGAAGTACAAGAACCGCCAAAAGACTAAAGACAATGTGATCTCAGTAGTCATTGGTTTCTTTGCTCTTGCTTGGTTGTTCCCAATTGCTTGGACTATTTGGTCATCACTTCGTCCATATAACGATGTAATTGCAAATGGCGTGTTCTCAGTTCCAAAAACTTTGAACCTAGACAACTACATCAACGCTATTCGTTTGATGAAGCTACCGATGTACCTAACAAACTCTTTCTTAATCACAATCCCAGCGGTTGTATTAACTCTTGGTTTTGGTTCACTAATTGCCTTCGTAGTTTCTCGTTACTCATTCAAATTTAATGTCGCGCTGCTTTTGTTCTTCACAGCAGGCAACTTGCTCCCACAGCAATTGGTATTCATTCCTCTTTTCAAGATGTACTTAGCAATTGGTGATTTAGTAGGTAATCGCTCATTCCTATACGACAGCATTCTTGGTGTTGTTCTGATTCACGTTGCCTTCCAACTTGGCTTTGCAACCTTCGTGCTTTCTTCATACTTGAAGACAATTCCAAAAGAGATCAGTGAGTCAGCAATGGTTGACGGCGCATCTGTTTGGGTGCACTACACAAAGATCATCCTGCCTTTATTGCGACCACCTCTAGCTTCACTGGCAGTGCTGATGACGACATGGATTTACAACGACTTCTTCTGGGCACTTGTTCTTATGAAGTCTGATTCAAAGCGCCCAATCACATCGGCATTGGCCCGTCTACAAGGCGAATTCGTAACTGATTTCAACCTTTTAGCAGCCGGTGCAGTAGTTGCCGCTCTGCCTACACTTTTGATTTTCATTGTTCTACGTAAGCAGTTTGTTTCAGGCTTAACTCTCGGTTCAACCAAAGGCTAGTAAGAGAAACTAGGGATAACTATGAAGGCAATTCAGATCACCGAATTCGGTGGTCCCGATGTCATGCATCTAGTCGATCTAGATACTCCAACCCCAGGTGCAGGACAAGAGCTCATTAATGTTTCTGCAATCGGAATCAACTATGCAGATACACATCAAACTGAAAATTCATATCTTTCACCACAGAAACTTCCGCTAGTTCCAGGAATTGAAGTTGTTGGAACAACAGCGTCTGGAGTCCGCGTATTAGCACCAGTTGATGGTGGGGGATATGCACAACAAGCAGTTACTCACTCAGCAACAATGATTCCAATTCCTGATGGTGTTTCAGATGAACAAGCACTTTGCATGTTGGTTCAGGGATCAACTGCGTGGCATATTTTGAAAACTGTTGGACATCTTCAACCAGGCGAAACAGTTGTTGTCCATGCTGCAGCTGGTGGTGTTGGAACGATTGCAATTCAATTGGCAAAGCTGTGGGGTGCAAAGGTAATTGCTGTTGCATCTTCAGAAGGAAAGCGTGCACTTGCAACATCATTAGGTGCGGATGCAGTTGTGGAAGCAACTCATGAAAACTTAGGCGATGCGATTAAAGCCGCTAATGGTGGCAAGCGAGTCAATCTGATTCTTGAAATGGTTGGCGGAAAAACATTTGATGAGAGCCTAGAAATTCTTGCGCCCTTTGGTCGTTTAGTTACTTACGGAATGGCATCACGAGTTGCACCATCAATGATTCAACCAGCTTCTCTTATGGGCGGAACCAAAACGATCACAGGTTTCTGGTTGTCTCATTGCTTTGGAAGCAAAGAGCTCATGAATGATGTAATTGAAAATCTTTTTGCCTTGGTAAAGGATGGAAAGTTGAAGCCGGTTATCGGTGCGACCTACCCACTGAGCCAAGCGGCAACAGCTCACAAGGCGATGCTCAGCCGTGAAACCACGGGCAAAATCACGCTAAACCCGATGGAGTAGTTGGCTCTTTTTTGCCAATCCTGCCTATGGGGGTAGGCTTCGCATTCGACCTAAGCCCCCCTAGCTCAGTTGGTAGAGCGTTTCCATGGTAAGGAAAAGGTCACCGGTCCGATTCCGGTGGGGGGCTCGAGAGAGTTCTTCATCAAAGAGGACTGTTTCACAAGCACAACCCTTGGCGGGGTAGCTCAGCTTGGTAGAGCAAGCGGCTCATAATCGCTGTGTCGTGGGTTCAAATCCCGCCTCCGCTACTAGTACAACAAGCGTGAATTTCGCGCTACGAGATGGCTCGGGTAACCTAAGCCTCTCGTTAACGACTGAAGGAGTAAGACCATGGCAAGCAAGAGCGCGGACGTACGTCCAAAGATCACCATGGCATGCGTCGATTGCAAAGAGCGTAACTACATCACAAAGAAGAACCGCCGCAACGATCCAGACCGTATGGAACTAAAGAAGTTCTGTCCACGTTGCAAGTCTTCAACACTTCACCGCGAAACTCGCTAATGATCAATCCCGATTCGGTCGGGCGCACCTTTGAAGGTGCAGATTCTGTAACTGTTTCTCAATCTGAAATTGATGCCTTTTGTGCTGTCATCTCAGAAACAAACACAACGGTTGCACCACCAACATTTTCAATTCGCATCTCGCTGTCTCAATACGAATCAATTCTGACTCAACCCGAAATAGGTGTTGATTGGACTCGTTTAGTACATGGCGATCAAAAGTTTGAAATCTATCGCCCAATTGTTGCAGGAGATGTTTTCAAGTGTTCAGCAACGATCGAAACACTGCGCGTAGCAGCCGGTAATGAAATTATTTCTGTTCGTTCAGATTTACATAATGGATCCGAACTTGTCGTTTCATCATGGTCAACTTTGGTGGTGCGCGCATGATTGAAGTTGGCACTGTCTTAGAAGAGAAAGTTTTTTACTTAGATCGCGCGATGTTAAAGGCATATGCAGATGCAAGCGGGGATCAAAACCCAATTCATCAGAATGAAGAGTTTGCACTCTCTGTTGGGCTTCCTAATGTAATTGCACATGGCATGCTAACTATGGCTTTAGTTGGAAAGTATGTAACTGATTGGGCGGGCGGTTCAGCTGCTGTTAAAGAGTATTCAGCTCGCTTTGTTAAGCCAGTTATTGTTCCTGCAGATCAAAAGGTGGATTTAACTGTCACGGCAACAGTCGCAGAAGTTAATGGAAATGAAGTGTCACTAACGCTTAGCGCAACATCTGCTGGCGTCAAGGTTCTTGGCATGGCTAAAGCGGTAGTCATTAAGTGAGTATTCCTGATTCAGTAACCGCGCTTGCTCAATCGCGCATGGATGCTCGCGCTGCAAAGGATTTTGCGTTGGCAGATAAGTTCCGCGACGAGCTGCTTCAAGCGGGCTACGAGATTGTTGATGTTGCCGGTGGTTACGAACTAAAGCCTAAGAAGCCATATATAACTCTTGCTTACCCTCGAGACATTCGCCCAATAGACCTTGAAAAAGATGTTGTCGTGGGATTAATTGTTGATGGATATACCGATGATGCGCTTGAAACAGTTAAAACAATCAAAGCTAATAGCGATTGCGGCGTAGCAATTATTTCAATTGGCGATGCTGGTGCATTGTTTGAGCAGATGGATAAACGCACATATTTAATTGCCGTTAACCCAGGTGCTGCATGGGGAGATTGTGCAAATGTTTTCCTTGAAAAGATCCAAAGTAAATATGTCGTAATCATGGATCCATCTACTCGTTTTACTGGCGATGCAATCACACCAGTTGTTGAAGAGTTAGAAAAAGGTGAATACGTTGCCGTTGGTTGGCGTGGTGGCTTAGTAAACACTGATGATGAATGGCGAAGCGTTGATGACAAAGGTCCTGGCGAGGTAGATGTTTTGTTCTCGTACTTCATGGCTTTTAATCGCGCAGCAATGATCGAAGTCGGTGGATTTAATCCACGTGCCTTGTATTATCGAAATGCAGATATTGAATACTCATTGAAGATTCGCCAAGCAGGAGGCAAGTTGCTGCAAATGGAGCTTCCACTGACACAAGATCGCCACCACGGATATCACGATGCTGACCCCGAGTACCGCGAGGTTCAATCAAAGAAGAATTACGATCGCATTCTGGATAAGTACCGAGGTAAAAGCGCAATTTTGTCTCCACGCAGGTAACCTTCTTACATGACCGAGTTATCCAAGTACACAAGCTTCCGTGTGGGTGGCCCGGCTTCGAAAATCATTCAGGTTTCAACCGAAGCTGAAATTATCGCTGCTATTGAAGATGCAGGGGATTCACCTATATTGATTATGGGTGGAGGAACCAACGTTCTTATTTCAGATAAGGGCTTTGAAGGCACTGTGATCCGTATTTCCAATAACTCTGTTCAATCTGAAGTGGATGCTTGCAGCGGTGCAACGCTAACAATTGGTGCCGGGGAAGACTGGGACACATTTGTACAAACAACAATTGATCGCGGCTTTGCAGGGTTAGAAACCCTAAGCGGCATTCCTGGCACCGTAGGAGCAGCACCTATTCAAAATATTGGTGCCTACGGTCATGAAGTCGCTGAGTTCATTACACGTGTTCGTACATATGACCGACAAGAAAAAGCTTTAAAAACTTTTACAAATAGCGAATGTGAATTTTCATATCGAAATTCCTACTTCAAGGCACATCCTGGTCGCTATGTCGTTCTTGAAGTCCAATTCCAGATTCGCCGCGGTGAATTTAGCGATCCAATTACTTATGTTGAACTTTCGAAGAAATTGGGAATCGAGCCAGGGGATAAGGCACCAGTTGCAGCAACACGTGCAGCGGTTCTTGAACTTCGCGCAAGCAAAGGTATGTTGTTGAAAAATGATGATCATGATTCTTGGTCTGCAGGATCTTTCTTTACTAATCCAATTATTTCTCAACAAGCAGCGGATCAACTTCCAAATGCTGCACCTAAGTGGCCACTTAACGATGGTCGCGTAAAAGTTTCTGCTGCATGGCTCATTGAAAACTCTGGAATTCATAAGGGTGATGAAGTTGGCGGCGCACGTATTTCTACAAAGCATGTGCTTGCATTATCTAATTCAGGAAATGCAACAGCTTCAGATATTGCAGAGCTTGCAAAGCGCGCGCGAAATCAGGTTAAAGAGGTCTTTGGAATAACCCTTGAAGCAGAGGTAAATCTAGTTGGAGTAGAGATTTAACCTTCTGTAAGTAGCTTCTTGATACGTCCGATACCTTCGACAATATCTTCATCGCTTGTTGCGTATGAGAAACGAAGGTAACCAGATGGACCAAATGCTTCACCAGGTACAGCGGCAACCTCAACCTCTTCAAGAATCAAAGTAGCTAATTCTGCAGATGTTGTAGGTGTTTTACCGCGAATAGTCTTACCAAGCACACCCTTTACAGATGGGTACACATAGAAAGCACCAGTCGGTGTTGGGCATTCAAATCCAGGAATATCGTTAAGAAGATCAACGATCAACTTGCGACGTCGATTGAATGCTTCGCCCATCTTGTGAACAGCATCGAGGTTTCCAGTCAGTGCTGCTATTGCTGCGCGCTGCGAAATATTTGAAACATTTGAAGTTAAGTGTGACTGTAAGTTAGTTGCTGCCTTGATGACATCCTTAGGTCCGATCATCCAACCCACGCGCCAACCTGTCATCGCATATGTCTTTGCAACACCATTAAGGATGATGCATGTATCTGCGAGCGCTGGAACTAAAACAGGAAGTGATGGAGCGGTTGCACCGTCATAGAGAAGGTGTTCGTAAATTTCATCTGTGATAACCCAAATGTTGTTCTTAACTGCCCATTCACCAATCGCCTTAACCTGCTCAACAGAGTAAACCGAACCTGTTGGGTTAGATGGAGAACAGAAAAGTAAAACCTTTGTCTTTGGTGTGCGAGCTGCCTCTAATTGCTCAACAGAAACCAAATAGTTCTGTGTCTCATCAGCAAAGACTTCTACAGAAACTCCGCCAGCTAATTTGATGCACTCCGGATATGTAGTCCAGTAAGGAGATGGAAGTAGAACTTCATCACCTGGATCAACGATTGATGCAAATGCTTGGTACACCGCTTGCTTTCCACCATTTGTAACTAAAACTTGGTCAGCGGTAATGTCGTAATTACTGTCACGCTTTGTCTTAGCAACGATCGCATCACGTAGATCTGGCAATCCTGGTGTTGGTGAGTAGCGATGATTTGCTACAACCTTTGTTGCAGCTGCTGCTGCTTCAACGATGTAATCAGGAGTTGGAAAATCTGGCTCGCCTGCGCCAAAGCCAATTACTGGACGACCAGCTGCTTTGAGCGCCTTTGCCTTTGCATCTACTGCCAAAGTGGCTGATTCTGCGATTGCGGCGATACGGGCTGAGATACGTGGAGTCATAGGCGTAAGTCTGCCGTATTCCAAGCGCGAGTTAGACCTGAACCCCACCTTGCCTCTACACTTCGACGCTCACGAGGGTTTGCTTTTCCCTATGGTTTTGCCATGCTCTCGCGAAGGGCAGTAGCTCAATTGGCTAGAGTTGCCGTCTCCAAAGCGGCCGGTTGGGGGTTCGAGTCCCTCCTGCCCTGCAAGAAGTTTTACACGTAGTACCTAAACGAAGTTCGAAAGGAAATGACGATGACAGAGTCAGTTGAACAAGTAGCCGAGAAGCTCGGTCTATTTGCGCGCGTTGGACTTTTCTATCGCCAAGTAGTTTCAGAACTTCGCAAGGTTGTATGGCCTACACGTAATCAGCTAACAACATATACAGCTGTTGTTCTTGTATTCGTGTCATTCATCATTGCCGTTGTATCCCTCATCGACCTTGTACTTACAAAGGTCGTCTTCTGGGTATTTGGATAAGGGAAGACAATGACTGAAGAGATCAAAGCAGACGCATTTGAAGCAGCGCTCGCTGCTAATGCGACAGAGATTTCAACTCCAGTAGTTGAAGAAGAGATCGTAGAAGCACCAGTTGCTTCAACTGAGCCAGAACTTGCGCTCGCATCAGATGAAGATGGCGACATCGAATCAGATGAGAACGATCCAAATGCAGAATTCCGTCGCACGTTGCGCACAGCACTTGGCGATTGGTATGTAGTTCACTCTTACGCAGGATACGAGAAGAAGGTAAAAGCAAACCTTCACAACCGTACAGCTTCATTAAATATGGAGGATTACATCTTCCAGATTGAAGTTCCTGAAGAGGAAGTTAAGGAACTAAAGAACGGCCAGTTCAAGATGGTTAAGCGCAACATCTACCCAGGTTATGTCCTAGTTCGCATGGATCTAACTGATGAGTCATGGTCAGTAGTTCGTAACACTCCTGGTGTTACAGGCTTCGTTGGCAATGCTCACCACCCATCTCCATTAAGCATGGATGAGGTTGAAAAGATTCTTGCACCACGTCCACAGAAGAAGTCTGACAAGGAACAAATCCGCGTTGTTGATTTCGAAGTTGGCGAATCAGTAACTGTTATGGATGGCCCATTTGCAACGCTTCCAGCATCGATCTCAGAGATCATGCCAGAGCAGGCAAAGCTCAAGGTTCTTGTTTCAATCTTCGGACGTGAGACTCCTGTTGAACTTTCATTCGGTCAAGTACAAAAGATCTAAATAGATTTAATTAAAGAAAACCAAGAAAAAGAGGAAAAGAAATGGCACCAAAGAAGAAGGTAAGCGGCTTCATTAAGTTGCAGATTCAGGCTGGAGCAGCAACACCTGCACCACCAGTGGGTCCTGCGCTAGGTCAGCATGGTGTCAACATCATGGAGTTCGTGAAGGCATACAACGATGCAACAGCATCACAAAAGGGCCAGATCATTCCAGTTGAGATCACTGTTTACGAAGATCGCTCATTCACATTCATCACCAAGACACCTCCTGCATCACGTTTGATCTTGAAGGCTGCTGGCGTTGAAAAGGGATCAGCTGTTCCTCACAAGACAAAGGTTGCAAACATCACCATGGCTCAGGTCAAGGAGATCGCAACTCAGAAAATGTCTGACCTCAATGCAAATGACATTGATGCAGCTGCGAAGATCATTGCGGGTACAGCTCGTTCAATGGGAATCACAGTAAACGGCTAATAAAGAAATAAATTTCTCAACACCAGATCGGTGAAGAGATGTGGGAGAACCTCGCTGGTTCGTTAACCACAACCACTAACTCCCTTAGGGAGAAATGAGGAAGAAATGAAGCGCTCAAAGAAGTACTTAGCGGCAGCTGAAAAGGTAAAGAAGGATCACCTATACACACCGCTACAAGCAGTAACACTTGCTAAGGAAACATCAACAGTTAAGTACGACGCATCTGTAGAAGTTGCACTAGTACTTGGTGTGGATCCAAAGAAGGCTGATCAAGCAATCCGTTCAACAGTTAACCTTCCTCACGGAACTGGTAAGACTGCTCGCGTTTTGGTTTTCGCGAACGGTGCAAATGCTGATGCAGCTCGTGCAGCAGGTGCAGATATCGTCGGTGGAGATGAACTCATTGAAGAAGTTTCAAAGGGCCGTCTTGATTACGATGCAGTTGTTTCAACTCCAGACCTCATGGGTAAGGTCGGTCGCCTCGGTAAGGTTCTAGGACCTCGTGGCTTGATGCCAAACCCAAAGACAGGAACAGTTACAACAGATGTAGCTAAGGCTGTTGAAGATATCAAGGGTGGAAAGATTGAATTCCGCGTTGATAAGAACTCAAACCTTCACTTCCTCATCGGTAAGGCATCATTTACTGCAGAACAACTTGCAGATAACTATGCAGCTGCGATGGAAGAAGTTCTTCGTGCGAAGCCAAACTCATCAAAGGGTCGCTACGTACAGAAGGCGGTTGTTTCAACAACTATGGGACCTGGAATCGCTATTGATCCAAACCTAGTTCGCGAACCATCAGCTAACTAATAAGAATTAACGGAAGGGCCTCAGCGAAAGCTGGGGCCCTTTTTAATTGCCCGAATAGGCTCAATTTGACCCTAAAGGCTGCCGACCCTTAGCCTTACGCCATAACCAAAGACCGCAGGTCTAGATCAACCGCAAGGAAGATCTAAATAAATGAGGAAATCTCAGCCCGCGTAGGTGTTCATGGTAATCCGTGGCGCTTACGCGTTACGGATTTTTTTATTTCCTACGGTCACCAATGAAACAGGAAAGGTGAACCGAATGGCTCGCCCAGATAAGACATCAGCAGTTGCTCAGCTTGCGGAGGATTTCCGTACAGCCAATGCAACAGTGCTAACTGAATATCGTGGTCTTTCTGTTACATCAATGAAGGAACTTCGCCGTGCACTTGGTACAACAACCAAGTACTCAGTAGTGAAGAACACTCTTACAAAGATCGCAGCTAAGGATGCAGGAGTAGACATCTCAGATGATCTTCTCGTTGGTCCATCAGCTGTTGCATTTATCAAGGGTGATCCAATTGATGCAGCAAAGAGCCTCCGTGATTTTGCAAAGGAAAATCCATTCCTAGTTATTAAGGGTGGAATTTACGAAGGCAAGGCAGTAACCAAGGAAGAGATCATGGAACTCGCTAACCTCGAGTCTCGTGAGGTTCTATTGGCAAAGCTTGCTGGTGCAATGAAGGGATCGCTTGCTAAGGCAGCGCGCGTATTTGACGCACTTCGCATCAAGCTTGAAGCAGAACAAGGTGCACCTGCACCAGTAGCGGAAGCAGCACCAGCTGCAGAAGCACCAGTTGAAGCTGCAGCAGAAGCTGTAGTTGAGACACCAGAAGTTGTGGCTGAAGTTGCTGAAGTTCCAGCAGCAGAAGCAACTGAAGCATCCACAGAAACAGAAGAGAAGGAATAACGAATATGGCAAAGCTCAGCACAGAAGACCTATTGGGTCAGTTCAAGGAAATGACATTGGTCGAGCTCTCAGAGTTCGTTAAGTCATTCGAAACTGAATTCGATGTAACAGCAGCAGCTCCAGTAGCAGTTGCAGCAGCAGGCGGAGCAGCAGCAGGCGCAGCTGACTCAGCACAAGATGAGTTCACAGTTATCTTGGAAGATGCTGGTTCACAGAAGATTGCAGTGATCAAGGAAGTTCGCGGACTAAATTCAAGCCTTGGCTTGAAGGAAGCGAAGGACCTAGTAGATGCAACTCCAGCAACCCTTCTAGAGAAGGCAAGCAAGGAGACAGCAGACAAGGCAAAGGCAGCACTAGAGGCAGCTGGCGCAAAGGTCACAATCAAGTAATTTCACATTACTTTCTGGAAAACCCCGTTTGGCATCACGCCAGGCGGGGTTTTCTTATGAGTGCCAGCGGATGCACTTCGGTATTACCACTTGCTCATTAAGGGCGTACAGTGAAAAAGTACAACCAAGAAAATTAGAGTATGAAGAGAGAAGTCATCATGACTCGCACATATGTAATTACTGGCTCTGCATCAGGAATTGGTTCAGCAACTTCATCAGCGCTAAAAAAAGCTGGACATACTGTTATTGGCGTAGATATTCACAACGCCCATGTTGATGTTGATTTAAGTACTGCACTTGGTCGCCACGATGGTGCGGCAAAAGTTATTGACCTTTCAAAGGGAAAGATTGACGCGGTTATTGCATGTGCAGGATTGGCACACCCAACTGCACAAACAGTTTCAGTAAATTATTTTGGAGTCACCGAATTTTTATTTGCACTTCTTCCAACATTGACTAAATCAGATTCACCTCGTGTAGCGATAACAAGTTCAGTCGCATCTGTAATGCCAAATAGTCCAGAACTAGTTGATGCAATGTGTGCCGATGATGAAGCTAAAGCAGTTGCCATCGCCCAAGCTCTTGTCGATGCTGGCGGGGGAGCTGAAAATCTGATTTACGGATCAACCAAGCGAGCGATTAGTCGCTGGATCCGCCGCGAGTGCATCAAGCCTCAATGGGCTGGGGCGGGAATCCCGCTGAACGCCGTTGGTCCTGCAATCGTAGAAACCCCCATGGTCGCCGGGATGATCACCACCCCCGAAGCTCGCGATGGCCTGATCAAGATGGTGCCGATGCCACTTAATGGATTTATGGGGCCAGAAGCTGTCGCCTCACTGCTGATCTGGCTGACTGGGGTCGAAAATACCCACACTACGGGCCAAACCCTCTATATCGATGGTGGTTTTGAGGTCATCAAGCGTGGGGAAGATATCTGGGCCTGGGATCGCTAAATCCACATTTTTGCGGAATCTCCTGACAAATCCCCCCGCCTAGGGGTATAAGCACCCGGTTGGACAGGGCGGGGGTGAGGTCGGTACTCTTCTCGTTCGCACAAATTTCTATGGTCAGGGCATATAGCGGCTGAGACCTAATTGTTGTGCGTTCCCGCAAATTGTCTGAAAGGACATCTCTTGGCCGCGTCTAAAAAAATCTCAGTAGCACCACGTCGAGTCTCATTCGCCAAGATCCGCGAACCCCTAGAAGTTCCTAACCTATTAGCGCTGCAAACTGAAAGCGTTGACTGGCTATTAGGTAACGATGCATGGCGTTCACGTATCGCAGCAACGGAATCAATGAATCGTGGAGAAATCCCAACAACTTCAGGTCTTGAAGAAATCTTTGAAGAGATTTCTCCGATCGAAGATTTCCAGGGAACTATGTCTCTCTCATTCCGCGATCACCGTTTCGAGCCACCTAAGTACTCAATTGATGAGTGCAAAGAGCGCGATATGACCTACGCACAACCATTGTTCGTAACTGCAGAGTTCACAAACAACATCACTGGTGAAATTAAGTCACAGACAGTATTTATGGGTGACTTCCCAGTTATGACAGCTCGCGGAACTTTCGTTATTAACGGAACAGAGCGCGTTGTTGTTTCTCAGCTAGTTCGTTCTCCTGGTGTTTACTTCGAGCGCACAATTGAAAAGGCATCTGACAAAGATGTTTTCACTGCAAAGGTAATTCCTTCACGTGGTGCATGGCTTGAATTTGAAGTTGATAAGAAGGATCTTGTTGGCGTTCGTATCGACCGCAAGCGTAAGCAGTCTGTAACAGTGTTCCTAAAGGCACTTGGTTGGACTGAAGAACAAATTCTTGAAGAGTTCGGTGATTTCGAATCAATCCGTGCAACTCTTGAAAAAGATACAGTCAAGACACAAGATGAAGCGCTGCTAGATATCTACCGCAAGCTTCGTCCAGGTGAGCCTCCAACAAAGGAAGCTGCACAGAACTTGATCGAAAACCTTTACTTCAACCCTAAGCGTTACGACTTGGCCAAGGTCGGTCGCTTTAAGGTGAATAAGAAGCTAGGTCTTGATCTAGAGCTTTCATCATCACTACTTACTATCTCTGACATCGTTGCGACTTTGCGCTACCTAGTAGCACTTCACCGCGGCGATCTATTGATGGAGTACGGCCGCGAAGTTCGCGTAGAGAAGGACGATATCGATCACTTCGGTAACCGTCGTCTTCGTACTGTTGGTGAATTGATTCAGAATCAGGTTCGCATCGGTCTGTCACGTATGGAGCGCGTTGTTCGCGAACGTATGACGACACAAGATGTTGAGGCGATTACACCTCAGACACTGATCAACATCCGTCCAGTAGTTGCATCAATCAAGGAGTTCTTCGGAACATCTCAGTTGTCACAGTTCATGGATCAGACAAATCCTTTGTCAGGACTTACACACAAGCGTCGTCTTTCAGCGCTTGGACCTGGTGGTCTCTCACGTGACCGCGCAGGTTTCGAAGTTCGTGACGTTCACCCATCTCACTACGGACGTATGTGTCCAATTGAAACTCCTGAAGGACCAAACATTGGTCTTATCGGATCACTTGCAACATACGGTCGCGTAACAGCATTTGGTTTCATCGAGACTCCTTACCGCAAGGTTTCAAAGGGTCGCGTAACAGATCAGGTTGATTACCTAACTGCAGATGAAGAAGATGAACACATCATCGCGCAGGCAAACGCACCGCTAACTGATGACAATCACTTCGCAGAAGCACGCGTACTTGTACGTCGTCGTGGTGGCGAAGTTGAATACATCCCAGCTGATGAAGTTGATTACATGGATGTTTCACCACGTCAGATGGTGTCTGTTGCTACAGCAATGATTCCGTTCCTTGAGCACGATGATGCAAACCGTGCGTTGATGGGTTCTAACATGATGCGTCAGTCAGTTCCTTTGATGCGTGCAGAAGCACCAGTCATCGGTACAGGTATGGAGTTCCGTGCCGCAGTTGATGCAGGCGATGTTGTAACTGCAACTAAGGCCGGCGTTGTCACCGAAGTTTCTGCTGATGAAGTTAAGGTGATGGCAGATGACTCGACCTACCAAACATATTCACTGCACAAGTTCACACGTTCAAACCAAGGAACTTCATACAACCAGAAGGTTGTTGTTTCTGAAGGTCAGCGTGTTGAGTTTGGTTCAGTTATCGCTGACGGTCCTTGTACCGATCAGGGTGAAATGGCGCTCGGCAAGAACCTACTCGTGGCATTCATGTCATGGGAAGGTCACAACTACGAAGATGCGATCATCCTTTCTCAGCGCCTAGTTCAGGATGATGTTCTTACATCAATCCACATCGAAGAGTATGAAGTTGATGCTCGCGATACAAAGCTTGGTGCAGAAGAAATCACTCGCGATATTCCTAACGTTTCAGAGGAAGTTCTAGCTGATCTAGATGAGCGCGGAATCATTCGCGTTGGCGCCGATGTAGTACCTGGCGACATCTTGGTTGGAAAGGTAACTCCTAAGGGAGAAACTGAACTAACACCTGAAGAGCGTTTGCTTCGTGCAATCTTCGGAGAAAAGGCTCGCGAAGTTCGCGATACATCTCTCAAGGTTCCACACGGTGAATCTGGAAAGGTTATCGGCGTAAAGATCTTTGAATCTGAAGAAGGTTTCGAGCTTGCAGCTGGCGTTAACCAATTGGTTCGCGTTTACGTTGCACAGAAGCGCAAGATTCAAGATGGTGACAAGCTTGCTGGTCGCCACGGTAACAAGGGTGTTATTTCTAAGATCCTTCCAGTAGAAGACATGCCATTCCTTGAAGATGGAACTCCAGTAGATGTTGTTCTAAACCCACTCGGTGTACCTGGTCGTATGAACGTTGGTCAGGTTCTTGAAATGCACTTAGGTTGGGTAGCGAAAACTGGTTGGGATCTTTCAGGTGTTGATGAAGCATGGCAGAAGCACATGCGCGCAATCGGTGCAGAAAAGGGCGAGCCAGGAACTAAGTTCGCTACACCTGTATTCGACGGTGCGCTAGAAGATGAAATCTCAGGTCTTCTTTCTGCAACTCTTCCAAACCGTGATGGTCTACAACTTATTGGTAAGAGCGGAAAGGCCAAGTTGTTTGATGGTCGTTCCGGCGAGCCATACCCAACTCCAATTTCAGTTGGATACATGTACATCTTGAAGCTCCACCACTTGGTTGATGACAAGATTCACGCACGTTCAACTGGTCCATACTCAATGATCACGCAGCAACCACTTGGTGGTAAGGCTCAATTCGGTGGTCAGCGATTTGGTGAAATGGAGGTGTGGGCACTTGAAGCTTACGGTGCTGCTTACACACTCCAAGAGTTGCTAACTATTAAGTCTGACGATGTTCTCGGCCGCGTAAAGGTGTACGAAGCAATCGTAAAGGGCGAAAACATTCCTGAACCAGGTATCCCTGAATCATTCAAGGTACTTATCAAGGAAATGCAATCACTCTGTCTCAATGTAGAAGTACTTTCTTCAGAAGGTGTCGCAATTGAAATGCGCGATACAGATGAAGAAGTGTTCCGTGCCGCCGAAGAGCTAGGTATCAACTTGTCACGAGTTGAGCCAAGCAGCGTAGAAGAAGTGTGAGAGGGAAAATAACATGTTAGATGTCAACTTCTTTGATGAACTACGTATCGGTCTCGCATCTGCAGAGAACATTCGCGAGTGGTCTTTTGGTGAGGTTAAGAAGCCAGAGACAATTAACTACCGCACATTAAAGCCTGAAAAGGATGGCCTTTTCGACGAGAAGATCTTCGGACCAACTCGTGACTGGGAATGTTATTGCGGTAAGTACAAGCGCGTTCGATTTAAGGGAATCATTTGCGAGCGTTGTGGTGTTGAAGTCACACGCGCAAAGGTTCGCCGCGAACGTATGGGTCACATCGAGCTTGCAGCTCCTGTAACTCACATCTGGTACTTCAAGGGTGTTCCATCACGCCTTGGTTACCTACTTGATCTTGCTCCAAAGGATCTAGAAAAGGTTATTTACTTCGCTGCTTACATGATCACAGAAGTTGATGCTGAAGCTCGTGAAGAAGATATGCCACAGCTTGAGAAGAAGCTTGCAAATGATCGCAAGAAGATCGAAACACGTCGCGATAACGATGTAGATGTACGTACTAAGAAGCTTGAAGCTGATCTTGCAGAACTCGAAGCAGAAGATGCAAAGTCAGATGTAAAGCGCAAAGTTCGTGAATCAGCAGAGCGCGAACTTAAGGCGATCCGTGATCGTGCAGAGCGTGAAATCACACGTCTAGAAGATGTGTGGGCACGTTTCAAGAATCTTAAGGTTCAAGATCTTGAAGGCGATGAAAACCTTTACCGTGAAATGCGTGACCGTTACGGCATGTACTTCAAGGGTGACATGGGTGCAGCTGCAATCAAGCGTCGTCTTGAGACATTTGATCTTGAGACAGAGCACAAGCTACTTACAGATCTTTCTGAAAATGGAAAGGGTGCAAAGAAGACTCGTGCAATCAAGCGCTTGAAGGTTGTTAACGCATTCCTTACAACAAGCAACAAGCCAGCATCAATGGTTCTTGATTGCGTTCCAGTTATTCCACCTGATCTACGTCCAATGGTTCAGCTCGATGGTGGTCGCTTTGCGACTTCAGATCTAAACGATCTATACCGTCGCGTTATCAACCGTAACAACCGTTTGAAGCGTCTTGCTGATCTCGGTGCACCAGAGATCATCGTTAACAATGAAAAGCGTATGTTGCAGGAAGCTGTAGATGCGTTGTTCGATAACGGTCGTCGCGGTCGTCCAGTTACAGGTCCAGGTAACCGTGCGCTGAAGTCATTGTCAGACATGCTTAAGGGTAAGCAAGGACGTTTCCGTCAGAACTTGCTCGGTAAGCGCGTTGACTACTCAGGCCGTTCAGTAATTGTTGTAGGTCCACAGTTGAAGCTGCACCAGTGCGGTCTTCCAAAGCAGATGGCACTTGAACTTTTCAAGCCATTCGTAATGAAGCGACTTGTAGATCTAAACCACGCGCAGAACATTAAATCTGCAAAGCGTATGGTTGAGCGCGCACGTCCAGTTGTTTGGGATGTTCTAGAAGAGGTTATTGCAGAGCATCCTGTTCTCCTTAACCGCGCACCAACCCTTCACCGTTTAGGTATCCAGGCTTTCGAACCACAATTGGTTGAAGGTAAGGCAATTCAGATTCACCCACTCGTATGTACAGCTTTCAACGCTGACTTCGACGGTGACCAGATGGCGGTTCACTTGCCTCTATCTGCTGAAGCGCAGGCTGAAGCTCGTATCTTGATGTTGTCTTCAAACAACATCTTGTCACCAGCATCAGGTCGTCCAATTACATCTCCTACACAGGACATGGTTCTTGGTCTCTACTACCTAACAATGTCTCGTGACAATGAACTTGGCGAAGGTCGTGCATTTGGTTCAATCGCAGAAGCGATCATGGCCCACGATCAGCACTCAGTTTCATTGCAAGCGAAGGTAAAAATTCGTCTTACAACAACTGGTGAAACACTGGAGACAACAATTGGTCGCGCATTGTTTAACGAAGCGCTTCCAGCTGATTATCCATTTGTTGATCTTGATGTAACTAAGAAGCAGCTTGGATCAATTGTTGATCGCCTTGCTGAGTTCTATCCAAAGGTAGTTGTTGCTGAAACGCTTGATGCGTTGAAGGCACTTGGCTTCCACTGGGCAACTCGTGCTGGTGCAACAATCGGTATCGAAGATGTTGTTACACCTCCACGCAAAAAGGAAATTCTTGAAAGCTACGAAACACAGGCTGACAAGGTTCAATCACAATATGAAAAGGGACTCATCACTGATGACGAGCGTCGTCAGGAATTGATCGAGATCTGGACAAAGGCAACAGCTGAAGTGGGTAAGGAGATGGAAGAAAACTTCCCTCGCGTTAACCCAGTTTGGATGATGGTCTTCTCAGGTGCTCGTGGAAATATGATGCAGATCCGTCAGATTGCCGGTATGCGTGGACTTGTAGCTAATCCAAAGGGTGAAATTATTCCTCGCCCAATCAAGTCAAACTTCCGTGAAGGTCTTTCAGTACTTGAGTACTTCATTTCTACTCACGGTGCTCGTAAGGGTCTTGCAGATACAGCGCTTCGTACCGCTGACTCTGGTTACCTAACTCGTCGTCTTTGCGACGTTGCTCAGGATGTCATCATCCGTGAAGAGGATTGCGGTACTGATCGCGGTCTTGTTCTACAGATTGGTGTTCGTCAGGAGTCAGGTGGACTTGCTAAGTATGACCACGTCGAAACTTCAGTATTCGGACGTACATTGTCTGAAGATGTGACAGTTGATGGCAAGGTAATTCTTCCAGCGGGTACAGATCTTGGAGATCGCAACATTGATGAACTTGTTGCAGCTGGTGTTGACGAAGTAAAGATTCGCTCAGTTCTAACTTGCGATAGCAAGGTCGGACAGTGTGCAGCTTGCTACGGTCGTTCACTTGCAGCAGGACAACGTGTTGCAGTCGGTGAAGCAGTTGGAATCATTGCAGCACAGTCAATCGGTGAGCCTGGTACACAGCTAACAATGCGTACCTTCCACACTGGTGGTGTTGCAGGTGATGACATCACTCACGGTCTTCCACGTATCGTCGAGCTCTTCGAAGCACGTACACCTAAGGGTGTTGCACCAATCGCAGAAACAGCTGGTGTTGTTTCATTCCGCGAAGATGCAAAGGGCAAGAAGATCGTCGTTACTCCAGATGATGGAGGCGAAGAGGTTGCTTACCCAATCACTCGTCGTCAAAAGCTACTTGTAGAAGAAGGTTCACGCGTTGAAGTTGGCCAGAAGATGGTTGTTGGCGCGATCGATCCAAAGCAGGTTCTTCGTATTCTTGGACCACGTGCAACTCAGGTTCACTTGGTTAATGAAATCCAATCTGTGTATCGCTCACAGGGTGTAGGAATTCACGATAAGCACGTTGAAGTAATTGTTCGTCAAATGCTAAAGCGCATCACAGTGCTTGAAGCAGGAGATGCAGATCTACTTCCAGGCGAGCTTGTTGAGCGTGGTCGTTTCGAGACTGAAAACCGTCGCGTTGTGACATCAGGTGGAAAGGCTGCTTCAGGTCGCCCAGAACTTATGGGTATCACTAAGGCATCACTTGCAACTGAGTCATGGTTGTCAGCGGCTTCATTCCAGGAAACAACTCGCGTACTTACAGATGCAGCACTTTCAGAGAAGAGCGATCCATTGCTCGGTCTGAAGGAGAACGTCATCATCGGTAAGTTGATTCCAGCTGGTACTGGTCTTGCTCGTTACCGCAACATTCGTGTTGAGCCAACAGAGGAAGCTAAGGCAGCTGTTTACGCAGCTTACGATGAGTACGACTTCACACCATTTGACCAACAAGGTTCTGGTGAGGCTGTTCGTCTCGATGAGGTTGAAGTACCTCGCTAGTAATAACTTAAATAGAAAAGCCCCTGAGAAATCAGGGGCTTTTCTTATGCCTATTGTTATAGAAAAACTATTTGCGTAAGTTAGCTAATCGATCCAGAATCGGTGGGTGCGAGTAATGCACCGCAACGTAAACAGGGTGTGGGTTTAAGTTACTTAAAGACTCCACAGATAGCTTCTTAAGCGCTGAATACATGTACTCGCGAGCACCAGGATAAGTATCAATTGAATACTGATCAGCTTGATACTCGTTATGGCGTGAGAAAGAGTTATTAATCAAGCCAAGCACCGTAGATACAGGTGTAAAGAGCATAAAGAAAGCGATCATGGAAAGATGAAAACTTGGCGTATCTGAGCCAAGAGCCTTTGAAAGGTTTGGATTACTAAGCAACCAACCCATTAATGAAAAGATAACAAGGGTTTGTACATTACTAAAGGCAAACATTGTGTACACGTGCTTACGCTTGTAGTGACCGACTTCGTGGGCCAACACTGCAACAGTTTCCTTTGTCGTTAACTTCTCAATTAATGTGTCGTATAGGCCAATGATCTTTACCTTGCCCATGCCAGAGAAAAATGCATTTAACTTTGTTGAACGTTTTGATGCATCCATTTCCCACAACTTAGAAAGCGGAAAGCCTTGTGACTGGCAGTACGCCTCAACCTCTGAACGCAATTCACCTTCAGGAAGTGGCTTCAACTTATTAAACATCGGCAAGAAGATGCGAGTTCCGAAGATAAACATAAATAGTGAGATGGCTGAAACTGCCAACCATCCAACTAACCAGAATGTTGATTCCAGGTTTTGGTAGATCAATGCGATCAAGTAAATGATTGGCAAACCAAGTGCAACGCTAAGGAGTAACTGCTTAATTGTGTCCATGACAAATAACTTCTTTGTTGTCTTGTTAAAGCCGAACTTCTCTTCAACGACAAAGGTGGAGTAATAAGAAACAGGAAGATTTGCAATCATTCCTGCAACGATTAGTACGCCAAAAAAGATAACTGTGATCAGCAAATTGTTAGAAAAGCGGTCTCTAATCGCCTGATCTAGCCATGCAAACCAGCCCAAAATAATGGCTGAAAGCATTACTACAGCGCTTATTACCGAGGTAAATAGCTCTACTTTGTACTTTGCCGTGCCATATTGAAGGGATTTCGCATACTCATCTGGGTTGTAGATCTCTGCCGCAACAGGGGACAGGGGAGCGTTCTTACTGTTTTCATTTAAGAAATCAATAACTCGTCCTGCAGCGAAATCAATCAGAATAAATGTAACGATGCCAAGCAATAACCATTCTGCAGTTGTCATTGCTTATCCGTTCAGTAGTGCGCTTAGTGCAATTTCAACCATTGCATTAAGTGATTGCTCGCGATCTGCCGATGGCATTGATTCATGAGTAATGATGTGGTCAGAAACAGTTAGAACTGCAAGAGCACGACGTTGCTTACGCGCAGCGATTGAGTACAAAGCACTAGCTTCCATCTCAACGCCAAGAACTCCATGCTGAATCAACTTCTGTGCTGAATCTGTTTCATCGTAGAAATAATCCATTGATGCAACTCCACCGATGTGAACATTAGGAATGTTCTTCGATGCCTCATATGCAGCAAGCAAAAGCTTGAAATCTGCATGAGGTGCGAAATCTAAGTTGTTTGTAAAACGTCGGTTGATGTTTGAATCAGTTGAAGCGCTCATCGCAAGAATGACATCGCCGACCTTTGTCTTTTCCAACAAACCGCCGCATGTGCCAATGCGAATAGCTGTTTGAACATCGTATTCATTGAAAAGTTCAGTTGCGTAAATCGAGATTGATGGCAATCCCATTCCAGTTCCTTGAACAGAAACGCGTTCACCTTTGTATGTACCGGTGTAACCGAACATGTTACGAACTGCGTTGTACTGCTTAACATTTTCTAGGTAGTTATCTGCAATCCATTTTGCGCGAAGTGGATCTCCCGGCAATAGAATTCTTTCGGCGATCTCGCCCTTAGCTGCTGAAATATGTGGTGTGCTCATGAACCCAGCGAACCATAGTTGGCATCAGGAGTACCCTTGATTCCATGGCGATTTTGGTAATAGACGGGGATGAAATCAGGCTCCAATTAACCCCCCTGGAGCAGGTGGCCGCCTTCTGGCCAGCCCCAAAGGCGCTCATCAGCCAGGTTGAATCCATTGAATTTGCCGATGATCTATGGAACACCCAGGTGCTTCAAGGGGTCCGAGCCCCTGGTACCGGCATCCCCTTTGTGGTGATGATTGGGGTCATGCGCAGGCTCAAAACCAAGGATTTCTGTGTAATTAAGCGTAAAAAGCCAGGGGTAATCATCAATTTTGCCTCAGGCCCATTCCAGCGCTGGGTCTATACCCTCGATGGATCCCGACACGCCGAAGAGCAAATTTTGGCGGGATTGGCCTGATTTTCGGGATCCGAGGAGTAAAACCCCGGATTTGCCTCGCGTGAGGGCACTGGGTTACCCTTCGCGTCTGCTCTTTTTTAGAGCTTCTTTGCCTGTGCTGTAAACAAGTTGCAAAACTTTTTACAACATAACTGCGAATCGGGTGCAACACACCCGACCGCGTGGGTCGGTAAATAAGCGTGAATAAAGATCAGTAACGAAGTTACGAATGGAGATGAAGTGCCAACAATTCAACAGCTAGTTCGTCGTGGTCGTGCAGAAAAGACTACGAAGACAAGCACACCTGCACTTAAGGGTTCACCACAACGACGCGGAGTTTGCACACGCGTTTATACAACAACCCCTAAGAAACCAAACTCTGCTCTTCGCAAAGTTGCACGTGTACGTCTTACTAGTGGCATGGAAGTCACTGCATACATTCCAGGTGAAGGTCACAACTTGCAAGAGCACTCCATTGTTCTTGTACGTGGTGGTCGTGTAAAAGATTTGCCTGGTGTTCGTTACAAGATCATTCGCGGATCACTAGATACACAAGGTGTTAAGAACCGTAAGCAATCACGTTCTCGTTACGGTACTAAGAGAGAGAAGAAGGCTAGCTAATGCCACGTAAAGGTCCTGTTGTTAAGTCACCAGTTGTTGCAGATCCTGTTTACAACTCACCAGTTGTTACTGCGCTAATTAACCGCGTACTTCTACACGGCAAGCGTTCGACTGCAGAATCAATTGTTTACAACGCACTAGAAGGTACTCGCGAGAAGACTCAGGTTGATCCGCTAATTACTTTGAAGCGCGCACTAGACAACATCAAGCCAGCTGTTGAAGTTCGTTCACGCCGTGTTGGTGGAGCGACTTACCAGGTACCAGTTGAAGTTAAGGCAAGCCGTTCAACAACTTTGGCTCTACGTTGGTTAATTGATTACTCACGTTCACGCCGCGAAAAGTCAATGGCAGAGCGTTTGATGAATGAACTTATTGATGCAAGCAATGGTCTTGGTGCAGCTGTAAAGCGTCGCGAAGATACACACAAAATGGCGGAAGCAAACAAGGCGTTTGCTCACTACCGCTGGTAATCACTAAGTAATTAAAGAATTTTCGAAGCAACGAGAAGAGGAATATAAGTGTCAACAGTAGAAAAGATCGATCTAGCTACGGTTCGTAACATCGGAATCATGGCTCACATCGACGCGGGAAAAACCACGACTACTGAGCGCATCCTTTTCTACACCGGTATCAACTACAAGATCGGTGAAGTTCACGAAGGTGCTGCAACCATGGACTGGATGGAGCAGGAGCAAGAGCGTGGTATCACGATCACTTCAGCTGCAACAACATGTATGTGGAACAAGCACCTCATCAACATCATCGATACACCAGGTCACGTTGACTTCACAGTTGAGGTAGAGCGTTCACTTCGTGTTCTTGATGGTGCTGTTGCAGTGTTCGACGGTGTTGCTGGTGTTGAGCCACAATCAGAAACTGTTTGGCGTCAAGCAGATCGTTACTCAGTTCCACGTATTTGTTTTGTTAACAAGCTAGACCGTACAGGTGCATCATTTGATAAGTGCGTTGGCATGATCAAGGATCGTCTAAACGCTGTTGCTCTAGTTCTACAACTTCCAATCGGTGCAGAGTCTGACTTCCTTGGTGTTGTCGATCTAATCGCGATGAAGGCTCTTACCTGGCGTGGAGAAACACAAAAGGGTGAAGATTATGCAGTTGAAGAAATTCCTGCAGACATGGTTGAGGCATCAAAGGCAGCTCGTGTAGCAATGCTAGAGACACTTGCTGAAAATGATGATGAAGTTATGGAGAAGTTCCTAGAAGGAATTGAATTAACAGAGGCAGAGATCATCGCGGGTATCCGTCGCGCAACTCTTGCTGCAAAGCTTTCACCAGTTCTAACTGGTTCAGCATTCAAGAACAAGGGCGTACAGCCAATGCTTGATGCTGTTGTTCGCTACCTTCCAAGCCCACTTGATGTGGATGCAATTGTTGGTCACGACATGAATGATCCTGAGAAGGAAATCATGCGTCTTCCAAAGAACGATGAGCCTTTCTCAGCACTTGCTTTCAAGATCATGACAGATCCACACCTTGGAAAGCTCACATTTATCCGCGTGTACTCAGGCGTTCTAGAGACTGGTTCAACAATCTTGAACTCAGCGAAGGATCGCAAGGAGCGCATCGGAAAGATTTACCAGATGCACGCAAACAAGCGCGAAGAGCGTGACAACGTTGGTGCAGGAATGATCGTTGCTGTTATGGGTCTTAAGGACACAACTACAGGCGAGACACTCTGTGATCCAGCTAAGCCAGTAATCCTTGAATCAATGGACTTCCCAGCACCAGTTATCTCTGTTGCTATTGAGCCAAAGACAAAGGGTGACCAAGAGAAGCTTGGCGTTGCGATTCAGCGTCTATCTGAAGAAGATCCAACTTTCCACGTAAAGACTGATGAAGAAACTGGCCAGACAATCATCGCTGGTATGGGTGAACTTCACCTTGAAATTCTCGTTGACCGTATGCGTCGCGAGTTCAAGGTTGAGGCAAATGTTGGTAAGCCTCAGGTTGCTTACCGCGAAACACTTCGCAAGGCAGTTGCTCGTCACGATTACACACACAAGAAGCAGACTGGTGGTTCAGGTCAGTTCGCAAAGATTCAGATCGCAATCGAGCCACTTCCAACTGGTGAAGTTGAAGGCGGATACGAATTCGTAAACAAGATCACTGGAGGTCGCGTTCCACGCGAGTACATCCCTTCAGTTGATCAGGGTTGCCAAGAAGCAATGACATCAGGTCCTCTTGCTGGTTACCCATTAACAGATGTACGAGTAACTCTTCTTGACGGCGCGTATCACGATGTTGACTCATCGGAGCTCGCTTTCAAGGTGGCTGGTATCGCAGCGTTCAAGGAAGCTTCAAAGCTTGCTGATCCTGCAATTCTTGAACCAGTAATGCGTGTCGAAGTTGTTACCCCTGAAGACTTCATGGGTGATGTCATCGGCGATCTCAACAGTCGTCGTGGTCAAATCCAGGCCATGGACGAGCGGTCAGGTGCCCGCGTTGTTAGGGCGCTAGTTCCGTTGTCAGAGATGTTCGGCTATGTCGGCGATCTCCGCTCCAGAACTCAAGGTCGTGCAAGCTACTCAATGGAATTCGATTCGTATGCCGAAGTACCTGGCAACGTAGCGAAGGAAATCATTGCGAAGGTTCGCGGCGAATAAATCCCTAATTAACTAAAAACAAGAACTAAATATCACGACCCTAATAACTAAGCACTAGTAAACGAAAGAGGAACCAAAATGGCAAAGGCCAAGTTCGAGCGCACAAAGCCGCACGTAAACATTGGAACCATCGGTCACATTGACCATGGAAAGACAACACTTACTGCTGCAATCTCAAAGGTTTTGCACGACAAGTACCCTGATGTAAACCCATTCACACCTTTCGATCAGATCGATAAGGCACCTGAAGAGCGTCAACGCGGTATCACAATCTCTATCGCTCACATTGAGTACCAGACAGAGAAGCGTCACTACGCACACGTTGACTGCCCAGGTCACGCTGACTACATCAAGAACATGATCACTGGCGCTGCACAGATGGATGGAGCAATCCTCGTTGTAGCAGCTACAGACGGTCCAATGCCACAGACTAAGGAGCACGTACTACTTGCTCGTCAGGTTGGCGTTCCATCAATCGTTGTGGCTCTAAACAAGTCAGACATGGTTGACGATGAAGAAATTCTAGAACTAGTTGAAATGGAAGTTCGTGAACTTCTATCTAAGTACGAGTTCCCAGGCGATGACACTCCAATCGTTCGCATCTCAGCACTTAAGGCACTTGAGGGTGACCAGAAGTGGGCTGACAAGTTGATGGAGCTAATGGATGCAGTTGATGCATTTATTCCACAGCCAGAGCGTGAAGTTGATAAGCCATTCCTTATGCCAGTTGAAGATGTTTTCACAATCACAGGTCGTGGAACAGTTATCACTGGTCGTATTGAGCGCGGAATCGTAAAGGTTAACGAAGAAGTTGAAATCGTTGGTATCCGCACAGAGGCACAGAAGACAACTGTTACAGGTGTTGAAATGTTCCGTAAGCTTCTTGACGAAGGTCAGGCTGGCGAGAACGTTGGTCTTCTACTTCGCGGTCTAAAGCGTGAAGATGTTGAGCGTGGTCAGGTTGTTTGCAAGCCTGGTTCAATCACACCTCACACAGAGTTTGATGCATCTGCATACATCCTTTCAAAGGATGAAGGCGGACGTCACACACCATTTTTCAACAACTACCGTCCACAGTTCTACTTCCGTACAACTGACGTAACTGGTGTTGTAACACTTCCAGCAGGAACAGAAATGGTTATGCCTGGCGATAACACTGAAATGTCAGTAACACTGATTCAGCCAATCGCAATGGAAGAAGGACTTCGCTTCGCAATCCGTGAAGGTGGCCGCACAGTAGGTGCTGGTCGCGTTACAAAGATCAAGAAGTAATTCCAAAAAATCTTTGCCGGTGAAGCGGCGGTAGAAATATCGCCGCTTCACTAAAAAGAAGCCAAAGTTTGAAAAATTAATAATTGACGAAGATTTAACAAAGTTTCTGTAAAAAGAACAGATAGAGGAGAACGACATGGCGGGACAAAAGATCCGCATTCGACTCAAGGCCTATGACCATGAGGTGATTGATAGTTCAGCGAAGAAGATCGTTGAAACTGTTGAGCGCACTGGTGCAACGGTCGCGGGTCCAGTGCCGCTACCAACAGAGAAGAACACTTACTGTGTTATTCGCTCTCCTCACAAATATAAGGACAGCCGCGAACACTTCGAGATGCGCACACATAAGCGCCTAATCGACATCATCGATCCAACACCTAAGACTGTTGACTCCTTGATGCGTCTCGACTTGCCAGCTGGCGTCGACATCGAGATTAAGCTCTAAGGAAAGGACGACAACAATGACTTTTACAACTCAAGCAGCTGGATCGTCCATCAAGGGCGTCCTCGGTAAGAAGCTTGGTATGACCCAAGTTTTTGATGCTAACAACAAGATGGTTCCAGTAACCGTTGTTGAAGCAGGTCCATGCGTAGTTACGCAGATCCGTACACCTGAGAAGGATGGTTACTCAGCGGTGCAGATCGCGTTCGGCGCAATCGACCCAAAGAAGATTACAAAGCCACTTGCAGGCCACTTCGCAAAGGCTGGTGTTACACCACGCCGTTCAGTAGCAGAACTTCGCACACTTGATACAACTAGCTACACAGTTGGACAAGAAATTGGTGCAACAGTTTTCGCAGCTGGCGAATTAGTTGATGCAACTGGAACAAGCACAGGTAAGGGAACTGCTGGTGTTATGAAGCGCCACGGTTTCGGTGGTCTTGGTTCATCTCACGGTGTTGATCGTAAGCACCGTATGCCAGGTTCAATCGGTGCATGTTCAACACCAGGTCGTGTTTTCAAGGGTATGCGTATGTCAGGTGTTATGGGTGGCGTTCGCGTTACAACTCAAAACCTTGTTGTGCACTCTGTTGATGCAGACCGCAACCTACTTCTTATCAAGGGATCAGTTCCTGGCCCAGACGGACAGCTTGTATTCATCCGCTCTGCAGCTAAGCACGCGATCTATGAAACAGCAGGAAAGGCTGGCAACTAATCATGGCGCTTACTGTTGAAGTAAAGAACGCAGAAGGTAAGAAGGTTGGATCAGTAGATCTTCCTTCAGAAATCTTTGATGCGCAGACAAACATTCCTTTGATTCACCAGGTAGTAACTGCACAACTTGCAGCTGCTCGCCAGGGAACACAGAAGGCAAAGAACCGTGGTGAAACATCTGGTTCAGGAAAGAAGCCTTTCAAGCAGAAGGGAACGGGCCGTGCTCGTCAGGGTTCTGTTCGCGCTCCGCTACAACGCGGTGGTGGTGCAGCACATGCTGTTCGCCCACGTAAGTATTTCCAACGCACACCAAAGAAGATGATTGCTGCTGCACTACGCGGAGTTCTTTCAGACCGCCAGCGCCACGATCGCATTCACGTGTTGGATTCAATCGCAACAACTGCTTCTACAAAGACAGCAATTGCAGCGGTTCGTCAGTTCAGCAATCGCAAGAATCTTCTTGTAGTTGTTTCACGTACTGAGGATCTTGCATGGCGTTCACTTCGTAACGCTGACGATATGCACCTTCTTGTTCCAGATCAGTTGAACGCTTACGACATCCTAAAGAGCGATGACGTTGTGTTCTCAGAAGCTGCGATCAAAGATTTCCTAAAGGCTCCTGCAAAGGGCAAGGGTGCAACATCAGTTGCACGCGAAAGTGAGGTCAGCGCATGAAAGATCACCGCGACGTTCTAGTTGCACCAGTAGTTTCTGAAAAGAGCTACGGGCTGCTTGATGAGAACAAGTACACATTCATCGTTGCACCAGATGCAAATAAGACAGAGATCAAGATCGCTGTTGAAAAGGTATTCGGCGTGAAGGTAGTAAGCGTTAACACAATGAACCGTCAGGGCAAGAACAAGAAGACTCGTTTTGGTGATGGAAAGCGTAAAGACACCAAGCGCGCGATTGTTCAAGTTGCTGCTGGCGACCGCATCGACATCTTCGGAGGACCGGTTTCCTAACGGGAACTGGACCTTGAAAAGAAAAGGATCATCATGGCACTTCGTAAATTAAAGCCAACGACCCCTGGTCAACGCGGCGCAAGCGTTCCTGATTTCGCTGAAATCACTCGCTCGACTCCTGAAAAGTCACTTGTTCGTCCAATTCACTCAAAGGGTGGACGTAACAACCAAGGTCGCGTAACTGTTCGTCACCAAGGTGGCGGTCACAAGCGTGCTTACCGTCTAATCGATTTCGTTCGCAATGACAAAGATGGCATTCCGGCAAAGGTTGCTCACATTGAGTACGACCCAAACCGCACTGCACGTATCGCACTTCTGCACTACGCAGATGGAGAAAAGCGTTACATCATCGCACCGGACAAGCTAATTCAAGGTGCAACAGTTGAGAACGGTCCAAAGGCAGATATCAAGCCTGGCAATAACTTGCCACTTCGCAACATTCCAGTAGGTACAACAGTTCACGCAATTGAACTACGTCCAGGTGGAGGAGCGAAGATCGCTCGTTCAGCTGGTGCATCAGTTCAGTTGGTTGCAAAGGATGGCCCATACGCACAACTACGTATGCCATCTGGCGAAATTCGTAACGTTGATGTTCGTTGCCGCGCAACTGTTGGTGAAGTTGGAAACGCTGAGCAAGGAAATATTAACTACGGTAAAGCTGGACGTAAGCGCTGGTTAGGTGTTCGTCCAACTACTCGTGGTGTTGTTATGAACCCAGTAGATCACCCACACGGTGGTGGTGAAGGTAAGACTTCTGGTGGACGTCACCCAGTGACTCCATGGGGTAAGCCTGAAGGCCGCACTCGTAAGAAGAAAGCATCAGATTCAATGATCGTCCGTCGTCGCAAGTCGAATAAGAAGCGGTAGGTAGGAGCCCTTATGCCAAGAAGTCTCAAGAAGGGTCCATTCGTTGATGGACATCTACTCAAGAAGGTAGATGCACAAAACGATGCCAACACAAAAAATGTGATCAAGACCTGGTCACGTCGCTCAATGATCATTCCTTCAATGATCGGACACACCATTGCAGTACACGATGGCCGTAAGCACATTCCGGTTTTCGTAACTGACGCAATGATCGGACACAAGCTAGGTGAATTCGCACCAACACGTACCTTCCGTGGTCACGTTAAGGGCGACGATCGAAAGGCATCTCGTGGCTAACACACAAGACAACGCATTGATTGCACGCGCAGTACTGCGCGACATTCGCCATACACCACAGAAGGCACGTCGTATCGTCGACCTAATTCGTGGACAACGTGCTGATGAAGCACTAAACATTTTGAAGTTCGCACCACAAGCTGCAGGACAAGATGTGTACACACTTCTTAACTCTGCAGTTGCAAATGCGAAGGCTAAGAACCCTGCAATCCGTGATGCTTCAGAGCTCTGGGTTGTAGAAGCACTAGTTGATGAGGGCCGCACAATGAAGCGTTTCCGTCCACGTGCACAGGGTCGCGGTTTCCGTATCTTGAAGCGTTCATCACACATCTCAGTTGCAGTTAGCGATGTAAAAGCCGCTAGCAAGACTATGAACAAGAAGGGAGCGACCAAGTAATGGGTCAAAAAGTAAACCCACACGGCTTCCGTCTCGGAATTACAACTGAATTCAAATCACGTTGGTACGCAGACAAGCTTTACAAGGATTACGTCAAGGAAGATGTCGAAATCCGTCGCTTGATGAATAAGGGCATGGAGCGCGCAGGCGTTTCTCGCATTGAAATCGAGCGCACACGTGATCGTGTACGTATCGATCTTCACACTGCACGTCCAGGAATTGTTATTGGCCGTCGTGGTCAAGAAGCAGACATCCTTCGTCAGCGTCTAGAGAAGCTAACCGGCAAGCAGGTTCAGCTAAATATTCTTGAAGTAAAGAACCCAGAGATTGATGCACAACTTGTTGCACAAGGAATTGCCGAGCAGCTAGCTGCACGTGTTTCATTCCGTCGCGCAATGAAGAAGTCAATGCAATCAGCGATGAAGGCTGGCGCACAGGGCATTCGTGTTCAGTGTGGTGGTCGTCTAGGTGGCGCAGAAATGTCACGTTCAGAGTTCTACCGTGAAGGTCGAGTACCTCTACATACACTTCGTGCAGATATTGATTATGGCTTCTACGAAGCACATACAACATTTGGTCGCTTGGGTGTAAAGGTTTGGATCTACAAGGGCGAAGTTATTGGTTCACGTGCAGATCGTGCAGAGAAGGCACTTGCTGAAGCACGCGCACCAAAGCCAGAACGTCGCGGACCTCGCACTCCACGTGCACCACGCGCAGAAGTAACTGTTTCTCAGGGAACACCAACTGCGGAAGGAGCAACTAACTAATGTTGATTCCACGTCGTGTTAAGCACCGTAAGCAGCACCACCCATCTCGCAAGGGAGCAACAAAGGGTGGATCACAGGTTGCATTTGGTGACTTCGGTATTCAAGCTCTAGCTCCTGCTTATGTAACAAACCGTCAGATTGAAGCGGCTCGTATCGCTATGACTCGTTACATCAAGCGTGGTGGAAAGGTATGGATCAATATTTATCCAGACCGTCCACTTACAAAGAAGCCTGCTGAAACTCGTATGGGTTCCGGTAAAGGTTCACCTGAATGGTGGATTGCAAACGTTAAGCCAGGTCGCGTTATGTTCGAGATCTCAGGCGTATCAGAAGCAATTGCAGTAGAAGCAATGCGTCTTGCGATGCACAAGCTTCCAATGAAGTGTCGTGTAGTAAAGCGTGAGGAGGCATAAGTGGCTATTACAACTAATGAAGAGCTACGCCAATTGTCAGCTGATGAATTGACTAGCAAGGTACGTGAGTTGAAGGAAGAACTTTTCAACCTACGTTTCCAAGCAGCAACAGGACAATTAGAAAGCCACGGTCGTCTTAGCGCAGTGCGCAAGGAGATTGCACGTGTCTACACAATTATTCGCGAACGCGAACTAGGAATCGGAGGAGCTGCGTAATGACAACAAACAATGCAGATCGCAGCGACCGTAAGGTCCGTGAAGGAATTGTTATAAGCGACAAGATGGATAAGACCATCACCGTTGAAGTTTCAAATCGTGTTAAGCACGGTATGTACTCAAAGGTTATGTCTCGCTCAAGCAAGCTAAAAGCACATGACGAGCAGAACTCTGCTGGCATGGGCGATCGTGTACTCATCATGGAAACTCGTCCATTGTCAGCAACAAAGCGCTGGCGTTTGGTAGAGATTCTCGAGAAGGCAAAGTAAGGGTCTGGTGGATAACTAATGATTCAACAAGAATCGCGCCTTCGCGTTGCGGATAACACAGGAGCTAAAGAGCTTCTTTGTATTCGCGTACTCGGTGGAACCAAGCGCCGCTATGCCGGTATCGGAGACATCATCGTTTGTTCTGTTAAGGATGCAATTCCTGGCGGACAGGTTAAGAAGGGTGAGGTCGTTAAGGCCGTCATCGTTCGTACAGTTAAGGAACGTCGTCGTCCAGACGGTTCCTACATTAAGTTTGATGAAAATGCCGCAGTGATCTTGAAGGCTGATGGCGAGCCACGTGGAACCCGTATCTTCGGACCAGTTGCACGTGAACTTCGCGATAAGCGTTTTATGAAGATCATCTCGCTAGCTCCGGAGGTGCTCTAATAATGGCAAAGATTAAGAAGGATGACACTGTTCTTGTAATCGCGGGTAAAGATCGCGGTATAACAGGAAAGGTTCTCGTCGTTGATGGCAACCGTGTAACAGTTGAAGGCGTTAACCGCCAGAAGCGTCACACAAAGGAGACAACTGGTGATCGCGGCGTAAAGGTCGGCGGAATCATCACTGTTGAAGCATCACTACATATTTCAAATGTCATGGTCGTTGATAGCGATGGCAAGGCTTCACGTCTTGGTGTTCGCAAGAACGAAGAAGGCAAGAATGTTCGCATCTCACGTCGCACCGGAAAGGACATCTAATGTCAACAAAGGTAGATGTACGTCTAAAAGCTAAGTACAAGAGCACTATTGCTCCTGCACTAAAGAGCGAATTTGGATTCAAGAACCCAATGATGGTTCCAACACTTACAAAGGTGATTGTGAACATGGGTGTTGGCGATGCAGCTCGTGATTCAAAGCTAATCGAAGGAGCAATCCGCGATCTAGTAACAATCACTGGACAGAAGCCACAAGTTACTAAGGCTCGCAAGTCAATTGCGCAGTTCAAGCTTCGTGAAGGTCAGCCAATTGGTGCACACGTAACATTGCGCGGAGATCGCATGTGGGAGTTTGCAGATCGTTTGCTTTCAATCTCACTACCTCGTATCCGTGACTTCCGTGGTTTATCACCAAAGCAGTTTGATGGACGTGGAAACTACACATTCGGTTTAACCGAGCAGGTTGTATTCCCAGAAATCGAACAGGACAAGGTTGATCGTCCACGCGGTATGGATATTACTTTCGTAACAACAGCAAAGAATGATGCTGAAGGTCGCGCACTTCTTAAGGCGCTCGGCTTTCCATTCAAGGAGGCATAAGCCATGGCAAAGACATCGCTCAAGGTAAAAGCAGCTCGCAAGCCTAAGTTCAAGGTTCGCGGCTACACACGTTGCCAGCGTTGCGGACGTCCACACTCTGTTTATCAGAAGTTTGGTATCTGCCGTGTTTGCTTCCGCGAAATGGCTCACCGTGGTGAGCTACCTGGTATCACCAAGGCTTCTTGGTAATACAGCAGTAAAGAACGAGTTTTAAAACCTATCCAAATAACTACAACGAACAAGGTCTGTAGAAAGAAACCAGTTCGAGAAAGGCCACGAGGCCACGTATGACAATGACAGATCCGATCGCAGACATGTTGACTCGTCTGCGCAACGCGAACTCTGCCTACCATGATTCGGTTTCAATGCCGTCATCATCGGTCAAGGTACGTATCGCTGCGATCCTTCAAACAGAGGGATACATCGCGGGATATCGCGTTGAAGATGCAGAAAATGGAGTAGGTAAGAACCTTGTTCTTGACCTTAAGTTTGGTGCAAACCGTGAGCGTTCAATCGCTGGTTTGCGTCGCGTTAGCAAGCCAGGACTTCGCGTTTACGCAAAGTCAACAGCTCTTCCAAAGGTTCTTGGTGGACTAGGCGTTGCGATTATTTCAACTTCATCTGGATTGCTTACTGATAAGCAAGCCAACAAGCAGGGCGTAGGCGGAGAAGTTCTCGCCTACGTATGGTGATCATCTAATGTCACGTATTGGTCGCATGCCTATCGCCGTTCCAAGCGGCGTCGAAGTAACAATCGCTGGACAGCATGTTGCTGTTAAGGGTCCTAAGGGATCTCTTTCACTCAACGTTGCTGAGCCAATCCAAGTTTCACATGAAGCTGGCGTAATCACAGTTGCACGTCCAAATGAAGAGCGTGTTACACGTTCACTTCACGGCCTATCTCGCACACTTGTTGCGAACATGGTTGAGGGCGTAACTAATGGTTACACATTAACTATTGAAATCGTCGGTGTTGGTTACCGTGTAGCTGAAAAGGGTAAGGACCTCGAGTTCCAACTTGGTTACAGCCACAACATCCAATTCCCAGCACCTGAAGGAATTACCTTCAAGGTTGAGTCACCAACAAAGTTCCACATCACTGGAATTGATAAGCAGTTGGTTGGCGAAGTTGCTGCAAAGGTTAAGAAGCTTCGCAAGGCTGATCCTTACAAGGGCAAGGGCTTGCGTCTCTCAGGTGAAGTTGTTCGCCGTAAGCAAGGAAAGACAGGTAAGAAGTAATGGCTATTGGTGTAAAGGTCCGCAAAGGTTCGGCAACAAACGCCCGTGCCCGTCGTGCTTTCCGCGTTCGCAAGAAGGTCGCTGGAACTGCATCACGTCCACGTTTAGTCGTTTCTCGCTCATCTCGTCACTTGTTCGTACAGGTTATTGATGACACACAGGGCAAGACTCTTGCCTATGCATCCACAATGGAAACTGATCTTCGTGCCGACAAGGGCGACAAGACTGCAAAGTCAAAGGCTGTTGGTGCGTTGATCGCATCACGCGCTAAGGCTGCTGGAGTTACAACTGTCGTGTTTGACCGCGCAGGAAATAAGTACCACGGTCGTATTGCAGCTGTAGCTGACAGTGCACGAGAGAACGGATTGGAGTTCTAATGTCTACTAATCCAACTACTGCGCCAGCAACAGCAGGCAACGAGCGAGGTAAGGGACGCCCAGAGCGTCGCGAACGTCGTGATGATCGTGAGAAAGAAAAGAATCCATTCATGGAGCGCGTTGTATTTATCAACCGCGTATCTAAGGTTGTAAAGGGTGGACGTCGTTTCTCATTCACCGCACTTGTAGTTGTCGGAGACGGTAACGGTCAGGTCGGTGTTGGTTACGGAAAGTCTAAGGAAGTTCCAGCAGCGATTGCTAAGGCAGTGGAAGAAGCGAAGAAGTCATTCTTCACAGTTCCACGTGTTCAAGGAACAGTTCCTCACCCAGTACAAGGTGAAACTGCAGCGGGTGTAGTTCTTCTACGTCCAGCTAGCCCAGGTACCGGAGTTATTGCCGGTGGTCCAGTGCGTGCAGTACTTGAGTGTGCAGGCATCACAGATGTTTTGACTAAGTCACTTGGATCTAACAATGCAATCAACATGGTTCACGCAACCGTTGCTGCATTGAAGATGCTTGAAAGCCCAGCACAAATTGCTGCGCGACGTGGTCGTCCATTGGAAGATGTTGCACCTGCAGCAATTATCCGCGCTACACAGATCACGGTAGGTGCCTAATGCCACGTTTGAAAGTAACTCAGATTCGCTCGAAGGTTGGAAACAAGCCTGAGCAGCGCGACACACTTCGTTCATTGGGCCTAAAGCGCATTAACGATGTTGTTGTTAAAGAAGATCGTCCAGAAATTCGTGGCATGGTGTACGCCGTTCGCCACCTGATCAAGGTTGAGGAGGTCGAATAAAGATGACACTAAAACTTCATCATCTTCGTCCAGCTCCAGGTGCAAAGAAAGCTAAAACTCGTAAGGGTCGCGGTGAAGCATCAAAGGGTAAGACCGCAGGTCGCGGTGGTAAGGGAACACGCGCTCGTAACACAGTTCGTGCAGGTTTCGAAGGTGGTCAGCTACCTCTCGTAATGCGCTTGCCAAAGCTTCGTGGATTTAAGAACCCAGCACGCGTTGAGTACCAGGCAGTGAATGTTTCAACAATTAACGCGCTATTCCCTAAGGGTGGCGATGTAACTGTTGCAGATCTCATTGCAAAGGGTGCTGTTCGCGATAGCTTGCCTGTAAAGGTGCTTGGAAATGGCGAAATTGATGTGAAGGTGAGTGTTACTGCACACGCATTCTCATCATCTGCTGTAGACAAGATCACTGCAGCTGGCGGCAAGACAACAGTTCTTTAAACCACAAGCACAACACTGAATTAGAACGATAGGGAAAGAGGAGAAGATCAATGCTTTCAGCATTTGGTATGGCCTTTAAGACACCGGAGCTTCGTAAGAAGATCTTCTTCACTCTCTCAATCATGGCCTTGTTCCGTTTTGGATCAGTTGTTCCAACACCAGGTGTTTCTTATGGAAATGTCCAAGAGTGTTTGAAGACTGTTGAATCTGGTGGATTGTTTGGCTTGATTAACCTATTTAGCGGTGGAGCGCTTATTAAGCTCTCTGTTTTTGCTTTGGGAATCATGCCTTACATCACCAGCTCAATCATTATTCAACTACTAACAGTGGTAATCCCACGTTTTGAAGCGTTGAAGAATGAAGGCCAATCTGGAACTGCAAAGTTAACTCAGTACACACGTTACTTAACAATTGGTTTAGCAATTCTGCAATCAACTGGTTTGATCGCAGTTGCTCGTACACCTGGCCGTTTGATTTCAGGATGTTCTCTAGCAATCATCCCTGATACATCATGGCAGCGCATCATCACAATGATCTTCGTAATGACTGCAGGAACATCTGTAATCATGTGGCTTGGTGAATTGATCACTGATCGCGGTGTTGGTAACGGTATGTCAATCTTGATCTTCACATCTATCGCAGCAGGATTCCCAAGCCAGCTTTGGTCAATCAAGCTACAAAAGGGATTGTTCGCATTCCTCTTTGTTATGGCTGTTGGAATCTTGGTTGTTGCAGCGGTTGTCTTCGTTGAGCAGGCGCAACGTCGTATTCCAGTTCAATATGCAAAGCGCATGGTTGGACGTCAGGCATACGGTGGAACAAGCACCTACATTCCAATCAAGGTAAACCAGGCTGGTGTTATTCCAGTAATTTTCGCTTCATCATTGCTCTACATTCCTTCACTAATTGTGAACTTCACAAATAGCCAGGCTGCATGGGCGGTATGGATTAGCCGTAACTTTGTTAAGGGCGATCACCCAATTTATGTAGCCTCATATGCGCTACTGATTATTTTCTTCACATACTTCTATGTTGCAATTACCTTCAACCCAGATGAGGTTGCAGATAACATGAAGAAGTACGGTGGATTCGTTCCTGGTATCCGTGCAGGAAAGCCAACATCTGAGTACTTACAGTATGTCCTTTCACGCATCACAGCTCCAGGATCTTTGTACTTGGCACTTGTTGCAGTAATTCCAATCGCAGCACTTGTTCTATTTGGTGCTACACAGAACTTCCCATTTGGTGGAACAGCGATCCTGATCGTTGTGGGTGTTGGTCTTGATACTGCAAAGCAGATTGAGTCACAGCTACAGCAGCGTTCATACGAGGGATTCCTTCACTAATGCGTTTAGTCCTGGTAGGTCCACCAGGCGCAGGTAAGGGAACACAGGCACAATTCCTTGCAGCGCACTATTCAATTCCGCACATTGCAACTGGAGATATTTTCCGTGCAAATTTGAAGGCTGGAACTGAACTAGGAAATAAAGCACGCGAGTTTATGGACCGCGGCGAATTGGTTCCCGATGCAATTACAAATGAAATGGTTGCCGGACGCCTTGAAGAAGCAGATGCAGTTAATGGATTCTTGCTTGATGGTTGGCCACGTAACGTTGCACAAGCAGAAGTTTTACGAGCGATGATGGTTGACAAGAAGAGCCCATTAAACGCAGTTCTTGAGTTTTCACTTCCTGATGATGAGATCGTTGCACGCCTTTCATCTCGTCGCACCTGCCGCGATTGCGGCGCTCCATCAGTTGGCGTCGATAAGTGCCCAACATGTGGTGGCGAGGTTTATCAGCGTGAAGATGACAAGGCTGAAGTTATTAAGCGACGCCTTGAAGTGTACGCAGAGCAGACTGCACCGATTATTTCCTTCTACCGCAATGAAGGTTTACTGATTTCAATTAGTGCTTCAGGTAGCGTTGAAGAGATCACGGCAAATGCAATTTCAGCTTTAAGCCGCGTCGCACAGTAAGTTTTTCATGGCTATTCAATTAAAAACAGCAGAGCAAATTGTTGCAATGCGTCGTGCCGGTTTAGTTGTCGCTGAAATTCATAAAGCAATCCGCGAAGTAATTAAGCCTGGAATGATGACAAGCGCACTAGATGCGGTTGCAGAGGCTGTAATCAAGCGCAATGGTGCAACCTCTAACTTCAAGGGTTATCACGGCTTTCCAGCAACTATCTGTGTATCTATCAATGATGAGATCGTTCACGGCATCCCGGGGGATCGCGTTATGAATGATGGTGATGTGGTTTCAGTAGATTGCGGTGCAATTGTTGATGGTTGGCATGGAGATGCAGCCTTCACCGTTGCATTAGGAAGTATTGATCCTGAAGATCAAAAAATGATGGATGTATGTGAAGAGTCAATGTGGCGAGGAATTGCAGCTGGAAAGAATGGCGCAAGACTTTCTGATATTGGCCATGCGATTGAGGAGTACACAAAGGGGCAAGGCAAGTACGGAATTTTGCAGGAATACGGTGGTCACGGAATTGGTACTGAGATGCACCAAGAGCCACATGTATTGAACTTTGGTAAGCCAGGAAATGGCCCAACAATCACACCTGGATATGTTTTAGCGATTGAACCAATGATTACTCGCGGTTCAGCGCGAACTAAAGTCTTATCTGATGATTGGACCGTTGTATCTGCAGATAAGTCGCGTGGATCACATTTTGAACATACCTATGCGGTCTTACACGATGGAAATCCCCTTGTTTTAACCGCTTTTGATGGCGGCCGTGAGCAGCTTTCCCGCCTCGGAATTGAAGTCTCAGACCTCATTAAGTAACGCAATTTCGTTATCTTTTTGGTACCTATAGGTGCTTACAAAACTCATTGGTAGGCACTAGTTTTTCCGTATCCCTCACCCTCGGGGGCATGACAATACGGAGAACTCATCGATGAGAAAAAACTCTTTAATTCGTCTAGCTATCGCAGCAACTGCAGTTGCTGTTTTGGCTGGCACATCAATTCCGGCACAGGCTGCAATTAAGCCAGCTGCTAAAGCAACTATCGGAGATGACTGCACACAGGCATCAATCGGTAAGACTGCTGCAGGTCGCGGTGTCGACGGTTCAGATCTAACATGTTTAGTAGTTACTACTGGTTCATACAAGGGCCAAGCAAAGTGGTGGTACAAAGATGTTAAGGCGCTAAAGAATATTGACTGGACTATTCCAGCAAACCCAGGTGGATACTCACTAACAGCAGATGCAATTGCAGATTCACTAAAGGCTGAAGGTCTTCTAGGTTCTGCATCATCAACATTCAAGCCAGGTGCTGGTGGAGCTGTTGGACTTGGAGCATTCCAAGAGATTAAGGGAAAGCCAGAAGCTGCAATCGTTACAGGTATTGCAATGACTGGTGGACTTTACTCAAACAAGTCAAAGCTAAATCTTCTTGATTCAACACCAATCGCAAAGATCCTTCGCGAGTACGACGGAATCGTTGTACCAGCATCATCTAAGTACCGCACACTTGCGCAGTTCCTTGATGATCTAAAGGCTAAGCCAAACGGTGTTTCTATCGCTGGCGGTAGCAAGGGTGGAATCGATCACCAGGTAATTGGTCTACTTGCACAGAAGGCATCAATCGATCCAACTAAGTTGAACTACGTTGTGTTCTCTGGTGGACCAGAAGTTATTACTTCACTACTAAGCGGATCAACTCAGGTTGGTATTTCAGGTGCACTTGATTTCGCACCGTACGTTGCATCAGGAAAGCTTCGCTACCTAGGTGTTTCATCAGCTAAGCCACTAACTGGTATCAAGGCTAAGACTTTCGTTCAGCAGGGTTACGACCTTGTATACGGAAACTGGCGTGGAATCATGGCTCCAGCTGATCTTTCAAAGGCTGATTACCTGAACTTCATCAAGGTAATTGACATCATGCACGTATCACCAGCTTGGACTGCACAGCTCAAGAAGAACAACTGGGATAACGAGTTTGTTGCTGGAACTGGCTTCAAGACATTCCTTGAGAAGCACATTCCAGAAATCAATACAGTTATGAAGGGTCTTGGAATCTAATTGATTCTCAACAAGGTCACTAAGCACGGAAAGGGGGAGCTGGCATTCGCCAGCTTCCTCTTCCTGCTTGGCATTTTCGTAGCGTGGGATACATCCAGAATGGTTATCCCGCAGGGATCATCGATTGTTAGCCCGCAGACTTTTCCTTACATTGTCGCGGCTTTTACATCCATGATCGGTTTATTTCTTATTCTTGATATTTTGCGTGGAAACCATGGAACTCCAGAAGGTGATGAACCAGGAGATCCACTAGTTCCAGTTAATTACTCAACATTGTTAATCGTTGCAGCTGCAATTGGATTACATGTTGTTCTTCTAGATATTGCTGGGTACATAGTTGCCGCCACCGTCTGTTTCTGGGGCGTTGCATTTGGTTTTGGTTCTCGAAAGTATGTAAAAGATTTTGCAGTTAGCGTGATCTTTGCCGTTGTCATTTATTTCGCATTTACCAAGGGCTTAAATATTAATTTGCCTGCAGGTATCTTTGAAGGGGTCTTTGGTAATGGGCAATAGTTTCTCAATGTTGATGGATGGCTTTCAAACAGCTTTCACCGCAACAAACCTTATGTTTGGACTTCTAGGTACATTTCTAGGAACACTAGTTGGTGTTCTTCCAGGAATTGGACCTGCATTAGCAATCGGCTTGTTATTGCCAATCTGCTTAACAGTTAATCCAACCTCAGCACTAATTATGTTTGCCGCTATTTTCTACGGCGCGATGTATGGCGGATCTACAACCTCAATTTTGCTCAATACTCCTGGCGAAAGCGGTTCTGTTATTACCGCCCTTGAAGGCAACAAGATGGCAAAGGCTGGTCGAGCTGGCGCAGCCCTTGCTACAGCTGCGATTGGGTCATTCGTTGCAGGAACAATTGCCACACTTTTATTGGCTTTTGGCGCTCCGGCGATGGCCGATGTTGCGCTAACTATTCAACCAGCAGGCTACTTAGCGCTGATTGTTCTAGCTTTTACAACTGTTGGAACTCTGCTTGGAGCATCACGTATTCGCGGATTAGTAGCACTAGCCATTGGTCTTGTTCTGGGATTAGTGGGAGCAGATCTTCAATCAGGTGCATTGCGACTGACCTTTGGAAATATGAATGCGATTGACGGAATCGAAACAGTCACCGTCATTGTTGCAATCTTTGCTTTAGGTGAATCTCTTTATCTTGCAGCACGTCACCAAGTTTTAGATATGTCTGTGATTGAAATGAAGGGCAAGGCGTGGATGACCCGCGAAGATTTCAAGCGGTCATGGAAGCCATGGATTCGCGGAACATTAATTGGATTCCCATTAGGAGTTATTCCTGCAGGTGGATCTGAAGTTCCAACATTTCTTTCATATGGTGTTGAAAAGGCTTTATCTAAAAATAAAGATGAGTTTGGTAAAGGCGCGATTGAAGGCGTTGCAGGACCAGAAGCAGCAAACAATGCAAATGCAGCAGGTGTTTTGGTACCAATGCTTGCACTCGGTCTACCAACATCTGCAACTGCAGCGGTTGTGCTTGTTGCTTTCCAATCTTTCAATATTCAACCAGGCCCAATGTTGTTCCAAACAAGTCCAGAAATTGTGTGGGGCTTAATCGCATCACTATTTATCGGGAACACATTGCTATTGGTTCTTAATCTTCCGCTGATTCGTTTCTGGGTACTGCTTCTTAAGATTCCTACCCATTACTTATATGCAGGAATTACTACCTTTGCATTGTTAGGTGCGTATGCACTTAACAACTCAACATTTGATCTACAGGTTGCGCTGGTAATCGGCGCACTTGGATTCTTCTTCCGCCGTTTTGGTGTTCCAATTACTCCGCTGATCATTGGTGTCATTCTTGGACCTTTGGCTGAATTGCAATTTAAGCGTGCATTGCAGATTAGCCAAGGCGATTGGAACATCCTGATTGCTGGACCATTCCCAAAGATCATTTACTCAATCTTGATTCTTGTGCTCATCGGACCACTGATTTGGAACTTCAAGAAGAAGTTTGCTGTAAAGAAGTAAATGGCGGCAGAGAAGCTTTTGCCGTGGGCTAAGCCTCTTCTGCTTTCTTCGACCCTTACGCAAGCAACTATCTACGTTCTTCGCCCGATGATGACCTATCGGGCGATTGAACTAGATGCAAACAGTGCCCAGATCGGTTTAATCGCTGCGCTGTATGCCTTATTTCCAGTTTTGCTTGCACTGCAATTTGGATCCTGGGTTGGAAAGCTTGGTGAAGCAAAGTTTATTTTGCTTGGCACAGTTGCGATGCTTGTTACCTCCTTTGGTTTGGTCTTTGCAAACTCTCTAGTTGCTCTTGGTATTGCAGCCGCAGCATCTGGTTTGGCGCACCTTGCTTGCATGGTCGGAGGACAATCGATGGTTGCACTACGTGCACCTGCCGAAGGTCTTGACCGATACTTTGGCTTTTATACCTTTAGCGCTTCCCTTGGTCATATGCTTGGGCCAATTGCTGCATCAATCGTTGCAGGTTCAAATGGAACGCTTCCGAAGTCAACTTCAAATGCATTTTTACTCGGAGTGGTCCTTACGATCATTGCGATTGCGCCAGTGATCAAATGGCGCAAAGAACGTCCGACTGTTTCGGGAAAGACAAATAGCGAAGGCACCTACAAAGCAGCTTTTAATTTAGTTAAACGCCCTGGAATATTTGCAGCAATTTATATTTCATTAGCAATTTCATCTGCGGCAGATGTGCTCGTTGTTTTCTTGCCCTTGTTCGGAACTGAAAATAATTTCTCGCCATATGCAATTGGTGCCATTCTTGCAATCCGCGCAGGTACGACGATGTTGTCTCGCTTTTTCTTGGGGCGTTTAAGTCAAAGATTTACGACATTTCAATTGTTATGGTGGAGCACAATAATTTCCGTTGTCTCTTGCACTGCAATGGCATTTGCGCACTCACCAATTGCATTAGGTGCCGTCGTTTTTGTTGCAGGGTTCTCATTGGGAGTCGGACAGCCGTTGACGATGTCTCTGGTTTCTCAAAAGACTGAAAGTTCCGAGCGGGCCTTGGCTGTTTCAGCCCGTTTGATGGGAAATCGCTTCGGTCAGTTCTTAGTACCTGCTGCTGCGGGTGCGGCAGCGGCTGCATCTGGGGCAGGAGCGGTCTTTGTTGGCTTAGCGCTCCTTCTGGGAAGCTCGATTTTCAGCGTAAAACGCAACTGATCTGTGGGCTGAATTACAGCCTTGTAGTTCAACCATGCGGATTTCCCTTATTTGAGCCCGCCCCCTAAACTACGAGTTCGCTTGTTTCACGCTTAAACAGAAATGTGGGTACAGCTTGGCTAAAAAAGATGGCGCCATCGAAATGGAAGGCACCGTTGCTGAAGCTTTACCTAACGCAATGTTTCGCGTGGAGCTAACTAACGGACACAAAGTCCTTGCTCACATTAGCGGCAAGATGCGAAAGAACTACATTCGTATTCTTCCAGCCGATCGTGTGATCGTGGAAATGAGTCCGTACGACCTAACAAAGGGTCGAATTATTTATCGTTATAAGTAACAAGGGGAGCAATAGACATGAAGGTTAATCCAAGCGTTAAGAAGATTTGCGATAAGTGCAAAGTCATTCGCCGCAAGGGTCGCGTCATGGTGATTTGCGAAAACCTGCGTCACAAGCAACGTCAAGGCTAAACAACTTAATAAATAACTCGTATTACGACTTCATTTCGATGAAGACCTTTGGACTGGTAGGCCAGAGAACAGTAATGCGGAGGACCTCCAGATATAGATAGGTAGATACATGGCACGTCTCGTCGGTGTCGATCTTCCACGCGAAAAGCGTTTGGAAATCGCACTCACTTATATTTTTGGAATGGGTCTTACCCGTTCTCAAAAAACATTAGCAGCTACTGGCATTAGTCCAGATATTCGCGTTAAGGATTTGCAAGAAGCAGATCTAGCAAAGCTTCGCGAATACATCGAAGCAAACTTCAAAATCGAAGGTGACCTTCGTCGTGAAATTTCTGGCGACATTCGTCGCAAGGTTGAAATCCAGAGCTACCAAGGTATTCGTCACCGCAAGGGACTACCTGTTCGTGGTCAGCGCACACATACAAATGCGCGTACACGTAAGGGACCTCGTAAGGCAATTGCAGGTAAGAAGAAGGTGACTAAGTAATGGCCGCTCCTAAGTCAAAGACTGCTACAGCAGCTAAGGGCAAAGTTAAGCTTCGTAAGAAAGAGAAGAAGAACATTGCAGTTGGTAAGGCGTTCATTAAGAGCACTTTCAACAACACAATCATTTCCATTACAGACCCAACGGGCGCTGTAATCTCTTGGGCTTCATCAGGCCAGGTTGGTTACAAGGGCTCACGTAAGTCGACTCCATTCGCAGCACAGCTTGCAGCAGAAGCAGCAGCTCGTCGCGCACAGGAGCACGGCTTAAAGAAGGTTGATGTATTTGTTAAGGGACCAGGTTCTGGTCGCGAAACAGCAATCCGTTCATTGCAAGCAGCAGGCCTAGAAGTTGGAGCCATCTCAGATGTAACTCCAGCTCCACACAATGGCTGCCGCCCACCGAAACCACGTCGAGTTTAAGGAAGGAAGAGAATAAATGGCTCGTTATACCGGAGCAGACTGCAAGCGTTGCCGTCGCGAAAAAGTAAAGCTCTTCCTTAAGGGCGCAAAGTGCGATGGACCAAAGTGTCCGATCGAATCACGTCCATATCCACCAGGACAGCATGGTCGTGGACGTTCAAAGGAATCTGAGTACCTATTGCAGATGCGCGAAAAGCAAAAGTGCGCACGTATTTATGGTGTTCTAGAAAAGCAGTTCCGTGGTTACTACGAAGAGGCTAACCGCAAGCAGGGCAAGACTGGTGAAAACCTTCTTGTCATTCTTGAGACACGTCTCGACAACGTTGTGTTCCGTGCAGGCTTTGCAAAGAGCCGCGACATGGCACGTCAGCTAGTTCGTCACGGTCACTTCTTGGTAAATGGTAAGAAGGTAAACATTCCTTCATTCCGTGTCTCTGCAATGGACATCATCGATGTTCTTCCAAAGTCATTGGATCTAACACCATTCATCGTTGCTAGCGCAGAGCTTGGCGAGAAGGCAGTACCGGCATGGATGGAGGTTGTTGGTTCACAGATGCGAATCATCATTCACTCAGTTCCTGCTCGTGCAGTCATCGACACACAGGTTCAAGAGCAGCTAATCGTTGAACTTTATTCCAAGTAATTTTTAAAAGTCCTTGGTGTAAAAACCAACGGACATGCGGGCAGTACTTAGTAGGGCCCCTGATTGAAGGATCAGGGGAAAGAGCGGAAATCAAATAGTGGATTTCCCCGAATGAAGAGGAGCAGCAGTGCTAATTGCACAACGTCCAACTCTCAGCGAAGAAGTAGTTTCTGAGCATCGCTCACGGTTCATCATTGAGCCACTAGAGCCAGGCTTTGGTTACACACTTGGCAACAGCATGCGTCGTACATTGCTTTCATCTATTCCAGGTGCAGCAGTTACAAGCATTCGCGTTGCAGGTGCACTTCACGAGTTCACAACTCTTGAAGGCGTAAAGGAAGATCTCACCGATATCGTTTTGAACATCAAGAACTTGGTGCTTTCATCAGATAACGATGAGCCAGCTGTTGTTTACATCCGCAAGTCAGGTGCCGGTGCAGTTACTGGTGCAGATATCGCGGTTCCAGCAGGCGTAGAAGTTCATAACCCTGAGCTTCACATTGCAACACTTAACGGCAAGGGCAATCTTGAAATTGAACTTACAGTTGAGCGTGGCCGTGGTTACGTAACAGCTGTACAGAACAAGCAAGCAGGCGCAGAGATCGGTCGCATTCCTGTTGACTCAATCTATTCACCAGTTTTGAAGGTTACATACAAGGTAGAAGCAACTCGCGTTGAACAGCGCACAGACTTCGATCGCCTTGTTGTAGATGTAGAAACAAAGCCATCAATGAAGCCACGCGATGCTGTTGCATCAGCTGGACGTACATTGGTAGAACTTTTCGGACTTGCACGCGAACTAAATCTAGATGCTGAAGGTATCGAGATGGGGCCATCTGTTATGGATGCAGCGCTCGCAGCAGATCTTGCTCTTCCAATCGAAGATCTAGATCTAACAGTTCGTTCATACAACTGCTTGAAGCGCGAAGGCATTCACACAGTTGGAGAGCTAGTTAACCGTTCAGAGGCTGACCTGCTTGATATCCGTAACTTTGGTTCAAAATCAATCGATGAGGTCAAGGCAAAGCTTGTCTCAATGGGAATGTCTCTAAAGGACAGCCCAGCTGGTTTCGATCCAACCCAACATCAGAACTACAACGCATCAGTCGACGATGATTTCGTCGATGCAGAGCAGGCCTAGGAGATAAGAAATGCCAACACCAAGTAAAGGTCCTCGTTTGGGTTCAGGCCCATCACATGAGCGACTACTTCTACGCACACTCGCAGAGCAGTTGTTCGAGCACGGCAAGATCACTACAACAGAGGCAAAGGCTAAGCGCCTGCGCCCATTAGCGGAAAAGTTAATTACTTTCGCTAAGAAGGGTGATCTAGCTGCACGTCGTCAGGTCATGGCACAGATTCAGAACAAGAGCGTTGTACACACTCTGTTCACTGAAATCGGTCCAAAGTTCGCAACACGCGAAGGTGGCTACACACGTATCACTAAGGTCGGTCCTCGCAAGGGTGACAACGCACCTATGGCAGTAATTGAATTAGTAACAGAGAAAGCTAACTAAGTCTTTAATCCTTAGAAATTATTCTCATGACGGAACCCACTCTCTACCCTGAGAGTGGGTTTCTTCGTTTGCGGATTGATCTTGCATACGACGGAACAAATTTTTTTGGCTGGGGAAAGCAACCAGATCGACGTTCAGTGCAAGAAGAGGTAGAAAAAGCGATCGGAACAATTACTCAAACAAAGATTGATTCAATTGTTGCTGGGCGTACCGATGCGGGCGTTCATGCAATTGGTCAGGTAATACATGTCGATGTTCCAGACACAATTGTTTTAGAAGAGCTTGGATATAAATTAAATCGAATTCTTGATACCGATGTTCGAATCATGAATATATCTATAGCTCCACCAGCGTTCCATGCTCGTTTTTCAGCACTTCGCCGTCATTACACATACAAAATTTTGGATGCCAACCAAGTTATTTCACCACTGCATCGATTTGATGTTGCTTCTTGGTATCGCCCGCTAGATGTTGATCTACTAAACCAAGCAAGTGCTTTGTTGCTGGGGGATCATGACTTCGCGGCGTACTGCAAATTCCGTGAAGGCGCGACAACGATCCGTCAGTTACAAAAGTTTGAATGGATTCGTGATTCTGAAGGGTATTTAGTTGGTGATGTTGTTGCCGATGCCTTCTGCTATTCAATGGTCCGAAATTTGGTCGGTGCCGTGGTCTGCGTCGCCGATGGCCGCTTCGGTCCTGAATGGATCGCCGAGACCCTGGCCAACAAGGTTCGCGTCTCAGATAGCTTGGTCTTCCCGGCCTGTGGTCTGACCTTGCGCCAGGTCGATTACCCATCAGATTCAGAGCTTCTTGAGCGTGCGGCAAAAACAGTGGCGCGTCGCGAAGCCCAAGATTCCGAGTAAAGGCGTATAAGGGCCATTTTGACCCCTGAGCCTGACGCGGGTACCCTTACTCCTCTGCGCTTCACAAAGGCGCCGTCAATATAAACTGAAAAGAAGGTAGGCAAAAGCGTGCGTACATACAGTCCAAAAGCTGGTGATGCGGTCCGTAACTGGCACATCATCGATGCACAAGATGTGGTCTTGGGCCGTCTTGCAACACATGCTGCTGTTCTACTTCGTGGAAAGCACAAGCCAACATTCGCGCCACACATGGACATGGGTGACTTCGTTGTTGTTATCAACGCAGAAAAGATTGCGTTGTCAGGTAACAAGACAACTCAGAAGTGGTCTCACCATCACTCAGGTTTCCCAGGCGGTTTAACATCAACTGTTTACGGCGAGCTACTTGAGCAGCACCCAACACGCGCAGTTGAAAAGGCGATCAAGGGAATGCTTCCAAAGAATTCACTCGGTAAGCAGATGGCATCAAAGCTAAAGGTGTACGCAGGTCCAGAGCACCCACATGCTGCACAAGCACCAAAGCCATATGTATTCAATCAAGTTTCACAAATCGTGAAGTAAAGGAACAGTAAATGTCAGAGAACACAGCAATCATCGACAACGAAGAAGCTCCTACTTCATACTCATCTTCAACACCAGCTCCAGCAACTAACCGTCCAGCAATCAAGGCACCAGGTGCAGGTACTGGTCGTCGTAAGGAAGCTGTTGCACGTGTACGTCTTGTTCCAGGAACAGGCCGTTGGGTTGTTAACGGTAAGGCTCTTGAAAACTATTTCCCAAACAAGGTTCACCAACAACTAGTGTCAGAACCATTCCGCACAGTTGGTGCTGAAAATCAGTACGATGTTTTTGCACGTATCAACGGTGGTGGAGTTTCAGGTCAAGCTGGCGCACTTCGTCTAGGTGTTGCTCGTTCACTCAACCAGATTGATGAAGAAGCAAACCGTCCAGCACTTAAGAAGGCTGGATTCCTTTCACGTGATGCACGTGTTATTGAGCGCAAGAAGTACGGTCTTAAGAAGGCTCGTAAGCGTTCTCAATACTCAAAGCGTTAATTCACTTTTACAAAAGGAGTTCCAATGGCGCTTTTTGGCACCGATGGAATCCGTGGCTTAGCCAACCGTGATCTCACCGCAGAACTCGCATTAGATGTTTCTGTTGCTGCTGCACATATATTGGTAGAAAGCTCATCAAATAAGGATCATCGCCCAACCGCAATAGTTGGGCAGGATTCACGCGCATCAGGCGAGTTCTTAGAGGCAGCTGTTGTTGCTGGCTTAACAAGCGCCGGAATCAATGTGTATCGGGTTGGTGTTTTACCAACTCCAGCAATTGCGCACTTAGTCGCTGAATCAAAAGCAGATCTTGGTGTGATGATCTCTGCTTCGCATAACCCAATGCCAGACAATGGAATTAAATTGTTTGCTCGTGGTGGTGGCAAGTTAGATGATGCGATTGAAGCTCGAATTGAAGCACGCATGGGTGAGGATTGGGAACGTCCAACTGGTCGCAACGTTGGTCGCGCAATTAATGATGACACCGCAACTGAACGTTACTTAAAGCATCTTCTTGCATCAGTTGAAACACCACTAAAGGGCTTAAAGATTGTTGTTGATTGCGCAAATGGTGCCTCGTCACTGGTTGCTCCCGAGGCATATCGCCGTGCTGGAGCAGAAGTTGTTGCGATCTTTAATCAACCTGATGGTTGGAATATCAATGATGATTGCGGTTCTACACATCTACATCAACTACGCGCAGCAGTTCTTAAAGAAGGCGCCGATGTTGGTATTGCACATGACGGAGATGCAGATCGCTGCTTAGCTATTGATGCTCAAGGAAATGAGATCGATGGCGACCATATCCTGACAATTTTGGCCCGTGGCTTTAAAGCTCGCGGAGTTCTGAAAAATGACACTGTAGTTGGCACAGTAATGAGCAACCTTGGATTTATGCACGCGATGAAAGAGGCTGGCGTCAATGTTGTAACAACACCAGTTGGCGATCGTTATGTTCTAGAAAACATGATTGCAAATGATTACTCACTTGGCGGGGAACAATCTGGCCATGTAATCATGCGCGACTTAGCTAATACCGGGGATGGAATTCTTACAGCGTTGCAGTTACTTCAAGAGGTTGTTCGTACCGGTAAGAGCTTGCAAGAGCTTGCATCAACAATGGTGCGATTCCCTCAGGTATTAATAAATGTTAAAGATGTTGCTAAAGATAAGTTGCCACAATCTTCTGCGATTGCAGATGCGGTAAAGGCTGCTGAAAGCCGTTTAGGTGATTCAGGACGTGTTTTATTGCGAGCATCTGGAACGGAAGCACTTGTCAGAGTCATGGTTGAAGCCTCCAGTGATAGCCTTGCGCAAGAAGTTGCTCAGCAGCTTGCAGATATAGTTAAAAACGAACTGAGGTAAAACGATGTGCGGAATTGTGGGTTACACAGGGCCACAATCAGCATCACACCCTTTAATTGAGGGCTTACGTCGCCTTGAATATCGTGGTTATGACTCAGCAGGTATAGCGCTTGGAACCGCAGGGAAACTCTTCATTGAAAAGAAGGCGGGAAAGCTTTCCAATCTCGAAAGTGCATTGGACGCATCACTTCCTAATGTTCATTCAGGGATTGGCCACACACGCTGGGCTACCCATGGTGGGCCAACAGATCGCAACGCACACCCGCATGTAGATAACGAAGGCAAACTTGCTGTTATTCACAATGGAATTATTGAAAATTACACCGAACTTCGCGCACAGTTAGAAGCTAAGGGACATAAGTTTTCATCTGAGACAGACACGGAATCTGTTGCGCACTTACTGAGCGATCTTCGCAAAGAGCACAAAGGAGATTTAACTGCTGCGATGCGCGATGCAGTTAAAGCACTTCGAGGTTCATTTACTCTTCTTGCAATTCACGCCGATCAGCCGGATGTTGTAGTTGGCGTACGTCGTAACTCACCGTTGGTAGTCGGTCTTGGTACTGGCGAAAACTTCATGGCCTCCGATGTTGCGGCCTTCATCGAATTTACCAAGCGTGCTATTGAACTTGGTCAAGATGAAGTTGTCACAATGACTCCGACTTCGGTCCAGATCACAGATCTTGATGGAAATGTAGTTGCTCCAAAGGAGTATGAGATTTCTTGGGATGCAAGTGCTGCGCAAAAGGGCGGCTTTGCACACTTTATGTTGAAGGAAATCTTTGAGCAGCCAAAAGCGGTTGCAGATACTCTAATTGGCCGTTTAAGCGATAACAACCAGATTTTGCTGGATGAATTGCATATGAGCGCTGATGAGATTCGTTCGCTGAAGAAAATTACAGTCATCGCTTGCGGAACCGCTTATCACGCAGGAATGGTGGCAAAGTATGCAATTGAAAAGTGGGCAAAGATTCCAGTTGATGTAGAAATTGCTTCTGAATTTAGATACCGCGATCCAATTATTGATCCAAGCACTTTGATTATCGCTATTTCTCAATCAGGCGAGACCATGGATACATTGATGGCGGTTCGCCATGCAAAGGCTGCAGGTGGTCGAGTGCTTGCAATTTGCAATACAAATAGTTCAACAATTCCTCGGGAATCCGATGCTGTTTTGTATACACATGCAGGACCTGAAATCGCAGTTGCCTCTACAAAAGCATTACTTACTCAAATCATTGCTGTTTATTTGATCGGCCTTCATCTTGGCCAAGTAAATGGCTCGTTACAGGACACTGAAGTTAGAGATCTATACAAAGAGTTACTCGAACTTCCGGGCAAGATCGAACAAATTCTTGAAACGGTCGAACCACTACGTGAGTTAACTCGTACCTTTGCTCAGAACAACACTGTTTTATTCTTAGGCCGCAACATTGGTTATCCAGTTGCTCTTGAAGGCGCATTGAAGTTAAAAGAGCTTGCGTACATTCACGCAGAAGGATTTGCTGGTGGTGAGTTAAAGCATGGCCCAATCGCTTTGATTGATCAGGGGACACCTGTTATTGCGATTTTGCCTGCAGGTCATGAACACGCGTTAGATGAAAAGATGCTCAGCAATATTCAAGAGGTAAAGGCACGCGGTGCACGCGTCATCGTTATTGCTGAAGAAGGTGCGAAGGTAGAAGGCGCAGAGCATGTAATTCGAATTCCAGTTGCACCTGCTTTGTTCCAACCGGTATTAGCTACTGTGCCATTGCAGGTCTTTGCTTATGAAATGGCTGTTGTACGAGGAAATGATGTCGACCAGCCTCGAAACTTGGCTAAATCAGTAACGGTTGAATGATGATGGAACTGGCACAAATTCGTCGCCGGCAGATGGATCGGGCGCTTCGTTGGGCAATTCTTTTGTTTTCAGGGTTTCTTCTAGTTGCACAGCAGGTTTATTCATATGGGCCACTTGTTGAGTACGACAAGAAAATCAATAGCCAACCAAAGCCTCAATTCGAAGGGCTAGCTGGATTCATTTTGCGCCGCTTAGATGATTTAGGTTTGCGTTGGTTGACGGCAACAGTGTTATTAATTGCTGCCGCCTTTATCGCCTATAAATTCAAGACCTGGCGTCCATTAAATCTGGCATTTCTATCATTACTTTCACTCAACCTTGTTGTCGGCACCTTCAAAATCTTTCTAGGTCGAACTAAACCGCGCGATGGATTTGATCTATTACATGTTGGGGGAATGTCTTACCCAAGCGGGCATGCATCAAACGCCGTACTGTCGTGGGGAATTTTGGCGTATTTAATTTATCGCTATGCAAAGGTTGATAGGTATCAAGGACGTCTAGCTAGCGCAGGCGTTACATTAATTAGTTTGACGGTCTGCACCGTATCGTTGATACGTCACACTCATTGGTTTAGCGACTTACTTGGTGGTCTTTTTGTGGGCAGTGCATTACTTGTTACCGTGATTGCGATTGATCGGTATGTTCCCTCTAAAAGCCAGTTGCACTAGACTTCTACAATGATTGATGGAATCGGAATCGATGTTGTTGACATCGACCGTTTCAAAACCTCTCTGGATAGAACCCCTGGTTTAGCTGAAAAGTTATTTACTGAATCAGAGAGAAAAAAGCCCATTGCATCCCTAGCTGCTCGCTTTGCTGCAAAGGAAGCGCTTGCGAAGGCCCTTAACGCTGGTAAAGGTTTATCGTGGCAAGAGGCTGAAGTTGTTAATCTTGAAAGCGGAAAACCAGTCTTTCTATTTCGCGGTGAAATCGCAGATTTAATTGATGGCGCAGATGTGCATTTATCCTTGTCGCACGATGCAGGAATTGCATCAGCCATGGTGATTGTGGAGCGAAGCTAATGAGAGCCGAATGCCGCGTCGATTTAGATCGTATTTCCGCCAATATCAAACACCTTAAGAGTATTTCCGGAACCTCAGTAATGGCTGTTGTGAAAGCCGACGCTTATGGACATGGACTTGTAGCAGTTGCTCGTGCGGCTCTTGAAGCTGGAGCTTCTTACCTTGGAGTTGCCTTACTCGAGGAAGCGATTACTTTGCGAGAAGCAGGAATCACCGCACCAATTCTTGCCTGGTTAGTACCACCAGGTTCTGACTTTAAATTAGCGGTCGACAATGAAATCGAACTAGCTGCTGCTTCAATAATTGCACTTGAAGAAATTGGGGCGGTTCAATCGAAGAATCGTCCACGAGTTCATTTAGAGGTTGATACCGGAATGACCCGCGGAGGATTTCTGGATGAGTGGGGGAAGATCGATGCCCACCATGTTTCAAATATAGAGATTGTCGGAATCTTTTCGCATTTCGCACGTGCAGATGAGCCAGATGAAAAACAAAACGAAGAACAGCGAAATCGTTTTAAAGAAATGGTTGCGACCCTTGAATCATTTGGCTATACAAATATTATTCGCCACCTTTCTAATTCAGCGGCAACCCTTAAGGATTTGGGTTCTCGATTCGACATGGTGCGAACTGGAATCGCGATGTATGGATTATCACCGGATGTACAAACTTTGGGGACAAGCGCCTCACTTGATTTAAAACCAGCGATGCAACTTCGGGCACGATTACATTTAGTTAAAACAGTGCCAGTTAATACTCCAGTCGGATATGGAGCAGCGGCACACACATCTGCAGATACAAAGCTAGGTGTCGTAGCTATGGGATACGCCGATGGAATTCCTCGGATTGCACAAGGTGCAGGAGTCTTTATTAATGGTCGAAAAGCTCCAATTATTGGCAGAGTTTCAATGGATCAATTTGTCGTAGATCTTGGGGCAGACTCCACAGCGCAGTCTGGGGATTGGGTGATTGTCTTCGGTGATGGCTCGCATGGCGAGTACACAGCAGATGATTGGGGCGCAGCTTCAGGCAGCATTAATTACGAGATAGTTACACGAATCGGGCCTCGAGTGCATAGAATCTATGCACCTCATGTCTACTAAAACTGCAGCGCTGCAAGTCGAGAGAGTAAATGTCTCTTTCGGCGGTCTTCGCGCTCTTCATGATGTGTATCTAGAAATTGGCAAAAATGAAGTTGTCGGTTTAATTGGCCCAAATGGTGCTGGCAAGACAACCCTGTTTAACGCTTTATGTGGTCTAGTAACTCCAGATTCTGGCGAATTTAAACTCAATGGCGAAAACCGAAACTTCCCAAAGCCTCACGAGCTTGTAGATCTTGGAATAGCTCGCACATTGCAAGGTGTTGGCTTGTTTGGAGATCTAACAGTTTTAGAAAATGTCATGGTTGGTGCACAACATCTTGCACAGACAGGTTTAATTTCAGCAGCCTTTGCTCGCAATGCAAAGGATGAAAACAGAATTCGTGAAAAGGCGCGCATCGCATTAGAGCGCGTGTATGCAGGCGGACTTGCACATCGACGAGCCGATACTTTGTCCTATCCAGATACAAAACGTGTAGCCATTGCACGTGCACTAGTGAGTGAGCCAAGTATTTTGATGCTTGATGAACCAGCAGGTGGATTGGGTTCTCAAGACATTGAGTGGATGAATCTTTTAATTAAGAATCTCAGTGCACAGATGTCTGTTCTATTGGTTGAACACCATATGGATGTAGTGATGTCTGTATGCAGCAAGCTGTATGTGCTGAACTTTGGTGAAGTAATTGCAAGTGGCGATGCCGAAACTGTTCGCAGAGATCCTGCTGTTATGGCTGCGTATCTTGGAACTGGAGATCATTCATGACTCTAAAAGTTTCGAATTTAACTGTTCACCATGGCGCGATCTGTGCGATTAATCAGGTTTCATTGGAGGTTCCAACTGGAAAGCTAGCTGCGATTATTGGTTCAAATGGCGCAGGAAAGACCACTTTACTTCGCACGCTATCTGGCCTAAATAAGCCAACTTCGGGTGAAATCACATGGATGGGCGAATCCACCACCGGAGTAAAGGCAGAGAAGCTCGTTCGCAAAGGTATTTCCCATGTATCTGAAGGTAAATCAGTAGTTCCAGAATTAACTGTTCGCGAAAACCTATTGCTAGGAGCAATTTGGCGCCGCGACAAAAAGGAAGCACAACAGTCTTTAAATGAAGTGACTTCAATTTTTCCACGACTTGGCGAGCGAATCGAACAACGCTCTGACACATTGTCTGGTGGAGAACGACAAATGTTGGCGATTGGCCGTGCGATTATGTCTAAGCCAAAGTTGCTTTTACTAGATGAGCCATCTCTTGGGCTTGCACCTCTTGTAGTTGAGCAAATTTTCCAATCGATTCGCGATTTAGCAAATAACATGCAGTTAACGGTTTTGCTTGTTGAGCAAAATGCAATGGGTGCGTTGAAGATCGCTGACATCGGAATTGTTTTGAACTTAGGAAAAGTTGTCGCAGTAAATCAAGCGCAAGCCTTAATAGCTGATCCCGCAGTTCGCGCTGCGTATTTGGGGTATTAATATGATTCAACTATTAAATACTCTTCTCATTGGCGTAACCGCGGGTGGAATTTATTCACTTATGGCGATTTCAATGGTTCTAGTCTGGCGAAGCACCCGCGTCATTAACTTTGCTCAAGCAGGCATGGCTTTGCTGTCAACCTACTTTGGCTATGAAGCTATGGTGCATCTGAATTCATTCTGGATCGCGCTACCTGTGGCAATGGCTGGCGGCGCAATATTTGCAGCACTGATTGAAGTTGTGTTCATGCGCTTGTTAGTAAAACACAGCTCAACTGGACCAATCGCAAGCGTGGCACCAATCATTGCAACGTTGGGATTACTCGGAATTATTCGCGCAGTTGTCAGCATGATTTGGGGCGGCCAAGATGTTCGCATCACTGGTCCCTTATCCAATGATGGATTTAGCGTCGGGGGAGAAACCCTTGTTTTCTCACCTTTGAAGCTGTTGATTTTGGTTTCAGTAATTGTGCTTATGTTGATGCTTAGTTTGCTATTCCAAAAGACCAATATCGGCCTTGCTTTAAGAGCATCTGCATACGCCCCTGAAATAGCTCGTTTGTCTGGCGTAAAGGTTGATGTCGTTCGGACATTAGGTTGGGCATTGGCAGGTGCAGCTGGAGCTGTTGCCGGAATGTTCCAGACTGTTAATGGCAACGGAACACTGTCACCGGATTCGATTGAGTTTTCCCTTCTATTGGTTTCTGGATTTATTGCAGCGGTTATCGGCGGGCTTGAATCATTAGTCGGTGCAGTAATCGGCGGGTTGTTATTAGGAATCCTGATCTCATTTGTTTTGATGTATGTAAGTAGCGCTTTGTTCTTTATTGCACCGTTCATCATTTTGCTTATAGTTTTATTTATTAGACCTCAAGGAATAATTGGAGCAAAGGCGGGACGTCGTGCATAAGCGCCAAAACTCTTCTCACTTGATCCCATTTCTTTTGGGCGGCGTTGTTTTGTACTTCCTCAGCGGAATGGTTGATGAACTTCGCGTTTATCAAGGCGCATCAATTGCTGTGTATGTTGTTGCGATCTCTTCAATTATTTTGCTTACTGGATATTCAGGTCAGGTATCACTTGGCAACGGTGCACTTATGGCGGTTGGTGCTTATGCGGCAGCTGTTTCACATATCTCGTGGCACTTACCAATCGTTGCTTGTTTCTTTGTTGCCGTCATTGCAGCAGCGCTGGGTGGTGCATTGCTTGGCGCAGCGGCAGCTCGACTTTCTGGCCCTTACTTAGCTGGCACAACTTTGGCGCTTGCAATCGGTTTACCTTCACTTGCAAACCAATTCTCAATACTTGGCGGAGAACAAGGTTTGTTATTTGATGTTGGATTCCCACCGCTTTCCTTAGGTGAAGAGTTCACTCAGTACAAATGGTTTTTCTGGATCGCCGCTTCAGCCACATTGATAATGATGTGGGTACTGCAAAATATTTTGCGATCACGTTATGGTCGGACCTGGAGAGCAGGGCGAGGCAATGAAGTTGCTGCCCAACTGTCAGGAATTAACACCGCTCGTTCCAAGATCCTGGCCTTCACCCTTAGCGCTGGATTGGCTGGTTTAGCTGGCGCCATGCTCTCAATGACCATCGGCACCGTCTCTCCAAGCGCATTTCCGCTTGCTCTCTCATTTTCCCTGCTGACAGGCGCGGTTCTATCTGGCGTAACTACCCTGTCTGGGGTCATGATTGGTGCTGTGACCCTGGTCGCAATTCCTGAAATCGCCGATGTTGTCGCGCACAAACTCGGTACCTCAGAAAGTGTGACTACAAATCTGCCAGGTTTGATCGTAAGCGCGCTTCTGATTCTTACCGTTCTATTTGTTCCCAATGGTCCGGTTGAGCAACACAGAGCACGCACTGCGAAAAAACTTGCAGCAAAAAATAAATAGTTTTACGAAAGAAATATTTACTCTCGTAACAAACCCTCGATGGAAGGAAACACATGAAAGCACTACATCGCCGTAAGCTGCTGACAGCTACTGCGGTACTTGCCGTATTCGGATTAGCTGCAACAGCTATTCCGGCTCAGGCAGCTGAAGTTGGCGTGAGCTCAACTGAGATCAAACTCGGTATGACACTGCCAGTGACAGGTACAGCATCACTTGGTTACAACAAGATCCCAGGTGCAGCAAAGGCGTACTTCGATTACCTCAATGCAAATGGTGGAATCAATGGCCGCAAGGTAACTCTTGTTGTTAAGGATGACCGCTACGTTCCAACGGAAGCGGTAGCAAAGACAAATGAACTTATCCTTAAGGACAAGGTCATGGCTCTTCTTGCACCTCTTGGAACAGCAAATGTGAAGGCAGTTGCTTCATCTGTTAACCCAGCCCGTCGCGGCGTTCCAGTTCTATTTGTTAACACAGGATTTAGCGGATTTGCAGATGCAAAGAAGTACCCAACTACTTACACAGTCTTGCCTTCATACATCATGGAAGCAAAGATCATGGGTCAGTACATTAAGGAAAACTTTGCAGGCAAGAAGATCGGTCTTCTATACCAGGATGACGACTTCGGTTCAGATGCGCTCGCAGGTTTCAAGACAGCAGGCGTTAACTTTGCAGTTAAGGTGCCTTACGCATCAGGTTCACAGAATGCAGCAGCTGCTGCTGGTTGGATCACAAAGTTCAAGGCCGCTGAAGCTGATGTAGTTATTCTCTTTGGTGTTTCAAGCGCAACTTCAGCAATGCTTGGTGTTGCTGCACAGTTGAAGTACGCACCACAGTGGATGCTCGGTTCAGTTGGTGGAGATGCAACAACAATTAAGTTGACCGGAGTTCCTGCGGGAGTTCTTTACAACGCAATTGGTTTCTCACCAGTTCCAGCGACAACAGATATGAAGGATGAGTACGTAAAGTTCTTCTCAGATATCTACGCAAAGGCACAGCCATCACAGACATTTGATCTCAACGTATTGCTTGGTATGAATACTGCGTTCATGGCTGCACAGGCGCTTAAGGCTGCTGGTGCAAACCCAACACGTAAGTCACTTCTAGCAGCGATCGATAGCAAGGGTGCAACATTTGCAAACTCTGCTCTAGTTCCAGCTGCATACTCAAAGACCAGCCACGTTGGTCTAACCGGTTACTGGGTTGGAAAGTACTCACCAACAGGTGACCTTGCTCCAGTAGGTGGAACATATGTTTCATACACAACTGATTCAGGATCTGGTGCTGTTGTTAAGACAACATACAAGCGTCCTGCAATGCCAGCGAAGGGATTACCAAACTAATGAAAAAAGTAAGAATTCTCTCGCTTCTTTCTGTAACAGCACTTGTAACAACAGTTCTTGTAACAGCACCATCAGTTGCTAATGCAGCACCTGCGTGTGATGGCAAGAGCCCAATTCAGTCATGCGTTGGTGTTACATCTGATGGCGCTCCATATGCAATGCAGGTTCCAGCAAACTTCAACGGAACAGTTGCTTTGTACTCACATGGATACCGTTACAACGTTGATATTCCTGCGGGAATCCCACTAATCGGTGGATACAAGGTCACAAATACTCCAGAGCCAGTTCCTGGTGGAAACGCTGAAGTTGCTAAGTACTTCTTTAGCCAGGGTATTGCGATCGTAGGTTCAGGCTTTGCTCGTCAAGGTTGGAATCCAGATTCAGCGATTAAGACAAATGTTGAATTGATCGATACATTCAAGAAGCAGTTCCCAAAGACTTCAAAGGTAATTGCTTGGGGATCATCTCTTGGTGGCGTCATCACTCAGGGTCTTGCTGAAAAGCATCCTGACCTAGTCTCAGCTGTTGCACCAATGTGTATGGCTGACAACGTTTCTCAGGAGCTAACAATGGCTGGCGATTTCCTATGGGGAATCAAAGTTTTATTTGATCCAACAATTAAGGCAGGAAACTACTCTGCAGGTGCCGCAGGCGTTGCTGAGTCTTACGGAGACTTAGTTAAGGTCTTCACCGTTATGGGTAAGTTGCAAGCATCAATTTCAACAGGTGCTTGGCCAGATACTTCATCTGCAACAGGTAAGGCTCTTCAAGCAGCTGGAATTCCATCACGTAGCGCATTGCTACTTCTTGGATTGATGGCTGGACTTCCAACTCAATCTGCACACTTTGACTCTATTTCAGGTCCAGATGGCGCATTGAAGTTGACCTTCCCATTGGCAATCAGCCCAGTTCTTGCAATTCTTGAGAACGGTACAAATGCTGCAGCACTTGCAGTTCTTGCTACTCAAGATGTTGAGAACCAAACTGGCGGAGCAATCTTTGATAACACAAAGACTGATTACTCTGCACGTGTTGATGCAGAGCGCGTGATCTTTAACGCTGCTTTGTCAGGCAACACAGCAATTGATGCGATGCTCGGAGCACTTTCTGCAGCTAACCCAGGTGCACCACGTGCAGCCGGAAATGCAGCGGCAGTTACAAAGATGAAGGCGCTTCATCAGAACACAGGAAAGATCAATGTTCCTACAGTTTTGATGGTTGGCCTTGCTGATCCAATTACTCCAGCAGGTGCATCACAGCGTCTAGTTGATCTATATGTTGAGCAATATGCAGCCGAAAAGGCTGCTGCTGTGAAGGCATACAAGACAAGTCGCGAATACAAGTCACCTACGAAGAAGCTTTTGATGCTTTGGAATACAACTCCAGCAAACTACACAAAGTTTGATGCAACTGGAGCGCCAATCACATCTAGTGCTGCTGCGCAGGGTACAAATCACTGTAACTTCACATCAGCACAGCTAGTACTTGTTGCGAAGTCACTTGTACAAGCATCAAACACAGGAAAGCTTCCATCAGGTGGAGCGTTGAACACAGCTGTTCGTAAGGCTGGCAACATTTCAACTGATAAGGGAATTTTCGTTCCATGGTTGAAGGCTTACGGCGATAACCAATAATCGAGGGTAATAAAAAGCGGGGCCAGAGAAATCTGGCCCCGCTTTTATTTTCTAATTTTTAATTAATTTATTGAGCGGTCCAACCACCATCAACAGGAATTGCTGTGCCAGTGATGTTATGGGCCGCCTTTGAACAAAGGAAAACAGCGACTGCGCCAATATCTTCTGGAGAAGACATACGACGAGAAGGTTGTTTTTCAGATAACAGATCTGCGATACCAGCTGCACGATCTCCATTATGAATATCAACCTTTGCTTTGATTTGAGGTTCAATCAATGCTGTTTCAACCCATCCTGGGCAGATCGCATTTACTGTCACTCCACCGGTTTCTGCGCTACCAACTTGTGCATACTCAAGAGCTGCAACTTTAGTTAAACCAATAACACCATGCTTAGCAGAGACGTAGGGCGCCTTTGCAAGCGAGGCAACTAATCCATGTACAGATGCAGTGTTGATTACTCGACCATATCCACGTTCCTTCATCTGCGGCAAAAGTAAACGCATCGTGTCAAAGAATGAGGTTAAGTTGATTGCAATAATGTCATTCCATTTTTCACGTGGCATATCTTCAATTGTTGCTGTGTGCTGAATACCTGCGTTGTTGCACAAGATATCAACCGGCCCATTTGCAAGAATCTTTCCAATTAATTCCTCAGTTGCCGCACTATCTCGAAGATCTGAAACATGACTTTCAACCTTCGGTGCACCCGCAGCAAGTACAGCCTTTTCAGCCTTTGCAATAGTTGCCTCGTCGGCAAGTCCATGAAGGACGATTGATGCGCCCTCTGCGGCTAGAGATGTTGCAATGCCAAGTCCGATACCCTGAAATGAACCGGTAATGAAAGCGCGCTTTCCCTTGAGAGTCATGAACGACCTCCGTAAATAATTGTGGCGACCTTTTCAGCTCCGGACTCTTCCAAGAACATGTCGTAGTGGTTGCAATCTGCCAAGAATTCCAGCTTTAGTTGCGGATAGTTAGGAAGTACAAGATCCAAGACCGGCATTGGATATAAACCATTTTCCTCATTCTGTAATCCACGTTCTGCCTTAATAAATAGAGTTTCCCTTTGTAATCCTTGAAGCGAACGAACAATGAGATCGTCTCCAAATAAATCACGTGAATCCTCTTCAACTGCAACAGGGTTTGTTGCTGCCTTCATTTCAGGTTCAGTTCCACGAAGATCGTAATCAACATACTCATCCAGGACGGTGGACCATCCCTTTGCAAATGCCGCTTGCGGCTTCCAGTAATTGCGATACGCCTCGTGATTTTCAAATGTCATCGCTAAACGGGTCATTGCGGGTCCAAGAACAAAAGGCATGATTTGTTCAACAGTCATTCCTGCAGGCAATGGAAGTGGAACTCCACCATCTGCGAAAACAACATCCCCAACTTTGTCTGGATATAAACCAACTAGTGCAGCGGTCACAAAGGCACCCATTGAATGTCCAATCACATCTGGCTTTTTCCATCCAAAGTGATCGATCACCGACGCCATATCTTTTGCATGGTTTGCCATTCCAAATGGACCAGGCAATGAATTTGAATCACCACGGCCGCGAAGATCTACGGCGAAAGGTGCTTTGCCTCTAGCAATTAACGAGTCAGCAAATAGCTGGAATGCTCGGTTGGATGAAGTGACTCCATGGATCAGAAGGACGGGTTCTCCGCTCCCATCTCCATATTGAAAGACCGCTAAATCTCCGCCTGATACCGGAACTAGAAATTTCTGAGTTGGAAGTGACATGGGGCTAGTCTGCCCGTGTCTTTCGGTATTTCCAATCAGATTTCGGTAAAAAGTAATCAAATCGAAATACGAAAAATGGCTTTTCCCTGCCTAGACCCTCTAGATTTGCGCTCAACATGGTCCGCCCCTCGTGGACCTTTATTCACTCGATGAGGAGAACATTCGTATGAGCAAGAGCTCACTAAAGCGTTTGGTAGTTGCAGCAATTGCATTTGCTGTTCTGACACCAAGCATGGCACCAGCACAAGCTGCTGGTGAGATCAAGATTGGTGTTATTACATCAACATCAGGCCCACTTGCTTCATATGGCGTGGCATACAACGAAGGCCTTACATGGGGCTTGAACTATTACACAGGCGGAAAGATGGCTATCAATGGCCAAAAGCTTGTGGTAACTACAAAGGATGATGGCGCAGATCCTGCATCAGCAACTGCATCATTCAAGGAAATGGTTGGAAATGGCACAAAGATTATTGCTGGAACAGCATCATCTGGCGTGGCATTAACACTTGCTCCACTTGCTGCACAGAACAAAGTTCTGTACATCTCAGGTCCAGCAAAGAATGACCTAGTTACATCATCTGCAAACAAGTATGTTTTCCGTTCAGGTAACTCATCTACGCAGGATTTAGCTCCACTTGCAGGCATCAAGCCAATTTCAGGCAAGAAGGTTGTTTTGTTTGTTGAAGACAACGCATTCGGTGCAGGAAACATTGCAGCTGCAAAGGCGCTTATGGGTCCAAAGGGTGCAAAGTTTGAAGAGATCAAGGTTCCAACATCAACTTCAGATTTCACACCATTTGCTAAGAAGGCTGCAGATGCAGCAGGTTCATACATCTTCATCGCATGGTCAAACGCACTAACAGCTGGAGCGATGTTGACATCACTCAAGGTTCAGGGTGCATTTGCTAAGCAGCGTCCAATCACTGGTCTTGCTGGCGCAGCAACTTACGACATCTACGGAACTCTATTTGAAGGAACAAATGCGATCCTTACAAACAGCTACTTCGCAGGTGCAGGAAAGTCAGCAGCAGCTAACGATCTAGCAACTTGGTACGCAAACAACAAGAAGACTCAGGATCTATTCACATCAACAGGTGCAGATGCTGCGAAGATGATTGTTATGGCTCTAACAAATAACAAGAACCTCAGCGTAGACACAATGATCCAGAACCTAGAAGGTAAGTCATGGGTTGGAGTTAAGGGATTGATGACAATCGATTCAAACTCACACCTATTGGTTCAGCCTATGTTCTTGGTTGCTCTTAATAAGTCAGGAAGCCACTATGTGCCTTCACTTCTTAAGACAATCGCAGGAGTTGGCAAGTAATACAGAACATATAGATTAAATGAACCCCGGTGTAGAAATACACCGGGGTTTTCTATACTCTTTGGCATCGGTAACAAAGGGGTTGCGACAGTGAATTCTGCTTTAAGCGTTAAGGATCTCTCTCTTAACATTGGTGGCGCCAAGATTCTTGATGGAATCTCGCTTGATGTCGCGCCAAATGAAACTCTTGGAATCATCGGACCAAATGGTGCCGGTAAGACATCATTCTTTAATTTACTCAGCGGCATCCGCAAACCATCCAGAGGGCAAATCTTTGTTGGATCAAAGGATGTAACCGATCTAGAACCGCACGAACGTGCTCGTGCCGGAATTGCCCGAACCTTTCAAACCTCAAGTGTTTTTGTAAATCTAACCTGTCTTGAGAATGTGCGCATTGCCGCACAAGCTGCAAATGGCAAATCTATGAACCTGCTGAAGAACGCTTATAGGTTTGATGAAGTAGTTCAAACCGCTCACGATTGTTTAGCAAAGGTTGGGTTATCTGCGCGCGCTCTTCAGCGTGCAGGTTCACTTTCACATGGCGATAAGCGTCGTTTAGAGATTGCAATTGTTCTTGCTTCTAAATCTGACATTGTTTTACTTGATGAACCAATGGCGGGCATGAGCGTGGAAAATGTTCCAGAGCTTGTCGAAATCATTCGCGCATTGGCAACTGAGCACAAGAAAACTGTTTTGATTGTTGAGCATCACATGGAAGTTATCTTGGGACTGGCTGATCGAATCGCAGTATTGAACTATGGCGAACTTCTAGTTTGCGATACTCCACAGAATGTTATTAACAACCCTATTGTTCAATCTGCATATATTGGAGAAGCGCTATGAACGCACTCTCTGTAAAAGATCTGCATGTAAAGATCAACGAATCTCATATTTTGCATGGTGTTACCTTTGAGGTGCCAACCAATAAGGTGACCGCACTTCTGGGTCGAAACGGTGTTGGAAAATCCACAACCTTGCGCACAATTATGGGTTTCTATGAAGGCACAGGATCTGTTGAGCTAAACGGCAAAGAAATCTTAGGAATGCAGACCCACAAAGTTGTTCAGTCAGGCGTGGCTTTTGTGCCTGAAGATCGTGAAGTCTTTGCCTCATTGACGGTGAAAGAGAACCTTTCGCTTGCGGCCCGTGGCAAGAACAGCGAAGAAGCGTACAAATTGGTCTACAGCCTTTTCCCTGAACTAGATACACGTGCTGCACAGCAAGCTGGATCTTTATCCGGTGGCCAACAACAAATGGTTGCGATTGCGCGTGCGCTTCTCAATAAGAATGAGATTTTGCTAGTTGATGAACCAACAAAAGGTTTAGCGCCAAAACTGGTTACTGAAGTTGCGGATGTTTTGGCAAAGGTTGCCGAGACAACAACTATGTTGTTGGTCGAGCAAAACCTTGCACTTGTAAAGCGAGTTGCTCAACATGTGATTGTCATGGATCAAGGTCAGGTTGTATATCAAGGTGGTCCTGAAAATCTTCAGGATGATGCTTGGGTTCATCAAATGCTAGGTGTAAGTGGAGGTCACAAGTAAATGGATACATTTATTCTGATCGGAATCACCGGCATCGGATTAGGTGCGCTGTACTTCCTAATTGCTTCTGGTTTGTCATTGATTTACGGCCTAATGGGCGTTCTTAACTTTGCTCACGGAAGCTTCTTAACTGTAGGCGCATTTGTTGGTTACTGGCTAGCTACAAAACTTGGGCCAGAAACAACAATGACAGATTTCATTCTGGCGATGATAGTTGGTGGTTTGGCAGCAGGTGCCTTTGCGCTTTTGATCGAGCAACTTTTAATCACACGCTTGTATGAACGTCACATTGATCAGGCATTAGTAACAGTAGGTGTTTCACTTGTTGTTGGCGCCGTACTTGCAGGTTGGTTTGGAAATGATCTTCGTATGTTCCCAACACCGTTGTGGTTCCTAACCGCAATAAATGTTGGTGGAGCGATGATCCCAGCCGATCGCGTTGTCTACATCGCAACAGCGGTTTTGCTCCTTATTGGAAACTGGATCTTGCTGAAGTACACACGGATTGGTTTGATTATTCGAGCTGGTGTGGAAAACCGAAACATGGTTAACGCTCTAGGAATCAATGTTCGACGTGCATTTAGCACCGTTTTCTTCCTCGGTGGCTTTGCAGCTGGCGTAGGCGGAGTTTTAGTTTCTGTTTACTCTAATGGTGTTTCACCGCTCATTGCGGGCTCTTATTTGATCTATGGATTTATCGTTGTGGTTATTGGTGGAATGGGATCAGTATCCGGAAGCTTCTTAGCAGCGATGTTAATTGGAGTTATCCGCCAGTTCGCAAATTATTACGTAACTGGATTAGGTGACTTTGTAGTAGTTATCTTGTTAGCAGGTGTCTTGCTGATTAGACCACAAGGTCTATTAGGAAAGGTGCGTGCATAATGTTGCGTTGGAAATACTCTCGCCCCTTGCTTGGTCTTTTACTTGCAGTCCTTGCAATCGCTCCACTTTTTTCAGGTAATCCTCTTGGTAAGCCTGGAATGCAGCAGACATTAGCGGTTGCATTTGTGTGGGGTGCCTTGGCGCTGACTTACGATCTCTTGTTTGGTTTCACCGGTCTGCTTTCTTTTGGTCACGCCTTGTACTTTGCAACTGGCGTGTATGTGTCATGCATATTGATTAATCATGATGTTGTCTCATGGTGGTTAGCAGCGCTGATCTCAATTGCGGTTAGTTCGATTCTTGCTTTCTTAGTGGGCGCTGCTTCACTGCGAACAACGGGAATTACCTTTGCTATGGTCACCTTGGCATTTGGCGAAGCGGGACATGTAATCGTCAATCGCAACTTCTTCAACTTAACTGGTGGAGAAAATGGAATTGCGCTAAATGCCGACAATATTCCGCAAATTTGGATCGGCGTATTTAATACAAAATATATTTATTGGTTAGCACTCGCAGCCTTAATCTTCACTTACGCTGTAATTTGGTGGGTTACTGAAAGCTCTGCAGGTAGAGTTTTTGCTGCACTTCGCGATAATGAACAACGCGTACAGGTTCTGGGATTAAATACTCAGCACTTCAAGTTGTTGTCATTTGTCATTAGCGCAGGACTTGCAGCAATGCTGGGGTTTGTGATGCTAATTGCTGCAGGAAGCGCAGCTCCGCGATTTGCTGAATCAAGCGTCACTATCGCCTTGCTGTTGATGGTTGTTATTGGTGGCGCGGTGACCCGTTGGGGAGCAGTCCTTGGTGGAATCTTCTACTCCTTTGCCTCCACAAGAATGCAGGATCTAACTCAGCAAGAGTCTTTCAAAACAATTCCTAAGTGGATTGGTGGGCCTATCGCAGAGCCTGCTCTATTGCTTGGCCTAATCTTCATTTTGATCGTGATGTTTTCTCCGGGTGGGTTGTCAGGTGCCTACTACCGACTTCGCTTGAAGGCGCTTTCTCGCAAGCAATCATGAACCAAAAACTCTGGGAGCCTCAATTAACCGGTACTTCGGCTATCGAAAAGTTGCAGGCCGAAAAGGGGTTTACTTCGTACAGCGAGCTTCATTCGTGGAGTGTTAAGAACCCAGGTGAGTTCTGGTCACAAGCGTGGGATGACCTTGGTGTAGTGGGGAGTAAGGGCTCCAACTTTTACACCCAAGGTGCAGATTTCATTTCAGGAAAGTTTTTTACTGATGCGCGATTAAATGTGGCACAAAATTTATTGGCTAAGGGCAAAGATTCTGATGTCGCTATAGTTTCGATTCTTGAAGATGGAACTAGATCTGAAATTACTTGGGCAGATCTTCGAATCAAAGTTGCTGCAACGGCGGCGGCGATGCGCGCCGAAGGTGTTGTATCCGGAGATCGCGTAGTTGCTTGGGTTCCAAACATCACAGAAACAATTATTTACGGATTAGGCGCACTAAGTATTGGCGCTGTTGTATCAACCGCATCTCCAGACTTTGCCCCACATGCGGTTGAGGATCGTTTTGGACAAGTCGAACCGAAGATTTTCTTGGCTGCCGATGGTTATCTCTACAACGGTAAGTACTTTGATTGCACAGAAAAGTCACAAGAAATCGAAAAGCTTTTACCAACAGTAAAAAAGACTGTGCGAGTCAGCGAATTTGATGCCTGGATCAATCCATTTATTGGCACTGAGGCTAATTTTGAACAGCTTCCATTTGATCATCCAGGCTTTGTTTTATTCTCATCGGGAACAACAGGTAAGCCAAAGTGCATTACTCATAGTGGTGCTGGCGTAATGCTCAAGGCACAGGCAGAAATGCTGTATCAATTCAACATAAGTGAAGGAAACAAGGTCTTTTTCTTTACAACATGTGGCTGGATGATGTGGAACTGGTTAACCATGGCACTTGGCCGCGGAGCCACAATAGTTTTATTTGATGGCGCTCCAATGGCCCCAACCCCTTCACGATTATTTGATATCGCACAAAACGAGAAACTGGATTTCTTTGGCGTATCCGCAAAGTTCATCGACTCTGCGCACAAGGAGGGTTTAGTTCCAGCCAAGTCTCATGATCTTTCAACAGTGAAGACCATTGGATCAACTGGTTCTGTTCTTTCACCTGAAAGCTTTGATTACGTGTACTCATCAATCAAACAAGATGTACACCTTGCTTCAATGTCTGGCGGAACAGATATTTGTGGCTGCTTCCTAGCTGGAGTTCCAACACAACCGGTATACCGCGGCGAACTTCAGGGACCATGCCTTGGCATGGCAACAGATGTTTTTGATGCACAAGGCAAGAGTGCGGCTATTGATGAAAAGGGCGAACTTGTGTGCACAGTTCCATTTCCTTCAAAGCCACTTGGTTTTTGGAATGATGTAAATAATGAAAAGTATTTAGCAGCCTACTTTGAAGGTTTCCCAGGGGTATGGACTCATGGAGATTTTGCTTCAAAATCTGCGACCGGTGGATTTACTTTGTACGGTCGCAGCGATGCAACATTAAATTCAAAGGGTGTTCGTATTGGAACCGCTGAGATCTACCGAGTTGTTGAAACTTTCCCACAGGTCCAAGAGGCGATGGCGGTTTCACAAGAGTGGGATAATGACACTCGCGTTATCTTGTTTGTAGTTGTTAAAGCAGGACAAGTTTTCAATGAGGCCGTTGAAAAGGAAATAAAGACCGCGCTTCGTACTCAAGCATCTCCACGTCATGTGCCCGACCTGATAGTTGTTGCGCCAGAATTACCTCGCACTAAATCCAATAAGTTGGTTGAACTTGCAGTCACTGATGTAATCAACGGTCGCGAGGTCAGAAACAGAGATGCACTTGCCAACCCTGATTCATTGGATTGGTTCAAAGGGCTGGTGCCTTAGGCTTAGCTGGTGATCACAATTGCTACCGCCTCTGAAATGCATCAGCTTGGCGTGAAGCTAGCAGCGCATCTGCGCGCTGGAGATCTTGTATTAGTTAATGGCCCACTTGGGGCAGGTAAAACCGTATTGGCCCAGGGGGTTGGTGAAGGCCTTGGCATCAGCGGGATTACATCGCCCACCTTTGTAATTTCACGTGTGCACAAGGCGGCTGTCCCATTGATCCATGTTGATGCCTATCGACTAGTTGATTCTGATAACCCAAATCTTTACTTAGATGATTTAGATCTAGATATCGCTAACTCAATTACCTTTATTGAATGGGGTGGAGCAGAGTCTGCTCGTCTGAGTGAGGATCGCCTTGAAATAAATATCGACCGCAGCGATGACATTAGAAAAGTTGAAATTAGTGCGGTCGGTGCGCGCTGGACTGGTTTTTCATTATGAGCAAAACCTTAGCGATCGATACATCTACTTCGCGAACTTGTGTAGCAATCATCGACGGTGAATCAATTGTATATAGCGGATATCGCGACGGCGCGACGGCGCATGGCCCTTCTTTACCAGAGCTCGTACAAGAAGCACTAGCTGTATGCGATGTCGACGAGGTTGTGGTTGGAATGGGTCCAGGGCCCTTTACGGGACTTCGAGTTGGAATTGCATTTGCTCATACCTTTGCTTTAGCTCGCGAAATTCCAGTACGTGGAGTTTGTTCGCTAGATGCAATTGCCGCACAAGTAAAAGACCAAGATTTCATCATTACCGTTGATGCACGACGCAAAGAGGTTTATTGGGCAAGGTATACAAATGGAAATCGCGTAGGAGAACCAGCAGTCAATTTTCCTGCAGATGTTTCTGGAGCAATAATCCACGCAGATCTTTTTCCTGACATGAATGCATTAGTAAATCTTCCAGGTGACATTACAGAGCCGATTTATTTACGTAGACCTGATGCGGTTGCGACGGCGGATAGACCATGATTACGTATCGCGAAGCTAACGCCTTTGATCTTCCAGTATTTGTTTCATTGGACAAAGAGTTATTTCCATACTCGCCGTGGTCTGCATCGCAATACAAAGAAGAGTTTTCATCACCTACCCGCCACTTTGTTGTGGCCGTCGATGAAACCAAAGAGATCATCGGTTATGCAGGTGTGTTTGCCCCTGGCCAGGCAGAGGCTGACATCTTGACCGTTGGCGTAGTGCCACAACACCGTGGAAAAGGCGTTGCTAAAGCATTAATGGCGCTGATTACCGAATGGGCAAAGGGTCAGGGCTCTATTGCGATGATGCTTGAAGTGAAGATAGATAACCCTGAAGCAATTGGGTTATATGAATCATTGGGGTACGCAAAGCTCAATGTTCGCAAGGATTATTTTGGTGCAGGGCTTGATGCACAGGTAATGCGATTGGAGCTGCCATGAGCGAACCAATTGTTGTAGGAATTGAAACATCATGTGATGAAACTGCGGTGGGAATCGTTCGCGGCCGTACCTTGTTGGCAAATGTAATTGCATCAAGTGTTGAAGAGCATGCACGTTTCGGGGGCGTTGTACCTGAAATCGCAAGCCGCGCACATTTAGAAGCAATGATTCCTACCTTGCATCAAGCATTAAAGGATTCAAAGATTTCGCTGAAGGACATTGATGCGGTTGCAGTAACCGGCGGACCAGGATTAGTTGGAGCTTTACTTGTTGGTGTTGGATCTGCAGCAGGACTTGCACTTGGACTGAACAAACCAATTTATGCGGTTAACCATTTAGCAGCTCACGTTAGTGTTGATTTCTTAACTCACACAGATCCCTTGGATCCAACGATTGCTTTGCTTGTTAGCGGCGGCCACTCATCTCTTCTTCAAGTTGATGACATCACTGGATCAATCACAAAACTTGGCGAAACCATGGATGATGCTGCGGGCGAGGCATTCGACAAAATTGCTCGTGTCATGAAATTGGGTTTCCCGGGCGGACCTGCCATCGACATGTTAGCTAAAGAAGGAAGCGCTACCGCAATCGATTTTCCTCGCGGGTTAACAACTTCAAATGATTGGCAAACCCGTCCCTTTGATTTCTCCTTCTCCGGATTGAAAACCGCAGTTGCCAGATATCTAGAGGCGACTCCGGATTATGCAAAGGCCGATGTTGCCTCTTCCTTCCAAGAAGCGATCGTTGATGTTTTGTTGTTGAAGGCACTTGCCGCATGCAAGCAATCCGGAATTGATTCGCTGGTAATTGCAGGTGGGGTAGCGGCTAATTCACGACTTCGCGCCGTGGCTCAAGAACGGTGCGACAAGGCCGGTATCCAGCTGCGCATCCCAAATCCGGGGCTTTGTACCGACAATGGAGCGATGGTTGCCGCTCTTGGCTCGCTCATGGTTTCAGCTGGCCGCAGCCCCAGCCCAGTGGCTTTTGACGCTGATTCCAGCCTGCCAGTCACGACCGTTTCCCTGTAAATCTGGATTTGCCCGCTGGGAATAGCAACCCTAGAGTTTGCGTTAGCACTCACGACCCGAGTCTGCTAATTCGGGTCGCACGAGGAATCAACTAGCTTAAAAAAACTAGAAGGAGCACACCATGGCAGTTAAGCCACTTGAAGATCGCATCGTTATCAAGACAAATGAGGCTGAAACAACAACAGCATCAGGTCTTGTAATCCCAGATACAGCAAAAGAGAAGCCACAGGAAGGCACTGTTATCGCAGTAGGCCCAGGTCGCTTTGACGATGGCGTACGCGTTCCAATGGATGTCAAGGTTGGCGATGTAGTTCTTTACAGCAAGTACGGCGGAACTGAAATCAAGCACGGTGGAGAAGATCTACTCGTTCTTTCAGCTCGCGACATTCTCGCTGTAATCGAGAAGTAAATGGGAAAGAGTCTTCAATTTGATGAGCAAGCACGCCGCGCCATGGAGCGCGGTGTCAACATTCTTGCTGACACAGTAAAGGTAACGCTTGGACCTAAGGGTCGTAACGTAGTTATCGCAAAGTCTTTTGGCGCACCAATCATTACTAATGACGGTGTAACAATTGCAAAGGAGATCGAACTTTCAGATCCTGCTGAAAACATGGGTGCACAGTTAGTTAAAGAGGTTGCGACTAAGACAAATGATGTCGCAGGTGATGGAACTACAACTGCAACTGTTCTTGCACAGGCAATGGTTAAAGAAGGACTTCGTAACCTTGCAGCTGGTGCACAGCCAATGGATATCAAGCAGGGTATCGAAGCAGCCGTAGCAGCGGTTTCAGAAAAGTTGCGCTCGCAGGCAACACCTGTAAGCGGTAAGCCACAGATCGCAGATGTTGCAACTATTTCTGCACAGGATCGCGCAATTGGCGAATTGATCGCTGAAGCGATGGACCGTGTTGGTAAAGATGGAGTTATTACAGTTGAAGAAGCATCTACAACTGGACTTGATCTTGAATTCACAGAGGGCATGCAGTTCGACAAGGGCTACATTTCACCGTACTTCGTAACTGATCAAGATCGTATGGAAGCAATCCTTGAGGATGCTTACGTTTTGATCTCTGCAAACAAGATCTCAGCACTGTCAGATCTACTGCCATTGCTTGAAAAGGTAGCTCAGGCTTCAAAGCCACTACTGATCATCGCTGAAGATATTGAAGGCGAAGCGCTTTCTACGCTTGTTGTAAACCGTATGCGTGGAGTCTTCGCATCAGTTGCTGTTAAGGCACCTGGCTTCGGAGATCGTCGCAAGGCAATGCTTCAGGACATCGCAGTTCTTACTGGCGGACAGGTTATTTCTACAGAGCTTGGAATGAAGCTCGAAGGTGTAACTCTTGAGGATCTTGGTAAGGCACGTCGCATCGTTGTTTCAAAGGATGCAACAACCATCGTTGATGGAGCAGGCGATAAGGCTGCAGTTGCTGCACGCGTTTCTGAACTTCGCAAGGAGATCGAAACAAGTGACTCTTCATGGGACAAGGAAAAGCTACAGGAGCGTCTTGCAAAGCTTGCTGGTGGAGTTTGTGTAATCAAGGTTGGTGCACACACAGAAGTTGAACTTAATGAAAAGAAGCACCGTCTTGAGGATGCAATCTCTGCAACTCGCGCCGCTGTTGAAGAAGGAATCGTTGTTGGTGGAGGAGCTGCACTTGTGCATGCTGCCGATGCACTTGAAGGCGATCTTGGATTCACTGGCGACAAGGCTGTCGGTGTTCGTTTGGTTCGCAAGGCATGTGATGAACCACTTCGTTGGATCGCAGAAAATGCAGGACTTGAAGGCTACGTAGTAGTTGCAAAGGTTCGCGCAATGAAGCACAACGAAGGATTCAACGCTGCAACAGATGTGTATGGCGATCTTGCAGCTGATGGTGTTATCGATCCAGTAAAGGTGACTCGTTCAGCACTTGCAAACGCTGCATCAATCGCAGCAATGTTTATTACAACAGAGGCTGTTGTTTACGAGAAGCCAGCGGAGCAAGCAGCTGCTGATGCTGCTGGTGGACATGGACACTCACATGGTCCAGGTGGACACTCACACTAATTGAGACAAGAAATAAGCCCCGCGGAAATTTCCGTGGGGCTTTTTCTTTTTCTCCTTAGGAGGAAGGAAAGTTATGAAGCGTGTGAGATATCTGGCGTGATCTCCTTGCCAAGAATTGCTAGGCGGTCATCTTCTGAAAGACCTCCCCAGATTCCATACGGCTCTTGAACTGCAAGGGCGTGTGCACGGCATGCTGCAATTACTGGGCATGAGGCGCAGATAGCTTTCGCTGTGTTCTCGCGGTTACGTCGGCGAGGTCCGCGCTCTCCATCAGGATGGAAGAACATCTCTGTTGGTAGCTCGCGGCATGAACCTTGGTACTGCCACTCCCATTCATCTGCAACGGGGCGGGGTAAGCGTGAAATTTCGGCCATGGCCATAATGTACAACCGAGTCATAAGTTGTTCAAGTGCCAACGCTCCAAAAGTTGTTCAAATGGCGTTTTCGGGTGGTGAGTTCGGCCACTTCACGCCACCATTACCCCCATGGAAGAGGAGCTTTTAACGGTCGCAGCCGTAGCCCGCCGCCTAGGCGTGGCTCCAGCGACCCTTCGCACCTGGGATCGTCGATATGGCCTTGGCCCATCCAGCCACGAGGCGGGGGAGCACCGTCGCTACTGTCCCAGTGATTTAGCGAAGTTAACGGTGATGCGTCGATTGATCACCACTGGTGTTGCCCCAAGTGATGCAGCTGAAAAAGCAAAGTCCCATAAAGGTTCAATCAAAATTGAAAAACTTGTTGATAGTTTTGAAGTTCGTGAAGAGTTAGTTGAAACTCTACATAGAGCTGCAAAGAGTTTAGATAAATTGCTAATTGAAGCGGTCCTTAGAAAAGATATTGCGTCAAATGGGGTCATTGCATCATGGACTGAAGTTATTGTCCCGCTTTTGTTTTTAGTTGGTGATGAATGGGAAGCAGATGGTTCAGGAATTGAAGTTGAACATATGCTCACTGAAATTATTAAACGAATTCTTCGCGAAGGCGTTGCGGAGATTAAGAAGCCTGTAAATCCACACCCAGTGTTGCTAGCTGCCGTTGGAGAAGAAATGCACTGCCTGGCGTTGCATGCACTTGCCGCCTCTTTAGCTGAAAAGAAGATTGAAACCTTTTTCTTAGGTGCTCGAACTCCATTGGAAGCGATTTCAGGAATGGTGAAAAGATCTGCTCCGCCGGCGGTATTCCTGTGGGCCCAATTAAGCCAAAACTCTGATTCAAAGTTTTTGACAGATCTTCCTTCGATTAGGCCAGCACCTCGTGTGATCGTTGGAGGGCCCGGATGGGATCCCGAAATCTGCACCAATGTGGTTGTTGCACATGATTTAACCCATGCCTGCGCTGAAATTGAGCGTGCAGTAGGCCACTAAAGCCCCGATAGACTTGCCCCTTAATTCAGATCGGGGAGGCCACATGAGCGATACAGACAAGGTCGCAATGCTTGGGTTGACCTATGACGATGTACTTCTTCTTCCAGATGCTTCCGATGTAGTTCCATCAGAAGTCAGCACAGTTACACAATTAACCCGCAATATTTCAATCGCGGTTCCTTTGGTTTCATCAGCGATGGACACTGTCACAGAATCTGAAATGGCGATTGCTATGGCAAAAGCTGGCGGTATTGGAATCATTCACCGCAATCTTCCAATCGAAGCCCAAGTAACACATGTGAAGTTAGTTAAGAATGTTGGATTAGCAGGAGCCGCAGTTGGTGTTGGCGAAGATGGATTTGCGCGTGCACAAGCATTGATCGAAGCCGGAGTTGATGTCGTTGTCGTAGACACAGCACACGGTCATCACCGCGCAGTACTAGATGCAATTGCGCGCATCAAAAAGTTTTCTCCAACTACCGAAATCATCGGCGGCAATGTTGCAACACGTGCAGGTGCACAAGCATTAATTAATGCAGGTGCAGATGCAGTCAAGGTTGGCGTTGGTCCCGGATCAATTTGTACAACTCGCGTTGTTGCAGGTGTTGGAGTTCCACAAGTAACTGCAATTTTGGAAGCTTCAAAGGCTTGCAATAAAGCAGGTATTCCATTGATCGCAGATGGTGGATTGCAGTATTCAGGAGACATTGTTAAAGCACTTGTTGCTGGAGCTAACTCAGTGATGCTTGGTTCTTTACTTGCAGGTTGCGAAGAATCACCTGGCGAATTAGTTGAAATTAATGGAGTTAAGTACAAGGCGTATCGCGGTATGGGCTCTTTAGGTGCGATGCAATCACGTGGTGAGCAAAAGTCTTATTCAAAGGATCGCTACATGCAGGATGATGTTTTGTCAGAAGACAAACTTGTACCTGAAGGTATCGAAGGCAAGGTTGCATTCCGTGGAAAGGTTGCCGAAGTTGTCCATCAACTAGTTGGTGGTCTTCGCTCTGGAATGGGATATGCCGGCGCGCCAGATATCGAAACACTGCGCCGCGAAGGTCGTTTAATTCAAATTACTGCAGCAGGCCTGCAGGAAAGCCACCCGCACGATGTGGCGCACGTTGCTGATGCACCTAATTATCAAAAGAAGGGCCGCTAATGAATAACATCGAGATTGCTCCAGGAAAGCGTGCTCGTACCGCCTATTCCTTTGATGACATCGCAATTGTTCCTAGCCGTCGCACACGTGATCCTGAAAATGTTTCAACTGGCTGGCAGATCGATGCATACAAGTTTGAACTTCCAATGTTGGCTGCTCCTATGGATTCAGTTGTTTCTCCTGAAACAGCAATCGCCATCGGAAAGCTTGGCGGTCTAGGTGTTTTGAACCTTGAGGGATTGTGGACTCGATATGAAGATCCTCGTATCCCACTTGGTGAAATCGCATCGATGCCAGATAAGCATGCAACAAAGCGCATGCAAGAGATTTACAACGCACCAATTCGTCCCGAACTGATTAAGGAACGCATTCAACAGATTCGCGATTCAGGTGTGACCGTTGCAGCTTCTTTGTCACCTGCACGTACCGCTGAATTCCACAAAGCGGTTATTGCTGCTGGCGTAGATATTTTCGTAATTCGTGGAACAACAGTTTCAGCAGAGCACGTAGCTGCAGAAAATGAAGCACTGAACCTAAAGAAGTTTATTTATGAACTTGATGTTCCGGTAATTGTTGGCGGAGTAGCAACATCAACAGCTGCATTGCACTTAATGCGCGCAGGAGCAGCTGGTGTACTTGTTGGCTTTGGTGGCGGAGCCACACACACAACTCGCAAGGTGCTTGGCGTTGAAGTTCCAATGGCATCTGCAGTTGCTGAAGTTGCATCGGCGCGACGTGAATACCTTGATGAATCAGGTGGACGTTATGTTCATGTGATTGCAGATGGAGCAGTAGGTCGTAGTGGAGATATCGCAAAGGCGATCGCTTGCGGTGCAGATGCAGTGATGATGGGTTCACCATTAGCTAAGGCGGTCGAAGCACCAGGACTTGGATGGCACTGGGGATCTGAAGCACACCACCCAGTTCTTCCACGTGGAGAGCGTGTAAATGTAGGAACAGTTGGAACTCTTGAAGAGATCTTGCTTGGCCCTTCTCATACATCTGATGGATCAATGAACTTGTTCGGAGCACTTCGTCGCGCAATGGCTACCTGCGGCTACTCAGATGTGAAGGAGTTCCAGCGCGTAGAGGTACTTATTCATCGTGGCTGAAACTCGCGGAGTTCTAGTTGTTGATTTTGGTGCGCAGTACGCGCAGCTGATCGCACGTCGCGTCCGCGAAGCACATGTATTTTCTGAAATTGTTCCATCTTCAATTACCGCTGCAGAAGTTAAGGCGAAGAATCCAAGCGCAGTAATTTTGTCTGGCGGACCTTCAAGTGTGTATGCAGAAAATGCTCCGAAAATTGATGCGGATATTTTCGCATTAGGAATTCCTGTTTTTGGAATTTGCTACGGATTCCAAGCAATGGCTGCGGCCCTTGGCGGAGTTGTTAGCCAAACAGGTAAATCTGAATTCGGTCGCACAGAAACTTCAGTACAAACAAGTTCAAAGGTATTTGCAGGATTACCTGCACAACAAAAGGTGTGGATGTCACATGGAGATGCTGTAACACAGGCACCTGCAGGCTTTTCAGTATCAGCACAAACCGCAGATACTCCGATTGCTGCATTTGAAGATGAAACAGGACATTTTGCGGGAGTTCAGTTTCATCCAGAGGTTCTTCACAGCGAACATGGTCAGGCAATTCTGCAGAACTGGTTAGTGAACATTGCCAAGTGCGATGCTACGTGGACTACAGCAAATATCGCAGAGACAGAGATTGCAAAGTCCAAGAAGGTAATTGGTGATAAGCGAGTTATCTGTGGGCTATCTGGTGGAGTTGATTCAGCTGTTGCTGCAGCGATAATTCAAAAGGCAGTCGGGAATCAATTGACATGTGTTTTTGTGGATCACGGACTCTTGCGCAAAGGTGAAGCAGAGCAAGTAGAACGTGACTTTGTAGCTTCTACCGGAGTTCAACTTGTTGTAATTGATGCAAAGGAACAGTTCCTGAACGCTCTGAAGGGTGTTATAGATCCAGAAGAGAAACGAAAGATTATTGGACGCGAATTTATTCGTTCATTTGAAGCTGCGGCCCGTGAGATTGCATCCGGTGGAGATGTTGAATTCTTAGTACAGGGAACTTTGTATCCTGATGTTGTTGAATCAGGTGGAGGAACAGGCACTGCGAACATTAAATCTCACCACAATGTTGGTGGCCTTCCAGATGATTTGCAGTTCACATTAGTTGAACCACTTCGCACATTATTTAAGGATGAGGTTCGCCAAGTTGGATTAGAACTTGGATTACCCGAAGAAATTGTTTGGCGCCAACCATTCCCAGGTCCAGGACTTGGAATTCGCATTATCGGTTCAGTTACACAAGAGCGTCTTGATCTGTTGCGTGATGCGGATGCAATTGCACGCGCTGAATTAAAGGCGGCAGGTTTAGATAGGGATATTTGGCAGTGTCCTGTTGTACTGCTTGCTGATGTACGAAGTGTTGGCGTGCAGGGAGATGGACGCACGTACGGCCACCCAATTGTTCTCCGTCCCGTTTCATCCGAGGATGCGATGACTGCAGATTGGTCAAGAGTGCCCTATGAAGTTCTTGAGAAGATTTCTACACGCATAACCAACGAGGTCCGCGAGGTAAACCGTGTGGTCCTAGATATTACGAGCAAGCCACCTGCCACCATTGAATGGGAATAATTTAAGGGTTTTCTCAGGATTTCCATTTACTATATCCACATGCGCAAAACACTAATTTCATTGATGGTCGCAACTACCGCGATCTCTGTCTTTGTTGCGCCATCATCAATGGCTGAAGCAAAGGTAAAAAGTGCAAAGGCACAAAAAGTTCCAGCGTTAAAGTGCAAGGCAACAAAAGCTGTTGGACATACTCCATCAAATATTGCACCTGCTGACAAACTTCCAAAGAGAATGCCTCGCACATTTACCATTGAAACAAATTGCGGAAATATTGTGATCGCACTTGCTGGCGCAAAGGCGCCAATCACGGTTACTCAAATGACAACATTGGCAAAGGGTGGTTTTTTCGATAACACCTTGTGCCACCGTTTAACAACACAAGGTCTATATGTTTTGCAATGCGGAGATCCAACTGCAACAGGTACTGGTGGCCCTAACTTCACATATCGTGATGAGAACCTTCCACAACCAATTGTAAACAACTATCCAGCTGGAACAGTTGCGATGGCTAACTCTGGCCCTGGGACAAATGGAAGTCAGTTCTTTTTAGTCTTTGCAGATACAACTTTGGGGCCTAACTACACAATTTGGGGAAGCATTACCCAAGGTCTAGAAATTGTTAAAGGTATTGCAGCCGCTGGAGTTAAAGGTGGCGGTGCAGATGGCACTCCAAATCTAACTGTTGGAATTACCCGAGTAACAGTTACTAATTAATTAATTAGTATTCACAATCTTAAAAGCTTCAGCGATACGACCTTCAGGTAATCCACCTAAGCCAGCGTTGCGTTGACCCCATTCACGGATCATGTTTTCAAGCTCTTTGTTATGTGCGGTTTGAGATGCATGTGCATGCAAAGCGGCCATCTTTAAATCAAAGGTTTCGGTGATATCTACAAAGTGATCTGGATGCGCAAAGCCCATCATCCAAACCTCTTTTACACGCCACGGTTGTAAACCCTCTTTTTCCATTAGGTCGGTAAAGGCAAAAGGATTACGTGAATCTGGGTACACAGCTTGAATAGCGGCTTCGCCGGCAGCTAAGTGATCAGGATGGCTTGCACCCATGCGTTCCCAGTTACGTTCTGGGCTTTGGCACACCATTCGATCAGGTTGAGTGCGACGAATCTGACGGACTAAATCTTTACGCAGTTCAATTGTTGGAGCTAAGTGTCCATCAACATAATTCAAAAAGGTTATGTCAGTAACGCCGATTGCGGCACCTGCAGCGCGTTGTTCGCGCTGGCGAATCGCTGGCATCTCCTCTTTGGTAAATCCAGATTCTTCGCCACCTTGATCGCCATTTGTGCAGAGCACATATGAAACTTCAATTCCCTTTTTCACCCATTGGGCGATAGTTCCTGACGCACCAAAATCTGAATCATCGGGGTGGGCGTTGATGACCAAGACTCGCTTGATCTCGTTATCTGCGATCGGTTCCATGCATGAAGCCTAATAGACTGACCCACATGACTGAAATCGATCCGCTTCTCGAGGGGCTAAACCCTCAGCAGGCGGAAGCGGTCACACATGCCGGAGGACCACTTCTTGTAGTCGCAGGTGCTGGTTCAGGAAAGACACGAGTTCTGACTCGCAGAATTGCATATTTGATGTCACGCAGAAATGTTGCTCCCTATCAAATTTTGGCAATTACCTTTACAAATAAAGCAGCTGGCGAAATGAAAGAGCGAGTCGCCGATCTTGTTGGTCCCATCGCTAAATCAATGTGGGTCTCCACATTTCACTCTGCATGTGTTCGAATCTTGCGCCAAGAGGCAGCACGTCTTGGCTATAGCAACTCATTTAGTATTTATGACTCTGCAGATTCGCAGCGCTTAATTACGATCGTTGCAAAAGAGTTAAATCTTGATCCAAAGCGCTACCCAGCCCGCCAATTTCAATCGATGATTTCAAATGCGAAAAATGAGCTGCTGGGACCACAGGATTATTTAAATTCAACATCAAATCAATTTGAACAAGTAGTCGCTGATGTTTATTCGGTCTATCAGCAACGATTAATGCGCGCGAACGCTATGGACTTTGATGATCTAATTCTTAAGACAGTTGAAGTCCTGCAGCGATTCCCTGAAGCAAAGGCTCGCTTTAGATCTCGCTTTCGCCATGTTTTAGTTGATGAGTATCAGGACACAAACCACGCGCAGTACATCTTGGTTAAAGAGCTAGTAGGCAGCGAGTTAGAGGGTCAGCAGCCTGCTGAATTGTGTGTAGTGGGCGATGCGGATCAATCAATTTATGGTTTCCGCGGAGCAACAATTCGAAATATCCTGCAGTTTGAGTTGGATTATCCAAATGCTCGAACAGTCCTTCTTGAGCAGAACTATCGCTCTACCCAAAATATTCTCAACGCTGCAAATGCGGTTATTACAAAGAATGAAAGTCGCAAGGAAAAGAATCTGTGGTCTGATTCTGGTGCAGGCGCACCTCTTACTGGATACGTAGCAGAAAGCGAACATGATGAAGCCAACTTCATCGCCGACGAAATTAGATCCTTACAACGAGAAGGTGTTTCAACTCCGGGTGATACAGCGATCTTTTATCGAACAAATGCCCAGTCTCGTGTATTTGAAGAAGTATTCATGCGCAGTGCTTTGCCATACAAAGTAGTTGGCGGTCTTCGTTTCTACGAGCGTCGCGAAGTAAAGGATTTACTTGCCTATCTTCGCGTTCTTGCAAATGTTGAAGATGAGATTTCGTTGCGCCGAATTATTAATGTTCCAAAGCGTGGCATTGGCGACACATCTCTTGACTATGTAGATCTATTTGCCCAACAAAACAACATTTCATTTTGGCAGGGATTACTACGAGTCAATGAGAATGGCTCAGTTCCAGCGAGAGCAGCGCAAGCAATTAATGAATTCACGGCAATGATTAGTGCGCTGTCAGTTTTAGTTGAAGCTAAAACAAAGCCTTCTGTAGTAGTGGAAGCAGCCCTTGAGCAATCAGGACTTCTGAAGGAGCTTGCCGATAGCACCGATCCGCAAGACGAGGTTCGAGTAGAAAACTTAAAAGAATTAGTTGCTGTATCGATGGAATATGAAGAGCGACCATTTGAGGAACTTGGCGAAGATGAAGAGATCTCATTAGCTGGATTCTTGGAAAAGGTTTCATTGGTAGCAGATGCAGATGAAATTCCAGAAGGTGAAGACCACGGAGGAGTCGTCACGATGATGACACTTCATACTGCAAAGGGTCTTGAATTCCCAACGGTTTTCTTAACTGGCATGGAAGATGGAATTTTCCCTCACTCACGTACTTTGGGCGAGAAAGATGAAATTGAAGAAGAGCGCCGGCTTGCCTACGTTGGATTAACTCGCGCACGTCAGCGACTTTATATTTCACGAGCTGAATATCGATCAACTTGGGGCGCACCTAACTACAACCCACCATCACGTTTCCTCGATGAAATTCCTGAAGAAGTAATTGAATGGCGAAACCAATCACGAACATCTCTTTCTCCATCATTAGTAAAGCGAACTCGCACCACTCCAACCGCACCACCACGAGCAACTGGCAAGAAGAGTGTTTCGATGGAGTTGGCTGTCGGCGAGCGTGTGTCACATGACACATTCGGATTAGGCACCGTTGTGGCTGTTGCGGGCGCAGGAGATAAAGCTGAGGCGACCATTAACTTCGGGCAGTACGGCGAGAAGCGTTTGTTGCTGCGATATGCACCCGTAGAGAAACTATAGGATTGCCGGGTACAGAAGCCGGCTATTAATAGATTGTGAGCCCCAGTGGATCTCTTTGAATACCAAGCCCGAGATATCTTTGAAAAACATGGCGTACCTGTTTTAGCTGCAGCGATTGCTACAACCGCTGATGAGGCTGAAAAAGCTGCAACAGCAATTGGCGGCAAGGTTGTCGTTAAGGCTCAGGTAAAAGTTGGTGGACGAGGAAAAGCTGGCGGTGTAAAGCTTGCTGAAAACCCACAAGATGCTCGCGAAAAAGCTGCGGCTATTCTTGGAATGGATATTAAGGGTCACACAGTTCGCACTGTAATGATCGCAGCAGCAGCTCCAATCGAAGCTGAGTACTACCTTTCAATTTTGCTTGATCGTTCAAATCGCACCTTCCTAGTAATGGCATCTGTTTCAGGTGGAATGGATATCGAAGAGGTCGCACACACAGCTCCTGAAAAGCTTGCAAAGATTCCAGTATCTGCAGTTGATGGAATTTCACTTGCAAAGGCTGAAGAAATTGTTAAGGCAGCGGCATTCCCTGCAGATGTTGCCGATCAAGTTGCACAGGTATTGCTAAAGCTTTGGGATGTTTTCCAAGGCGAGGATGCAACATTGGTAGAAGTAAATCCTTTGGTTAAAACTAAGGATGGAAAAGTTATTGCTCTTGATGGCAAGGTGACTCTTGATGACAACGCTGATTTCCGTCAGCCAGATCATGAGGCTCTTGTCGATACAGCTGCTGAGAATCCACTTGAAGCTGCTGCAAAGGAAAAGGGACTTAACTACGTAAAGCTTGAAGGTCAGGTTGGAATCATCGGAAACGGTGCAGGTCTTGTAATGAGCACACTCGATGTTGTTGCTTATGCAGGCGAAAAGCATGGCGGTGTTCGTCCAGCTAACTTCCTAGATATTGGTGGCGGCGCTTCAGCGCAGATCATGGCTGATGGACTTGCAATCATCTTGGGCGATAAAGATGTGAAGAGTGTTTTTGTAAATGTCTTTGGTGGAATCACAGCGTGCGATGCCGTTGCAAATGGAATCGTTCAAGCCCTTGAATTACTTGGGCCAAAGGCTACAAAGCCAATCGTTGTACGCCTTGATGGAAACAATGTCATTGAGGGACGTGCAATCTTGGCTAAGGCTGCACACCCACTAATTGAGCAGGCAGACACGATGGATGGAGCAGCAAATCGCGCTGCAGAATTGGCGGCGAAGTAATGTCTATCTTTATTAATGATTCAAGCAAGGTCATCGTTCAGGGAATGACAGGTTCTGAAGGAACCAAGCACACCCGACGTATGTTGGCTTCTGGAACAAAGATTGTTGGCGGAGTTACACCTGGTAAGGGTGGACAGGTTGTCGATATCGATGGTCACCAACTTCCTGTGTTCAATACAGTTGCCGAAGCAATGGCAGCAACTGGTGCAAATGTTTCAGTAGTTTTCGTGCCACCTAAGTTTGCAAAGGCAGCTGTAATCGATGCAATCGATGCGACTATGCCACTTGTTGTAGTGATTACTGAAGGTATTCCAGTTCATGATTCAGCAAGCTTCTACACATATGCGCAGACAAAGGGAACAACACAAATTGTTGGACCTAACTGCCCAGGTTTAATAAGTCCAGGAAAATCAAATGTTGGAATTATTCCTGCAGATATCACTGGTGCAGGTCCAATCGGTTTAGTTTCAAAGTCAGGAACTCTTACCTACCAAATGATGTACGAGCTTCGCGATATTGGATTTAGTACAGCTGTTGGTATTGGTGGAGACCCTGTTATTGGAACAACTCACATCGATTGCTTACGCGCATTCCAAGATGATCCCGAGACAACAGCGATCGTAATGATTGGTGAAATCGGTGGAGATGCAGAAGAGCGTGCAGCGGCATTTATTGCAGAGTATGTAACCAAGCCAGTTGTTGGTTATGTCGCAGGCTTTACAGCTCCAGAAGGCAAGACAATGGGTCACGCAGGTGCAATCGTTTCTGGTTCATCAGGAACAGCGCAGGCAAAGAAGGATGCATTGGAAGCTGCCGGAGTAAAGGTCGGACAGACTCCTAGCGAAACCGCGCGTTTGTTACGCGCAATTATGGGTCGATAACAATGATGTCGCGGGTACTGGGAGCAGCATTGCCCCAGGTCCTGCGCAGCGTTGCATGGCTTTTATTACCAACATCTTTTATCGCACTGCTTGCCTGGGCTACTGCAGGTAGCGCAACGGGCAATACTGGAGATCCATTGCGTGCAGCGCTGTGGATCTGGATCGGTGCACACCAGATTCCATTTTCACTTGCACTGCCGCCATCAGGTTTGGATGGCTACCTTTCATATCTTCCGTTAGGCGCTTTGATTTTTCCTGTCTTAGCAATTCGAAATGGAATTTCGCGCACAATTGAAAGACTCGATAACGACTCTTCTTTAGTAGCCCCGGCACGCGCAATCTTTGCAGTGGGCTATACGCTCTTTGCGCTTCTTGCATCACTGTTTTCAAAGACGGAATCTGTTCGTCCTGTTTGGTACTTCGCTCTTTTATATGTCTTGCCATTCACACTTCTAGTTGGAGCAACTGTTGGTCGCAAAGTAGCCCTGGGACAAGGATTCTTGTATGGATCTAGAATCTTTGCATTTTTATTGGGAGTCTCATCAATCATCTTGGGATTACTTTTACTACTGAATATTTCAATGGTTAAGAATCTAACTACTGTTCTGCAGCCAGGTATTTTTGGTGGTTTCCTTTTGCTTCTTTTAAATATTTTGTATATTCCAAATGCAATCGTTGCAACCCTCGGATACTTCTCGGGAGTTGGTTTTGCGGTTGGATCAGGAACTCTAGTTTCTCCATTGTCATTTAGATTAAACAAAATCCCAGCCATGCCATTGCTAGGAGCTCTCCCAGAAGGAAAGTCTTCAATTGCATTTATTGGAATCGCAGTTGTCGTATTTTCGGGCGCACTTCTGGCAAGTTGGACAGTTGCTTTGAATATAAAAGTTTTGTATCAAAGCCTAATAGTTTCAATTTTGCTTGCAGCTTTCGTTGGTTATTCAGGAAGTGGGGCTCTCATTACAGATGCAATGTCTGCAGTTGGTGTGTCTCCTTGGAAGTTCACCCTGGCTATTGCCGTTGAGATGGGATTAGGTGCCTTACTGGCCCTTTATTTGCCTCGATTAATGAAGCGCACATGAGAAAGCGGGTTGTGATCCTGGCTTCAGGAAACGGCTCATTGGCTCAGGCGATCATTGATGCCCAAGAATTAGAAGTTCAGATTGTGGCGGTTGTTTCAGATAAAGCAGATGCTCAAGTAATAGAAAGAGCAAAGCAAGCAGGGATTAACTCTTCTGTAATTGAATTGGGTGCCGATCGTGCCGCATGGAATAAGCAGCTTTTTGATCAAGTAGATCAATATCAACCAGATCTCGTTGTTAGTGCAGGGTTCATGAGAATTCTCTCTGCCGATTTTGTAAACACCTTTCCAACTATCAATAGTCATCCTGCATTGTTACCGGATTTTCCAGGCGCCCACGCGGTACGTGATGCGTTAGCAGCGGGGGTAACTGTTACGGGAACAACTGTTCATTGGGTTGATGACGGCGTCGATACGGGACCGATCATTACCCAAATGGAGGTTCCGGTGTTGCCCAATGATGATGAAGCCACACTCCATGAGAGAATTAAGAAAGTAGAACGCGGTCTCATTGTTGCGACCATCGCCTTGATCATCCCAACACTGGAGACCAATTCACGATGAGAAAACCAATTCGCCGCGCATTAGTAAGTGTTTATGACAAAGATCGTCTGCTTGAAATCGGAAAAGCGTTAACTGCAGCAGGTGTTGAAATCCTTTCAACAGGATCAACGGCAAAGAATTTAGCTGATGCCGGAATCGAAGTAACCGAGGTAAGTAGCTACACGGGTTTTCCAGAAATTATGGGTGGGCGAGTTAAGACTTTGCACCCCCGCATTCATGGTGGAATTTTGGCGGATCAAAACAATTCCGAACATTTGGCTGCAATCGCAGAGTTAGATATCGCTCCCTTTGATTTAGTGATTATTAATTTGTATCCATTTGCAGCCACAATCGCATCCGGTGCAAACTTTGAAGAATGTATTGAACAGATCGATATTGGTGGCCCATCAATGCTTCGTGGAGCCGCCAAAAATCATGGCTCTGTAGCGGTTATTTGCCAGACATCCCAGTACGACCAACTGCTTGAGGCAATTAAGGCTGGGGGATTTACAGAGGTAGAGCGTCGTCAATTAGCGCTGGATGTTTTTCGCACGACCGCTGAATACGACCTCACTATCGCAACATGGTTGGGTCAATCAGCTGATAATGAACTGCCAGAATGGTTTGGTCGAATTTGGCACCGCGAAGATTCACTTCGATACGGTGAGAATCCACATCAAGCAGCCGCAATTTATTCAGGCGGTCCAGCCGGAATCGTGGGAGCTCAGCAACTGCATGGCAAAGAAATGTCATTCAATAACTACACAGATGCTGAAGCTGCATGGCGCACAGTGTTGGATCACAAGGATCCAGCGGTTGCAATTATGAAGCACGCAAACCCTTGTGGCGTTGCCGTAAATGAACTTGGAGTAGCTGCTGCATACCAACATGCACACGAGTGTGATCCGGTATCAGCATTTGGTGGCGTAGTTGCCGCAAACCGAAAAGTTGATCTTGCGATGGCAGAACCGCTTTCAAAGATTTTTACCGAAGTATTAATTGCTCCTGATTTCGATGCAGATGCGCTTGAAGTTCTTATGAAGAAGCCATCAATTCGAATCCTTAAATGCGATGTAACCTCAATTAACCCAATAGAACTTCGACCCGTATCTGGAGGAGTGTTACTTCAAGCTACAGATTTAATTAATGCCGATGGTGATTCTCCTGCTAATTGGAAACAGGTAAGTGGAGATCAAGTTGATGCACAGGCTATGAAGGATTTGGAATTTGCTTGGCGCAGTGTTCGTTCAGTAAAGAGCAATGCAATATTGCTCGCAAAGAACACCGCATCAGTTGGTATCGGAATGGGGCAGGTAAATCGGGTTGATTCCGCTCGCCTTGCCGTTTCACGTGCTGGAGATCGCGTTACGGGAAGTGTGGCTGCCAGTGATGCCTTTTTCCCATTTGCAGACGGCCTTCAAATTCTGATTGATGCAGGCGTAACCGCCGTAGTTCAGCCTGGCGGAAGTGTGCGTGATGAAGAGGTTATTGCAGCCGCTCAAGCCGCTGGAATCGCAATGTTCTTTACCGGAACCCGACATTTCTCTCACGCCTAACTCACTGGATAAGGTTTACTCATGAGCGCACAAATTCTTGATGGCAAGGCACTTGCATCAGCTATTAAAGCTGAGTTAGCAACACGTGTAGTTGCACTTAAGGAAAAGGGAATTACTCCAGGGCTCGGAACTGTTTTAGTGGGAGATGATCCAGGATCACATTCATATGTGGGCGGAAAGCATCGCGACTGCCAAGAGGTCGGCATAAATTCGATTCGCGTTGATTTGCCAGAGAGTGCAACTGAAAAAGATATTTTGGCTGCGATTGCAGATCTCAACTCTTCAAAGGAATGTACTGGCTACATCGTCCAACTTCCTTTACCAAAGGGAATCAATACACAACGAATTCTTGAAGCAATAGATCCAAGCAAAGATGCTGATGGTTTACATCCCATGAACCTTGGCCGCTTAGTTTCTGGATATGACGCACCGCTGCCATGCACACCACGCGGAATCGTTGCATTGCTTGATCATTACAAGATTGCAACTAAGGGTGCCGAAGTTACAGTCATTGGTCGCGGATTAACTGTTGGTCGCCCACTTGGCTTGTTGTTAACTCGCAAGCAAGAGAACGCAACTGTGACGTTGACACATACTGGTACAAAGGATTTAACAGCACATACAAAGAACGCGGACATTATTGTTGCCGCAATTGGGCAGGCACATTTCTTAAAAGCTGAAATGATTAAAGAAGGTGCCGTTGTAATCGATGTAGGAATTTCACGAACACCTGATGGACTTCAGGGAGATGTATGTCCAGGAGTCTTTGAAAAAGCATCGTATGTTGCACCAATGCCAGGGGGAGTCGGACCCATGACCCGTGCAATGTTGCTGACTAACGTGGTTGATGCATGCAGCTAAATGAACGGCTGCTGTCACTAGCCAGCTACGCCGCAGTGCTGATCGGGGTGGTTTTAGGAGCCTCCGGGGTTGTGCGAGGTGGATCACTATTTATAGCTGTTGGAACCGCAGGGGTCGCACTTAAATCTCGTAATTTCCGCAGTGTTCAGTTTTATCTTCCGCTCGCCATCGCCATCGCCCTATTTGTGCTGGCCATTGCACTTCCTCGCGGACGATAGAGTTCACCTATTCGCATATACGCATGAATGGAGTCACTATGGGTGGCAAAGTCACAGTAGTTGGTGCAGGTTTCTACGGTTCAACAACAGCTCTTCGTTTAGCTGAATACGATGTCTTTGACACCGTTGTGTTGACAGATATCGTCGAAGGTAAGCCAGAAGGTTTGGCTTTAGACATGAACCAATCACGTTCAATTGAAGGATTTGAAACAAAGATCATCGGCGCAACAACAACCGCCGAAGGTGCTGGTTACGAAGCAACTGCAAACTCAGATGTAGTTGTGATCACGGCAGGACTTCCTCGCAAGCCAGGTATGAGCCGCATGGATTTGATCGGCGTAAACGCTGGAATCGTTCGCGGTGTTGCAGAAAATATTGCAAAGCATTCTCCAAACGCTGTAATCATCGTGGTTTCAAATCCACTTGATGAAATGACAGCTCTTGCACAGATTGCAACTAACTTTCCAAAGAACCGCGTAATGGGTCAGGCAGGAATGTTGGATACAGCTCGCTTCACAAACTTTGTAGCTGAAAAGCTTGGAGTAAAGGTTGCATCTGTAAAGACTTTAACTCTTGGTTCACACGGAGACACAATGGTTCCAGTTCCAAGTCGTTGCACAGTAGATGGCAAACCACTCAGTGATCTTCTGTCACAGGAAGAGATTGCAGATCTAGTAGATCGCACACGCAATGGTGGAGCTGAAGTTGTTGCACTTCTGAAGACAGGTTCTGCTTACTACGCACCATCTGCAGCAGCTGCGCGTATGGCAAAGGCTGTTATCGAAGATTCAGGTGCGGTAATGCCTGTGTGTGCTTGGGTTGATGGCGAGTACGGAATTTCTGGTGTGTACCTTGGCGTAGAAGCCGAGATCGGTCGCACCGGTGTAAAGAAGGTCGTTGAAGGCACATTAACCGATACTGAAGTTGCAGCTCTAAGGGAAGCAGCTGAAGCGGTTCGTGCAAAACAAGCAGATGTTCAAACTCTCTAATCAGAGCACTCTAGGAAAGAGGAAACAATGAGCAAGATCAAAGTAACAGGCACTGTCGTCGAACTCGATGGCGATGAAATGACACGCATCATGTGGCAATTCATCAAGGATTCATTGATCCTGCCTTACCTAGATGTAAACCTTGAGTACTACGACTTGGGTATGGAAAACCGCGACGCAACAGATGATCAGGTAACTATTGATTCAGCTCGCGCGATTCAGAAGCATGGCGTTGGTATCAAGTGCGCAACTATTACTCCAGATGAAGCACGTGTTGAAGAGTTCGGCTTAAAGAAGATGTGGAAGTCTCCTAACGGAACAATCCGCAACATTCTCGGTGGAGTTATCTTCCGCGAACCAATCATCATCAGCAATGTTCCACGTTTAGTTCCACACTGGACTAAGCCAATCGTTATCGGTCGTCACGCATTTGGTGATCAGTACCGCGCAACAGATTTCAAGGTTCCAGGTCCAGGAAAGCTGACAATCTCATTTGTTCCTGAAGATGGTTCAGCCCCAATCAACACCGAAGTTTTCAACTTTGAATCTTCAGGCGTTGCAATGGCGATGTACAACGTCGATGATTCAATTCGCGACTTTGCACGTGCATCTTTGAACTACGGATTGCTCCGCAAGTTCCCTGTGTACCTATCAACAAAGAACACAATTCTTAAGGCATACGACGGACGCTTCAAGGACATCTTTGAAGAGATCTACCAAGCTGAGTTCAAGACTCAGTTTGATGCTGCAGGTATTTGGTACGAGCACCGCTTGATCGATGACATGGTTGCTATGTCATTGCGCATGGAGGGTGGTTATGTCTGGGCATGTAAGAACTACGACGGCGATGTTCAATCAGACACCGTTGCACAGGGTTACGGCTCACTTGGTTTGATGACATCAGTATTGATGACACCAGATGGAAAGATCTGCGAATCAGAGGCTGCTCACGGAACAGTGACACGTCACTACCGCGATCACCAGGCAGGTAAGGCGACTTCTACAAACCCAATCGCTTCAATCTTCGCGTGGACTCAGGGTCTTGCACACCGTGCAAAGCTTGATGACAACGCTGAACTTGCAAAGTTCTGCGCAACTCTTGAGCGCGTATGTATCGAAACCGTTGAGCAAGGAAAGATGACAAAGGATTTGTCACTTCTGATCTCAAAGGATGCGCCATACCAAACAACACAAGAGTTCTTGAACTCAATTGATGCCAATCTAAAGAAGGCAATGGCTTAAATAGCAATGAACCAGAACCCTGGTGCGATCGCACTTGTTGGTTCTGGCGAGTATTCAGTAACGATGCAGGAGCTTGAAACTGAGCTCCTGCATCGTGCTATTTCTAGAGGTAAGAAAAATACCTTTGTGCAGATTCCAACAGCTTCATCTCATGAAGGCGATATCAGCCGAGCAAAGTGGAAGCGCTTAGGGCAAGAGCAATCAGATCGAATTGGCAGTGAATGTATCTATCTTCCAATCCATGAACGTGAAGATGCCTTTAATTCAGAGTTTGTCGAAGCTGTAAAAGATGCTGGACTTATTTATTTCTCTGGTGGAGATCCACATCGTGTAGCTGAAATTTATGCCGGCTCACCCGTGTGGGATGCAATCGTTACGCAGTGGGAGAGCGGCACTTCGCTTGCCGGATGTTCAGCTGGCGCTATGGCCTTTGGCGGAACAATTATGGGAATTAGAAAATCCAACCACAGCCCGGGATTAAACCTGCTTCCAAATATCGAAGTAATTCCACATTACGACAAGATGCTTGGGTGGCTTCCAGATCGCGTTGCCTCATTTATTACCAAAAGTACTTCTGGATCAACGCTGATTGGCATTGATGAAAATACCGCACTTGTTCACACCGATGCCTGGAGAAAATATGGCGTGGGTAAGGTTCATGTGCTGCGAGGTGTTCTAGAAATTCAGTAAAGGGTTTAACCTTCAGCTATGGATGCAGAGAAATTACTAAAGCATATGGCGTGGGCAAATGAGCAGATTTACACCAAGGTTGCCGCCTTGCCAGATGAGGCACTTAAATCTTTTGCGGTTAATCCACAATGGAGTGCAGCGGAAATTGTGCGACATATAAATAGCTCTGCAACGTGGTATGGATGGCGGCTTTTAGATAAATCTGAGTTTACTGAAGCACAAAGTGCACAGTGGCAAGAAAAACTTGATCGAACGGAAATTCAACCGGCCTCATCTAAAGATGTCATCGGAATTCTTGAGCAGTTGAAAGATGCGGATAAAGTTTTACTGGAAGCAGCTCGTTTACCCGAAGGTGTGGTGCTTCGTGAAGATAATGGAAAGATCATTTCTCGCGCTCGTTCGACGGTGATATCTCAGGCGGTTCATCATGCAACGGAGCATCGAGCACAATTAATTTCAGCGCTAGAAGCTGGCGGATTCACCAGTATTAACCTTGATGATTACGATCTTTGGGCCTTCAGTTCACAATTTGGAGAATAAGAAAAGCCCCGCTGAATTCAGCGGGGCTTTTCTCTTAATGATGTGAATTAGATGCGCTCACCAGTTGTTGCATTGAACAAGTGAACTGCGCCCTTTACAGCTTCAACAGTAATTGTGTCGCCTGGCTTTGGAGGGTTCTTTGGATCCCAGCGAACAATTACTTGTGCGCCTTCATCTGTTGAGTTTGCGAACTTAACATTAGTGTCAGCTGGCTTTCCGTAAACGAAAGCATCTGAACCGAGCTCTTCAACAACTTCTACTAGTACGTGGAAGCCCTTTGATGATGGTGCAAAGCCTTCTGGGCGAACACCAACTGTTACTGATGATCCTGCAGATGCTGGGACATCAATTGATAGATCTCCAAGCTTTGCCTTGCCGCCTTCAACAGGAGCAATAAGTAGGTTCATAGCTGGTGAGCCAATAAAGCCTGCAACAAAAGCATTTGCTGGGTTGTCATAAAGGTTACGAGGAGTATCAACCTGCTGTAGCAAGCCATCCTTAAGAACTGCAACGCGATCTCCCATAGTCATAGCTTCAACCTGGTCGTGAGTTACATAAACAGTTGTGATTCCTAGACGACGCTGCAATGCAGCGATCTGTGTGCGAGTTGCTACACGCAACTTCGCATCAAGGTTTGATAGTGGTTCATCCATAAGGAATACCTGTGGTTCGCGAACAATTGCGCGACCCATTGCAACGCGCTGACGTTGTCCACCAGAAAGAGCTTTTGGCTTGCGCTCTAGGTATGGCTCGAGGTCAAGCAACTTTGCTGCTTCTAGAACACGGCGATCGCGCTCTTCCTTTGGAGTTCCTGCAATCTTTAGTGCGAAGCCCATGTTCTCTGCAACTGTCATGTGTGGATACAGTGCGTATGACTGGAACACCATCGCAATATCGCGATCCTTTGGTGCAACATTTGTTACATCGCGATCGCCAATTAAAATTCTGCCGCCATCGATCTCTTCAAGTCCTGCCAACATACGAAGTGATGTTGACTTACCGCAACCTGATGGACCAACAAGAACTAGAAACTCTCCATCATTAACGGTGAGATTTAGCTTGTCGACTGCAGGTGCAGTTGTTCCTGGGTAGATACGTGATGCGCCATCAAAAACTACTGATGCCATGAGATTGCTCTCCTTCTCCGGGCAGGTACGTGCCCGACGGTCCGAGGATGAAGGTGATGGCCGGTTGGCCAACAAGGGAAGATTACGCGTAAAGGGTGGTTTACGGAAGATCTGGCTTCGCGCCGCGGCCCATTTCTAGAGTTGGGCGGGAGATCGTATACTTCTCACATAATGGAATCTCACTCGCTAGGTTCACTATTTGCTGATCTAGCAACGGTTGCTGGCCTTATTTTGTTGGCCGCCCTTTTTGTTGCTGCGGAAATCGCATTGATCTCACTTCGCGAAAGCCAGGTTCGCCAATTGGCCAGCCGTGGAAAGCGGGGCGCTCGCGTTGCCAAACTTGCTGAAAACCCCAACCGTTTCTTAGCCGCTGCCCAAGTTGGCGTCACCGTCTGCGGATTCTTATCTGCTGCGTTAGGTGCTGAAAAGTTGGGCGGATATGTCATCCCATGGCTTGAAGGTCGCGGACTGTCTGCAGGTTGGAGCAACACCTTTTCTATTGTTGGTGTCACCTTAGTTATTGCCTACTTCTCCTTGGTTTTTGGTGAGCTAGTTCCAAAGCGTTTGGCGTTATTTCGTACCGAGCAGATTTCATTGGCATCTGCAGGAATAATCGATGTCGTTGCAAAGATCTTCCGCCCCATCATTTGGTTACTTTCACGGTCAACAGATTTTGTCGTGCGTGCATTTGGTGTTGATCCAAAGGAGCAACGCAGCCAGATGTCTGAAGAAGAGCTTCTTGACTTAGTTGCTGGCCATGCAGCTCTAACCGCCGAAGAGCGCGACATTGTTGAGGAAGTATTTAACGCATCTGAACGCCAAGTTCATGAGGTGATGGTTCCTCGTACTGAAGTTGATTTTATGGATGCTTCGCTAACAGTTGGAAAAGCAATTGAGCTAGCGGTTGAAAAGGCACACTCTCGTTATCCAGTTGTTCGCGGATCTTCAGATGAAGTTGTGGGCTTTATCCATGTGCGCGATCTTTTGGACACATCCCTTGCAAGCAAGGGCACCAAGATTGTTGAGCTAGTTCGAAACATTATGTACTTACCTGGCACGAAAGGTGTTTTACCCGCACTGACTGAAATGCGTGTCCAAGGTCAGCATCTTGCAATTGTTTTAGATGAGTACGGCGGCACCGATGGAATCGTGACCCTTGAAGATTTAGTGGAAGTGCTAATCGGCGATATTCGCGATGAATACGATGATCATGAGTCTGAAGTTTCGATGGAAGAGCGCACCGGCGATTTTGAGGTTGACGGCCTAATTTCAATTGAAGATCTGATTGAGCAGACTCGTTTGGAAATTCCAGAAGGGCCATATGAAACCGCCAGCGGTTTTGTCATGCATTTCTTGGGCCGTATTCCACGAGAACATGATGTGGTTAGCGTCAACGGAATCAGAATTACTGTCTTGACTATGGAAGGTAAGCGCGCAGGCCAGTTATTGATCTCGCGATCCGGCTAATTGTGAAAGAATTACGCCCATGACACAGAAGCGAGTTCTTTCGGGCATTCAGCCAACCAGCGACTCCTTCCACCTAGGTAATTACTTAGGTGCCCTAAAGCAGTGGGTCGAACTACAAGAGGGAAATGATGCTTTTTACTGCATCGTGGATCTACATGCATTAACTGGCGAAATTGATCCAACCCTTTTTAGAAAACGCACTTTGGCATCGGCAGCGCAGTTAATCGCTCTTGGAATTTCGCCAGAAAAATCCACCTTGTTTGTGCAGTCTCATGTTGCTGAGCACAATCAACTTGGATGGGTCATGGAATGCTTAGCTGGCTTTGGCGAAGCAAGTCGAATGACTCAATTCAAAGATAAGTCTGCAAAGGGTGGCGCAGATAGCGCACGTGTTGGCTTGTTTACATATCCAATGTTGCAAGCTGCCGACATTCTTTTGTACCAAGCGCATTATGTTCCAGTTGGAGAAGATCAACGTCAGCACATCGAATTAACTCGAGATCTTGCTACACGTTTCAATTCTCGTTTTGGCGAAACCTTTAGATTGCCTGAAGGCTACATTTTGAAAGCCGGCGCAAAGATTTATGATTTACAAGAGCCAACCTCAAAGATGAGTAAATCATCGGGTTCCGTTGCAGGTGTTCTTGAATTGATGGATACGCCTGAAGCAAATACAAAGAAGATTAAGAGCGCAGCAACGGATGCGGGCCGCGAAGTTAAGTTTGATGAAAAAGAAAAGCCAGGCATTAGTAATTTGCTAACAATCCATTCATCACTTTCAGGTCGATCAATTAGCGAACTTGAAAGCGAGTTTGAAGGCAAGGGTTACGGTGATTTCAAGGGCGCTGTTGCAGAAGTTGTTGTCGAGTACTTCCGTCCTATTCGCACAAAGGCACTTGAGCTTCTAGAGGATGAAAAGCACCTGATTGATCTTCTGCACGAAGGTGCAGACAAGGCCCGCGCAGTTGCCTCAGATACCCTTCAAAACACCTATAAAAACTTGGGTTTAGTGAAGTAATAGGGCTAGCCCCTCAACCCAACCTTTAGAGTTTTCCAAAACGTTACACCTCTGACATCAAATTTAACCGCCGCGTGTTGAGTTTCCTCATGCGTAAGTAATAGGCTCGCGATTACACAAAGCTTCTGTATTTGCCTTAAAAAGCAGCTATTGAAGATCCCCTTGAATCCTTGGAGGAAAATTGAAGAAAGTATTTCGTCTTGTAGCAGTAGTTGCTGCAACTGTTTTGGCTGCAACAGCATTCGTTGCACCATCAGCAACAGCAGCATCAAAGGTAAAAGTTGGCCTTGCTTATGACATCGGTGGCCGTGGCGATAAGTCATTCAACGATTCAGCAGCAGCTGGTCTAGAAGCAGCAAAGAAGAAGTTTGGTGTTACAGCTAAGGAAGTTACAGTTACACAGGGAACAGACTCAGAGCGCGAAGACAAGCTTCGTTTGCTAGCTAAGGCTGGTTACAACCCAATCATCGCTGTTGGATTCCTTTACGCAGGACCAATCAAGGCAGTTGCATCAGATTATCCAAACGTTCAGTTCGGAATCATCGATGACGCATCAGTTGATCTACTCAACGTTGCTGGTCTTATCTTCGCTGAAGAGCAGGGTTCATACCTTGCAGGTGTAGCAGCAGCTCTTGCTTCAAAGTCAGGCAAGGTTGGTTACATCGGTGGAGTTCGTATTCCTCTACTACAGAAGTTTGAAGCAGGATTCGTTGCTGGTGTTAAGGCAACAAACAAGAAGGCAACAGTTGACGTTAAGTACGTAACTGAGTTCCCTGATTTCTCAGGTTTCAATGACCCAGCTAAGGCAAAGGTAATTGCAAAGGGAATGATCGATAAGGGTGCAGATGTAATTTACTCAGCTGCAGGTGGTTCAGGTGCGGGTAACTTCGCAGCTGCAACAGATGCTGCAAAGGCTGGCAAGAAGGTTTGGACTATCGGAGTTGACTCTGATCAGTACCTAACAGCTTCAGCTGCTGAGAAGAAGAACATGCTAACTTCAATGATCAAGCGTGTAGATACAGCTGTTTACGATGTTATTGCAACAGCAGTTGCAGGTTCATCTGTTAACGACGTTATCGACGAATCAGGTATCTACGGTCGTCGTTACGACCTATCACTTGGTGGCGTTGGCGTTTCATACTCAGGTGGATACATCAACAAGTACAAGGCACAGATCGATAAGGCTGCTGCTGGAATCAAGTCAGGCAAGATCAAGGTTCCAACAAAGCCATAATCTCGCTATAGAAAGTGGCGTTTGGCCCAACAATGGAGTTAAATCTCCTTGTTGGGCCAAATGTTTTTAACTGGTCAATTGTTAATTCGGTCAAAGGAGACATAAGTGTCAGTAGCAGTTGAACTGCGACACATCACCAAACGATTCCCAGGCGTTATCGCCAATAAAGATGTTTCGATGAAGGTTGAAACGGGAACGGTTCACGCATTAGTGGGCGAAAATGGTGCCGGTAAATCCACTGTGATGAAGATTCTTTACGGAATGCAGCATCCAGACAGTGGTGAGATCTTGGTTAATGGCAACGCTGTTACCTTGAAGAACCCTAACGATGCAATTGAGTTAGGTATCGGAATGGTGCACCAACACTTTATGTTGGCTGACAACTTCACAGTTTTAGAAAATATTATTTTAGGTGCTGAACCAAAGCACGGCGTAACAATAGATTTTAATGCCGCTCGTGACAAGGTTATGGAGATGTCAAAGGCGTACGGTCTAGATATCGATCCAGATATTTTGGTTGAAGAGCTTGGCGTGGGACAGCGTCAACGTGTTGAAATTCTTAAGGTTTTATTCCGCGGCGCAAATATTTTGATCTTTGATGAACCAACAGCGGTACTAGTTCCGCAAGAGGTTGATGATCTATTTGGTGCGCTTCAAGGCTTACGTGCAAAGGGCATGGCGGTCATCTTTATTTCTCACAAACTTGATGAGGTTCTTCGAGTCGCAGATGATGTAACTGTTGTGCGTGCAGGCGAAACAGTCGCTGAAGTTAAGGCAAAAGATGTAACCTCACGCCAGCTTGCTGAGTTGATGGTTGGCAGCGAACTGCCACAACCAACAACACATGGCGACACTCGTCGCTCAGAAGTTACATTGGCCCTGAAGGATGTTTCGATCCCAACAACCACAGGTGGTCGCGATTTGATCTCGCACATCAGTTTTAATCTGCATGCAGGTGAGGTTGTAGGTATTGCCGGTGTTGAAGGCAATGGCCAGGCAGAGTTAATTGAAGCCATTATGGGCTTGCGTGAGTACACAGGCGCCATCGAATTCCAAGGATCATCAATTGACCACATGACAGTGGCCCATCGCCATGATTTAGGTATTGGATTGATTCCCGAAGATCGTCAACGTCAAGCGTTGATGATGGCTTCTCCATTGTGGGAGAACCGAATCTTGGGTCATCAACGAGGAAAGCCAGTAATGCGCGGTTTCATATTAGATAAGAAGGCAACGATCGCGGATACAAAGCGAATTATGGAAGAGTTCGATGTTCGCGCTCCAGGACCAATGACAGCAGCAGCTGCATTATCTGGTGGTAATCAGCAAAAATTTATTGTTGGTCGCGAAATGAGCAAGGCACCTGCTTTGCTTCTTGCATCTCATCCAACCCGTGGCGTTGATATCGGAGCTCAAGGTGCGATTTGGGAAGTGTTGCGCGAGGCCCGATCAAAGGGAATGGCTATCGTTTTGATCTCTGCAGATCTTGAAGAGTTAATTGGTATGTCTGATCGTTTGCTGGTCATGTTGCGCGGTGCAATTACCGCAGAGCTAGATCCACAAAAAACTACTCCCGAACAACTTGGTTCAGCGATGACAGGTGCAGCATGAAACGATTATCACTTCAAAAAATCGCACTAGCTTTAGCTGCACCAGTAGCGGCAGCAATAGTGTCACTTTTAGTTTCAAGCATTGCAGTTCTTGCTTCACACAAATCTCCAATGCTTGCCTACAAAACTATGTGGGAGTTTGGTACTCAGGGCGGTTCTCTAATGGAGGCGATCAACTCTGCGACTCCGTACTACATCGCAGCAATCGCAATCGCAGTTACCTTCCGCGCTGGTCTCTTTAACATTGGTGTTGAAGGGCAGCTTCGTTTAGGCGCACTGTTTGCCGCTTACATCGGTGCAATGTTTACATTGCCGCCAGTACTTCATGTACTTGCTGTATTTGTCGTTGCGATGACTGTTGGTGGAATTTGGGCTTCAATCGCCGCATATTTAAAGGTAAAGCGCGGTGTTAACGAGGTTATTTCTACAATTATGTTGAACAGCCTTGCAGTCGGAATGACCTCATTCCTATTCGCAAAGTACTTTGCGGTCATTACTGAAGGTTCAAACAACATGACCACTAAGGAACTTCCTACATCTGCTTGGTTCCCTGATTTAGTGCCACTTCTTACGAAGCTTGGAATGCCAGAAATTCAAGGCGCTAGCGTCAATGGAATGCTTGTAATTGCAATCGCACTTGGATTTATATTCTGGTTTGTTGTTAATCGCACCCGCTTTGGTTTTGAACTTCGCGCATCTGGAGCTAATCCAATTGCTGCACGTGTAAGTGGAGTTAACTCAAAGAAGATGACTGTTGTAGCACTGGTAATTTCAGGTGCAATAGCAGGACTGTCGGGTTTGCCAGCGGTACTTGGTGAGACACATGCGTACAACATGGGATTCCGATCAGGTATTGGCTTCTCAGCAATTGCGGTTGCATTGTTAGGTAGAAACTCTGCTGGGGGAATGGCCATTAGCGCATTGCTATTTGGATTCCTTGAAGTGAGCTCACGCGCACTAGAACTGATCGATATCGCTCCCGAAACTTATGTGATCATGCAAGGCTCGATTTTGCTGAGCTCTGTGATCGCTTACGAAGTGGTGCGTCGTTTCAAATTGACCCTTCAAAGTAAAGAGCTTGCAAAGGCGGTATCAGCATGAAGAACAAAGGCACAAAGCTTCTGCTCAATGCAACATACCTACTTTTGTTGCTCTCAATCATTCGTTTAATTACAGGCGCTAACGATTTAACTAGCGTTGGAACTGCATCTGCAGCTTTGCTTCTTTCAGTTCCTATTGTTCTTGCAGGACTGGGCGGTTTGTTCTCAGAGCGCGCAGGTGTTGTAAATATTGGCCTTGAGGGAATGATGATTCTTGGCGCATGGGCTGGTGGATTTATCGGTTCACAGCACGGTCCATGGCTTGGATTACTTGGTGCGATTGTTTTTGGCGTAGTTGGAGCGTTGCTACATGCAGTTGCAACAATTTCATTTGGAGTAGACCATGTTGTTTCTGGTGTTGCCATCAACATCATGGCTGCAGGTTTAGTTCGCTACCTTTCAACAATCTTGTATCAAGGTGGCTCATGGCCTGGTCCATCACAATCTCCAGATATCAAGGAGATCCCATTGAATGGCTTGCCTGTACTTTCAGGTGGACACTTCTTTGGCTGGCAGAGCCCGGATATCTTGACTCCAATCGCTGAAAAGCACTGGTTCTTTATCTCTGACCTTGTTGGAATTATTCGTGGAATTACTGGAAATCTTTCATATGTAACTTTAGTTGCGATGATCTTTGTTCCATTGTCATTCTTTGTTTTATGGAAGACATCATTTGGATTGCGACTTCGCAGTGCCGGAGAAGCACCGATCGCTGCTGAATCTTTAGGTGTAAATGTTTACGCTATGAAGTATGCAGGTGTACTAATTTCAGGTGGTCTTGCAGGTCTTGGCGGAGGTTTCTTAGCGATCGTTGCTGCAAATCACTACCAAGAAAACCAAGTTGCAGGCCGTGGTTACATTGGTCTGGCAGCGTTGCTATTTGGTAATTACCGTCCAGGCGGAGTTCTTGCGGGAGCTGCACTTTTTGGTTTTGCCGACGCATTGCAACTTCGTGATTCACAAGCAATTCATGCCTTGATTCTCTTGATCGTTGCGATATTGGCGTATTTGGTTTACCGCGATATCAAAAAGGGCAAGAAGCTCAGCGCTGCAATTAGCTTTGTAATGGGATCTGGATTGCTGTGGTTCTACTTTGCAGTTGATGAATTGCCAGGACAGCTTGTTTCCATGACTCCATACATTGCGACACTTCTGGTTATGTCACTTGCATCGCAACGTCTGCGAATGCCAGCGGCAGATGGAATGCCTTACCGCCGCGGTGGGCTTCGATGACAACGATTAATTGGGAATCAATTCATCAATCCGCAATTGGTGCGATGAAGATGGCATATGCGCCATATTCAAAGTTTCCGGTAGGAGTTGCTGCATTAGTAAATGATGGTCGCATCGTTACTGGGTGCAATGTTGAAAACGCGAGTTACGGTGTTGGACTATGTGCTGAATGCGGTTTAGTTTCAAATCTCTGTTCAACAGGCGGAGGCCGCTTAGTTGCGATCGTCTGCGTTGATGGTCAAGGAAATTACTTGGCACCATGCGGTCGTTGTCGCCAACTGTTGTTTGAACACGGTGGACCTGAAGCATTACTGATGACAGATGATGGTCCTCAAAAGATGTCTGCCATGTTGCCTTGGGCATTTGGACCAGATGATCTTGATCGCAACGAGCGATAAATGACTCAGTTCGAGGCATTTTCTGCGGCAGAGGTAATTGCTGCAAAGCGCGATCACCATGAGTTAACAGATCCACAGATCGACTGGGTTATTGATGCCTACACACGCGGAGCAGTGGCTGATGAGCAAATGTCTGCGTTGCTGATGGCGATTTTGCTTAACGGTATGGAAAACCGCGAAATCTCTCGCTGGACTGATGCGATGATTAAAAGTGGTGAGCGCATGAATTGGTCTGCGCTAACACGACCAACAGTTGATAAACATTCAACTGGTGGAGTTGGCGACAAGATTACTTTGCCTTTAGCGCCTTTAGTTGCTGCATGTGGTGCGGCTATTCCACAATTATCAGGTCGCGGACTTGGTCACACTGGTGGCACATTAGATAAGTTGGAATCTATTCCTGGTTGGCGTGCATCACTTTCTAATGACGAGATGCTAAAAGTTCTACAAGATTGCGGAGCAGTTATTTGTGCAGCAGGTGCTGGTTTAGCTCCGGCGGATAAAAAGCTATACGCACTTCGAGATGTAACAGCAACTGTTGAAGCGATTCCACTAATTGCATCATCAATCATGAGCAAGAAGATTGCGGAAGGAACAAGCGCTCTTGTCCTTGATGTAAAAACTGGTGCTGGCGCATTTATGAGCGATCCTGAAAAAGCAAAAGAGCTTGCACATGTAATGGTTGGACTTGGAAAACGTGCAGGAGTTAACACTGTTGCATTAGTTACCGCGATGGATGTTCCACTTGGTTTAACTGCAGGAAATGCGCTTGAAGTTCGCGAATCGGTAGAAGTTCTTGCCGGTGGTGGCCCATCAGATATCGTCGAGTTAACGGTTCTACTTGCTCGCGAAATGTTAGAGCTTGTTGGAATTAAGGATGCAGATCCTGCGGAAGCGCTGAAAAATGGAAAAGCAATGGATGTCTGGCGTCAGATGATTTCTCTGCAAGGTGGAGATCCAGATGCAAAGCTTCCGATTGCAAAGGAAAATACAGTTGTAACTGCGCAGAGCAGTGGAACGATTCTTTCAATGGATGCCATGAAGGTTGGAATGGCCGCCTGGCGTTTAGGTGCTGGCCGTTCTCGTCAGGGCGAGGCTGTTCAGGCGGGGGCTGGTATCGAGATCCATGCCAAGCCAGGAGAGATAGTGAGTGCGGGAGCACCGCTGTACACGCTCCACACAGACACTCCAGCCGCCTTTACACGGGCTTTGGAGTCGCTAGAGGGCTCTGTGACTATCGGTGAGGTGCCTGCAGGAGGAATCGACCGCCTGCCATTAGTTCTAGAGCGAATTACCGATTAAGGGGCACAGCAAATGTCGATGACGAGTATTCCTACAAAGGATCAGATCAAAGTTGTTCCAAAGGTGATGTTGCATGATCACCTAGATGGAGGACTTCGCCCTCAAACAATTATCGATATCGCGCAAGAGATTGGCTACACAGCCCTTCCAACACAGGATGCAACTGAATTAGCTACATGGTTTCGCGAAGCATGTGATTCAGGATCGCTAGTCCGTTATCTAGAAACTTTTTCTCACACTATTGCAGTCATGCAACGCCGCGAGGACATTATTCGAGTTGCCCGAGAATGCGCTCTTGATCTTGCTCGCGATGGAGTTGTTTACGCCGAAGTTCGTGGAGCTCCAGAATTATTTACCGAACAAGGTTTATCAATGGCAGATGTAGTTGAAGCAACTATCGAAGGCTATGAAATTGGAATGAAAGAGGCAGCAGCTGAAGGACACCCAATTGTGGTGCGCTCGCTACTGTGTGGAATGCGTCAAAATAAAAAGTCACAAGAAGTTGCTGAACTTGTAGTTAAGTACCGAGACAAGGGAGTTGTTGGTTTTGATATTGCTGGCCCTGAAGATGGTTTCCCGCCGTCTGATCAAAAAGATACTTTTGATTATCTTCGTAAAGAAGATGCCCATTTTACTATCCATGCTGGTGAAGCGTATGGACTCCCGTCAATCTGGGAAGCGATCCAACTCTGCGGAGCCGAGCGCTTAGGTCATGGCGTACGAATTATCGATGACATCGATTTTTCTGGCCCTGAACCAAAGTTAGGCCGACTTGCATCTTATGTTCGTGATCGTCGGATTCCACTTGAGCTGTGCCCAACCTCAAATATTCAAACAGGAGCAGCCGCAAGTTATGCAGAGCATCCAATTGGTGCATTAGAGAAGTTACGTTTTCGAGTAACTCTTAATACTGATAATCGATTGATGAGCCAAACTTCCCTGTCCTTCGAAATGGAAGAGGCGGTAAAAGCATTTAATTGGAGCTTTACGGAGCTTCAAAGAGTCACTATTAACGCTATGAAGAGCGCTTTTATCCCTTATCCAGAGCGTTTAAAGATCATCGAGCAGGTCATTAAGCCAGGTTATGCAAAGGTGTCATCAGCTTCATGATTGATTTCAACGATCTAGCGTTTGTCGAAAATCCATACCCTGCACTTAAAGAGTTACGTGCAGCAGGGGAGCCAGTGTGGCATGAAGGTTTGCAGATGTTTCTTGCTGCACGCCACAGTGATGCAAATGATGTATTTCGCAATAAGTCATTAGGCAGAATTTTCAAGGAAAAAAGCCCAGATTTTGAGTGGGAGATTTTCAATTGGCTGCACGCAGATTCGATCTTGGATAGCGAACCTCCAAAGCACACCCGTTTACGCTCTTTAGTTGCCAAGGCATTTAATCGTCAAAAGATCGAAGGTATGCGTCCTGCAGTTGGCCGCATCACCGATCAATTACTAGATGCAATTGATGTAAAAGTTAAATCCGGAGAGAACTTCGATCTAATCGCAGATTACGCAGAGCCTTTGCCGGTAAAGATTATTGCTGACTTGCTGGGTTTCCCAGAATCTGAAGAACATCTTCTTCGCCCATGGTCCCAAGCGATTGTAAAGATGTACGAAGTAAGCCCAAGTGTTCAATATCAAAATGAGGCCAAGCAAGCAGCACGAGAGTTTGCAGATTATGTTCGTGACTTGGCAGAAGCGCGTAAGAAGAATCCAGGTCAAGATTTAATTTCAGATCTAGCAAGTGTTGAAGAAAATGGCGAAAAGCTAAACATGCACGAGCTGGTTGCCACCTGTGTACTTTTGCTAAATGCTGGACATGAAGCAAGTGTGAATGCATTTGGAAATGGAATGGTTGCCGCATTGCAACGTCCAGATCAAGTGAAGTTATTGCGCGAAAACCCACGCGGTGTTACAGATACTGCGTTAGAAGAGTTCATGCGTTTTGATGCACCGCTTCACCTGTTTGAGCGAACAGCAACTGCTGATACCGAACTTGGGGGAGTAGCGATCAAGGAAGGCCAAAAGATCGCGGCATTAATTGGCTCTGCAAACCATGATGAAACAGTGTTTTCTACCCCTGAAACGATGGATTTAACCCGTGATCCAAACCCTCATATTGGTTTTGGCGCAGGTATTCACTTCTGTTTGGGTGCACCGCTTGCTCGACTGGAAATGAGTGTGTCATTACCTGCGCTTTGGGAGAGATTCCCAGATATGCAGCTAGCAGGAGATGCTGTTCGTCGACCAACCTTTGTACTACGAGGTTATGAAAGCGTCGCAATCTCTGCTTGATCAGGGTATGAAGATTGTGCGCCTTTGCGAGTAACGCTTAGGGATGCAACCTTAATTCCAAAGCCCATTGCTTCAATTGGATCTTTTCCACTTGCTAGTGAGTAAGCAAAACTGCCAACAAAGGAATCACCTGCACCCGTTGTATCAACGGCAGTTACCTTTGGTGCACTTACGCGATGGAGTTCGCCTTGCGGGCTGATGTAAACCGCACCTTCGCTACCAAGTGTGACGATTGAACTCTTCCCAGGTCTAAAGCTTTTCAAGATCTCGTCATTACTTGGCAAAGCTCCATGGAGTTCGCGGAATTCGGTTTCATTAGGAATCAACCAATCAGTAAGCTCTAAAAGTTCTGCTGAAAGTTGTTGATATGGCGCAGGATTTAAAATTGTTGTACATCCACGAGCCTTGGCTGCTTTGAATGCTGCCGTTGTTACCTCCTGCTTAATTTCGCATTGCGCGACTACCATCTGAAGATCTGCAATTGCATTAATTGCTTCTACAGCGCGAGAGATCTCAATCTCGTGATTTGCTCCAGGAATGATGATGATGCGGTTTTCACCATGACCATCAACCCAAATATGGGCTACGCCATTTGGAGTATCGCTTCGATCTACGTACTGTGAATGAATACCAACCTTTACAAAGTTATCAGCGATCGCTGTTCCGAATACATCCTTACCAAGCTTTCCGATGAAGTGAACTTCTGCGCCACAATGGGCTGCCATCACAGCTTGGTTTGCGCCTTTGCCACCAAATCCTGTTGTAAAAAGCTGCCCCGCTAGGGTTTGGCCAGCCTCAGGAAGGACATCGGCATAAGCGGTTAAATCCATCATTGCACTGCCAACTACGGCTACTACTGCTGGTCTCATAACGCTAGGCTAGTCGTTATGACCAAAACTTCAATCATTATGGATGTAGATACCGGCGTAGATGATGCATTTGCTGTTCTGTTTGCTGCGATGCACCCAGATATCAACCTGCTTGGCATCACTTGTGTGGATGGCAATACCAATGTCGATCAAGTAGTTGCCAATACATTCAAAGTTTTGGATGCAGCCGGCGCAGGGGAAATTCCTGTAGCGCGTGGAGCTGTTCGCCCATTATTGGGCAAGAGCCAATATGCCGAATATGTCCATGGCAAAGATGGAATGTGCGATCTTGGAATCGCTCCTTCTCATCGAAAGGTTGATCCACGTTCTGCCGTAGAACTTCTGCGTGATTTAATTGAAGAGTCAACAGAGCCGGTAACAATTATTCCAGTCGCACCATTAACAAACATTGCTCTTTTCTTGCGCGCCTTCCCAGAAACAGCAAAAAAGATTCACCGAATCGTGTTGATGGGTGGTTCAGCATCTGCAGGAAATGCAACCGCTGCCGCTGAATTTAATGTCTGGCATGACCCCGAAGCTGCTGCAATTGTTTTCCAAAGCGGTGTGCCAATTTCAATGTATGGTCTAGATGTATTTATGCGTCCAACTGTTGGTCGAGAGGAAGCAACAGCCATGAGTAAGTCAGATAAGCCAGCATCTATTTTCGCTGGCTCGCTAGCACTTGGCTTTATGGAACAAGTACGTACCGATCCGATTTCATTAGGAGATTACGGCGCAGTTGCTTTTGCTATCCAGCCAGAACTTTTTACAACTGAAATGTTTGATGTTGTAGTTGATACATCTTCAGGACCGGCACGTGGTCAGACAATCGTTGATCGTCGTGATGCATGGCTTAAGCAATTAGAGCCACTTGATCTTGAGGATTCAGCGAAGGTTCGCGTAGCCCTGGATCTAGATGTTGATGCGGTCGTGAAATTGTGGCTAAAAACCGTTAATTCTTAAGGGTTTAGAGGCCTATTGGATGCCAAACAGTTTTAGCTTCCATAAAGGCAATGATGCGACCTGGATCTACAGATTTGAATGAGTAGATTCGCTTTAGGTTTTCAGCACCAGCAACCTTAATATCTGCATGCTGCTTTGCAGGCAGACCAGAAATATCCATTGCATCAATATCCATATGAGATGCCATCCATGGTGCGATCTCATCCTTTTTACCTGTCAAAATATTAATAACTCCGGCGGGTAGATCGCTGGTCGCTAGTACTTCAGCAAAAGTCATCGCTGACAATGGTGCTTTAGTACTTGCAAGAACAACAACTGTATTTCCAGAGGTGATGATTGGAGCAACTACATCAATCAAGCCCAGCAGCGATGGAGTTTCTGGTGCGATCGCGGCAACGACTCCAATACTTTCTGGGATCGTAAAGTTGTAAAAAGGTCCAGCAACAGGATTTGTTGATCCAGCTAATGATGCAATCTTGTCTGTCCAGCCTGCATACCAAACAAGGCGATCAACTGAATCAGTTACTTCCTTTTCTGCCTTTACCTTTGTTGCGCCGGTAACGCTCATGATCTCATCGACAAATTGAGCACGACGGCCTTCGAGCATTTCTGCAATTCGATACAGGATTTGTCCGCGGTTATATGCAGTTGCTTTGTTCCAGCCAGCATGTGCGGCACGTGCTGCAACGACCGCATCACGTAAATCTTTACGGGACGCAAGACAAGGGTTTGCAATAAAGACACCCTTGGCATTCTTGATCTCGTATGTGCGACCAGATTCTGTGCGAGGGAATGCGCCATTGATGTACAACTTGTAAGTCTTCTTCACATCGATGCGATTACTCATGGCTGACTCCCTTCAAGTATGCGGACAGGCCGTGGCGACCGCCTTCACGACCCCACCCCGATTCCTTATATCCACCAAATGGTGATGTTGGATCAAACTTATTAAATGTATTAGCCCAGATAACACCTGCACGAAGCTGTTGAGATGCCCACAATGTGCGCGATCCCTTCTCGCTCCAGATGCCCGCTGATAAGCCAAATGGGGTGTTATTTGCCTTTTCTATCGCTTCTTGAGGAGTTCTAAAGGTAAGAACAGATAGCACTGGCCCGAAGATCTCTTCGCGTGCGATGCGATGGGCTTGAGTTACGCCGGTAAAGATTGTTGGCGCAAACCAGAATCCCTTTGTTGGCAGTTTGCAAGCAGGGCTCCATCGTTCAGCACCCTCAGAATCTCCAGTTGCCGCGAGTTCAACAATCTTTGCGAGTTGTTCTTTGCTGTTAATCGCGCCAACATCGGTGTTCTTATCCATAGGATCGCCAACACGAATCTTTTCCATTCGGTTCTTTAGCTTGTGCAAAACCTCATCAGCAACGCTTTCTTGCAGCAGAAGTCGTGAACCTGCACAGCACACATGACCTTGGTTGAAGAAGATTCCATTAACGATACCTTCGACAGTCTCATCGATTGGTGCATCATCGAAAACAATATTTGCCGCTTTGCCACCGAGTTCCAGTGTGACACTCTTGTTAGTTGGTGCAACTGCGCGGGCAATAATCTTTCCGACCTCTGTTGATCCCGTGAAAGCAATCTTGTCGATTCCAGGGTGGTTAACAATTAATGCTCCAGTTGAACCATCGCCAGTAAGAATATTGACAACACCTGCGGGAAGTTCAGCCTGTTGGCACACTTCAGCAAATAACAAAGCGGTCAATGGTGTTGATTCTGCGGGCTTTAAAACAACGGTGTTTCCGGCAGCAAGTGCGGGAGCAACCTTCCATGCCAGCATCAATAGTGGAAAGTTCCACGGAATAATCTGTCCAGCAACGCCAAGTGGCTTTGGTGATGTACCAAGACCTGCGTATTCAAGCTTGTCAGCCCACCCTGCGTGATAGAAAAAGTGTGCTGCTGCCAATGGAATATCAGTATCACGCGATTCGCGGATGGGCTTACCGTTATCGAGAGTCTCTAGCACTGCAAATTCGCGTGCTCGCTCCTGCATGATTCGAGCGATGCGATACAGGTACTTTCCGCGTTCTTTGCCTGACATCTTTGACCATGTAGTCGTATATGCCTTTCGCGCTGCCTTTACAGCAGCATCAACTTCGGCCTTTCCGGCAAGTGCTACCTGACTTAAAACCTCTTCAGTTGCGGGATTGATAGTAGGGAAGTGCTTGCTACCTGCAACAAACTTTCCACCGATGAAGTGACCGTACTTAGCTTTGATAGAAACAACTGCGCGTGATTCTGGCGCTGGGGCGTATTCAAAGGTCATAGTCGTCTCCATTAATCCATCGTTACATATTGCGGGCTTGAGTAATAACCTTCATCCATCTTCATGCGTTGCATTAATAGATCATTGAGCAAAGCACTTGCTCCAATTCTAAATAACTTAGGATTGAGCCAATCAGGACCAACGGTTTCGTTGACCAAAACTAATTGCTTGATAGCATCCTTTGTATTTCGGATGCCACCTGCAGGCTTTACACCGATGCGAGTTTGTGTCATCTCGTAGAAATCACGAACCGCTTCAAGCATGACAAGAACAACTGGGGGAGTTGCAGCGGGTGCAACCTTTCCAGTTGAAGTTTTGATGAAGTCGGCACCTGCTGCCATTGCTAGAAAAGATGCTTTACGAACATTGTCATATGTGACTAATTCGCCGGTTTCAAAGATAACTTTTAAGTGAGCCTTATCGCCACACACTTCGCGGATCTGAACAATCTCATTAAACACATCGATGTATCGGCCAGCTAGAAAAGCGCCGCGATCAATAACCATGTCGATTTCTGCAGCACCGGCATTGATTGCATCTTGCGTATCTTGAATCTTGACCGCCATCGATGCACGACCGGATGGAAATGCAGTTGAAACCGCCGCCACTGGAACGTGCTCGCCACCCACTAAATCAAGGTGTTTACGGGCAATTTCGACCATATCGTTGTAAACGCAGACAGCTCCAACGCTTGGAACTGTGGGATCTGTTGGATCTGGACGAACCGCTTTTGTGCAGAGTGCTTTTACTTTGCCAGGAGTATCTGCGCCTTCAAGGGTAGTGAGATCGACCATTGTGATTGCGGTGTCGATAGCCCAGCGCTTTGAAGTGGTTTTAATGCTTCTAGTTGCAAGCATCGCAGCGCGCGCTTCTGCACCAACTTGATCCACACCTGAAAGATTATTCAGGTAACTCTTTAGCGAGGCTTCAGTGCCATCGACTAAACCATAGAAACTCACGATAACAATTCCTTTAGCGGTGGACGTAGTTGATCTAAAACAACCTGTGCTGCCTTTGTATCCTTTTCGATCGCCTCAATGTAACACTTCATCTTTGCTTCAGTACCGCTTGGGCGGATGATGATTCGAACTCCACCAGTTAGCCAGATTCGCAATCCATCTGTGGGAGGCAAGCCATCTGTAGGAGCTGCAAGATCATCGATTGAAGTTACGGCACGTCCTGCAATTTCCTTTGGTGGATTGTTTCGCAAGCCCCCAAGGATTACTCCCACCTTAGATAGATCACTTAAGCGAATTGAAATTTGTTCAGTTGCATGGAATCCATGGCGAGCCCATACCTCATCAAGCAGATCGAGCACTGTCTTTCCTTCTTCTGCAAGATCGGTTGCAATCTGTGCCAATGTAATCGCTGCAGATATTCCATCTTTATCATTGACGGTAACCGCATCAACTGCGTAACCAAGTGCTTCTTCATATCCAAATGTCAGGCCCTTGATCTTTGCCAGCCATTTGAATCCAGTAAGAGTTTCTTTAAATTCAAGGTTGTAATGAGTAGCGATCTTCTTCAAGATTGAGGATGAAACAATGGAGTTGGCAAAGATTCCAGAACTACTCTTTCGAGCGATAGATTCACCGAAAATCGCACCTAATTCATCTCCACGAAGCATTCTCCAGCCTGTAGCTGGGTCATTTACCGCTGCGGCACAACGATCTGCATCAGGGTCGTTGGCAATTACTAAATGAGCATCAAAACTTTTTGCTGTTTCTAGCGCGAGATCAATCGCACCTGGCTCTTCAGGGTTTGGAAATGCAACCGTTGGAAAATCAGGATCTGGAGCAGCTTGCGCATCAACCAAGATTGGAGATTGAAAACCAGCTTTATGGAAAACTCGTTGAATCGTTTCAGTACCGACACCATGCATCGCAGTGTAAACAATTCGCAGATTGCCGGGATTGGTAGCAAGTGATGCGGTGCGACTTATGTACTTCTCAATTAGCTCTTCGCCCAGAACCGTCCACTCTTTGCCACGAGGCTGAACCTTCAACGAAGTAATTGCATCAATTTTTTCTGCAATCGACACATCGGTTGGCGAAACAATTTGTGATCCTCGGTATTCAATTCCATCTACCGTTCCGCCCAGGTAGACCTTGTAACCATTATCTTGCGGCGGGTTGTGACTTGCGGTCACCATAATTCCCACATCGCAGGCCAATTCATTTGTTGCAAATGCCAATACTGGAGTTGGAAGAGGGCGAGGCAATACATAAACCGTCATGCCGGCACCACTCATGATTTCAGCGGTTTCAAAGGTGTAATCCTCTGAGCCATATCGAGCATCACGGCCAATAACAACAGAAGTTAGATTGCGCTCTTTCATGTAAGCGACGATTCCAGTTGCTGCACGACCTACAACTGCACGATTCATTCCTGATGGACCTGGACGAATTGGTCCACGTAAACCTGCTGTGCCAAATTGGAGGAAACCATTAAATGATGCGCGAAGTTCAGCTTCGTTATTTGTATCGAGCCATTGACGCAATTGCGCAGCTGTTACAGGGTCTGGATCATCTGCGATCCACGCCTCAACTTCAGCAATTAATGTTTGGTCCATGCTCCAAGAGTAACTTCGGAACAACTCCTTGAAAAGTCTCGAAAACTCTACTTACGCATCGATAATGTCACAGAGATTGGTTCCACTAGAGACAGTGGCCCCAATTACTGCGGTTAAATTAGAGATAACGCCAGCTTTGTGAGCAGTTAGTGGCTGCTCCATCTTCATGGCTTCAAGAACAATGATGAGATCGCCAACTTCGACAGAAGCACCTTCTTCAACTGCGATCTTTACAACTGTTCCTTGCATAGGGCTCACTAATCCAGCTCCGCTTGAACCACCTGCCATTGTTTGCTTTGCGCGGTGGCGCTTAACAACTGGCTTTGGCGCATGTACCAAGATCTCGAAACGCTTTCCATTGACTTCAGTTACAAGATGCTCTGGTGCCATGTGGGTTTCTAGTGGTGGTTCAGTTATTGCAAAGGCGGGAATATCGTTCTTAAATTCGTTTTCGATGTAACTTGTGTATACCTTGAAATCTTTTGTGTATGCAGGATCTTCAAGGATTGCACGATGGAATGGAAGTGCGGTAGCTAATCCACCGACAACAAACTCAGATAATGCGCGACGCGCACGTTCAATAGCTTGTTCACGTGTTGCACCAGTAACAATTAATTTTGCAAGAAGCGAATCAAAGTTTCCGCCAATTGTGTCTCCACCCTTAAAACCTGCATCTACGCGCACGCCGGGACCTGTTGGAATTTCCCATTCTGTGATGCGTCCTGGTGCTGGTAAGAATGAACGACCTGGATCTTCACCGTTGATACGGAATTCAATTGAGTGACCGCGAACGACTGGATCATCGAATCCAAGCGCTTCACCATCTGCGATTCTGAACTGCTCGCGAACTAGATCAAGACCAGTTACCTCCTCGCTGACAGGGTGCTCAACCTGCAAGCGGGTATTAACTTCGAGGAAAGAGATAGTTCCATCAAGGCCAATGAGGAACTCGCAAGTTCCGGCTCCGATATATCCAGCTTCCTTCATGATCGCTTTACTTGATCGATACAGCTCATCGTTTTGCGCTTGCGTTAAGAATGGTGCAGGCGCTTCTTCAACTAACTTTTGGTGGCGACGCTGTAATGAACAATCGCGAGTACTAACAACAACTGCATGGCCATGCTTATCAACTAAAACCTGAGTTTCAACATGTCGGGGCTTATCTAAATAGCGCTCGACGAAGCATTCGCCACGACCAAAACCTGAAATTGCTTCACGAACCGCTGATGCAAAGAGTTCGGGAATCTCTTCCATAGTGCGCGCGACTTTAAGTCCACGTCCGCCACCGCCATGGGCTGCTTTGATGGCGACTGGCAATCCATGCTCTTTTGCAAAAGCGGTTACCTCTTCATGTCCGGCAACTGGATCTTTTGTACCAGCAACTAATGGAGCACCCGCTTTTGCTGCAATCTTTCGTGCAGAAACCTTGTCACCTAATGCTCGAATTGCTTCAGGTGGAGGTCCGATCCATGTTAAACCTGCATCGATAACTGCTTGAGCAAAGTTAGCGTTCTCAGATAAGAATCCATATCCAGGGTGAACTGCATCTGCGCCAGATTCTTTTGCAACTGCAATTAACTTTTCAATATCTAAATATGTTTGGGTTGCAGTAGTGCCATGCAAAGAATATGCAGCATCTGCCATTTGTGCGTGAAGCGAGGTGCGATCTTCATCTGAGTACACAGCAACGCTTTCAATACCGTGGTCCTTGCAAGCACGAATTACGCGAAGTGCAATTTCTCCACGATTAGCGATTAGTACGCGCTTCATTTCATCACCTTTACTTCTGGCCATGTATATCCAAGTTGGGCAAATGCTTTGCGAACGAAAGGCATAGATATTCCAACCACATTTGTGTAATCGCCTTCAATAGAAGGAATGAATGGGGAACTAAATCCATCCAATGTGAACCCGCCAGCAACGTGAAGTGGTTCTTCGGTAGCGACGTAATCGGCAATTTCTTCATCAGTCATGTGATCAAAGGTGACCCGGGTAGTTACGCGATCAGAGATTTCAATATCTTTAACGGTGTCAATAATACAGTGGCCTGTGTGTAGAAGACCAGAATTTCCTCGTACGCGCTTAGCGCGCTCAGTAGCAATATCTGGAGTTCCCGGCTTTCCAAGTGAAGCTCCATCAAATTCGAAGGTTGAGTCGCAGCCAATGATGATTGCAGGAAAGTCGATCTGTTCGCGAACCGTATGCGCCTTTGTGATAGCAAGGGCAATAACCATGTCTGCGGGTGTCATTGCATTAAAAAAGTCTGTCTCTTCATCAACATTGCTGACGATGATCGTTGGCTTTATTCCAGCAGACTCCAATAAGCGACGACGGCTAGTGGATTGTGAAGCAAGAACAATTGTTGGCATTGTTACCCAAACCTTCTCGCACCAAATGTAATTTGATGGGGAAGTGGCTGACGAAGTTGGGGCAGGCCATACACACTTCGACGAATCACAGGCTTTAACTCTTCGCGCTTGTGCTGTGCCATAGCAGCATGAATTGCCGCTAACTCTTCTGGAGTCGGCACGCCCTTAGTAATTTCAAACTTCATTACAGCGGCATGTTTCCGTGCTTACGAGCTGGAAGAACATCTCGCTTAGTTTTTAAAGTTCTAAATGCTTTAGTGATGTAAGCACGTGATTGGCTAGGTTCGATCACAGTATCGATTGTTCCGCGCTCAGCTGCCAAGTAAGGATTAGCTAAAGACTCGTTGTAATCATTTACAAGTTCAGCGCGCTTGCTTTCTGGATCTTTTGCATCACTTAACTCTTTGCGATACAAGATATTGACCGCACCTTGTGCACCCATAACGGCGATTTCAGCACTTGGCCAGGCAAAGTTGATGTCGCTTCCAAGATACTTAGAGCCCATAACGATGAATGCACCGCCATACGCTTTGCGAGTAATAAGTGTTACTAGTGGGACCGAGGCTTCTGCGTACGCATAAAGAAGCTTTGCGCCACGACGAATAATTCCATCCCACTCTTGTTCTGTACCAGGTAAGAATCCTGGAACATCTACTAGGGTCAAGATAGGAATATTGAATGCATCGCAGAAACGCAAGAATCGTGCTGCTTTTTCGCTTGAGTTAATATCAAGTGTTCCAGCTAATTGATTTGGCTGGTTTGCAATGATTCCAATTGATTCGCCTTCGATGCGCGCAAAGCCCACGACGATATTAGGTGCATAAAGAGCATGAACTTCAAGGAATTCGCCTTCGTCAACTAAAGCCTGAATTAAAACCTTCATGTCGTATGGCTGATTTGGGCTATCTGGAATCAGAGTATCAAGCGCGATATCTGATGCCTTCTTTTCTAAAGTTTCTGTTGGAGGCAGGTGTGGAGTTGCATCCATATTGTTAGAGGGAAGATATGAGAGAAGTGCCTTTACATAATCGATCGCATCATCTTCATTCTCAGCCAAGTAATGTGAGTTACCAGTTTTGGTGTTGTGTGTACGAGCTCCACCGAGCTCTTCCATTCCGACTTCTTCACCAGTTACTGTCTTAATGACATCTGGACCGGTAATAAACATGTGAGAAGTTTCGTTAACCATGACTGTGAAGTCGGTAAGTGCTGGTGAGTATGCAGATCCACCGGCACATGGTCCAAGGATCAAAGAAATTTGCGGGATTACACCTGAAGAACGGGTGTTTAGACGGAAGATCTTTCCGTAGCCATTAAGAGATGCAACGCCCTCTTGAATACGCGCTCCACCTGAATCATTAATTCCGATCAGCGGGATACCTGATTTCAAAGCAAACTCAGCGATCTTCACGATTTTGTCAGCATGTACCTCGCCAAGTGATCCACCCATAACTGTGAAATCTTGAGAGTACAAAGCAATTGGTCGACCATCAACAGTTGCTGTTCCGATAACAACACCGTCCCCGTAAGGACGATTCTTTTCCATGCCAAATTGAGTTGAACGGTGACGAGCGAACTCATCGATTTCGGTAAAGGAGTCTGGATCTACCAGCATCTCAATACGCTCTCGAGCGGTCTTCTTGCCCTTGGCATGTTGTTTCTCAACGGCGCGTTCGGAGCCAGCATGAATGGCTTCCTCGACACGATCACGAAGGTCTTCAATTTTTCCGGCAGTTGTATGCAGATCACGGCTCATACGCGTACGGTACTAGTCGTGGGCAGAGAATTGTTAAGAGCATCGCTTGATCAGGTCGAGATCAATAGATTAATTACGCAGTACTGGCGAGTAAGCGTGGTTGAACTCACGAGTACGACTCAAGGTGATCTTGTTCAGAAAGTGCGTGAAGGAAATGCACAAGTTGGAGATGTAATAGTTGCAGAGTTCCAAAGCGCAGGACGTGGACGGCTAGATAGAAGTTTTGAAGCTGCTAAAGGAAGCGCATTACTTTTTTCCTTTTACATCACACCAAAAAGAAATCGTGATGATTGGGGATGGATTCCTCTTATCGCCGGTTACAGCGTTGCAAAAACGCTTCATGCATTTAATGCGAAAATTAAATGGCCGAACGATATTTTGATTAATAGCAAAAAAGTTTCAGGATTAATCGCTGAAGTTGTCGGTGATGGAGTAGTAGTTGGAATTGGCGTGAACGTCGGTATGGAAGAGAGTGAACTCCCGGTTGATACCGCTACTTCTTTACTTCTTGAAGGTGGAGTCGATCTAACTCGCAACCAACTTCTTTGTGAAATTCTTGAAGAGTTTGAAGAGCATTTTCTGCAGTGGGATCAAGGCATAGATGAGGTTCAACCGCTGTATCTACACATGAGTGCGACCTTGGGTAATGAGGTTCGAGTCGAGTATCCAGGTGGAAAATCTCATGTGGCTACCGCCGAATCGATTTCTGATACAGGCGCCTTGGTCTTAGATGATGGAACTCATGTTCAATCAGCCGATGTAATTCATCTACGATAAGTCAGTGAGCAAAGCCTTTCCTACAGTCGGAGTTATCGGCGCTGGCCAACTTGCTCGAATGAGTATTGCTCCTGCAACCGCCTTGGGTGTAGATCTACTTTTGTTAGCATCAGATAGCAATGACTCTGGAGCTCAGATAACTAATCACATTGTTGGTGATTACACAGATCTCAAAACAGTGCGGGCCTTTGCAGGCAAGTGTGATGTAGTGACTTTTGAACATGAATTAATCCCGCTGAGCATCATTAAAACCCTTGAAGCAGAAGGCGTTGTCGTACGCCCATCTTCTGCATCATTTTTATATTCACAGGACAAAGCAGCGATGCGCGAAAAGTTAAGCAACTTTCCTGCCCCAAAGTTTCAGATCATTTCTAATGCAAGTGATATCTCAGAGTATCCAGTCATTGCAAAGACGATTTCAGGGGGATATGACGGACGAGGTGTGTGGAAAGTTAATTCGCAATCAGAGCTTGCCGATCTACTGAAACAGACAGGAAAGCTGCTTGTAGAAGAGTTAATTGATTTTGATTTCGAAATTGCAGTGATGGTCGCACGATCTCCGCACGGACAAGCAACTACCTGGGCTCCAACCCAGACTGTGCAAAAAGATGGAATCTGTGTGATGACAATTTCACCTGCACCAGAACTTACGGTCGCACTAAGTGAGAAGGCTCAAAAGCTTGCGCTGGTTATTGCAGCAGAAGTTGCAGTGGTTGGCGTGATGGCGGTTGAGATGTTTGTAAAAGGAGACCAGCTTTTTGTAAATGAGTTAGCGATGCGCCCTCATAACTCAGGTCACTGGACGATTGAAGGTTCGCATACAAGTCAGTTCGAACAACATCTCCGCGCAGTACTCGATCTTCCACTAGGAGATCCTTCGATGACCGCTCCTATTGCCGTTATGGGCAATGTCTTAGGTGGAGAAAAGACAGATATGTACCGCCCCTATTTGCATTTAATGGCACGCACGCCTGCGCTTAACTTCCATCATTACAAGAAGGATGTCCGCCCAGGTCGAAAGATTGGCCACGTAACTTTGTTGGGTGAAGACCTCGTAGAATTAACCCACGAGGTGCAGCATGCGCTGGATTACATGAGCGGAGAAATCGATGAGTGATGTAGCAATCATCATGGGATCAGACTCTGATTGGCCGACGATGGAAGAAGCCGCCAAAGTTCTTGATGGTTTTGGAATTTCTTACACGGCAGATGTTGTCTCTGCCCATCGCATGCCCCTTGAAATGGTTGAGTTTTCTCAAACCGCACAAGCAAAGGGCTACAAAGTAATTATTGCTGGTGCAGGTGGCGCCGCTCATTTACCCGGAATGGTTGCATCACTAACAACACTTCCAGTCATTGGCGTTCCCGTAGCACTGAAGAATCTTGATGGAATGGATTCACTCCTTTCTATCGTTCAAATGCCAGCAGGAGTTCCTGTTGCAACTGTAGGTGTTGGCAATGCAAAGAATGCAGCGTTATTAGCAGCTCGTATTCTTGGAGTATCAGACGCTGCAATATCTGCAAAGGTCGCAGATGGTTTAAAAGAGATTAATGCAATTGCAAAGGAAAAGGGCGAGAATCTAAAATCTCGTCGTAATCACAAAACAGGTTTCTAAGCTCTAGCCCGATACTCAATAGCTGGGCAACGATCCATCACTGTAAGTATACCTGCAGCTTGTGCGCGGGCGACCGCCTCATGATCAATAACATCAAGCTGCAACCACACAGCCTTTGCGCCGATAGCAATCGCTTCATCTACAACCTTGCCAACTAACTTTGAATTAACAAAACAATCAACAACATCAACTTGTTCTGGAATTTCAGAAAGCGTTTTGTAACCCATTTCGCCATGAACCTCTTCAGCACGTGGATACACAGGAATGATTCTGTGACCTTTATCTTGCAAAAGTTTTGCAACGCCAAAGGCTGCACGTTCTGGATTATTGCCAAGACCAACTACAGCCCATGTCTTTAACGCAAGAACCGCATTAATCGTTTCTTTGCTATTAATCGGTGCGACCCAATGCGTGGAACTTCCACCCGGCATTACGCCAAAGCGTGCGATCCAACATGTTGCGACCATCGATGATGATCTTGCCTTTTACTAATGAACCAAGTGCCACCGGATCAATCTGGCGGTACTCCTTCCATTCAGTTAAGTGAAGGATTAAATCAGCATCTTTTACTGCGTCGTTAACAACTTCGGCGTACTTAAGTGTTGGGAAACGCTTACGAGCAGGCTCAATACCTTGTGGATCGTGAACCACAATTTCTGCACCAGCTGCATGTAGTTGTGCTGCAATATCTAGGGCTGGGGAGTCACGCACATCATCGCTATCGGGCTTAAATGTCGCACCCAAGACCGCAATCTTGTACTTAGTTAAATCCTCTGACAGTTCGCCGCGAACAACATCGATTACACGTTGACGTGCTCGCAAGTTAATTGCATCGATCTCACGCAAGAACTCAAGTGCTTGCTTTGCGCCCAATTCTTCGGCACGTGCCATAAATGCACGAATGTCCTTAGGAAGACATCCACCACCAAAACCGATTCCAGCCTGCAAGAAACGATTTCCAATACGAGGGTCGTAACCAATTGCTTTGGCAAGAACAGTTACATCGCCACCAGCTGCTTCACATACTTCAGCCATGGCATTGATGAATGAAATCTTTGTTGCCAAGAATGAGTTTGCAGCAACCTTCACCAACTCAGAAGTTGGAAGATCTGCACGGATCCAAGGAGTACCAAGAGCAATAACAGGTTCATAAACCTCTTTTAGGATTTCCTCTGCGCGATCATTTGCAACACCAACGACTAAACGATTTGGTGTCAAAGTATCTTCAACAGCAAAACCTTCACGCAGGAACTCTGGGTTCCATGCTAAATCAGCCTGAGGAGCAATTTTAGAAAGTTCGTCACGCAAACCTTGCGCGGTTCCAACTGGAACAGTTGATTTGCCAACTACAAGTGATCCATCTTTTAGATGTGGTGCAATTGCGGCAACAGCAGATTTAACATACGTCAGATCAGCAGCTAATCCATCTTTACTTTGTGGAGTTCCAACGCAAACAAAGTGAACATCTGCATCTTTAACAGCAGAGAAATCAGTTGTAAATGAAAGACGACCTGTTTTCATCTCTTGTTCAAGAAGAGTGTCCAGTCCTGGCTCGTAGAAAGGAAGCTTTCCGCTTTGTAGAAGGGCTACCTTTTCAGGATCTGTATCTACGCCAACAACATTGAAACCGAGTGAGGACATACAAGCTGCATGGGTGGCTCCAAGATATCCGCAGCCAACTACCGAGAGAGTTAAAGTCATGTGGGGGAGTTTACTTCAGAGCTCCGCAAGGGTTTTCATCGGCGGTACGAGTCTTAAATTTATCGATCACAGTTGGTTTTGCAGATGTGCTGGATGAGGCGGATGGAGATGGGGTTACCTCATCTGTAAGCGGCAAATCCTCGCGCAGTCGGTTAAATAATTCTGGCGCAAGTACTGAATCCCATGTAACAACAGATCCAAGTCCTGGAACTCGGGCATTTGCATTACCCAAAGGGATTGTCAAAGTTCGCATCTTGCTTGGGGAAAGGTTTTTCATCTGCTTAGCAAGAGTAAGAAGATCGCTTTGATTTAACTCTGAATCAGTTCTAACTGTAGCAATTGCAGCGTTAAAGAAATTTACTAACTTAATTGGATTGAGCAAAACGCCAGTACTTGTCACTTTACGAAGAACCGCGCTCATGAACTGCTGTTGACGTTGCATGCGACCTAGGTCGCCCATTCCATCAAAATCTCGAGTACGAACATACTTAAGAGCTTCAACGCCATCTAATGTATGAACACCTGCAGATAAAACTAAGTGGCTTCCAGGATCATTGATATCGCGTTTAGTACATACTTCGATTCCACCAAGGGCATCAACCATTCCGGCAAAACCAGCAAAACCAATTTCGATGTAATGATCAATGCGAACGCCTGATTCATTTTCGATTGTTTGAATTAGAAGTGGTGCACCGCCCCAAGCAAATGCTGCGTTGATCTTGCCCTTTGCGGCAGGAACAATTCGTGTTTTATCTAGTGATGAAACATGTTCGGGAATAGTTACAAGTGAATCTCGCGGAATAGAAATAATTGTTGCCTTGTCACGTGCTTTAGAAATATGAACCAAGAGCATCGTGTCTGAACGAGAACCGGCAGCGGTCTTAGTGCTTCCAACTCGCAAAATCTTTAACTGCTCTTTTGTTAAACCTTCGCGGGTATCTGCACCAACTAGTAGGTAGTTCAGCGCGCGATTTGGTTTATCAGGTCGAGATTTTAGGGATCCAAATACATCGATGCGATCGATTGCGCCGCTAACCTGGCCTAGGCCTAACCAAGAAAATGCGGAGATAAGGACAACTCCCACAGATAGTGAGGTAATAATCCGAATTGCCCGCGTTGATTTCACTGTCAGAGAGTACTTGAGCGATAGCGTGTGCGGGTTATGTCGACATCAGCGAACACGTTATATGGCTCACCGAAGCGAGAAATCTCGGTGATCCTGCCCGTCCTCAACGAAGAGAAGTATTTAGAGGATGCTGTGAATTCGATTCTTGCTCAAAAGTACGATGGAAAGCTCGAAGTGATTCTGGCAATCGGGCCATCCCACGATAAAACAGCCGAGATCGCGCAGAGATTGCATAAAGCCGATCCTCGAGTTGTAGTAGTTGAAAATCCTTCGGGACGTACAGCTGCAGGATTAAATAAAGCAATCGCCGCCTCTCAGTATTCGATCATTGTTCGAGTTGATGGTCATGCAAATATTCCTGATAACTATTGCCAACTAGTTTCAGAAATTCTTGAGCAAACCGGTGCGGTAAATGTTGGCGGCGTCATGGCAGCGCAAGGTCAATCGCTCTTTGAGAATTCAGTTGCTCGTGCAATGCGAAGTCCTTTAGGTGTCGGTGCATCTCGCTTTCATACTGGTGGTGGAGCAGGAGAAGCAGACACTGTTTATCTAGGAGCATTTAGAAAAGAAGCACTTCTTGCAGTTGGTGGTTTCGATGAAAGATTTACCCGTGCGCAAGATTGGGAACTGAACTTTAGGTTGCGACAAGCAGGAGGAGTTGTTTACTTTGATCCACGTCTTGTTGTTACCTATCGCCCACGTTCGACAGTGAAGGCATTAGCTAAGCAATACTTTGAGTATGGTCGTTGGCGACGTGTTGTTTCTCGCCGACACCAAGGAACAATCAATTACAGGTATTTAGCTCCACCATTTACAGTTGCAGCGACATCTCTTTCATTGCTTTTAGGTTGGTTAGTTTCGCCAATTCTTTTGGTTCCGGCCCTTGTGTATGCGCTCTTTATTCTTCTGGCTTCTGTACGAATTGGAAAAAGTGTGGGCGAAATACTGTGTTTGCCAACTATTTTGCTAACAATGCATATTTCATGGGGGTTTGGATTTCTCACATCGCCTAAGTCCCTTGCCCCTGCGGTAACCTTGCATCCGTGAGCGCGCCAGCACAGATTCCTTTACAGGTCTATGAGCCATTTAGGGCTGGACTGCCAAAATTAGGCCGATATTGGAAGTCATTGTGGTCCCGCCGAACCTTCATCTCTGAATACTCAAAATCTGAACTTCGCGAACAACACTTTGATTCAGTTTTTGGACAGCTGTGGTTAGTCCTAAATCCACTTTTGCTTTCAGCGGTCTATTTCATCTTGATCGTCATCATCGGTGGTTCATCAGATAGCGCTCGCTACACCCATCTGACTGCAAGTCTTTTCTTATTTTATTTAGTTGCCAACAGTCTTACGGGAGGCGTTAAGTCTGTAACTGCAGGTCAAAAATTAATTTTGAACACTGCCTTCCCTCGAATTATGCTTCCTTTATCCGCAGTAGTAATCGCGGTCTTCAAGTTTCTGCCAACACTTTTTGTTTTCCTAGTCATAAAAGCGATTGTTGGTTCTACATTCGCGTGGGAAATGTTGTGGGGGATTCCAGTCCTATTGATCGCAATCTTTTTGTCGTTAGCTCTTGCAATCACTATTTCTTGCATCAATGTTTACTTCCGCGATATCGCCAGCTTCTTGCCCTACTTAACCCGCACACTTTTGTATCTTTCACCAATTCTTTATGAAGCATCTGCGCTGAAGCCAAGTCTTCGTGCCCTTGAAATTTTCAATCCTTTATTTCCGCTCTTAGACTCTTGGTCTAGAGCAATGGTTCATGGGGAAGTTCCACAATTGTCTAGCCTGCTTCAAAGTCTGGCGTGGGCAACTGGAATCTTCTTCATCGGTACCTATTTCTTCTTATCGAGGGAGCGTGAGTTCGCTGTCCGCCTCTAATTCACACATCACCGACGAGCTAGCGGTATCAATCCGCGGAGTAGGCCTTACCTACACGACCTCGATTGATAAGAAACCAACTTTAAAATCTCGCGTTAAGTCATTGGGACGTGGAGCAAAACAAACACGTGTTGTTCGCGCCCTAGATGATGTTAATTTGGATGTTCAATACGGACACGTCTTAGGTGTAATTGGCACTAATGGTGCGGGTAAGTCATCTTTAATGCGCTGCGTCGCTGGAATTTTGCCACCATCACAAGGTCGCATCGAAGTTTATGGCTCAGTAAGCACCTTATTAGCGCTAGGCGTGGGCTTCAATCCATCGATGTCTGGGCGCGACAATGTCTTTCTTGGTGGTCTAGCAGCTGGAATGACTCGCGATGAGATCGCAGGTCACTTTGATGAGATCGCAGAATTTTCAGAGCTTGGTGATGCAATTGATGCACCAATGCGAACTTACTCATCTGGAATGTATGCGCGTCTGGCTTTTTCAGTTGCAGCAACTGTTCGCCCAGATATTTTAATTATCGATGAAGCTCTTAGTACTGGTGATGCCAAGTTCAAGGAGAAAAGCCTTAATCGAGTTAAAGAACTTCGCAGCGATGACCGCGCATTAATTTTAGTTAGCCACGCAATGCAAACAGTTCGAGATACTTGTAATGATGTTGCATGGCTTCACAAAGGCAAGTTAATTCAACGCGGCGAACCAAATGAAGTTATCGATGCTTATCAAGAGTTTTTACACCTTGGAAAGAGCGCAGCAATTAATGAGGATGTCTAAGCCTTTAATTTTGGCGGTGCTTACGGCGCTGATCGCAATTCCACAATCAAGTGCAGCTGAACTTCCTGCGACATTCCAAGTTCATGGAGCGGGCTACGGGCATGGTGTTGGAATGAGTCAGATTGGCGCGAAGGCAAAGGCGCTAGCTGGTGAGACTGCTACAGCGATTCTTTCTTACTATTACAAAGAGATCGCAATTGAGCCTTTAGATGACACAAAGATTTTACGAGTCAATATCGGGCACTTACTAACCTCAGCCAAGATGGCAACTGCAACACCAGATGCAACATTGCAAATATTTAGTGGCGACATTGGTGATGCTCAAGATCAAGCTCCACTTGCGACAATTCCTGTAAAGAGCTCACTTAACTTTTCGATTTTAGGTTCAACAGTTGTTCCTAGCATCGCAACCGGAAAGAAAACTTTAAGCATTCCCCGAAATAGAGTCTTTACAGTTCGTTGGACTGGAACTCGATATTTAGCTGGAGCAGAAGGCGTTATTTCATTGACGCACAACAGCACAACTAAAAAGTATCGATATGGCCAGATGCAATTTAAAGCCGTGAAAGCATCAACCCTTGGATATCGACTAGAAATTACCAACTCTGTTCGGTTATCAGATGAGTATTTGTGGGGGATTAGCGAAGTTCCTTCTTCTTGGCCAGAGGCGGCATTGCAAGCACAGGCAATTGCATCCCGTACATATGCTTTAAACAAAGCTGGTATTTATCGAGCTTCATGTGATTGCGATCTTTATGGTGAAATCTCAGATCAATCATTCTTGGGGTACGCAAAAGAAACCGAAAAGGGTTGGGGCCAATTCTGGAAAGCGGCGGTTACAAATACTGCGGGTTTAACAATCACTCAATTAGGCAAGCCAATTGCAGCGTACTTCACTAGTTCTTCAGGTGGATTAACTGAAACAGCGGTAAATGCCTGGGGAAGCGAAAAGAGTTATACCCAAACGGTGGCAGACCCTGCCGGTATTGATCCAGTTATAAATCCACGTTTTTATCAGTGGGATCGCACAATCACACAAGAGTTAGCGGCAAAAGCCTTTGTTCTTCCCGATGTAGTAAACCTTGAAGTGCTCACAAGAAACACAAGTGGAACTGTGGGCATAATTCGAGCAACTTCTAGTACTGGTGTGGTTAAAACATTGCGCGGAGAAACCTTCAGAAGCAGAACAGCAATCCCATCTGCTTACTTTGATTTAGTTAGCGTGCAAAATGCTGTTGAGCCCACCCCAAGTCCCAGTCCGTAACACAACCTCAAGAGATCCATCGAGAGAGTTACGTCGGAACAAAAGATTGCTTGCGCCAGAAAGTGTTCCGGCTTTTACAACTTCACCATCAGGCAACTTAACCTTTGCTGCAGCAGTGATGTAAGTACCAGCTTCAATTACGCAGTTATCGCCAAGTGAAATTCCAAGACCTGAGTTAGCCCCCAGTAAACACTTTTCACCGATCGAAATAACTTCTTTGCCGCCACCGCTGAGAGTTCCCATGATTGATGCGCCACCACCAACATCGGTGCCATCGCCTACGACTACTCCGGCAGAGATGCGGCCTTCGACCATCGAAGTTCCTAGTGTTCCTGCATTGAAGTTAACGAAACCTTCATGCATCACAGTTGTTCCCGATGCAAGGTGTGCACCAAGTCGTACGCGATCTGCATCTGCAATTCGAACACCGCTTGGGACAACGTAATCAACCATGCGAGGGAACTTGTCGACGCCGTAAACACTTACATGTCCGTGGGCAGCCTTTAAGCGTGCACGTGTAATTTCAAATCCTTCAACGGCGCACGGTCCCACTGAAGTCCACACAACATTGCTTAATAATCCGAAGATGCCATCAAGTGCAACCCCGTGTGGCTTTACAAGACGATGTGAAAGTAAGTGCAAACGTAGATAAGCATCTGCTGCATTTGCAGGAGCCTTTGTAGTATCGATTTCAATTGAAATCACTTCACGGGTAACGCCGCGAGATTCATCGGCGGTTGCAAGCGCGACTAGCTCGGCAGGTGCGGAACCTGAAAGTGGGGACAAAGTTGGGTTCGGAAACCAAACATCCAATGTTGTTCCCTGAGAGATAGTTGCAATTCCGTGGCCAGATGCGATGGTCGTCATGTCCTAAGCCTAGCCTCTATTGTTAGCCGCATGCGTATTGCCGTCTTCTGTTCCTCATCACCATCGATCGATAATAAGTATGTAGAGCTTGCCTATGAACTGGGGCAGGGGATCGCCTCAACAAAGAATGAATTGGTTTCTGGCGGCGGACATATTTCAATGATGGGTGCTGTTTCGAGAGGCGCCCGTGATGGCGGCGGCAAGACTGTCGGAGTAATTCCACAGGCGCTGGTAGATATTGAATTTGCCGATCACGACAATGACGAACTCCATGTTGTCGAAACAATGGGGCAGCGCAAACACTTGATCACAGATATCTCTGATGCATTTATTACATTGCCTGGCGGCGCTGGAACCCTTGAAGAGTTTTTTGAAATTTGGGTAGGTCACTATCTGAAGTTTCATACAAAGCCAGTGGTAATCCTTGATCCCTTTGGAATTTATAAACCACTGCATGAATTAATTGTGCATTTAGAGGATGAAAAGTTTATTAAGCCCGGCATGCGCGAAATTGTTCAATGGACCACAAATGTTGCAGATGCTCTAAAAGCATGTGGTGCATGAGAAGTAATCACATTGCGATGCACCTTGTGATCGATGCACCAATTGAAAAAGTTTGGGCATCACTTGCAGATTGGGAGTCTCAAGGCGAATGGATGTTGCAAACAACGGTTGATGTGACCTCCGAAATTCGTGAAGGTGTTGGCACGACAATTGCTGCATTTACCGGTATTGGAAAAATCGGAGTCATGGACCACATGCAGGTAACAAAGTGGGAACCACCATTTATTTGCGATGTTGTACATACAGGCAGAGTTATTAAAGGAACTGGTCGATTTCAATTAACGGCGATCGATTCCGGAAAAACACGGTTTGATTGGTCAGAAGAGATTCTCGCTCCGCGAGCGCTATTCCTTCTTATAGCGCCAGGTTTATACGCTGGCGTGCGCATCTCACTTGCCAACCTCAGCCGTCAGCTGCGCCAAAGCAAGTAAACTTCGGGAGTGAGTAAGCAACCGCAGACTTTGGCTGATGCGCTTGCCTCGTTACCTGAAGAGGAGCGCATCATTTTGACGATGCACTATCTCAAATCAATGTCGGCCTCTCAGATCGCTTCGATGCTCGGGGTTCCAGAACGCTCCGTTGACGCGATCATCAAGCAGGGAAAGGCCCGATTGAGCGCGCTTTTGGGCTTGTAACCGGCTTTCTCGATTTCACACATGGGCGCTTTGTGCGAGATACTTATGCCCTTGCTTCAAACTCAGTAGTCAATCGATAAGAGGAGTCCCCACATGGCAGCCATGAAACCCCGCACTGGTGATGGTCCAATGGAGGTTACAAAGGAAGCTCGCTCTTTGGTTATGCGTATTCCTCTAGAAGGCGGCGGACGTCTCGTCGTTGAAATGAACGCTGAAGAGGCAAACAACCTCAGTGCGGCATTACACGCCGCAGTTGCCCTAGTTAAGAAGTAAATTCTTTTACAAGGCACTAGCCTTACCAATCATGTCAGCACTGCCAATTTTCTCACCCCTTGATCTCAAGGCGGCCTCATCTGCCAATGCAATCGCAGTTGGTTACTCCAAGAACTCAGATGGAACCTTCGAATTCACATCTTCGATTACAGCAGATCTTGAAAAGTTCTTTGGTCTAAACCTTGTTGATGAATTAACTTTCTTTTCACCAGCTGGAAAAGCTGGCGAGCTCTTCGAAATTCCAGTCAGTGCAACCGATGCTCAAACAGATCGAATTTATCTGGTGTCTGTTGCAGATCAGACAGGTCCAGCACTTCGCGCGGCAGGTGCCGCGATCGGCAAAAAAGTTCGCGGAAAAAACACAACGGTTTATTCAGCATGTGCAAGTAAAGATGTTCGCGCACATGCAATTTCGATGGCACTTGGTGCTTGGGTTTGGAATTTAAAGACTGAGAAGAAAAAGGAAGAGCCAACATTGTTAGTTGGGGCAAAAGATATGAATCAAGTTGCTGAAGCGGCATCGATCGCAAAAGCAATCTGTCGCGCTCGCGATTTGATTCATACTCCTGCAAATATTAAGACTCCGGCCTGGATGGGTAAGCAGGCTGAACTTTATGCAAAGGGAACTGGCCTAAAGGTAAAAGTTCTCGCAGGCGCAGAGCTAAAAGAGTTTGGTGGACTTCGCGCAGTTGGTGGTTCATCGCCAAAGCCTGGTCCACGAATGGTTCAAGTTACATACGAACCAAAATCAAAGAAGAAGTCACTTAAAGCACTTCCACACATTGTGTTAGTCGGCAAGGGAATCACCTTTGATACTGGTGGAGTTTCATTAAAGCGCCCATACGACACCATGATGGCGATGAAGAGCGACATGGCGGGATCTGCAGCGATTCTTGCAACACTGACCGCTCTTGAAGATTTGCAACCAAATGTTCGAGTTACAGCGTTGATGATGATGGCTGAAAACGCTATTTCTGGCACTGCGCAGCGCCCAAGTGATGTTATTAAGCACTACGGCGGAACAACTGTCGAAGTGATTAATACTGATGCTGAAGGACGATTGGTTCTTGCAGATGGACTTGCATTTGCTGATTTAAATCTAGATCCAGATTACTTAGTTGATATTGCAACTCTTACAGGTGCTGCAACCCTTGGTCTTGGGCGTCAATATGCAGCGATGTACACACGCGATAACGCACTAGCTGCACAGCTTTCAAAGGCTGGCGAAGCAAGTGGAGATCGTGTTTGGCATATGCCACTTGTTGATGATTACAAAGATGCACTTCGCAGTGACATTGCTGATTTCAATCACACAGCAGACAAAGGAAAGTTCTCAGCTGGTTCTGTGACAGCTGCTTTGTTCCTAGAAAACTTTGTTGGAACACGTCGCTGGGTTCACTTAGATATTGCAGGCACCGCACGCAGCGAAGTTGATGCCGGCGAAAACTCAAAGGGTGGAACAGGATTTGGAGTTCGTTTATTAACTGAATGGATTACATCACTCTCATGAGAGTAGATCCACACACCTTTGCAGAAAATTTTATTGCTGAAGATTATTTTAAATCTCAGGCACGTGCACGTGGCGTCGAATTTGGAACAACCGATACAACCCCTGGCTCTGGAGCATTTCTACGCTATCTAGCATTCACATTAAAAGCACAGTCAGTTGTTGAAGTTGGAACTGGTTCAGGCGTTGGATCACTGTGGTTATTAGATGGAATGCTTGAAAGCGGAACCCTGACATCAATTGATGATGAGATGGAACATACACAAATTGCAAAGCAAGCATTTGGCGAGGCTGACATAGCCCAAACTAGATATCGCTTAATCACAAATACCGTTCTTGATGTGATTTCTAAATTAACCGATCGTGCCTATGACTTGGTTGTATTGCGACATAACCCTGAAGATCTCAGCTTTGTAATTAGCGAAGCCCATCGCATTTTGCGCAGCGGGGGAGCCCTAGTTATTGATAATTACTATGGTGGCGGCAAGGTAAGTGATGCTGCCCAACGTGATCCAAGAACCGTTGCTTTGCGAGATGCTGGGAAAATAATTAAAAATGATGCAGAGCATTGGGTGAGTTCACTAATCCCAGTCGGTGACGGGTTACTAGTCGCAACGAAGGTGTAGCAGAATAAAGAAATGATCTTTCCTAGAAAATCTCGCAAAGAAATCGCTCCAGCAGCATGGTGGCAGGCACCCAATCAACAAAAAGCCACAAAAGGTAACGTCATCTTAATTGCCCTGCTTGCTGGAAGCGTTGGTGGCGTACTTGGCGTAAATGCATCAGGCGGAGATATTTTTCATCGCGTTCAATTAGTTTCATCAACTAGCACAATCGAACGTGCTCCTGATTCAGTAGCAGGAATAGCGCAAAGAGTTTTGCCTTCAGTTGTATCAATTAGCACTCGTACATTAACTAGCGGTGGAACAGGTTCTGGCTTCATAATCGACAGTAGCGGTTACATTCTTACAAACAACCATGTGATTAGTGATGCAGCACAATCAGGTGGAAGCATTCAGGTTTCCCTAAATGATGGAACTACTTTCGCTGCAAAGGTGATTGGGCGAGATGCCTCATATGATCTTGCAGTATTGAAAATTACCGCTTCGGGACTTAAAGCCTTGCAATTCGGAGATAGCGATTCGATTGCTGTTGGAGATTCTGTAATTGCAATTGGATCACCACTTGGTCTTACTGGAACAGTTACAACAGGAATCATCAGCGCTAAGAACCGTGCGGTAACTGCAGGTGAATCAAATAGTGAAAGCTCATTTATTAATGCACTGCAAACAGATGCAGCTATTAACCCCGGAAATTCTGGCGGTCCACTAGTTGATGCAACTGGTGCGGTAATTGGCGTCAATTCTGCAATCGCATCTTTGGGCACAACCTCACAGATTGGTTCGATCGGCTTGGGTTTTGCAATTCCAATTAACCAGGCACGCAAGACAGCTGATCAATTAATCAAGAATGGTGTTGCTACATATCCGGTAGTCGGCGTTTCGCTGAATATGAATTACGCCGAAAATGGAGCGCAAATTTCAACATCAGGCCGTGGAATCCTGGCGGGCAGTCCAGCAGAGAAAGCGGGACTTCGAGGTGGCGATGTCATCATTGCTATTGATGGGAAAGAGATTTACTCACCAGAAGAGTTGATTGTCGCCGTCCGTGCCAAGAATGTGGGAGATCGAGTTATCCTTCAATTTCTGCGTGATGGAGTGAAGAAGACCGTGTCTCTGACTCTGATCGCAGCAAAGAAGTAATTGCCGTAGGCTAACGACATGTTCTTTGACATCGGTGCTGGTGAGATCTTGGGTCTTGCAATATTGGGCATGATGCTTGTTGGACCAGAACGACTTCCGAAGTTAGCTGTTGAAGCGGCACGCTGGGTAAAAAAGATACGAGGTTATGCAGCAACTGCTACTACCGAACTTCGCGAAAATCTTGGGCCCGGTTTTGAAGATCTGCAGCCGAAGGACTTAAACCCAAAGACATTTATGAAGAAGCAATTAACAGATTTGTTGGATGAAGAGCCAGTAAAGCCAAAGGGAAATCGTCCATCACCAATGATTGATCCAGATTTGTTATGAGTTTAACTGATCAGTTAGTTGAAGCATTATCAAAGGTTCAAGACCCAGAGCTTCGTCATCCCATAACAGATTTGGGAATGGTTCAAGATCTTGAAGAAAAAGATGGCGCAGTCACTGTAAAGGTTTTACTTACGATCTCTGCCTGCCCGATGCAAGATCGACTTCGAACTGATGTTACAAATGCAATCACTTCAGTTTCAGGGGTCAAATCAGTTGACTTAACCTTTGGAGTAATGACTGAGGAACAACGCAACAATGTTAAGAAAATTGTTCGTGGTGGTCGAGAAAAATTTATTCCTTTTGCCCAACCTGATTCATTAACTCGTGTTGTTGGAATTGCATCTGGTAAGGGTGGAGTTGGAAAATCTTCAGTAACAGCAAACCTTGCCGTCGCTGCAGCTAAAAAGGGATTGAACGTTGGAATTTTGGATGCCGATGTGTACGGTCACTCGATCCCTCGTCTAATGGGATTGATGGGTCAGCGCCCAACCGCAATTGATCAGATGTTTATTCCGCTTGAGTCCTACGGCGTAAAGACCGTTTCGATGGAGATGTTTAAGCCCGAGCGTTCAGATCCAGTTGCTTATCGTGGTCCGCTGCTCCACCGCGTGCTTGAACAGCTGCTGTCCGATGCTTATTGGGGCGACCTTGATCTTCTTCTGATCGATTTACCGCCAGGAACAGGTGACTTAGCGATCTCATTAGGACAATTGATTCCAACTTCAGAAATCATAGTTGTCACGACTCCTCAGATTGCAGCTGCTGAAGTTGCAGAACGAGCAGGACGCATCGCACACCAGATCCATCAGCATGTAATTGGCGTGATTGAAAATATGTCTGAATTTCCTTGTCCATCATGCGGAGAACCGATGTCATTATTTGGCGAAGGCGGGGGAGAAGAGACTGCACGCAGACTTTCCGTATTAGTAGGTAGCGATGTTCCACTACTTGGAAAGATTCCATTTAGTCCGGCACTGCGAACTGGTGGAGATGATGGCGCACCTGTAGTTGAGGCAGATCCAACTTCTGTTTCAGCGGTTGCGATTTCAGAGATTGCAGAAAAGCTGGTTAAGCGAAGTAAATCTTTACTCGGAGTCCGATTGGGTATCTCGACGTAACTCTTTAGCTAATTCGTCAACAAGATCTGCAAGTTCGCTACGCACAAAGTCTCGTGTTGCAACCTCACCCAATGAATTACGTAACGCTGCAAGTTCGCGAGTTAAGTATTCGGTATCAGCAATTGAACGCTCGTTCTGCGCACGATCTTCATTAAGTTGAATGCGATCACGATCTGCCTGACGATTCTGTGCAAGCAAAATAAGTGGTGCTGCATATGAAGCTTGCAAGGAAAGGATCAATGTTAAGAAAATAAATGGGTAATCATCAAAACGAAGATCTGTAGGTGCAACTGTGTTCCATAAAACCCAGAACATTACAAAGAAGGTCATGTATACAAGGAATCGCGCAGTTCCTAAGAAACGTGCGAAACGCTCAGATAGACGACCAAATGCTTCTGGATCGTAATTAGGACGAAGTGAACGACGGGTCTCGCGAGGTGTATCTAATCCATTGTTGCGTGCCATTTTTCGACCTCCTTACAAGTTCTCTGTTTTAAATGCGACTGGTGAATTTTCACGGTGATCATGACGCCAGTTATCTGGCAACAAGTGATCGAGTACGTCATCAACTGTGACCGTTCCAAGCAGACGCTCATTTGCATCTACAACTGGAAGAGAAAGCATGTTGTAACTAGCTAAATATGAAGAAACTTCATGCAAAGAAGCGTGTGGATTTACACCCTTCGAATCAGTGTCCACGATAGAACCAAGCAAAGTTGAAGGCGGTTCGCGAAGTAAACGTTGATAGTGAACGACACCAATAAATCGACCGGTTGGTGTTTCAACTGGCTGACGGCAGATGTAAATCTGTGAAGCAAGCGCAGGTGAAATCTCTTTTTGGCGAACTGCAGCCAGAGCATCAGCAACAGTTGAATCAGCTGTCAGAACAATTGGTTCTGTAGTCATCATTCCGCCGGCTGAGTAATCCTCGTAGTTCATAAGACGCAAGACATCTTCAGCATCTTCAGGTTCCATAAGATCTAGAAGCGCATTTGCTCGCTCTTCTCCGACTTCGCGCAAAAGGTCTGCAGCATCATCAGGATCCATCTCACCCAAAACATCTGCAGCACGTTCACCCTCAAGTTCAGCCAGAAGAGCAACACGATCTGTTTCATCCATCTCTTCTAAAACATCTGCAAGGCGCTCATCATCCAATGCGCTTGCAACTTCAATACGACGCTTCGGTGCCAGATCCTGCAATACAGCAGCGAGATCTGCAGCACGAAGGTTTGCAAGAGTAGACATTAAGTTTGCAACGCCTTGATTTTGTTCAGTGCTCGCAAAACCCGTGACCTCTTCCCAAGCAACTGTTGATGTTGCGCCTTTGCGACGAATTCCGCGTCCTTTGCGCATGATGTGTACGCGATTGATTAACCAATCACCGGTACGAGTTTGCTCCATGCCCATGTCTTCGACGACAACTGCTTCACCTGAATCAATCAAAGTGATTGACCGATCCAACATTTCACCCAGAACTAAAACTTCACCAGGTCGAGTTTCAAAACGACGCATGTTCAGTAGGCCTGTAATTACCACGGCGCCACTTTCAATTGAAGTTACGCGAGTGATTGGAACGAATACACGACGACGCAATGGAACTTCCACAACTAATCCAAGAATGCGTGGGGGTTGATTCGTAGAACGAAGGGTCGCGACAGCATCACGCACCTTTCCTACTGGATCACCATTTGGGTCAAAGACCGCGGTACCTGCAAGACGGGCGAGAAATACTCGGTTTAGGAGATTGCCGCTCATGGGTTAAGGGTACCTTTCTCTTATGAGCGCAGGCGAATCAATAAATATTGATCATCACACAGCCATGCCTGCGCGGCCCGATCTCATTCGATTAGGCATCGGAATTATCGGAATCGGAACATCTGGTCCCTTAATTGCTCTGAGCACAATGCCTGTTCTGACCTTGATCTTCTGGAGAAATCTGGGCGGATCATTAATGACTCTGCCATTTGCATTGAAGCATTCGCGGGATAAAGCTGGAGTTAAGTGGGCAATTGCAGCAGGTGTAGTTCTGGCACTTCACTTTGTTGGATTTTTCCTAGCAATGAGAATGACATCAGTTGCCGCAGGAACCGCATTAGTGGCCTTGCAACCAATCTTTGCAGCGTTATTTGTGAAGATATCTGGCGGACATATTCCATCTACCGCATGGCTTGGAATGGTTGTAAGTTTTATTGGAGTCGCACTTGTATCTGGCGTAGATTTTCAAATTTCCTACAAATCATTTTTAGGAGATTTGGCAGCGATAATTTCAGCGGCGTTGGCAGCAGCGTATGTAATGGCAGGATCAAAAGCTCAGCGAACTTTAGAAACAACTACCTACACAACCATTTGCTATTTCATTTGCTCCGTAACAGCTTTGCCAATGGCGTTAATTGCGGGAAATGAGATTTTCTCTTTTAGCACCAAGGAATGGTGGATTCTCTTAGGGCTAATTCTTGGCGCACAATTACTGGGGCATTCAATGTTTAACTCAGCTCTGAAGAGAGTGTCACCAGCAATTGTTTCTTTAATTGTTTTCTTCGAAGTTCCAGTAAGTGCAGTGTTAGCTGCCTGGTGGTTAGGGCAGAAGCCACCATTGGGAATTATTCCGGGCATCATCCTGATTCTTGCGGGATGTGTTTTAGTTGTGACGCGGACACGAGGAGCCACCCGTGATTGATCTACATACCCATACAACGTGCAGCGACGGAACAGATTCACCACGCGAATTAGTAAATAAGGCGATTGTTCAGGGACTACATGTTTTAGGCATTTCTGACCATGACACTACGTCAGGTTGGGCGGAAGCTACGCAAACTCTTCGTGGCTCCCTTCAATTAGCCCTGGGTGCTGAAATTTCATGTTTAACACATGATGGAATCAGTGTTCATATGTTGGGCATGCTGTTTGATCCTTTGCACCAAGAGATGCAACAAGTTCTTGAAGAAACACGGGATGGGCGCTTACCCCGCATGCGAAAAATGATTGAAAAGATGCGTGCAGAAGGCATGGATATCTCAATTGAAGATGTTGAAAAAGCGATGCCAGATGGCGCAACCATGGGACGTCCCCACCTTGCCGATGCCTTAGTCGCAAAAAAGATTGTTAAATCACGTGATGAAGCATTTATAGATTTGCTCCACAACGATTCAAGGTTTTACGTTTCACACGCCGCACCGACGCCGGCTGAAGCAATCGCACTAATTCGCCGCGCAGGGGGAGTCGCCGTGATTGCACACCCATTTGCTTCCCATCGTGGACAAATCCTTAACTCTGAAGATTTTTCTGATTTAGTTGCAGCTGGTTTAAATGGAATCGAAGTTGACCATCGTGACCAAAACCCCGATGAACGCGCGATGTTACGTGTGATTGCACGTGATCTTGACCTTGTTATTACTGGCAGTAGCGATTACCACGGTACTGGAAAACTTAATTCATTAGCCGAAAACCACACCAATAGGGAACAATGGGAGAAGTTGGAATCACAAGCTAATGTACGAAGGGTAGTTACGGCATGAAAAACATCGGCGCATTAACTTTTGCGGTTCAATCTTTTGTTACCTTATTTGTGATTATGGATCCTCCCGGTGCTACTCCTATTTTTCTTGGTTTAGTTGCTGAAAAGTCACCTCGAGTACGACGAATTCTTGCAGTTCAGGCTGCAGGTGTTTCATTGCTCGTAATTTCTATCTTTGCGCTTTTCGGTCGTGCTATTTTGAACTATCTAAACATTTCGATGGAAGCCCTTCAAGCAGCAGGTGCTGCTCTCCTGTTGCTAGTTGCTCTTGAACTGCTTACAGGAAATGCAAAAGACCACAATGATGATGCTGATTCAAATATTGCATTAGTGCCTCTAGGTACGCCGATTTTGGCTGGTCCCGGAGCAATCGTTGCAACAATGATCTTCGTTCAACAGGTAGATACAACGTCGATGGCAATTGGCCTTGCAGCTGCAGTATTAGCGGTTCATATTGCTATCGCAGCAGTATTGATGGCCTCAACAACTATTTTGAATGTCATTAAAGAGTCTGGCGTTACATTGGTCGCACGTATTGCAGGTTTACTTCTAGCAGCAATTGCGGTGCAAATGCTGGTTGATGCGATTCGAGTTTTTGCCGCCGCTTAGTCGGCTTTGAACTTCTTGGTTCGTGTGCGAGTACGTTCTGTACGTGCTTTAGGAGCCTCAGTCTTTGCCTTCACAGGACGTGCCTCTTTAGCTTCAACCTTTGCAACTGGCTTTGCTTTAACCATTCGACCATTTGATCCAGCTGGAATATTAAGCATCTCGTAGAGATGTTCAGATGATGAGTACGTCTCTTCGGGTTCTCCAAGACCAAGTTCTAAAGCAAGGTCAATCATCTTCCAGCGTGCAAGCTCATCCCAGTCAACAAATGTGACTGCAATTCCATGTGCACCAGCACGTGCTGTACGACCAACACGGTGAACATAGGTTTTCTCATCTTCAGGGCATTGGTAATTGATTACGTGTGTAATTCCGTCAATATCGATACCGCGAGCAGCAACATCAGTTGCAACTAGAACATCAGATTTTCCAGCCTTGAAATCGCTGAGTGCTTTTTCACGAGCACCTTGTCCGAGATCACCATGAATTGGTGCGGCTTTGAAACCACGTTCAATTAAATCTTCGGCGGTTTTTTGTGCTGTGCGCTTTGTACGACAGAAAACCATTGTTGGTCCACGACCATCTGCTTGCAAAATTCGTGCAAGCATTTCAATTTTATCTAGGGCGTGTGCACGCAGTACATGCTGCTTAATGCGCGTAACAACCGAACCTTCATCTTCGCTATCTTGTGTACGAATATGAATTGGTTGGTTCATAAAACGACGAGCTAAGGCGATGATGTCTCCAGGCATGGTTGCCGAGAACAGCATTGTTTGAGCGCGATTTGGAGTGCTAGACAAGATCTTTTCAACATCTGGCAAGAATCCAAGATCCAACATCTCATCAGCTTCATCCAAAACCAGGCGTGAAACCTCTTTTAATTTCAGCTGACCCTGACGTGAAAGATCCAACAGGCGTCCAGGCGTTCCAACAACAATCTCAACACCAGCCTGAAGAGCCTCGATTTGAGGTTCAAATGCACGACCGCCATAAACCGCAACTGTGCGAATTCCACGATTTGATGCGAGCTCTTCAATATCGCGGGTTACTTGAGTACAAAGTTCACGTGTAGGAACAACGATTAATACCTGAGGTAAACCTTTGTTAGCAAAATCTGCCCACTCGACATCATTTGGAGCAATAACTCTTTCAATTACTGGAACGCCAAAGGCAAGAGTTTTTCCAGTTCCGGTCTTCGCTTGGCCAATTACATCGCCATCAGCTAAAGCGATCGGCAAAACCATTTCTTGAATAGCAAAAGGTGATATGAATCCGTGTGCGTGCAAAGCTTCAATTGTTTGGCTGCGCAGGGGCAACTCGGCAAATGTTGGTGACATGTTTTATTTAATCCTAACGATTTTAATTGCGTGGAAAACCTGAAATGCCTCGCCACATGAGGTTGTGAACTAAACTCACAGCATCCTGTCGGCTCAACTTGCTATCGCGTTCGAGCCAGTGACGAGCAGTTACTTGCGCATAACCAATCATTCCAACACCCAAAAGCATTGATGCCTCTTTTGGTAGGCCAGTATCAATTGCGATCACAGCACTTGCTGCAGCCGCACAGTCATATGTCATTCGATTAAGTCGCTCACGAACCTGAGGTTCGACGCTCATGTCACTTTCGAATAGAAGGCGGAAAGCCTCGCCCTCCTTTTCGATAAAGGCAAAGTACGCATCAACAGTTGCATGCACACGATCCTTATTGTCTGGAGTAGAGGCGATCGCTTTTTGAATTTCAAAAACCAATGAATCGATGTGTAGATCAAGTACAGCAAGGTAAAGCTCGAGCTTCGAAGGAAAGTGCTGATACAAAACTGGCTTTGAAACATTTGCACGATCTGCAATCTCATCCATAGCGGCTGAGTGATATCCAGCAGCGGTGAAGACTTCAAGTGCTGCAGATAGCAACAAAGCTCGGCGCTCATCGCGAGGCAAGCGCGCCTTGTTGGTTGTGTCTACGTTACTCATTGGTCTAATCGTACGGCAGAATTACCAATCATGAACCGCCCTTATGAAGGAATTCGCATCCTGCTCGTACACGCACATCCAGATGATGAGACCATTAATAACGGTGCAACTATGGCGATGTATGCCGATAAAGGTGCCCAAGTAACTCTTATTACCTGCACACGTGGTGAAGAGGGAGAAGTTCTCGTCCCCGGATTAGCTCATTTAGCAAGCAGTGAGCAGGATTTGTTGGGGCAACACCGCGAGACAGAATTGGCCCTCGCGATGAAAGCTTTAGGAATTACTGATTTCCGTTTTCTTGGAGCGCCAAACTCAAAGTTTAGAGATAGCGGCATGATGGGAACTGAACCCAACAACCGACCAGATGTTTTTTGGCAAGCAGATTTGGATGCAGCCGCAAGAATTCTTGTAGGTGTAATTGAAGAGATTAAGCCACACATTTTGATTACATACGATGAGTTTGGCGGTTACGGTCATCCAGATCATATTCAAGCTCATCGTGTTGCAATGCGAGCATCTGAGCTTTCGACTTGGCAGATCCAAAAGATTTATTGGAACACAATGCCAAAATCTGTTATCGCACAAGGTATGGAAAAGATGAAAGAACTTGGTTCTGATTTCTTTGGGGCTGAAAGCGTCGATGACATTCCATTTGCAAAGGATGATGAGTTTGTAACAACTCTGATCGATGGTGGCGATTACGTAGATAACAAAATGGACGCCATGAAGGCTCATGAAACTCAAATTGCTTTGGATGGCCCTTTCTTTGCACTTTCTAACAATCTTGGGTTACAGATCTGGGGCGATGAGTACTACACATTAGTAAAAGGTGAAAAAACTGGGCCCTTTGATTCACACGGTCGGGAAACAGATTTAACTTCTGGCATCGTCTTGTGATGAGATATTTATACTCGTTATTTCTAGGCGCTGCACTTGGAGCAAGCTCTGTCTTTATCTACAGTTTGTATCCACCGTTTGGTTTGTTAATTTCCATTGCTGCAAGCTGTCTTGGAGTATGGGCTGCAGGTCGCATGTGGGGCAAACGCACTTACAAGTTCATTGCCTCTGCCGCATGGGGATTTGTAGTTTTACGTGCAGGTTTTCCGGGAATCAATGATGAGTACTTAATTCAAGGAAATTCAACTGGCATTTCACTCATTAACTTTGGCTTCATCGCAATTGTTATTGCAATTCTCGCGCCGCTTTAAGACCAGCTTTGCCCATCTTTTGTATCTTTAATTTCTAATCCAAGACTTTCCAGCTGAATACGCAAGGTATCGCTATCTGCCCAGCGCTTTTCTGAACGCGCTTTCGCACGCTCCTCAAGTAAAGCGTGCATATCTGCAGTTAACTCCTTTTTAACAACTGCACGATCTAGGTCTAGACCCAAAACTTGATCAGCAAAGAGAAATAATTCGCGTCGGTTGTCCATAGAACTTTTCTCAATTTCACGTAATCGCAAAATTGCTCGCGGCGTATCAATGTCAATGCTAAAGGATTCAAGAATTTCTGGATCTGCCGTTGCTTGTTGAGAAGTGCCCCATTCGCTCATTTTTGTTCGCCATCGAGTCAATGTTTCATGGGCTGCTTGTAAAGAGTTCCATGTTAAATCCATCTGCGAGCGATATCGGTTTTCTAAGAAACACAGACGAAGCGCTAGGGGATCGAGGCCCTTTTCCATGAGATCTGCAATTAAAACCACATTGCCTGAGCTCTTAGACATTTTTCGACCTTCAAATAGCAAATGCTCGCCGTGAACCCATAAATCAACCGCTTCTTTGCCAATTACAGCGTTTGATTGAGCACGTTCATTTTCATGATGCGGGAAACGTAAATCAATTCCGCCGACATGCACATCAACATGACTATCTAGTAAATCAAGTGACATCGCAGAACATTCAATGTGCCAACCTGGAAACCCCTTACCCCACGGTGATTCCCACACCATTTCAGTTCGGTCTCCGGCCGCTTTCCATAATGCCCAGTCAGCATGGAACTTCTTAGCGCCATCATTGTGATATTCGTAGCGGTGTCCTGGTTTAAGTGAATCTAATTTGTTTCCGCTGATCGCACCGTATCCAGTAAATTTTTGGGAATCGAAGTACACAGAGCCATCAGTACCAATATATGCAAAACCAGAATCAATTAATTTCTGAATCATGTCCTGCATTAATTGAATACTTTCGCTCGCACGAGGATATTCATCAGCCGCAGTGATATTCAGGCGTTTTAAATCAATATGAAATCTCTCTTCATACTTCCGAGCGACTTCAAATGGATCTACCTTTTCAGCTTTGGATTGTTCCAACATCTTGTCGTGTTCAACAAAGTCTTCAGACATGTGACCGACATCTGTGATGTTTTGAACTGAATGGACTTTCATGCCTTCAAGCAAAGCAATACGTGCAATCAAATCTGATAGCAAAAAGGTTCTTAGATTTCCTACGTGGGCATCTCTATAGACAGTAGGTCCACAGCAATACATATTCATCACGCCATTAGTTGCGCTGACAGTTCTTAATTCACGAGATTTAGTGTCATAGATCTTCATGTGCGCTCGATTACTTCACGCCAAATAAAGATCGATTCATGAGAAAACTCGATTAACTTTCCATGCCGATTTCGAAGCGCAAATGGAGTCTCAAGATGGCCCACGATGTCTCGGAATCCACCTTCAGGGTCATGGAGCCTGATCGTCACTCTTTTGCCTATTAAGTCAGCAAATGTGGCTTCAAGCTGTGTGGGCATATGAGAACGATAAACCGAGATGGCAAATATCGCGCTACGACCTGAGTTCGAGTTAGAATTCCCCGTACCTAATTCGCCACACTCTGGAGGCCGCTCGTGACCTATGTGATCGCCGAACCTTGCGTCGATGTTAAAGACAAGTCTTGCATCGAAGAATGTCCTGTTGACTGCATTTACGAAGGTGCACGAATGCTGTACATCCAGCCAGATGAGTGTGTTGATTGCGGAGCATGCGAGCCAGTGTGCCCAGTAGAAGCGATTTATTACGAAGATGATGTTCCTGGTCAGTGGAAAGATTTCAGCAAAGCTAATACCGAGTTCTTCGTTGAAATCGGATCTCCCGGTGGAGCAAGCAAAGTTGGACCGACAGGAACCGATCACGCTTCTGTTGTAGCTCTTCCACCAAAGAGCGAGTAGTTATGCGTGCCCAGCTCCCAGATTTTCCTTGGGATGCGTTAGCACCGTATGGAGATAAAGCTCGATCACATCCACAAGGGATTATCGATCTTTCGCAAGGAACTCCAGTAGACCCAACCCCTGAATTTATTCAGCAGGTTTTTCGTGATGCTTCAAATTCTCCAAGTTACCCGGTAACTGCAGGAACACCTGAACTTCGTGCAGCAATTAAGAAGTGGGCGATAGATCGCCTTGGAGCAACTGGTGATTTTGATGTACTTCCTCTTATTGGTTCTAAAGAGCTCGTGGCGTGGCTACCAACATTATTGGAATCGGCAAAGGTTTTAATTCCTGAAATTGCATATCCGACCTATCACGTAGGCGCAGTGTTGGCTGGTGCAGAATCAATCCCAGTGGGAATCGATGCAAAAGCCTGGCCAGCTGCTGATTTAGCATGGTTGAACTCGCCTTCAAATCCAACAGGTCGCGTGCACAGTGTTGAAGAGATTCAAGATTGTATTAATTGGTCGCGTGCAAATAATTCTGTCCTGATTTCTGATGAGTGCTACTTAGAGTTTGATCAAACTGCGCACTCGTATTCAGTGCTTTCGCAAACCGGGGGAAATAACACAAATATCCTTGCTGTGCACTCTCTTTCAAAGCGTTCTTCATTGGCTGGGTATCGCGCCGCATTTATGATTGGTGACTCTGCATTAATCGCAAAGATTCGCGAGATCAGAAAGCACGGCGGCATGATGGTTCCTCTGCCAGTTCAAAAAGCAATGACTGTTGCGCTATCTGATGACAAACATGTTGCAGAACAACGAGCCCGTTACAACGCTCGCAAAGATGAACTTCGCCCAGCTTTAGAAGCGGCAGGTTTCACAGTTGAGTTCAGTAATTCAGGTTTGTACTTATGGTGCACACGAAATGAAGATGCCTGGACAAGCGTTGCATGGTTGGCAGATCGTGGAGTGCTTGCAACTCCCGGAAGTTTTTACGGCGAATTAGGTGCACGCCATATCCGCGTAGCGATGACCGCATCAGATGCTCAGATTGCTGACGCTGCAGCTCGAATTCAGGGATAACAGTGGCTGTTGCGATATTGCTCGTTGGTGGTTTTGGCACACGTTTAATGCCGCTAACAAAAAACACACCAAAACCAATGCTTACCGTTGCGGGCTTGCCCGTAACTGAACACCAAATTGCGATGGCAAAGGCAGCTGGAATCACTGAAATTGTTTTGGCAACTTCATACCTTTCTGAGATTTTTACTCCTTACTTTGGCGATGGATCACAGTGGGGGATTTCAATTAAGTACGCCGTTGAAAAGGAGCCATTAGGAACCGGTGGTGCAATTAGAAATGCTGCGCAATTACTGAGTAGCAATGATTCCATCGTCATTTTGAATGGTGATGTCCTAAGCTCTCATAATCTTGCAGAGCAAATTCGCCAACATGAAGCACATGATGCAGATGTAACTTTGCATTTGACTGAAGTTGAAGATGCTCGTGCATTTGGTTGTGTTCCGACAGACAAGGAAGGTCGGGTAACGGCATTCCTAGAAAAAATGGAAAACCCTGTCACTAATCAAATAAATGCTGGTTGCTACGTTTTCAATCCACGCGTGTTAGCAACAATTCCTTTAGACACAGTTGTTTCAGTTGAACGTGAAACTTTTCCGCAGTTGGTTGCTAACAAGGCCGCTGTCTATGGTTATGTCGAAAATGCTTATTGGTTAGATATTGGAACTCCACGCGCATTGTTAAAAGCTTCAATCGATATCGTCACAAGAAGTGGGGATTCACTGGTTATGCCAGGGGCAACAATCGATCCGACTGCGACCATTAAAGGTGGAAGCAGCATCGGCCGTGATTCAGTGGTGGGTGCCGGTGTAACTATTGATCGCTCTATTGTTGAAGCGGGCGCAACGATTGAAAGCGGCGCCGTGATTACTAATTCCTTTGTTGCGGCAGGTGCTCATGTCGACAAAGGGGCTAAAATCGCCTCTTCTTTTGTAACAATTGGCGAAATTCTTCCAATTCCGCAGTAATTTATGCGTAAATGGTCATTTCGATGACCATATCCGGGCTTGACATGCGGGAGTTACAAGCGTGTAATTCACTCCTAAGCACGTCTTTTCCAAGAGGGATGAGACTACGAAAGCTAATGGAGCATCGACGTTATGCCGATTCAACCCGCAGCCCAGAACTCCCCAATCCCCACTTCAGGTCCAACAATCACACTCGCTTCAGGTGAAAACATGGAGCTCTCCTGGCAGGAGCGCGCACTATGTGCGCAGACTGACCCAGAAGCATTCTTTCCAGAAAAGGGCGGATCAACCCGCGAAGCAAAGCGCGTATGCCTTTCTTGCGATGTTCGTTCAGAGTGTTTGGAATATGCACTTGCTCATGATGAGCGCTTCGGAATTTGGGGCGGATTATCAGAGCGCGAACGTCGTCGCCTAAAGCGTCGCACTGCGTAAGGAATTCTCTTTATCTCTTCTGAGATAGCGAGTTGTTTCTATGTCTTCCCAAAACGCGGTAGATAAACATCGCGTAACCGCAGTTCTTGTTTCCCATAATGGAGCACTGTGGTTACCCGAGGTAGTTGCGGCATTAACATCGCAAACCAGACCGCTTGATGTCATTACAGCCGTTGATACCGGTTCAGAAGATTCATCAACTAAATTATTAAAGTCTGCACGCATTCCATTTTTTACAACTGATCGCGAAACCGGTTTTGGTCAAGCAGTTTCATTAGCGGTAGATAAGTTACCTGCATCAGTTGAGAATGAATGGATCTGGTTGATCCATGATGATTGTGCACCTGCTCCAACTGCGCTCGCAGAGTTATTACTTGCAGTCGAAGAGCGACCACAAGTAGTCATGGTCGGACCAAAGTTATTAGGTTGGCATGACCGAACACACTTACTTGAAGCTGGAGTTTCCATTGCTGGAAATGGTGCGCGCTGGACTGGCTTAGAACCGCTCGAATATGACCAAGGCCAACACGATGGTGTTCATGATGTATTGGCAGTTAGCACTGCAAGCGCATTAATTCGTAGAGATGTTTTTGAAGAGCTTGGTGGATTAGATCAAAACCTTTCCTTGTTCCGAGATGATGTTGATTTTGGATGGCGGGCTCGAGCCGCGGGCCATTCTGTAATTGCTGTTACTTCGGCGGTTGCATTCCATGCACAAGCATCGGCAACAGAACGCAGAAGCATCGATGTTGAAGGAGCATTTTTAAATCGCCCACTATTACTGGATCGACGTAACGCTGCTTATGTATTACTTGCTAACTCATCGTGGTGGATTTTGCCCTGGATTGCTGTACAGCTGTTGGGCTCTGCTTTTGCGCGTGCAATTGGTTATTTATTGGCGAAATTGCCAGGTTACGCAGCGGATGAAGTATTGGCGATTGCAACTTTGTTTATTCGACCTGGTCAAATTATTGAAGCTCGAAAGGTGCGCAAGAAGCAGCGGTTTATCTCAGCCCGCGTTGTTGCTTCCTATATTCCACCTCGGTGGTCGCAATTCAGACTTGGTACTGAACGCGTCGTTGAAGCTATCCGAGAAAGAGTTTTTCCCGAAAGCAATATTCAAAGCACATCCATATTAGATTCTGTTGAAGATGAAGATTTACTGACGCCTGTAGATACAAGTAATTGGTTATCTGTATTTAAGCGCCCAGAGGTGTTGGGATTTATAGCACTTGCCCTAATTACATTAATTAACTCGCGAAATCGATTCGGAGCCCTGGTTGGTGGAGCACTTCCCATTTCACCTGCTGGCGCTACAGATTTATGGAGTACCTATTTCGAGTCGTGGCACCAAGTTGGAATGGGGTCAGCATCAGCTACTCCTTCATGGGTGGCCGTCACTGCAATCGCATCGCTATTGGTTTTTGGCAAGGTTCAATTCTTAATCACATTATTCTTTTTGATTGCCCCAATTCTTATAATGTGGTCAGGGTTTAATCTGCTCAAGAGATTAACTTCCAATAGCTGGATCTCGATACCTGCAGCTTTCTTATACGCAATCTCACCTGTAACTGTTGCAGCGATCAGCACCGGGCATATTGCTACCTTGTTGATGTTGATGCTTGCTCCATTTGTTGCCCTGTTGTTGCAAGGTTGGTGGGGGATTGAGCAGTACAGCTGGAGAAAGATATTTGCGATCTCACTTCTATTTTCACTTTTGTATGCATTTACTCTGATGAGTTTTGTAGTCGCATTAGTCGCCTCTATTGCAGTGGCACTAGACAACTTTGAGCAGTACTCGCTTCATAAGGACAAAGCGCTATTCAAAGAACAAATTCTCAAGCGAGCTGCCCTAGTTTTTGTTCCATTCTTTGTAAATGCTCCATATTCATTAGAAGCTTTAATGCACCCAAGCCGATTCTTATCTGAACCAGGGCTTTTAATCCCTGGCGGCGGACCGCTTGCGGTTTTGCTTGGAAACCCTGGCGGAAGTGGTTCTCTTCCACTGTGGTTGATCAGCCCAATTCTCTTGGTGCTTGGTGTCTCACTCTTCTCTTCAACACATGCACGCCAAATTGCAGAATACGGAATTGGTTTTCTAATTTTGGCTGTCTTAATCGGTTCTCTTTCAATTTCATCACATGGAAATGAAAGTACAGCAAAGGTATGGGCCGGCCCCGTTCTATCTTTAGCAACATTAGCTTCTGTTGCAGCGGCAACTGTGTTGCTGGATCGATTGCGTTCGACTCTAGTTTTGAGCCATATTCATTACCGACACATTCTTTCTGCACTCTTGTTATTTGTGACTATCACTTACGCACTCTTAACAATTGGTCATTCACTTGGCGCAGGTGCAAACTCGTTAGTTCAGGCAAATAGATCAACAGTTATGCCTGCTTTTCTGAATGTTGAATCAGACACAAAGATTCTAGTTTTGCGTGAAGTCGGAAGTGAAAATGAAAAGAAGATCCAGTACTACATCTCGAGAGGTGATGATATTTCGCTGGGCGAGCCCGATGTTGCACCGCAACAAAATGAAGCTATCGCATCTGCTGCACGTGCTTTGATTGATGGATCTGGTATTTCGAGTAGCAAGGTGCTTGGCGATTACGGAATCAAATATGTTTACGTAAAGAATCCATTTAAGAAAGAGATTGTTAGATCCATCGATGGCCTTGGTGGCTTTACTCGCACATCTGCAACATCACTTGGAGTTGTGTGGCGAGTCAGCGAACCAACCGGACGCCTACTGTTCATCAATGAAGATGGTTCACGATCAGTATTAGAAGCTGGTGATTTCGGTGCTCGTACCTTTGTGCCAGGTGCAGGCAAACTTGTTCTGACTGAAAGTTTTAATCGTTCATGGCAAATCTTGGAAAACGGATATCGTCTAGAGCGCAGTAAGAATGATCAAGGGTTACCAACATTCACTGTTACTGAAGCTGGAGAAATTTCATTGCTGCACGATGGAACAGTGCGCCGAGGCTGGCTTTCACTGCAGTTCATCGCCTTTGTAGTAGTCGTGGTTATGGCCCTTCCTGCTGGTCGCCGTAAGCGTGAAATTTCAGAGAAGGAGCTGGCATGAGTTTTACCCGCCCTCTCAAATTTCTAGCTGCTTTATTAGCTGCAGTAAGCGTTGCAAGCGTTTTGACTGTTGCCGTAACGAAGAAGAGCTACTCCGAAAGTTATCCATCTGTTGTTTGCCCTCCAACACTTGCAGGTCTTAGTTCGCAGATTTCTCTTTCATCAAAGAAAACCCCATTTCAAAGATTGCAAAATCGCACAACAAAGACAGCTCCAGTTAAGTTCTTAAGGCTGCCTGTTTTGAAAGATTCACTTGTCATCAATACAGAGGGTTCGACTCCAATTGTTTGGCAAAGTCGCAGCGGAAGTTGGGCAGGTGGTGCGCCGTGTACTGGACCGCAAGCGTCCCAGTGGTTTGCTGGTGGAAGTGCTGACATCACTACTAAAGGAAAGCTAATCGTCATCAATAGTGGACTCAGTGATGCTGTTGTTGATATTCAAGCCTTTACTGAAAATGGTAAGCAACCATTAAAGCCAATCAATGTTTATTCGAAAAGTTACATGACAATTCCAATTGATTCTTTAGCGCCAGGCGACAAAACACTTGCAGTGCATGTCTCACCTCGTTCTGGCCGCATCAATGCATTCATGATTGATGAGCAAGGAAAGGGTTTACGCGCATTAGGCGGAGATTTTGTAAATTCAACAAGCGGTCCAAGTAAGAATGTTGTTATCGCGGCAATCCCAAATCAAAAGAGCAAGAAAGGTAGTAAGAACACAGCATCGGCTCATGTTCTTCGCATTCTCGCCCCAGGTGATGTCGACGCAAATGTAACCGCTGAAGTCATGTCAGCAGATGGCGTCTTTATTCCAGTTGGCCTGAACTCTCGCACCGTTTCAGCTGGCATTGTTACGGAGTTTGATTTTTCTCCAAACATTTCTGCTTCGGCATTTGCTCTGCGAATCACTTCTAATGAGCCAGTTATCGCCTCAGTGCAATCATCTGTAATCAGCAACGGTCGCAAAGATTTCACTTGGAGTACGGCAAGCCCAGAACTGTCTCCATTGACGATTGCCGTTACTGGCTTAACTCCAGTAATCGTTTTCGCTGGCTCTGAAATTAATGTTGCACTTGATGTGACGCTAATTAATGGAAAGGTCATTCGTGAACTGGTTAAGGGCAGCGATGTAGCTGTGTGGAGAGCCCCAGCCTCTGCTCGCTCCTTCACCATTACAAGAGTTGGCGGCTCGACTTATGCAGGCGCTCTAGTTTCATCGGTAAATGGTTACGGATTTTTCCCAATAGCTCCGGGAAGTCAATTAACAAAGATTGAACTTCCAGATTCAAATATTCGCGTCTTAAATCCCTGACAATCCCAAGATTTACTGACAAACCCCACTAATGTTCCATTCATGAGAACTCAGGGCGTTCGCGGATGTTCCCGCGCAGGATGCCGTTCAGCGGCAACTATGACCCTGACCTATGTGTATTCAGAGTCAACTGCGGTTGTCGGACCACTTGCAACTTTTTCCGAACCTCATGCCTATGACCTTTGTGCCGTGCACGGCGAACGCCTTAAAGTTCCTCATGGTTGGAATGTAATCAAGCAAGAACTTGATGGCTTGAATCAAGGACCAACTGAAGATGATCTGATGGCGATTGCAGATGCAGTTCGTGAAGTTGCTTCACGAGAAGTTGAGATTGATACACCTGTTGAAAGTGCGACTGCGCAGCAGCAAATTGGTCGACGTGGCCATCTCCGTGCAGTTCCTTCGTAAGAGAAAAACATGAACGAGTTCGCACATATTTTTAAAGCGTATGACATCCGCGGATTAGTGGATGTAGAAATTGATGCCGATTTCGCTTTTGCAACTGGAGTTGCATTTGCACGATTCTTACAAATTGAACGTGAGCCCGGAACAGTTGTAATTGGTGAAGACATGCGTCCTTCATCACCAATCTTGGCAGAAGCATTTTCAGCAGGTGTGACCTCGCAAAGTATGGATGTCATCAGAATCGGTTTAGCTTCTACAGACATGTTGTACTTTGCTTCTGGAAAGCTCGGCTTACCAGGAGCCATGTTCACAGCTAGTCATAATCCCGCTGAATACAACGGAATCAAGCTTTGTTTAAGCAATGCACGCCCAATTGGAAAAGAATCCGGGCTAGTTGTTATCGAAAATTTTGTGCGTGAAGGTTCTCCGATTTCACTTCGCAACGTAGGTATTGAAACCACTCGAAATATGTTGGATGAGTATGTGGATCATCTGCTTACTTTGGTTGATGTAACAAAGATTCGCCCACTTAAAGTCATTGTGGATGCAGGTAATGGAATGGCTGGCCACACAGCTCCGGCAATATTTGCTCGACTTAATTGCGATGTTATTCCAATGTACTTTGAACTCGATGGAACTTTTCCAAATCACGAGGCGAATCCTTTGGATGAAAGCACTCTGACGGATCTCAAAAATGCGATGAAAGAACATAAAGCCGATCTAGGTCTTGCATTTGATGGTGACGCCGATCGTTGCTTCTTAGTTGATGAGCGAGGCGTCGCTGTAAATCCATCAGCGCTTACCGCTTTGATTGCACATCGAGAATTAGTTAAACACCCAGGATCATCAATTATTTATAACTTAATTTCCTCACGCGCGGTGCAAGAGGTAATTGATGAAAATGGTGGAGTTGGATTACGCAGTCGAGTTGGCCATTCGTACATCAAGAAGATGATGGCTGAAAGCGGTGCGATTTTTGGCGGCGAGCATTCAGGTCACTTTTACTTTAAAGATTTTTGGCGCGCAGACTCAGGAGCCCTTGCTGCGCTTCATGCAATTGCAGCACTAGGCGAGAGTACGAAAACTATGTCCGAGCTGTTGGCTCCTTATAACCGTTACACCGTCAGTGGTGAAATTAATTCAAAGGTTTCCGACACAAACGCTGCAACAGAATTAGTTGAAAATACTTATAAAGCTCAAGAGGTCACTATTGATCATCTAGATGGCTTAACTGTTAACGGAGATACCTGGTGGTTCAACCTTCGACCATCAAATACCGAGCCCTTACTTCGACTCAATGTTGAGGCTTCTACGCAGGCTCAAATGGAGACCGTGCGTGATGCGGTTCTCTCGCTTATTCGCAGCTAATACCCGTTTTCCGTTACGACCTTTTCAACCGCCCGCGGTAATCTTTACCCATAGCCGCCTAGCAAAGTAGAGCCCTACGCCTTAGGTATCCAAGCACTTATTTGATTACCTCTTAAGGAGATTTTCGTGAACGTTCCAGTAACAGCAACTCTTCCAAAGCATGACATTGCTGATGCTTCACTTGCGGCTGAAGGTCGCAAGCGCATCGAATGGGCAGAGCGCAACATGCCAGTTCTTGCTCAGATTCGTGAGCGCTTTGAGAAGTCACAACCATTTGCAGGCGTGCGTATTTCAGCGTGCATGCACGTTACAACTGAGACAGCTAACTTGATGCGCGTGCTTAAGGCAGGCGGAGCAGAGATTGCTCTATGTGCATCTAACCCATTGTCTACTCAAGATGACACAGCAGCAGCACTTGTTCATGAATACGGAATTTCAGTATTTGCACGTAACGCCGTTGATCGTGATGGCTACTACAAGCACATCAATGCGGCATTAGATATCGAACCACACCAAGTATTTGATGATGGTTGCGACTTGGTGAACACACTTCACACAACTCGTAAAGAATTAATTCCAAACATCACCGGTGGTTGCGAAGAGACAACAACAGGTGTTATCCGTCTTAACCAGATGGCTAAAGATGGCGCACTTCAGTTCCCAATGATCGCTGTGAATGACACAGATACAAAGCACATGTTCGACAATCGTTACGGAACAGGTCAATCAACTCTTGATGCTGTTTTCCGCGCAACTAACTTCCTGCTTGCAGGACGAGTTCTAGTTGTAGCTGGTTTCGGATATTGCGGTAAGGGTGTTGCAGAACGCGCAAAGGGAATGGGCGCAGATGTAATCGTTACTGAAATTGATCCAACTAAGGCACTTGATGCAATGATGCAAGGCTTCCGCGTGATGCCAATGATCGATGCAGCAAAGCTTGGCGATGTTTTCATCACTGTTACAGGTAACCGCGATGTTCTTCGCGATGAGCACTTCGCAGTTATGAAGGATGGCGCAATCATGGCTAACTCAGGACACTTCGATATCGAAATCGATGTTGCATGGCTTGAGCAGAATGCAAAGACAAAGAACTCAAAGATGCGCCACCAAACTGATGAATATGTGTTGGCAGATGGACGTCGTTTACTGCTTCTAGCTGAAGGTCGCCTTGTAAACCTAGGTGCAGCTGAAGGTCACCCAGCATCTGTAATGGATATGTCATTCTCCGATCAGGCTCTAACCGCTGAATACCTTGTTAAGGAAGCGAAGAACTTGAAGCCAGGTGTACATGACGTTCCTTCATATATCGACAAGGAAGTTGCTGCACTTAAGTTGGTAAGCATGGGAGGACGTATCGACGTTCTAACTCCTGCACAGGATATGTACCTGAACTCATGGGAGCACGGTAGCTAATGACTCTAGTTATGGTCGTCGATGACGACCAGGATCTTGCGGAGATGCTTGGCATCGTTTTAACAGGTGCCGGCATCGACGTGGATCTAGTAAGCCGTGGCGATGAGGTTATGGATGTTTTCCATAACAATCCTCCAGATTTAGTTCTGTTAGATGTTATGTTGCCAGGACTTGATGGAATCGAAGTGTGCAAATTAATTCGCGCAGAATCAATGGTTCCAATTGTCATGCTTTCAGCTAAGGGCGATACTCAAGATGTTGTAAGAGGCTTAGAAGCAGGTGCGGATGACTACATGGTTAAGCCATTCCGTCACCCATCTGAATTGATTGCTCGTATTCGCACACGTCTACGTCGCACAAATGCTGATGTTTCAGGACTACTAACTATTGGTGATTTGGCAATTGATGTTCAGGCACACCAAGTACTTCGTGCAGGTAAGCAGATTCAACTAACTCGACTTGAATTTGATTTATTAGTTGCACTTGCAAAGGAACCGGGTCGCGTATTTACTCGCGATGCGCTTCTTAGCGAAGTGTGGGGATATCGTCACTCGACAGATACCCGTCTTGTAAATGTTCACGTTCAGCGCTTGCGTTCAAAGATCGAGCATGATGCAGAGCATCCTGAAATCGTCATCACTATTCGCGGTGTTGGTTATAAAGCTGGAGTAATGGGCGGTTCCTAAGTATGAACCGCATCTTCTGGACAGTCCGCAATTCGCTGGCATTTAAGGTAATCCTTTCAACGGTTATCTTGTCGCTTGGCGTTGTCTGGATAACCGGATCTGCGCTTAATTCACGGCTTGGAAGCGGGATTAAAGAGGTAAATCTAAATTCAGCTGTTGTTGAAGCCCGTTCAACGATCTTCACCGCTGAGTACCGGTTCTTGCTCGCACAGGGTGAAAAAGACTCTGTAGTTCAGCAAGTAGTCGATGATGTAATTGCATCTGCAACAACTCTAACTTCTAATGAAAATACCCGAGAAGTAGTTTTTGTTCGCAGCCCCGGAAACACACGTCCTATTAATTATGAGATTGCATCCAACTTGCTGGACCCAAAATCTATTCCTGCATCTTTGAGTGAGCGAGTACGTAAAGAAACAGATTTAGTCTGGCAATACACCGACATGCGATATGTACCAGGTGGAAAAGTTCCAGGACTAGCTATTGGCCAGAAGGTGCAGATCCCAAATGCGGGGCAGTATGAGATGTACATGGTGTTCTCGTTAGCAAATGAGAGAAAAACTCTTGATCTGATTAATTCATATCTTTTAATTACTGGAATCATTCTGCTCTTACTAATTGCATTAATTACTTGGCTCGTAGTACGTCAAGTTGTTAAACCCGTAAGAGAAGCGGCCCGAATCGCAACTGAATTTACCGCTGGTGATTTTAGGCAGCGAATGAAGGTTGAGTCACAGGATGAAATCTCAACCTTGGGTCATGCCTTCAATGAGATGGCTGAATCACTTGAACAACAGATTGCGCGACTTGAAAACCTCTCTCGCGTTCAGCAACGTTTTGTATCTGATGTTTCACATGAACTTCGAACACCGTTAACGACTTTAAGAATGGCATCTGAGGTTATTCATGCATCGAAAGATAGTTTTGATGTAACGGTAGCTCGCAGTGCGGAGCTTTTGGTTGCACAGCTCGATCGTTTTGAACGACTGCTTGAAGATTTGCTGGAAGTTTCACGATTTGATGCAGAAGTTGCCGTGCTGGAAGCGGTCGACTTTGACATGGTTCAACTGGTTAATCGCTGTGCAGAAGATTTAGCTCTGGTAGCCAAAGAGCGCAAAACACAGATTTATGTGAAATCTGTTGAGCCAGTAGTCATGGTTAAGGCTGATATTCGCCGCGTAGAGCGCATTCTTCGCAATCTACTTGCCAATGCAATTGATCATGCCGAAGAGATTCAAATCGATGTTCAAATTGTTGCAAGCGAGCATGATGTTGCGGTTGGAGTTAGAGATTATGGCGTTGGTCTAGATGAGAATGCCTTGATTCGAGTCTTCGACCGATTCTGGAGAGCAGACCCATCTCGCGCACGAACACGCGGCGGAACTGGACTTGGGCTTTCGATCGCACTTGAAGATGCACGTTTGCACAATGGCGAACTTGAAGCGTGGGGACGCCCTGGACGTGGCGCACACTTTGTCATGACATTGCCACGTAAAACATGGGAATCAATTGAAAGCCGCTTGATTCCATTGCAACCTGAAGATTACAAAGCTTAATCTCCACAGCTTTTATCGTTAATACCGCTTTTCTTATTTGAACCCTTCACCATCAAGGCATGCCAATCCTTGAAGATTTATCTCAACTTTTATTTCCCACAAGGTGTTATGGATGCAATCGGTTGGGTATTTCTATTTGCACCGATTGTCGGCGCGAATGGATTCCTCATTATTACAAAACACACATAGATTTCTTGAATGTTCATTCTGCACTTCTATACACACCAACTGCATCGAAAATTATCATGGCTGCAAAAGAGAGCTCAATCAAAGGTGCCGATGAACTATTGATATCAGCCATCATTCACGTACTTGAAAAGGCAAAGCTTGATTCACACTATTTTCAACTTGTTCCAGTGCCATCCAGCAAAAGATCTCAACGACGGCGGGGAAGAAGTTTTATTGTGGATTTAACTCGAAACATCTCTGAACAAACGGGCATTTCAGTAAATGATTGCTTAGCTGTTTCCCGTCGAGTATCTGATCAAAGTGGACTTTCCCGAATTGAACGAGTTTCAAATATGAAGGGTGCATTTGTCCTAAAACCCAATGCGATTGTTCGTGGGGAGCTGATTCTCATAGATGATGTCGTAACGACAGGAGCAACCTTGCGAGAGGCGGCTAGAGCCCTTAATTCGCAGGGTTTTCACGCTATTGGCTCAGTTTCTGCGGTTACCGCCTGCGTGGCTCAGCCTCTACGATAAGGGGGTGAAAAGGGGCCTCTTTCCACCACATGGTCGGCCCCGCGATGAGAGGTAAGAATCAATGCCAGCTTTTTTCGACAAGATTTTGCGTGCAGGCGAAGGACGCATCCTTCGTGATTTGAGCAAGATCGTTGACTTGGTTAATGCCCAAGAAGCTCGCATCTCAGCGATGAGTGATTCAGATCTTCGTGCGCAGACTGCGGTATTCCAGGATCGTTACTCAAAGGGCGAGAGCCTTGATGATTTGATGCCTGAAGCATTCGCTGTTGTTCGTGAAGCTGCAAAGCGCACACTCGGACAGCGCCACTATGACGTTCAGCTTATGGGTGGAGCGGCGCTTCACAAGGGAAACATCGCAGAAATGCGTACTGGTGAAGGAAAGACTCTTGTTGCAACTTTACCTTCGTACCTAAATGCTTTAGCAGGTCGTGGTGTTCACGTAGTAACAACAAATGATTACTTAGCAGAGCGCGATAGCGAGTGGATGGGTCGCGTACACCGTTTCTTAGGTTTAAAGGTTGGCGTAATTCTTGCGAACATGACACCTGCAGAGCGTCGTGAAGCATATCTAGCAGACATTACCTACGGTACAAACAATGAATTTGGTTTCGATTACCTTCGCGACAACATGGCTTGGTCACTTGATGAGTGCGTACAACGCGATTACTTCTTTGCAGTAGTAGATGAAGTTGACTCGATCTTGATCGATGAGGCACGTACACCTTTGATCATCAGCGGACCTGCCGATAAGGCAACAAAGTGGTACGTGGAGTTTGCAAACCTTGTAGGTAAGTTGCAGCGCGATGTTCACTACGAAGTTGATGAAAAGAAGAAGACCTGCGGAATTATTGAAGAAGGCGTAACTAAGGTTGAAGAGCTTCTTCAAATTGGAAACCTTTACGAAGCAGCAAATACGCCAATGATTGGTTACCTCAACAATGCAATCCGCGCGAAGGAGCTTTTCAAGCGCGATAAGGATTACGTTGTCATGAATGGCGAGCTCTTGATCGTAGATGAGCACACTGGCCGTATGTTGGCTGGTCGTCGCTACAGCGAAGGCCTTCACCAGGCGCTGGAAGCTAAAGAACGTATTGAAATTAAGGATGAAAACCAGACTCTGGCAACTATTACCTTGCAGAACTACTTCCGTCTGTACGCAAAGTTGTCAGGTATGACTGGAACAGCTTCAACCGAAGCCTCTGAATTCCACCAGATTTATAAGCTTGGTGTTGTTCCAATTCCTACAAACCGCACTATGCAACGTATTGATTCAGCTGACTTGGTTTACAAATCTGAAGCTGGAAAGTTTGCTGCGGTAACCGCAGATATTGTTGAACGCCATCGCAAGGGACAGCCAGTTTTGGTTGGAACTGTAAGCGTTGAAAAATCAGAAGAGCTATCTGCATTCCTTCGTAAAGCGGGAGTTCCGCATGAAGTTCTTAATGCAAAGCATCACGAACGTGAAGCAGCGATTATCGCTCGTGCTGGTGTTAAGGGTGCAGTAACAGTTGCAACAAATATGGCTGGTCGCGGTACAGACATCATGCTTGGTGGCAACCCAGAATTTATGGCTGACTTCGAATTACAGCGTCGCGGAATTTCTCCAGTAGATAATGCTGAAGAGTATGAAAAGGAATGGCCTGCTGAGATCGCACGTCAAAAGGCTGCAGTTGAAAAGGGTCATGAAGAGGTAATTGCTCTAGGTGGCCTTTATGTTCTCGGTACAGAGCGCCATGAATCTCGTCGTATCGATAACCAGCTTCGTGGTCGTTCAGGTCGCCAAGGTGATCCAGGTGAGTCACGTTTCTACCTTTCACTTCAAGATGATTTGATGCGCCGATTCAATTCGGGAATGGTTGAACGCTTCTTGTCTGCCGCAGGGTTGCCTGAAGATGCACCAATCGAATCAAAGATGGTTTCAAATGCGATTCGTTCTGCACAGACTCAGGTTGAGGCGCAGAACTTTGAAATGCGTAAAAATGTTTTGAAGTATGACGATGTCATGAACCGCCAGCGCACAGTCGTTTACGGTGAGCGTCGTATGGTTCTAGAGGGTGCAGATATTAAGGATCAGGTCGCACGCTTTGTTTCCGACACCTTGACCGCATATATCCAAGCTGCAACAGCTGAAGGGTATGCCGAAGATTGGGATCTAGAGACTCTATTTACAGCGTTAAAGACTATTTATCCGATCTCTTTCACAATCAGCGAGCTAGATGCTGGAGTTGGATCACGTGCCGGTCTTGATGCAGATTACTTAACAGCCAAGGTGGTTGAGGATTGCAAGGCAGCATATGCAAAGCGCGAAGAGGCACTTGGCGAAGAGGTTATGCGCGAACTTGAACGCAAGGTTTTGCTATCTGTTCTCGATCGCAAATGGCGTGAGCACCTGTACGAAATGGATTACCTGCAAGAGGGAATCGGCTTACGTGCGATGGCACAGCGCGATCCACTTGTTGAGTATCAAAAAGAAGGTTTCGATCTCTTCGCTGCAATGATGGATGGAATTAAGGAAGAGATCGCAGGCTTCCTATTCAATGTTGAAGTTACAGTTGAAAGCTCAAGCAATGAAGTTGTTGCTCCCGGGCTAGAGGCTAAGCAACTTCCAGTGTCAGGATTGCAGTACACAGCAGCTGATGAATCTGGAGTTCGCACTACTGGTGATGTCACACGTAATGCTCCTTGCCCATGTGGTTCAGGCAAGAAGTACAAGCGCTGTCACGGCGGTAACGCTTAACTCACAGCAACGTTAACGAGGTGCATAACCATCGTTGATCTTGACCTTCAAATCTAATTGCGGCAACCCGTAATCTTTCGCCGTATCTGATTGTGACGGTTGTTTCACTTATTCCATCTAGCGGCTCTGTTATTCGAGTTTTTCTAATTCTACCGATCACCTTTTGCTGTCCTGCTTTGCTTTGAAGCTCAAGGAAGACGCGATGATGGCACATTGATTGCACCTGTGAAGCAGGGCGACGTCCTGCCCAAATTTCTACAACATTATGAATAAAGCGGGTTGTTAATTCATGAATGTCGGGAAGATCGGCAGATGATGTGGGTTGCGGTGCAAACTCTGCATCAAAATCTTCGCCAAATGTGGATGGAACCAGGTACAACTTGGGCTTTCGAGGCAACTGTTCAGGAATTTCGGGGCGAAAGATTTCCAATACTGGATGCTGATAATCCTCATCTGGGTCACTGGAAATAGGACGAAGATCGATTCGAGTAAATGTGGCTGGCTGTTGATATTCAAGTTGTGTAGTCATGAGATGAGAATTCCCGCATGCAGCAATCATTTCCTCATACCTTTGGCTCTGTTTCCATCGGCCAAAAGTATGAGTGTGGAAAACCTAGTTCGTTGTGTCCGTACACGAGTTTGGGTGCTCCCATGACACTTAAAAGAAAGAGCCGCAGCTCTCGTTTGCCATTAGCGATCACACTAATCATCGCCGCTTTCATATCTACATTTTTAATAGCAACATTTTCTAATAAGGGTGATGATTACTGGGTTGTGAATGCACCAATTTCACCAGGCCACACGATTTCTTCATCAGATTTAGGTCTTGTACACGTGAACCTGAATTCATCATCTAGTACCTACCTGGATAAATCATCAGAGCCAATCGGAATGGTTGCAACGAGATTGCTTCAACCCAATGAAATTGTGGCTGTTTCCGATCTGACCAATTCAACTGATGCAATGTCTACAAGTGCCGTGCCTTTAAGCGTCCGAGGTGTCGATCTTGCGACAGGGCTTTTAGTTGGTGAAGGCGTGGATATCTATTGGGTTTTAGACACGCAAAATGGCGACGGCTCTATAGATCCAATTCTAATTCTTGGGGGAGTAACACTTCTGAGTTACGACAAAAGCGGAAACAACTTTGGAAGTGATGTCGGCATAACAGTTGCTGTTGAAGAAACACAGGTATTGCGTCTTTTAAGTGCCACAACAATGGGCCGATTAGTGGTGGTGCGATCCCATGTCTGAACTTGAGATGCCCACTGTCATAACAGCGATATCTTCATCAGAGGCAGAAGGCTTTGTTGCCGGAACGCTTTTTGCACAAGGCTGGAGCGTAGTTTTTCGTGCAATTGATTGGGATTCACTAGATCGTTACATCACCACAAACCCTGAGGTTTCAAAAGGCGCCCTACTTCTATTTGCTTCTGATTTACCCGGAATCTCAATGGAGAAGGCAAGCTCACTAGCTAGTCGAACACGTCAGAGCATTGGATTTAGAGCTGCAAATGGACAGCAATCAGAGTTAAACAATTTGCAAGAGCTGCCAACAATTGCAACAGATCTAGTAAGTCTTGTGCGTGGCTTTGTTCGCGCTCCGATGCTTCGGACTCAGGGAAATACCTTTCGTCAGCACCGAAAATCACAAGTTATCGCCCTTGGTTCAGCAGGAAGTTATACAGGCTGCACCGTCATAGCGATGAATCTGGCAATGGAGTTAAGCGTCTTAGAAAAATCAACTCTATTAATTGAAGCAAATTTCCGAGCACCATCAATTGCGGCATATCTAGCGATGAGAAATATTAAGGGTGAAACTGCTTGGAAGACTATTGCTCCGAATCTTTCCTTAGCCGAAGTAGACCAAGAACATGCGGATCAAATTGAAGAGTTAATGGCACGAGCAACATCGGAGTTTGATTACATCATTATTGATTTAGGTTCGATATCAGGACTTTCAAATCGATTAACCGATCGGCGCTGGACTTCGACAATGACAACTTGGTGCTGCGATCAGGCAGATGAGCTGATGATTACAACAAGAGCAGATCAGCTGGGCCTTCATCGCTTAAATCAAGTGATTGAACTGATTCAACAGACATCGATACGAGCAAAATTAAGTTTTGTACTTAACATGAAGATTGCGGGCAAAAGAGGCGAAGGAGCTGAGGCAAAGTTCCTGGCCAGTGTCACACCTTTGAAGCCGATGCGAGTCAGAAGCTTTACCAACGATCCACGTGCAATTAGCTCGGCGATCGAAGAGCACGCGACCTTAATAGAGATAAATGAGCGCTCAAACATGCGTAAATCGATCGCAGATTTGGCCCGTGAACTAAAAAGTTGAGATCTATTACTATTGGTCAATGCGTGCATATCTAGCAATCAGCCAAAAGGATCTTGCCGCCTTTCTTGTCTCTAAAAGTATTGAGATTGATGAGCTCTTCGCTCCAACACCTCAATTTGTAGCGGACAACGCCGATTGCGATGAAGAAGAGCTGGAGTACTTACTTTCTCTTGCAGCAGGAGAAGAAGCTTTAGATCTTCGTTTGTCAGAAAAGGCCCCAGGAATTGTTTTGGCAATCGAGGTAGAGCCAACACAGATCGGTGAAAGTTATGAAGATTCCATCACCTTAAATTCCGCAATTACGTGGAATCAGGTCCAGTGTGCTTTGCTCGCGTATCAAGGCGATGATGAACTTGTTTGGTTCGCTACGCAAGAAATTGAGATTCATTGCGGGGAGTGGGTCTAGCGATGTTTCAGCTAGATAATCTGCTGGGCGGTCGAACAACTGTAACTATTGATCAAGCACACCGTATTCGTGAATTGGTAGCGGATTGGCAATTACTGTCAGATTTATCTTTTGCAGATCTCATTTTGTGGGTACCAATTCGTAAAGATGTAAAGGTATGGCCAACAGGACACATTGCAGTGGCACATATTCGCCCAACTACAACTGCGACTGTTTTTGTAAATGATGTTATTGGTGATGAAGTCACGTGGGGTGCTCGACCAAATATTGATGAGGCACTTTCAGGTGGCGAAATAATTAGAAACACCGAGCCTGAGCGCTTCGGTGAAACAATGGTGAAAGAAGAAACTATCCCAGTCTTTTTTGAGGGCCAGGTAATTGCTGTTATTTCGCGACATCGCAATGTTGAGCAAATGCGCATGGCAGGAAAGTTAGAATTAAATTATCGTGAGATTGCAAACCATTTATATCAAATGGTTGCTGAAGGAAACTTTCCGTATAAGGATGCAGGATCTTTATTTGAACCGGTGCCACGCGTTGGCGATGGGTTAATTCGTTTAGATGTAAATGGTGCGATCTCATTTGCCAGTCCAAATGCTAAGTCAGCTTTTACGCGTATGGGTTGGCGTGGAGATCTTGAAGGACGCAATCTCGGTGAGGCGGCAGAGCAGGTAGTGACAGCGTCGCCAAATGCTCATGAAGAAGGCGTACGAAGCCGTTTAAATGGAAAGGTATTGCGCCGAGTAGAAATTGATAACCAAGGTGCGACTATTGATCTATTGGTGTTGCCTTTGATTCAAGGAAATGACCGAATCGGGGCGATTGTTTTACTTCAAAATGTAACGGAACTTCGCCGCCGTGAACGCGAGCTAGTGACTAAGGATGCGACGATTCGAGAGATTCACCACCGTGTGAAAAATAACCTACAGACGGTATCTGCATTGCTGCGTCTTCAATCTCGACGTATAGAAGACCCATCAGCGGCAGCAGCCTTGGATGAAGCGGTTCGTAGAATTGCTTCTATCGCGCTAGTTCACGAGACACTTTCGAATAGCACTGAAACAACGGTGGCTTTTGATGAGGTATTAACTTCACTTGTTACTCATGCACTTGAACTTAGCCCGCGCATGGGGCAGTTAACTATCGAACGTTCTGGCCAACTTGGCTCACTTGAATCTCGTGTTGCAACCCCATTGTCTTTGGTTGTAACTGAACTCATTCACAATGCCCTTGAGCATGGCTTAGCTGAATCAGGTACTCAACTTCGCATCGAACTACAGCGTTATAGCAATGAAGGTTTAGTTACGATCTCAGATGATGGAGTCGGATTGCCAGAAGGTTTTAGTTTGAGTACTTCATCTAATTTAGGATTGCAGATTGTGCGCACTCTTACAGAAAACGAATTAAAGGGCGAACTAAAATTGGAATCTACAGATCAAGGAACACAGGCGAAGCTGCGCTTTCCACTTTAGATTTGGTTTTGTTGCTCCATAAGGCGCGCACGATTACGTGCTGCACGACGCTTAAGTGCTCGACGTTCATCCTCAGATAAACCGCCCCAAACACCAGCATCCTGACCGCTCTCAAGTGCCCATGCAAGGCATGGCTCTTTTACGATGCAGCGGTTACAAACCTTTTTAGCTTCTTCGATTTGAGTAAGAGCTGGACCTGTATTTCCGACAGGGAAGAAAAGCTCTGGATCTTCATCGCGGCAGGCTGATTGATGTCGCCAATCCATTACATGTCTCCTTAGGGAAGGTTAAGCAGTACAAGAGATTTTGGTAATACACACAGTTGTGCGTGCAAGGGCTTAATTGTCCATGATGCAGAGGCGATGTACAAGGATGAAATGAAAGAGATTTTGGAATTGAGCGTGATCTATGTCTAGTGCCCCCGACAGGAATCGAACCTGTGCACCTGCCTCCGGAGGGCAGTGCTCTATCCCCTGAGCTACGGGGGCTCGCGGGGTCAAGCATGAAGGTTATCAGCGGGTGCGAATATGTGTGCATACTGCAACAATCTGCGCATGAGTTCAACAGCCTATTTTGCAACTGGATGTTTCTGGGGCGCAGAGCGACGTTTTTGGCAGATGGATGGAGTTATCGAAACATCTGTCGGTTACATGGGCGGCAGCAGATCGAACCCTTCTTATGAACAAGTGTGCACGGGAGTTACCGGGCATGCTGAGATGGTCAAAGTTGTTTTTGATGAGTCAAAGGTTTCATATCAACGCTTGCTTGAAGAATTTTGGACGATGCATGATCCAACTTCACTGAATCAACAAGGCGGAGATATTGGAACTCAGTACCGCAGCGCGATTTTCACAACAGATGCAGAGCAGATGAATATTGCGCTCGCATCAAAGGCTGAATATCAGACCGCACTTGATTCAGAAGGATTAGAAAAAATCTGCACCGAGATTTTGAGCGCAGATGGTGTTCCTTATTATGAAGCTGAGGAGTACCACCAAAAGTATTTGCAGAAGAATCCAAATGGATACGACTGTCATTCAAGCACCGGAGTTCCGTATCCGCGAAAGGTTGCACAGGCATGAGCGAAAAAGAGTATCCAGTACAAATTAATGAAACGGAGCTTGCGCAAAAGTTAGATCCACTTTCATATGATGTATTGCGAAATGCCGCTACTGAACGCCCATTTACAGGGGAGTACACAGATACCGACAAAGTAGGTGTCTACAAGTGCAAGGCATGCAGCAATGAACTATTTAGAAGTGAAACAAAGTTTCATTCTGGATGCGGATGGCCATCTTTTTACGCTCCAACAGCTGATGATGCTGTAGAGCTCATTGAAGATAGATCTCTATTTCCACGTGTGCGTACTGAGGTTCGTTGCGCACACTGTGGTTCGCACCTAGGCCATGTTTTTGAAGGTGAAGGGTACGAAGTACCAACGGATCAACGTTGGTGCATTAACTCTGTCTCTTTGATCCTTGAAGAACGCTAGGAATTACAGAGAAAAGCTTGGGTACTCATCAGTTACTAAAACCAATGCATATCCAACAACGCGGTTCCAGTAAGCAATAGTTCCAACTACGCCTTCTGCACAGAACTCTGGGTAGTTTCCTGTAAACAAGATGCTGAACCAAGCAAATAGCGTTAAGAACGCTGCATAAATTATGTAAGCAATTCCAACTAAGTACAGCGGAAGAGCTAAGAACCACTTGATTAGGGGTAGCCAGCGGTTTAGTGCCTTTGCATCAACTTCAGGGAAGGTCACGCTAACCACATCGTTTTCTTCAATCGATGGATACTCATCTGTCAGCAATAAAACATATGCATCAACTCGTGTTTGCAATGAAAGAAGTGCTTCGTTGAAAGCTAATAGGTAACTCGGATATACCTGGCGAAACACAATTGCTAAAGCCACAGGCAGAATCAAAAGCCCGACGGTCCAGCTATCGGTGTTGTTAGACCAGTTAGGTGAAAATGAGGCGACAAAGATCGCCATCGGAACAACAAGGATGATGCGAAAAAGCGCTGTAAGGCGGTTTCGCTCTGTAAGTGTTACATCGACCTGGGTTTCAATTTGGTTGCTCATACCGCTCAATCTACCCTTCATTGGCTCTGGGTATTGCTAATTGCAGCCTTCTTGCCGTACTTTTGCAGTTGTTGCAGGTTTTCTTGCAGTAATTTCAGTGGGATCGAGGTGATTACATGGCAGGCATTAAAGAGGTTGCAGAAGAGGCGGGGGTCTCAACCGCAACTGTTTCACGCGCATTGCGCGGACTTCACCATGTGAATCAACAAACTCGAGCAAAGATCATTGCGGCAGCCGAAAAACTTAATTATCCATTGACCCCTGAACGCACGACGGTAACAAATGGCCGAACAAACTCTGTCGGAGTTGTGGCCCCATATATTTCTCGCTGGTACTTCTCGCAGGTAATTTCAGGTGCAGAACAAGCACTTCGTGAAGGCGGTCTTGACCTATTGCTCTACAACTTCAGTCAGATGAAGGGCCGCGAAAGACTTTTCCAGCATCAACTTCTAAAGGGCAGAGTAGATGCACTTATTGTTATCTCATTGCCACCGACTGAAGAAGAGTTTGAATCAATGCTCAGCCTTGGCATCCCAATTGCATTGGTTGGAATGGACCACGCAAAGTGCGCATCGATCAAGATTGATGATGTGGCGGCTGCTCGCACAGCTACGCAACACCTTGTAAATCAAGGGCATAAGAAGATTGGTTTGATGTCAGGCCGCCCTGATGATCCATTTAATTTCAGCGTTCCGCAGGATCGTCGCAAAGGTTTCATGCAAGCTTTAGTTGAAAATGGTTTGGAATGGTTGCCTTCTCGCGAAATCCATGGAGATTTCACAATGCATACAGCAGCTCGCGCGATGGATGATTTGTTAGCACGTCCAAACAGACCAACTGCAATCTTTTGTGAATCAGATGAAATGGCGATGGGAGCGATGCAAGCTCTTCGTCGCCATGGATTAAAAGCACCCGATGACATATCAATTGTTGGATTTGATGGACATGAGATGGCTGAATTCTCTGAGTTAACTACGATTGAACAACCAGTTACTTTGATGGGAGAAATGGCGGCTTGGTCAATTATGGAACGTCTACGCAAGCCATCGATTGAACCGCCATCTTTAGTGCTTCCGACAACCTTAGTTGTGCGAAATTCCACCCGTCGTTTGACTCCCGAAGAGCAAGCTCTCTGATGTAACCTTGATGGTATGAGTGACCATCAAGTTTCAGCGCCGAATCTTGCCGAGCTACAAACCCATCGAAGTGCAAAGTGGCGAGGGTTTCCGCAGGATGTACTTCCTCTTCCAGTAGCTGAAATGGATTTTCCGGTTGCCGAGCCAATTAGAGCGATTCTCACTGAGATGGTCGCAAAATCAGATTTAGGGTATTTGGATTCAATTCCAGAACTTGGTCTTGGATTTCAAAAGTTTGCCCTTGAACGTTGGGGGTGGAATGTAGATCCACTTCAAGTTCGTGCCGCAACAGATGTTGGTGTTGCCGTAGTTGAAATTTTGCGAGTCTTTACAAATCCAGGGGACTCAATACTTCTAAGTTCACCGGTTTATCACAATTTTTATACCTGGATTGATGAAACTAAATTGAAAAAGGTTGATGTTCCATTTGAACGAACAGGGGATGAATCTAAGAATCCTTGGGAAATTAACTGGCCTGAGATTGAGAAAGCTTATGCAAGTGGAATTAAAGCGCACATTTTGTGCAGCCCACACAATCCCTTGGGACGAATTTATAGCAAGGAAGAGCTGCTTCGCATAGTTGGATTAGCTAAGAAGCACAACGTTCTAGTTATCAGCGATGAAATTCATGCCCCGCTTACATATAAAGGTGAAACATTCACCCCTTTCCTATCACTTGGCAAAGAAGCAGAAGAGGTCGGAGTAACTGTTACTGCAGCTTCCAAGGGATGGAATATCGCTGGATTAAAGTGCGCAATTATTGTTTCTCAAAATGAAGTGATGCACGCACGGCTAAACGAGCTTGCAGCAGCAATGCATTACCGTGCATCTCTACTAGGCGGATTTGCTACTGCGGTCGCATTTGCTGAAGGTGGCTTGTGGCTTGATTCAGTTATTGAAAATTTAGATCACAATCGCAAAATGATTAAAGATCTCTTAGATTCAAAACTTCCATCTGTTAAGTATCACATTCCGCAAAATGGATATTTGGCATGGCTAGATCTCGAAGCACTGCAACTCGGAGATGACCCCACAACAGCCTTACTTAAAAATGCAAGGGTCGCCTTTAATCCTGGGCATTCATTTGGAGCACAATGTTCGCAATATGTGCGACTTAACTTTGCAACAAGCCCAACAATTGTCACTGAAGCGATTGAGCGTATAGCTCGGGCAATTTAAATGACTGCTCAGGATTACGATGTTGTAATTGTTGGTGGAGGGCACAACGGATTAGTAGCAGCTACATACCTGGCTAAAGCAGGAAAATCAGTAATAATTCTTGAGGCAAACCCCGAAATTGGGGGAACTACCCAAAGTGTTCGCGCTTTCCCAGAATTTGATGCAAATCTTTCGAGGTACTCGTATCTGATTGCACTTTTGCCTGATCAAATAATTAAAGATCTCGGACTGAAATTTGATTGCATCTCTAGGGAAGTATCTAGCTACACACCTTATGAGAATAAGGGTCTTTACGTTTCCAGGCTTTGGGATCAGAAAACCGAAGAATCATTCTTGGAGCTGGATCCAACCGGCGCCGAAGGTAAAGCATGGCAAGAGTTCTATGGAGAGATCGCTGAATTCGCCGAGCGAATAGCTCCATTTATGTTGAAGCCGCTAATGTCACGAAGCGAGTTAAAAGCAGCAATCAATATGCCCGAGGTGTGGAACTACTTAATCGAAAAACCAATTGGCGAAGAAATAGAAAAGCGATTTAAGAACGACCTTGTAAAAGGGGTTGTTTTAACGGATGCGCTTATTGGAACTTTTGCTTCTGCTTATCAAATGCAAGCAAATATCTGCTTTTTATATCACTTGATTGGAAATGGCACTGGGGAATGGAAAGTACCTCGTGGAGGTATGGGAGCACTTGTAAAAGAACTAATCCGAGTTGCAACGGATGCGGGTGTAGAAATTCGCACAAGCTCAAAGGTTCAATCAATAACTAGCAATATAAATTCTGTTGCTGCAACACTTGAATCTGGCGAAGTTATTACTTCATCGCATTTACTATCTAATGCTGCTCCACAAGTACTTGCAAAACTTCGTGGAAAGCCAAAGCCGGTAAGTCTTGATGGGTCGCAGATGAAGATAAATATATTGCTGAAGCGATTGCCGAAGCTGAAATCAGGGATAGACCCACGTTTGGCATTTGCGGGCACCTTTCACGCTAATGAAACTTTTTCTCAGTTTGAGCAGGTTTTCAAAGATGCTAAGTCAGGGATCATGCCTGCAAAGATGCCGATTGAAATGTATTGCCACACATTGTCTGATCCATCAATTCTCAGCCAAGAGCTTCAAGATGCTGGCTATCAAACGCTTACTCTCTTCGGATTGCATACTCCGGCCTCCTTGTTTGATTCAGATAATGAATCCGCCCGTGATGCTGCTTTGAAGTCTGCCCTTGCTTCACTTAATGATTACTTGGCAGAACCAATTGAGGATGTCATCGCAGCAATTGAAGTAAAGACGCCATTGGATATTGAAGAGGCGATTGCACTTCCACGTGGAAATATCTTCCATAAAGATCTCTCATTTCCTTTCAGAGAAGATGGAACGGCGGCTTCATGGGGTGTTGAAACAGATGATCCCCGAATCTTCATTTGTGGCGCAGGGGCCATACGTGGCGGGGGAGTAAGCGGAATTCCTGGACACAATGCGGCTATGGCTGTGCTTGGCAACAATTAGACTTATGCCATGAGTATTCATCCAGAAACATCTGCGATTACGGCTGGTCGTCCAGAAGCTGCACCTGATGCATCGTTGAATCCTCCTTTAGTTTTTTCATCCACGTATCACGCTGGTGGTCCAATTGGTTATGGCCGATATGGCAATGAAAGTTGGAGTGCTTTAGAAGCAGCAATCGGTGAACTCGAAGGTGGAGCAACACTTTCATTTTCTTCTGGAATGGCTGCAGTCAGCGCAGTCTTTTCCATCTTGCCAATTGGTGCACCAGTTGTTGCATCCAATCAGGGGTACAGCGGCGTTATGGGTTTGCTCAATCAATTCAATTCAACAGGTCGTCTTGAAGTTCGATTTGTAGAAATCACAAATACCGAAGAGGTAATTGCAGCCATGAAGGGTGCGGCACTCGTTTGGTTAGAGTCTCCAACAAATCCTTGCCTTGATGTTGCAGATCTACCTGCACTTATCACCGCTGCAAAGAAATTTGGAATCGGTGTTGCAGTTGATAACACCTTTGCAACTCCGTTAGTTCAAAAGCCCTTAACAATGGGCGCAGATATCGTGATGCATTCTGTAACTAAATTCTTGGCAGGTCATAGTGATGTTGTTCTTGGCTCGCTATCAACAAATGATCAAGCACTTTTCAAGAGATTAGATGAGGCACGTCGCTTCAATGGTTCGATTCCGGGACCATTTGAGGCGTGGCTTGCTGTGCGTGGCATTCGCTCATTCCCGGTGCGCTTCCGAGCTGCCGAAAGCAATGCGAAGGAACTTGTTAAGCGATTGGGCGAACACTCAAAGGTAACTAAAGTCCGTTACCCAGGTTTCGGTGCAGTTGTGTCATTTGAAGTTGATGGAACAGCAGAACAAGCTGAAAAGGTTTGTGAGTCTTCAAAGCTCATTACCCATGCAACAAGTCTTGGCGGAATCGAGTCATTGTGGGAGCGTCGTCGCCGTTGGGCTCTCGAAAGTCTTTCTGTGCCTGAGCAATTGATCCGCTTATCTGTTGGATGTGAGCATGTTGATGATTTATGGGCAGATATTGAACAGGCACTAACCGCTTTATAAAGAAATATTAAGCAAAAGCGAGTATTTTTATCCTATGTTCAAAGCAGTTCGTCGAACCTTCGCAGCAGCGACAATGGCCATCTTGGCATTTCGCGCGGTCGGCACATTCTTATCTTGGATAGAACATCAAGAGGATTCAGTTGCCGATACATGGGTCGATGAAGATGAATTCGAAGATGCCTGATATCGAATATATTCCTGGCACCTGCAATATAGGTAAAGGTGAAATTCGCCGCCGACAACTTGTTGGTCTAGTTGGTCTCTTCTTTTCAGCGACAGGCTTAATTGGATTCATTGCAGTTGGTGCGCCTCCCGGCGTACGCCTTGGAATTTTCTTCCCGCTAATGGTTGCATCTGTTGGTTTTGTTCAATCGCGAAGCAAATTTTGTTTGGCATACGGACTCGCGGGAACTTTTAATATCGGCAAACTTGGAGATATCAAGAGAGTTGCGAGCAAAGAGGATCGTGCGGCAGATCGCAAGACCGCACTAGTAATTCTCGGTAAATCTTTTTCCCTTGCAGCTATAGCGACATGCGTGGTGCTAGTACTACCCTTCTAGTATGAAGATTCAAATTCATACACGTCACGCAGATTTAGCCGAAGATTTCCAAACAATCGCAGAAGAAAAGCTCAACAGTATGGAGCGATTTAGCGTAGTAATCGATCGCGTCGAAGTTGAAGTTCTTCATGAAAGCAACCCCCACCAGGGTAAACATAAACACAAAGTTATTTTGACTTCACATGGTTCAGGACCATTGCTGCGAGCAGAAGCCGCAGAGTTCAATGATCTTGCCGCATTTGATGCGGCCATAAAGGCGTTCGCTTTACAAATTCGCAAGATTCACGAACGTGAAAAGGATATTGATCGCTCTACAGTTCGAAAGATGAAAACAGAGATCTAAACGATCTCGCTTCCATCTTTACGTGTAGCTGTAAGGCTTGCAACGGTTGTAACGATCAGGCTTGCAACAATCACGCCTAGGCTTACTTCAAGGCTGAATTCGGGAATATGAACGCCCGCGATCTCTTCTACGCCGATGCCATGGAAAGCCTCAAAGACCATTTTGATGCCGATAAAGGCCAAGATGAAAGAAAGACCCTTGGAAAGATAAACAAGGCGAGCAAGCAGTCCTTCTAATAAGAAGAAGAGCTGACGAAGACCCATCAATGCAAAAACATTGGCAGTTGTAACGATGTAAGGATCTTTCGTTAAACCAAAGATTGCCGGAATTGAATCAAGTGAGAAAACAAGGTTTGTTAGTCCGAGTGCAACCAAGGCAATTGTGAAAGTACTAAATCCTCGCTTTTTAAGAACTGCGACTACTTTTCCTTCTTTCCATTCTTCATCCTCATTCTCCTTCGCTAACTTATAAGCGGTGTAGATAAGGAATGCGCCAAATAGGAAAAATACAGAAGCAAATTTTTCAATTAGTGCGGCTCCCAGAGGAATAAGTGCACCTCGAATAGCGATTGTTAACATGATTCCTAGCAACAGAACCAGCTGCTGCATTTCCTTTTGAACCTTGAGGCTGGTCAAAATAATGATGAACACAAAGATGTTATCGACAGATAAGGCATATTCAGTTAGCCATCCTGCGAAGAACTCTTTTTGGCCTTGCGTCGATGACCACTTTGGCATCAATGTTCCGAAGAGAATTGCCGCACCTACATAAAAGAAGGTCCAGAAACTTGCTTCAAGCATTGAAGTTGGTTTGTTTCGGCGAATAACAGCAATCCCGAGATCAAAGATGATGATTGCTGCTAATACTGCAATCGTTACAAGCCATGTCGTCATAGAAGTCATGGCGGTATTGTGCCAGTTAGTGGTGCAGCCAGATGGTGGAAACAGGCGGAATTGTTACTTTTCCATCTCTTCCATCTACAACTCCAGTGCTTACGATCAAGAGCTTTCCGGTGATTTCTACCTCAACTGGGTTATCTGCAAGATTCATATAGACAGAGACGTTTCCGCGCTTGAATCCAAGAAGTGAATCACTCTTAGTTCCGTGATTGGGTGATTCTGTCCATTCAACATCACCATTACCTACTAAATGCTCTTCGCGAAGTTCTAACGCGCTTCGATAAAGATTCAATGAGCTCTTTGGGTCTGAATCCTGTTTCTCAACTGTTAACTCTTTCCAAGAATCCTGCAGTGGAAGCCAAGGTGAGCCGGCTGTAAATCCAAATGGTGCGCTTTCACCATTCCAAGGTAATGGAACGCGTGCGCCATCGCGACCCTTTTGAGTTCCCTTAGTTCTAAAGTAAATCGGATCTTGGCGCGAAGAATCTGGAATTACCCCATCAGGTAAACCAAGTTCCTGCCCGGCGTAGACATAACACGATCCTGGCAATCCAAGTACAAATAAGGCAAGGGCACGAGATTGAACCTCGCCGATGCGCGAAGCAACACGAGGCGAGTCATGGTTACTCAGAGCCCATGTTGGAAGTGCATCGACAGATTGCATGAGTTCAATGGCCGCGCTCATAACTCCGTACAAGTGCTTGGCGTTAAATGGTGCATCCAATAAATCGAAGTTAAATACTTGATGTAGCTCATCTGGTCGTACATATCGGGTCGCGTTAACTGGGGGATGTACCCATGCCTCTGCAACCGCCATTATTTCGCGGGAGCCATAAGAATTAAATATTTTTCGCCATTCGCGATAGATCTCGTGGACGCCTTGGCGATCAAAGTATGGAACTGTAGGAAGCAAGGCGTAGCGGCGTTCAGGATCCATTGGCATATCGAGGCGCAGTGCATCGCTTAAACCTTGAGGATCTGGGTGGTTTTTTAGGACATCCTCTTTGACTAGCCCATGAGCTACATCGATACGGAAACCATCAGCGCCAAGATCTAGCCAAAATCGTAATGTTTTTTCAAAATCTTCAGCAACGTCTGAGTTATCCCAATTCAAATCAGGCTGTGAAGAATCAAAGAGATGAAGATAGAACTGTCCATCTTCTACCTGTGTCCACGACGGGCCACCAAAAAGTGAGATCCAATTGTTTGGGGGAGTGCCATCTGGATTTGCATCGTAGAAGTGGAAACGTGCGCGTTCCTTCGAACCACGTCCAGCTTTAAGAGCATCCTGGAACCACACATGTTGATCTGAAAAGTGATTTGGAACGATATCGACTAGCACTCGAAGCTCTAAGGCATGTGCAGCATCAATCATTTGTTTCGCATCAGTAAGGTTTCCAAAGCGTGGATCAACATCACGTGGATCTGCAACATCGTATCCACCATCTTTATTTGGAGATGTATAAAAAGGACTTAGCCAAATTGCATCAACACCTAGTGATTTCACATATTCAAGTTTTGAGGTGATGCCAGGTAGATCGCCCTCACCGTCACCGTTGCTGTCAAAAAAAGAGCGCGGGTAGATCTGGTAGATCGTTGCTTCTTTCCACCATGGAGAGGATTTCATGGCGTCAGGATACGGATCGGTCAATTGGCTGACAATGTAAAAGGGATGTAAATGCCAGCCTCAAGTTGCGCTTTTATAACGTTTTAGCGTGGAAGCTTCTTCTCAACCTCTTTAATTAACGCGTGGACCTCTTTTGAAATCTCTTTCAATTCCCTCAACTCTTCTGCGGCAAAAATGCGGGCTTCTTTGGCCAACTCGAACTCGGCAATTGATGCGGTATGAGTTTCATCAATCTTTTGTTCAACGCTTGCGGACTGCACCTTCTGTCCAACCATAATGATCGAAAGAAGTACTAGTTGAAGGAAGGTTTGCGCCACCCAAGAGACAATCACAATTGTGTCACCAGACTTCAGCGCCTTTGGCAATGAGATAAGCGCAATTGCAGCAAATAAATACGCGCACCACATGGTTGCTACGCCAGTTGTTATTTTTTCCGCAAGCCAGAGATTAAAGCGCTTCATAACCTCAACGATACACTTGTATAACTATGGCAACATCAAAAGAGGATGCCTTTATTGAGGCTAGATCAAGGATCTTGGATACCTCAACCTTTGTACGCGCCGTGCTTTCTGGTCGCCGCAGAAATATGCAGGTTGATTTCGAACGAATCGATATTCGTTTAGTTGAGATTAAAGGCGTTCTTCACCTTCAGCTGATGCAAAATGATGGTCGTGCCACAACCACAAAAAATTTACTACCCGAGCAAGTATCCGTAGATCAAATACTGGACAGCGGATACGCAAACATTATGGTTGAAAGCACTTCAGAGGCGTACTCGGTTCGCATAACTAAAAGCGGTGACGCTCAGGTGCACATTGAAAAGCGCCAATCTGAACAAAATCTTTCACATGACAAGAAAAAGGATCGTTTACTTGATCCATCTGATCCTTTCTTGCGTGAAGTTGGAATCGCGGATGCAAAAGGTGTAATTAAGCCTTCACGTCAAGATAAGTACAAGCAGGTAGAAGAGTTTTTGCGTTTGTTGTCACCGACGTTAAATGCTGCAATTGAAGCAGGGCAGATTCATAAGCCAACTCAAGATAATCCACTGCGCATCACAGATTTAGGGTGCGGCCATGCCTATTTAACATTTGCTGCCCACCAGTTCTTAATGAAGTCAGGAATACCTGTTGAAGTTACAGGAATTGATATTCGACCTGATTCTCGAGATCGCAATAATGCGATCGCAGAAAAGTTAGGCATTGATTCAACAATTACCTTTAAAGCTGAAGAGATCTCAAAAACAACTGCAAGCTCTGCAGATATTGCGATCGCTTTGCACGCATGCGATACAGCCACCGATGACGCGATTGCCTGGGCGGTCAACGGGGGAGCAAAACTTCTTTTAATTGCTCCATGTTGCCATCACGATATTCAAAAGCAGATTGAATCAGCACCAGAACCTTGGGGCGCGTTAACAAAGTTTGGCTTGATGAAGGAGCGACTTGGTGATTTATTGACCGATTCATTCCGTGCGCAGTTGCTGCGAATCGTCGGTTATCGCGTTGAAGTCATTGAATTTGTTGGCGGTGAACACACTCCACGCAATCTGATGATCCGCGCTGTAAAGACTGGTGCTAAACCAGAGAAGTTAGATATCGATAGATACCTTGAAATTACCGCTGAATGGGGCGTTACTCCTGCGTTAGAGAAGAAACTTCCAACTCTCAGCATCCGTTAGACTTGAGGCATGTCAAAGGTCCTTGCATCTCTTCCAGTTGGTGAAAAAGTAGGCATCGCCTTTTCAGGTGGCCTCGATACATCTGTTGCCGTTGCGTGGATGCGAGACAAGGGGGCTGTCCCTTGCACTTACACAGCAGATCTTGGCCAGTACGACGAGCCAGATATCGATTCAGTCCCAGGCCGCGCAAAGGAATATGGCGCCGAAATTTCACGTCTTGTTGATTGCAAGAACGCACTAGTAGAAGAAGGAATCGCTGCGATTGCTTGCGGTGCTTTCCACATTCGTTCAGGCGGAAAGCAGTACTTCAACACAACTCCACTTGGTCGCGCAGTAACCGGCACAATGTTGGTACGTGCGATGCATTCAGACTCTGTTGAAATCTGGGGCGATGGTTCTACATACAAGGGCAATGACATCGAGCGTTTCTATCGCTACGGATTGCTTGCAAATCCAAATCTAAGAATTTACAAGCCATGGCTTGATCAGGATTTTGTCACCGAACTTGGTGGACGTAAGGAAATGTCTGAATGGTTAGTTGCGCACGGGCTTCCGTATCGTGACAGCACCGAAAAGGCTTATTCGACAGATGCAAATATCTTGGGTGCAACGCACGAGGCAAAGAGCCTCGAGAATCTAGATACATCCGTTGAATTAGTTCAGCCAATTATGGGTGTTCGCTTCTGGGATTCAGCCGTAAAGATTGATACAGAAGATGTGAAAATTTCATTTGTTCAAGGTCGCCCTGTTGCAATCAACGGAAACTCTTTTGATGACATCGTTGATTTGATGAAGGAAGCCAATGCAATTGGTGGTCGCCATGGTCTTGGAATGGCTGATCAGATTGAAAACCGCATCATTGAGGCAAAGAGCCGTGGAATTTATGAAGCCCCAGGAATGGCGCTGCTATTTATTGCGTACGAGCGTTTAATCAGCGCCATTCACAATGAGGACACTATTGCTAATTATCACGCAGAAGGTCGCCGCTTAGGCCGCTTGCTGTACGAAGGTCGCTGGTTTGATCCACAAGCATTAATGCTTCGCGAATCATTGATGCGTTGGGTTGCATCTGCTGTGACAGGTGAAGTAACTATTCGCATGCGTCGCGGAGATGATTACTCAATTGTTAATACAACAGGTCCTGGTCTTAGCTACCATCCAGAAAAGCTTTCAATGGAGCGCACTGAAAACGCTGCCTTTGGTCCAGTTGATCGCATCGGTCAATTAACCATGCGAAACCTTGATATTGCCGATACCCGTGCCAAGTTAGAGCTTTACCGCTCACAGGGCCAGATTGGTGATGGCGAGTTTAAATTAATCGGCGAAATCGAATAACAGGAGAACCATGTCAAAGAAAACTCTTTTGAAAGTATTTGCGGTTTTGGCCGTACTTGCAATTGCTTTTGCATCATTCACATCACTCGGAGGGAACGACACAGTGTCAGAATCAGCAGCTGGACTTCCAGCGGTAACAGCTAACGCGGGCGAAGCCCCAACAATCACAGCTCCAACAGGTGCAGCGCCTGCAACATTGCAGACACAAGACATCATTGTTGGTACTGGCGCAGAGGTTCAGGCGACTTCAACTCTTACAGTTCATTACACATTGATGACATGGTCAAATGGATCGATTGTTGAATCTTCATGGTCTGGCGGACAGCCTGCAACATTCCCATTGTCTGGTGTTATCACTGGATGGCAAGAAGGATTGCCAGGAGCAAAGGTTGGCGGACGTCGTCTACTAGTTATCCCAGCGGACAAGGGATACGGTCCAAATGGATCAGGCCCAATCGGCCCAAATGAAACTTTGATCTTCGTAGTGGACATCATCGCCGTTTCATAATTAGCCCTCCAGGAAGCCCCGCTAGCCAATTGGCTAGCGGGGCTTTTCTCATGTTCACCATTAGTTCACACAGGACTTGTACCCTGCTGCAATGAAGAAAGTATTTGCGGAGTTCCTGGGGACCTGCCTTTTAGTAGCAATTGTTGTCGGTTCGGGAATCATGGCAACCAATCTTTCTGAAGATGTTGGCGTTCAACTGTTAATCAACACTATTTCAACTGTGTTTGGCCTTTATGTATTGATTCAAATTCTGGGACCAATAAGCGGAGCGCACTTCAATCCCGTGGTCACCTTGGTTGATTTGATTGAAAAGAAAGCAAACTTCCTAACTTTTGTTCAGTACGCGTCAGCTCAAATTCTTGGTGCGATTTCGGGTGCAGTATTGGCTAACGCAATGTTTAGCCACCCATTATTTGAAACTGCGACGAAGTCTCGTTCAGGCGGAAATCTTTACCTTGGTGAAATCGTTGCAACAGCTGGACTAATTCTCTTGATTAATCTGATGGTTGCTCAAGAAAAATCAGCGCTCATCCCTGTAACAGTTGCTGCCTGGATCGGAAGCGCCTACTTCTTCACTAGTTCAACTTCATTTGCAAACCCTGCCGTCACAATCGGTCGAATCTTCTCGGATTCATTTGCTGGCATTGCACCAGGATGTGTTTCTAAATTTATCGCTGCTCAAATTCTCGGAGCTTTAATCGGTCTGGGCCTAACGATGGTGCTAGCTAATGACAAATAAACCGACTGTACTTTTCGTCTGCGTTCACAATGCCGGTCGCTCTCAAATGGCGGCAGGCTTTATGCGCGAACTCGGTCAAGGTCGAGTTGAAGTTCTATCCGCAGGCAGTGCACCAAAAGATTCAATCAACCCAATTGCAGTTGAAGCTATGGCTGAAATCGGAATCGATATTGCAAACAACACTCCAAAAGTATTAACCCCTGAAGCGGTTCAAGAATCAGATGCCGTCATCACCATGGGTTGTGGAGATGTGTGTCCGTTCTACCCAGGAAAGCGTTATGAGGATTGGGTGCTGGATGATCCTGCAGGGCAGGGGATTGAACCAGTTCGTGTGATCCGAGATGAGATTAAAAAGCGCGTAGAGCAACTGCTTTCTGAACTACTGGTCTAAAGTAAGCGGTTATGAGCAACTCTTTAAAGTTAGCTGTAGTAACCGGTGCAAGCTCCGGAATAGGAGCTGCAACAGCTACGCTCTTTGCAAATAATGGTTACCAGGTAATTGCTGGAGCACGCCGATTAGATCGACTTCAGGCACTTGCGGAAACCAACCCCAATATTGAAGTTCACGAGCTTGATGTAACGAGCCAAGACAGCGTTGATAAATTTGTTAAGGCTTTAAATGGCCGTGCAGTTGATGTACTAATCAACAACGCTGGTGGAGCTTTCGACTCAAGTTCAGTGTTGGAATCAGATCCCGAAATTTGGTCAAAGAGCTATGAAGTAAATGTTGTTGGCTCGGTGCGTATGACCAAAGCGATTGCCCCTTCAATGATTGAAAATGGAAGCGGGCACATCGTCATTATTACTTCAACTGCAGGTCATGTTGCCTACGAAAATGGCGGAAGCTATGTTGCAGCTAAGTTTGCTGAACGCTCATTAGCAAACACCCTGAGACTTGAACTAAATGGAACACCAATCCGCGTTACAGAAATTGCACCAGGTATGGTTAAGACTGATGAATTCGCGCTGAATCGTAATTCCGGAGATTCAGCAAAAGCGGCCAAAGTTTACGAAGGCGTAGAAAACCCATTAACCGCTGAAGATATTGCTGAGAGTATTTTCTGGACAGCATCTGTTCCGGGCCATGTAAACATTGATTCCTTAGTAATTCGCCCAGTTGCTCAAGCGGCTAATCACAAAGTTTTCAGAGGGCCCTTTACGAAGTAAGAATTGATGTGGCGATCGCTAAGTCTTTTTCGAAAACCATCAGCTGAGGCCCATCTAAAGTTTGAGTCAAAGTTGCTTTGATATTTGAATCAACTAATTTCTGTAAAGCCATTTGCGCCTCGATGTAATTGGCTGGCGTAGACAGTGGTTTGAGCAGACCGTATTGATCTTTTTTGCCCGCCTTGATGGGCGTAACAATCAACTTTCGGTTAGATGAAAAACCCCATTTCAAAACGACAACAAGCAGCGCTAATCCAACAAATCCGCCAAAGGATTGCAAGAAAAGCCCGTTATTGATTCCGCCCAGCATGGATTAAGCCTACTTAAACAGGACGCAACTCACACCTTTTCAAGATGCATCACCTTGTTGGCACCTTTACGGTTTCATACATTAAATGTAGAAAATCGGAGAGTTCATGAAAAAGCTTGCTGCAATAGTTTCAGTTCTATTCTTAGTACTCAGTGTTCAGCCGGCAAACGCTGCCGCAAAGGTGAAGGTTGCAAATTCAAGCAAGATCTCAACAAAGACAGGTCTAGTTTCAATTACCGTTTCAGGTCTTCCAAAGGAACACGGAATCTATATTTCACAATGTATGGGAATCGACAAGGGAAAGACAGAACCAGCTGCGTGCAACCCTGCAAAAGCTTCAAAGCTGTGGGTTTCAAATGTTCCAGCTGATTTAAAGATGGGCGCGACTCCAGGAACTGGAAAGCTATCTATCAAGGTCGATAAGTACTTCAAGGATGGCGACTGCATCCACACAAAGTGCATCATTTATGTAACCAATGATCACAATGCAACAGATAAGACATTTAGTCAGGCAATTCCTTTTAAGTTTGGTGGAATTAATCTCTTTTAGTTTCAAGCCTTACGAGTAATGCCCCGCAAGGGGCATTACGCTATTCCGATGAAGCTAACGACTTGCCTTTGGTTCAACGGCCGTGCTCGAGAAGCCGCCAACTTTTACACAAGTATTTTTCCGGATAGTTCCGTTGCGGATAATTGGATTGCTCCAACAGATACCCCTGGAAACAAGCAGGGCGAAGAGATCGTCGTTAACTTCACGATCTTTGGGCAACCATTCATTGGCCTTAACGGTGGACCACAGTTCCCACATAGCGAAGCGATCTCATTCCAAATTCCTTGTGCTGATCAAGTAGAGATTGATAAGTACTGGGATTTATTAATTGCCGATGGCGGACAAGAAAGCCAGTGCGGTTGGCTCAAAGATAAGTTCGGAGTTTCATGGCAGGTAACTTCCCCTGAAATGAATGACTACTTAGGTGGATCAGATCCTGCTGGTTGCCAACGCGCGACCCAAGCAATGCTTGAAATGCGCAAGATTGATTTAGCAGCAATGAAGAAGGCTTACGTTGGGGAATAGAAGATGAGTGGCGACCGTATTTCCTTAATCATTGGCGTCTTAATATCTGCTTTTGGTACTCGCACACTTGAAGATGGAAATCTTCTAGTGACATCAGTTATCACGATCTTCTGTATGGCAGTGTCCCGTGGTGCTTGGGAATTGATTAAGAAGATTAAATCTAGATAACGGGAATTAGGATTCCCATTTCGTAGTCATCTGCCATTGGGTTAAGCATCGCGTCGTACAGCTCGATGTGTGGAGCTTCGCGCATTTCTAATCCTGCAGATGGAAATACAACGCCGTAAGCTTCACCGTAACTCGGTGCAAGTGACTCGATGTTTCCAAGGTGCGTAACCTCTAAATAGTTGCCAGCGGGAATAGTTGTTAATTCAAATCCCTCTGGAGCAACGTAGCCAGCTTTAACTTCAACTCCAGCAACATAATGGAGTTTCCCTGATGTTCCATCAATTGGAGTAACAACACCAAAAGCGAGATTTCCTGCGGGTATATCTGACTTCGGAAATTCTGCCCAGAATTTTTTCCATGCATTTGGGATAGCGGTTGGGTCATAAAGATCAGAGATCATGATCGAGTACAGATCAGTTGGTGCGCCACAGATGATGCGCTCGGGATGTGGCTTAGTTCCATTGTTTCTTACAGCCATGAGAGTGCTCCTAGTACTTTCCTCAGTAAATTTCGATGTGCAATTAAATCAGCGACTGATACCGTTTTCCAGTGCCAACACTTCGCTCGCTTTTGGACTCGCCAGATCAATCCGTACGCCTAAAAGCGGCACTTGCTGCTGGAACGTATCCAGAGCCTGAGTTCATCGAAATTTTGATTTCACAATGTGCCATCGAACCTGACTTCTTTGTGCGAGATACCTTGTCATGGGCGTTAATGCGAAATGACCTTCCACAAGTAGTAAAGCGACTTGAAACAGAGTTGCAATCAGCCAATGTCCAAGCGAAGAGCCAAGCGATTCACACGCTTTCAAAAATTGGCGATAAAAACAACTTCAAACTAATAACTGACGAAATGCTCTTTGATGACGATGACTTTGTAGCCGCTACAGCATGGAGAGCAGCATCTGTATTGGTTCCAGATGATCAAAAGGAAAATCTTGTTGCAAAGTTGATTACTCAACTTGGTCGAGGGGACTCAGATACTCAATTCGGATTAACGCGATTCCTTTGCGCGATTGGCGAGCCCATAGTTCAACCACTGACAGAAGCGGCTAATTCATCAGATGATGCCGTCAGCAATCAGGCGAAGTTCACTTTGCTTAGATTTAGAGAGATGCAGCTGGAAAGCAAAAAGCCTTCAAATAATTGAAGGCTTTATCTCGGGCTTACTGTCGTAAGTGGGTGGTGAGGGACTCGAACCCCCGACCCGGTGATTAAGAGTGTGTTAGGTGTTGTGAGCTCACGCTCAAAACCACCTAACAGCCCTTTCTGAACTCGCTTTAACTCGCTCAGTAAGTCACCGTGCTCTACCAACTGTCCTTCGCCTGTAGTTTAACTAGTCAATTGGACAGTTTCAAGTGCGAGTAGGCAATACTTTCCTCATTGCTTGAACAATTTTCTTTCCTAAAGGAGCCCACTTTGACCATCACGATTTCCAAAAAGGTAATCACTCCGTTACTTACCCTTTTAATTGGATTCGCACTTGGCGTTACCGGCACCTTACCTAGCAATGCAGTCGACCCTGCTCCGGTTGTGCAAGGTGAGATATTAAAAGTTTGCATAAATCTTAAAACGGGCATCATAAGAGTTTCAAATAAATGTGATTCGAAAACGGAACGCAAGTCAGTACTTGGAGGAGTTGGTGCGCAAGGCGCAAAGGGGGATAAAGGTGAAATTGGCGAGACTGGTGCCACTGGTCCACAAGGACCTCAAGGTCTACAGGGACCACAAGGTCAACAAGGTGAACGTGGGTTAACTGGTCCGCAAGGAGCACAAGGCCAACAAGGACAACAAGGACTCACTGGAGCGGCCGGTTCACTTAGTGGCTTGAGGAGGACAACTATTTATTATTACAACGGAGAATTCGGTGGAGGCTGTTATGGCTCGTTACTAGCCAATTATCCGATAGCTGCAGTGTCAACATCTGGAAATAAATTTACAGTCAACGTTTGTTCAAAAGAAGTTTATACGCCTTAAGAAGAGAAAAGAAATTAATTGGAAGTTTTCACAATATGGATATAACCAAAGGGAGTAGCTGTTATGGCAGTAAAAGAACCTAACGAAATTGCAGTTGTCACAACAAGTGAAGTTGTCGGTGAATCAATCAAAGAAACTTATGGATATGTCAGCAGCACTTGTCTAAATTATTTTATATTGAATAAGACAACGACCATCGATAAGTCGCTTGATATCGCGTTCAGCAAGATTCAATACCAAGCATTTAAAGACGGAGCCGATGCAGTTGTAGCGGTTCGCACCTCAGTGGAGACACAAAGCCAGTACTGGTTGTTCACGAGGGTGAACGTTTTTATGGAAGGAACTATGGTGGCTTTCTAGCCCCTCAAATCAGAATTACTGATAAGCCATCAATGGGCTTTTATGACCAATCAATTTCACTTATGCCACCTTTAGGTAAGGCAAACAGGTAGAGTCTTTCTATGAGAATCAAAGTGGCTTCACTGTCGGCATTAATAATAGTTGGCTTAATGCCAGGTGCTGTAGTTGCGAGTACCGCTAACCCTCCAGTAATTACTTCGGTTACCCAATTGACATCAGGTCCATATAAACCAGGCGACGTAATCACATTTAAAGTCATCGTAAGCGGAGGTGAGCCAGGAATAAAGTCTGTAGCCATTGGAGGTGGCTGCCTCAAAGGAATGAATTTCAACAACAATTTGTTTTGGGATGAGAAGACTGTAGAAATCAAAGGTTTTATCTCGCAAGAGCTTTTCACAACAGTAATTACAGGTGAGTGTGAAAGTGGGGTCAAGACAATTGGAGTGAGTGTTACCGACAAAACTGGAATAACAGTTGTTTTGAATGACGCAGCAAAATATGAAGTTGTTGATGCTTATTTGCTCCCAATCGGACAGGTACGTCCGACTAAGTCAAGCGACGCAATCGATTTGAATTACATTCCAATACCTGAATTCGATGCAAAGAAAATTCAAAGCTGGACTCTTCCCAAAGTGACTAAAGGCGGAGTTCCAATCTTCTGGTCTGTAAGTCCTCAAAGTAAAGGTTGCAAGTTGGACAAACGGTTCCCAACCGATATTGGAGGTACGTTGACTCTGATTGGGAGGGGATTGTGTATCTTGAGTAGACCCGAAACAAATGACAACACAAATTTGTACTTTGAGGCACCTACGGTTTCAACTAAGTGGAAAATAGGAAGTCCAACAAATCGATACATCCGTGGGGACGTTTGGGTTAAGGGCAAGCCAAAGTATGTACTGTGTGTGAAAGGTTCAAAATCACTCAAGTATTACTCACCTGATGCAACTTGTTTGCGGGGGTATACGGAGAAGTGATTCACTGACTAACTATCAGTACTCTCCAAAATCATTTTTCTGCGAGCCACGTACTCATCCTGACTTATTAAACCTTCGTTTAGGAGCTGTTTTATTTCGAGCAACTTATCTCTGGTTGGATTTGGCACAGCTAAAGTTGTCCCTTTTGAACGAGTTGGGATTATTGCAAGTGCGATGAACCCTATGAGTGGGCTCAAGAAAAAACTAAAACAGAACCAACCAAATCCCGAGCGTCCCTTTGTACCTGCATAGACACCTGCCAGCACTGAAAGAATTAGCCAAAAGAGTATGAGTTCCATATGTTGAGTTTACTTCTTTGAGTAAACAAGAGCGTGCTTCGCTCACACACCTGACCATTCATTTGACCCTAGGATGTTAAATTCGAGCGTCTCATATGAATATATAGTCTGTCCAAAATTTTCTGTTATTTGTCAGCATTGAAAGGCAGAATAGCTTTATGGCAAGAATCGACCCTCAGGCAGCGGCAGAAGTAATGTTGAAAGCAGGGTACAAACCTTTAGAGCAATATACAAAGTCACACGGCCGTTGGAAATGTCTACACATCTCTTGCGGTGAAATTGTTTACCCGACCTATCACAACATCTCTCAGGGTCAAGGTGGTTGTTTTTCGTGTGGACGCAAGGTTAGTGGAGGTAAAATCCGCTTAGCTGAAGCAGACACGATTAAAATAATGTTGGATGCCAAAATACAGCCGTTAGAACCTTACAAAGATACCAAGACTCCTTGGAAATCTAAATGCATAAATTGTGGAAAAATAGTTAGCCCGACTCTAACTAACGTTAAAAATGGGCAAAAAGGTTGCGGATTCTGTACGGGCCAGTTTGTGGATGTTAATAAGGCAATAAAAGATATGAAATCTGCAAACCTGCTCCCACTTGTTGATTACTCAAAGTCGCACGATAGGTGGAAGTCCAAGTGCCTTGTTTGTGAAAGAGTAGTTTTTCCAACTTACAATTCAATTCAACAAGGTAATGGTGGCTGCAAGTACTGTTCAAAGAAATTCTTGGATGCTCAGGAGGCCAAGGAATATATGCTTGCCAATGGATTGAGTCCGTTGGACGAATTCAAAAGAGCTGATTCAAAATGGAGATGTGAGTGTTTAACCTGCGGAAAAATAGTTACCCCAACTTATTCAAGCATTAGAGTTGGTAATGGTGGCTGTAAGTATTGCGCGGGGTTGGTTATTGAACCCGAAATAGCCAGGGCTCTTATGGAAAGCGTGAATCTAAGGCCATTAGTTCCTTTTAAAAATGGAAATTCAAAATGGAAATGCGAGTGCACAGTCTGCGGAAGGGTTGTTTATCAGAGTTATACCCGGATGAAACAAGGTGACGGTCCCTGCGGATACTGTTCTGGAAAGGTTGTAGACGTAAAAGATGCGATAAATATTATGCAAAGTGCAGGTCTCGAACCTCTAGAACCTTACCCGGGGGCTTTAGATAGATGGAAATGTGAGTGTCAAAATTGTGGAAGAACTGTTTACCCGCGATATAGCGGAATAAAAAAAGGCCAAGGAGGTTGTCGTTTTTGTGCTCAAATTGGAATCGATTACACGGGGCCAGGGTTCATTTACTTAATGACACACAAGTATTTGCAATCGCACAAAGTGGGCATAGGCGGTTCCTTGCGGTCAAGGAGTAGAGATAGGGTCATTGAACATCAAAAGTTTGGGTGGATTTTACACTCACGTAAGGATTTCGAAACGGCCGAAGATGCTTTCCAAATCGAACAAAAGGTTTTGACTTGGATTAGGAATGAGAAAGGGCTGGGAGTTTTCTTGTCGGAGTCTGAAATGCCACAAGGCGGCTATACCGAAACAATAGATGCTACAGAAATCGACTTACCAACCATCTGGGCAAAGGTAGAAGAGTTGAGTAAAGTACAGGGATGAAGAGAGGAATGAATTGAAAATCCTTCTTTTGATTGTTGCTCTCGGCGTAACACTCCTATCCTTCTACATAGTTGCGATGTTAGCTGTTTTCCCATATCTCTGGTTCAAGGACTATTTGCATATGGAAAAAGTGCGCCAACAAAAAAGAAAAGAAATGTTCAGTGAAGAATTCCTGAACAGAAGTAAATCCAAATCGAGGTTTCCAAGACTTTACGTGATTTCTGAACAATTTATGGTGTTCATTTTTACTTGGTTACCCTTTCTTGCCATTGAGATACTTTGGGTGCGGTATGTCTGGCGGATAGTGATGGACGTGATTTTGCCAAGAATCGCCGACTTAATACCTCTATAAGTCAGCATCAGAAAGTAATTCAATCCAACTGGGGATGCCTTTTGCGGGTCAAGTCCATTGATTGGGGACCAGATAAGCCCTCATCTTCTTTTTCCCATTAAGCAAAAAAATGCCGCTGCGCTTAGGGCTTCGCGGCGTTAATTCTTCTGTTATTAGAACGTTAATAATTGAAGATGTAGTTAGTTAGTTCTTATCATCAGCCCACTCTGTCAGAGCCAGAGTGAGCAGAACGATAAGACCCCCTATTTCAAGGGAATCTTAAGAACTGTCATATGCCGTCGTTTCACAGTTACTCAAAGACACAATCGTTAGATTGTCGGTGATGGTCGCCAGAAATTTGTTTGAAACTATCGCCCAGATACCGCTTTACCGATACAAATTCCTGTCTGGGATGCTGGTGGATAGGCAGCGCTTACTTAACTGCCTCTAACGCAGGTTTAACCGTTTATCTATTCGGTCCATACTTTTTGTGTACGCATTTGGAACCCTAAGTTCGTTTGTTAGAGCTCGCAAATTCGACCCCGCATAATGCATTCGGCGTGTCGCAAACTAATTAAGTTTATTTATGAAGGCAGATAGTCTCTCGCCAGCTAAATCAATTTCATCATCAAGGACAGATGTGTAAACCTTTAAAGTCATTAAAGGGTCAGAATGACCAAGGAGTTTCTGGGCGGTTGTCACGTGGACACCTTGAGTCTTTAAGAGGTAGGCGTAGGTTCGCCGAAGGCTGTGAACCGTTACGCCTTCCTTATTTGCACACTTCTGTAATGGCTTGTAACTCAAGGGCAACTGAACAAAGTGCCCGAGGTATGGAATTTTTCTAACACTTGTTTTTGATTTACAAGGACCATTGACTGTCTTAGAAACCCACACAAACCCATCTCGAATATCTGATTCTCGGATTGCTGCGGCTTCACTCCATCGAAGTCCGTGCAGCGCTAAGAAACGAATCTGTTCGCTATACCGACCCCAGTCAATTGCATTTACTTCATCCCAAGTCAGAAACTTCTTGTCAGATATTTGAATCTTGGGAGTTTTAAGTCCATCTGCAGGATTTACAACACAAACTCCATAGAGTTTTGCCTCACGATAAATTGTTTTAACTAACATCAAACAGTGCCTGGAAGTTTGTGGAGGCAGGGATAAGAGCTTTTGCTGTAACACCATAGGAGGCACAGCATCAATCTCATACGCCCCGATAGAGGGCGCCAAATGGCGTTTGTAGAGACGCTTGTAATCGTGGAGAGTTTTAGGTCGGACGTTTAAAACAGCCCAAAAAGATTCAACCCATTCATTTACTGTCATTTGAAACCTTCCCATAAGGAAGGACCTACTGATTCATACTCACCAAGTCATCGACTTGAAATGAAGTATTCCTCGGGCACACTCACGCTTGTAAGTGGGTGGTGAGGGACTCGAACCCCCGACCCGGTGATTAAGAGTCACCTGCTCTACCAACTGAGCTAACCACCCGAGGCATTCAGGCGCCGGAAACGCTTGAATGCAGGGGGAAACCTATCAGCAACCCCCGCCTTGCCGCACATTCGCGACACACGCATACTGGGCGTGTGAGTCACATCGAAATAAGGATCGCCCTAGTTCTGAGCCTTCTTGTGGCGGGAATTACGCCATCTCAGGCCAGCTCTGTGGCATCTGGTTTATCTGTGATCGAAAGCCAGACCACCAAAGGACGGGCCGCGAAAACCGGTTACACCCGTGCCCAATTCGGACAGACATGGGCCGATGTTGATCGCAATGGGTGCGATACCCGCAACGATATTTTGAAAAGAGATTTGACTGCCGAGGTATTTAAAGAGAAAACACATGAGTGCGTAATTCTGTCCGGAACTTTGATCGATCCATATTCAGGGGAGACGATCAACTTTGTCCGTGGAAATATCACCAGCATGGAGGTTCAAATAGATCATGTTGTTGCCTTGTCGAATGCTTGGCAGACAGGTGCATTTAAATTATCAATCAAAGATCGAACAGCTTTTGCAAATGATCCGTTGAATCTTTTGGCGGTAAAGGGTCGATTGAATTCTCAAAAGGGCGATGGTGATGCTGCAACCTGGTTACCACCGCTAAAGAGTTATCGATGTGATTATGTATCGCGACAGATAGCGGTGAAGATGAAATATAAGTTGTGGTTTACCGCCCCCGAAAAAGAGGCGATGGTGCGAATCTTGAAGAGCTGCCCTGAAAAGGCGTTGCCTACCTCTTAAAGCGCATCGCTTCCGCGCTCGCCAGTGCGAATGCGGACAACTGTTTCAACTGGAGTAACCCAAAGCTTTCCGTCACCAATTGATCCACTGTTTGCGGTGCTAACAATCAGATCAACGATGTGATCGCACTCTGCATCATCTGCGAGAACTTCAATGCGAACTTTCGGAATGAAATCCACTGTGTATTCAGCGCCACGATAAATCTCAGTATGTCCCTTTTGGCGGCCAAAACCGCGGGTTTCAGAGACCGTCATACCGTGAACACCATCGGCTTGTAGGGCACGCTTAATATCATCAACCTTTGAAGGCTTAACGATCGCTGTAATGAGCTTCATTTATATCTCTTTTCCTGTGCCTAGTACCGGTTTGAATTTCCAGTGATGTCATATGCAGATTCAGCGTGATAGGTCGTATCAAGACCAGTTAGTTCATCATCGCGAAGAACACGGAATCCGATGGTGCGAGAAATAAGTGTTGCGATCAACCAGGTTGCACAGAATGAGAATGCAGCCACGGAAGCAATAGCAATTAACTGCTTTGATAGCAGTGCAGCTGATCCGTTAATGAAAAGGCCTTCTTTGCCTGTCGCATTAACAGTGACTGTTGCAAACAAGCCAATGCCAATCATTCCAATGATTCCGCTGACGCCATGGACGCCAACAACATCTAGAGAATCGTCATAACCAAACTTGTACTTGCGTGAAACTGCATAAGCAGAAACAACGCCAGCGATTAATCCAAGAATCAATGCACCAATTGGATTGATGTATCCGCATGCAGGAGTGATCACGACAGCACCTGCAATTGCACCTGAAGCAACGCCAAGTGTTGTTGCTTTGCCATCGCGACGCTTTTCATAAAGCACCCATGACATTGATGCTGCGGCTGATGCGATTTGAGTATTTATCATTGCCGTTGCAGCTAATGACCCTGCAGATAAAGCACTTCCTGCATTAAATCCAAACCATCCGAACCACAACATCCCTGCACCAAGCAGGACAAGTGGCATGTTGTGTGGTCGCATTGGATCGCGCTTGAATCCATCGCGCTTTCCAAGCACTAGTGCGAGCGCGAGCGCTGCGGCACCTGAATTAATCTCAACAACTGTTCCACCTGCAAAATCAAGTGCGCCAAGCTTGTCGATGATCCATCCACCGCTTCCGCCTTGGCTTGCAAATGCCCAGTGCGCTACAGGGATATAAACCACAGTAATCCACACTGCCACGAAGAGAACCCATGACCCGTACTTCGCGCGATCTGCAATAGCGCCAGATAACAGCGCAACGGTGATCACCGCGAAAGTAAGTTGGAACATTGCGAAAGCAAGTGTTGGAATTTGATGTCCTTCAGGACCAACTACTTGATCAAGAGTTCCAGCAAAACCAAGATGGCTGAAATCTCCAATTAATCCATTGTGTGAAGTTCCGAAAGTTAATGAGTATCCATAAAGGACCCAAATAATTGTTGTAACGCCAATTGCGGCAAATGACATCATCATCATGTTTAGTGCGCTCTTTGCTCGCACCATTCCGCCGTAAAAGATTGCCAACCCTGGAGTCATAAATAAAACAAGTGCTGCACTTGCTAGCACCCAGGCTGTATCGCCGCTATTGATCACGTTCTCTCCTTTAGGAATCGAGAGGTATTCCTAGGAGAGAAAAAGTATCAGTGAGTCTCGTTATAGCGAATGTATGAAGCGGTAATTTCTGCTTCTGCGGCGTCGTGTCCGACCCATTCTCCGCCAAATACCTCTTTGCCAGGTTCCAGAGTCTTGTAAACCTCGAAGAAGTGCTTAATTTCTTCTAATTCATAGAATGGAACATCTTCTAGATCCTGAAGGTTTGATTTACGAATATCTCCAGCTGGAACACATAGAAGCTTGTCATCGCCACCCTTTTCATCGGTCATGCGGAACATTCCGATAACGCGGCATGAAACAACGCATCCAGGGAAAGTTGGCTCATCCAACATCACCAATGCATCAAGTGGATCTCCATCAAGAGAAAGAGTGTTCTTTACGAATCCATAATCATGAGGGAAACGTGTTGCTGTAAAGAGCATGCGATCTAGGCGAACTTCACCAGTGCTGTGGTTGATCTCGTATTTGTTGCGTGATCCTGCTGGGATTTCAACTACGACGTCGAAAATCATTTCAGTCCGGCTCTCTACTCAATCGTGCAAGGGTGAATCAACTTCAATAAAACTTGGGGTGAACGACGGGGCTCGAACCCGCGACATCCCGGACCACAACCGGGTGCTCTACCAGCTGAGCTACGTCCACCATGCGAAGCAAAGTCTACCTGTTGTAACTAGGTGGTCGGTGCCTCGTTTACCGCTTGGATAAAGACTGATTGGCGGTAATACGCCAGTTCAGCAATTGAATCTTGTATATCTCCCAGAGCGCGGTGGTTTCCGGTCTTGGCTGGGGCGTTGAAGTAGGCCTTAGGGAACCAGCGACGAGCCAACTCTTTAATGCTTGAGACATCAACGGTTCGGTAGTGAAGGTAATCATTAAGAAGTGGCATATCGCGAGCGATGAAGGAGCGATCAACGCTGACAGAGTTACCGGCCAATGGAGATTTACCTGGTTGCGTTGATGCACTTTCTAAATAAGCGATAACGCGGGCTTCTGCCTCTTGAACAGAGATGCCATTTGGAATTTCAGTAATCAATCCAGATGTGGTGTGCATCTGCGTTACGAAATCATTCATGCCCGCTAACTGCTCGGCGCTCGCCTTGATTACGACATCGACTCCATCTCCGATCACATTTAATTCAGAGTCGGTTACGAGGACGGCGATTTCGACGAGGACATCTTTTTCAAGAGATAACCCCGTCATCTCGCAGTCGATCCAGATGAGGTTCGGTTGTTCATTGGCCATGCGCGCCTGGCAGGAATCGAACCTGCGACAACCCGCTTAGAAGGCGGGTGCTCTATCCGACTGAGCTACAGGCGCCTGTAGGGGTCGAATGCCAAGTCTACCGACATGAACCACTAAGGTTTCATTCCATGGCTGAGTTCATTTATACGATGAAGAAGGCGCGTAAAGCGCACGGTGACAAGGTAATCCTTGATGATGTCACCATCATGTTTTATCCCGGCGCCAAGATTGGTGTCGTTGGTCCCAACGGAGCGGGTAAGTCCACCGTCCTTCAGATCATGGCGGGATTGCAGCAACCATCCAATGGTGAGGCATACCTGACTCCTGGCTACACAGTCGGAATCTTGTTGCAGGAACCTCACCTTGATGAAACAAAAAATGTAATTGATAACGTGAAAGAGGGCGTTGCAGAAACTGTTGCGATGCTTGCACGTTTCGACGAGATCAGTGCCGAGATGGCAAACCCAGATGCCGATTACGACAAGTTGTTAGCTGAGATGGGAGAGCTGCAAGAGCAGCTTGATCACCGCAATGCATGGGAACTTGATTCACAGTTAGAGCAAGCAATGGATGCATTGCGTTGCCCACCACCTGATGCGGATGTTTCAGTTTTATCTGGTGGAGAAAAGCGCCGCGTTGCTTTGTGTAAGTTGCTCTTGCAAGCACCAGATCTTTTGCTTCTTGATGAGCCTACAAACCACTTAGATGCCGAATCTGTTTTGTGGCTTGAGCAGCATTTAAATAAGTATGCAGGCGCAGTAGTTGCGATTACGCACGATAGATACTTCTTGGACAACGTGGCGCAATGGATTCTTGAACTAGACCGTGGCCGCGCATATCCATACGAAGGAAATTACTCGACCTACCTTGAAACAAAGGCAGCGCGTTTAAAGGTTGAAGGTCAGAAAGATGCAAAGCGCGCAAAGCGTTTGGCAGAAGAGCTCGATTGGGTTCGCCAAAATGCAAAGGGTCGCCAAGCAAAATCAAAGGCACGTCTTGCACGGTACGAAGAGATGGCTGCAGAAGCAGACAAGATGCGTAAGTTGGACTTTGAAGAGATTCAGATTCCACCTGGCCCACGTCTAGGAAATGTTGTTATTGAAGTAAACAATCTTACAAAGGGCTTCGGAGATCGCGTTCTTATTGATGATCTTTCATTCACTCTGCCACGTAACGGAATCGTTGGAATCATCGGCCCTAACGGTGCAGGTAAAACAACGCTATTTAAGACTTTGATGGGAATGGAACCTGCAGATTCAGGCAATGTAAAAATTGGTGAAACTGTAAAGATTTCATATGTAGATCAAAGCCGCGGTGGAATCGATCCAAAGAAATCATTGTGGGAAGTTGTTTCAGATGGCAATGACTTTATTAAGGTCGGACAAGTTGAAATGCCTTCACGTGCATATGTTTCTTGCTTTGGTTTCAAGGGTCCAGATCAGCAGAAAGCTGCAGGTGTTTTGTCAGGTGGAGAACGTAACCGTTTGAACTTGGCGTTAACCCTGAAGCAAGGTGGAAACCTATTGCTGCTGGATGAGCCAACAAACGACCTTGATGTTGAAACATTGGGATCACTTGAAAATGCGCTGCTGGAATTTCCTGGCTGCGCAGTAGTGATTTCTCACGATCGTTGGTTCCTTGATCGCGTTGCTACTCACATCCTTGCTTACGAAGGCGATGCGAAGTGGTTCTGGTTTGAAGGAAACTTCGAAAGTTACGAAGCAAACAAGCTTGAGCGATTAGGAGCAGAAGCTTCACGTCCTCATCGCATGACATACCGAAAGTTGACCCGCTAATGAAGTACTTAAACAAGCAGTTTGTTCGCTGGGATGACATCGATGCATTCGGACATGTGAATAACGCTAAGTACTTAGTGTTCGCGCAAGAGGCTCGTTTCCATTGGTCCTTTGTTCAATTTGAAGGAAAAGAAGAGCGTCCATCAATCGTTGAAATGGTTGTTGCACGCGCCGAAGTAGATTTCATTGAACCGATTTACGATGGCAATCGCTTTGTAGATGTTCATTTGTGGGTTGAAAAGATCGGTACTTCATCATTTGTAATGGTGTACGAGATCTCAGATAAGGGTGTTTTGTTCGCTCGAGTAAAGAGCGTTCAGGTTGCAGTATCAATGGAGACAAAGAAATCACGGCCCCTCAATGATGCGGAGCGCGAATTCCTAACCCAATATATGGAGGGCTAAGAAATGGCACCACTAGCATCACGTGAAGAGCGTCCTTGGTGGAGAGATGCGGTTACCTATCAGATCTATCCACGTTCATTTGCTGACGCAAATGGCGATGGCATCGGCGATATTGAGGGTATTCGTTCACGACTTCCATATTTAAAGTCACTTGGCATTGATGCAATTTGGATTTCACCTTGGTATCCATCACCACAGCATGATCATGGTTACGACGTATCTGATTACATGGATATTGAACCTGCCTACGGAACATTGGCTCAAGCAGAACAGCTGATTAAAGAAGCACACGATTTTGGAATTAAGTTCATCGTTGACATCGTTCCTAACCACACCTCAAGTGATCACAAGTGGTTCCAAGCAGCATTAGCTGCAAAGCCAGGATCAAAGGAACGCGATCGCTACATGTTCCGCGATGGCAAGGGCGAAAATGGAGATCTTCCACCAAATAACTGGGAAGCTGTTTTCGGCGGACCCGCCTGGGAACGAGTAATCGAAGCTGATGGCACACCAGGGCAGTGGTACTTACATTTATTTGCTGTTGAACAGCCAGATCTCAATTGGGAAAACCAAGAGGTTAAAGATCATCTTGAAGATGTTTTGAAGTTTTGGCTGGACCGCGGTGTTGATGGTTTCAGAATCGATGTTGCGCACGGAATGGTGAAGGAAGCTGGCTTGCCAGATATTCGCATCGATCCAACTGCAACGATGCTGGGAACTGAGCACAAGCCATTCTGGGATCAGGAAGGCGTTCACGATATCTATCGTTCATGGCGCAAGATCTTTGATTCATATCCTGGAGATCGCATGGCAGTTGCAGAAGCGTGGGTTAGCCCTGCTTCACGCATTGCTCGATATGTACGCCCAGATGAGCTTCAGAACTCATTTAACTTTGAAATGCTCACAACCTTGTGGGATGCAGCAGAGATTAAGAAGAAGATTGATAACTCAATCGAAGCTTTAGCCGAGGTCGGCGCACCTACTTCATGGGTATTTAACAATCACGATGTTGTGCGTTCTGTGGATCGTTTGGACCTTGGTCTAACTAACCATGGCGATACAACGCTTTCACGTCAAGGTGACCCATCAAAGCTCAACATCGCTCGCGGAACATTGCGTGCACGCAGTGCAACGTTAATGACACTTGCTTTGCCTGGCGGAACTTATTTGTACCAAGGCGAAGAGCTTGGATTACCTGAAGTTCGCGATCTTCCTGAAGATCGTTTAACAGATCCACGATGGAAGATGAGTGGTTATCAAGATCGCGGTCGCGATGGTTGCCGTGTTCCACTTCCTTGGTCAGCAGATCCAAAGGGTGGTTTTGGTTTCTCAACTAATGATTCATTGAAGTTAGATGAAGCTTGGTTGCCGCAATCGCCATGGATGGGTAAGTACGCAGTGGATACACAAGATGGTGTTGAGGGTTCAACACTTTCTATGTATCGCGAGGCACTTGCTATTCGTAAAGGTGAAGCTGGCCTAGGCGATGGACCAATGGAATGGATTGAAGCTGGCAAGGATGTTGTTGCATTTGAACGTCCTGGAGATTTTGCGTGCTACATCAACTTTGGTGCACCAATTCAACTTCCAAGTAACAGCCAGATTTTGGTTTCAAGTGGTCCAGTCACAGGACATACATTGCCAACCGATACCGCTGTTTGGTTACGCCTGATTCCGTAATGACTACTTCTAGAAGATTTCATCCTGCCTGGATTGCAGCGATTGTTACCTTCTTTACCCTTGTCGCAACTGCGGGCTTTAGATCGGCTCCATCTGTATTAATTGTTCCGCTAGAAGAAGCATTTGGTTGGGGTCGTGATCAGATCTCACTTGCAATCTCAGTTAACGTGCTTTTGTACGGTTTAACAGCGCCATTTGCAGCTGCATTAATGGAGCGATTCACAGTGCGCAAGGTCGTTATGGCCGCACTAACAACTGTAAGCACCGGAGCGTTCTTAACAACCTTTGTTCATGCACCATGGCAGTTAGTTCTTACCTGGGGTGTAATCGTCGGCATCGGTACTGGTTCGATGGCGCTCGTATTTGCGGCAACTGTTGCCAATCGTTGGTTTGTTAAACGCCGCGGATTAGTTGTTGGTGCTTTAACTGCAGCAGCTGCAACAGGTCAGCTTGTTTTCTTACCTGGACTTACAGCGCTATCAGCTGATCATGGTTGGAAATCAATTGGATTAACAATCGGAACCGCATCGATGCTGATGGTTCCTTTTATTTATATCTTCCTTCGCGAAAAGCCTGCCGATCTTGGAATGCTTCCTTACGGAGCCGATGAAAGCTGGCAACCACCAGTTAAATCAACTATGCCGGCGGCTCGATTAGCAATCGTGACCTTGAAAGAGGCGAGTGCGCATAAAGACTTCTGGTACTTAGTTGGTTCTTTCTTTGTGTGTGGATTATCTACAAGCGGATTAATCGGAACTCACTTCATTCCAGCAGCACATGATCACGGCATGATGCAGGTAACTGCTGCAAGTTTGCTGGCACTAGTTGGCGTATTTGATGTTATTGGAACTTTGTTTTCGGGGTGGTTGACTGACAAGTTTGACCCACGCAAGCTGTTGTTCTTCTATTACTCATTGCGCGGACTTTCTTTATTCCTACTGCCATCAATCCTGTTTTCGACGGTGCATCCATCAACACTTGTCTTTGTAATCTTTTACGGACTTGATTGGGTTGCAACAGTTCCACCAACAATCATGTTGTGCCGCACAATCTTGGGACCTGATCGCGGAACGGTTATTTACGGGTGGGTCTTTGCGGCGCACCAAATTGGTGGCTCAATTGCAGCTATTGGCGCTGCAGTATTGCGAGTAAAGCTAGGCGATTACGCCGCAGCTTTTTATTTGAGTGGTGCCCTTTGTTTAATCACCAGTTACTTTGTTTTGCAGATTGCTAAAGGCAAAGACACCGCTAGCCTTAACGCATGAGCGCTTTTTACGAACAAGTTGGCGGCGAAAAGTTTTTCGCTGATCTGGTTTCTCAGTTTTACGCAGTTGTTGCAACTGATCCGATCTTACGCCCGATGTATCCAGAAACAGATATGCAAGGTGCAGCGCAACGTTTACAATGGTTTTTAGAACAGTACTGGGGCGGACCTGATACTTATCAGGAAAATCGTGGGCATCCTCGACTTCGTATGCGTCATGCCCAGTTTCCAATTAATCAAGCCGCGCGTGATGCGTGGTTGAATGCAATGCACCAAGCGGTAGATGGTGTTGAAATAGATGCAGAGTTAAAGGGCGAACTGTGGGGCTATTTAGAAATGGCAGCGAACTCGCTAGTTAATCAACCAGATTGAGATTGATTTCCAACCTTAAGAATTTCACCGTTTCGTAAGTACCAAAGAGTTCCTTGACCGTCGCGAACAGTTGTAACGCGCAAGCCAACTTTTTCAACAACGCCTTCGATATCTAGAACTGCAACAGAATCGCCAACACCGTACTGATCTTCAATCAACATAAAGATTCCAGACAAAATATCTCGCACCAAAGTTTGCGCACCAAGACCAACTGCAACGCCAACAATTCCGGCAGATGCGATAAGTGGACCTAGATCAAAACCAAACTCACCAAGCGCCATTCCGCTTGCAATGATCCAGGTTGCAGCTTTCAGTGTTGCTGTTAGTACGCCACCGATTGTGCTTGCACGTTCTTTTTGACGAGCAACAATGTTGCGCGGTCCAGGAACTAAATCAGCAGATGCCAATCGGCTCATGGCACGTGAAATCGCACGTGAACCAAAGGATTGAATAAAGCCAGCGCCAACAAGGATGATCAGGATGCGAAGGGGAGTACCCGCCATCCATTCGAGGAAGTTACGCATAGAGTCGCTCATAATGATGAGACTTTATCCAAATATTTACCTAAAAGCCGCTATCAAATACCCACGCGGTCGGGTGTTTTGGTGCAAGATAAACCAATCGGCGCCAGCCAGGCGCTAGATCAGGAGCGATTATGTCGCGTACGTTGGTTTTAAATGCCACCTACGAACCATTGGGTGTCATCACAGATCGTCGCGCGCTGATCCTTGTCCTAAATCACCGAGCAACAATGGTTGAAGACTCTGGCGATGTATTGCGATTTGCTGGTGGAGAAATTTCATTACCTTCAGTAGTTCGTCTCAATAAATTTGTTCGTATTCCTTATCGCCATTCAGTTCCGCTTTCACGCCGCGCGATCTTTGCTCGCGATGGGGGACGTTGTGTGTACTGCTCAGCTCCTGCGACATCAATTGATCACGTAATTCCGCGTAGCCGCGGTGGTGGTCACAATTGGGAGAATGTTGTTTCGGCCTGCCACAAGTGCAACCATGTAAAAGCTGACAAGCATTTGAAGGAATTAGGGTGGCGTTTGCGCACTCTGCCACGCGAACCAGTTGGCGCTGCTTGGCGAATATTGGGTACAGGTCGCACGGATCACAAATGGCTTCCATACCTACAGCCATTTGGTGTGGCTGCGGCAACGGCATAAGTAAATTACACTTCAACCATGACCACAGTCGAAGGCCCAGTAACTTCAGTTCCAGGAATTTCAGCAATTGAAACCCTGGTTACTTTCATAATCATTCCAACAGTTATGTTTGTTGGAATCTCAGTAATTGCTTACGCGCTTACAGCTCCTAAAAAGGACAAGGCGTCAGCAATTACTTCGATCGAATAATTATTTATCTAAGGCTTGAACCTTCAAGGCACGGATTAATCCGTCTTGAGACTCTTTAACTAACTTACGAAGCACGGCAGGTGAATCTTTTCCTGCGCCGTTTAGCCATGTGTTAGTTGCATCGACTGTAGATTGCTTAACAATCCATGTTGGATAGAAGCCAGTTACATACTTGGCTGCAGGTTCGTATGAACGTGACTCCCACACAGAGATCAAGTTATCGAAGTACAGAGTTACAAAAGGCTCTAGCAAATGGCTTTGAATTGGACGCTGGAATCCTGCAACCAACGCCGTACGCACAGATGTCGCTTCATCGGCATTCATGCCCTTGTTAAATGCATATGCTTTTGCTTCGCTGTTTGGCATCGCTGCTAAACATGTTTCAAAGGCAAGATTGCCCGTTGTTGTGTTGTCCTTTGCAAGCTCTGCATCAAGTTCGGCCTTTGTAGTTGCACCGCGCTCTGTGAGGGCAATCAAGAAGTACCAACGAAGATCTGCATCGACCTTAAGTCCTGGCGCAGAACCATTAAGCAGCCCACGAATATTTGCTGTCTGCTCTTCTGTCTGTGCGTTCAATGCAAATGCACGAGAAATCAGAAGTTGAAGATCGCTTCCTGGTGCGCTGTTTTGTGTGAGCGTCCATAGTCCAGCAGCTAACTTCTCGCGGTATGCATTGCGGTTTGCTTCCTTTGAGTATGCCTCTACAGAAGTCGTTAGCTGAGACAAAACGATGTTAACGATCGCATCATCGCTTTCTCCAGCTAGACCATTCAAAGCAATTTCTAGGAAATCAGCTGAAGAAATTTCAGCATCGCGATGCATATCCCAGATAGCGGCCCAGCACAGTGCGCGAGCAAGTGCATCATCAAGCTTTCCAAGATGGGTCTTTAACGTTGCAATTGAGCGATCGTCAAAGCGCAACTTTGCATATGAAAGGTCGCGATCATTGATTAGCAATAGATCAGCAACTTTTTCTCCCGCAAGATCTGCAACAACAGTTGATGCACCTGCAACATCTAGTTCGACGGTCTTGCGAAGCTTTAGAGAATCTCCGCTGATGTCGTACAGACCAACAGCAAGACGATGCGGGCGAAGCTCCTTTGAATCTGCAGGAACCAGTGGGACCTCTTGTGAAATGGTGATGCTCTTATAAGCATCGCCATCAATTTCCAGAACCGGACGCAATGTATTTACACCAGCGGTTTGCAACCATGTGCTTACCCATGGAGCTAACTTGCGACCACTTGCCTCTTCTAGCTCAACAAGTAGATCGTTAAGAGTTGTATTTCCCCATGCATGCTTTGCAAAGTACTTCTGCAATCCAGCGATGAATTGTGGACGTCCTACGTGAGCAACTAACTGGTGCAGAACTGATGCTCCCTTTGCGTATGTAATTCCGTCAAAGTTAGCGTTAACAGCTTCCATATCAACCATATCGGCGATGATTGGGTGAGTAGAGGACAACTGATCTTGGCGGTATGCCCAGTTCTTACGTGCAGAGTTAAATTCAGACCATGCACCTTTGAAGCGTGTTGCTTCTGAAAGAGCTAAGTATGAAGACCACTCAGCAAATGATTCGTTGAGCCATAGATCGTCCCACCAGAACATGGTGACCATGTCACCAAACCACATGTGTGCCATCTCGTGCAAGATTGTGTTTGCACGCGACAGGTATGCCTTTTCTGGCATGTGACTGCGGAATACCAAAACATCTTCGCGGAATGTAACTGCGCCAGCGTTTTCCATCGCACCGAAGTTAAAGTCAACTACAGCGATTTGATCGTACTTTTCAAATGGGTACGCCAAACCGAAAGTCTTTTCAAAGTATTCGAAGCCTTGCTTTGTAATTAAGAAAATATCTTCTGGATCTAAGTACTGCATCATTGACTTGCGGCAGTAAATTCCAAGTGGAATCTCTTTCTGGCCCTTGTACACATCATGAACATGTGAGTATGGACCAGCGATAAGTGCATCAAGGTATGTGGTGATGCGAGGAGTAGTTGAGAACTTCCATTCAACTAGATCGCCTTTAGCTGTCTTTGATTCAACTGGGTTGTTTGAAACCGCTTCCCAGTGGCCTGGTGTTGTAACAGTTAAATTAAAAGTTGCCTTCAGCGATGGCTGATCGAAGCAAGGGAACATATTGCGAATGTGCGCGGTTTCTCCTTGTGAGTACAGGTAAACCTCACCGTCGGATGGATCTACCGAGCGCTGTAGACCTTCACCAGACTTTGAGTACTCAGCTTCAATTTCGATAACTAAGAGATTGTCTGCTGCAAGGTTTGTGATGAAAATGCTTTCGCCATCAAAGTTGCTTGTATCAACGGCAACACCATTCAGAGTCGCGCTAATTACTGATCGACCAACCGCATCGATGAATGTTGAAAAGCCAGGCTTATTGCATGTAAATGAAACCTCGGACTTTGCGTAGAAGGTTTCCTCGCCCCTTGTGACATCAAGGGTTACTACATAGCTATTTACATACAGATGGTCCGCACGCTCTTTTGCTTCAGCACGGCTCAAATTCAGACCTGGCACTTTGACTCCTTTTGTAGGTTCTAATCCAATCATGACAGAGTTACCCCATGGAACGCCCATCGGTACGTAGCTACAGCATTCGCGGTTCTCGCATTACCGATGCTCAAAGAGAAGCAAAGACTGCTCTACAGGCTGTTCATGGAATTGAATTTAAACAAGAGATCATTGATTTAAAGCAGATATTTCCAACTAGCGACAAAGTCATCATGGAGATCGGCTTTGGAATGGGCGAGGCCACAGCGATCATCGCCAAGAATCACCCTAACAATGGATATATCGCGGTTGATGTTCATCCTCCAGGAATTGGAAAGCTATTAGCTCGCATCGTCGAAAATGATTTAACAAACCTCAAAGTCATCGAAGAGGATGTTCACGTTGTTTTGCAGCACATGATCGCCGATGAATCCCTAGATGGAATTCATCTTTACTTTCCAGATCCTTGGCCAAAGAAGAAGCACAACAAACGCCGTATCGTTAACGAGAACTTCTTGAAGTTGATTCACCCAAAGATTAAAAAAGGCGGCTTCATTCATATCGCAACTGACTGGGTTCCATATGCAGAAAGCATTCAGGAAGTTTTTGCAGCGTCACCATTATTTACTGGGGGAGTAATCGACAAACCAGAATGGCGACCAGTTACTCGTTTTGAAGGCCAAGGAATTGATAAAGATCATGCCGTTAATGACATGCTGTACGCAAAGATTTAACGGGCTTAAAGCGAGCCTTCATTTTCATACTTCGCAATTTTGTTTATGCGACGGATATGACGCTCATCATTTGAAAATGGAGTTTCAACAAAAGCATCGATAATCGCTTTGCACTCTTCGATTGAATGCATTCGTCCACCAATTCCAACAACATTTGCATTGTTGTGATCACGTGCAAGCTTTGCAGTCTCGATATTCCACGCTAAGGCTGCACGCACACCTTTGACCTTATTTGCAGCGATTTGCTCGCCATTTCCGGAACCACCCAAGACAATTCCTAGTGATGCTGGATCTTTCACAGTTGCAATCGCGGCAGGGATACAAAAATCCGGGTAATCATCGACCGCGTCATATTCGTGTGGACCGTGGTCAGTTACATCGTGACCTTTACCTTGTAGATACTCAACTAAGGCTGCCTTGAGTTCTAAACCTGCATGATCACTACCAATATGAATGCGCATGTGCGCATCTTGCCATGAGCAAAGAAAAACCCGCCAAGTGATTGCTCACGTGGCGGGTTTTCTAACCCCTTAGGAGGAAGTTGAGTTAATTAGTGACGCGGACCTTTGCCCATGCTGCCCTTAGGACCCATGTCACCCTTTGGTCCCATTCCCTTTGGACCAAATCCCTTACCGCCAACAGCGTTTACAGCTGCTGTTACATGTGCGGATAGGTCAGCCTTCATTGTTGTCGCTTCTGCTGCAGTTAACTTTCCTGCAGTAACGCGAGCATCAATTTCCTTTGTCTCAAATGCAACCAAAGCTGCGATCAACGCATCCTTCTTTGCACCCGCGATTGCTGCAAGAGTTTCTCCTGCTGCAAGACGTGTCTTGATAGTTGCTGCATCGATACCGATTGTTGTCGCAACTAGTGCTTCTTCAGCAACGCGATGTGCTTCACGAGCAGCTTGATCAGCTGCGCGATTTGCATCATTTGCAACCTTTACTTCATCAAACTTCTTTGTAATCGCATCAGACTGTGCCTGTGTGATTGTTCCTGCCTTAACTAGATCCGCTAGAACTGTTGTCTTCGCAGCACCCTTACCCGCTGCATCATGTGCTGATGCAACTCCGACTGATCCTGCCGTTAGCGCCGCAATTGTGATTGCAACCGCTGCCATTCTCTTCTTTGATGACATTCATTTGTCCTCTCGTTAGTCCTACTCGTCACTGACCCCTCGTCATCGACTACCCGTAATTAACAGGTTCATGCTGGGGACAGTAGCAATCCATCCTTAAAACACCCTCAGAGAAATTGGCCATCCCCGTAGGGGAATCCTGCCTGCCACGCGTAAATCGATCGGGGAATGCCTTATTCGCTCAACTTTTTCACAGGTTCAAACTGGAATCCCCTCGAAAGAAACTAGGTGTCATATGAAAGGCAGCAAATCCCTAATAGCAATAACTATCGCAATATCACTTGCGTTAACTCCGTCAGCTATTGCTGCACAAAAGACAAGCACTAAAGCTGCAGGCAGATCAACAACAACTGTTGTAAATACGATTCTTAGCGGTGCTGGTATTCCAGCAAAAACCGTTGGTATTGATGGAGATTTTTACATTGATACAAAGAATGCAAACTTATACGGACCAAAAACAAAAGGTGTTTGGAAAATTGCAACATCCTTAAAACAAGTTGATACAAAATCTGTCACAACAGTTATTGGTGAACCAGGATCTATTGGCGATCGAGGACCGCAAGGCGAAAAAGGGGACAAGGGCTCAACGGGATTAACCGGCGCAACAGGTCCTGCAGGAGCAACCGGTGCAATGGGTTTAACAGGTACAACCGGATTGACTGGAGCAAAAGGAAATGATGGCGCAGTTGGTGCGACTGGTTTAACTGGAGCAGTTGGTGCAACAGGTCCTGCAGGACCAACCGGTGCAACCGGTTCTCAAGGTGCAACTGGATTAACAGGAGCTACAGGTCCTGCGGGTGCAACCGGCGCCACTGGTGCGCAAGGTGTTCAAGGAGTTAAAGGTGACACCGGAACAGCTGGTGCAACAGGCGCGACAGGTGCAACTGGTCCCGCAGGAATTAGTTCTGGAATGCAATCATCAATTTCTTTTGACGGCGCACTTGCTGGCACAGCTGGTTCAACAAAACCTTCAGCCGCTTTTGGAAATTTCTTACCAGGAAAGAATTACATCCTGCGATTAATCATTAGTACTTACGATGTAAATCAAAGTATGTCTAACTATGGTCTTGGATTAGGTTTAGTTGCAACCGCGGGAACAACAAGCATTTCAACTAGTTATGTAGTTATGAATGGCACTCAATATTCAGGTGGCAACAGAACTTATATTTCAATTGTTGCGGATGTTGTTTTGAATGGAACTTCCAACGCAGATCCATATTCTCTGATTGCCACTCTTACCTCTGGAGCAAATGGGGGAGCGAGCATTTCTGCCAGCGGGACTTTCACCCGAATTGAGGTTGGGTCCATCGGATAAACAATCTGGAGCGGGTGACCGGGATCGAACCGGCATGGCCAGCTTGGAAGGCTGGGGCTCTACCATTGAGCTACACCCGCGGGTGTATGGGCTAAAGGTACTGGGTCGGTAATCAGAGTGCGAAATCTGGTTTAGACTCCTGCCTTGCGCCTCGGGGCGTAGCGTAGTGGCTAGCGCGCCTGCTTTGGGAGCAGGAGATCGGGAGTTCGAATCTCCCCGCCCCGACCAGTTTGTCTCGGTACTTACCAATTCCACCTAGGAGCAATTTGTGAAAAGTTCATTAGAGGTTCTATCTCCAACTCGCGTTCGTCTAGATGTTGAAGTTACTTACTCTGAGCTTGAATCACATGTAGCTAACGCTTACAAGAAGGTGGCAACACAGGTAAACATTCCTGGTTTCCGTAAAGGAAAAGTTCCTACATCAATGATCGATCAGCGCGTAGGTCGCGGAACTGTGATCGATGAAGCGATCAACACAGCTCTTCCAGAGTTTTATGGTCAAGCAGCTCGCGAACACTCAGTAGCTGTTATCGGTCGCCCAGAAGTTGATGTTAAAGAGTTCGTAGATAACGACAAGCTTGTTTTCTCTGTAGAGGTTGATGTTCGCCCAGAGGTAAAGCTTCCTGATTTTTCAAAGATCACAATCGATGTCGATGATGTAACTGTTTCTGATGCAGATGTTGATGAGCAGATCGAATCATTACGTACACGTTTTGGAACACTTACAACTGTTGAACGCGAAGTTAAGAATGGTGATTTCACTACTCTTGATATGACTGCGTACATCAACGGTGAAGAGGTTGATGGCGGACAAGCTAACGACCTTTCATACGAAGTTGGTTCAGACAAGATGATCGATGGTCTTGATGAGATTTTGATCGGCATGAAGGCCGGAGATGTAAAGACATTTGAAACACAGCTTGTTGGACAACAAGATGGCGAAAAGGGCGAAGTTAAGGCAACAGTTAAGGCTGTTAAGGAGCGCGAGCTTCCACCAGTTGATGATGCATTCGCAAAGCTTGCTTCTGAGTTCGACACACTTACAGAGCTAAAGGCTGACTTCGTAGTACGTCTAGAGCGCGTTAAGAAGATGGAACAAGGTGCACAAGCACGCGACCGTCTAGTTGAGAAGTTGCTTGCAGATAATGAAATTCCAGTTCCAGATAATCTTGTTGAACTAGAAGTTAATGATCACCTAGAAGGCGAAGGCCGACTAGAGGATGCAGAGCACCGCGCAGAGGTTGATGCTCAGGTTCGTTCTTCATTGAAATCTGATTTCCTACTTGATGCGATCGTTGCCGCAGAGGATGTTCAGATCACTGAGGTTGAACTAACTGAGTACCTAGTTCGCACATCACAGCGTTACGGAATGGCTCCACAGCAGTTTGCTGAAGAGCTACAGAAGGCTGGACAGATTCAGCAGCTCGTTGCCGAGGTAACTCGCGCAAAGGCGCTCGCATCTGTTTTGGGTCGCGTTACCGTTAAGGATGCTTCAGGCAAGGTCATCGATCTTGAAGCGCTCGCACCAAAGCCAGCGAACCCAGCTGATCTAGTCGAAGAGGCTTAATTCCCTCTTTCCGCTCTGCCTAGAGCGAACACAACGCACTTCACGCATCTATTTCTCGTAATCGGGAAGCATTTGGCCTGCTTAATTGTTAGGGTCACTACAAGTAAAAAATACGGGAGGCCCATCAGTGGACACAGATAGCAAGATGAAGGACCAGATTTACAACCGCCTGCTTGAAGAGCGGATTGTTTTCTTGTCAGGTGAAGTCCGCGACGACATGGCCAACATGGTCTGTGCTCAACTACTTCTTCTTTCCTCCCTTGATACAAAGAAAGATATTTTCTTGTACATCAACTCTCCAGGTGGATCCGTAACTGCCGGTATGGCGATTTACGACACCATGGAATTAATTCCAAATGATGTTGCAACAGTTACTTTCGGAATGGCCGCTTCAATGGGTCAGTTCCTTCTGACATCAGGAACAAAGGGCAAGCGCTACGCAACTAACAGCTCTCGCATCTTGATGCACCAACCACTTGGTGGAATTGGTGGAACAGCGATTGATATTCGTATCCAGGCAGAACAGATGGCGATTACAAAGCAGACTCTTTCAGAATTGAATGCTTTGCACACAGGTCAGACTCTTGAAAAGATTCTTGCTGATTCAGATCGCGATAACTGGTTCAATGCAAAGGATGCAAAGGATTACGGCTTTGTTGATCACGTTGTAACTTCAATGGGACAAATCACGGGAGGAAAAGCGTAATGAATAAGATTCAAGAGATTACTTCACGCTACGTACTTCCAACTGTTGAAGAAAAGACAGCGTACGGATACAAGCGTCAAGATCCATACACAAAGCTTTTCGAAGAGCGCATTATTTTCTTAGGTCAGCCAATCGATGACACAGTTGCAAACGATGTCATGGCGCAGCTGTTGACTCTGGAATCTATGGATCCAGATCGCGACATCATGATCTACATCAACTCACCTGGTGGATCTTTCACAGCGCTAACAGCTATCTACGACACAATGCAGTTTGTACGCCCAGACATCAGCACAATTTGCTTGGGTCAAGCAGCATCTGCAGCAGCGGTAATTCTTGCTGGTGGCGCAAAGGGCAAGCGTTACGCACTTGAGCACTCACGCATTTTGATTCACCAACCATCATCAGAAGGTGGCGGTCAGGCATCGGATATCGAGATTCAAGCTCGCGAAATCGATCGCATTACACGTTTGCAGGAAGATCTATTGTCACGTCACGTTGTGAAGTCTGCCGAAGAGATTCGCAAGGACATCGAGCGCGACAAGATTCTTACAGCAAATGAAGCTGTTGAGTACGGAATCATCGATCAAGTTCTTGCTTCACGAAAGGCAAAGAAGTAAGCACTTCTTAATTCTTAGTGAAACTATTTGAGCCGGGCTCCCTTTGGTCTTTCAAGGGGTACCGGCTCTTTTGGTATTCAACAACTATTTTCGTTGTCGGTGCATCAGCATTTCCAATTGCACTTGCCGTAACAGTTCTTGATGCAGGTGGAACAGCTTCGACATTAGGTTTAATTCTCGGAGCGCGTGTATTAGCCGGCGTCGTGTTCGCACCCTTTGCTGGTGTCTGGGCAGATCGTTTACCGCGCAAAAAAGTAATGATGGGAGCAGATCTATTTAGATCTGCAATTGTATTTTCAATGGTGTTTATTTCCGCTCCAACATTGCCGCACTACCTACTTGGTTTAGCGGTTTTATTAATGGGTATGGGCGATGCATTTGGTGCAGCAGCAGCTGGCGCGATCATGCCAAGCCTTGTTCCCGAAGATAAGTTGCCAGCGGCAAACGTTGCACGAAACATTGTTGTTAAAGCGGCAACAATTGTTGGCCCAGGAATTGGTGGAGCATCAATTCTTCTGATTGGCGGACGTTTAACATTTTTGTTTACCGCGATTGCCTTTGCATTGGGTACCTACTTTTTGAATCAGATCGAAGAAGATATCAATGGCGAAAAGCGTGAACACGAGCCTTTTATGCAGGAAATGCGTGAAGGTATTCGTACTGTCCGTGATATTCCATGGATAGGTGCATTCATTGTGATGGTTTCTTTCCAGTTGATGGTTGTGATCGCCGCCGAAACAGTTCTTAACCCAATTATTTCTCGCCGCGAATTTGGATCAAATACGCCCTTTGCCTTATCAGCTGCAGCATTTTCAATTGGCGGAATTATTTCAGCGTTGTTGTGCGTCAAGATTAAGGTGAAGCATGAAGGGTACGTTTCAATCTTTGTCTGGATGTTTGTGGTTATTGCGCCACTTGCTCTGGCATTTCCAGTTTCCGGAACTGTTTTAGTAATTGCATATTTGCTTGCAGGATTTTCAGTTGGCCCATGGGAAGCATGGTGGTCTTCAGCGGTACAACGTGAAGTTCCTGCGCATTTACAAGGTCGTGTCTTTTCAATTGATCACATGGGCTCTGCCGGATTAATGCCGATCGGCATGGCGCTTATCGGACCTGCCGTTGCATTGTTTGGCGAAAAGGAAGTTCTGATTGGTGCTTCTGTCATTCATATCTTGCTCAGCTTTGTAATTCTGCGGGTTCCTGGTGTGAAGGATATGAAGATGCCCGCTGATTATTCTCACGGCGAACACAAGAAGGCGTAAAAAGCCCTGCATAAATCAGCGTTAGAAACTAAAATTCTGGGATGACAAGAATCGGCGAAACAAGTGATCTGCTGAAGTGCTCCTTCTGCGGCAAGACCCAGAAGCAAGTAAAGAAGCTCATCGCCGGTCCTGGCGTTTATATCTGTGATGAATGTATTGAACTCTGTAACGAGATCATCGTTGAAGAGCTCAGCGAAGCAACCTCGCTTGGATTATCTGAACTTCCAAAGCCACAGGCGATCTTTGAATTTCTAGATCAATATGTAATCGGACAAGATCGCGCAAAGAAGTCACTTTCTGTTGCTGTGTACAACCACTACAAGCGTGTGCAAAGTGGTGAAACAAAGGGCGAAGGCTCAATTGAATTAGCTAAGTCAAACATCTTGATGCTTGGTCCAACCGGTTGCGGTAAGACACTTATGGCGCAGACTTTGGCTCGCATGCTCAATGTTCCATTCGCGATTGCAGATGCGACAGCACTTACCGAAGCAGGTTATGTCGGTGAAGATGTTGAAAACATTTTGCTTAAGCTTTTACAAGCCGCGGATTACGATGTTAAGAAGGCTGAAACCGGAATCATCTACATCGATGAGATCGATAAGGTTGCTCGTAAGTCTGAGAACCCATCAATCACCCGCGATGTTTCAGGTGAAGGTGTTCAGCAGGCACTTCTAAAGATTCTTGAAGGAACTGTTGCATCTGTTCCGCCTCAAGGTGGACGTAAGCACCCACACCAAGAGTTCATCCAGATTGATACAACAAATGTTTTGTTTATCGTCGGTGGAGCTTTTGCTGGTCTTGAAAAGATTATTGAAAGCCGCATCGGAAAGTCTGGAGTTGGTTTCAACGCAACACTTCAGGATGCAGCAGATAAGAACCGTAAGGACATCTTCGCTGATGTAATGCCAGAAGATCTTTTGAAGTTTGGAATGATTCCAGAATTCATTGGACGCCTTCCAGTTCTAACAAGCGTTGAAAATCTTGATAAGCCTGCATTGATGCAGATCCTTACTGAGCCAAAGAACGCACTTGTGAAGCAGTACCAACGTCTATTTGATCTTGATCATGTAGAACTCGAGTTTGATGCAGAAGCACTTGATGCGATTGCTGATTTGGCTCAAGAGCGCGGAACTGGTGCACGCGGTCTTCGCGCAATCATGGAATCTGTCCTTTTGTCAGTTATGTATGACGTTCCAAGCCGTACAGATGTAGAAAAGGTCATCATTACCAAGGAGTGCATCACTTCAAATGGCACACCTACTTTGATCAATCACACAGGCCCAAAGCGCTCACGCGGCGCAAAAGGTCAAGAGGAGAAGAGCGCATAATCTAGACTGCGCACTATGTCTTCTAGCCGTGAATTAGCTCCAACCTTCTCGCCATCCGAGATTGAATCTCCGCTGTATGAAAAGTGGATGAGCGCTGGCTATTTCACCGCAGATGCTTCTTCTAACAAGCCACCATTTTCAATTGTTTTGCCTCCTCCCAATGTGACAGGTGTGTTGCACATAGGTCATGCACTTGATCAAACATTGCAGGATTGCTTAACACGCATGAAGCGCATGCAAGGTTTTGAAGTGTTGTGGCTTCCAGGAATGGACCATGCAGGTATCGCAACTCAAAACGTTGTTGAAAAGCAGTTAGCTGCAAACGGCAAGTCACGTCACGATCTTGGTCGCGAAGAGTTTGTTAAAAAGGTGTGGGAATGGAAAGAGGAATCAGGCGGTGCGATTCTTGAGCAGATGAAGCGCCTTGGTTCATCTGTTGATTGGTCCCGCGAACGTTTCACCATGGATGAAGGAATGTCCAAGGCTGTTGTGACAATCTTCAAGCGCATGTACGACGCAGGATTAATTTATCGCGCAGAACGAATCATCAATTGGTGTCCACGTTGTTTAACCGCCTTGTCAGATATTGAAGTTGAACACAGCGATGATGCAGGCGAGTTAGTTTCTATTCGTTACGGCGAAGGCGATAGCGAAATCATTGTTGCAACTACTCGTGCCGAAACAATGCTCGGAGACACTGCAGTTGCAGTACATCCAGATGATGAGCGTTACGCACACATGATCGGTAAGACCGTAAAGGTTCCACTGATTAATCGCGATATTCCAATTGTTGCCGACGAACATGTGGATCCTGCATTTGGAACAGGTGCAGTGAAGGTAACTCCTGCACACGATCCAAATGACTTTGAAATTGGCGTACGCCATAACCTTGCGAACATTGTGATTTTGGATGCTGATGCAAAGGTAATCAACACAAACAGTGCATTTGATGGCATGGATCGCTTTGATGCACGCAAGGCTGTTGTTGATGCATTGCGCGCCGAAGGCCGCATCGTTGCTGAAAAGCGTCCGTACATGCACGCTGTTGGTCACTGTTCTCGTTGCGATACAACCGTTGAGCCACGTTTATCAAAGCAGTGGTTTGTAAAGGTTGAACCTATGGCGAAGGCATCTGCAGATGCTGTTCGCAGCGGTGCTGTAAAGATTGAACCTGAAGCTCTTGCCCCACGTTACTTCGAATGGGTCGACAACATGCATGACTGGTGTATTTCACGTCAGTTGTGGTGGGGTCACCGAATTCCTGTTTGGTATGGACCAAATGGTGAAGTACAAGTTGTTGGTCCTGATGAAACTGCACCAGCAGGATGGACTCAAGATTCAGATGTTCTAGATACCTGGTTCTCATCTGGCCAGTGGGCATTTTCAACATTTGGTTGGCCAGAAAAATCAGCTGATCTTGCAAAGTTCTACCCAACATCGGTTCTTGTAACTGGTTATGACATTTTGTTCTTCTGGGTTGTTCGCATGATGATGATGTCAACATTTGCAATGGATGGCGTTGTTCCATTCAAGACAATCATGTTGCACGGTTTAGTGCGCGATCAATTTGGCAAGAAGATGTCGAAGAGTCGCGGAAACGTAATTGATCCACTTGAGTTTATGGATAAGTACGGCGCCGATGCGTTGCGCTTTACCTTGGCTCGTGGTGCAAATCCAGGAACAGATCAAGCGCTTGCTGAAGACTGGATCGGCGGTTCACGTAACTTTGCAACTAAGTTGTGGAACGCAACTCGCTTTGCGATGATGAATGGTGCAACGGTTTCAGGCGAACTTCCTGCAATCGAATCACTTAACGCAATTGATAAGTGGATCCTTAGCCGTTTATCTGAAACCGTTAAAGAAACTACTGAGCTTCTAGAAAAGTATGAGTTTGCTCGTGCCTGCGAACTTATGTACCACTTTGCGTGGGATGACCTATGTGACTGGTACTTAGAGCTTTCAAAGGAAGCATTTGCTTCAGGTAATGCCGAAGGAACAAAGCGTGTTCTTGGATATGTTTTGGATCAGTTATTCCGTTTGATGCATCCTGTAATGCCATTTATTACAGAACAAATGTGGACCACGCTAACTGGGGGAGAGTCTCTAGTTGTTGCGCAATGGCCTGTTGCTAACCCGGCACATGTAGATAAGAAGGCCGAAGGCCTTGTTTCTCAGCTCCAAGAAATCATTACCGAGGTACGTCGCTTCCGTAACGATCAAGGAATTAAGACTTCGCTGAAGATTCCTGGTCGCATTCTTGCAACCGGAGATATCGCAGATTACGCATCAGCTGTTGCTTTCGTTGTACGTATGGAGCTTGGCGATATAACACCAAGTGCTAAGTGCGAAGCAGCTGGAGTAACAATCGAGTTCGATCTAACCGGATCGATCGATGTTGTTGCAGAGCGCGCCCGTCTTGAAAAGGATTTAGCAACAGCGACAAAGGATAAGCAGACCGCTGAGGTGAAGTTAAACAACCAAGGCTTTATGGCGAAGGCCCCAGAAAATGTTGTTGTAGAAATCCGCGAGCGTCTTGAAAAGACAACTGCAGATATTGAGCGAATCACCGCAGCACTTGCAGCATTGCCACAAGCATGATGATTTCTCCAGACGATCAAGAGCGCGTTGATGCGATCGAGCAAGCATTACTTGCTCGCTGGCCAGAAACACGTATCGCTCCAACAACAGAACGCATTGCTGCACTTGTTGACATCTTGGGCTCACCACAGCTGACTTACCCAACAATTCATGTTGGTGGCACAAATGGAAAGACAACAACTTCACGCATGATCGATGCGTTGTTGTTTGCACATGGTCTCCGTACGGGTCGTTTTACTAGTCCGCACTTAGAAACGTATCGCGAACGTATTGCGATCAACGGTGAACCAATTGATCCTAAAGAGTTAATCTTTTCATACAACGATATTGCCGCTTATCTAGATTTGATGGATACAAAGTTTGAACATCCAATTTCATTCTTCGAAGCGATCACCGCTTTAGCTTTTGCCGCATTTGCAGAACACCCAGTTGATGTTGGTGTTATTGAAGTCGGCATGGGTGGCGAATGGGATGCAACAAATGTTGTTGATGCTGATGTTTCAGTATTGATGCCAATTGGTTTTGATCACATGGAGTACCTAGGTAATACATTGCATGAAATTGCTTCAACTAAGGCCGGAATCATCAAAGAGGGCGGTTTTGTTGTACTTGCCCAGCAAGAGCCAGAGGCTGCAAAAGAGTTGATTCGTAAGGCCGCCGAAGTAGGCGCAGATGTTGTTCGAGAAGGCGTTGAATACTCAGTAGCATCACGCGCAGTTGCTGTTGGTGGTCAGTTAATCACAATTCAGGGAATTCATGACACATACGATGAAATTTTCTTGCCATTGCATGGTCGTCACCAAGCGGCAAATGCTGCATCAGCACTGGTTGCTGTTGAAGCTTTCTTTGGAGATCAGCCGCTAGATATCGATGCGGTACGTGCAGGATTTGCAGCGGTTACTTCGCCTGGACGTTGTGAAGTAGTCCATCGCGATCCAACAGTAATTCTTGATGCTGCACATAACCCACATGGTGCAAAGGCGTTAGCTGACACATTACTAAATGAGTTCAACTTTGATGAAATCATCGCCGTTGTTGCAGTCTTTGGTGACAAGGATGCGACAGGTATTTTCCAAGAGTTAGAACCAATTGTTGACCATGTGATTGTTACTCAAAGCTCTTCACCACGTGCGATGCCATCTGGTGAATTAGAAAAGATTGCATCAAAGATTTTCGGAGTCGATCGCGTATTTGAAGTTTCAGATCTGAATACCGCACTTGATAAAGCGGTTGCAGATTCTGTGCGTCCGCTGAGCGAAGACACGGTCGGAGTCATCGTCACAGGTTCAGTTGTAACAGTTGGTGAAGCACGTACCTACTTGCGAAAGAAGTTTGCAAAGTGAAAGTTCTGGGAGCATCTGTATTAATTGCTGAGAGCATGACAATGGGCTTTGCAATTCTGCTTGCGATGAAGGATCACTCAAACGCCGCAATTATTTATGGTTGCGTAATTTCATTCTTGTTATTCCTTGCAGCTGCACTTGTTCGCCGTCCTGGGGGATTTGTTATCGGCTCAATCATGCAGATTGCGATGATCGCATTTGGATTTGTAGTTCCACCCTTCTTCATCATTGGGGTGGTTTTGATTGGTCTATGGGTGGCGGCCATCGTTGTAGGCCGCAAGGGTGAGGCCGCTCGCGCTGCTTTGCTGGCTGCGGCTCCTAAAAAACCCTAATAGACTACGCAGGTGAGCACAGAGAAAACACTTATCCTCGTAAAGCCCGACGGTGTACGCCGTGGATTGGTTGGCGAAGTTATTTCGCGAATCGAAACTAAGGGTTATTCGATCGATGCGTTGCGCATGTTGCAGGCAGATTCTGAATTACTTGCACAGCATTACGCAGAACATATTGGTAAGCCATTTTATGAACCACTAGTTGAGTTCATGATGTCTGGACCGATTGTTGCAATCGTTGCATCAGGAAATCGTGTAATCGAAGGATTCCGTTCATTGGCTGGAGTAACAGATCCAACTGTTGCTGCTCCAGGAACAATTCGCGGCGATCTAGCTCGTGACCAAGGAACAAAGGTTATGCAAAACCTTGTTCACGGATCTGATTCACCAGAATCAGCAGCACGCGAAATCCAAATTTTCTTTCCGAAGTAATTCTTTCCCCAAGAAATAAAAGCACAAGGAGTAAAAATGTCACAAGGAAGCAGAATGTCATTTATCGGCCGCGACATGGCCGTTGACCTAGGCACAGCGAACACACTTGTTTATGTTCGCGGACGTGGCATTGTTTTGAATGAGCCATCTGTAGTTGCTGTAAATCAAGACACCGGCGGAATTTTGGCGGTTGGTATTGAAGCAAAGAAGATGATCGGCCGCACTCCTGGAAATATCGTTGCAATCCGTCCGCTAAAGGATGGCGTTATCGCAGACTTTGATACGACAGAGCGCATGCTTCGTTACTTCATCCAAAAGGTTCACCGTCGTCGTTACTTGGCTAAGCCACGTATCGTCGTGTGTGTTCCATCAGGTATCACTGGTGTTGAACAGCGTGCGGTTAAAGATGCTGGTTATGCAGCAGGTGCTCGTAAGGTTTACATCATTGAAGAGCCAATGGCTGCTGCAATCGGTGCTGGTCTTCCAATCCACGAGCCAACAGGCAACATGGTTGTAGATATCGGTGGCGGTACAACAGAAGTTGCGGTTATTTCACTTGGTGGAATCGTTACATCACTATCTATTCGCGTAGGTGGAGATGAGCTAGATCAATCAATTATTAACTGGGTTAAGCGTGAATTCTCACTACTTTTGGGAGAGCGCACAGCTGAAGAGATCAAGATGGCTATCGGATCTGCTTACCCGCTTGCTGGAGAAAATGATGCAGAAATTCGCGGTCGCGATTTAGCAACAGGTCTTCCAAAGACAATCGTTGTATCTGCAGCTGAAATTCGTAAGGCACTTGAAGAGCCAGTTAACTCAATCGTTAACGCTGTTAAGAGCACACTTGATAAGACTCCACCAGAGCTTGCTTCAGATCTAATGGATCGCGGCATCGTGCTAACTGGTGGCGGAGCACTTCTTAAGGGACTTGATGAGCGCCTTCGCAAGGAAACTGGAATGCCAATTCACATTGCAGAGCGTCCATTGGATGCTGTTGCTGAAGGTTCCGGAAAGTGCATCGAAGAGTTTGAAGCTCTTGAGAAGGTTCTAATCTCCGAGCCTCGTCGATAAGGTTCTTCGTTAATGCGTAACGGTGGACGCGCACGTTTGTTGTTGGTGATATTAATTGTCACCAGCTTGTTTCTGATTACCTTAGATCTCCGTGGCGTAAAGGTCATTAATGGATTTAAGCAGGGCTCGCAAACAATCATGTCTCCTTTCCAGCGTGCAGGTAGCGTTGTCTTGTCTCCAGTTAAAAACTTCTTTTCAGATGTGACCCACTTGGGGCGCACGCAAAAGCAGATTGAAAAGTTAGAAGCTGAAAACGCTAATCTGAAGCTGAAGTTAATCAATCGCAAAGTTGCAGACGCTCAGCTAAAGCAGTTGAAAAATATTTTGGATTTAGCGGGAACTGCTGGTTACAAAATCGTTAACGCCAAGGTAATTAGCCACGGTTCAAGCCAATCATTTGCTCAAACAATCACAATTGATTCTGGTTCAAATGCAGGAATCAAGAAGAACATGACGGTTTTATCGCAGTACGGAATCGCAGGCGTTGTAAAAGATGTTTATCCATCATCAGCGCTCATTCAATTAGCGAGCGATCCAAGTTTTAGAATCGGTGCCCGAATCGCCGGAAGCCAGCAGATTGGCATCCTTTCTGGCCGTGGAAGTCGCTCAGCAAGCCTGCAATTGCTTGATAATTCCACCACCGTCAAAGAAGGCGATGTCCTATTGGCGCGCGGAAGTATCGCTAACCGCCCCTTTGTCCCAGGTGTCCCACTTGGTTATGTAACAGGCGTTGATAACTCAGCAGGTGCTGTTGCTCAAACCGCAACAGTTCGTTACTACACAAACTTTTCAACATTAGGCGTCGTAGCAATTGTTCTCAGTGGTTCTGGTTCAAATCCAGGAGATGCCTTGGTTCCAGTCAAGCCTCGTGTAACTCCAATTCCAACTGTGACAGTTTTTGTTACTCCATCACCAACTCCAACAAAGTAGTAACCATGCTGACCCGCCAGATCTCAATTTCAGCGCCAATCTTTTTGTTGATGTACATCATTCAAGAATCTGTAGTGTCGCAGTTTCGTCTTCCTGGTGGGGGATTCTCAATCTTGATGATCTTCGCTTTAACTTGGGCGGTATTAAGCGAGTTTGAGGTTGCGGCGGTGATTGGATTTTCTGCTGGCTTCTTAATGGATCTTTCACAATCTGCAGCAGGACCATTTGGTCAGTGGACATTAATTATGTTGCTTGCTGGGTATGCGATTTCATACATTGGTTATGGCGATGACAATGTGCATGCAAATGCAATCGGAATTGTTTTCTTTGTCGTGGTTGCAAATCTATTGGTAGAGATCGCTTATGTTGCAAGCGGAGCATTGCTAGGAGTTTCTTCCGGTTCATTTGGGCAAATTCTTATTACCTTGTTTGGAATGAGTATCTGGGCGTTACTAGTTTCACCAATTCTGCTTCCGGTATTTACTCGCCTGCACGCATTGATCTTTGATTCACGGTCAGCGCTATGAACAACAAATCTCGTCTTTCCTTATTAGTAGTTCAGATTTTGATGGTTTCATTGATGGCTGCATTGTTTGGCCGTTTGTTTTATTTGCAGGTTGCAGCAGGCCCTAAGTACCGCGATGCAGCTTTAAGTATTCAAAGTCGCGACGTTGTAGCCCCTGCTACGCGTGGATTAATCGTGGATGGCTATGGAGTGCCATTAGCAATGAATAAGGCTGGTTTGGCGATCACAATCGACCGTATCGCAATCGATAAGTTAGAGGATAAAGGCGTTGGAGTTATGCAGCGCTTAGCTAAGTTGTTGAAGTTGCAGTACAAAGATATTTATCAAAATACTCGTTTATGTGGCGAACTTCCTAAGGGACAAAAGGCGGGATGTTGGCAAGGCTCTAGATATCAACCGATCCCGATTACTAAATCTGCCGATCCTGATATCGCACTTCAAATTGTTGAGCGCTCTGATTCATTTCCAGGTGTAGATGCTCAACCAATTGCGATCAGAAGTTATCCAAGCTACTTGGATGTAAATGCTGCACATGTGTTGGGCTATGTGGGCCCGCTGACAGAAAATGATTTGCTCAAGGGCAACGGTAAGCAGTATTTCCGTAGCGAAACTATTGGTAAGACTGGATTAGAAATTCAGTACGACTCATTCTTGCGCGGCGAACCAGGAATTCGAACAGTGATTGTGGATCGTAAGGAATCTGTAACCCGCGAAAGTCAGAACACGAAACCAGTTGCTGGAGATCACTTAGTAACTAGTTTGGATGTTCGACTTCAAGCATCTGCAGAAAAGGCGTTGAAAGATGCGGTTATGCGCGGACGTGCAAATGGGTACACATCTGATTCTGGTGCAGCGATTGTGATGGATATCAAAACTGGAAGAATCTTGGCTCTTGCTTCATATCCAACCTATGATCCAAATGCTTGGGAAAAGGGTTTAACGGTTCAGCAGGCTGAGGATCTATTTAGTGAAAAGAAATCTGTTCCAGCATTAAACCGCGCGCTACAAGGTTTGTTTGCTCCAGCATCAACATTTAAATCAGTATCTGTTGTTGCAGCAGCAGCGGCTGGATATAACCTGAATGGAATTTACAAGTGCCCATCAGAGGTTCAAATCGGTAACCGTGCTTTCCAGAACTTTGATAGCAAGAACCAAGGTTCAATGAATATGAAGAAAGCTATTGCGGTTTCATGTGACACGATTTGGTACCAAATTGCTTACGATGAATGGGTACGTGACGGTGGTTTGAAGCCAAAATCAAGCCCTAACGATTACTTCTTCAAAGCGGCTCAGTCATTCCACATCACTGAAAAAGTGGGCATCGACCTTCCATCTGAGTCACGTTCGCGTCTTGCAGATCGTTCATACAAAAAGAGCTGGTACGAGCAGAACAAAGATTTCTACTGCAACTATAAAACTCGTTCATCAAAGGCACAGCAGACCGCATTCTTACTTCAGTTAGCTGCTGAAAACTGTGTCGATGGTGACAAGGTTCGTGCTGGAGATGCTGTTAACTTCTCAATCGGTCAAGGTGACACTGTTGTAACACCACTAAAGCTAACTCAGATGTATGCGGCAATCGGAAATGGCGGAACAATCTGGCAGGCACTAGTTGCCAAGGCGATTGTTAAGACTGATGGAACTGTTGTTAAGACTTTCACACCTAACAAGCTAGGAACATTAACCGCAGCACCTTCAACAATTAAGTTCTTGCAAGGCGCATTACGCGAAGTAGTAGTTAGCGGAACTGGTGCAGGCGTCTTTGCTGGTTTCCCAATTGAGATCAGCGGCAAGACAGGTACCGGTCAAGTTTTTGGTCGAAACCCAAATGGATCATTGAAAGATGACACATCATGGTTTGCATCCTTTGCTCCTAGCAAGAAGCCTCGATACGCCGTTGTCATGATGGTGGGTCAAGGTGGTTTCGGTGCATCAACATCAGGCGTTGGCGTAAAGCAGATTTACTCAACACTATTTGGTGTTGTAGGAAATAAAGTTGTTCCTGGCGCGGCGTTGTTTCCAGAAGGAAAGCCGCCAACAAAGTTGCCTAAGATTTCACCTGCAACTAAACCTAAGGGGGCGACAAAGTGAGTCAGATTGCTGCTCGCCAACGTTTATACCGTCGCAACCGCCAATCACTAGTTCATGGCTTCGACCCAGTATTAACAGCTGTAGTTGGGTTGTTGTTGTTTATTGGAACGCTGCTTGTATGGGCTGCAACCCGTGATTGGTACACGCGTAACGGATTAGATGGCCAGTACTACTTAAAGCGCCACATCATCAACATCATGATTGGTTTAGTTTTAGCCTACGGAACAACTGTTATTGATTACCGATTGCTGCGCGCTTACACGCCGTTTTTATGGGGTGCAGGTGTTTTGGGTTTAATTATTGTTTTGATCCCAGGTCTTGGTAGCGAGGTAAATGGCGCAAAGGCTTGGATCGCTCTACCTGGTGGTTTCCAAATTCAACCGGCAGAGCTGGCAAAGATCGCAATAATTATCGGAATGTCAATGTTGTTGTCAGAACGTTCACATGACAGCGATGAACCAACGAGCAAGGATGTTTTGCAATCCTTAGCAGTTGCTGCAATACCCGTCTTATTAATTATTTTGCAGCCCGATATGGGAACTATTCTGATTATTTCAGCAGCGGTTGTAACAATCATCGCTGTATCTGGAGCCCCTGCTAAGTGGGTTGCAGGGTTGCTACTGATCGCCGTTCTTGGGGGATTGGTTGCTGTTAAAGCTGGCGTAATCAGCGAGTACCAAGTTAACCGTTTACAAACATTTGTTGATCCCAATGCAGATACACAAGGTGCTGGTTATCAATTACGTCAGGCGCGTATCACCGTGGGTTCTGGTGGATTGATCGGAACTGGATTATTTAATGGCCCACAAACAAATGGCCGTTTTGTTCCAGAACAACAAACAGACTTTATTTTCACCGTTGCAGGAGAAGAGCTTGGTTTTATCGGAAGTGGTGGAATATTAATTCTGTACCTAATTTTATTGATGCGTGGTTTTTCAATTGCTCGCAGAACCAATGACCCATTCGGCCGGTTGGTCTGTACTGGTGTAATCGCTTGGTTTGCATTCCAGCTATTTGAAAATATTGGAATGACTCTGGGGCTGATGCCGATGACCGGTGTGCCATTGCCATTCATTTCCTATGGTGGATCTTCGATGTTTGCCACCTTGATCGGATTTGGCTTGCTTCAGAACGTTCACGCTCGTTTACGCGGGTAAATAGGCAAAACGCCCTTCTGGTGTCATAATTAAGCCACCAGTTCAGCGCGGCTCGCGATCAATCGCGAAACAAGCCCAGCGCGGACGGTACGGAAAACCCAACAGGATTTTTTAAGAAGACACGTTCTCTAACGAGGACATAAAGGATTTGGTGCCATGGCGATTGAGCCTAAAACACCGCGCAAGCGTGCGGTTAAGAAAGCCTCTGCAAAAGCAGATGCCCCAGTTACAGATGTTCCCGCGGTAACTGAAGAAAAGAAGACAACTCGTAAGAAGGCAGCGGCTGTTCCAGTCCCTATCTTCCAAGCAGCTCCTGAAAAGCCAGCAGCCAAAAAAGAGGTTTCAGATAGCAAGCCTCGCAAGAAGGCTGCAGAGAAGAAGGAAGTTGCAGAGGTTGTAGAAAAGCCAGCAGCTGCTGCTGATTCACAATCTGGAGACAGCGAAGAGCGCGCAAACCGTAATCGCCGTCGCCGTCGTGGTGGCCGTGGTCGCCGTAAGCCAGGTGCTGCAGAAGGCACAACTGAAAACAATGAAGAGAATTCAACTGAAGAATCAGGCGATGAGGATTCATCAGAAGGTTCAACATCTACACGTCGTCGTCGACGTCGTCGCGCAACTGGCGAGGGTGTAACACCAGGAGAAACCATTGAAGAAGATGGTGTCATCACAGTTGTAAAGGTCCGCGAAAAGCGTGAACGCCCAGAGCGTCCAGCACGTAACGATCGCAATGATCGCAACAACAATCGCAATCGTCGTGATCGCAATGATCGTTACGATCGCAATGACCGTGGTGGCCGCAGCGATTACCGCGAGCCATATCGCAAGCGTGGAACAATCATCACCGATGGAGAATTCCTAGCTCGTCGCGAAAATGTTGATCGCGAGATGTTGGTTCGTCAGATTGCAGACCGTACTCAGATCGCTGTTATTGAAGATGGCGTAATGGTTGAGCACTACGTAAACCGCAATAGCAATCAGTCTTATGTTGGCAACGTGTACCTCGGTCGCGTACAAAATGTTCTTCCATCAATGGAAGCTGCATTCGTTGATATTGGTAAGGGTCGTAACGCTGTTTTGTATGCGGGTGAAGTTAATTGGGATGCTGCAGGTATTTCTGAGACTGAACCACGCAAAATCGAAACAGTTCTAAAGACTGGCCAGCCAGTCTTAGTACAGGTAACTAAGGATCCAATCGGTCAAAAGGGTGCCCGTCTTACTAGCCAGATTTCATTGCCAGGACGTTACGTTGTTTATGTTCCAGGTGGCGGAATGTCAGGTATCTCAAAGCGCTTGCCTGAAGAAGAGCGCGCACGTTTGAAATCAATTTTGAAAAACCTAATCCCTGAAGAAGCTGGCGTCATTGTTCGTACAGCAGCAGAAGGTGTTAGCGAAGAGGATCTAACAAATGATGTTGCCCGCCTAAAGGCACAATGGGAAGACATCTATGCAAAGAGCCAGAACGCAAACTTCCATCCACCAGCCGCGTTGTATCAAGAACCTGATCTTGCTGTTCGTGTTATCCGCGATATTTTCAATGAAGATTTCCGCAAGCTAACTGTTCAGGGTTCAACTGCATGGGATGAAGTTACAAACTACCTTGGCTTTATCGCACCAGAGTTAACACAGAAGATCGAAAAGTACACCGGAACCGGCGACTTGTTCGCAGATTTCCGCGTTGAAGAGCAACTTGCTAAAGCATTTGATCGCAAGGTGTATCTACCATCAGGTGGATCACTTGTTATCGATCGCACTGAAGCGATGGTTGTTATCGACGTTAACACCGGTAAGTTCATCGGTAAGGGTGGAAACCTCGAAGAGACTGTTACTAAGAACAACCTTGAAGCGGCAGAAGAGATTGCACGCCAGCTACGTCTTCGCGACTTAGGTGGAATTGTTGTTATCGACTTCATTGACATGATTCTTGAATCAAACCGCGAAGCTGTATTGCGTCGCTTGGTTGAATGTCTTGGTCGCGATCGCACAAAGCACCAGGTTGCTGAAGTAACTTCACTTGGTCTTGTTCAGATGACACGTAAGCGTGTTGGTCAGGGACTTATCGAGGCGTTCTCAACTACATGTGATTCATGTAGCGGACGCGGAATTCATATTCACATGGAACCGGTAAAGATGAAGGCTCCAATGCCTCAGATCGATACCCCTTCTTCGCAGCATGAAGATGCTGATGAGAAGGATGCGACTGAGCATGAGTTCCATGAATCCTTGAACCAGGACACTGAGAAGCCAGCTGTTGAGGCTCCACAGGTCGAGGTAAAGGCTGGTGGCCGCAAGCGCCGCCGTGCATCATCCTCAGGCATCATTACCGCTTAACAGGAGCCCGATTTGAGGCGCCAATTTGAGCATAGGCGTCTATATGGGTACCCTTACCCCTCAACCTAAAGTTCGGAGAACTACGCACGTGGCAAACATTAAGTCTCAGATCAAGCGCATCAAGACCAACGAGAAGGCACGCCTTCGCAACAAGTCTGTGAGCTCTTCTATCAAGACCGCTGTCCGTAAGTTCCGTGACGCTGTAGCTGCAGGCGATGCTGCTGCGATCACTACTGAACTCCGCGCTGCTTCAAAGTCACTGGATGTTGCAGTGCAAAAGGGTGTTCTTCACAAGAACTCAGCAGCAAACAAGAAGTCTTCAATGGCTAAGGCAGCTGCCAAAGCCGGCGCACGTTAATCCTTTTACTACTTTAAAGCGAGGCTAGGTTCATGCCTGCAATTTCACTTGCTAAGGCGCCGCAACCAGCATCTACCAACCCGGCGCAGATTCGCAACTTCTGCATCATTGCCCACATTGATCACGGTAAATCAACACTTGCCGATCGCATGTTGGGTATTACCGAAGTTGTAGAAGCTCGCAATATGCGCGCGCAGTATCTAGATCGCATGGATATTGAACGCGAACGCGGAATCACCATTAAATCTCAAGCAGTTCGTCTGCCATGGCGTTCATCATTGGATGGCCAGGAATACATCCTGAACATGATCGATACACCAGGACACGTTGACTTTACCTACGAAGTATCGCGCTCGCTAGCAGCATGTGAAGGTGCTGTTCTACTTGTTGACTGCGCACAAGGAATTGAAGCGCAAACACTTGCAAACCTTTATCTTGCAATGGAAAACAATCTCACGATTATTCCTGTACTTAATAAGATCGATCTACCAAACGCACAACCTGAAAAGTTTGCAGCAGAGCTTGCAAAGTTAATTGGTTGCCAGCCAGAAGATTGCTTACGCGTTTCTGGAAAAACAGGCGATGGCGTTGCAGAATTGCTAGATCAGATCGTTGCTCAGATTCCAGCTCCAGTGGGGGATGCAAACGCTCCTGCACGAGCATTGATCTTTGACTCCGTTTACGATTCATATCGCGGAGTTGTTACATATGTACGCGTAGTTGATGGTCACCTGTCACCACGCGAACAAATTCAGATGTTCTCAACTGGTGTTCGACATGAAGCACTTGAAGTTGGCGTTATTTCTCCTGAACCAATCGCTTCTAAGGGTCTTGGCGTAGGCGAGGTAGGGTACTTAATTACAGGCGTAAAAGATGTTCGCCAATCACGTGTGGGTGACACAGTTACGACCTACAACAACCCAACTAAAGAAGCGCTATCTGGCTACAAAGATCCAAAGCCAATGGTGTTCTCGGGTCTATTCCCATTAGATGGTGCTGATTTTCCAATTCTTCGCGAAGCGCTAGATAAGTTGCAGTTGAATGATGCTGCACTTGTATATGAGCCAGAAAGCTCTGCAGCACTTGGCTTTGGTTTCCGTTGTGGCTTCCTTGGTTTGCTTCACATGGAAATCGTGCGCGAACGTCTAGAGCGCGAACACAAGTTAAACCTTATTTCAACAGCACCTAACGTTGTGTACAACGTAATGATGGATGATGGAAAGCAAATTCGCGTCACTAACCCTTCAGAGTTTCCAGATGGCAAGGTAGGCGCAGTATTCGAACCAATTGTTAAATCAACAATTCTTGCGCCATCAGAATTTATCGGAACGATCATGGAGCTATGCCAAGAGCGTCGTGGCGTATTGCTTGGCATGGATTACATATCCGAAGATCGCGTTGAGATTCGTTATGACCTGCCATTGGCTGAAATTGTTTTCGACTTCTTTGATCAATTGAAGAGTCGCACAAAGGGTTATGCATCATTGGATTACGAAGAAAAGGGCGAAGCCGAGGGTAACTTGGTGAAGGTCGATATCTTGTTGCAGGGCGAAGCTGTTGATGCATTTAGCGCAATTGTTCACCGCGACAAGGCGTACGCATATGGCGTGATGATGACTGGAAAACTTCGCGAACTAATTCCTCGTCAGCAGTTTGAGGTTCCTATTCAGGCAGCAATTGGAGCTCGCATCATCGCTCGCGAAAGTATCCGCGCGATCCGTAAGGATGTTTTGGCTAAGTGTTACGGTGGAGATATTTCACGTAAGCGCAAGCTGTTGGAAAAGCAAAAAGAGGGTAAGAAGCGCATGAAGATGGTGGGACGCGTTGAAGTTCCACAAGAAGCCTTCGTTGCAGCTCTTGCTACAGATGCCGATATCGAACAGATTAAGGCTGCGCGTAAAGCAGGGCAATGATGCTCTCCTTTTATGTACATATCCCGTACTGCATTAAGCGTTGCGGTTACTGCGACTTCAACACCTACACACCATCTGAACTTCAGGATGGTGCAACCCTAGAGATCGTTAGCAATGATTACATCGATGCGGTTTTGCGAGAATTAGAAGCAGCACCAACTGATGAAGTACCGACTATTTTCTTTGGTGGTGGAACTCCATCATTGCTTCCTGCAGATGATCTAGGTCGCGTGATCTCAGCAATCAAGGCGCGCAACGGCATAACAGCAGATTGTGAAGTAACTCTTGAAGCAAACCCTGATTCAGTTACCGCTGAAAAGTTAACTCGCTACCTTGAGGTTGGGTTCAATCGAATCTCATTTGGAATGCAATCGGCAAAGCCACATGTATTAGCAGCACTTGATCGCACACACAATCCGGCAAACGTTGAAAAAGCGATCACTATGGCGCGAGCTGCAGGATTTAAATCAATTAGCGTCGATCTTATTTATGGAACACCGGGGGAGTCTCTGGAAGATTGGCGTGAAACAGTTTCAGCAGCTCTTGCTTTGGATATCGACCACATCAGCGCCTATGCATTAATTGTTGAAACCGGTACAAAGCTTGCCGCACAAATTAAGCGCGGTGATTTAACAATGCCCAACGATGATCTGATGGCAGATATGTATTTATTAGTTGATCAGATGTGTGAACAAGCAGGACTTACTTGGTACGAACTTTCAAACTGGTCAAAACCAGGATATGAATGTCGCCACAACATCGCATACTGGGAAAATAAGAATTGGTGGGGCCTTGGACCTGGTGCACATTCACATGTGGATGCAAAGCGCTTCTGGAATATTAAGCACCCAACTAGTTACAAGCAGAAGTTATTTGCAGGTGAATCTCCAATCGCAGATAGCGAGCAGTTAACAGCAGATCAAATGAAGGATGAGGCGATCTTGCTGGGTATTCGTATGCGCGATGGCCTGCTTATAGAACTGCTGCAGCCTCATCAACTAGAGCTCTTGGCTGAGTATCGTCACAACAGTTTTGTTGAGATTAACGAAGATCGCGTATTGCTGACCCCTGAAGGTCGCTTGATCGCAGATCGAATCGTGCGAGAAATAACTTTCTAGTACCCTAGGCTCAAATGTCATCACGTCGTCTTGAAATCCTCCGCGCAATTGTCGATGAGTACGTTGCGACCCAAGAACCTGTCGGCTCAAAAGCAATCGCCGAAAACCATGGTTTGGGAATTTCACCTGCCACGATTCGCAACGAGATGGCTGTGCTTGAAGATGAAGGCCTTATTACTCAGCCCCACACAAGCGCAGGACGTATTCCAACTGATCTTGGTTACCGCGTCTTTGTAGACAAGCTGGCAACTGTAAAGCCATTGTCACCACCCGAGCGTCGTGCGATTGAGACTTTCTTGGATGAAGCAAACAACCTAGAACAGTTAATGAAGAGATCTGCGAAATTATTAGCTGACATTACAAAACAGGTTGCTGTCGTTACCTATCCAATTATTGGTGAAAGCCATGGCAGCGAAAAAATGGCGATTTCAGGAACGGCAAACCTAGCTCGTTCTGGAGAAGATTTAGGTCTAACTCTTTCTCCAATTCTTGAAGCACTTGAAGAGCAGGTAGTTATTTTGCGCCTTCTAGATGAAGCACGTTCAACTGTTCATGTGCGCATCGGTAGCGAGCAAACAGAAACAAATCTTCAATCAACATCATTAGTAACTGTTGGTTACGGCGTCGAGTCAGCGCAAATGGGTGCTGTCGGCGTACTTGGGCCAACCCGTATGGATTACGCAGGATCAATCGCAGCAGTTGATGCGGTTGCACGTTATGTCGGTCGATTTATAAATGAGGGTGCATAAGTGGCAGATCATTACGATTCATTAGGTGTAGCAAAAGGTGCAACCGCTGATGAAATTAAAAAGGCGTACCGCAAACTAGCTCGTGAACTTCACCCAGATGTGAACCCTGATCCACATGCCCAGGAAAAGTTTAAGGAAGTAACCGAGGCTTACGATGTTTTGAGCGATCCACAAAAGCGTCAAAACTATGACATGGGTGGCAGCAACTTTGGCGGTGGCTTTGGTGGAGCAAACTTTGGTGGCGGATTTAGCGACATCATGGATGCCTTTTTTGGTGGCGGAGGATCACGCGGACCACGTCCTCGTACACGCGCAGGACAAGATTCACTTATTCGTATTCAGGTTGATTTAAATGAAGCCTGCTTTGGTACAGAACGCGAATTAACAGTTGAATCAGCTGTTGTATGTCCTAAGTGCACAGGAACCGGTTGCCAAGATGGCGATCACCCTGAAATGTGTCTTACATGTAAGGGCCGCGGAGAAACACAGCAAGTTGTTCGCTCTGTCATTGGTCAGGTAATGACTTCTCGCCCATGTAATGCATGTCAGGGATATGGAAGTGTTATTAAAAATCCATGTCGCGAATGTGCTGGCGAAGGTCGAGTACGTAGCCGTCAAACAATTGATGTAAAGATTCCTGCAGGTGTTGAAACCGGCAACCGAATTCAGATGTCAGGTCGCGGAGAAGTTGGCGCTGGTGGCGGACCTGCTGGAGATCTCTATGTTGAAATCGTTGAAGAGCGCCACGAGTACTTGGTACGTGATGGCGATACTTTGCATATGTCACTAGAAATCAGCATGATCGCAGCCGCTCTGGGAACAACCGTGACCGTTGAATCATTAGATGGTCCAGTAGATGTAACAGTTAAGCCAGGCACGCAAAGTGGCACACCAGTTGTTGTTAAGGGCAAGGGAATGACACGTCTGCGTCGTGGAGATCGCGGAGATTTAATTATTCATGTCGAAGTTCAAACACCGACAAAACTGAACAAAGAAGAGGAATCACTGCTTCGCAAGTTTGCTGAAGTTCGTGGCGAAAAAGTATCTGATGCGCATGTTAAGGGCCAAGATGGTTCGATTTTTAGCAAGCTTAAGGGAGTGTTCAACAAGTAATGTTCACTCTCTTTTTCGTAGATGATCTGCCAACAACAATTGGTAGTAACTACGAGTTTGCCAATGAGGATGCAAACCACGCGATCCGCGTACTGCGCATGCAGGCAGGTGCAGAATTTATGCTCAGCGATGGCAATGGTGCATGGTCACAGGTAAAGGCCGTTGAAGTATCTAAGAAATCAATGTCGGTCCAAGTTATTGATTCAGGGTTTCAAGAGCCACTTGCAACAACTATTACTGTTGTTCAAGCACTTCCAAAGGGCGATCGCGCAAAAGAGGCGATTGAACTTTTGACTGAAGCAGGTGTAGATCGCATTGTTCCGTGGGCATCCACTCGAAGTATCGGCAAGGGATCTGAAAAGTTTGCAATTACTGCGCGTGAAGCAAGTAAGCAATCACGCCGTTTCAGAATCCCGCAAGTTTCAGATGTAGCAACAACAGCGCAGATTTGCGAAGCGATTAAGTTAAGTGATCTAGCGATTGCATTCCATGAAAGTGCGACGCATAAGCTGTCAGATCAGGTTTCATCTCACAATGTTCAGCATTTGCTGATCATCATTGGCCCTGAAGGTGGATTAACCGATGAAGAGCTCGCAGCCTTTGAAGCAGCAGGTGCCAAGGTTGCGCTTATGGGACGTCCAATCTTGCGTTCGGCACATGCAGGAATTGCAGCGGTGTCGGCAGTTTCAGCGCTTTTGAAGGTATGGTAATTACGTGGCTTTAGATCCCAACTGCATCTTCTGTAAGATCATCGAAGGTGAAATCCCTGCCGATATTGTTTTTCGCAATCACAACGTTGTCGCATTTAATGATTTAAACCCCCAAGCACCAACACATGTATTGTTAGTGCCAACCTTGCATACAGAAAACGCAGCAGGGGTTGCACGTAACAGCGCGACTATCACCGCAGACCTTTTCTTGGCCGCTGATGAGATCGCCAAAGAACGTGGCCTCAATGGCTACAGAACAGTTTTTAACACCGGGGAAGAGGCCGGTCAGAGCGTTTTCCACGCTCATCTGCATCTATTGGGCGGGCGTCCAATGGCATGGCCACCCGGTTAAAGATAGATTTACCCGCATATGGAGCGAACGCTGATCACCGTACCTAACGCCATTCCGATGGTTGCAGTTGTAGGTCCGCATGATGACAATCTACGAGTTATTGAAGCGGCATTTCCTTCAGTAAATATAACTGTGCGCGGCAATGAAATTACTTTGCGCGGTCCACACATTGATTGCAACAAACTTGAAAACCTTTTTAATGAGCTGATGGTTGTTATTCGCAGTGGCAATATCTTGAATGTCGATGCCGTTAACCGTGCAATTGAAATGCTTGAACATCAACCTGTGGACCACCCAGCAGAGGTGATGTCACTTAACATCGTTAGCAATCGCGGTCGCACAATCAGACCAAAGACTGCAAACCAGAAGCGTTATGTGGATGCGATTGAGGATCACACAATTACCTTTGGAATTGGCCCAGCCGGTACAGGTAAAACCTACCTTGCAATGGCGATGGCAGTTGCTGCGTTGCAAGCAAAGAAGATCAACAGAATTATCTTGACCCGTCCTGCAGTTGAAGCAGGGGAGCACCTAGGTTTCTTGCCCGGAACATTAAGCGAAAAAATCGATCCGTACCTGCGCCCATTGTTTGATGCGCTGCATGACATGATCGATATCGATTCGATTCCACGTTTAATGCAATCTGGAATTATCGAAGTCGCACCTCTTGCATACATGCGCGGCCGCACATTGAATGATGCCTTTGTGATCTTGGATGAAGCTCAAAACACCACACCTGAGCAGATGAAGATGTTCTTAACCCGTTTAGGTTTTGGCTCAAAGATGGTTGTTACAGGCGATATAACTCAGATCGATCTACCCGGTGGCCAACATTCAGGTCTAAAAGTTGTGCGCGATATCTTGAAAGATATTGATGACATTGCATTCCTAGAACTAACCGCCGAAGACGTTGTTCGCCACCGTTTGATCGGTGACATTGTGAAGGCGTACGACAAGTTTGATGAAGCTAAGCAAGCATTGCGAACAATCCGCCAACAATGACAATCGAAGTAACAAACACTTCAGGGCAGTTAGTACCGGCCACTGAAATAAACAGTTTGATGTCCTATGCGCTGACCGCGCTGAATCTGAACCCTGAATGCGATTTAAATATCGCATTTGTTGAAGATGATTACATGACCGAACTTCACATTAAGTGGATGGATGAACCTGGCACTACCGATGTTCTTTCCTTCCCAATGGATATGCCAGAAACTGAAGGTGAAGCAGTAACTCTGGGGGACATTGTTATTAGCCCTGTTGTTGCAGCTGCTCAGGCAATTAAGCAGGGTCACTCAACTGAGCACGAGATCTATATCTTGGCCACACATGGCTTACTGCACATCATTGGGCATGACCACGCAGATCCAGCGGAAGAAAAAGTGATGTTTGCACTGCAGGAAAAGATTGTTAGCGATTGGGAAAAGAGTTCATGAGTCCGTTAGCAATTACCAGCATCATCTTTTTACTTTTCTTTGCAGGATTTCTAGCTGCATCTGAATCAGCATTGACCTCTATTTCTCGTGTAGTAATCGATGAACTTGAAGGAAAGCGCGGGGGAGCGCTACTGCGTAAGTACAGCGCACAGCCTGCTCGATACCTGAATGTGATTTTGCTTGTTCGTAAGTTCTGCGAATTCACAGCCACAGTGCTGCTTGCAGTTATTTTGCTTCGCAACTATTCAAGCGCACAGGCAATGGCGCTAACTGTTGCGATCATGGTTGTCTTGTCATTTGTAGTTGTGGGCGTTGGTCCGCGTACCTTGGGCAAGCAGCAGCCCCATAAGTACGCCCGTTACGGAATTATCGTTGCCTACGGAATGGCTTTCCTACTTGGCCCAGTTACAAAGCTACTGATTTCAGTTGGTAATGCTTTAACACCAGGCAAGGGTTTTAGATCAGGACCATTTACATCCGAAGCTGAACTTCGCGACCTTGTAGATCAGGCACACGAACGTGGACTAGTGGAATCAGATGAACACGAAATGATTCACTCAGTATTCGAATTAGGTGACACATTAGTTCGTGAGTTAATGGTTCCTCGCACCGATATGGTGTGGGTAGAAAAAGATAAGACTTTGCGTCAAGGACTTTCACTTGCGCTTCGAAGCGGTTATTCACGAATCCCTGTAATTGGCGATGGCATCGATAATATTGTTGGAATTGTTTATGTGAAGGATCTTGCAAAGCGCGTTCTGGACCACCATGAAGCCGAACAATCTGAAACTATTGAGAAGCACATGCGTCCTGCCAACTTTGTTCCTGAAATCAAGATGGCAGATGATCTGCTGAAGGAGATGCAGAAGAACCAGATTCACCTTGCAATCGTTGTTGATGAATATGGTGGAACTGCAGGAATTATCACTATTGAAGACATCATCGAAGAGATCGTTGGCGAGATCGAAGATGAGTTTGATGATGGTGAAGAAGAGTTCACATGGCTATCTGCCGACAAGGCACGAGCTAAAGCGACTCTGCACATTGAAGATTTAGCCGATGAGTTAAAGATGGAAATCGAAAAAAGCGATTATGAAGATATCGACAGTATCGGTGGATTAATGGCTCAAAAGCTAGGCCGTGTACCTATTGCTGGTTCCACAATTTCATGGAATGGCTGGGCGATTACATCAGAGCGTCCACAAGGTCGTCGTCGCAGAATTTCATCGGTATTAGTTGAGCGCCTCGCAGAAGAGATTGAAGACGCCGAGTAACTAGTAGAATGCGCCAATGCGTATTGTTCGATTCACCCCTGGACCAGATGCCGGCTTAGGCCAAGATCCACTCTTTGGCGTCTTAGAAGATGATGCAACTATCAGCATCATTAGCGGTGATCCGATCTATTCCGGAATCCAAAAGACAGCAGCAAAGATCGATCTGAACAAGGTTCGCCTACTTGCACCCATCATCCCTAGATCAAAGGTTGTCTGCATCGGTAAGAATTACGCAGATCACGCCGCTGAAATGGGTGGGGTTGTTCCTGAAGAACCAATCATTTTCTTAAAGCCAAATACATCTGTCATCGGTCCTAACGACACAATCGTGTGGCCAGATATGTCAGAGCGCGTTGATCATGAAGCAGAGCTTGCGATTGTTATTGGTCGTATTTGCAAAGATGTTCCAAAGGAGCGCGTTAACGATGTGATCTTTGGATACACAATTGCAAATGATGTAACTGCTCGCGATCTTCAAAAGAAGGATGGCCAGTGGACTCGTGCAAAGAGCTTCGACACCTTCTGCCCAATAGGTCCATGGGTCGATACAGATTTCGTTCCTGGCACACAAAAGATCACAGCAACCATCGCTGGCGAAGTAAAACAATCCGCACAGATCAGCGACATGATCTTTGACGTTCCAACAATTATTAACTTTGTTTCACGTGTCATGACCTTGTTGCCTGGCGACATTATCTTGACCGGAACACCTGCGGGCATCGGCCCAATGGTTGTTGGCGAAAAGGCCACAATGGCTATTGAAGGACTTGGCGAACTAACAAATAAGGTGGCGGCAAAGTAAATGACAAGCAAAGTTAAGGTTCGTTTCGCGCCATCTCCAACCGGTGATCTGCACGTCGGAAATATCCGTACCGCGCTCTTTGATTGGGCTTACGCTCGTCACACTGGTGGAACATTCTTATTCCGTATCGAAGATACAGATACAACCCGCGTTACAGATGAGTACATCAACGCTGCAATCGACACATTAAAGTGGCTTGGACTTGAATGGGATGAGGGTCCAGAAGTTGGTGGCGATAATGGTCCATACCTTCAATCACAGCGCTTAGATATTTACGCAACATGGGCACAAAAGTTCCTTGATCAAAAGGATGCGTATCACTGCTACTGCTCGCCAGATGAGCTAGAAGCTGTGCGCGAAGCACAACGCAAAGCCAATGTTGCACCTGGTTACAACGGACATTGCCGCGAACTAACAGCTGAACAAATCGCTGCATATAAGGCACAAGGTCGCGAAGCGGTAGTCCGCATGCGTATGCCTGACGGCCACACAACATTTACAGATCTGATTCGCGGAGATGTGACCTTTGACCACAACTTCGTTCCTGACTTTGTTTTAGTTCGCGCTGATGGTTCACCTCTGTACACACTTGCTGTTGCGGTGGATGACATCATGATGAAGGTGACACATGTTCTTCGCGGAGAAGATTTGTTGTCATCGACTCCACGCCAGATTCGTGTGTATCAAGCGATGGGCGTAAAGATTGAGGATTACCCAGTCTTTGCTCACCTTCCATTCGTAATGGGTCAGGACAATGCAAAGCTTTCAAAGCGCAACGGCGAAGTTTCAATCGCCTGGTATCGCGAGATGGGATTCCTTCCAGAAGCGATCTGTAACTACCTTGCTTTACTTGGTTGGTCTCCTGGTGATGATCTAGAAAACATCACGATGAAGCAGCTAACAGAAATGTTTACAGTCGAGAAGGTTCATTCATCGCCCGCACGTTTTGATATGAAAAAGCTTGAAGCGATTAACGGCGACAAGATTCGTGCGCTAACTTTGGATGAGTTCCTCAAGTGGTCTCTGCCATTCTTAACTAAGGCAGATGTCATTACCGGAACAGATGCTGAGATCGAATTGGTGAAGAAGGCGTTGCCTTTGATCCAAGAGCGCATCATCATGTTGAATGAAGTTCCTAAGATGCTTAAGTTTCTATTTACCAAAAACTTTGCGGTAGATGCTGAATCTGTTTCAAAGATTACAGATGATGGCTCTAAGGAGATCTTGAAGCGCTCGATCAAGGAGCTTGAAACTGTTAGCGACTGGACTCATGCAAATATCGAAGCTGTTCTTCGTGCTTCGCTGATTGAAGAGATGGCGTTAAAGCCACGCATCGCATTTACCGCGCTTCGCATCGCGACTACCGGCAGCACTATTTCGCCACCGCTATTTGAATCAATGGAATTACTGGGTAAAGAGGCCTGTTTACTGCGTATTAACGCGGGATTGGCGCTGTAAAACCGCTGGTATTCTTTGCCATTGCAGTACAAGGCGTAAAGCCTTGGGGTATGGGGTAATTGGCAGCCCTGCTGATTCTGGTTCAGTAAGTCTAGGTTCGAGTCCTGGTACCCCAGCGCAGTAAAGCAGTACAACTTAATATCGTTCTAGGAATATTGCGGCCCCGTCGTCTAGCGGCCTAGGACTCTGGCTTCTCAAGCCAGCTACGAGGGTTCGAATCCCTTCGGGGCTACCACTGATATCTCTCTTCTCACACGTAAAAATGCGAGAAGAGAGATTTTTGTTTTAGTGCACGCGATAGATTAAAGACATGCGAGTTATTAATACCGAACAACTAAAAAGCATTCTCGCCAATCTTCCTAGCAATCCACGCATCATTGCTTCAGGTAACTTCTCAACTCCAAAGACTTTGCTTGCTATTGCTGATGAAGTAATTCCAGAGTTCAAACTTCACATGCTGAACGCTCATGGAGATGGAATTCCAGATCGCGAAGGCGTTACTTACGAGACCGCATTTGTCGGTCCAAAGATGCGCAACCATCCACGCCTGGAATACATCCCATCACGTCTTTCATTATTGCCAGTTTTGATCCGTAACTTTTATCGTCCAGATGTAGTTTTCATTCATACATCAGAACAACGCTTTGACACCGTAAGTCTTGGTACCGAAGTAAATATCCTGCCCCGCGCAATCGAAACCGCTCGCGCACATGGCGGATTGGTTATTGCCCAATCCAATAAGCAGATGCCATACACATATGGTGATTCTCAGATTTACGATAGCGAAATCGATTACTTAGTTGAAGTTGATGAGCCGCTACAAGAAAAGCCAGCTACTGAAATCACAGATATCCAAGCAGAAATCGGAAGCCGTATCGCAGCGCTAGTTGAAGATCATTCAACCCTGCAGTTAGGTATAGGTGGCGTGCCAGATGCTGTTCTGATGGCGCTAAAGCAACGCAAAGGTTTGCGTATCTGGACTGAGATGTTTTCTGATGGCGTGCTTGAACTTTCTAAGGCCGGCACATTAGATGAAGAAGTCTTAATTACCGCTTCATTTATCTTTGGTAGCCAAGAGCTATACCAATGGCTAGATTTGAATAAGAAGGTTCGCATGCTTCGTACAGAGCGCACCAATGATCCAAGTCAAATTGCACGCCAAGCAAAGATGACATCCATCAACAGCGCACTTGAAGTAGATCTCTTTGATCAAGCAAATGCCAGCCATGTTCGCGGAAAGATCTACAGCGGCTTTGGTGGATCAACAGATTTCATCGTGGGCGCGCTGCATAGCCGTGGGGGACAATCCTTTGTCGCTCTTCCTTCATGGCATCCAAAGGCTAATGTCTCAACGATCGTTCCAAGGTTGCAGGCCAACGTCACCCACTTCCAGCATTCATACGTTGTTACCGAGCAAGGAGTTGCCGCATGCTTTGGCCACAGCCAAACAGCTCAAGCGGTAAACATCATTAACAACGCAGCTCACCCGTCAGTTCGTGAAGAGTTAACGGCAAAGGCTGCTGAATACGGGCTTCTGTAAGTAAGGCTTAGTACCCTTTACGCATGTTCGCATTTGATCTTAAGCACCTGTTCTTCGGTCTATTCGCAGGTTTATGCGCCTATGTCTTTGGTCGTCGCGTATTACCGTGGATGTTATTGGGATATGTCGGAACCTTTTGGGTGCTACTTGCATTGATGTTGTCACCAAAGAAAACTCGCACTCCATTAAAAGAGTGGAATCCAATTACTGAATTAAAGCCCCGACCAAAGCAATAGGGGAGGCGCATCTTGGCGCATATTGTTCGCAATCCATGTAGCGCCATCTAAGTTATCGCCACTTGATTGAACAACAACCGCGTTTGGCAACTTCGCATTAATCTCCATTGCAATCTTTGTCGAATATGAAGCATTACGCGCTGGGCCACCTTGAATAACGATTTCAGGTGAATCCGCCTTTGTTCCGCCGCAGCCATACCAAGTAGCAATAACTGTTTGCGCTAACAAATAAGCACCTTCATCAACAATTGCTGTGGCGGTAGATACTCCAGCATCTGCAGCATCCAAGACCTTTTTAGCTGTTCTAATTGCAAGTGTTGCGGCTTCTGCGTTGTTCTTAACAGTCAAGGAATCAAATGCTGCACACTCTTCAGCAAAGTAATCCAAAATCTCTTGATCATCACCACGACCTTGGCGAATTCCTAACGCCTTGGTAATCGCTAACTTACCCAACCAAAATCCGCCACCCTCATCACCGAAGGTGCTACCTAATCCATCGCGGTGCGCGTACTTTCCTTCATTGCCACCAACTGCAACAACGCCACCACCAATTGATAAGACGACTCCATTGCGGCCATTTAATGCACCAATAAATCCAGCTAGGCCATCATCAAGGACTGCAACCTTTGTTGCTCCAAAGTATTGAGAACACAGTTCGCCAAAGCTTTCTGGGTTTTGAACAATTCCATTAAATCCAGAGCATGAGAGTGAAACTACATCTGCAGATAATTTCTGGATTGATTCAAATATCGCTCTGAATGAATCTAATGGTGCTTCACCGACTAACTTGCCTCGATCGCTGGTAATTAATAAATCACCCTGCTTAATACGGCAGCCAGACTGTCCTAAATCGACTGCCAGCACTTCTTCATTAGCCATGCGTGAAGGATACTTGAAGCGATGTGGGAAGATAAGCACATGAGCACATTAGGCACGATTATGGCTTCTGAGATTGCTGAAACCCCAAAGGTTTTCAAGGCAATTTTGGATAACAAGGAAGCATTTAACTCTGTAAAGAATGTTTTGATCGATGAAAAGATTCAATCAGTTCTGATCTTGGCGCGCGGCACATCTGATAACGCTGCACATTATTTAAAGTACCTGATCGAAACTCAGATCGGTCTGCCTGTAGGACTTACCTCGCCATCATCTGTAACTGTCTATGGTTCAGAGCTCAAGTACTCAAACACATTGATCGTGGCTATCTCACAAAGCGGCCAATCTCCAGATCTCGTTAAGTTTGCAACCGCTGCTCGTCAGGCAAACGCCTATGTCATCGCGATGACAAATGATGACGAATCACCTTTGGCAACAGTTGCCCACAATCACTTTTCACTACTTGCTGGTCCCGAACTAGCTGTGGCTGCAACAAAGTCTTACAACGCTCAGCTGCTGGTTTCTTACCTATTGGTTGCTGCATGGACCGACAAGCAGGTTAATGGTGAGCAGATTATTTCTGAAGCAACACGATTAGCTTCAACCACAGATCTTGTATCTAAGGCGGTGGCAGCTGCTACCCGTGAGAATGAAGTTGTCATTCTTGGTCGCGGCTTTGCATATCCCAACGCGCGAGAAGCTGCGCTAAAGATTCAAGAAACCTGCAAGATTTCAGTACAAGGACTGTCAACCGCTGATTACCTGCACGGTCCAATCTCTGCGCTAACGGCAGAAACACAAGTATTTATCGTCGCCCCATCACATATGCCAGCACCTTCAATTACCGAGGCTGTAGTAAAGATTCGCGCTACAAACCCACGCATCTTTTGGATCGGCAATGGCGGAACCCCTGAAGGAAATGACATCGTTCTTGCAGGATCTAACTGTGATGATGAAATTACTTCAACAGTTGTAGATGCCATTGTTTTGCAGCGCTTTGCGCTGGAGTTTGCGGTTGCTTCGGGTTACAACCCTGATTCACCAGTTGGTTTATCTAAAGTAACGCTTACTAACTAAGGAGAGCGCAATGGCTACAGCTAAAAAAGCAGTTGCAAAGAAAGCGGTTGCAAAGCGAGCAGCAGCACCTGTGGTTGAAAGCCGTCACGATCGTGTTGATTGGCGTTCTCTGTACTTGTACGCAGTGTCATTAGTTACTTTGATGGTCTGTCTATTTACAACGATCGCTCTGGTTAACAGCTTCTTGGACATCATCATGCCTGACCCTGGTTACTACGATGCGGTAACTAGCCCTGAAGGAATGACTAAAGAAGCACTTCGCGCACAGCTAGAAGATGACAATCAGCGACGCGCAATCAAGAGCATGATTAGCTCAACCGCATTGCTTGCTACTGCCTTGCCTTTGTATTTGTATCACTGGCGCACAGCACGCAAGTCACATAACTAACCGATTAGTTCGCGGTTGCGCTTAACTTCGCGCTCGTGGTTACAAGGACGCTCAGTATGAGTGTCATAACAAGGATCGCACAGCAGTACTAGCTGGTGGCATTCTGGTTTCTGACAGTTTCTAAACTGCTTTGTTGCGCCGTTACATTCTGCGCATTCGCCGATCAACTTCGTGTGATCACTGAAATCAATAGTTAGACGATCATCAAAGGTATACAAAGAACCTTCCCATAGACCGTCATCGCCAAACTTATTGCCGTAACGAACAATGCCGCCCTTAATCTGATAAACCTCTTTAAATCCACGGTTCTTCATTACGACAGACAAAATCTCGCAGCGAATTCCACCTGTGCAATATGTAACGACCGGCTTATCCTTCATGTGGTCGTACTTGCCACTTTCAATTTCTGCAACAAAGTCATGAGAAGTTTCAACATCAGGAACAACTGCATCCTTGAACTTTCCGACCTTTGCTTCAAAGGCGTTACGGCCATCAAAGAAGAAGACATCATCGCCACGCTCTTCAACAAGCTTGTTAACCTCTTCAGGGCGTAGATGAACTCCGCCGCCGATTACGCCGTTTTCATCAACCTTGATCTCATCTGGATTTCCAAATGCAACAAGCTCGGGGCGAATCTTGATCTTCAACTTTGGAAAATCTTGGCCGGTTCCATCAGACCATTTGAAATCGATCTTCTTAAATCCAGGGTATGCCTTTGTCGCCTTCACATACTTCTTCAGATCTTCCATCTTGCCGCCCAATGTTCCATTAATTCCATGAGGAGAAACAATGATGCGACCCTTAATTCCAAGGGATTCACACAACGCCTTCTGCCATAGCTTTACGGCAGCGGTATCTGTAATCGGCGCAAAGCCGTAATACAGAATTACTTTGTCGAGATCCATGCCCTAATTCTAACCGCCCAATCGCTATGAAAAAACCCTTAGATGTGGCGCTCTCCACACATAGCAAAGGGGTACCGCTCACCTTTTCTATGGGGAACCCGCGGTGTAAAAAGTACTGTGGTCATATGAAACTTCGGAGAGTTCTCGCAATTGCAACAATCGGATTTATCACCATAGGAATCACCCCGGCAATCGCAGATCCTCTTACAAAGGATCAAGCAATCGCGATCATGAAGGATAAGTACGATCCAAAGTTTGATAGTCAGGTTGCGCGCCTTGAATCATTAAAGACAAAAGCATTTACGGCACCATCAACTAAGAAGTGGTATTTAGCAATAGAAGCTGACATCGTCGAGGTTCGCCGGGTAATTAATAACTCAATGGCTTCAGTACTTGATGATTACCAAGGCCCGGTTGGATATGCCGAAGAGGAGACAGGGGAGTTTGATTCCTACCTGTCAGATTTGGAAACCAAGGTCAAGGCAATCAAAAGCATTAACTGCGTCAAGGGCAAAACTACAAAGAGGATTACAGAAGTTAAGCCAATCTGCCCAAAGGGTTACACAAAGAAGAAGTAGTCCTTTAAACTCCGCAAGTGGAGTTTTCGTTTACTAGTGAATTAATTGAATGGCGCGGCCCTGCGCCCTTTTACTTCATCCCAACTCCAGCTAAATACACAGCAGAGTTCAAGACGATTGCTGTCAATAAAAGTTATGGATGGGGTGTTTTATACGCAAACATCACTCTGCCAGGTGAGTACTGGAAAACAACTTTGATGCCTAAAGATGGCAGCTATCTAATTCCTATAAAGAAGGCCATACGTTTGCAGCACGGCTTTGAGGTTGGGCAAAAAATCAAAGTAACTGTTGACTTCAATTACTAGTTTTGACCTGAAATTCAGCCTAGTGCCCCGTACCCTTAATGCATGACTAAAGAGATTAACGCAGCTTCGATTCGCCGATACAACCTAATTGCCGGCGTATTCCACTTTGTACAGATGCTAATTGTCATCGCACTTGCCAATGACTTTTCGCTACCAATCGTTGCTCGCTACATGTCAGGTCCACCAGGAAGTACTTTCGCTCAACCAATCACACTGATTAACACTCCGGTTGGTTATACCGTTGCAATTTTCCTTGGCCTATCTGCTTTCTTCCACTTCTTAGTCGCTTCACCTAAGTTCTTCCCGCGATATAGCGCAGGCCTTGCACAGAACCGCAACTTCTTCCGCTGGGTTGAGTACTCAATCAGCTCTTCTGTAATGATCGTTCTGATCGCACAGATCTGCGGAGTTTCCGATGTCGTTGCAATCATTTCTCTATTTGGCGTTAATGCTTCAATGATCTTGTTCGGTTGGTTGCAGGAAAAGTACGAAACTCCTGGAAATGGTGGCTGGATCCCATTCATCTTCGGATGCATCGCAGGCATCGTTCCTTGGATCGCAATCCTTTTCTATGTCCTTGCAATCGGTGGCCCAGGAGATACAAAGGCTCCAGCATTTGTTTACGGAATCGTTGTTTCGCTCTTTGTCCTCTTTAACACCTTCGCGGTTGTGCAGTACCTGCAATACAAGAAAGTAGGGAAGTGGTCTGATTACCTACGTGGCGAGAAGACCTACATAACTCTTTCTCTTGTGGCCAAATCTGCCCTTGCTTGGCAGATCTTCATTTCAACTCTTATCGAATAAAATCGCTGTATGAGTATTGCTAAGTACGCCTACACCGCCATCGATTGTCCAAAGCCTCGAGAACTTGCACGTTTCTATTCCGCAATTACTGGTTGGCCTATAAGTCCTTTGTGGGAAGGTGAAACTGAAGAGAGCTGCGATTGGTCAGAGCTGCTTAACGCTGATGGAAAGACGATGATGGCTTTCCAGCAAGTTCCAGATTACAAAGCACCGACATGGCCTGATAACGATGTTCCGCAGCAAGCGCACATGGATTTTCATGCACCAGATTTAGATGAAGCAGAAGCCAAGCTGTTAACACTTGGTGCGATTAAAGCGACCCACCAAGTGGCACCAGAACGATTCCGCGTGTATTTGGATCCGGCTGGTCAACCTTTTTGCATCGTCAAGAAAGAAAACCTTTAAAGATCTTTAATCTGTTCTGCAATTACTTCTGCATCGGCAGCGTTTTCCTCTAGAGCCAGATATTCATTTGCAAGAGCAATATGGCGTGCGCATTCTTCATTCATCCCAACATTCTTAAATGCTCGTGCCGCACCTTCGCACAGGCTTGCCTTCGTCCAATACGGAAAGTTCTTGTCTTCGTATGCCAGCGACGCAACGGCAAACTCCACCGCTAAATCTGCAAACCCGAGCTCACCAAATACGCGACTAATTAACCAATCCGAAATCGCAAACTGCATATTTCCGCCGGCTTGCTTCCAGAAATGCTTGGATACAAATGCCAAGGTAAGCAGCTCTGTATCTTGCTCGGGAGAGCGATCCGCATATAGAAGATCTTGGGCCTTGTTATAAGCATCAATTGCAAGTGCGCGTGCATCAGTGGTCATAGATGAATCATAAAAGCACGGTTATGACAAAAGGAAATGTTCGCTGGAATCCACAGCTTTATTGATGAGAAATTTTTTGCGATCACGCACATCTAAGTTCCGCGATGCGTGGCGCTGTAGCTCAGCGGATAGAGCAGCCTTTTGACTCAGGGCAGGTCGTACGTTCGAATCGTATCAGCGCCACGCACTCTAAGTAGCCCCGCAGTTAGTCGCGCGTGGCTACTTTCTTATTCTTGAAAGTTACTCTCCGACATTTTTTCAAACACCCTGTTAGCCTCGCATCTATGATCACCGTTCTTACCGATGGCGAATGCCGCTTCTGCGAAGCCACGATGGCATGGGTGCAAAAGAAGTTAGCTGTAAACGCAATCGCATACCAAACAGCTGATCTTTCCCAATATGGACTTACCTATGAACAATGCTCGCAAGCAGTCCATGTTGTGCACGCCGGTAAAACCTATGTCGGCCCCGATGCAATCGCATATCTATTGGGACGTCGAGGAAACTGGATACTCGGCTTTATGGTGCGCGCATCAGGACCGTTGGGTCGCTTCGGCTACAAGTGGGTTGCAGGGCATAGAAACTCTTTACTTATTCGAACGGCAACGAAATTGTTCGAACGCAGCCTTTAGAAATTAGCAAAACAAAAGCCCCGCAGTTTTGGACCCGCGGGGACTTGTCCTGAAAATCATTAAGCGAGAACCGAGATTAGTTATTCGTACTTTCCAAAATCACTTTTCTCCGTGCGACGTATTCGTCTTGGCTGATTAACCCTTCCTCGTGGAGTTGCTTAATCTCAAGCAAGCGATCTCTGGTGGGATTGGGTGCTGAAACGTTTATAGCCTGAGTTCGAGTGGGGAGAATTGCTATGCCTATAAAACCTATTAATGGGCTCAAAATGAAACTAATTGCAAACCAGCCGAATCTAGATCGTCCTTTTGAAGCTGCATAGACGCCTGAAAAAATTGAAAGAATCAACCAGAAAAATAGTAATTCCATGTAATGAGCATACCTTCAGGTGCAGGTTAGAACGGGTAAAGCGATCTAACAAATGACCATTCATATATTGAAGTAAGCAAAATTGAGTCAAACCGTCCTAGCCCAGAATTTTCACCTTTGTTTTCGATTTCAACAGCTAATACCTGGTCCCGTCCAGCGTAGTCTTTACTCATGTCCCAAAAAGGCAGTTCGTTAATTCAATTTCTTTTCCAACGGAATCTAGCTTTGGGAGACACTCAAATTTTAAAAGTAGGCTTCAAGCAGGCGAAAGGCAATTAAAGAATGGGAAGTAACTTCGAGAATTTTCGACAAGAGATTGGGAAAATTAAGAAACGTGAAATTGCCATTTTGATGTTTGCGGTTATTGTCGTTTATCAAATTGCTGTAGGTTACTTAAATGGCAGCGACAATTCGTCATCTGGATCGAGCTACACAACTGGTGAAGTAGCAACAAACTGGACACCTGAAGGTTTTGATATATGGGAGACAGATGTTGCATATAAATGGGTTGATAACCCAAAGTGCGACTACATGTCGGTCTGTGCGGCAATTCAAGTAGTTACAAATAAAGAATGCTCAAATAACCTTTATGCGGAATTGATTCTGCAGGACAACGATTATGTCCAATATGATTACACAAATGATTCACAGGGATCGCTCTCCAGGGGAAGTACTGCTGAGCTAACTTTTAATTTTCCGCCAGATGAAAGATTCGCTCACTTTAAACTTTCTAAGATAAGTTGTCATTGAGAATGAGGATTTTAGTAACCCTTTCAATCAGTTTGTTCCTATTTCTTGAAACATGCCCATCTGCTAGTGCGGCCGCAAGAGAATTCAAGAACTGCACAGAATTAAACAAAATGTATCCAGGAGGCGTGGCCTTGCCCGGCGCTGTGAACGCTGGGGGAAATACAAAGAAAATTCCTAAATACAACAAGGCCCTTTATTTGGCTAACCAAAAGTCAGATCGCGACAAAGATGGAATAGCGTGCGAAAAATGAAGAGAATATGGAATGAAGTACTTACTGTTCTCGCGGTTTGTTTCCTCGTAGCATTTTCATACCCGGCCTTTAAATCTGACATTTCAGCATCGCAACAAAACTACATTGATTTAGTGCAATGGATTTGCTGGTTAGCTTTCGCACTAGATTTAGCTTTTGGCATTATTTCCGCGGAGAATAAGAAGTCTTATTTAAAGCACCATCCACTTGAGATTGCTTCAGTATTACTTCCATTCCTGCGACCCTTGCGTCTTATGCGAGTAATCTCATTCGGTGGACTGGCTATCCAAAAAATTGCTATAGGTCGACAATTTGCAATCACGCTCAAAGTAGTCTTGACAAGCATTTTTGTTGCCTACATCGCGGCGGTACAAATAACGATTACAGAGAGATCTGTCGAAGGTTCCAACATAAAGAGTTTTTCGGATGGTTTGTGGTGGGCGACGACTACAGTTACAACTGTCGGATACGGCGATCGTTATCCAACTACATCAGAAGGAAGATTCTTGGCAGTGTTGTTAATGATCGTTGGGATTTCGCTAATTGGAGTGATAACAGCATCTGTAGCCGCTTGGTTTGTAAAAATCAGCAATAACGAAGAGAAAGTTAGCTAATCATTGGCAAGCTAGCCAATAGACACTCTCCGCATCCCTCTCCAAAATCCCATACTCGATCATGTGACGCCTGATAGCTGCGGTGTCATCGTGGTACTTCGCGATAATTGCGTTGAGTTCCTTCTCGGGATACTTCGCGGTGAGGGATAGATCTCGGGCAATGTGGAGCAGGACTGCGATCTTCTTGGCGGATTTAACGGGGATAGAGATTAATGTGCCATCGGGGTTGAAGAACTGGTCGATTTGCTCGGTCATAAGTGAATTCTGGTGTTGATTGTTAAGCGTCAGCTTTGGCTAGGTACGGGAAGTAATCCAAAGTAATCCAACCAGCTTTGTCATACAGGAATTTGCCAGCGGTTGAAGCATGTAGGTAGAAACGCTTTCCACCCATCGCCTTGTGGGTTTTCATTACATGTGAAAGTAGTTGCTGACCGTAACCATTCTTCTGATGTGCAGTCGGTGTTCCCATGGACCAGATTCCAACAGTGTCCTTAAAAACCATCGCTGTAACAATTGAAACCATTTGGTCTTCTTTGAATAGTCCGTAGGTGTGATCTTCTGGCGATGCGAACAACATCTTTTGAAAGGCGGCAAGCATTTCCTCAGGCATTCCGAAAGAATCTGCATAAACCGCAAGCATTTGAGGAAGATCGCTTTGTTCAAGGCGTCGTACGGATAGACCGTCGCGCAGGGTAAAAGAGTCGACTGAGTTGTCAGCTGGCCATAACATGAATGGAGCTCCGCCATAGTTCTTATATCCGCGTGCTTCGAGGGCGGAGAGATGAACTATTCCGGGACCGACTAAACGGATATTTGATTCGCGGCCATATTTAACAAAGGCCGCGAGAAGTTCATCTACAGTTTCTTTGCGGCTACTATAGATCGAAGCACCATTGAATGCGGCGATGTTGGAATCACCGAGCATGAGGTTCCAGCCATCGTTTCTTTCAAAAACTGGGTTGGACATTTTGTTCTGGAAAGGTTTTGCGCCTTCGGCAAACTCATCCAGCATTGCGATGCGATCTTCATAGCTTGTGAACATTTCGCGAGTTTATGGGGATTGCCCTTACTAATAAAGAGTAAATCGCTACCTGTACGCTGGGTTCATGAAGCTAATTGCGCGTATTCCGCAGATGGTGTTGGGCTCTGCCTTGGCGTATGCAGGTGTTGGGCACTTAACGACTAGTCGCGTGGAGTTTCGGGCGCAGGTGCCAACCGTGTTTGCAGATTACGCAGATTTTGTTGTGCTGGCATCTGGCGTTGTAGAGATCGCCCTAGGTATTGGGTTGCTTGCGCTGTGGAAGTACCGAGAGCAAATCGGGTGGTTGGTTGCAGCTTTCTTTGTTGCGGTGTTCTGGGGAAATATCTCGCAGTATGTAAATCATGTTGATGCATTTGGTTTAGATACAGATACCAAGCGTTTGGTGCGGTTGTTCTTCCAGCCGTTGTTGGTGGTGTGGGCGTTGGGAAGTACTGGGGCCTGGAAAAGTTGGCGCAGTAGGCTTAAACCATGACACAGCGGCAAGAGTTCACAGTTCTTAAGAAGTTTGGGGATTTTGAGTTACGTCAGTACTTACCGTGCGTGCTTGCCGAGGTAAAGGTTTCAGCTGATTACTCATCGGCAGGGAGCATCGCATTTAGATCACTCTTTTCATATATAGCTCAAGGAAATAGTCGAGCAGAGAAAATTGCTATGACTGCGCCTGTAATTGCAGCAACTCAGGACACAACAATCGATGACAATCAATGGAGTGTTTCCTTTGTAATGCCAGCAGGTAGCACCTTTAGTGATCTGCCTGATCCCAACGACCCGCGGGTGGTTTTGAGAGATTTGGACACAGAGATCTGTGTTGCAACATCATTTCGTGGGCGGGCTAATCAAGGAGCGGCGCAGAAGCAAGTTGCTGAATTACGAATGGCAGCTGCTAGAGAAAACATTAACTTGTCAGATGAGACCAGAATCTGTCGCTTTGATCCGCCGATGAAGCCAGGGTTTATGCAGTACAACGAGATAGTGATTCCAGCATTCTTATAGGCGAAGTTATACTTGCTGAATGACAACACTTGGGCGTAGTAAGTCGGCACTGCTTGTAATTGATGTTCAGAATCAAGTTGTAGATGGTGCGTACAACAAGGACCAGGTAGTGGCCAATATCAATGTTGCCGTGGGTAAAGCACGTGCTGCTGGCGTGCCGGTGGTTTGGGTGCAGCACTCTGATGAGTGGATGCCAATTGGATCAGATGATTGGCAGATTGTTTCTGAGCTAACTCCGACTGATCATGAGACTCGGGTTGGCAAGTTGTATCGCAACTCATTTGAGGCAACTGATTTAGAAAGTGTTTTGCAGGGGCTAGATGTTGGCCATGTGTATGTCAGCGGAGCGCAGACAAATAACTGCGTGCGCTTTACAAGCCATGGAGCGCTAGATCGCGGATATGACGTGACCTTGATTAAGGATGCGCACACAACAACCGATTACACATCAGGTGGGGCAGTTGTTCCGGCTGAGGTATTGGTTCGCGACTTAAACGCATCATTTAGCGAGGAAGAGTTGCCTGGACGCTCGGCGAACGCAGTAACGGTGTCCGAGCTTTTTAATTAAGTTATTAGACAAAGCAAAAGCCCCGCAATAGTTTGCGGGGCTTTTGTTTCTAGTTCAACAGATATTAATGCACTTCCATCGCAGGGTGTAAAAAGAATAGCACCAGGCTGTTAAGGAAAAAAGTTATCCACCAAAAAATGCAACAAAAATTCTGAAAGACTTCAAGTCTCTATTTTTCCGTTGTGCCCTCGTAGCTCAACGGATAGAGCACTCCCGTCGCAGGGCAGAGGTTGCAGGTTCAAATCCTGTCGGGGGCACAACCTTGGTGGCTCTGCGTAACTTTTGCGCAGGGCCACTTCTATATTTCGCCGCGCTCTAAACCTTCTAGAACCTCTTGTGCGCGTTCCTTTAATTCAGGTAGATCAGATAAACGTTTTAATCCAAAGACCTGTTGGCTCATGCGATGGTTCTTAGCAAAGGTTTCTTTATGACGATCTAAGAAGTCCCAATACAAGGTAGTAAATGGGCAAGCGGTTTCACCGGTGCGAAGTTTTGGGTTGTATTTGCAGGGCTTGCAGTAGTTAGACATTCGAGAAATGTAAGCACCGCCTGCGGCGTATGGCTTTGTCATCATCTGCCCGCCATCTGCGTGAACACCCATGCCAATCACATTGGGAACCATTACCCATTCAGATGCATCGATAAATACCTCGCGCATCCAATCTAGAAATTGCTGTGGGTTGGTGCCGGTGACTAATGCAAGATTGGAAAGCAGCATCAGGCGCGGGATGTGGTGAACCCAGGCGCGTTCATTGATATCTGTAACTGTTTGCTTGATGCAGTTCATTTCTGTTTTAGATGGATCAGAAAAGAGTGGCAACAGTTTTCTGGTTGCGTTTAGCTGATTGTTGTTGCGGTAATCAGGGCCCAAGAACCAGTACATACCGTTGACATATTCACGCCAGCCAATGATTTGGCGGATGAAACCTTCGGCAGATTCGATGGGGACTTTGCCATCGTTAAATGCTTTAACCGCTGCGTGAATTACTTCTGATGGATGTAGCAGGTTGTTGTTGATGTAGGGGGACAGCAAAGAGTGGTGAAGTGCCCAGTTGTCCGTTGTCATCGCATCTTCAAGAGGGCCGAATTCGGCAAAGTGGTTATCGATAAAGTTTTTTAGTTGGGCTAGTGCGCCTTTACGAGTAGTTGCCCAGGTAGTTGTGGGTGTGTGGCCAAGTTCTTGAGCAACCTCTAGATCGATCTCATCGCGTTTGTGTTCTAAGTACGCAGGACCTTCAAACTTTTTTGGGGGAGGCAAGCGGTTTTCCTTATCAAAGTTCCAGGCACCACCAACTGGCTTGTTTCCGTCAGTAAGAATTCCAAGGCGAATGCGTTGTGCGCGATAAAAGCTTTCCATCAAGAAACTCTTTTGGGCACCTGCCCATTGGGTAAACAAATCGCGTGGAGTTAAGAAGAAATCGTTGGGAACAAAGATGGCACCGAAGTTTTTTAATTGTTCGTACTGTGTGAATGAAGAAGGTTCGGCGCAGGTGATGGGAAACTGTTTGTACTTCTTCTGAATAGTTGTCAGGCCATCGATGGTGGTTGGCGCTTTGATGTATTCAACGGTGAAGCCTTCTTGTTCTAGGGATTGCGCAAAGTGGCGGGCGCTCGAGATAAGGAAGAAGAGGCGCTCTTTGTGCCAGTTGCGCCCCGTTGTCATTCGGGCACTTTCGACCATGACTATGACGTCTTGTTTTGGGTCGGCATCTTTGAGAGCGCCGTATTTCCGGTGCAGGTGATCAAAGGGGATATAGATCAACCGCTGCATGGGTTAATCGTAAGTGCTGTGGTGAATTACTTCAGGTTGGAAAGTGATGCCTTGATCAGGGATTGGATCAACTTAGCGTCAACATCCCAGTCGTTGGGCAGCTGAATCGTTTTCTTCAGCGCATTGCCCTCTTTGAACTTTGGTGCGAATTCATGAAGAACTTCAAGATCAAAGGGTGCGATCAATACATGCTTTGTTGAAGCAGAGGCTCCGAAGATGTAATCGTTGCCAAGTTTGACCATTGGCTTATTCCAGGCGATTACTAATTCCAGTTGTGGGTACTTTGTGGTGATCGCTTTGAAGATCGCCTTCATGGTCTTTGCTTGTTGTGGAGTAACTGTTTTGTAAAACTCAGTTGGGGTTGAAAATCGCTTTGAAGATTCAGATCCGCGGCTATACATAACTAGTGCATTGGCGTGGGCTTGCGAAAAGCCGTAGTTCTCGCGCAGGTGGGCGATCTGTTCTGGATACTTCTTGCCTTCAAGCTTTGCCATGACCTTGAACCAGTAGGCCATCTTTTCGCCGTATCGCTTTTCGATAGCGGGGAAGTGGGCTTCGCGAGAAGGATCTTTGGGCATAGGGAAAGGTTAGGGGATTTTAAAGTTATGAGGTCGTTATCAAAAGATGCTGGCTAAAGTTCAAATCTCGGAGTATTTTCCTGCTTACTGTAAACGTTTACAGTAAATGAGCGGATGAGGGCAATGACAACGATTAAGTCGGTTGCAGAGAAGGCAGGGGTCTCGATTGCCTCAGTTTCTCGCGTAATCAACGGAACCGTGGCCCGTGGCGAGACTGAAGAGCGCGTCTGGAAGGCAATTAAAGAGCTGGATTATCAGCCAAATTCAGCTGCGCGAGCCTTGAAAGTAAGAAAGTCTGAGCAGATCTGTCTTTCATTTGATGACCTCGGAAACCCTGCCTACGTCATGATGACTCGAGGTGTTGGCCAAGCGCTTAGTTCAACTGAATACAGATTAGTTCTTTCATCTGCATTCTCATCGGTCGATGAAATCGTTAAACACCTTGAGACCATGGGTCGTGGGTTTGCCGATGGATTAATAATTTCGCCGATTTATTCCGATGCCCGCATAACCACTCTGCTATCTCGATTACAGATTCCTGTTGTTGTGGTTGGAACATTGCCTAATGGAATTGATGTTGACAATGTGTGGGTCGATTCTGCCGCAGGCGTTGCTACAGCTGTCGAGCACTTGAAAGAGACAGGCCGAAAGAAAATTGGATTCCTTAATGGTCCAGTAGCAACAAATCCTGGAAAGAAGAGAGTTGCTGCTTTCTTGAATGCAATGGATTCAAACTCACTTAAGTTAACACCAACAAGTGTTATTCAGGCAGATGCCTTTTCTCCTGAAGCTGCGTATTCAGCTTTGAAGGAGTGCTCAAAGCTCAGTAATTTTGATTCGATAGTTTGTGCAAATGATCAGCTTGCTGCAGGTTTGATGAAGTTTTGCTTTGAAAACAAAATAAATATTCCTGCCGACCTTGCTGTAGTTGGAATCGATAATACGGATCTTGCTTCGCTACTTAGACCCACTTTAACAAGTATTGACTTGCATGCGGAAAAGCGTGGTTCGATTGCAGCACAAATGATGCTTGACCGACTTTCAAATCCAGATCGCCCAAGTCAACAAATAGTTGTAGAACCAACACTTGTAATTCGTGAATCGACAAATAAGAAATGAGCAATGTGATTACAAGGCCTGAAAGAAAAGCCAATCGCGGAAAAATGTACAACCGCGGTGCTTGGAAGTATGCGCTTCCCGCATTTATTCCTCTTGTTTTGTTGAGCGTCGTACCTTTATCGCAGGCAATTTGGACCGCATTTACCGATCAGGTTGCAGGATTTAATGTTGAAATTAAATTTATTGGATTAGGCAATTTCCGTCGATTACTTGAAGATTCAATGTTCTGGGCCTCATTTAAGATTGGAATTATCTGGGCTGTATCAGTTACTTTGCTAGCGCTGGTATTAGGTTTCGGATTAGCTTTATTGCTCAATCAAAAACTTCGATTCCTTGGGCTTATGCGCGTGTTATCGCTTGTGCCTTGGGCAATGCCTCCCGTGATCGTTGCGATCATGTGGAATCTACTTTTGCGCCCGACAAGTGGTCCCATTGATCAAATTTTGACGACTTTGCATTTGCCAGGCGCTGGCATCGATTTTCTTGGTGACTTTAATACAGCGTTCCCAACAGTTATTTTGATTGGCGCATGGGTGGCAATGCCAATCATCACTGTTTCAGTACTTGCTGCGATTCAAGGCATCCCAAGCGAGATGGTGGAAGCCGCCACAATTGATGGAGCGAATGCTTGGCAAAGATTTAGATTCATCACGGTTCCAGCGGTGCGTGCAATTACTTCTGCTCTGGTCGCGTTGAATATTATTTGGCAATTCAGTTCCTTCGGGCTCGTTTATGTTTTAACTGCTGGAGGTCCCGGTGGCAAGACTTTCGTACCTGCACTTTTCGCATATAACGAAGCGTTCAAGTATGGAAATTTTGGTTACGCAGCCGCAATGGGAGTTGTTATGGCACTTGCTATCGTCTTGATGCTCGGTGTCTATCTGAAAGCAAGCAAGCGAGAGGATGTTCAACGATGACCTCGCCAGCGATTCAGCAAACTAAGAAGAAGCGAAAGTACTACTTAATTCCAACTTACTTCTTGGTCATTTGCTACATCATTTTCTTGGGCTTCCCATTTTTATGGATGTTCACAACTTCTTTAAAGTCGCCGTATGAACTATTGCAACTTAACCAGACTTTAATTCCTAAAGGAATCTATTGGCAGAATTACATCGACATCATTGAGAAACGTGGATTGATTAATTCAGCCAAGAATTCTCTTGTTATTGCGGTCTGCACAACAATATTGACGACCATTTTTGCGGTTCCTGCCGGTTATGCAATTGCAAGACTTCGTAAAGTGTTTTCTGGTGCGGCCACAGGCTGGATTTTGATAAGCCAAGTATTTCCAGTTTCTCTAATCATTATCCCTCTCTTCATGGCCGTAAGAAGAGTTGGATTGTTGGACAGCATTTGGGGTCTAGTCCTTGTTTACTTAGTTGCAGCATTACCTTTCGCGCTATGGATGCTCAAGGGCTATGTAGCCGGAATTCCTCTAGATCTTGAGGAAGCAGGCGCAATGGATGGCGCTACTTCTTTACAAATTTTGCGAAACATCGTCTTCCCTCTCTTAGTTCCTGGAATTGTGGCTACCGCACTCTTCACCTTCCTCAATTCATGGAATGAGTTCTTCTTCGCATTAGTACTAATCCAATCACCGGAAAGTGAAACCTTGCCTCTGACATTGGCACGTTTCATGGGATCGGAAGGGCAGGTCTTGCTTGGACCACTAGCTGCTGGAGCATTCCTGGCAACTATTCCTTCCTTGGTCGTTTTCGGATTTATGCAACGCAAACTTGCCAGCGGTCTTTTGGCCGGAGCCGTTAAGGGATAGGGGTCCAGACAAGAAAACAAAGGCAAGGAAAGTTTTGTTTCGGTTGTAATCGTTTACAACTGATTCATAACTGGATGATCACAACCTCACAACAAAGGAGAAATGAGTGAAAAAAGCAAAGTTGCTTAGCCTCGTGGCATCTGTGGCAATGATCGCAGGAGTCACAATGGCTGTTCCATCTCGTGCAGCTGGAATTGAAATGACATACCTGACCCCTGCTTACCTAAAGGGAACAGTAGCTTCGACAGAAAGAATTGTTGCTGACTGGAATAAGGCAAATCCAAGTGCAACTGTAAAAATTGTTTATGGTGACGTAAACAATATGCAAGACAAGTTAACAACAGCATTTGCAGGAAATGTTGCACCAGATATTTTCCAACATGAAGCGGCTTCGATCCTTTCATTCTCTGCGCAAGGATATCTAGCTGATCTTTCATCTGAAATGCGAACACTAAAGTCAACAATTCCTACAGGACTTTGGAATGTTGGTTCATATAAGGCAAAGCTTTATGGCGTGCCAACAATGACCCAGACATACACTGTTTTCGCAAACGTGGATGCTTTCAAGAAGGCTGGCGTTGCGCTCCCTGCGGGAACTGGAACATTTACTTGGGATGATTACCGCGCACTTGCAAAGAAGTTCACTACCGATGGAAAGTACGGCGTGGCTTGGGGACTTAAGTCTCCAGCAGCGATGACCATGATCATGGGCATGAATTACAACGCAAAATTCTTCCGCGGACTAACTACAGGTGCAGGAGCAACACTAAGCATCAACAAGGAAGAGCTTGAAGTTCCTTCACGAATTCACGACATGATCTACGAAGATAAGTCAATCGACCCAGCTTCTCTAACTATGTCTGGAGCAGGTCCAGTTCCAGGTTTCCTTGCCGGTAAGTACGCAATGATTTTTGCAGCAAGCTATGTTGCATCTGATTTAGATGTTGCTGCTAAGGCGGCAGGATTTAACTGGACAGCACTTCCACTTCTAAAGGGAACTTCAAATGTTCAGGGCGCAAACCCTCAAACACTTTCAGTTTCATCACAGAGCAAGTACAAGAAGCAGGCGGCTGCTTTTATTCGATTCATGATGTCTGATCAAAATCTTGGCGAGTTGGCTCTTGGAGAGGGACTTATTCCTTCAACAACAGGCTCGCTGAAGGCTGCTCAAACTCAGCGCAAGTCAAGTGTGGGTTGGCAGCAACTTCTTGATGACGGCAAGGCGCTTGGATTAGCTCCATTCACTTTGGTAGCGAATTATCAGAAGTGGAAGGACACCGTATTGCAGCCAGCAATGCAGCAATATATTCAAGGAAAGATTTCAATCCAGGAGTTGAAGAAGCGTGAAATAGATGGCTGGAGAGCTATTCGTTAGTCGTTTTAAAATTCTGAGGTTGATCATCCGAGGGTGAATGTTTGGTTGGGGTTAATTTAAAAAGTTAACCCCAACCAAACCAACTTAGAAAAAAATAAAATAACCGCCACTATTTGAATGGATCACAATGTCGATTTTAGAAGATAAAGCAATTGGAGCTCTTTCCGGTGCTGCAGTAGGAGACTCTCTAGGTGGAGCAACTGAGGGCTATAGTCCTGAAGTTCTACAGGAGCGTTTTGGCGGACTTGTAAGAGACATTGTTGGGCCATTTAATGTTGAATGGAAAACCGCTCGCCCCGTGTCACCTTTCCACAAGGGAAATGGTCACATTACCGATGACACATTAATGACAGAAGCTTTAATTAATGTGTACGAACAGGTTCGTGATCACTTAGATGCTTTCACATTTGCCGAAGGCATTGTTCCCGAAATGATGGCTAAGGAACGTTGGATTCCTGAATTGGAGCGCGAATCACTTTTGATACACCGAGTATTTCATGCCGAAAAGTGGTTAGTTCTTAAATTGCTTCATGCGCATGCCGATCCACGTGAAGCTGGCTATGGAAATATCGTCAACTGCGGCGCAACAATGTATATGACTCCAGTAGGCATTGTGAATGCTGGAAACCCTGAATCTGCTTACAAAGAAGCGATTGAAATCGCAGGTGCTCATCAATCAAGCTATGGTCGCGAAGCTGCAGGTGTATTTGCCGCTGCAGTTGCAACAGCAATGTCACCAGGAGCAACCATTGATGATGTCATTAATAATGCAATCACTTTCGCTCATGATGGAACAAAAGCAGCGATTCAAGCCGTCACTGATGAAGCTAAGAACGTGAAGTCTTGGGAGACAAGTTTCAAGCAACTTCGAGCAGCGATGGCGCCATTTGATTCACTTGGTGAGGCGTATCGCGAGCCAGGTCCTGATGCACGTAAGCCGAGCCGATTAAAGGCAATCGAAGAGTTGCCACTTGCGCTTGCGTATCTACGAGTTTCAAATGGTTCATTTGAAGATGGAGTCTTAGGAGCGATCAACTACGGTCGAGATTCAGATTCAATTGCAACAATGTTTGGATCACTCAGCGGTGCGATGAATGGAAGAGAAGCCATTCCACATAATTGGGCGGAAACTATTGAACGTGAAAGCAGAATCGATTTGAAGGCCAACGGAAAGAAGTTAGCAGCTGTTGCCGTTGAAGTGGCAAAAAAGGATTCAGCTCGCGCAGCAAAAGTTGCTCCAGCGGTTAATGCACTATTCGGTAACATTTAATTATGGTTTCCGATTTCAGATTGCGCGTTACTTGGGCGCAACCTGAAGATTTAGTTTCGCATTTTTTTGCTCAGGCAAAGTACGAGGGCGTTGACGTTTCACCAGAGATTGATGCATGGGTAAAAGCTGGTGGCAATGACAAAGCACCTATGGTTGGCGCGACAGCAACAGTGGCCACTGAACAGATGCGCTCTTTAGCTCGAGATCTTTCCGCAAGCGTTGAGGCTAAGCTCCAGGCTAATCCCGAGTTGGATTACGCCAAATTCTTAGATCAACTCCCAAATACCCAAAGCGGTCAGATTCCCGATCTAGACACCTTTTACGGGGCTTGGCTAGGGCGTGCAGCCGGTTGTTTACTTGGAAAGCCAGTGGAAAAGGTTCAAAGAGAAGGCATCCGAAATATTTTGAAATCTAGTGGCCGTTGGCCATTGGATTATTACTTCACCGCGCAGGGAGTGCCGGAAGATGTTCTAAAGGTGCATCCCTGGAATAAACAGAGTGCTCCAACATGTTTACGTGAAAACATCAACGGCATGGCTGAGGACGATGATCTGAATTACCCATTAATTGCTCTTCTAACTCTAGAAATGCATGGACGAGAATTTAATACCGACCATATTGCAGATCAGTGGTTAAAACTTCTGCCTGCCGGTCGCATTTACACCGCTGAAAGAATTGTTTATCGCAATCTTCTCGACGGGGTACCTGCAACAGAAGTTGGAAGTTTGAACAATCCGTTTAAAGAATGGATTGGCGCATTAATTCGTACAGATATGTACGGATGGGTAAATCCTGGAAATTCTAAACTTGCCGCACAAATGGCTTATCGAGATGCCTGGTTGAGCCACAGACGAAATGGTCTTTATGGAGCAGCAATGAGTGCGGCAATGTGCGCCAAGGCAATGATCAGCAAGGATATTGATGAGGTTATTGATGCCGGAATGACGGTCTTGCCGCCAGATAGTGAAATCTTCAAGGCGTGTAAATATGCCCGTGAACTTGGGAACTCCCTCGATGATTATGAAGCTGCTTTAGATAAGTTGTATGACTATGTCGATGGCATGCACTGGGTGCACACAGTTAACAACGCAGCGTCAGGAGTTATGGCTTTAACTCGGAGCCGCGGAAACTTTGATTCTGCTATCACCTTGACCGTTATGGGAGGCTGGGATACCGATTCAATCGGAGCAACCGTAGGTTCAATTTGTGGCGCCATGGCCGGCGCAAAAGCTCTTGATAAGAAGTGGACTGACCCAATCGATGACCGTCTTGCATCAAGCATTCCGGGTTGCGACCAATTGAAATTTAGTGATCTTGCAGCAAGGACGAGGGCTTTAGCTAAGTAAATGAAGGATCTCAACTCAAAACTTCCAAGAGGCGTGGACTTACCTATGCCGGTTGGAAGCGATGAAGCAAAGATTTTTGCTGGACCAGAAACTTTGGGACAGCGCGAAGAATGGCGCAAGAAATTGCACGACTGGAGAGACGACTCCCGAAAAAGACTCAATTATGATGATTCGATTTACAGAACACCAAATCTTCCTTCTATTGATTCATTTAATGTTGCCTTAATTTGGCTTTGGGATGAATTGCTTTTCGATTTCGAAAATCAATGTTTTACTCCTGAAAAATTGATTACAGACAGCAAAAAGTTTGGTGGATTAGATGGAGTTATTCTTTGGCATGCCTATCCCGTCATCGGCGTTGACTCAAGAAATCAATTTGACTTTTATAACGAGGTTCCTGGGCTAGCCGAATTAATTTCAAATCTTCAGAAACTAGGCGTTGAGGTATATTTGAATTACAACCCCTGGGATCGTTGGACTTCTCGCCCAAAAGAGTCTGATCAAAATGAAATTGCTTCGCTTGTACGAAACTACAAGTTCGATGGAGTATTTCTTGACACCATGAAGTCTGCAGACCCAGCTTTCATGTCTCCGATTTACAGGGAAAATCCTCACATAATCGTTGCAGGTGAATCTCGCGTTCAACAAGAACGCATTTGCGATCACGTTATGTCTTGGGCGCAGTGGTTTGCAGATAGTGAAATTCCTGGCGTAATTCGCGCAAAGTGGTTTGAACGCAGGCACATGCTTCATCAAACAAGAAGGTGGAACCAATCCCATATTGATGAACTTCATATTGCTTGGCTTAATGGTTCGGGAATGCTTATTTGGGAAGTCGTCTTCGGATCCTGGGTCGGTTGGAATGAGCGTGAAACGCGGATGTGGAAGGAAATGGTTTCCATACTTCGTAAACATAATGACTTCATAACAAATGGCGTATGGGAGCCGTTAACAAAGCTTTCCGATTCAGCCGAGTTGCATGGACTTTACGCTTCTAAATTTACATTGAATTCGAATTCTTTAATCACCATAATTAATAAAAGCGATACGCCATTCACTGGCGAAGTGGTTGCGGGGATATCGCTAACAATTCCTGGTCGCGGTATTGGTGCTATGTATTTAAGCAACTCGCAGGTCGCTAAATTTGACTTTACTTATGATCAATTTAGCGCTGAGTTCCCAGGCAATGAAAGTAGCCGCTTAATGGAGCTTGAAGGAACTCTTAGGGATTTTGAAATTTCGTATCGCAATCGCGAGTGTGGTTTATACGACGGTGCTCCATTTATTGACGCGTGGAAACCGTTACCGCCTAACTACCATCAAATTTTCACTAAAAAATTGAGCGCAAAAGTTCGAAAAGGTACTCTGACTTCACGCGAAGTTACCAACGCTGAGTTTCACCTATTTATGCAAGAAACTGGTTACCAGCCAGAAAATACGAATCGATTCTTAAAACATTGGTTTGATGATGCCCCAACGCAAGCAGATCTGAATAAACCAGTTACATACATCGATTTGAATGATGCAAAGGAATACGCAAGATGGGCTGGATCTGTGATTCCGACGGAATTTGAGTGGCAGGCAAATGTTGACTATGCCAAGAGAAGCTCCACTTCACTTATGAATTTAACGGACAGCGTTCATACAGACGGAAGAACTCGATTCTTAATTCTCAAAGGTGGATCGACTTTTAATGTGAGAAATGGCCAAGGGGCGAAATCTACAAGCGGAATTGCAGAATCCGATTGGTATGTCGATGGCGGAGAAAAAGATCCAACTTGGGTGGAGAAACTCTTACTCATGGGACTTGGGATGGGTCGTTCCGAAAATATAAGTTTTTCGTGCTTCATGCTTGAAGGAGGAAATTAATGTCTGCATTGCAAGGTTTACGCGTGATAGACGCTGCAACACTTTTTGCCGGTCCTACAGCTGCAACTATGTTGGCAGATTTTGGTGCTTATGTTGTAAAAATAGAGCATCCAGTTAAAGGCGATCCTGTTCGAGGACACGGATATTCGAAAGACGGACATTCGTTGTGGTGGGCAAATATAGGTCGAAATAAGCACACATTGGCTCTTAATTTGGGTGACCCAAAGGGAGCTGAACTACTTTTAGATTTAATTGAGAACACCGATGTATTCATTGAGAACTTCAGACCCGGAACATTAGAGCGTTGGGGGATAGGCCCTGATGAACTACTAAAGAGGAATCCTAAATTAATCATTGCTCGTGTTACAGGATTCGGACAGACAGGACCTTATTCAAGCCGTGCGGGTTTTGGAACCCTCGCAGAATCCATGAGCGGTTTTGCCGCGATGACGGGCGAAGCTGGAGGCCCACCAACACTTCCTCCGTTTGGATTGGCAGATGGGATTTCGGCTTTAGCCATTTCTCAAGCGATCATGTTCGCACTCTTTGCTCAGAAAAATCCTGAAAGTGAGTCCTTTAATAAAGGTCAAGTAATAGACCTAGCCATCATTGAACCAATTCTTGCAATTCTCGGCCCTCATGCCACTGTTTACGATCAGCTAGGCATAGTGCAACCTCGTACAGGAAATAGGTCTGTAAATAATTCACCGAGAAATACTTACATAACTAAGGATGGGAAGTGGTTGGCTGTTTCAACCTCAGCCCAGTCCATCGCCGAAAGAGTCATGGAGCTTGTTGGACATCCAGAAGTCATCAAAGAAGAGTGGTTTAAGAGTGGAGCCACACGTGCAGATCATGCAGAAATTTTGGATGAGATGGTGGGAAGTTGGATCAAAGAGCGAAATGCTGATCAAGTAATTGTTGCATTTGAAGAAGCACAGGCTGCCGTAGCCCCAATTTACGATATTCGTGATGTCATGAGTGACCCACAATTTAAGGCACTTGAGACAATTACAGAAGTGAACGATCCTGCTTTAGGACCAATCAAGATGCAAAATGTTCTCTACCGCATGAGCCGAACGCCTGGAGAAATAAAGTGGACAGGACGAGCAAAAGGAGCAGATTCCAGAAGTATCTTGCGAGATAATTTGCACCTAACTGATGAGGCAATTCAAGAGCTGATAAGCCGCGGAGTAATTGGAGTGGATGAATGATCGCACGGAGCTATTTGTATGTTCCTGCCGATAATGCCGAAATGCTTGCCAAATCGGGATCACGTGGTTCTGATGCACTAATTGTTGACTTTGAAGATTCAGTTTCAGCCACAAATAAGGGCAATGCTCGCAGTATTTTTGCGGAATGGATACAAACCTATGCCGGTAATTCACAAGTATGGGTTCGAATCAATTCAAACACAATAGAAGAAGATCTAAAGTATCTGGGTTCAGAAAAGGTATATGGAATTGTCGTTCCAAAAGCCACGGTAGAAAATACTAAATTTGTTTCTAATATCGTTTCTCCTGATCTGAAAATCAGCGCTTTGATCGAGAGTGCCGAATCAATTCTCGATGCTTTAAACATAGCAAAAGTAAATAAAGTTGAATTTTTACAAATTGGCCTATTGGATCTTCGAGCGGAACTTGGTTTATCTGCTGATTCAAAATCAAATACTTTGCAATACGCACTGAGCCATCTGGTGCTGGCATCTGCAGCCGCTGGCATTGAACAGCCTATTGCTCCTATGTTTCGAGACTTCAACGATTTAGATGGATTGCGCTCAAGTTGTTCCCAATTCAAAGCAGATGGTTTTTTTGGAAGCTCATGTATTCATCCAAAACAAATTGATGTAATTAATGAAGTATTTTCGACTACTTCATCAGAATTGCAAGAGGCACGCGATGTAGTAGCAGCACTCGAGATCGGAAAGAGCGTAGGGATTGATAGCAACGGACGGATGATCGATGAGGCATCGCTTAAGATAGCTCAGAGAGTTTTGCGGAGGTCGAATCCAGCCTAATGCGAAAAATTGAAATCAACGAGGAAGGCAATTGGCGAGCGTTTCGCCATTTAAATTACCGAATTGTTTTTCGAGCAAATGCTTTTGCAAATATTGGCTCCTGGATTCAACGGGTAGCGCAAGCGTGGTTAGTGCTTGAGCTAACCGGCAGCGGAACATATCTTGGCTTCATTGCATCACTACAACTGGCACCTTTTCTTTTTGTCACCCTTGCAGGTGGTGTAGTTGCAGATCGATTCAACAAGCGAATCGTGCTCATTTTTACCAATATTTCCTTTTTCCTGACCGCCTCAATACTTGGCTTGTTGGTCGTTTTAAACGAAGTAAGAATTTGGCACGTAATGCTTATGGCATTTGTTCTCGGAGTCACCGATGGAATCGACAAACCGGTTCGACAAAGTTTCGTTTCTGAGATTGTTGGCGTAAAAGACATGCCCAATGCCATTAGTCTGAATTCAGCGAATTTCAATTTTGGACGGCTTGTTGGCCCTGCGGTTGCGGGAATATTGATTGCAGCTTTTGGAACAGGACCTGCCTTCTTAATAAATGGATTTAGTTATCTTTTTGTATTTTCTGCAATGTTGAGGCTTAAGAAAGAGAAACTCTTTCACGTTGTAAAACCGAAGGGCCCAGCAAATCTAAATGAAGGTTTTAGATATGTATTGAAAAGGCCAGATATCTATGTGACTATGTTGGTTGGCTTCTTCTTGGCAACTTTCGGATTAAATTTCGAATTATTCAATGCACTGATGTCTACAAAGGAGTTTCATAAAGGTGTTGCATCTTTCGGGCTTTTGGGAACAATAGTCGCTGTTGGTTCATTTAGCGGCGCTCTTTTCTCTCCAAGATTTGAAAGGCATCGTTCGACAAAGTTCGTCATCATAGGCGCAGGGATATTTAGCATTTGCATAATGGTTAGCTCGTTTATGCCCACATACTTTACTTATGCGATTTGCTTGCCATTTGCCGGCGCTGCCGCATTGACTACTGTGATTGCGGCTAATTCAAATACCCAACTAAATTCTGACCCACTGATTCGTGGAAGAGTTGTCGGAATTTATCAATTCATTTTCCTGGGAGGGACTCCAATCTCATCTCCGCTCATTGGGTGGGCATGCGAGCATTTCGGAGTGCGTCACACAATTACTGCTTGCGCCGCACTAACTTTGCTGCCCCTCATCCTCATATGGTTTAAATACAAGGATGAAATCCATGTACCTGAGGATATTTCAATAAAAGCCGTCCTTCGGCGTTAATTCACCTAATCAATAAGTAGTATCCAATTTGTTCAGTCAAGAAAATGGACACGTCGATGTTGAAACACGGTTTGTCAGGGGTTGGAATTTACAATTTATGTACCGAGTTAAGGAGTTCCCCATGAAGATCCGCCTGGTGGCTGTTGTTGCATTGATTGCATCTGTCCTTGGTTTCGCGCCGGCACAAGCCGCTGAAACTCGAGTTGTGACAGGGGTTAGCGCATTCGTGCGCGTTGATCTTGGGTACATGGTCGGCTGGACATTGCCAGCAGATACCAAGGGAATTACCGGATACACAGTTACTGCATCTGGAACATCAATTAAGTGCGTAGCTCGTGGAGCGACAGCTGTTCAGTGCGTTTATCCAGTTGCACAATTGGGATACAAAAACCCTTACACATTTACAGTGGTTGCAAATACTGCAGCTGGAGATGGCCCAGCATCAGCGCCATCAAATCAAATTAAGTACGCATCAATTCCGTGGGCTCCACAACAGCCATTAGCAAAGGTAACAAGCGATACTTCAATGGATATCGCATGGGTTCCAGATACAAATGATGGTGGAGTGCCTTTGTATGGATATCACCTCAATGTTTGGGAGATGACTCCAGCAGGAGATCCAGGCGCCGTTGCTTATGATGGAATTGAATTAAGGACAAATAAATCTGTAACAGGATTAAAGCCAAGCACGATGTATGTAATTAATATTCAATCTTGCAATGCATATGGCTGTAACTCAGCTGATAACTGGACTTTTATTTCAACAACTGGTCCAACTGGTCTAAGCAAGTTACGCGCACCTCGCATCATTAGCGGAGGAAGCGCAAATACAACATGTTGGGATCGAGTACTAGATGGCGGAAACGCAGCATCTACTGGTGCGACAATTACAAAGAGTGCATACAAGTGCACATTGCCTTATGTAGATCCCGCTTTGTATCCAAAAGTTGTACCTGGCGCTACTCAAATGGTCTCTGCGCCACTTGCTACACGGTTTGCTCAGAATGTTTCATTCTTTGGTTTCTCAAAAACTTATTCAATGAAGGAATGGGCTAAAACTGGCGGAAATAACTGGTTTGCCTACTTCAGTGCATCTTCAAAGACTCCAGTAATGGGCTTTACGATTGAACCAACTATTACCTCAAAGACACCAGCAGTCTGCACTATTGATGGTCGCTGGGTTAAGTTCTTAGCGCCAGGAGAATGTGTTTTGAATGGTTCTGTTGGCGGAAACTTCATCTGGTTGCCATCAGGTGTTGCAACCACCAAGTTCACAATCATTCCTTAAGAGTTAGCGTGTTCGGAGAACTAATCGCTTAATTGTGTGTGGTCAGGTGATTGTCTTTGATGAATTAGTTATTTAAGGTTTTGGCATGAGAAAAGCCATGCGCGCCCTACCAGTACTTCTTTCTTTAGCACTCGTAGCGACCATGGCTCAGGCAGCAACGGCTCCAAAAGCTGGCAGCGCTTGTAAGACTGCTGGGCAAACAATTACTGCTGGCGGAAAGAAATACACCTGTATTAAGAGCGGTAAGAAGCTTGTGTGGAATAAAGGTGTTGCAGTGCCTGCGCCAGTTCCTTCTGCAACTCCGACAGCTACGCCTTCGCCTTCTGCAACACCTACTCCAACTCCAACAAAGACTCCTGAACCAAAGCCATTGATGGCTGGTGATCCATGCTCAGTTGTTGGTGATTCCATAAACAATGCGCAGGGTTACCTCGAATGTCGCGATGTGGCTAATAACCAGAAGAAGTACTTCCAGCTGTCCAATTCAATAAGTGATTTAGCGGCCCAAGCTTCGCCACTTCCACTTGCAACCTGCCGAGTATCAGATCAAAGAGCTTCAATTTCACCTTCGGATCCTTATGCAATCACATACCCAATTACCTGGGATGGGGTGGTCAAAAAAGAAAAATTGAAAGTCTTGTTTATCCCATTCGACTTTTCGGACCATCCTGCAACGGGTAATCCAGCTTCAATTTATTCACAGGACATTACGAAATTCAAAGAGTGGGTGAAGTGGTATTCAAATGGAAAGAAGAGCATTGAGGTCGAGACCTCAGAACGTTGGATAAGAGCGTCTCAGCCATCAGGTTCATATGCAGAGAGTTTGGGTCATGGAAAGCCAAACTCCAAAGCCGCCTTTGAATTGTTGTTAAAGGACTCAGAAAATATTTTCGATTACTCAACCGTTGATGTTGTTTTCTTGATTTTCCCTAAAGAGTTAAAAACCTTCCAGACTGAGACAACGCGAGTTGACTACATTCAAACTAATAAAGGCAAACTTCGTCTAGGAACATATGCGACAGGGCTACAAATTTATTTCCAGCCCCATGAATTATGGTTTTGGTTAACTCATGAACTCTTGCACCATGTTTGGGGAATTCAGCAACATGCTCCTGCATACCCGGTTTATCTAGGCATTTCGACAGGTACTCCTGGCCCCGGCCAAAGCATTATTTCTTGGGATCAAATGACACTTGGTTGGACCAACCCTGAAGATATTTGGTGCAGTGATTTAAAAACGCTCTCGAGCTCTGAAGTAACACTTGTTCCGCTGGAAAGAGAGCAAGAAGGTGTGCGAGCGGCCATGATTAATCTGACCCCGTCACGAACACTTGTTGTCGAATCTCATCGAAGAGATAAATGGGGCAAATTCAATCCTGGAACTTATGGATTAACCGCATACATCGTCGATACACGCTATGCCACCGACCGCACTGGCGAATACGCAGGTACAGATGATGGCAAAGGAGTTTTGAACACCCGAGTAGCTAATTACATTGAATTCCCGCTAAAACATTCGCAATACATGGCTGAATGGTTTAATTGGCAAACCGGTGCAAGCTACGGAGTATCGCCCCGCTTCACGATGAACTATTTTCTTTACGAAGGCGAAAGCTTTACCTTTGACGGAGTAACGGTGAAGTTAGTTAAATCAGGGGACAACGACACAATTCAGATTAGTAAGAACTAACGAACTGAGCGAAGGACCGCTGTAACTTTTCCTAAGATCTCGCAGTTGTCGCCATCGATTGGTGAGAACTCATCATTGGCAGGAAGCAACCAGATGTGGCCGTTCTTGCGTGAGAAAGTTTTTACAGTTGCTTCGCCATCGATCATCGCAGCAACGATTTCGCCGTTGTTGCAATCCTTTTGTGAACGAATAACTACGTAATCGCCATCGCAGATAGCTGCGTTAATCATTGATTCACCAACGACCTTCAGCATAAATAGTTCGCCGCTTCCAACAAGTGATTCTGGAAGTGGGAAGGTCTCTTCAACTGATTGTTCTGCGGTGATTGGTCCACCTGCTGCGATGCGACCAACAAGAGGGATGTAGCGAGTTGCATCAACTGGTGTTGAGTTCTCAGCTGTCTTTTCATCTGGCATCAAAACTTCTAGAGCGCGGCCACGGGTTGGGTCGCGGCGGATAAAGCCCTTCTTTTCTAGCGCTTCCAGCTGGTACTTGACCGAGGCTGGGGAGGTCAGGCCGGCAACGACGCCGATCTCGCGCATTGAAGGGGGATAGCCGTTGGTCTCAAGGGCATCCTTGATCGCGCCAAGGATCTTGAGCTGGCGGGCGGTAAGGCCGTGTGGGCCCTCTGGGCTGTCGGGAAGTTCAGTAACTACAGCGTCTTTTTTCTTTGGCATGGCTCTAGCGTGACACAAGTTGGGAAAAAATTCAAACATCTGTTCGAAAAAATGTTGCACTTGTCAGTGGTGGGGTGTTTAATTGTCTTATTCGAACAGTTGTTCGAACACCTTCCCCAAAGTAAGACAGCAGGAGAAAAAACGATGAGCGCACTAACAATCAATTCATTTGGTTCAACAACAAGTGGAAAAAGCATTGTAAATCAGGGCTTTTTGCTCAGTAATGGGCAGGCCAATCCGTCCGGACGATTAAATCGCCGTGGTCGTCTTGCTCGCACTCTCTTTGTTCTCTCGCTGACCGTTGTGATGGCAGCTGGCTTTGCTTCCAAGTCCGGGGCCGGACAAGATGTGGCAAGCACAGCGCCTTCATACGAGATCGTGGTTGTAGCCCCTGGCGAGACTTTGTGGTCTGTAGCAGCGGCGTATGCATCGGGGGATGTGCAGGGTTTGGTTAACGATATTCGCGAGGCGAACAACCTCAAGGGCGTAGATCTTCAGGCGGGACAGAAGCTTCGTATCCCTGTGAAGTAACTGCGACACGCTCATAGCGGGGTAAATGCTTACTCAACAGGCAGAGTCTCAAGAAATGCTTTATAGTTAACACAAGATGTAGGGGTCAGTCGGAGAAAAACTTCCATAAGTAGTGGTTTTACGGTAAGTTTCGCAATCCGGCCCAAAAAGCCCTTTACACCCGAAGTTATAAATATCGAGCATTGATTGGAGGACACGCCGAGATGAATTGCCCATTCTGTCGCAATGAAGATTCACGCGTTGTGGACTCCCGTCCAGTTGAAGATGGCACAGCAATCCGCCGTCGTCGCGAGTGCCCCCAGTGCGGCCAGCGATTCTCAACTCAGGAGCTCTCACTTCTTAACATTATTAAGCGCAGCGGGGCTACAGAGCCTTTCAGCCGCGAGAAGGTCTTGGTTGGCGTACGTAAAGCCTGCCAGGGACGTCCCGTCAACGAGGACGATTTAGTTTTGCTTGCTCAGCGCGTAGAAGAGACCCTTCGCCGCACAGGTCAGGCAGAGATCGAAGCTCAAGAGGTGGGCATGGCAATCCTTGCGCCACTCCGCGAGCTCGATGAGGTCGCTTACTTACGTTATGCCTCTGTGTACCGTAACTTTGCCTCCCTTGAAGATTTCGAAGGTGAGATCGCTCTTCTCCGCGCTCTGCCTTCAAGCAATTCCCCAATTGCTTCAGAATCAATCAGTAAAGAAAAAAGTAGTACAAGCACGCAATAAATAAGCAGTAAAAAAGAAAAAATATAAAAGCAAGAAAATTAAATTTGAGCAGCAACTAGAAGACGGGGAAATACACATGTCAGAGACGGTCATCAACCGACCAGCGAAAATCAAGGCCCACAACACTCTTAAGGGTAAGGGCTTGACGATCGAACGCATCTACACAACAGAAGGCGTACACCCATACGATCAAGCAAAGTGGGAACGTCGCGATGTAGTGCAGCAGAATTGGAAAACGGGCGAGACTGTTTTTGAGCAACGCGGAGTTGAGTATCCAGATACTTGGTCAGTAAACGCATCAACAATCGTTACAACAAAGTACTTCCGTGGAGCACTAGGTGCTGAAAACCGCGAGTGGTCTTTGAAGCAGGTAATCGATCGCGTTGTACTTACATACACAAAGGCTGGAAAAGAGCACGGTTACTTTGCAACTGATAAGGATGCCGAAATCTTCGAGCACGAGCTGACATACATGCTTATGCACCAGATCTTCTCATTCAACTCACCAGTGTGGTTCAACGTTGGAACACAGGAGCCACAACAGGTTTCAGCATGTTTCATCTTGTCAGTTGATGACACTATGGACAGCATTCTTAACTGGTACCGCGAAGAAGGAATGATTTTCAAGGGCGGATCAGGAGCAGGACTTAACCTGTCTCGCATCCGTTCTTCAAAGGAGCTTCTAAAGTCTGGCGGAACTGCATCAGGTCCAGTTTCATTCATGCGCGGTGCTGATGCATCTGCAGGAACAATCAAATCTGGAGGCGCAACCCGTCGCGCTGCAAAGATGGTTGTTCTAGATGTTTCTCACCCAGATATCGAAGAGTTCATTGAAACTAAGGTTAAGGAAGAGGACAAGATTCGCGCACTTCGCGATGCTGGCTTCGACATGGACCTAGGTGGAAAAGACATCATCTCTGTTCAGTACCAGAACGCAAACAACTCTGTTCGTGTTTCAGATGAGTTCATGCGCGCAGTTGAAAAGGGCGAGCAGTTCGGATTAACAGCACGCGCAACTGGCGAAGTTATCGAGACAGTTGATGCACGCAAGCTATTCACAAAGATGGCTGAAGCTGCATGGGCATGTGCTGATCCAGGAATTCAGTACGACGACACAATCAATGATTGGCACACAAACCCAGAGACAGGTCGCATCAACGCGTCAAACCCTTGCTCTGAGTACATGTCACTTGATAACTCATCATGTAACTTGGCTTCACTTAACTTGATGAAGTTCCTCAAGGCTGATGGTTCATTTGATGCAAAGACATTTGGTAAGGCTGCAGAAATGATCATCACTGCGATGGACATTTCAATCTGCTTCGCTGATTTCCCAACAGAGGCGATCGGTGACACAACAAAGGCTTACCGTCAGCTTGGTATCGGATACGCAAACCTTGGTGCACTTCTTATGGCATCAGGTCTTGCATACGACTCAGAAGGTGGACGTGCTCTTGCTGGTGCGATCACATCATTGATGTCAGGTATTACATACAAGCGTTCAGCAGAATTAGCTGGAATCGTTGGACCATACGCAGGCTTTGCACAAAACGCTAAGCCACACGCACGTGTTATGCGCAAGCATGCATCTGCATCATCATCTGCAAAGTCAGAGACAACTCTTGACCGCGATGTATGGACAGAAGCAAACAAGGCGTGGGATGCATGTCTTTCAACAGGAGATAAGAACGGATGGCGCAACGCGCAGATCTCAGTTCTTGCTCCAACAGGAACAATCGGTTTGATGATGGATTGCGATACAACTGGTATCGAGCCTGACTTCTCATTGGTTAAGTTCAAGAAGCTTGTCGGTGGCGGATCTATGCAGATCGTTAACCAGACAGTCCCAGCAGCACTTCGCAAGCTTGGATATGCAGAAGAGACAATCGAAGCGATCGTTGAGTTCATCGCAGCAAACGGACACGTTATTGATGCTCCAGGGCTAAAGCTCGAGCACTACGACGTATTTGATTGCGCACTTGGCGCACGTTCAATCGCTCCAATGGGTCACGTACGCATGATGGCTGCATGCCAGCCATTCCTTTCAGGTGCGATCTCAAAGACAGTTAACCTTCCAGAGGATGCAACTGTTGAAGAGGTTGAAGATGTGTACTTCCAGGGATGGAAGCTAGGACTTAAGGCGCTCGCGGTTTACCGTGACAACTGCAAGGTTGGTCAGCCTTTGTCTGATGGAAAGGCGAAGAAGAAGGTTGTTGAAGTTGAAGAGATTGCAGCAACTCCAGTTCGCAAGCGTCTTCCAAAGTCACGTCCAGCAACAACAACATCATTTGCAGTAGGTGGCGCAGAGGGTTACATGACCGCTGGTGCTTACGCAGATGGCGCACTTGGTGAAGTGTTCTTGAAGCTTGGTAAGCAGGGTTCAACTCTTGCCGGTGTAATGGATGCCTTCTCAATCGCAGTATCTATCGGACTTCAGTACGGAGTTCCACTAGAAACATTTGTAGAGAAGTTCACAAACTTGCGCTTCGAGCCAGCAGGTATGACTGATGATGCGGATATCCGTATGGCGCAGTCAATGATGGATTACATCTTCCGTCGCCTTGCACTTGATTACTTACCATTTGATTCACGTTCAGCGATGGGTCTATACACATCAGCAGAGCGCGCAGCAGCGCTAGACAATGGCGGCGAGTACGTAGAGATCGCAAAGGAAACCGATACCCCAAAAGCACAGACAGCTCCGGTTGTTGCGGCGGCTCCTGTAGCTGCTCCAAGTAAGCCAGCGGATGTAAAGATTGAAGCAGCACCAGTTGCTCAAACTATCGGATCATCATCTGATCTACTGGAATCAATGGGAATCAAATCTGATGCACCACTATGTATGACATGTGGAGTGAAGATGCGTATGTCAGGTGCATGTTTCGTATGCGAAGGTTGCGGAAACACATCTGGTTGCAGCTAAAATATAGTTAGTTAAAAACCCCGTCAATCACTGCGATTGGCGGGGTTTTTATTTGCCTGAGTGGTGGCACACGCTCAGTGAATTTCTCTCAGATAAAGCACAGTTTGTTTACAGGTGACCCTCATACCCCCGGGGGTATGTTGTTGTCATAAGGAAAAAGCAGCTAAATAAGTTGTTACAACACCTTAAGAAGAGCAGGTCAGATCATGAGATCAAAGAATCTAAAGGCGGCTGTAGCGCTAGCCCTAATCGCAGCGGTTGGAATGGCTCCAATGGCAAATGCAGCAACACGTCCAACAACAGCACAGAAGCTTCAACTGCAGTACCTAGTTGAAGAAGAAAAATTGGCACGTGATGTTTACCTTTATCTGTCAGCAAATGTGAGCTCATATAAGTTTGCAAATATTGCTCGCTCAGAACAAACTCATATGGATCTCATCTCTGCGGTTTTGAAGACATATAACTACTTCAATCCGACAACTACACGCGCACCCGGTGTATTCCGCGACAAGACTTTGCAAGCTCTCTACACATCTTTAATCGCTAAGGGCTCAACAGATGTTTGGGCTGCCTACCAAGTTGGTGTTGATATTGAAAACCTTGATATCAGCGATTTAAAGAACATGATGGATGATCCAATGCCAGCTGATGTTCAGTACGCGTTAGATCGTCTGCTCAATGGCTCAATCAACCACTTGGCAGCATTTAGCCGCTAAATAGGCTTTGAATTACCTCGCCCGCTATCCGGCAGGCGGGGTTTTTCATGTCGCGAAGCTGGTCAGCCTGTAGATAGAATTACGACGTTGTTTTCGGGGTCGATGTAATTTCGAACCGGCGGTTAAAGTCCGCGACCCGATACCCGCCAGGTATCGGTTGACTCAGTGAAACTCTGAGACCGACGGTTAAAGTCCGGATGAGAGAAAACAAACAAAGGGTCGGCGCATGCCTACCTTCTTTGTGCATTTCTACTTATGCACCCACCCCGAGAACTCGTATCTAGAGTCGGGGGAATGTATGGATTACACAGTTGCGATGCAACGTGCCATTGCCCTTGCCGAAAAAGGACTCGGAAAGACTTCGCCCAATCCAATTGTTGGCGCAGTAATTATTGATGCAACCGGCGCTGTAATCGCCGAAGGTTTTCATGATCGAATGAATAGCGCCGATCACGCCGAAGTCGTTGCGATTAAAGCAGCAGGGGATCGTGCAAAGGGTTCAACAATTGTTGTAACCCTTGAACCATGTAATCACACAGGTAGCACTGGCCCATGTGCACAAGCAATTATTGATGCAGGAATTACAACTGTTGTTTATGCAGTCAGTGATCCCAACGCGCAAGCAGCAGGTGGCGCAGATACTTTGCGTGCAGCAGGAATCACTGTGATTAGCGGTGTTCTAGAAAAGGAAGCTGCGTATTCCAATCGTGCCTGGCTAACAAAGATTGCAAAGAACCGACCATTCTTTACCTGGAAGGTTGCAACAACTTTGGATGCAAAGGTTGCTGCAACTGATGGAACTTCAAAGTGGATTACCAATGAAACATCTCGCGCCGATGTGCAGCAGTTGCGCCGCCAGGCAGATGCGATCTTGGTGGGCACCAACACCGTTGTGGCAGATGATCCGCATTTGATACCACGTGGACAGTTCGATGGATACACACACAATCCAATCCGCGTTATCTGCGGTGAACAAGAGATTCCTGCCGGGGCGCAAGTGTTTGATGATGCAGCCCTTACTGTTGTCGTTAAATCAAAAGATCTTGATCTTTTGGTTGAAAAACTGAACGAACTTGGGGTTAACCATGTATTTGTCGAAGCAGGGCCAACACTAGGCAGCGCGATGTTAGATGGCTGCTTATTAGATGAATTAATCATGTATCAAGCACCTTCGCTGCTGGGTTCTGGAAAGCAGTTCTTCGTCTTTGATTACCCTTCAACAATTACCAATCAAATGCGCCTAGATCACGTAAGTACGCAGGTTCTAGATGGCGATGTTAAATCGGTGTACAGCATTAGGAATGGTGAGTGATGTTTACTGGATTAGTTGCTGAATTAGGCTCAGTTATCGCTATTGAAAAGGGCGAAAGCTCAGCGATCTTTACTATCAATGCACCGCAGTTAATTGGCCAGATCAACTTAGGCGACTCTGTTGCGGTTAATGGTGTGTGTTTAACCGCTACATCTATTAACGGAACAGCCTTTACCGCTGATGTCATGGTTCAAACCTTGTCATTAACCTCGCTTTCGCAGATCGCTGTAGGCAGTCCCGTAAATCTTGAATTAGCAGCCCAGCTCAATGCTCGCATGGGTGGCCATATGGTGCAGGGTCATGTCGATGGGGTTGCAACAGTTGGTGGATTAACACCGGGGGATAAGTGGGCACAGTTCGATATCACTGTGCCGGAACATCTTTGCAAGTACATCGTTAACCAAGGCTCTATTTGCCTCGATGGTGTTTCGCTAACTGTTGGCAGCATCGATGATGCAAGCAATGTTGTGACAGTTTGGTTAATTCCAGAAACCCTTGAGCGCACCAATCTTTCAACGCTAAAGCCAGGGGATTTAATCAACGTCGAAGTCGATGTCCTAGCAAAGTACGTAGAACGTCTTTTAGCCAAGGGAGATAAGTAATGAGCAATCTGCAAACCGCCCTTGATACATACAAGAATGGCGATTTGATCATTGTTACCGATGATGCAGATCGCGAAAATGAAGGCGATTTGATGTTGCGCGCAGATTTAGCAACTCCTGAAAAGATCGCATTTATGGTTCGCTACACAACTGGAATTTTGTGTGTCGCAATGACGCAGGATCGTGCGCGTCAGCTGCGTCTGCCATTGATGGTGGAAGAGAACCAGGATTCAAAGAAGACAGCATTTACAGTCAGCGTGGATTACAAGGTTGGAATAACCACAGGAGTAAGTGCGACAGAGCGCGCAAACACTGTGCGCGCCTTGGCAGATAACAGCGCTGTGCACTCAGATTTCATCCGCCCTGGCCATGTTTTTCCTTTGATTGCAGACAATGGTGGCTTACAGGCACGCGGAGGACATACCGAGGCTGGCGTTGCACTTTCTTATTTAGTTGGCGCACAGCCTTTGTGTTTGTTGTCAGAGATCGTTAATGATGATGGATCAATGGCACGTGGTGCATCACTTGATGCTTTTGCCACACAGCACTCGATTCCGATGATCTCTGTGCAAGAGCTCAAAGGTGTTGCACCTGTCCTTCCTTCCGTTGCAGCTACCTTTGAGTTTGCCTGGGCTGAACTTCCATTACGAACAGGCATCTGGAAGATCGCAACATTTCCAGGACTGCGCCAGCGCGAACATGCAGTTATTGCATTTGGTTCTGCGGACACAACTCCGATGATTCGAATCCATAGCGAATGCTTTACCGGCGATGTAGTTCATTCGCAGCGCTGTGATTGCGGGGAACAGCTAGAGCAATCAATTACCGCAATTCAAAACCATGGGTTTGGCTACATTGTTTACCTTCGCGATCATGAAGGTCGTGGAATTGGTTTAACTGAAAAGATTAAGGCATATCAATTGCAGGACAAGGGCATGGACACTATCGATGCCAATCTGCATTTAGGCCATGAAATCGATGCCCGTGATTGGTCTGATGCGATCTCGATTATCAAGGCATTGGATGTAACAAATTGTCAGCTTCTTACAAACAACCCCAACAAGGTTGCTGCATTGAAGACTGCAGGAGTTGCTGTAATTCAAACTCCGCTAGTAATTGCAAGTAATAAATTTAATGAAAAGTACTTAGCGACCAAGGAAGAAAAACTTGGCCACACACGAGGAGGCAAGTAAATGGCAGGACACGCACCGGCAATCGGGATCAAGCCACTGCCACAGGCAAAGGTCGCGATCATTAGTTCTTCCTGGCACTTAGATATTTGTAATGACCTGATTGCAGGTGCGCAGCGCGCCTTTGCTGAAGCTCAAGTTTCAAATGTTGATGTGCAGTTTGTGCCTGGATCCTTTGAGATTCCACTCGCTGCGCAGTACGCATTTGAAGCTGGTTTTGATGCGGTTGTTGCAGTGGGCTTAGTTCTCAAGGGCGAAACGCCACACTTTGATTATGTCTGCCAAGGTGTAACTCAGGGTGTTATCGATGTATCACTGAAGTACGGAAAGCCAATCGGTTATGGCGTATTGATGTGTAACGATCTTGATCAAGCAATTGCTCGCAGTGGTCGTGCCGGCAGTAAAGAAGATAAGGGATATGACAGCGCAATCGCTGCGATTGAACTACTTCACCTACGCAACAAGAATTGAACGCTTCGATAGCCCCATAAAGTAGCCATCGATCAAGGTATCAACAGGTGCATCTGGTTTTTGTCCTGCACCTAAAGTAATAAACAAAGGTGTGAAGTGTTCAACAGTTGGGTGTGCATAAGGCATTCCAGGTGCTGCGCTCTTGAAGTTAGACAATGTTTCAACATCGCCCTTTGCAAGGGCTTCAGCTGCCCATGTATCGAATTCGCTTGACCATGTTGGAGCCTTTGCATCGATGCTCCAGTCGCGCAGGTACGGCAGACCATGAGTCATAAATCCAGATCCGATAATTAATACACCCATATCGCGCAATGGTTGCAAGCGTCGACCAAGTTCTAATAAACGCGCAGGATCACTTGTTGGCATCGACATCTGCAAAACAGGAATATCTGCTTTTGGATACATGGCACGTAATGGAACCCATGCGCCATGATCTAAGCCGCGATTACTTTGAAAAACTTGTTCGTTATCAGGCATCATCGATGCAACTAAATTCATAAGCTCAGTTGCATCTGGAGTTTCATAAGTCATTTCAAAAAACTTTTTAGCAAAGCCACTGAAGTCATATACCAGGGGAGTTCCCGCAACGGGGCTACTTAAAGTAACTGGTGCTGATTCCCAATGGGCGGACACAATCAGGATCGCCTTGGGCTTTTCGATCTGCCCGGCGATATTTTTCAACTGTGATGTCCATAACTCATCGTCAAGCAACATTGGCGCTCCATGGCCTATGTACAACGCGGGTAATTGGGTCATAGATGCAGGGTATAGCAAAGTAGTTGAATCTTCAACTACTTATAGAGTTTGATAGGTACTTGCGGGTAGTTACACTCAACCTGTGAGCGTAATCAGCGCAGGTGCAGCCTTTAAGAAGGCATTACTTGAAGAATCCCCACTTCAAATTATTGGAACCATTAACGCTAATCACGCCTTGCTTGCCCAGCGCGCAGGATTTCGCGCAATTTATTTATCTGGTGGTGGAGTCGCAGCAGGCTCAATGGGAATTCCAGATCTAGGAATCACAACTTTAGAAGATGTATTAACTGATGTTCGTCGCATTACCAATGTTTGCAATACGCCACTGCTTGTCGATGCAGATACCGGGTTCGGTACTTCGGCTTTTAACATCGGCCGCACAGTAAAGGATCTGATCAAAGCTGGAGCGGCCGCAATGCATATTGAAGATCAGGTTGGCGCAAAGCGCTGCGGTCACCGCCCCAACAAGGAAATTGTTTCAAAGGCAGAAATGGTCGATCGCATCAAGGCGGCAGTAGATGCTCGCACGGATGACAACTTCCAGATCATGGCCCGTACAGATGCGATCGCAAATGAAGGTGTTGAATCAGCGATCGATCGAGTTCATGCATATATCGAAGCTGGTGCGGATTTAATCTTCCCTGAAGCAATCCGCACACTTGAGGATTACAAGAGCTTTAGCGCTGCGGTTTCAAAGCCAATCTTGGCTAACATCACTGAATTTGGAATGACTCCATTGTTTACTCGCGACGAACTAGCTGCCAATGGTGTGGGAATGATCCTGTACCCATTGTCAGCGTTCAGAGCGATGAACAAGGCTGCTGAAAATGTCTACACAGCGATTCGTCGCGATGGCACACAAGCCGGTGTGATCGACACAATGCAGACCCGCGAAGAGTTGTACCAAGCTATTAATTACTATGAATATGAAAAAGCACTTGACCAAACACTAGGCAAAGACAACGGGTAAAAATCATGACAGAAATCAAAGTTAAGAAGTCAGTTGCACTCTCTGGCGTTCCAGCAGGAAACACAGCGCTCAGCGCAGTGGGTGGTGCAGATCTTCACTACCGCGGATACTCAATCAAGGACTTGGCCGCTAACTGCCAGTTCGAAGAGGTTGCATACCTTCTAGTGCACGGCGCGCTACCTACCCAGGCGCAGCTAGATGCTTACAAGGCAAAGCTCAAAGGTCTACGCGGGCTTTCACCTCAGGTCAAGACAGTGCTTGAACAACTTCCAGCTTCTGCACACGCAATGGATGTTTTGCGTACAGGCTTTTCAGCGTTAGGTGCGGTCACACCTGAGGCGACAAAGCGCACTGAAGAAGAAGCACGCGATATTGCAGATTCAATGTTGGCAAAGACAGGTTCACTACTTGGTTACTGGCACCACTTTGCAAACAACGGAAAGCGCATCGAAGTAGAAACAGATGATGATTCAATCGGCGCACACTTCTTGCACCTATTGCATGGCGAAAAGCCAGGCGCGCTATGGGAAAAAGCGATGCACGCATCTCTAGTTCTATATGCAGAGCACGAATTCAACGCATCAACATTTACCGGCCGCGTAATTGCCGGAACCGGCGCAGACATTTACTCATGTGTTACAGGATCTATCGGAGCGCTCAGCGGACCAAAGCATGGTGGAGCAAATGAGGTTGCACTTGAGATTCAACTTCGTTATGCAACTCCAGATGAGGCCGAGGCTGATATTCGCAAGCGCGTAGAGGCCAAGGAAGTTGTTATTGGTTTCGGACACCCTGTGTACACAGTTTCAGATCCTCGTAACGAGATCGTAAAGGTCATCACAAAGGAGCTAGCAATTGCTGCTGGCAATGAAAACTTGTACAACGTTGCAGATCGTATCGAATCAGTAATGTGGGAAGTTAAGAAGATGTTCCCTAACGTGGACTGGTTCTCAGCTGTTGCATACGATGCGATGAAGATTCCAGTTAACTACTTCACTCCACTATTTGTTATGGCACGTATTTCAGGTTGGACTGCTCACGTTATCGAGCAGCGCAATGATGGAAAGATCATCCGCCCAACAGCAACATATGTTGGACCAGAAGATCGCCCATACCTTCCAATCGAAAAGCGCTAAATATGTCCAGCCATGTAGCCAAGAGCAACCAGCCGTACGATCAAGAAATAATCGACATCGTCGATTACGCACTGAACTACGAAGTTACATCACCGGTTGCTTATGAAACTGCATGGAACTGTTTTATGGACACACTTGGTTGTGGCCTAGAAGCCCTTGAATATGAAGCCTGTACAAAGCTTTTAGGGCCTGTTGTCCCAGGTTTAACTGTCGCAAATGGCGTGAAGGTTCCAGGAACAAAGCATGTTTTGGATCCAGTTCAGGGTGCATTCAATATCGGCGCGATGATTCGTTGGTTAGATTTCAATGACACTTGGCTTGCTGCTGAATGGGGACACCCTTCAGATAACTTAGGTGCAATCCTTGCAACAGCTGATTGGTTGTCTCGTACAACAGATAAGAAGTTCACTGTTAAAGATGTACTGACTGCAATGGTTAAAGCACATGAGATTCAAGGCTGTATTGCACTTGAAAACTCATTTAACAAGGTTGGTCTAGACCACGTAGTTTTGGTCAAGGTTGCATCTACGGCTGTCGTTGCACAGATGATGGGCTTAACTCGCGATCAAGCACTTGCCGCTGTTTCACTTGCATGGGTTGATGGTCAATCACTTCGTACATATCGTCACTTTCCAAACGCAGGTTCACGCAAATCATGGGCTGCCGGAGATGCAACATCACGTGCAGTGCGTCTTGCCTTAATCGCACAGACTGGCGAGATGGGTTATCCATCAGCGCTGACTGCAAAGACTTGGGGCTTCTACGATGTTTCCTTCAAGGGAAATCCATTTAAGTTCCAGCGCCAGTACGGTTCATATGTAATGGAAAATGTTTTGTTCAAGATCTCATTCCCTGCTGAATTCCACTCACAAACTGGTGTTGAAGCAGCGATGACAATTTACAAGCAGATGCAAGCAGCGGGTAAAACATCAGATGACATCAAGAAGGTCACGATTCGTACCCACGAGGCATGTATTCGAATTATTGATAAGAAGGGTCCGCTGAATAACCCAGCAGACCGCGATCACTGCATTCAGTACATGACTGCTGTGCCATTTATTTTCGGTCGCCTAACAGCTCGTGATTACGAGGATGACATCGCTTCAGATCCACGTATCGATGCATTGCGCGAAAAGATTGTCTGCGTTGAAGACACTAGCTACACAGCTGATTATCACGACCCAGAAAAGCGTTCGATTGCTAACGCAATAACAGTTGAATTCAATGATGGCAGCAGCTTTGACGAGGTTGCTGTTGAGTACCCAATCGGCCATGCACGTCGCCGCGTTGAAGGTATTCCGCTGTTAATCGAAAAGTACAAGACAAATCTGGCTCGTATTTATGATGCAGATAAGCAGAAGAAGATCATTGATCTATGTCTTGATTACGACAAGCTTTCATCCACACCTGTAAATGAGTTTATGGATTTGATGGCTCTTTAATGAGCGATATGTCAGCAAAGGTGCGTCGTGCACTGGATGTTGCCGTAGAAGCAATTGGCGGAAAGCCGCGTGAAGGTCAGATTGAAATGGCTGAAGCGGTTGCAAATGCATTAACTAATCGTCATCACCTGATGGTTCAAGCAGGCACAGGTACCGGTAAATCTCTGGCGTACTTAATTCCCGGAATCGTGCATGGTCGAAAAGTATTAGTTGCAACAGCAACAATCGCTTTACAACGTCAGTTAGTAGATCGTGACCTACCTGCCGTTGTGCCGGCATTGGAAAAAGAGCTAGGCCGCGATATTTCCTACGCAATTTATAAAGGCGTTGGAAATTATGTTTGTCTGCAAAAGATGAACAGTGAAGATGTAGACCCTGACACTGAATTGGTCATGGAGGTGTCATCCCTTGAAAAAGATGCGAAGCGTTTAATTGCTTGGGCAAAGACACCTGGAGTTTCAGGGGACCGCGATGATGCACCAGAAGTAGATCGCAGAGTATGGGCAGCAAACAGCACATCAGGTCGCGAATGTGTTGGCGCAGATGTGTGCGCCTTTGGCTCACAGTGCTTTGCCGCTAACGCAAAGGCGAAAGCGCAGACGGCAGATATCGTTGTCACAAACCACACCTTGCTTGCAATTGAAATTGTGGATTCACACCCGATCTTGCCTGATCGCGATTGCATTATCTTGGATGAGGCACACGAGTTCATGGATCGCGCGACTCAAGCGGTAACTGATGAACTAACTTCAAATCGCGTTTTGCGGGCTGCAGCAATGGCCCGAAAGTTCATGCCGGACAAGCTTTCAGATGCCTTCCATAAAGCAGCAAATGATTTTCACGAATCTATGGTTGATTACGGCGAAGATATTAAGGGCGATTTCTCATCTCAAGGTCGACTGGAAGAGATTCCACAATCACTTGAATTTTCAGTACGTAAAGTTATGGAAGCTTCTAAGGCGATCGTTCAGTCTATGTCGGCAGATGATGAAATTATCGATACCGATGTTTTAGCAGAACGCGCGCGGGTAAAGGGTGCGGTGACGGAAATTGCAACAACGGCCACAACCTTGCTGAAGATGGGCGATGGTTTAGTTCTTTGGTATGAACCAACATTTTCAACGCTGTATTTAGCTCCGCTATCTGTATCTGATGTTTTGCGCGAGAACATGCTGACCCAGACTCCTGTTATTGCGACATCTGCAACGCTAACTGTAGGCAATGGCTTTGATGCGATGGCAAAGAGCATTGGTTTCTTAGTTAATGAAGAAATGAGCGCTGAAGTTAAAGAGGGCGAAGTAGATCCTGCAAATCTTCAAATGCTCGATGTCGGTAGCCCATTTGATTTTGCAAATCAAGGTGTTTTGTACATGCCTAAGCATTTGCCAGAACCAGGTCGTGATGGTCCAAGTCAGGAAGTACTTACAGAGCTTGGCGAGTTAATTGATGCTGCCGGTGGACGCACACTGGCGTTGTTTTCATCATGGCGCGGGGTAGAGGCAGCAGATGCGCATCTACGAAATGTTTTGGCAGAGCTTCCGATAAAGATCATCACGCAAAAGCGCGGAGATGCAGTCGGGCCGCTGGTTTCGCGTTTTGCAAAGGATGAAACTTCAGTCTTAATCGGCACGATGTCGTTGTGGCAGGGTGTAGATGTTCCGGGCAATAGTTGTATTTTGGTTGCGATCGATCGAATTCCATTTCCTCGTCCAGATGAGCCAGTTATGAGCGCACGTGCTGCACAAGCAGATGCAAAGGGCGGCAGTGGTTTTATGCAGGTTTCATTGCCTCGTGCGGCGCTGTTATTAGCGCAGGGCACTGGTCGTTTGATCCGATCTGTTGATGATCGGGGAGTAGTTGCAATTCTGGATTCGCGTATTGTGACCAAGCGCTATGGAAGCGTTTTACTTAATTCAATGCCCCCACTGTGGCGCACATCTGATGCTGCAATTGTTCGTGACTCTTTAAAGCGATTGAAGGAGAGCCTTTAATTCAGGCCAGGACCGCGCAAAACCTGGATGCAGTGGTAGTTCGGTAACTGTTTCAATATCAACCCAACGAACTTCGTGGGATTCATCATTTACTTCATGAGCAATTAAGCCATCTGATGCACGAGCAATAACGGTTTCGTACTTCCAATCACCATGGTTATCGGTAAAGGTGTGAAGCACTGTCAGTAGTTCGGTATCAATGCCGGTCTCTTCAACCGCTTCGCGAAATGCGCCTTCAACCGTAGATTCATGCGAATCACGTGCACCACCTGGAATTCCCCACGTATCTCCGTTATGAACCCAAGGCGCTCGATGTTGTAACAAAATTTCATGTTCGCGCACAATCAAAATTCCAGCTGCACCATTGAGGCCCCAGTGCTTATTTCCGCAGGCGCATTCAACCCATCCATCACCATCGCGCGCCGCCATGTTCGTAGCCTGTCACAACTATCCACAGTTAGCGCTGTGATTGTCACTACGGTCGGTGTCTCAATTTATGGTGCCGCACATGTTCGCCATATTGCTTGCGGTTTTAATGGTTATTTCATCTGTGCCAGCGGCAGCTGCAGATCCCTGCCAGGAAACCGCATGCGTCAATGTTTACACCGATAACAACCAAATCATTATCGAAGCCCGCAAAGGCAATACATCGGTAAAGAAAACAATTGCCCAAGCTCCCAAGAAGCCGGTTGTTAAGGCAAAGCCAAAACCAAAGGCTGTGCCCTTATTTTTCCCACCGGCAAAGCCAAAACCAGTTGTAGTAAAACCAACCGTTAAGCGCACTTATAAGCCGCGGATTAAGAAGGCCGTGACAAAGGTTAATTTGAGCGACAAGTTAACAAAGATGGTTCCAACCGCAGGGGTGGCGTATCAACCCGAATTCGAACCACTTGTAAATGTTCCCGTGTATTTCTGGTGCGATCTTCCAACACTGTTTCAAAGCCGGGTCGACATAATCGGTGAAGTTGTAGATGTTGCGCTGCGACCTTCCTTTGTGTGGAGCTTTGGCGATGGCAGCGTTTATGCCACAACAGAAAACGGTGCTCCCTATCCAACTGGACCAATTCATCACACCTATGCAAAGCCCGGAAATTATGTCGTCACATTACTGACTACCTGGAACGGCACCTACACACATAACGCAGAAGCCCGTGCAGTTTCAGGCACCGTTAAAAAAATCACCGTCGCAGCAATCACCATCGTTCAAGCCCCTACTCATTTCAAAGGATAAGGATCCATGACAACAGAAAACATGTATGTAAGCATCACACCACTGCCACTTTCTGCCGACGCTGAATTCATTGAATCGGTAAATACATTTGCGTTGACACCGGATACGACGGATTTGAATTTGTTGCAACGTGATGGTGCGACAGCTGTCATTGATCTATCAATGCAGTTTGCCGATCGCGGATACCAATGCGACATCGAGTTAATCTCTCAGGTATTAGGTCGTCTTAGTGACATCCAAGTTCGTGATTTTGCTTTAGGAACCCACAATGCAAAAACCTTTGATATCTATTGGAATATGTGGCTTTACTTATTGCGCATTGCACCAACAGGATTTGTTGCACCAGTTGCTTGTTTATTTGCCACATTGGCGTATGAACGCGGGGATTCAGAGCTTGCATATCGTGCACTGGATCGAGCAACTGCCGATGATCCAAAGTATTCATTGACCACTTTGCTGCGCCGAGTCTTTGGATCAGGCTGGCCCGCCGCTGCTTTTGCTGCAATGCGGGTTGAACTGCACCCAAAGGTGACGGCTGGGATTTTCGAGGCGTAGTCGCTAGAATTACACCGTTCACGAGTCCTACGTATTAGCCCCGGCTTAGTAGGCGGCAACCCTCCACCGCGGCGGGGTGCTCCGGGTGACGAACAGGCCACTATGTGGCAAGCGCAGGGTAGGGATATTTATTTCATGGCAGTAACAGGTGCATGGCTAGAAGCTCATGATCCGGGTGAACGAAAGTTCATCAAGATCGGATTCGTGCTTTTAGAAAATGGCGAAACTCTGCCTGATGTCACCATCGCTTATCAAACATGGGGCACATTAAACGCTGCAAAAGATAATGCGATTTTAGTTAACCATGCGATGACCGGTTGGTCAGATGTTCCTGGTTGGTGGCCATCAATGGTTGGTCCAGGTTTACCCTTTGATACAGATAAGTATTTTGTTGTCTGCCCTAATGTGATTGGTGGATGTCAGGGTTCAACTGGGCCATCATCAATTGCACCTGATGGAAAGCGATGGGGATCGCGTTTTCCTGCATTAACAATCCGCGACATGGTTGCAGCTGAAGTTGCATTTTCAAATGCGATCGGAATTGAAAAATATAAGTTAGCTGTTGGGCCTTCGCTGGGAGGAATGCGCGCTTTGGAATGGGCGGTTCAACTTCCAGAACGAGTTGGTGCAATCTGCACCATCGGATCATCTGCAGTTGCAACTGGTGATCAAATCGGAACTGCATCGATTCAAATTCGCGCTATTAAATCTGACCCACATTTCAATAAAGGTGATTATTACGAGCAAGAGGTTGGCCCCGATGAGGGAATGGGAATTGCCCGCCGAATTGCACACCTGACCTATCGAACTGAAGCCGAGATGGATATCCGTTTTGGTCGCCAATTACAGGGAGATGACACCGGTCGCTACGCAGTTGAGTCCTACCTAGATCACCAGGCCAATAAGTTGGCTAACCGTTTTGATGCCAACACCTACATCGCCCTGACAGAGGCGATGAATAGCCATGACATTGGGCGAGATCGTGGGGGAGTTGCCGAAGCGCTGGCTTCGATCACGATTCCTGTGGTCGCGGTGTCGATTGATACAGATCGCTTATTCCCACCTCGCCTACAGGCTGAAATCGCCGAATTAGCCCCTGCAGCGGCCCCATTGGTCACCATTTCAAGCCCATTTGGCCATGATGGCTTTCTAGTTGAGGTTGAGAGTGTGGGAAATGTGATTCGAGAGGCAATAAAACTCTCTAAATAAGGTGCCAAATGGCGTTTTTGGATGTGCATTTACCCCTGTGGACAAATTATAATATAGCCATCGCTTCAGCGGATTCGCTGAAACAAATCAAAGGACAATTGTGGCTGTATTTAGTGCGCTCAAAAACAAGGTGAAGGCCAAGACTTCCGCAAAAGAAGCACCTGTCGCCAAGAAAGCACCAGCGAAAAAAGCAGCACCTGCCAAAAAGGCAGCACCTGTAAAGAAAGCTGTAGCTAAGAAAGCCGCTCCTGCGAAGAAAGCTGCGCCAGTAAAAAAGGCGGCGGTTAAAAAAGCTGCACCTGTGAAGAAAGCAGCTGCACCTGTAAAGAAAGCAGCAGCGCCCGTTAAGAAGGCTGCACCTGCAAAGAAGATCGAACTTAAAAAAGATTTAACTGCAAAAGATGTTCAGCAGATTGTTGATGCAAAGAACGCTGTGCTTCGCCAAAATGAAGTTCTTGCAGAGCTTGAATCACGTGGCGTCACATCAATCAACCGAATTCCTAAGAAGGTTGACAAGGATTTAGTTGATGAAGCACGCGCGCTCGCAAGTGATGTTCCGCTTATGGTGGAAAAACTTCGCAAAGCAGGACTTGGTTCACCTTCACGTATTCTTAAGAAGGCTGAATACGAATTAATCGCACCAAAGCCAGAACCAGTTGTAGCTGCAGCACCTGCACCAAAGGTTGATGCAAAAACTGGCAAAGCAACTGTTGCAAAGATCGATGGCGAAGAGGTTGAACTTGAAGAGGTTGACCTAGAGGATGTTGAAACTCTTATCAAGGAAGTTGTTGAGATCATCGACAGCGAGGAAGAAGATAAGGGAAATCAGCCTCGCGTTGTAGATCTTTCAGCAGAGGATGCAAATCAAGGTAATGAAGAGAACGCCTTTACATTAAAGGCATCTGAAGAGGATGACGCACCTGCACAGACTGTTATGACAGCTGGTGCTACCGCAGACCCTGTAAAGGATTACCTGAAGCAGATCGGCCGCGTAGCGCTATTGAACGCAGAGCTTGAAGTTGAGCTTGCTACACGCGTAGAAGTTGGTCTTTTCGCAGAAGAGAAGTTGAAGCACGATAAGAAGATTGAAAAGAAGTTAAAGCGCGAACTTGAATGGCTAGTTGAAGATGGAAAGCGCGCAAAGAACCACTTGCTCGAAGCAAACCTTCGTCTTGTAGTTTCACTTGCAAAGCGTTACACCGGTCGTGGAATGTTGTTCTTGGACTTGATCCAGGAAGGTAACTTGGGTCTTATCCGTGCAGTTGAGAAGTTCGACTACACAAAGGGTTACAAGTTCTCGACATATGCAACATGGTGGATTCGCCAGGCGATTACACGTGCGATGGCTGACCAGGCTCGTACGATCCGTATCCCTGTTCACATGGTTGAAGTTATTAATAAGTTGGCACGTGTTCAGCGCCAGATGCTTCAGGATCTTGGTCGCGAACCGACCCCAGAAGAGCTCGCTAAAGAACTCGATATGACACCTGAAAAGGTTGTTGAGGTTCAGAAGTACGGCCGCGAGCCAATCTCGCTTCACACACCACTTGGTGAAGAAGGAGATTCCGAATTTGGTGATTTGATTGAAGACTCTGAAGCGGTTGTTCCTGCTGATGCAGTTTCATTCACATTGCTACAAGAGCAGCTGCATTCAGTTCTTGATACTTTGTCAGAACGTGAAGCAGGCGTAGTTGCAATGCGATTTGGTTTAACAGATGGACAGCCAAAGACACTTGATGAGATCGGAAAGGTTTACGGAGTTACTCGTGAACGTATTCGTCAGATTGAATCTAAGACCATGTCGAAGCTTCGTCACCCATCACGTAGCCAGGTACTTCGCGACTACCTAGATTAAAAATGACAAACCCAAAGGTTTTCATTAATCCAAAGAGTGGATCTATTCGCTTAACTGGAACGGTTGACATTGTTGATTCTGAAGGCAATGTCATTGAAACCATTGAAAATCCAAAGTTTTGTGGCTGTGGCCACTCACAAGAAAAGCCCTTCTGCGATGGTTCGCATAAGGGCTTTCTCGATCAAAAATAATTAGTTTTTAGATTCAATCAGCTTTTCTGTCTCATCTTGAATCTTTGCAGCAAGTGGCTTTAGCTTCTCAGCGTATTCCTTGCCGTGGTGTGCGCAGAACATGAGCTCTCCGCCATTAAGTAGCACTGCGCGCACGTAAGCCTGGGCTCCACAGCGATCGCAACGATCTAGGGCGTTAAGAGGTACTGATTCAAGCAACATCTGTTCTGACATATCTCTCTCCGTCTCGCTAGGTACTTAGTTTTTCTTTCCTGTTAGTGGAACAGGAAACCACATATTTTTATTCCCCGCTCGTTAATATTTATCTTTTTTACTTAATTAACACTGATTTAACGCTGAGAGTCGACAAATTTCAATATCTGAGACCTATTCGGCGCGCTTACGCTGAAAAATGGGGTGAGGCAGATAATCTTTCGCCCCATGGCCGAGAAAGATGCAGTTGCGACCCCTTCGCAAGATAGTTATACCGCAAAGGATTTAGCGGTCCTCGAAGGCCTCGATGCAGTTCGCAAGCGCCCAGGTATGTACATCGGTTCAACCGATTCACGCGGCCTCATGCACTGCTTATGGGAAATCATCGATAACTCTGTAGATGAGTCACTTGCAGGTCATTGCAAGAAGATCGAAATTAATCTTGAAGCCGATGGATCTGTTGAAGTTCATGATGATGGTCGCGGCATTCCAGTTGATAAGGAACCAAAAACAGGATTAACAGGTGTTGAGGTAGTTCTTACCAAGCTTCACGCTGGTGGAAAGTTCGGCGGCGGATCATATGCAGCTTCGGGTGGTTTGCACGGTGTTGGTGCATCAGTTGTAAACGCACTTGCTTCACGTCTTGATGTTGAAGTTGATCGCGATGGAAAGATTTACTGGATGTCATTCCAGCGCGGAACCGCAGGTATTTTTGATGGCGATGGTCCAAAGGCACCATTCGAACCAAAATCAGGTTTGCGTGTAATCGGAAAGATTTCATCAAAGGTAACTGGAACACGTATTAAGTGGTGGAGCGATCGCCAGATCTTCCTAAAGGAAGCAGAGCTTGATCTAGAAGATATCTACGCACGCGCACGTCAGACTTCATATCTTGTTCCAGGATTGACGTTGATTGTTAATGACAATCGCACAAAGACTAAGACTTCAGAGACTTTCTTCCATAAGAGCGGAATTACTGAATACTGTAATTACCTGCAGCCAGATGAACCTGTCGGCGATGTAATTCGTATTTACGGTACTGGTCACTACCAGGAGACTGTTCCTGTTCTAGATGACAAGGGTCATATGGTTTCTACTGAGGTAGAGCGCGATATGGAAGTTGATATCGCAATGAAGTGGGGCAATGGTTTTGAGACCACTCAGCGTTCATTTGTAAACATCATTGCAACACCTAAGGGCGGAACCCACGTAGTTGGTTTTGAACGTGCCTTGATCAAGGTTGTTAATGAAGCGCTTCGTTCGACGAAGACTTTGGCTAACAAGGAAATTGATGTCATCAAGGACGATGTTCTTGAAGGTTTAACTGCTGTTGTAACTGTTCGTATGTCTGAGCCACAGTTTGAAGGACAGACAAAGGAAGTTCTAGGAACGGCTGCTGCTACTCGCATTGTTTCTGCAGTTGTTGCAGAAAAGATGAAGGAGTACTTCAACACTTCAAAGCGCATTGATAAGGCAAATGGTCGCCTTGTTCTAGAAAAGATTGCAGCTGCATCGCGTACGCGTATTAGCGCACGTGCCCACAAGGATCTACAGCGTCGTAAGAACGCATTGGAATCCTCATCGCTGCCTACAAAGCTCTCAGATTGCCGCTCAGAGGATGTAACACGTACTGAATTGTTCATCGTAGAAGGTGACTCAGCACTTGGTACCACCAAGGCTGCGCGTAATAGCGAGTTCCAAGCGATCTTGCCTATTCGCGGAAAGATTTTGAATGTTCAGAAGGCATCACTTTCTCAGATGCTAGAAGACAAAGAATGCGGTTCGATTATTCAGGTAATCGGTGCGGGTTCTGGAAAATCATTTGAATTAGATGAGGCTCGTTACGGTCGCATTATCTTGATGTCAGATGCTGACGTCGATGGTGCACATATTCGTTGTTTGCTACTAACCCTTATGTATCGCTACATGCGCCCTCTGATTGATTCAGGCCGCGTATTTGCTGCGATTCCACCTCTACACCGCATCGAAGTTGTTGGCGGGGGAGGAAAGAAGGGTAATTACATCTACACATACAGTGATGATGAGATGAAGAAAGTAACTGCAGATTTGAAGAAGGATGGAAAGCGCTGGAAGGAGCCAATTCAGCGTTACAAAGGCCTTGGCGAAATGGATGCAGATCAGCTTCGCGAGACAACAATGGATCCAGATGCTCGTACCTTGCGCCGCATCACCGTTTCAGATGCAGCAGCTTCAGAGGCGATGTTTGAGCTGTTGATGGGTAGCGATGTTGCACCACGTAAGGAATTTATTGCGAACGCTGAAATCGATCGCGAGCACATCGACGCTTAAGTTTTAATCGATCGAAACTAGATCGAAGTACTCGTCTTTCCATAGATCCTCATCGCCATCTGGCAACAAGATAACGCGCTCTGGCTTTAGAGCCTGCACTGCACCCTCATCGTGAGAAACCATGATGACAGAGCCTTGGTATTCAGATAACGCACCAAGAATTTCAGCGCGAGATGCTGGGTCCAAGTTGTTTGTTGGCTCATCAAGCAACAAAACATTTGCTGCAGAGACAACGAGAACAGCAAGTGCTAAACGAGTTCTTTCTCCACCAGATAAAACCTTTACCGGCTTATGAACATCATCGCCAACAAATAGGAATGAACCCAATGTGTTGCGGGCTTCAGGCTCGCGGATATCTGGGGTAGCAGACATCATGTTCTCAAGAATTGTGCGCTCGAAATCAAGTGATTCATGTTCCTGGGCGTAGTAACCGATCTTTAAACCGTGACCATGTTCAACTTTTCCAGTATCTGATTCAAGTTCACCAGCAAGAATTCTAAGAAGTGTTGTCTTTCCTGCACCGTTAAGACCAAGGATTACAACACGTGTTCCCTTATCAATCACACAAGAAACATCTGTAAAGATTTCAAGTGATCCGTAGTTCTTTGAAAGCTCTTCGCCAGATAGTGGAGTCTTTCCGCATGGGGCAGGGGTTGGGAAGCGAAGCTTTGCGACCTTGTCGGCGACTCGAACATCATCCAGACCGCTGCGAAGCTTTTCAGCACGACGCAACATTCCTTGTGCAGCTGTTGCCTTCGATGCCTTTGCGCGCATCTTTTCGCCCTGCTTCTGCAAAATCTCTGCACGTTTTTCTGCGTTAGCGCGCTCCTTCTTTCGGCGATGCTCATCCTGCTCGCGCTGCAATAGGTAGGCCTTCCAGCCAAGGTTGTATACATCGATGCAGTTTCGGTTCGCATCTAAGTAGAACACCTTGTTTACAACGGTTTCAATCAAGTTCACATCGTGGGAAATGATTACTAGTCCACCTGAGTACTTGGACAAGAACTCGCGAAGCCACATAATGGAATCAGCATCCAAGTGGTTTGTTGGCTCATCCAGCAACAGGGTCTCTGCGCCGCTAAAGAGAATGCGCGCTAATTCGATACGACGGCGTTGACCACCAGAAAGTGTTGAAAGTTCATTTCCAAAAACAGCTTCTGACACTCCAAGTGAAGTCGCAATCGCTTCCGCTTCAGCGGTTGCTGCATAACCACCTGCAGCAGAGAACTCTGCTTCAACACGTGTGTAACGATCCATCGCCTTTTCAAGTGCTTCATCTTGCGCAGTTGCCATTTCTTCTTCAACAGCGCGCATACGTGATGCGATCTGATCAAGGTCACGTGCGGAAAGAATGCGATCAATAACAGTTCCTGGTTCATCACCAGTACGTGGATCCTGTGGCAGGTATCCGATTTTTCCTGTGCGATTTACTGCGCCACCTGCAGGCATAGTTTCACCAGCAAGGACCTTTGCAAGGGTTGATTTACCAGCACCGTTACGACCAACAAAACCAATACGGTCGCCGCTATTGATACGAACAGTTACGCCTTTAACAAGAAGGCGAGCACCTGCACGTAATTCGAGGGCTTGAGTTGAAATCACACCCAAGTCTATCGGCTGGGTTTAAGCAGCACCAATTCGCGTACGACGAGGAGTAGCAAATGACTTTCCAACCGCTGTTAACTCGGTTGCAACCTGAGCCTTAATCGCATCTTCGCTCTTGAGTAACTTTGTTAGCTCAGCGATTGTTGCCTTAAGTTCCTTTTGCTCAGTTTCAAGTTCAATCTTGCTCATCTTTGTTAGTCGACGAAGAGGCATATCCAAGATATATGTTGCCTGCTCATCATTTAACTTAAAGTCCTTGATCAGCTTTTCCTTGGCTTGTGATGCATCATCACTGCCGCGAATAATCTTGATGACCTTATCGATATCGATAATCGCCTTCAGCAATCCATCAACGAGACCAAGACGCGCTTCAGCCTTTGCTTTACGGAACTCTGAACGACGACGAACAACTTCAATACGGTGATCGATAAATACGCGTAGAAGTTCTTTTAGGCCAAGTGTTTGAGGCTTGCCCTTCACCAATGCAACGGCGTTGATAGCAAATGCATCCTCCATTGGAGTTAATGCATATAACTTTTCTAGAACCTCTTCTGGTTCGAAGCCATTTTTAATCTCAATAACTACGTTTGTGCCTGTCTGGCCATCAGATAGATCAACGATGTCGCTAATTCCCTGAATCTTCTTAGCCTTTACAAGGGCCGCAATGCGTTCAACAACCTTTTCAGGTCCGATTGTGTAAGGAAGCTCCTTGATGACGATACCCATCTTGCGAGATGTCACCTTTTCAATCTCAACAGTTGCACGAACCTTGAAGGATCCCTTACCTGTCGAGTACGCCTCGCGAACACCATCTAGTCCAACGATTTCTCCACCTGTTGGGAAATCTGGACCAGGAACAAACTTCATCAACTGCTTAACAGTTGCAGTTGGGTTTTCAATCAGAAACTTAGTTGCAGCGATAACTTCGCCCAAGTTGTGTGGTGCCATATTTGTCGCCATACCAACTGCGATACCTGAACCACCATTTACAAGCAGGTTTGGATATGCCGCAGGAAGAACAACAGGCTCTGAAAGCTGTCCGTCGTAGTTTGGACCAAAATCAACAGTGTCTTCATCAGCTTCTGCGACCATAGACATTGCAGCTGGTGCCAAACGTGCTTCGGTGTAACGCATCGCTGCAGGACCAGCATCTAATGAACCGAAGTTTCCGTGACCATCAATTAATGGCAGACCCATAGAAAAACTCTGTGCCATACGAACAAGTGCGTCATAAATTGCACCATCGCCGTGCGGGTGCAACTTACCCATTACTTCACCAACAACACGTGCGCTCTTTACATGTCCGCGCTCTGGGCGAAGACCCATATCTGCCATCTGATGAAGGATGCGACGGTGAACCGGCTTTAGACCATCACGTGCATCAGGAAGAGCACGTGAGTAAATTACTGAGTACGCATACTCAAGAAAAGATTCTGAAACCTCTTTTGAAACATCGATATCAACGATCTTTCCAGGGTATTCGCCGGGCTTTGGTCCAGCAGGTTTCTTACCCTTTGCCGCAGATTTCGCGGGAGTCTTCGCAGTTGCCATTGGGGCATTCTGCCAAGAGTCAGCCTTAATTTAGGGGAGGGCGCGCCCCAACGGATGAAACACACTTCGCAGCTAGCGATGCGCCAGCGGTTAAAGCCTGAGTTAAATCATTTGTTTCAAGCCACTTTGGAATAAATCCAGCGGCAAATGAATCTCCCGCACCTGTCGTATCGACAACATTTGTTGTGACCGCTGGCACCTTGGCGGATTCATTTCCATTAACCGCCATCGCACCCTTCGAGCCAAGTTTGATAACTACAAGGGGTGTGTACTTTTTAAGATTGCCTTCTGCCTCGGCTAAATCCTTAGAATTACCGAGATACAAAGCCTCTTCGCTGTTTAGAAGAATTCCATCCATCATTGAAACCCATGAAAGAGCTTCTTCAAGGGACACAACCTTTAGGGCACCTGTTGTTGTTGGGTCAAAGTAAATTGGCTTTCCTGCATCTTTAATCTTCTTAATCATCGCAAGAACGGCATCGCGACTACGGAAATCAAGTAATGCGTACCCTGAAAGATAAACACCATCGATGTCATCAAGTGATGGAAGGTCGCTTACCTCTAGATCAGCGTTTGCGCCGTTGTCTGGAAACATTGTGCGCTCACCATTGGCATCAACCAAGATCACAACAACGCCAGTTGGGCGTCCGCTATGCATCAAATTGAGGTGTTCTACGCCGTACTTATCAAGATCAGAAATAAGTGCAAAGCCAACTGGATCATTTCCTGTACGTGCGACTAGATGAGACTTTGAGTTTGTACGTGTAATCCATGTTGCAACATTGGCTGCCTGTCCACCAGGGTGGCTAGAAATCTTGCTTGCAGTGTCATTGCCGTAATTAATTGGCTCTTTTAACTGAGAAATAACATCAAGTGCTAAATCACCGATACAAAGAATCTTTTTCATTACAAAGCTACCGCGATCTGTGCAGCTAACAAGCAGTTGGCTTTAATGATCTCTGTATTGATCGCAAGAGATTCACCCTTTGAAGTTGTGTGGAAGTGCTCGAGCAAGAATGGAGTAACGGCTTTACCTGTAATTCCTTCCTTTTCAGCCTTCGCCAAACCTGAAGCCAAGATCTCGTCGTGACGAGCCTTGTCCATCTCTTTTTCAACTGGATTAGCAACGACTAACGCCTTAGTTAAAGTTCCAACAGATTCCCGAGCCTTGATGATTTCAGCAATTTCAGCAGGTGATTCAACGCGGTGTTCCAGAGTAAAACCAGAATCTGTTAGGTAGAAACCAGGGAATGCGTTTGTCTTGTAGCCAACTAAGGTGATCGCCAAAGTTTCTAAACGCTCTAATGTTGCAGGAACATCCAAGATTGATTTCACGCCAGCGCAGATCATGGTCATGTCAACATTTGCTAGCGCGGTTAGATCCGCAGACTCATCAAAGGATTCATTAGCGCCACGGTGAACTCCACCAAGGCCACCAGTTGCGAAGATATGAATCCCGGCAAGTGCTGCGATGTGCGCTGTTGCCGCAACTGTTGTAGCAGCGCTCTTTCCTTGCGCAACGATGATCGCTAAATCGCGAATCGAAGCTTTTGAAATGTCATCACGGTTAGCGATAGCTTCAAGCTCTGCGCGCTCTAGGCCGACCAAAATCTTTCCATCTAGCAAAGCGATAGTTGCTGGGACTGCGCCTGCATCGCGAACTATGCGTTCACATTCCAGGGCGACCTCTAGATTGGAAGGACGCGGAAGTCCGTGACTGATTATTGTTGACTCAAGGGCAACAATTGGCTTGCCCGCCTTTAGCGCAGCTTCGACTTCAGCAGATAATTTGATCGCTTTTTCCATACGCAAACTCTAGTGCACCGTCGTGGGAGAATAAGCAGGTGCATTTGTCCCAGATAACCCCGTCGCTGTTTTCCTCGCTTGGGTTGGAAAGTGCAGTTGATCACTTAAATATTGGGGTCTCACCAAATGGACGAGAGCTACTTTTTTTAATCGATGGCTTTGGTATCAACACTTTTGTGCAATACGCAGATGTCATGCCAACGATGTCTCGAATGTTTAATCATGGATTAATTCAGACTGCGTTTCCATCAACGACTGCTACATCTCTTGCAACGCTAACAACCGGTGCAATGCCTGGTGCACATGGAATGTTGGGATACACAGTGCAGGTTCCGCGCAGTGGTGGACGTTTGCTCAATGCCTTGAAGTGGGATGAACGAGTTGATCCAGAAAATTGGCAACCAGTTGAAACTTTATTTCAACGCGCAGCAGCTGCCGGAATAAATGTGACACATGTAGCAGCAAAACGTTATGAAAACTCTGGTTTTACTCGCGCAGTTTTTCGCGGCGCTAATTACAAGGGTGCAAATGTAGTTCCAGACTTAGTAAGCGAAACGAAAGCGGCCTTGCATGCAACGCCATCATTTGTATATTTGTATGTTAATGATTTGGATTCAGCAGGACATTCAGATGGCGTCGGTAGCGATAAGTGGATTGCTGCACTTTCAATGATTGATCAGATGGTTTCTCAATTAATGAAAGAGGTTCCAAAGGGGACACGTATCTGGATTACTTCAGATCACGGAATGGTAAATGTTGAAGAAAAGATTGTGATCGGCCAGGACAACCCACTTCTTGAAGGAGTCAGTGTTGTTGCTGGTGAACCACGTGCTCGACATATCTATTTAACAAATGATTCACCCTCTGCACGTTCAGATGCTGCTTCATTATGGCAAGAGTACTTACAAGAAAAAGCATTGGTGTTAACCCGCGAACAAGCTATTTCTAGCAACTTATTTGGAGCTGATGTCAGTGCTGATGCGGTTGATCGAATGGGTGAAATTATCGCTATTGCACGCGGGGGATTAGTACTTCTAGATGCCGAACGTGCAGATAAAGAAGGTGCAATGGTTGGGCATCATGGTGGAGATAGCGATATTGAATCGCAGGTTGGATTGCTAACTACAACGTTAAGTTAATGAGTTACTTATCCTCAGGCTTAATACCGAACATAATTTCATCCCAGCTTGGAACCTTTGCTCGCGCAGTAATTCCATCGCGTGAAGCCTCATCATCTGGCTCTTCGCGGATAACTGCTAAGCGTGGAACTTCGCGGATCTCTTCAACAATATCTTCAAGTTCTTCTTCGGCAACTTCCTTGCGGAACTCGCTGTACACATCGATAACACGACGTTCTGAGGGGTGAGAAGCCTCTGTTGGAACTAACCCTGGAGTTGGCAACTGTCGTGGAGCAGGTTCATCACCCATCATCCAACGTGCATTTTCATCCATAGATGTAACTGTGCGAAGAGTTGGATCAAAGTTCCACTGTGCAATACCGACGCCAGTGCTATTTGGGTAATGCAATTCAATAGTCCAGGTGCCATCTTCTAAACGCCAGGTATCCCATGACAATTCAGATGAATCAATATTGCGTGGTGCAAGTCGTGAAATTACAACGCCAAGCAAAGTAACTGCATCGCGTCCGCCTTCTTTGCGAACTGCGATCTGCTGAGCTTGATCAATGATGTAGATACGTTCAGAAAGAATTGGACTTGCAAATCGTTCAACCTTTTCGATTGAAACATTATTTTCCCGAGCGATCTGATCTGCAGTTTGTCCTGCGCGCAGTAGTCGCTGAATCTCTTTGATTGAAACTGAAGGTTCATCTGTTGCTGGAACAGCCATCAATCGTTGCTGATTTACAGTTGAACGCAATGTGTCGCTTACGCGGACAGTAAATTCATTGCCATCATTGTCATGTAATGAAAGGTACAGACCATCTTCGGTCTTTCCATTTAGTCGTAGCTCAGTCACGAGCACGAGGGTAGCCGATGAGGGCCTTATAAGTGCTGAAGTACGGCAGCGTGGCTGCGCATGCCGCGATCATGAATCCGAGCGGTACCCAAAAGGCAATGTCAGCCCCGAATCTGTCGATGATCTGGCCAGAAAGCGCGCTAGAAATTGCACCGCCCATTGGCATTCCGGCGACGACCCAGGTCAAAGTTTCGGTGATTTGTTCTGCAGGAACCGCACCTTCTGCGACACCGTAAGCGTTAATAACTAATGGCGCGATAGCAAATCCGTTAAAAAAGAGCGCAACCGCCAACCATGTAATTGAATGTGCAAACAACATTGGAATTGATAAAACCGTCAAGGCAAATAAAAATATGAGGAATCGCGCCGCACTTGGCAGCTTCCATTTGATTACACCGTTAGCGATTGCAGCAACTGCACTGCCCAATGCCCAGATCGCAAGCAGAATTCCAGATTGCGCTTCATGCCCACGATGTTCGGCAAATGCGACGGTAACGATTGCAATTGAGCCGAAAAAGCCACCCAACAAAGTCGTAGCTAAAACAACTGCTTGCACCCGCTTATTTCGGATCACCGCTGGATGAGGATCTACTTGGCGCTTAGGAGTAGCAGGGGGCTCTGTTGCTTTTGCTGAAACAAATAGTGGAAATCCAATTACAACAAAGATGATTCCTGAAATAACTCCGGCAGCAGGTGCAATTGATGTGGCACATGCCGTAACGATGATTGGCCCAAGGATAAATACGACCTCATCCATCAGCGCTTCAAAAGAATAAGCAGTATTTACAAGGTGACGATCACTTTCATCTTCAGCCGTTGTTGTCTTATCGGGGCTGAGAATATGCAACCAACGACGTCGCACCAATCCGCCAGTATTAACAGAGAATGCTTCAGCAATAATGATTGAAACAAACCAGGTCCATGTTGGCGTTTCTTGAAGTACTAAAAATGTGAAAGTTATGAATGCGGCAACCTTGATAGGAATAACCCGCACCAGCATTGCACTTTGACCTATGCGGTCTGCAACGCGCGACCAATGTGGGGTTGCTAGCGCCATCGTCACAGATGCAACAGCACTTAGTGCCCCTGCGATTGCATAAGAATCACTAACGGCAACTACTATGAAAATAAGTGCAAGTGAATCCATCGAAATTGGCATGCGCGCAATTACGCCCGGAATTGAAAATCTCAGCGCACCTGGTGTGCGAAACAAGGTTAAGTAGGCCGAGAACATAGGCAAGAGTCTATCTAGAAGTTAGACTTCAACCATGACTGATAACCAGCAATTACTTGATTTAGCGTTAACGATTGCGAAAAAAGCTGGTGATCTCTTAGTAGATCGTCCCGCTTCGTGGGATCTAACTGTTAAATCAACAGCCATTGATATCGCTACACAAATGGATATGGCATCTGAAAAATTAATTGTTGAAAGTATTTTGGCTGCACGACCAGATGATGGAATCATCGGTGAAGAAGGTGCATCACGTGAAAGCAAAAGCGGTGTTACCTGGGTGATTGATCCTGTTGACGGAACCGTTAATTACTTCTATGGATTACCTGGTTGGGCAGTCAGCATTGCAGCAAAGGATGAAAATGGAACTTTGGTTGGTGTAGTTCATTCACCAACAGTTAATTCAACGTGGCATGCAACAAAGGGTGGGGGAGCATTTCTTAATGATGTGAAGATTGCATGCAACAACCCGGTTGAACTCAATCGCGCACTTCTGTCTTCTGGTTTTGCCTACGATGTAAAGAACCGTATTGAGCAGTTAAAGATTGTGAATGTCTTATTGCCTCAGATCCGCGATCTGCGCCGCATTGGATCTGCCGCAGCAGATATCTGCCATGTGGCCACAGGTCTGGTCGATGGCTACTTCGAAACTGGATTATTTGAGTGGGATCTGGCTGCGGCCGAGCTGATCGCCCGCGAAGCTGGGGCGACGGTAACGACCCGCCCTTGGCATGGGCTCAATCTGACCGTCGCAGCTGGCCCCCACCTATTTGAGGCGCTGAACGCTCAGATCCCGCAGTAGCCCAGCCTCGATTTACGCTCAAGGCCTCTTTTATGGCAGGATACGCAGTCTGCACCGCCAAAGCGCGTGCTTAATAGAAATGACAAAAGGATCCGAATATGAACATTCTTGACGCCGTAGATGCAGCTTCGCTGCGCAAAGACATCCCACAGTTCCGCGCTGGTGATGAGCTCAAGATCCATGTTCGTGTTATCGAAGGTAACAAGAGCCGTCTTCAGGTTTTCCAGGGAATCGTTATCCGTCGCCAAGGTGATGGAGTTCGCGAGACTTTCACAATCCGTAAGGTTTCATACGGCGTTGGTGTTGAGCGTACATTCCCAGTTCACACTCCAGTTATTGAAAAGATCGAGCTAGTAAAGAAGGGCGAAGTACGTCGCGCCAAGCTTTACTACCTACGCGATCTTCGCGGTAAGGCTGCAAAGATTCGCGAAAAGCGCGATGGCATCGAAGGTTACGGCGATGGAATTCTTTCTACTCCAGAACCAGTTGTTATTCCTGAGCCTGTTGTTGAAGCAGTAGTTGAGGCACCAGTTGTAGAAGCAGTAGTTGAGGCACCAGTTGCTGAAGCAGTTGTTGAAGCGCCAGCAGTTGAAGCGGTTGCTGAAGAAGCAACTGAAGCTCCAAAAGCTGAATAATCTCTTCAATGCGCAATAAGGGATCGCTCTTCAAGGAGCTCCCAGTTCTGGTTGTTGTAGCACTTGTTGTTTCGCTATTAATTAAATCTTTCTTAGTGCAGTTTTTCTACATCCCTTCAGGGTCGATGGAAAATACTTTGCAGATTAAAGATCGCGTAGCTGTTAACAAGGTTCCTTTTATTTCGAAATCAATTAATCGTGGCGATGTAGTTGTATTCCGCGATCCAAACAATTGGCTTCCTGAAATTGTTGATTACGGAACAAACAAGTACGTAGCAAAAGCTAAGAGCGCGCTAGTTTCTGTAGGAGTTCTTCCAAACCCTGCAAAGCAGTACTTAGTTAAGCGCGTCATTGGTGTTGCTGGCGATCATGTTGTTTGTTGCACAAAAGATGGCAATCTAACTATCAACGATGTTGAAGTAATTGAGCCTTACATTTACACAGGAAACAAGCCATCTGAAATGAAGTTTGATGTGACTGTTCCAGCAGGAAAGCTATGGGTAATGGGAGATCACCGCGGAGCAAGCGCTGATTCTCGCTACCACCAAGAGGACATTAACAAGGGCTTCGTACCGCTTTCAAAGGTTACTGGCCGTGTAGTTGCTGTCATCTGGCCCTTTAAAGATATTTCATATATTCCAAAAGTGGATGTATTAAAAAAGTAACCTCATGAAGGTTATTGAACAACTTCTTACCAACGCTGGAATTGCACCGATTGCAGGTGTAGATGAAGCAGGTCGTGGTGCATGTGCCGGCCCTCTAGTAATTGCCTCAGTTGTTTTACATGATCCCTTTGCACCAGAGCTTGCAGTTGTGCGAGATTCCAAAGAAATCCCTGAAAGCAAACGTGATGCTGTCTTTGAATTGATTCAATCAATTGCTGCATCTGTAAGTGTCGTGATTGTTCCGGCAGCTGAAGTTGATGAACGCGGTGTTCATGCAGCAAACCTTGATGGAATGCGTCGCGCGGTTCAGGGATTAAATATCGAACCTGCCTATGTTTTAACGGATGGTTATGCAATTGAAGGTTTGGGAGTTCCTAACCTTGCAGTGTGGAAGGGTGACCAAGTCGTCGTTTCGATCAGCGCAGCATCCGTTATCGCAAAGGTGACTCGAGATCGCATCATGCGCGAAATGGATGCAGAGTTTCCACAGTATGGATTTGCAGGACATAAGGGATACATCACCGCAGCGCACACAAAAGCGCTGAATGAACATGGCCCTTGTGCGCAGCACCGCACCTCTTTTGCCAATGTTGCGGCGCTAATCCACAAGTAAATAGCTGTTGTAACGCGTTATCGGTGGGGGTATTTATCGTCCCCAACCATGAAAACAAAAAGCAATCAAAGTACTGGCGCTATTGGCGAACAATTAGTCGTAGATTTTCTGCATCGCAAAGATATTGAAGTCATTGAAAGAAATTGGCGTATCCGCGAAGGCGAGATAGATATTGTCGCGCTCAATCCATCGGGCAAGTTTTCTTTTATCGAAGTTAAAACCAGAAGCTCTGTTGCATTCGGCCATCCCTTTGAAGCTATTGATCGCGATAAAGCCCGCAGAATGCAACGGTTGGCACTTGCTTGGCTAGCAACCCATGGCTGCTTGGGCTGTGATTACCAAATAGATGTAGCGGCGGTTTTGCTAGCTGCAGATGGTGGTTCATCTATTGAATACCGAGCTAACTTGCTATGACGCTGGCACTTACACAATCAGTTGCTTTGCTGGGTCTTGATGGCCATGTTGTAACAGTTGAAGTAGATATCGCAGATGGATTGCCAGGATATTCATTGTTGGGCTTGCCTGATGCAGCATTATCGGAATCTCGCGATCGAGTACGAAGTGCAATTGTTAACTGCGGCGAGGTGTGGCCCAATCGCAAGGTAACTGTTTCCTTGTCACCTGCTTGGTTACCAAAGAGTGGTTCTAGCTTTGATTTAGCGATTTGTATTGCGCTGTTATCTGCCCATGAAACAGTTCCAACAGAGCGAATATCTGAAGTTGTATTTCTGGGCGAACTCTCACTTGATGGAAAGATTCGTTCGGTTCGAGGAGTATTACCAGCGTTGATGGCTGCATTTAAAGCAGGGGTCACGACAGCTGTTGTACCTGCGGCAAATGTTGAAGAAGCGCAGTTGATGCAAGGTATGGAAATTGTTCCGATGCACCATTTGAAACAGGTACTTCGTTGGCTACGTACCGGTGAACGCGAAATCGAACAGCAGATTGATTTGCAGTGGCAACCCAGTGATGAGCGCTTAGATTTTGCAGATGTTGCAGGACAACCTGCTGCACGATTAGCAGCAGAGATAGCAGCAGTTGGTGGCCATCACATTTTGCTGATTGGCCCGCCAGGTGCTGGAAAGACAATGATCGCCGAACGAATTCCAACGATTATGCCTGCACTTTCAATTGCACAAGCCCTAGAAGTTACTGCGGTGCATTCGATTGCTGGAACACTGACGCAACGATCACCATTGTCATTGCTTGCACCAATTGTTTCGCCGCACCACACAACAACGCGAGTTGCGATGGTTGGCGGGGGATCGCACGCAATTAAGCCTGGTGCATGTTCATTGGCGCATTACGGTGTCCTATTTGTAGATGAAGCTCCAGAATGTGGCCCAGGTGTTTTGGATTCACTGCGTCAACCTTTGGAATCAGGGACCATCACAATTGCTAGAAGTATCGGCAACTTAACCTTTCCGGCACAGTTTCTGCTGGTACTTGCTGCAAATCCATGTCCATGCGGAAAGTTCACTGGACGAGGTCGCAACTGCACTTGCACTTCGCAACAGGTACGCAGATATCTGGGAAAACTATCTGGGCCATTAATGGATCGCATCGATTTGCGTGTGCAGGTTGAACCAGTTGGCCGAGTAGATATGGCAAAGACTCAGTTAGGTGAATCAAGTGCAGTAATTCGCGAACGGGTAATAAAGGCTCGAAGTATTGCTGCTAAAAGGTTTGAAGGAATGGGATGGAGTTTGAACTCGCAAATACCTGCACGTGCACTGCGTACCGAGTTTCAACCAGAACGAGCAGCGATGAATTTTCTGCATGACGAACTTGATCGTGAACACATAACTGCGCGTGGATTGCACAAAATTATCCGCACCAGTTGGAGCTTTGCCGATCTAAATGGGCATCTAATTCCGACGATGGAGGATGTAAATGCGGCGCACACCATGCGCGGAAAGGTTGAGGCATGAACGAACTAATTGCACGTGCTGCGTTATTTAGCGCAATTGAAGGCGGACATACCTTTTGGTCTCAAGAGATCTATAGCAATGGCGCACTACATGTTTATGAAAAGCTCATGAACAATGGCTACGACAGCATAAAATATGAAAAGTTAATTGCCGAATTAAAGCTTCATTCAGGCGAGCAGGTTGTTGCAAAAGTTGCAGAACATCACGCCCGACTTCTGACACCATTAGATTCAGATTGGCCTACGCAACTCAATGATTTGGTAGCACCACCTATAGCTTTGATAATGCGCGGAAATATTGCTGCTCTCCACATGCCATCTCTTGCCATCGTTGGAACTCGTAACCCAACAAGTTATGGGGCCCGTATTGCAGGAGATTTCGCTGCAGGTTTTGCAGATCGCGAATGGGGAATTGTTAGTGGCGGTGCTTATGGGATTGATTCATATGCTCACAAAGGCGCGCTGATCGCCGAAGGGGTAACAGTTGCTGTTGTTGCATCTGGAATCGATATTAATTACCCCGCAGGCAATGCTCGCTTATTTGCTGAAATCTGCGAATCCGGTGCAATTATTACTGAGTTCATGCCAGGACATAAGGCGCTTCCCAATAGATTCTTAACTCGCAATCGATTAATTGCCGCCCTATCTAAAGCAACCTTAGTTGTAGAAGCTGCATTTCGAAGCGGCTCACTTCGCACAGCTCGAGATGCTGCAGAACTATTGCGTCCGGTAATGGCGATTCCAGGCCCCATTAACTCACCTCAAAGTGAAGGGTGTCATCGATTAATCGGAGAACGAGCCGCGGAAATCGTTACATCTGTTGCAGATGCTGTGGAGTTTGTCGGCGTTAATTAGTGAGAGAATAAGCCCATGAGTGAATTCCGTTCGGGCTTTGTAGCCATTGTTGGCCGCCCAAACGTTGGTAAATCAACTCTGATCAATGCTTTAGTTGGTAGCAAGATCGCAATTACTTCACACCACCCAAACACCACACGTTCTGCGATTCGCGGAATTGTTCATGGAGATAACTTTCAGGCGGTTCTTGTAGATACACCTGGTGTTCACAAGCCAAAGACATTGTTGGGTCAGCGCCTTAATCAAGTTGTAGATCAGAGCATGGATTCTGTCGACATCGTCATTATGTGTATTCCAGCTGATGAAACATCTGGCGCAGGGGATACCTTCATTGCTCAAGAAATTGCTAAGCACCCAAAGGCCAAGAAGTTTGCAGTCATTACTAAGACGGATTTAATTGCTAAGGAAAAGCTGGCTGTTCGTTTACTTGGAATTATGAAGATTGCCGAAGGTTTTGTTTGGGATGAAATCATTCCGGTATCTGCAGCGATCCATGATCAAGTTGATTTACTCAATGAATTAATTGGCAAGAATCTGCCTGCAGGACCCGAGTACTACCCAGCAGGAACAACAAGTGATCAAGCAATCGATCAGTTGATCTGCGAATATATTCGCGAGGCAGCTTTGCAGGATGTACGCGAAGAGCTGCCCCATTCAATCGTTGTAACGATTGATGAATTTGGTGAGCGCGAAGAAAAGGGATCTCGCCCTTTCTACGATGTTCACGCAACAATTCACGTTGAACGCGATAGCCAACGTGCGATTTTGCTGGGCCATCAGGGTCAGCGCTTAAAGGAGATCGGAATCCGCGCACGCGGTGATATTGAGCGCGCACTTGGAGCAAAGATCTTCTTAGGTCTACACATTAAGGTTTCAAAGGAATGGCAGAAGGATCCAAAACTTCTTGCAAAGTTAGGTTTTGGCGAGAAGGGTTAGTTCTTGCGACTAGCTAAGTAAGAACCAACAAGCACTAACGGCAATCCAACAACTATTCCGACAGTTAGCGGTTCCTTCAAGATAATTACACCCAATACAACTGCGATTGCAGTGTTTAAGTAGGTAACTAGCGATCCTCGCGCAGGCCCAATTTCAGCCATCACTTTAAAGAACACAATAAATGCGAATGCAGTGCTGAATACTCCAAGTGCCAGCAAAGACAGCGCTGAGTTTAGGGAAATACTTGATGGCCATTGAGCAATTGCAACTGGTGCCCAGAATAGGGATGTAATTGCCATTGCCAATCCGTTGATCGCAATTCCATCAACCAATGGCAAGTTTGAAGTTACCATGATTACCGCGTACGAGTAACCCATCGCAGCAAGAATCACCATTGCGATAGACAGAGGATCGCTGTTGCCTGACAGACTTTCGATTCCTACAACAAGGATCAAACCAATAAATCCAACAACGATTCCGATAATGCGCTTGAACTGCCAGACCGAATGATCACCGCGTAGCGAGGTAATGATTGTGGCAAAGATCGGAACTGTTGAAACCAAAAGTCCTGCTAATCCTGAATCAATCTTTTGTTCAGCAGTTGTGATCAGAATCCACGGACCGATCATTTCCATAAGCGCATAGAAAGCAACGTACTTAAATCCAAGTACCGCGCCTTTAAAAGTCTTTCGATACACAGCAACCGGGATCAAAATTGATGCACCAATTAAGGTTCGACCAGCAACAACTGCAGCAGGTGGAAAATCCTCAACAGCTACCTTCATCAGAAGATATGGGATACCCCAAAGGATTCCAACTAAAACAAAGTTAAACAGTGATTTACGGGTCATTTAAGCAATCACACGACGGTAAAGGTCGACTGTAAGTGCAGCTACCGCATCCCAATCAAATAGTTTTTGAGCACGAACACGTCCAGCTGCGCCGTACTTCTTTAGCAGTTCAGGTTGTGACATCAAACGGGTAATTGATTCTGTAAGTGCTTTTTCAAATGGGGCTGCATCACCATTGTAATCAACCAGCTCGCCGGTTTCCTTATCTGCAACAACCTCGGGAATACCGCCCACGCGTGATCCAAGGACAGCTGTTTCACAGCCCATTGCTTCAAGGTTCACAATTCCCAGTGGTTCGTAAATAGATGGACACACAAATAGATCGGCAGCGGTCAACATTGCAGTTAATTGGTCGTGCGGCAACATATCTTTGATCCACCAAACGTTGCTACGTTCGCGTTGTAATTCAGCGATTAATGCGGCAACTTCGTTGCCGATACCTTCTTCATCTGGGCTTCCTGCTGCAAGAACTAATCCGTATTCAGCGGGAACATCCTTCCAAGCGCGAAGTAGGTGAGCCAAACCCTTTTGACGGGTAATGCGGCCAACGAAGATTGCATACGGTCCGTTAATTCCAAAACTTTCTGGCACTGATGCGTCGTGGTTTGGAGCAAACTTATTTGTATCAACGCCGTTTCGAATAGTTACAACCTTGGCGGGATCAATTGCAGGGTAGGCCTTCAATACATCTGCGCGCATTCCATCACTGACGGCGATGATGGCGGCTGCTGCTTCATACGCGGTTTTTTCTGCCCATGAAGAGATTCTGTATCCGCCACCTAATTGTTCGGCTTTCCAAGGACGCAATGGTTCAAGTGAGTGCGCACTAACAATGTGGGGGATTCCGTGTTGAAGTGCAGCAACATGTCCTGCCATGTTTGCATACCAAGTATGTGAATGAACAACATCTACATTTCCTAAATGAGTTGCCATTTCAAGATCAATCGCTAATGCCTGAACAGCTGGATTGGCATCAGCAAAACCTGCTGGCAATGAGTAGCCATAAGCATCCTCGCGCTTTCCACCAAAGCAGTGGACATCTACTTCAACATTGTTAATTGTGCGAAGGGCTTGCGTTAACTGCAGAACATGCACCCCAGCGCCACCATAAATAGCTGGTGGCCACTCCTTGGTAACAATTCCTACCTTTAACGTGGTCATATTTGAAGCAATCCTCTTCCTTCGACAAGGGTGAAAGGCTATCGTTAAGCCATGTCCAAACTGCAACTTCCGCTCAGCATTGTTCTTGCTGGTGGCGAGGGCAAGCGCTTGATGCCGCTTACTGCAGACCGCGCAAAGCCTGCGGTTCCATTTGGCGGTTCATATCGTTTGATCGACTTTGTTTTATCAAATCTTGCCAATGCAAATATGCTCAAGATTGCAGTATTGACTCAGTACAAGTCTCACTCTCTTGACCGCCACATCACAACAACATGGCGCATGTCTTCACTTCTTGGAAATTACATTACGCCGGTGCCAGCGCAGCAGCGTTTAGGACCACGTTGGTACACAGGTAGTGCCGATGCAATTTTGCAAAACTTCAATTTAATTCATGATGAAGATCCAAAGCATGTTTTGGTATTTGGTGCAGACCACGTGTACCGAATGGATCCAATGCAGATGTTTGTTCAACATGTTGAATCTGGCGCCGGTGTCACAGTTGCTGCCATTCGCATGCCACGATCTGAGGCCCACGAATTTGGTGTCATCGAATTAGCCGAAGATGGAATCACCATAAAGGCCTTCCACGAAAAGCCAGCTAATCCACCTGCAATGCCAGGGCACCCTGATCTTTGTTTAGTATCAATGGGTAATTACATTTTCAAGCGCGATGTTATGGAAGAGGCGCTGATACTTGATTCTGAAGATATTGAATCTCGACACGATCTTGGTGGAAACATCATTCCTTTCCTAACTTCGCAAGGCCAGGCAATGGTTTACGACTTCGCAAACAATATTGTTCCTGGAGAAACGGAACGCGATAAGGGTTACTGGCGCGATGTAGGTTCTATTGATGCTTACTACGACGCACACATGGATTTAGTTTCAGTGCATCCAATCTTTAACTTGTACAACCGCGATTGGCCGTTGCTTACAAATCCACCATCACTGCCACCTGCCAAATTCAGCGAAGGCGGAGCTGCACATGATTCAATCGTGGGAGCAGGTTCAATTGTTGCGGGTGGAATTCTGCATGGCTCAGTTGTTTCTTATGATGTTTCAGTCGGTAAGGCTGCAATTGTTGAAGGCACCGTATTGATGCCAAATGTGAAGATCGGCGAAAAGGCGATCATCCGCAAGGCGATTTTGGATAAGAGCGTCATTGTTGATCCAGGTGCACAGATTGGCGTGGATCTAGAACGCGATCGTCAGCGTTTCACTGTCAGTGAAGGTGGAATTGTTATTGTCGGTAAGGGCGTTCGCGTTACAGTTTAATCACCAGTTGGTGGTGTTGTTCTTTAACTCTTTGTACTTGGCCATTACATCTGGTGTTGCAACGCTGTTGTGATGAGTAACTTCACCTAAATCCCAGGTTGGCATATTTCCTAATAAAGCCCAAGCTGCTTGTTTTGCTGCGCCATCTGCAACATATTCTCCTGCAGGTGGAACTAATACTTCGCGACCAAACAAGGCGCTTGCAATGACCGGAACTGCAGGGTTTTTCGCAGCTCCACCAATGAGCAGAATTCGATTAACTCCAACACCTAATGCAACTAGGGCATCAACCGCATCAGCTAAGCCTGCAAGCATTCCTTCAACCATTGCGCGGGCAATGTCTTCGGGGTTTGAGTTATTCAGGTTCATACCAGCAAAGACGCCAGTTGCTTTAGGACGGTTAGGTGTTCGTTCGCCTTCAAAGTAAGGCAGAAGGGTTAAACCATTTGCACCTGGCTTTGCAGCAAGTGCAAGTTGGCCAATTTCATCATGAGTTTTTCCAAGGATGCGACAAGCAGCATCCAAGATACGTGCAGCATTTAATGTGCAGACAAGTGGAAGGTAGCGACCAGTTGCATCGGCAAAACCTGCAACCGCACCACTTGCATCATGTGTTGGTGTTTCCGAAACCGCAAAAGCGGTTCCACTTGTTCCTAGCGAAATAATTACATCACCAGGTTGTGCTTGTAGACCAAGAGCAGCACCTGCGTTATCTCCAGCACCTGCTGCGATTGGAATTCCAGATTGAGTTGTTCCACCAAATTGTGCTGGACCAATGATTTGTGGCAATGAAAGTTCTTGATCATGGCGAAGTGCTAAACGGATAATGTCTTCACGATAGTGCGATGTGCTGGGATCAAAGTAACCAGTACCTGATGCATCGCTGCGATCTGTAAACAAGGTGTCAAAGTTTTTGCCGCCCTGCATCTGCCATGACAGCCAATCGTGGGGGAGTGCAATTGATGCAACCTTGGCAGCATTTTCTGGTTCATGATCTGCCATCCAGCGAAGTTTTGATGCGGTGAAGGATGCAACTAACTTAGATCCAACCTTGCGAGCCATTTCGGCATCGCCGCCAACTTCCTGGTTTAAATCATCGGCCTCTTTTGCAGAGCGAGTGTCATTCCACAAAAGTGCGGGACGAATAACATCGCCTTCGCTGTCGAGTGCAACCATTCCGTGTTGCTGCCCTGCAATAGAAATCGCTTCAACATCTGCGATTCCACCAGCGTCGGTAATCGCAGTATTTAATCCATGTAACCAATGCTTTGGCTCGACCTCGGTGCCATCGGGGTGGGAGGCCCGCCCTTGGCGCACTAGTTCACCCGTATTGGCGTCGCGAATAACCACCTTTACAGATTGAGTAGAAGAATCCACGCCGGCGATGAGTTGTCGATTAGCCATGGGGCAAGGCTAGACTGTGCCAGTCAGCGTTGACCACAGGTGGCGGTAAAAATTTGAGCCACTTAATCAAACAATAAAATTGTTGGAGTTAATCATGCGTATTGGTGTCCTCACTGGCGGCGGAGACTGCCCTGGTCTTAATGCAGTTATTCGTGCAGTAGTTCGTAAGGGTGTTAAAGAGTACGGCCACGAGTTTGTTGGATTCCGTGATGGATGGAAGGGACCTCTAGAGGGTCTAACCATGCCTTTGAACCTCGAGACAACCCGCGGCATCTTGCCTCGCGGTGGAACGATTCTCGGTTCATCACGTACAAACCCATTCAAGATCGATGGCGGCGTAGAAAAGATTAAGGAAAATCTAGAAAAGGCTGGCATCGATGCGCTGATCGCAATCGGTGGCGAAGACACTCTAGGTGTTGCTACAAAGCTTGATGCTCTTGGCGTCAAGGTGATCGGTGTTCCAAAGACAATCGATAACGATCTGAACAACACTGATTACACATTTGGTTTTGATACATCTGTGAACATTGCAGTTGAGGCGATCGATCGCCTACACACAACAGCAGAATCACATCACCGTGCATTGATCGTTGAGGTTATGGGCCGTCACGCAGGTTGGATCGCTCTTCATTCAGGTCTTGCAGGCGGAGCGGCATGTATCTTGATTCCAGAGCAGAAGTTCTCTGTAGACAAGGTGTGCGAATGGGTTGAGTCTCGTTTCAAGTCTCATTACGCACCAATCATCGTTATTGCAGAAGGTGCGATTCCTCAAGATGGCGACATGGTTGTTAAGGATCAGACACTTGATTCATTTGGTCACGTAAAGCTTTCAGGTATCGGTGACTGGCTTGCAGGTCAGATCGAGGCAAAGACTGGCAAGGAAGCACGTACATCTGTATTGGGTCACATCCAACGTGGTGGTACTCCAACAGCATTTGACCGTGTTCTAGCTACTCGCTTTGGTCTACACGCAATCACAGCCGCTCATGAAGGTGACTGGGGCAAGATGGTTGCGCTACACGGCACAAACATCGCTCGCGTGCCTTTGGCATCAGCAACTGAGAAGCTAAAGACCGTTCCACTTGAGCTATACAAGGAATCAGAGATCTTCTTCGGATAATTGCGTCTCGCAGTTACTTGTTGACACTCTAAACTTCTCCCATGAGCACAAACTTAGACTCCCTGTTCACACCTGGCCTTGTTGCTGCCCAGCAACCAACTTGGCCAGGTGGAGCAGAGGGTGAACCGATCAAAGCAGCGGTGGCACAACTTAAGGCGTTGCCACCACTTGTCTTTGCCGGTGAATGCGATGATCTAAAGGCACGTATTGCGCTCGCAGCAGAAGGAAAAGCATTTTGGTTACAAGGCGGAGATTGCGCAGAAACTTTTGCAGCAGCTACCGCTGACTCAATCCGTAACCGCATTAAAACAATTTTGCAGATGGCAGCTGTTCTTCAGTACTACTCAAGCCTTCCAGTTATCAAGGTTGGCCGTATGGCAGGACAGTTCGCAAAGCCTCGTTCAAGTGATTTTGAAACTCGTGGAGATGTAAAACTTCCTGCTTACCGAGGCGACGCTGTAAACGATATTGAATTCAATGAAGTGGCTCGTACTCCAGATCCACAACGTTTAGTGCGTGTGTACAACACCTCAGCTGCAACGCTGAACTTGGTGCGCGCATTTACACAAGGTGGTTTTGCAGATCTTCGCCAGGTACATGAATGGAACAAGGGTTTCATCCGTGATTCAAAGGTTGGCGATCGTTACGAAAAAATGGCTAATGAGATTGGCCGCGCACTAGCATTCATGAAATCTGCAGGAGTAGATCCTGAAAGTTTTAAGTCAGTTGATTTCTTCGCAAGCCATGAAGCGTTAATCATGGAGTATGAAAAGGCGCTAACTCGTATCGATTCACGTACTGGTGACGCATACGATGTTTCAGGCCACTTCATCTGGATTGGTGAGCGCACACGTCAGCTAGATGGCGCACATGTTGATTTCGCTTCAAAGGTTCGCAATCCAATTGGTATCAAGCTTGGACCAAAGTCCACAGTTGAAGATGCACTTGCATTGATCGACAAGTTAGATCCAAACCGCGAGCCAGGACGCATCACCTTTATTACACGTATGGGTGCAAAGAACATTCGCGAAATTTTGCCAGCGCTAGTTGATGGCGTTACAAAATCTGGCGCAAAGGTGCTGTGGGTCTGCGATCCAATGCACGGAAACACATATGAAGCACCAACTGGGTACAAGACCCGTAGCTTTGATGATGTAATGGATGAGGTTAAGGGATTCTTTGAAGTTCACAAGGCGCTAGGCACACATCCAGGTGGAGTTCACATTGAACTAACCGGCGATGATGTCACCGAGTGTGTTGGCGGAGGCGAAGAGATTTCGCATGAAGACTTGGCTTCTCGTTATGAAACAGCGTGCGATCCACGCCTAAATCATGCTCAATCCTTAGAGCTTGCCTTCTTAGTTGCTGAAATGTTGCGCGATCGCTAATTTTGGCGAGTGCCGCTTTTAGTAACTTCTCATAAGACACCTGTCGGTACCCTCAATTTATTAGCTGATGATCAAATTCTGATCGGGGCCAACCTTTCAACTGTTTCAGCATTTAAAGCAGGTCGTGATGTGAAGGTTGTTAAATCAATTCCAGTTATTTCAGATCTCATTAACGATTACTTTGATGGGGATTTAACGGCGCTTAATGGAATTCAAGTTCGCCAACCAGGGGCTGCATTTTCACAAGCGGCGTGGAAGGCGATGCGAAAGGTCGCACCAGGAAAAACTTGGTCTTACGCAGATCTTGCTGCAAAAGCAGGTTCACCTGCAGCGGTTCGTGCAGCAGGAAGTGCCTGTGCAAACAATGCAATCATGCTTGTTGTTCCTTGCCACCGCATTGTAAAAACTGGGGGAGCGCTAGGAAATTATGCTTATGGTGTTGATAAAAAGCAGTGGCTCTTAAGCCACGAGGGCTTTCTTTAAGATTTCAATTGCCTCTTCGCATTGAGCATCATCAAAATCTAGGTGCGTTACTAAGCGCGCGTACTTTGGGCCGAGTGCGCTAATCCATAATCCTGCATCACGGCAACGTTGTGCAAGTTCTGCTGCTGTAATTGGAAGGGCAGCAAGATCTAGGCCAACAATATTTGTTTCAACTGTTGCTGGATCAATAAGCGATGCATCTACTGCAGCGATTGCAAGAGCTAATTGCTTTGCGCGGCGGTGATCTTCAGCTAAACGATCAATGTTGTTATCTAATGCGTAATGAGCACCAGCTGCTAATAAACCAATCTGACGCATTCCTGCGCCGTAACGCTTGCGCCAAACACGTGCCTTTGTTACGCGCTCCTTGGTTGAAAGCATGATTGAACCAATGGGCGCACCTAATCCCTTAGATAAACACACAGAAATTGTGTCGAAGTGCTTTCCATATTCTGCAAATGAAACACCGGATGCAACATGAGCGTTCCAGATACGTGCACCATCCAAGTGAAGTGCAAGACCTAACTCATCTGCACCTTTGCGAAGGGCTGCAATTTCACTAATTGGCTGAACTGTTCCGCCACCAAAGTTGTGTGTATTTTCAACCGCGATAGCTGTTGTTGAAACTAAGTAAGGGCCGCTATCGGGGCGAGCAATTTCCAGCGCATCAGCAGCTCTTAAAAGGCCATTCTTTGCAGGAAATGTGCGGGTAGTAATTCCGCTAAATACAGCTGCTGCGCCAAGTTCTGCACGAACTATGTGGCTATTGGTTTCAGCGATTAACTCTTCTCCAGGTGCAACCAACATACGAATTGCTAATTGGTTTGCAAGAGATCCAGTTGGTGCAAATAAACCAGCTTCTTTGCCAAACATGGCGGCAACTCGCTCTTCAAGAGAATTGGCGGTTGGGTCATCGCTGTAGACATCATCGCCGACTGGCGCGCTAGCAATTGCCTCGCGCATCGCTGCAGATGGACGTGTAACTGTGTCGCTTCGAAGGTCAATTGCCATGAGTAAACCCTACTTCTGTTCTTTAAGAACGATCAAATACATGGCGATAATTACCAAGACTCCGCCAATTGCAGTCTGAAGTGTCAGCTTTTCTCCGCCAAAGATGATCGCAAATACTGCAGCGAAGACGACTTCCATTGTCAGGATGACAGCAACCTTTGTTGCGGTCATATGTGCCTGAGACCAGGTTTGCACGATGAAAGCGATCGCTGTTGCAAATACCGCCGTAAAGATGACAACACCCCAAACACCTGTGTCAGGCGGCGGCGAATATCCTTCTGGAATAGATGCGAAACCAGAAAGAAGTGCGCAAACAGATAGCTGAACAATTGTCATCGCATAAGCATCGCGGCCTGAGGACCATTTACTCAAAGCGATGATGTGCGCGCCAAAGAAAAAGGCACTGGCGAGGACAAACATTTCGCCAACTCCAACAGAAAAACCATGGATCGATAACAACCCTAAGCCAAGTGTTGCTAGTGCTATGCAAAACCATATGAACTTAGTGATCTTTTCTTTTAAAACAAGTGATGCCAATAGTGGCGTAACGACCACATATAGACCAGTAATAAATCCTGTAATTGCAGCGCCAGTTCGAGCCAAGCCCAATGTTTGAGTGATGTACCCAAGACCCAAGAAAACTCCGGCTAGCCCGCCCCGTTGCAATAAATCCTTATTGAAATGTTTCAAAGTTTGAGGACGAATTAAAATCATCACAATTACAGCAACGGTAAATCGAGTAAAGAGGAAGTTATTAACGCTTTGTCGCTCAATCGCATCCTTCATGACAACAAAGGAAAACCCCCATGCGGCTGCAACTGAAAGAAGTGCCCATGGCGCAAGCTTTAACTGCAGTTGGTGGCGAGCAGACATTAGCCGCGCAATTTCTTGAGTAACGCTACTTCCTTGCCATGTTCTGGCTCCATGCCTGGAGTTTCAAGAATTAAAGGCGCATTTGCGACCGCTGGATGTGAAAGAAGTTCTTTAAATGGATCCACGCCAATGTGGCCATCACCAATATTTTGATGACGATCCTTTAACGCGCCGCACACATCCATCGAATCATTTGCGTGCACTAGTTGGAAGCGCTCGATACCGGCAACTTGTACCAAAAGATCGATTGTTGCAGTCATTCCACCTTTAACAGAGATGTCATGGCCAGCGGCAAATACGTGACAAGTATCAAGACAAATGCCAACCTTTGGGTGATATTCAAGCGCCTTCAAATACATCTCAAGATCATCTAACTTCTTTACAAGTGATTGACCTTGTCCGGCTGTTGGTTCAAGCAAAAGATAAGGAGCATCATCACCAAGTGCGTTCAGGATTGGCATCATGCCTTCGTGAATCTGCTTCCATGCCTTTTCAACATGGTTCACATCAACAGCGGATCCTGTATGGATTACAACGCCAAGGGCGCCAATGTCAGCCCCACGCTTAAGCGAGTATTCAGTAGATGCCAAGGAGTTTAAATAAGTTGCCTCAGTAGGAGAACCTAAGTTAATTAAAAACGGTGCGTGAACATAAGTTTCAATATCTAGTTCGGCAGCTTTGATCTTGAATGCTTCATCTAATTCAGGCTTAGCTTCGGGCATCGCCCACGTCCGCGGACTGGATGCAAATACTTGAATTGCTTCGGCGCCAATTTCTTGGGCGTATGCGATTGATCGCTTGGCCATTCCACCAGTAGTAGGGGTGTGGGCACCGATACGAGGCTTTTTAACTGGTGTAGGCATTGGATCACCCTACGGTAATCGTCACCAAACTTCCACGTAATACCTTTGTATTAACGCCAGGAGATACCTTCTTTACAACCTTTTTCTTCGCGCTTCCAATGCTGACTACCTTCACCTTTAATCCAAGGGATTCCAGCATCGCCTTACCGGCATTTGCTTCCATGGTGATGATTGTCTTTGGAATGAATGTGTATCGAGGACCCTTTGAAATAAGAATTGAAACCTTGCCGCCCTTATTTGCAGTTGCACCACCTGTTGGAGTTTGTGAAATAACGGCAAGCTCAGGAACTGTTTCGCTAAATGCGTATCCAGCTTCAACATTAAATCCTGCTTGCGTTAGTTCATTTAGCGCTTGCTCGCCACTCTTGCCAAGGTATGAGGCAAGTGCAACTTGTTCAATTCCCTTTGAAACAGTTAAGCCGACCTTTGCATCACGTTTTACTGATGTACCTGAAGCTGGGTTAGAAGAAATTACATAACCCTTCGGAATCTCAGAGTTAAACACTTCGGTAATCGTGCCAACAACAAGAGGACTCTTGGTAATTGCAGCTTGTGCAGCCTCTGGTGTTAATCCAGCAACCATCGGAATTGTGTAACGCTCAGGACCCTTTGAAACAATTAACTTAACGCTTCCGCCTGAATCAACCTTGCCGCCACCTTCAGGGATTGATTGAATAATCTTTCCCTTTGGAATCTCTTCGTCATAACGATTCTCAACAACAACTGCTGTTAAACCAAGTGGGGTAAATGAGTTCATTGCCTCGTCGTAAGTGCCACCAACTGTTGAGGGAACAACCACACGCGAGCCAGGACCAATTAATGTCCACCAACCACCAACACCAATTGCAATCGCAAGGATCAATGCAACCTTGCGATTACGACGTACTCGCTTACTCGCACGCTTTTTCTTTTCCTCTTGACGCTTAATTTCGCGGGTAGATTCCTTAACAGGTGCGGTCTCTTCCTTAACAGGCTCTTCCTTCGCCTTTTTGCGAGACTTCTCGCGGATAGGTTCAACCGGTAGATCCAAGCCAAGGTCTAGCTGGTTTTTCTTAGGATCAATTTCAATCTGAATCTTTTGAAGTTGTTCCAGAAATTCAGCTGCTGTGCGTGGACGATCATCAGGGTTTTTAGCTGTTGCACTTGCAATCAAATCATCCAAGGCCTGCGGAATCTCTTTACGCTTACTGCGAAGGTGTGGAATCTCTTCATTAACGTGCATATACGCAATCTGAATTGGTGAGTCACCATTAAATGGCTTTTCTCCTGTAAACATTTCATACGCCACAATTCCGGCCGCATATACATCGCTGCGAGAATCTGCGATTCCACGCTGTACTTGCTCGGGGGATAGGTAAGAAACGCTTCCTAGAATCACACTGGACTCAGCGGTCATAGTTGTGCCGATTAATTCACCGCGAGCTAATCCAAAATCTGCAATCTTGATACGGCCATCTTTAGAGATCAAAATGTTTTCTGGCTTGATATCGCGATGCACAATCCCAAGTACATGAGCTGCAGACAGTGCAGACAAGATGGGTGTTAGGTAATTAATTGCATCCTTAATTTCAAAACGTCCACGCTCATTTAAATATTCGCGAAGCGTGTGTCCTTCGATTAACTCCATAACCAAGAAGACTGCAGGAACTCCACTCTGATTCCATCCCTGATCTTGCACCGCGACAATGTTTGGATGTGAAAGAGCTGCGGCAGCCTTGGCTTCGCGGATGAACCGTGACACGAAGGCTTCATCCTGAGCTAAATGTGAATGCATGATCTTGACCGCAACCTTGCGATCTAGTCGGGTATCTAGCGCTTCGTAAATTGAAGCCATTCCGCCATTGGCGACCTGACGCAGCAATTGGTAGCGCCCATCAATGAGCTCTCCGGTCAGATCAGACATGTGCAGATTTTATGGAGCGCACCTGTGGCAGGTGCTGAGGGCGCGCCCAAAACCGTTATGAAGTGAGTTTAAACTCGCAATTTTCGCGGGTTTCATCACGAGCAAAGTGTTGATCTTGGTCGATCTGCCATTGATGCATATATGGCTCAACAACTGATCCATCACGTTCTAAAACTCGCTGCAATCCAAGCTCAGGATCGACATCAATCCAATATGTAACCGCTCCGGCATCGCGAACAATTACTTGGGCTGCTCCAACTCCTTCAAGAATTAACACATCGGTTGGCTCAATAACCTCTTCGCGATCAAAGCTCATGCTGATCCAGTTAAATTTTCTAACAGTGCATCGTTGGCCGGCAATATGTGCAGAAGCTAGACGGTCTAATACTTCAGTTAAGTCATTGCCAAGTGCAGTGGTCCAGCCGCTATATAAATCATCGAGATGAACAACACGAACAGAGCCTTTGGAAGCAAACTCTTTTTCTAACTGTGCCGCAAGGGTTGTCTTTCCAGCCCCTGCTGGTCCATCAATAGCTAAGAGAGTCACGCCAGCGCTTCCAACCGATAACAGCAATTACAGTAAACATTGCGTACAGCACCGCTGTAAACCAGTATCCAAGCAATGCGTATTCAATAGTGCCAGCTAAATCCACAACAAACCAAACAACCCACGATTCATACTTTTCGTAAACCATCATGACCTGCGCAACAAGGCTTCCAATAAGTAAGAATGCATCAGACCAGGTTGCTGCTGCACCAATATTTGCAAGTACCGGTGACAGCATTGCAACACTAATTACAGTTCCGATAGCAATGTAGCGACGGTTTCGGTTGCTCATGTTTCCAGGAACTGCACCTGTTGGTGCCCAGTCCTTCCAGCCGTAAATAGCTGCGACGATAAACACGATCTGCAGGACAGCAGATGCAAAGAGATCTACTTGGTAAAAGAACACTCCATACAGCGCGCTACTTAACGCCCACCAAGGCCAGGTGATTCGCTTGCCAGTTGTTCCCAGCCACACACCAACAAAGGATGTTAGAGCTGCAATGAATTCAAGAATTGAGACTTCATAGCCCCAGGCTGTAAATAAAATGGTTGACACGATGTATTCCTTTCCGCGTCCGCATTATCGGACGGGTCAATCGGTCGGTCTGAATTTCAGACCCTCTCAGCCTTGTGGGCTCCCGTGGTTATTACTCTAGCGTGAAACCAGCTGGCGCTTAATGAATGCGCCTCCAGCAACACGAATTCGTCGCGCTGTTGAAGTTTTTGCACGTTGATTGAAGATGTCATACCCAATCTTTTCTACCTCATCCACAATTCCGCAGTACAAAGTGCTTGCAGCCTCAATACATGGGCGGCTCGTTGCTTCAAGCATTGCAATTCCAGCAGCAGATTCTGCTTGTAATTGACGCACGCGAGCGATCTGGAACTTCAAAGCTTCAATAATTTCAGGGGTAAGTTCGCGCTCTTCAAGCATTTCGCGGGTTACACCAAATTGTGCAAGCTCTTTAATCGGCAGATACACACGACCACGATCTAAATCTTCATCAACATCGCGAATAAAGTTAGCTAACTGAAAAGCAATACCAAGCTTCTTTGCTGCTTCATAAGCATCGTTGTGCAGCGGTCCAAGAATTGGAACCATTTCAAGACCTATAACCGCTGCAGATCCATACACATATTCCAGTAAATCTTCATATGTTTCATATTCCTGCACAGTTAAATCCATGGTCATTGAATGCAGGAAAGCTTCAAAGTGTTCATGTGGAATATCAAAGCGCTTTACGGTGTCGATCAGTGCACGTCCAACGTGATCCTTGCTTGTGCCCTTTTTTAAATCGGCAAGAACGCCATTTCCCCATGTGCTAAGAGCTTCTTCCTTTTCTTCGACGCTAAGTTCTGATGCAAGATCATCAACGATCTCATCGGCGTAACGCGCAAAGCCATAAAGTGCATGAACAAATGGACGCTTTGCCTTTGGAAGCAACAAGGTTGCTAAGTAGTAAGTCTTGCCATGTAATGCGTTAAGTCGCTTGCACTCTTCATATGAAGCACGAAGATCGGGATCTGTAATCCCTGCAGCGGTTAACTCATCCATTTATTTAACCGGACCCACAATTCGCTCTGCGGCTAGGCGTCCTGAAATCAAAACCATTGGTACACCTACTCCTGGTTGTGTTCCAGAGCCAGCAAATACAACGTTTTCAATTCCTGCCGCCATATTGCGTGGTCTGAATGGACCTGTCTGGAAGAAGGTGTGTGCACTAGCAAATGGAGCACCGCGCTCCATTCCCTGCGCTTCCCAATCAAGCGGAGTAGTTAGAACTTCAGTTTCAATCGCATCACCAAAGCCGGTGTAACCACGTTGTTCAAGTGTTTCAACCATATGGTCGCGATAAGGCTTTGCCTGCTTAGTCCAATCAATATCTGCATCCAAGTTAGGGGTTGGAAACAGCACGTAATAAGAATGCTTTCCGTCAGGTGCAAGTGAAGGATCATCCTTTGAAGGAATAGTTACCAGCACACTGGGATCGCTCATGAGCTTCTTCTGCTTAATGAGCTCATCAAAGACGCCATCCCATGATTCTCCGAAGTGAATGTTGTGGTGAGCAGCAAAGTCATACTTCTTAGATGAACCAACCAACATGGTTACGCATGATGGTGAGTAGTTAAGACGCTTTACTGAAAGTGGGGTCTTACCCAATAAATCGCGCCATGCAACCGGTAGATCAGGGTTCAGAATCAATGCATCGCATTCGATTCGCTGGCCATCGGTTGTAATAACCGCCTTTGCGCGACCATTTTGAACATCTACCTTTGAGACAGTGGTGTTGTACTTAAATTCGACGCCATGCTTTTGAGCAGCAGCTGCCATTGCTCGCGGTACTGCATGCATTCCACCCTTAGGGAAGAACACACCATTTACTGAATCCATGTAAGCGATTACTGCGTAAATTGCTAAAGCTTGTTGTGGGCTTACACCTGCATACATCGCCTGGAATGAGTACACCTTCTGCAAACGAGGGTCCTTCATAAACTGATTCACCTTTGGTGACAATCGACGGAATCCACCTAATGCAATTAAACGAGCAAGGTTTGGAGTCAACAAATTAAATGGAGTATCAATATTGCGATCGATGAAATCATTCATTTCATACTTGTATAACTTAGTTACAAACTCAACGTAACGCGCATAACCAGCTGCTTCTTCTGGGCTGATCTTGTCAGCAATCTCAGCCTCCATTTGAGCTGTATTTGCATGAACATCTAACTGTGAGCCATCTGCGTAATAAGCGCGGTATAAAGGGGACACGGGCATGAGCTCTACCCAGTCCTTCATATCTTCACCGACACAACTAAATGCATCTTGAATAAGTGAAGGCATAGTTAAAACAGTTGGGCCGGTATCAAATGCGTAACCATCTTTATTTAATAGGCCACTTCGGCCACCAGGAACTGATTCGCGCTCAATGACAGTAACTTTGCGACCAGCACCAGCTAAACGAAGTGCAGCACTTAGGCCTGCGTAGCCTGCACCAACAATGACGACGTGATCGGTAGGACCTTTGACACGTGCGGGCATTAAGAACTCCTCTTAGTTGCGATGTTTGCAAGCTCGACGAGCAATGCTTTTCCATCATCTGTAAATACTTGTGATTGTGCAGCGGTTAATGCTTGATCTGTCAGGCGATCAATAGTTGCTTCAAGCTCTGCTCGCGCACCTGTTGATTCAATGATCTCTTGCAAGGTCGCAACGCCTTCAGCGTCGATATCTGGCTTTCCAAAGTACTTTTTGCAAATCTCTAACTGTGCTGGGGATTGGCGTTCATGTGTCATGGCAATTAAAACAGTGCGCTTGCCTTCACGAAGATCATCACCAGCAGGCTTTCCGGTAACTGATGGATCTCCAAATACACCAAGCAAATCATCGCGAAGCTGGAAGGCTTCACCTAAAGGCAATCCGTATGCAGATAGTGCGTCAGTGACTTCTTTTGACGATGATGTCATCGCTGCACCTAAGTGCAGTGGACGCTCGATGGTGTACTTGCCAGATTTATAACGAGCAATCTTCATTGAACGCCCAACACTTGTATCTTTTTGAGTTTGTTCATGGATATCCAAGAACTGACCCGCCATAAGTTCAACGCGCATTTCGTTGTAAAAAGGAAGCACGCGGGCAAATTGTTCAGTTGTTAACCCTGCGGTGTTTAACATTTGATCTGACCACACAAGGGCCAGGTCGCCAAGAAGTACCGCAGCTGATAATCCATATTGAGGCGCAAATCCATCTAATTGATCCTGCACATGCACCGATTCAAAGTGACGATGAATAGAAGGCTTGCCACGACGAGTATCTGAACCATCCATCAAATCATCATGAATCAATGCGCATGCTTGTAAAAGTTCCAACGCCGCCATTGCGCGGATTGCAGATTTTTCAATACTTCCACCAGCTGCTGCAAAACCGGCATATGCAAACAATGGGCGAAGACGTTTTCCACTATCTAATAAGAATGAAGTCAATGAATCTGACACAGGGGACAGGTCTGATGAGATCGAATTCAGATACGCACTTTCGCGGTTAAGGAAGATGCTTAACTCTTCTTCAATGGCGCTACGCACGCTCTTTAAGGTTGCCTTCGGCTCTGAACTCACGTGATAACGGTACCCTCACTCAGTGGCATCGCGCATTTCGTACTCATTTGAGTTCTTCCCTCCAAAGGATGTTGAGGGTGAAGAACGGTTATGGGCTGCCATTGAAGGGCTTAAATCAATAGCCCCAGACTTCGTTTCAGTTACATATGGTGCTGGCGGATCTACCCGTGATCGTTCAATTCGAATCGCTCAAGAAATTACACAACGAACCGGTATTTCAACCGTTGCCCACCTAACCTGTGTGGGTTCTACTCGTGATGAATTGATAGCAATTTTGAACAGCTATAAAGAAGCCGGCATCACAAGTATTTTGGCATTGCGTGGAGATCCAACGGGGGGACCAAGTGCACCATGGACTCCAACACCAGGTGGCCTCAATCATGCAGATGAGTTGGTGCAATTAGCTGATGAGTTTGGTGGGTTCACAATTGGTGTTGCTGCTTTCCCTGATGGACATCCAGCATCACGTGGTGATTTTGAAAAAGATATCGATGTTCTGATTCGCAAAGAGGAACTCGGTGCAACATTTGCCACGACACAGTTTTTCTTTGAAGCAGATCGCTACACACAATTAGTAGAACGTCTTGCAGAACGCGGTTCAAAGCTTGTCATCATTCCGGGAATCTTGCCTGTAACAAATGTGAAGTTATTGCATCGCATGGCAGAACTGGGCGGAACTCCAATTCCAGCTCAGATCTCTGATGCCTTCGCAAAGGTTGAAAATGATCCTGCGGCGGTGCGCGCATTAGGTGTAGAGATAGCAACATCACTATGCAAGCAGCTAGTTGCCGCAGGAGCTCCCGGTTTACACTTTTATACGATGAATAGTTCGACCGCTACTAAAGAAATTGTTGGAAACCTTAATGCTTAGTAAAGAAGAGTTCAGAGCTAAGTGGAGCTCACTTCACAGTGATGCCGAAACTAAGGGCATCGTTGGTGGCTGGCTCAATATTTCCTATCGTTTTGGTTTGATCTGCACCCTGCTACGAATTTCCCCTAACGCGCTTACCTTGTTTGGCTTGCTCGGTGCAGTTGCTACTGCGTTGACCGCGCATTCTGCATGGGCGATATTTTTCTTAGTATTTTCCCTGTTTTGCGATGGAATAGATGGAAGCGTTGCAATCTTCCAGCACCGGGACAGCAAGTGGGGTGCAACCCTAGATTCAGTTGCGGACCGCATTAGCGAGGCGCTGTGGTTCTACGCCCTCTATGCAATCGGCGTTCCAGCGTGGATTCCAATTACTTTATGGAGCGTTGCTGCATTTCAAGAATATGCACGTGCAAAGCTGATCTCACTTGGTGTTAGCGACATCGGGGTAGTTACTGCCGCAGAACGTCCAGTGCGTGCAAGTTTCTTATTTATTGTTTTGATTTTGAACCAGTTGTCATTGCCTGGAACAACTGCGCTTTCAGTCGCATTCCTGGCCGTGCAGATGTACAGCTTTGTTAGTGTCGTGCGTTTTTCTCGTAGCCAATTGCTTCAGTAACTAAATCACCACTAATTCCTACTAGCGGCAATCCACCACCTGGGTGAGCAGAGCCGCCAACTAAGTACAAACCCTTAAGCGGCGAACGATTCTTTGCTCGCATAAATGCTGCGCGTGCACCGTTACTAGAAGTTCCATAAATCGCACCACCTGGAGCCATGACAGCTGATTCCAAATCTGCCGGAGTTCTAATTGTTAGAGACTCCAAACGATCGCGCACTGAGATTCCACGAGCTTCAATTTGATCGATGATGCTATTTGCGTAATCACGAGCAAAGTCAGCGTTACTCCAATCAAACTGTCCATGGGTTGGTGCGTTAACTAAGACAAACCAGCCTTCTAGAGTTTCATCCTTAGTCATTGCTTCATCTTGCGGAGCACAGATATAGATTGTTGGCTTTTCTACTGGCTTGCCATGGGTAAAGATGGCATCAAATTCGGCATCATAATTTTCCGGGAACAAGATGGTGTGGTGATTAAGTACCTGATCTGGGTCCTTACGCATGCCCAACAGCAATGAAAATCCTGCGACAGATACATCTGCTTTATCAATGTTATTGCGTGCTTTCTTCAATAAGCGCTTGTGACCAGTGATGAGTTTGTTGTAAACCAACGATGCATCAGCGTTAGCGACAACCGCATCTGCTTCAACCACTGTTCCATCAGCTAAAACAACACCTGTGGACTTCTTTCCCTTAGTTGTAATTGAGGCAACAGGGGAGTTCAGATGAAAGGTAACACCGACATCGACCGCACGTTGGTACACCTTTTCGGTTAACTGACCAAGGCCACCCTTTACATGCCATGCACCGAAACTCTCTTCCACAAAAGCGATAGTTGAAAGCACCGCAGGTGCCTTACGTGGATCTGATCCGCTATATGTGGCGTAACGGTCCATTATGTAACGAAGGCGCTGATCCTTCAGAATCTCATCGGCGTGAACCCGCAGTGTTTTCCAAGGCGCAATGATCTTCATATCGCGCAGAAAAGTGATTCTCTTTATAAGCGAAAGCGGGGATTTCAGTTCAGACTCAATAAATGGTCCACGGCTGACATCCCACATGCACTCTGCGCGCTTCATGATGCGATCCCACTGGTTCGCACTATCCGCGCCAAAACTTGTAGTAATTGCATCCAAAGTTTCTTTGCGCGACAAATTCGCAAACTTCACATTGCTGCCATCTGCAAAGCGGTAATCAAATGAGGGATTTACAGATTCGATTGGGCACACAAGACCCATTGGCTTACCTGTGCGCTGAAAGAAATCTTTGTAAACAGCTGGCAAAGTTAATAAAGATGGACCGGTATCAAATGCAACTTTTCCAATCCATTCTGTACGGCACTTTCCGCCAACTTGTCCTGATGCTTCATACAGAACAACCTCATGCCCACCGCGTGACAATCGAGCAGCAGCTGTCATGCCGCCCATACCTGCGCCAATCACAACGATCTTCATACTGTGCGACCTTTCCACTGAACAGTTCCGCGCATTAAGTATGAGTAAACAATCAGATAAATCAACGCAGCGATAGATATTGGATGCAACACGCTATCTAGCACTCGCCCACGGCTCTTTATTGCACTTAGGACACGCGAGCCAATAATCGCTGCAAAACCTAACCAGCCATAAGGATTTCCGAGTAGACCAAGAATTAAAGGCGCGATGCTTGTGGCAAATAAGAAAGCAATCACAAACACAGCTCCAAATACCGATCCAAAGGCTTTGTTTAATGACTTTCCATATCCAGCTTCAATTTCATTCCAGGATGAATACATGCGGGTCTCGGCGATATCTGAACCATTAATTACTGTTCCTGATGAACCACTTTCCATCAAAGCGCGTGCCAGGAACACATCATCAATAACCGCATGCTTTACAGATACATATCCGCCGATTGAATTCAACGCCGAACGTCGTACAACAAAGAACTGGCCATTTGCCACCGCCATTGATTTCTGACGAGAACCTTCGGCATTTCGAAGTGGAACAGTTGATAGCCATGACCACTGCAGTAATGGTTGAATCAAACGCTCGCCGAAACTTAGTGCAATCTGTCGAGGGTACGGTGAAACAAAATCTAAACGTGCACCACGCATCGTCGATACAGCCTTTGCAATCGCATCATTGGTTAAGCGCACATCTGCATCAATTGATACAAGCACCTCTTCCTTGGATGCTTCAAACAACTGCTGAAGAGCCCAAGTTTTACCGATCCATCCATCAGCCAGCGGAGCACCCTTAATCACTGTAAAACGCGAATCCTGTGCAGTGAATTTCTGCAGCAGCTCGTATGTTGAATCTTCAGAGCTGTCATCTAGTAAATAGAAATGTATATCGCCGGTTTGCGCGGCAAGGGTTGCAACCAAACCTTCAACATTTTCAGCCTCATTACGCATCGGAACCACGACGCCAACTGATTCTTGAAACTCTGATGCCTGGTTAGGTGTTCGAATCTGAACAAAGTTAACAGCTGCGATAGTCAGCAGGATCAAAGGAATTAAGAAAAAGAGGATCATCAAAGGATTACGGTCTTCCGACCCATCGGTTAAAGAAGTAAGGCGCAAGCAATACGCCCATGATCAATCCTGCAAATAAAGCGATTCCAGGGCGGCTAAAGAAGAAAAGGTTTCCGACAAAGCCCGAAAACAATGTCCAGAACAGCATCACATCGGCTGCAACTAAAGAACCACCAACTTTGCGTCGTTCACGAGGTGTAGAAAAATGCAGAATTGTCATTAACGCCATTCCGGATAACAGCCAACCAAAGGCATTGGAAACTGGTATCTCAGGTTGGAATGGAATATGTGAACCCTTCACTACCCAGGTCCAACGTCCTGCAGAAACCATAAGTGGATCTAAAAATAGATCCCACGCCATCATTAACAATGCGCCATATAAAAAGACCCATGACTTACCAATGCGACGAGCTGCAACCAGACAAGGATGCGCGATCATCACCCAAGCAAAGGGAACCACTAACGGGACAGAGAAAATCTTTGGACCTAAAGTTGATGAATACGAATACTCTCCAAATGGCCAGCTCGTTGAAACACCAAGTTGTTCAATCACATATCCAAACAACAAGGTAATGCCCAGCATCGTCCAGCCATATCGTGCACCGAAAGCTGCAACTCCATGTAAGAACATCGCAAGAGCACCCGTGTAGACAGATGCAATTGTGATTACGCCAAGAAATCCACCATTAGATAATGGATACATAATTTGCATGAAGATAGTCGCACCCAATGCAACAGTCATTGCTTTGATTAGCAGGGGAGATGCGCCACCACGTGCTCTACGTCTTGGGGTGTAATGGCGGATCGACATAGGTGTAAGTCTGCCCTATGTGCGCTGAACTTACTTAATTGAGCCGCGCACTTCACGCACGGCAAAGCGTGCAAAAAGCTCTTCGGAATACCATTTATAGGCAGATGTATCAGCGATCGCCTTTTGGTGCGCCGCCCCTTTGTATGCAAAATCGCGAATCGCTGCGGCAGATTCCCACAACGAGAAAGTGCCCTGTAATCCAATTGGAGCCTCACCAATTCCAATTGCTGCAATCAAGCCCGGTGCTGATTTCAATGAAACCGTTACAGGCGGGACTGATCTCCAAAATCTAAAGTTTTGACTCCACTTAATACGCGCACGAGTAATTGCAGCAACCTGCCCATCCCAATCTTTGGCAGTTGCAATAAAGGGTTCTTTGCCTGCCCACTGCCCATGAGATGAAATTGGTTCTAACACCGCGCGAAACTCCGATATTGAAATTCTGCGCCAACGCTTTACAACAAATGAGTTGTCAAACTTTTCGATATCTTCAACCGAAGCGATCAATCCCCACTGCAGAGCATTGGCATCACTTGGCGTAAAGGTCTCACCTTTACCTGTACCCAATGATTTATGAAAGGAAACATTTTTATCAAGGATTAATCGAAAGCGGTCAAACCCCATCGCGTGAATTGCATTTAGAAATCGCGATGGCTTAATTGTCCAGAAGTAAGCAACAATCATTAATCGCCAACAACCATTGGTTTAGCACCAGTGCATTCAAGCAATTCGGCGTAAGAAGTTGGATACACCGCATGTGGGTGGCCAGCTGCTGCCCAAACAACTTCATAATCATTGAGGGCTTGATCAATGAGAACCGTTGCGGTGGAGACCCAACCAATTGGTGCGACTCCACCAATTGAAAATCCTGATTTCTCTTTAACATAATCTGCATCAACGCGACCAAGTTTTTCTATACCTAAGTTCTCGGCAACTAAGTCTGTGTCTACGCGATGGCGACCACTTGTAATAATCAAAAGAGGCGAATCATCTGGAAGTTTGAAGATAAGGGATGAAGCGATCTGTCCTACCTCAATGCCTAGCGCAGAAGCGGCTTCTTGAGCGGTACGAGCGCTATCGGAAAGAACATGCACTTCACCTTCAAGACCGTGTTCTTGTAGGGCAGCTAATACACGCCTAACTGCAGCTTTTTCCTTTACGCCTTCCATGTGCGCACTTTAATACGATCCAGAATCAAATGAAGAGCAATTCCAATAGCCATTCCCCAAATAAGGTCGATCGCAAGAACAGATACAGCGGTAACAACAAGGGTTGTCGCTTCTGGTTTAGTTGTGCGCAGAGATTCCATAATCGATGCGGGATTCAAAATTCGATAACTAGTGCCCAATAGAACCCCTGCGATTGCTGCTGTTGGAATGTAGCTAACCAATGGTGCTGCGATCAAAGCAATGAGTAGAAGAACTAGTGCGTGAAATACAGATGCGAGGCGGGATTTAGCGTGTGATCGCACATTCACACTGGTACGAGCAATCGCACCTGTTGCTGGCATGCCGCCCATGACAGATGCTGCAAGCGTTGCAATACCTTGGCCAAAGAGTTCGCGGTTAGGTTCGAAGTGTTCTTTTTCATGAGCCATGCCATCGGCAACTCGTGCAGACAGCAGTGATTCAACTGCGGCAAGCAGCGCAATCCAAAGAGCTGGAACTAAAAGATTAGTGAAGTCGCCAAAGGTTGGTGCTTGGTAGGTGCCAATACTGCGGGGGATTGTTCCAATTGTTGCAACATCGATTGATGCGGTTTTAACAATAGCGGTGACAAGTAACAATGAAACAAAGCTTGCAGGAACATGAAAAGGAAGTTTCTTTGCGAAACGAGGGAAGTTGAATTTGATCAACAGGGTCAGTACAACAACTAGAAGTGAGGTTGTGTTAATTCCAGCATTGATAGCGTTTTGAATAGTGTGCCAAGCAACGGGAAGGGATTTATCTCCGTCACCTTTGGCAATACCCAACGCGAGTGGAATTTGTTGAAGCGAGATAACAAGTGCAATTCCTACGGTAAAGCCTTCAACTACCGCCCACGGAACTCGATTGATAATTGCACCAAGCTTGAAGATCGCCATCAAAACAACCATGACGCCTGCCATCACGCCAAGTGCCGGTATTGCGGTCGGTCCATACCTTTGAATGACAGGGATCAAAATAACTGTCATCGCGCCAGTTGGGCCGCTCACCTGGAACTTAGATCCACCAAAGACGGCAGCCAGGAATCCAGCGATGATTGCAGTGGTCAATCCAGCAGCCGCAGACATTCCTGATGTAATTCCGAAGCCAATAGCAAGTGGAAGGGCAACGATTGCCACGGTAATGCCTGCAATTAAATCTGCGGTGATGTCCTTGCGGGTTCTAGAAAATTCGTTAAGGCGCGGCCAAAACGAAAAGAACATGCCTGATTGTAAGAGTTGAATTAGGTGGTTGTCAGTTACCGTTATCACTCTATGACAACTGATTTATATGCAATGGGAATACGTGCTCGCAACGCTTTGTGGGCATCATTCTTTTTGCTCGGATTCTTAGGCCTTGCGTGGATTCCACGCATTCCTGAGATTAAAACAGCGCTTGGCTTGAGCGATGGTCAGTTCGGAATTGTCTTACTTGCAAGCACTGTTGGATCAATCCCTGGTGCACAAATCGCAGGTAGAGCGGTGCATATGCATTCTTCAAAGTTAATTGTGCAAATTGCTGGAGTTTTATTGCCGGTCGGCGTCTTTGTCGTTGGTTCGGCATCATCAGTTCAAGTTTTAGTCCTTGGATTATTTATTACAGGCTTCAACGTTGCATTTATGGATATTGCAATCAATGGCCAAGCCGTTGAAATTGAAAAGCACACAAAGGGTCGCTGGATGTCTAGCTTTCATGGGCTGTGGAGCATCGGTGCATTTTCTGCAACATTGGTTGGCGGGTTAATTGCTAACTTTGTTTCACCTCGCACAAATCTTTATATGATTGCCTTTATTGGTTTGCTGACTTTTCAAATTGCCGCTCACTACTTATTGCCTGCACAGTTTGATGGACACTTAGGCGAGGCTGGCGAAGGAGATGCTGGCAAGGTTGCTCTCTTTGGAAAACAGTCCTTGGTTCTGTGGGCACTAGGAATTGGCTTGATGTGTTCGCTGATTCCTGAAGGTGGCGCATATGAATGGTCTGGAATTTTGCTGCAGGATCACATGGGAATCGGCAAAGGATTAAATGCCACAGCTGCAACAACATTTTCTCTTGCAATGATTGCAAGCCGCTTGTTAGGTGATCGAGCCTTTGAAAAGTGGGGCCATGTAAACACGGTTAAATATGGTGGCTACTTTGGTGGCGGGCTCTGGGGGATCGGTTTATTAGTTGGCATCCCACTATCTGATTCCCATAAAACATTGGGATTAATAATTGTTTGTATTGGTTTTGCAGCAGCTGGTTTTGGAATGGGTCCATTCTTTCCGGCATTTAACTTGGCAGCGGCATCGATTCCAGGAATTGCACCATCAGTTGGTTTAGCGCGCATTGGTTTGATTGCGATCGCTGCTTACTTTGGTGGACCAACGATTATCGGTTTACTTGCTGAAGTAAGTTCCTTGTCGGTGGCCTTTGCCTTCCCGGTACTGCTTTATATGGTGGTTGGCCTGCAATCTAAATACATCAAGGTACGAGATCTTAAGCAATAACCCATGTCTGCAGCAGCGTGAAGGCTGCGATTGAATAGAGCAAGAATGCAAAGGCTTTACGCAGGATTGTTGGATTCATCTGGCCGCTCTTAATTGAAGCAAAGCGAGCAACAACAACAGCGGCAATCGCCATAGCGATAGGTGTACTCCAATTTACTTCAGACCAGCTTTGATAGTGCCCAAAGAATGCGGTTACTGTATTTAGCGAAATAATTGCAAGTGATGTTCCCGCTGCTTTTCCTTGTGGGTTTTTAAAGAACAAAACCAGAACTGGGATTGCTAAGAAGCCACCGCCGATTCCAAATAATCCAGTCATAGATCCGATCACAAGCGAGATAACTACCAGCCAAAAGAATGGAACCTTCTTTTCTGTTCCGGCAATCGGCTTGATCAGCATCATTGTTCCTGCAGTCAAAAGAACCATCGAGAATCCAGTGGTGATGACCGCATCGCTTAAACGATGAGCAACAATTGAAAAACCTAGGTTTGTAATTAATCCAAGTCCCCAGATAACAAATGCTTCCTTGAATAGAACTTCCTTGCTCTTGATCTTTGGAAGCAGTCCTGAGATTGCTGCAGCTAATACAACTGCGAGCGCTGCAGTTGTTGCCGCCTGTGGAGTGAAATCAAAGATGTACAGAAGAATCGGAACCGACAGCATCGCGCCACCAGCGCCGATGAAACCCAACACTGCGCCGATGAAACCACCTGCAAGTAAGCCGCCGATGATTTCCATTGGCTAATAATGAAGCAAAAACGCCCGCTGGTATGAAACCGACGGGCGTTTAAGTTAACTAATTACAGGTTAAAGAATGCTCCAGTTACTGATGGACCAAAATCTGTTCCAGTTGCAACTAGTGCGAAGATGATCAATGCAGCACCAGCAAGTGATAGATCCTTGAAGAATCCAATTGACTCATTTTGCTTAGCTGTTGCATCTGTTTCCTTCCAGAACGCGTGCATCATGAACGCTGCTGGTAGTAGGAATAGTGCGATTAGTAGTGCGCCTAGATCTGCATACACGCCAAATGCGATGTACAGACCGCCGACAAGAATCATCAGACCTGAAAGGATCACGCTGAGCTTTGCTGCAGGAACCTTCTTGTACTGGGCGTAGCCAGTCATTGCCTCAAGCTTTGTTAGGTGTGAAACACCGGATGAGATGAAGATCAGTGCGAAAAGGACGCGACCGATTACTAGTACTGCGTTCATGGGACTCCTTATAGATATGGGGGACTAACAGGCTCAATAATAATTGAACTTTCAACTATATCTGGGCTCAACACGCGCTTCACGCTCGCAGGGCTTGCTATTTGTCGGTGGCTAGGTCTATTTTTCGAACATCTGTTCGAATACCCACAGCCTTGAAAGGTAGCCTCAAAAATGTCAGTCAGCCAGGTTAACTCCGCCCTCGATGTCACTATCGATGGGGCAACAACACCTATTGAGTTCACCTATAAAGGGAAACGTTTTCGCATCCATGCGGTGTTGTCACGGTGGTGCGAAGCAGGTGGGTGGTGGAACCGCATTAGCGATGGCAAGTATCGCCCCGATGATCAAGCACGTGCACTGTGGCGGGTAGAGGCTGCACCTATTGGTGCCTTAACAACCTTCGAACTAGAACGTGACGAGCTAACAGGTCAGTGGATTATTCGTAACGTATGAGTTTTATTCATCTCAATGTTGCCAGTGGGTACTCATTGAAATACGGAACAACGCAACCTGCCGATTTAGTGCAACGTGCCGCCGAGTTTGAAATGCCGGCGCTGGCGCTAACAGATCGCGATGGGTTAGCTGGTGCTATCCGTTTTACTCAAAGTTGTGTTGATTATGGAATCGCACCGATTATCGGAGTCAATTGTGCGATCGACCTGGGTGACAGTAAAGGTCGCATCACCTTGTTGGCACACAGCGATGGAGGATGGCGCTCGCTGTGCAGATTGATGACATCGTTAACAATGAACAGCGAAACTCGTGTGCCGATTTTAACCTTAGATTTCTTACAACAGTTCAGCGGTTACAGCACCAACGTTTATGCGTTGCACGGCCCTGAATCACCAATCAGCGGTGCAATTCAAAACCATCGCTTTGATCAAGCACTATCTATCTTTAATCAAACCCGCGATCTCTTTGCTAACAATGCAATTGAATGCGTGTCGCATCTTGTTGCAGGCAAAGGTCCACGATCTACCGAACATGCAGCCAGGTCTTTAATCTTTGCTCGCGACAATGATCTAGACGCGGTTATTACTAACGCGGTTCGCATGAAGGATCGCACCGATGGACCTGTTGCCGATGTTCTAGATTGTGTGCGCCAATTAGTCCCGTTGCATGATCGCCACATCGAACGCCGCAACGCTGAAGGCTTTTTAAAATCTAGCGATGAAATGATTTCGCTAGCTGCAGAAATTGCACGAGCTGCAGGAGAGCGAACACCACGTGCGCTATTAAAGACAACCCGCGAATGGGCAGAACGTTCTTTGTTATCACCGCAGCGCGATATCGGATTAGGGGCGGCGCACCTGCCAGAACCCCACGTTGTAGGCGTTAATACCGCCCAAGAAATGCGTACCTTGCTGCGTGCACGCAGTGAAGCAGGAATCAACTGGCGCTACAGCAGCAATGATCAAATCACTAAAGCCCGTGCACGTTTAGATGACGAACTAGCAACCGTTGCAACACTTGGATATGAGTCATACTTTTTAACTGTTGCAGATATCGCAGATATGGCACGTGATGCCGGTATTCGCGTTGCAGCTCGTGGCAGCGGTGCCGGATCACTGATCTGTCACCTGCTTGGAATTTCAGGTGTAGATCCAATGCAACATGGTTTGTTAATGGAACGGTTTTGTTCGCCGTTGCGTAGAGCACTGCCAGATATTGATATCGATGTGGAATCTGCCAGGCGGCTAGAAATTTATGACATGGTCTTTAAGCGATACGGCGATAGCGATTGGTCTGGACCGAACAATCAATCACGGTGCGCAGTTGTTTCCATGGTTGATACCTATCGTGCTCGCCATGCAATCCGTGATGCAGGTGCAGCACTTGGTCTGCCCGGCATGGAGATCGATATGTTGGCAAAGTCAATGCCACATGTACGTGCTCGCAATATTGCAGCGACCCTCGAATCCTTGCCAGAGCTTCGACGAATGAATACATCTGCGCCACTGATGGCTGCAACAATTGAAATGGCACAACGCCTAGATGGTTTGCCGCGACACCTTGCGATGCATCCATGCGCCATTGTTTTATCTGATGGCGGTTTTCTAGATCGCGCACCGCTAATGGCAAGTGCCGGGGGATACCCGATGGTTGCATTTGATAAGGATGATGTTGAAGCTGTGGGATTGTTAAAGCTAGATGTCTTGGGTGTTCGTATGCAATCCACGATTGCGTATTCAGTCAAAGAGATCGAACGAGTTCATAAAGATGTCGTTGATATCGATACGGTCCCATTGGATGACACAGCAACTTACGAATTAATTCAATCAACCCGCACCCTTGGAATCTTTCAGGTTGAAAGTCCAGGACAACGCGAATTAGTTGGAAAGCTTGCACCCAATAACTTCACCGATTTAATTATTGATATTTCCTTGTTTAGACCTGGCCCAGTCAAAAGCGACATGATCACGCCATTTCTGAAAGCACGTCACGGGTGGAGCTCCGCACAGATAATTCACCCTGATTTATATGAGATTTTGGCCCATACCGAAGGCGTTGTCGTCTTCCATGAACAAGTCATTCAGATCATCGCAACGATGACCGGGGTTTCATTGGCAACCGCTGATGAAAAGCGCAGATCTTTGGGTGAACGGGTTGGCCAACAAGAAGTGTGCGATTGGTTCTTCCCTGCAGCAACAGCCAAGGGGTACGAACTACCGATCATCACTGAGATCTGGGATGTACTGCGCGCCTTTGCATCCTTTGGTTTTTGTAAAGCACACGCCGCAGCTTTTGCGCTGCCTACATATCAATCTGCTTGGCTTAAAACACATTACCCCGCAGCATTTCTTGCAGGGGTGTTAACCCATGATCCCGGCATGTATCCAAAACGTTTAATCGTTGATGAGGCACGGCAGTTGGGAATCACCATCGCACCGATTGATGTCAACGCATCTGATTCGACATATCGGGTCGAAGACCACGGCAACGCAATTCGCATAGCGTTATCAACTGTTAGCGGAATCAGTGATGGGGAAGTGCAATCGATTATCGCTGGCCGCCCATACATTGACTTAAATGATTTCGTGCGCAGATCAGGATGCAGCACACCGGTTACTGAAAGCTTGATCCTTACCGGCGGCTTTGATTCACTGCATGTAGATGTCAATCGTCGCGATCTGCTGTTGCATTTTTCTGATCTGCAGAAATCACCAAGTGCCGCTGTCTCTGGTGCACAGATGAACTTAGGGTTTGAACCACCTGCGTTAATTAGCAGCGGCCTGCCTGCAATGACAGCTGCAGAAAGTGTGAAGCACGAGGTCGATCGCTTAGGTATCGATATGTCCCGTCACATGATTGAATTTTATGGAGATTTCCTGAACGCAATTGGTGCTGTGCGATCTAGCGATTTATTGAAACAACGATCTCAGTCATCAGTGTTGGTAGCCGGCATCAAGGTTGCGATGCAGACACCACCGGTGCGTTCAGGCAAACGTGTCATCTTTCTAACTCTGGATGATGGTTATGGGCTTAGTGATTCAACATTCTTCACCGATGTTCAAGGCCAATACGCCAATGTTTTATATTCAACATCGCTACTACTTGTTCGAGGCGTTACCCGCAGAACAGGGGCCAGGGGCATATCCATAAGAGCCACTGGGGCGTGGGATTTACGTGCCGCTTACGAAAGTTGGAGCGCTAAACAAAGTACGCTCGCAATATGACGACAGAAGGTGCGGCAACACAAGCCACGATTCTGCATGTCGATATGGATGCTTTCTTCGCATCCGTTGCCGAAAAAGATAACCCCGAATTAAAGGGCAAGGCTGTAGTCATCGGAATGGGTACACGTGGTGTTGTATCTGCGGCAAATTATGAAGCTCGCAAATTTGGAATCCATTCTGCAATGCCAGTTGGACAAGCGCGACGTTTAGCGCCGCATGCAATCTTTTTACCGGTTGATATGGCGCGCTATCAAGAGGTATCTGGGCACATCATGGAGATCTTTGAAAGCTTTACCCCTAACGTTGAACCAATTTCAGTCGATGAGGCATTCTTAGATGTAACAGGTGCAAAGAAGTTATTAGGTACAGGTCGCGAGATCGCCGCTGCAATCCGCGCAAAGGTTGAAGCGCAAGAGGGTATTACATGCTCGGTTGGTATTGCACCATCTAAGTTCATTGCAAAGCTCGCATCAACACATTGCAAACCTAATGGAATGTTGGAAATTACAAGTGATCGCATCCTTGAATTTCTGCATCCGCTACCAATATCTGCGATGTGGGGAGTCGGACCAAAGACGGCAGAAGTTCTAGAACGTTTGGGCTTAAGAACAATCGAAGACATTGCAAAACTTCCTCGTACAACTTTGATTCGAGCGGTCGGAGAAGCAGCGGGCAGCACACTTCATGAATTGTCATGGGGTCGCGATTACCGAGATGTTGCGCCACAGGATGCTGAAAAAAGTATTAGCGCAGCCGAAACCTTTCCAACAGATCTAGATAACCCCGAAGAGATCCTGCGCGAATATCTGCGGTTGTGTGAGCGCGCAACATCTAGATTGCGCGACAAAGGATTATTCGCAAAGACGATTTCAATCAAGGTTCGCTTCGGAGACTTTTCAACAATCAATCGTTCAAAGACTTTGCCGCTGCCAATCGACAGCACACACGATGTGTACGAGGTCGTAAAGAGTTTGTACGAAGCGTTGCGAATCGACCGTGCACGTTTGCGTTTAGTCGGCGTATCCCTTGAAAACCTCAGTGAAGGCGCACCCGTTCAGATGATCTTGGGCGAGCGCGAAAAGGGTTGGCGCGAAGCGGAAGGGGCTATGGATAAAGCCCGCGAGCGTTTTGGCCATGGTTCTGTGCGTCCAGCACGCTTGATTAAACCTTCAGCAGAGGATGCTGAGGAATAGGAAAAGAAGTAGCGGGCACGCACAATCTGTTCTATTGTGAACCTGTGCCACTATCAGATCGCGAAAAACGCCTACTTGAAGAGATGGAGGCTGCCCTTTTAACCGAGGATCCACGCCTAGTTTCAGCTCTTTCAGCTACGCCAACATCGCCATCTCGAAACCGCATCATGGTCGGTGCAGGCTTACTTCTATTGGGATTAGCTACCTTGTTTGGCGGCCTGATCGCTCAGGTAACCCCCATCGGAATCCTGGGCTTCATCATCGCTCTTACAGGCGTGATCAGCGCGATCTCAAGCATCTCACCTCAGGTACGTGGACCAAAGAAGGCTCCTCGTGCGCGTGGCAACTTAAGCGCTCGCATGGAAAAGCGTTGGGACGAGCGTAAAGATCAGCAATAGATAGGTAAAACCCCTTACAAGCCCCTCCACGCGAGGGGCTTTTTCATGCTCCCGTAGTGGGGAGAGGTGGGGCGGAATTGGGGTAAAAGTGGGAAAAGGTGGTTGAAAAAGGGGAAAAGTGGAGTAAAGTGGGGAATTAAGCGGGCAGGAAGCTCGCGGCGAACCTGGGGAAGGGGGCGTCAAAGAAATGTTTCTAGGCACCCACGAGCCACGTCTTGATGACAAAGGTCGCTTAATCCTTCCCGCGAAATTCCGCGAAGAGCTTGCTGCTGGTTTAGTAATTACTAAAGGACAAGAACGTTGTCTTTATGTTTTTCCATCGAATGAGTTTTCAGTAATTACAGAGACGCTAAAACAAGCGCCAGTCACTGCGAAATCAGCACGTGATTACAGCCGTGTGATGTTTGCTGGCGCACACGATGAAATTCCTGATCGTCAAGGTCGCGTAACAATTCCTCAATCACTTCGCACATATGCAGGATTAGAAAAAGAGTGCGTTGTTATTGGTGCAAATACTCGCGTTGAAATTTGGGATGCAACTTCTTGGAATGAATATCTAGCAGATCGCGAAAAGAGTTTTGCTGATGTTTCAGAGGAGGTCTTTCCAGGTTTGTTCTAACTCTCATTTGTGGCCACTGCCGACCCTTCGAACGTAGCGACGTCCCTTCCCCGGCGCCGTTGCAACACAAGATCCGTCGGCCGGCAGTGACCAGAGATGAGAGTCGCAAGGAAAGTGAAGCAGTACTTAAGTAACTAGTTGAAGTAAGGGGGAAGAGATGACAAGCACGACTGAACATGTATCTGTAATGCGCGATCGCTGCGTCGATCTTTTATCTCCCGCAATTATTGCCTCAAGTAATCCAGTTGTTGTCGATGCAACTTTAGGTCTTGGCGGCCACACGGAAGCTTTGCTCCAAAAGTTCCCACACCTAACTGTTATCGGAATTGATCGCGACTTAGATGCAATTGCAAAAGCAACTGCACGTCTTGCTCCATTTGCGGATCGTTTAAAGACTGCACATTCAACATTTGATGGAATTGCCAATGTTGTTTCAGGTTTTGGTTACTCGCATATAGATGGTGCTTTATTCGATCTAGGTGTTTCATCTATGCAACTTGATCAAGCAGAACGTGGTTTTTCTTATTCACAAGATGCACCACTAGATATGCGCATGGATCGCACTCAATCGCTAACGGCGGGGGAGATCATCAATACCTACGAACCAGGACAATTGGTTCGAATCCTTCGCACATATGGTGAAGAAAAGTTTGCCACTCGAATCGTTGAATCAATTGTTAAGCAGCGTGCGATTGCTCCGATGAACTCAACTGCACAGCTTGCAACGCTTGTAAAAGATGCGATTCCAGCTGCTACCCGCCGCACAGGAGGCAACCCTGCAAAGCGCACATTCCAGGCGCTTCGTATTGAAACAAATGATGAATTAGGCACGATTACTCGCGCACTTCCTGCAGCTCTAGATCTACTCAATGTAGGAGCTCGTCTAGTCGTTATGTCATTCCAATCTCTTGAAGATCGAATTGTGAAGCAGTTGTTTGTTGCGTCAACAACTTCCGGAACACCTCGCGATCTTCCATTCGAACTACCTGAATTTGCTGCCAAGTTTTCAATGATCACTCGCGGAAGCGAAACACCAACCGATGCCGAACTAGAAGAGAACTCACGTTCTCAATCTGTACGTCTTCGCGCAATCGAAAGGGTGGCCGCGTAATGGCTATGACCGCATTCGCTCCAGCGATTACTCGCTCAAAAGAAATTTTCGCCGAAAAGTCATCACAAGTTGTACTCAAGCTTGTGCCTGATCTATCCGACGGAAAGCAAGCTGATCGAAAGTTCTTCGCAACATTTGTAACTGTAGTTGGCGTTATTGGTCTCATGTTCCTTCTCCTGATCAATACCTTGCTAGCTCAAGATGCATTTGAACTTACTAACTTAAAGGTACAAGCAAAGTTAGTAAGCGATGAGCGTGAAGCTATTGCACGACAGATGGACAAGCTTTCTTCCCCGGCATCTTTAGCAAAGGAAGCTACCGCTCTTGGTATGAAGCCTTCAGAGACGCCGACCTTCTTGTCATTAGACAAACCAGTTACAGAGGTTCCGGTGAAGAATGGGTAATTTTTCTCTAGCGCGCAACAGAATTAGATTCTTAATTCTGTTTACTGCGGTCATCATGTTTTTGTTCGGAGTGCGTCTTGTGCAAGTTCAGGCGCTTCAAGCTGGCGATTACCGTTCTCGCGCAGTTAACGAGATGGAAAAGGTAAAGACTCTTCAGGCACCGCGAGGCGATATCACCGATATCAACGGATTGCCCTTTGCTCGCAGCGTTGCAGCAATCAGCATCGTCGTTGATCAAACTCAGATCTTGAATCCAGCAAAGACAGCTGCTTTTGTTGCTCCGATCCTTGGTATGAGCACCTCAGAAGTACAAGCGTCAATCACTGGAAAACGTAAGTGGTACATGGTCGCCGAAGATGCAAAGCCTGCAACATGGTTAAAGTTGACTAAGGCTATTGACCAGTACAACGCGACTCTTCCTGGCATGAGCCCAGAGCGCATCATTGGTTTCTTCCCAGAGCGTAGTTATGTTCGCGAATATCCTTCAGGCTCACTAATCGCCTCATTAATTGGTTTCGTTAACCATGACGGAATCGGTGCAACTGGCCTTGAATCAAGTATGAATTCAACAATTTCCGGAATCGATGGAAAGTATTCATATGCAAATGGATATAAGGCTGAAATCCCTGGCTCACAATCTGAAATAGTTCCAGCACAAGCGGGAACTTCTATTCGCCTAACAGTTGATCGTGATATTCAGTGGGTTGCATCAAAAGCTATTGCTGATGCGGTTAAAGCATCAAATGCAATTAGTGGAACTGTTATTGTGATGGATCCAAAGACGGGTCAGATCTTGGCTCATGCGACAGCTCCAACATTTGATCCAAATAACACCTCAAAGGTTTCTTTAGTTTCAATGCGCAACCCGTCAGTGCAGGATGTTTACGAGCCAGGATCGACTGGAAAAGTTATGACTTTGGCGGCTGCTATTGAAGAAAAGAAAATTACCCCTGAAACTGTTTTCACAGTTCCTTACGCATTAAAGCGATCTGTAAAGACTTTCCACGATCACGAACCACACGCAACTCAACGTTTAACTTCATCTGGAATTCTTGCAGTTTCTAGCAACACCGGATCAATCAAAATCGGTGAGATGCTTTCAAATGACACATTGCATAATTATCTTTCAAAGTTTGGAATCGGCGAGAAGACCGGATCAGGACTTCCTGGCGAATCTCGCGGAATCTTGCCAAAGGTTGCCGATTGGTCTGGCACAACAGCACCAACAGTTGCTTTTGGACAGGGTTATTCATTAACAGCAATGCAAGCAACAAGTGTCTTTGCGACGATCGCAAACGATGGTGTTCGCGTTTCACCAACAGTTATTGCAGGAACAAGTGATGCAAGTGGTAATTACACACCTTCTGCGACACGTGAAAGTGTTCGAGTTGTAAGTGCTGAAACCGCTCAAAAGATGCGTTTAATGATGGAGAGTGTTGTATCTGCAAATGGAACAGCGCCAACCGCAGCGATTGCTGGTTATCGCGTAGCTGGTAAGACAGGTACTGCGATGCGTATTGATGACACTTGTGGTTGCTACCGCGGTTACACCGCCTCATTTATTGGTTTTGCTCCAGCAGATAAGCCAGCGTATGTAATTTCAGTAACTATCCAAGATCCAAAGGGTCTTCACTGGGGTGGAGCTCTAGGTGGGCCAGTATTTAAGAAGGTAATGTCCTTTGTTCTTCAGTCAAAGGGAATCGCACCAACCGGTACAAAGGTTGATCCAGTTGCCTTGACCGAAAAGCAGTTACTTGCAGAAAGAAAATTGGCAGAACAGAAGGCTTCTCGTGTCAAGACCAATTGAGGAGTTCAAAAGAACTGTTGAATCTGTTGCAGCGATCGCAAATGCAAACCTAACCGGAGATCCTTCAACTGTAATTTCAGGATTAACGCTAAATAGCAATGCAGTCCAAGAAGGCGATCTCTTCATTGCATTACCTGGCGAAAAATCGCATGGCGCAGATTTTGCTGCAGATGCGATTTCGCGCGGGGCGGTAGCAGTACTTACGGATGCAGATGGCGCTAACAAAATTTCAGGAGTTCCAGTAATTGTTTCTGCTAATCCTCGGCGCGCAGCAGGCGTAATTAGTGCTTGGTTTTACAGCGAACCAATGCGAGATCTGTACAGCGTTGGCGTGACAGGCACAAATGGAAAGACAACAGTTACGACCTTATTGCACCAGATCATGTCCGCAGCAGGTCGCGAGAGCGGTTTAATCGGCACGGTAGAAACTCGCATTGGTGATGAAGTTGTTGCAAGTAAGCGAACAACCCCCGAAAGCAGCGACCTACAGGCACTTTCAGCGATCATGCGCGAACGTCATATGCGAAACCTTGTAATGGAGGTTTCTAGTCATGCAATTTCTCTTGAACGAATTCGTGGCAGTCACTTTGCTGTGGTTGCATTTACAAACTTGTCTCAAGATCATCTGGATTTTCACAAAACCATGGATGAGTACTTTGCAGCCAAATCAAAGCTATTCACCTTTGAGTTTGCCGATCTAGCCGTAATCAATATCGATGATGCCTACGGAGTAAAGCTAGCTGATCAAACAGAATTGCCAGTTATGACGGTTTCTCGTCATGATCACAATGCAACATGGCATTACGTATCAATAACACGAGATTACGTGGGAGCACATGTTGCTATCCGCGGCAGTGCGGGAATCTTGATCGAAGGAAAGGTTCATCTTCACGGTGGATATAACTTTGATAATTTGTTGATGGCGGTAGCCATTGCAACTGAAAGCGGAATTGATCCAATTGATATCGCTGCGATCTTGCCCCAACTTACTGGTGCAGCAGGTCGCTTAGAAGCTGTGCGACTTGGTCAAAACTTCACAGCTTTAGTTGATTATGCACACTCACCTGATGCTGTCGCGCGAGTTCTTGAGACAGCTCATGAAATTACTGATGGACTGGTCATTGCGGTACTTGGTTGTGGCGGAGACCGTGATTCAAGCAAGCGGCCTTTAATGGGCAAGGCTTTGCATGAAGGTTCAGATGTTGCAATCTTTACAAGCGACAATCCGCGCTCAGAAAAGCCTGAAGCAATTTTGGTACAGATGACTTTGGGCCTGGATATCCAAGAACCAAGTGCGATCATTGAAGATAGAACTGATGCAATTCGCGCCGCTGTTAATGTGGCACAAGCAGGAGATGTGGTTCTGGTACTTGGAAAAGGTCATGAAAAGGGTCAAGAAATTGATGGCGTAAACCATCCCTTTGATGATCGAGTGGAGCTTGCAAAAGCTATCGAGGATAAAAAATGATTACTTTAACCGCTGGTGAAATCGCTTTACTTGTTGGAGGCGAATTGCATTGTGACAAAGACTTGCTGGTTTCAAAGGCGCCGGTCTTTGATTCACGTTTAGCGACACCTGGATGCATTTTCTTGGCACTTAAAGGTGAGGTCGTTGATGGCCATGAATTCGCAGCTGATGCGTATCGTGCTGGAGCCATGTTTTCCCTTACAACACAGCGCATCGATGGTCCTTGCATAGTTGTGAAGGATGTTCTTGAAGCTGTTGCAATTTTGGGAGGCTTTGTACGAAAGCGCTTAACAAATTTGAAAGTTGTTGGAATCACTGGCTCGCAAGGCAAAACTAGTGCTAAAGATTTGCTTGCACAAATGTTAAGAACTGTAGGTCCAACAGTTTCTCCAGCTGGATCCTTTAACAATGATCTTGGATTGCCAATTACTCTGCTTGAGTGCGATGAGCGAACTGAGTTTTGCATTCTTGAAATGGGAGCTCGACATAAAGGTGACATTGCACGACTTTGCGAAATAGCAAAACCAAATATCGGAGTTGTATTAACAGTAGGCACAGCCCACCTAGGCGAGTTCGGGTCTGTGCAAGCGATTGCTGAAACCAAGTCAGAGCTCATTCAATCTCTAGATTCTGACGGTATTGCGGTGCTGGGTAGTTACGATCCTTTTACACCTGCAATGGCAGCATTACACAGTGGTCGAACAATTAACTTTGGCGATGGACAAGAAGTAAGAGCCGCAGATATTGAAATTCGTGAAGGTTGCCCTCATTTTGATTTAGTAACACCTGCGGGGCGTGATGCTGTCGGCATGCGTGTAGTTGGCGCACATCAGATTTCAAATGCTTTGGCAGTTGCTGCAGTTGGAACCGCACTTGATCTTCCAATTGAGTTAATTGCAAGCTCACTTTCAACCGCTGAAACAACAAGCAAGTGGCGCATGGAATTGCATGATGTCTTTGGCTTACTCATCATTAACGATTCTTATAACGCTAATCCTGAATCAATGGCCGCCGCCCTTCGTTCACTTGTGCTCTTTACGCAAGAACGCGGGGGAGAGTCATGGGCATTCCTAGGAAAGATGCATGAACTCGGCGAGTCAAGCCCATCGCAACATGAAGCTATTGGCACGCTTGCTCAAGAGATTGGAATCGATCATCTAGTCGCTATTGGCGCTCCTGAATATGGAGATCCAAAGGGTCAGATGAAGGTTCATCACTACGCAAGCATTGAAGAGTGTTTGTCGATGACAGATTATTTTTCTGCTGGCGATGTCGCGCTTGTTAAGGCTTCGCGATCAGAAGGTTTTGAAGTACTTGCTGAAAAGTTAGAAAGTTTATGGCTAGACAAGAGCGGAGTTGAGAGTTGAGACAGATTCTGATTGCTGGCGCATTTGCGCTGGTCTTTGCACTCTTCGGAACGCGTGTATTGATCCGTATCCTTGCAAGTAAAGGATATGGACAAATTATTCGTGATGATGGTCCAACTTCTCATCACATCAAGCACGGCACGCCAACAATGGGCGGAATCATTTTTATTCTTGCAGCAATCCTTGGGTACTTCACTGCGCACTTAGTTTCAGGAACTGCAGTAACCGCTTCAGCCTTACTTGTTATGGGCTTAGTCGCAGGACTTGGCTTTATTGGCTTCTTAGATGATTGGTTGAAAGTTTCAAGACAAAATTCACGCGGATTACCAGGACGATTTAAATTACTGGGACAAGCGATATTTGCCGCAATCTTTGGCTACTTGGGTTTGCAGTTTGTAGATAAAGATTCATTAACACCAATCTCTCAGTACCTGTCAGGTGTTCGTGAAACTTCAATCTACCTAGGTTCAGCGGTTGTTGTAGTTTGGATAGTCCTAATGGTCATGTCTGCAAGTAATGGCGTGAACCTAACTGATGGACTTGATGGACTTGCAACCGGCGCATCCATTATGACCTTCCTAGCTTTTGTATTGATTGGCGTGTGGGAGTTTGGTCAGAGCTGTGCCATCAACGTGACAGCGGGATGTTATGCAGTTCGCGATCCTCTGGACCTTGCAGTTCTCGCAGCAGCTTTTGCAGGCGGTTGCACAGGTTTCTTGTGGTGGAACACTGCGCCAGCGAAAATCTTTATGGGGGACACGGGCTCGCTCGCATTGGGTGGTGCAATTGCAGGATTTGCTGCAACTTTGCGCGTAGAACTTCTACTAATTCCACTTGGCGGGCTTTTTGTGATCATCACTATGTCCGTCTTGATTCAAACTTTGTACTTCAAAATTAGTGGCGGCAAAAGAGTTTTCAAGATGGCCCCATTGCATCATCACTTCGAATTAATTGGTTGGGAGCAAATTACAATCGTTATTCGCTTCTGGATCATTGCAGGGCTAAGTGTTGCCATGGGACTTGGCCTCTTTTATGCTCAGTGGGTTGTTAAGTAATTCATGTCAATCAACTTTGCTAACCAACGTTTTCTGGTTTTAGGAGCAGGAGTAACTGGATCTGAAGTTGCTCGCTCTTTGCAGACACGTGGTGGCATCGTAAGTATTGCCGATGACAATGCACCTGACGCAATTAAGCCAGAAACAGTAGAGCTTAGTAATTTTGATGCTGTCGTGATTTCTCCAGGTTGGAGACAGGATCATCCACTTGTTGTTAAAGTTTTAGCTAGCGATCTACAAATTCTCAATGAAATCGATTTAGCGTGGCATATTCGATCTGAAATTTCTCCAGGGCAAAAGTGGTTGGCGCTTACTGGAACAAATGGAAAGACCACCACTGTCGAAATGGCTGCAAAGATTTTGCAAACCGCAGGTTTGAAGGCGGTTGCATGCGGAAACGTAGGTGACACGGTCATTGACGCGGTTGATCGCATCGATCCTTACGATTATTTAATTCTAGAACTTTCTAGTTTCCAACTGCACTGGTCAAAAGAAGCCCAGTTTGTATCTGCAGCAATCTTAAATATTGCAGACGATCATTTAGATTGGCATGGCAGCTTTGATGCGTACGCGGATGCAAAGTTTTCCATCCTTGATAATTCAGAGATTGCGATTCTCAACGCTGATGATGGCGAAATAGTAAAGCGCGCCAATCGTTTTACTGATCGCAAGGTTTTCTTCTCACTTGAAACTCCGGCACCGGGTGAAATCGGCGTGGTCGAGAACTTATTAGTTGATCGTGCCTTTGTTGCAGATCCACAGCAGGCATCGATGATCTGCGAATTGGCCGATATCAAGCCAGCGGTTCCTCATAATGTTTCAAATGCGCTTGCAGCAGCAGCGCTAGCTCGCTCCGTTGGCGTTTCCCACGAAGTGATTCAAAAGGCGCTGCAAGAGTTTCGTCCAGGTCGCCACCGAATTGAAGTTGTTTTCGAATCCGATTCAATTTCGTGGGTGGATGACTCAAAGGCAACAAACCCACATGCTGCAGCAGCTTCCTTAATGTCTCACCTGTCCGTTGTGTGGATTGCTGGTGGTTTAGCAAAGGGTGCGGATATGAACTCCATGATTCAGCGTTGCAAGGGACGCATCAAAGCCGCAGTCCTTATTGGAGCCGATCGTCAGCTCATTTCAGATGCTCTAACTAAGTTCGCGCCTGAGATTCCACAAGTAATGATTGATTCACCAGCGGATTACCTTCGCGGTGGACAATCAAATGGATTGATGGAAGAGGTTGTTAAAGCGGCACAAAGTTTTGCAACAAAGGGCGACACGGTATTAATGGCGCCGGCATGTGCGTCTATGGACCAATTTATTTCTTACGCAGATCGTGGAGATCGTTTTGCTGCCGCGGTCAATAAGCTGGTTGCACATGAGTAACCAACCGCGCGAAACATTTTTCACCAAACCGGTCAATCTTTATTACATGTTGCTGGGCAGTACGTTGGGTTTAAGTCTGCTTGGTCTAATAATGGTCTTTTCTGCTTCATCCATTCACTCGTTAGAAACCAAAGGAACTTCCTTTGGAATCGTGTTGCGCCAATTCATCTTTTTGTTTTTATCGATTCCTATGGCCTGGGTGTTGTCTCGACTTTCCTTGAATCAATGGAAGGTGCTAGCCCGCTTTGGCTTCTCTGTGTCGGTGTTCTTACTTCTTATTGTGCAAGTCATCGGAAAGAGCGTTAACGGTAACCACAACTGGATTAGCTTGGGTTTTGTAGATGTTCAGCCAAGTGAGATTGCAAAGTTCATGATGATTTTGTGGGCAGGATTCATGCTCGCAAAGCAAGAACGATCTGGTGTTGATCACATTGCGGTGTTGAAGTTAATTGCACCTGCATTTGCACTCTGCATCATTCTTGTAATGGCAGGAAGTGACTTGGGAACAGCTTCAGTATTTGCATGTATTTTGGCGGGATTGTTGTGGGTTTCAGGCCTGCGTCTTGGTATTTTTGGAATTGGATTAAGCGTTGGTCTAGTTGGTTTAACCGCGGCAATCTTGACCTCGCCCTATCGTGTTCAACGATTCATGGTTTTCTTAAATCCATTTGCAGAAGACCAATACAAACTTTACGGATGGCAACCAGCTCACAGTTTGCTAGGCCTTGCTAGCGGCGGATTGTTTGGTGTTGGCCTTGGTGCAAGTCGTCAGAAGTGGGGAAACCTTGCTGAAGCGCACACAGACTTTATCTTCGCCGTTATTGGTGAAGAGCTAGGTCTGTTTGGAACCCTAGCAACTTTGGTATTGCTCTCGATACTTATCTTTTCAATCTTTAAATTAGCACTTCGCGCAAATGATCCAATGGTGCGTTACGTTGCATCAGGCTTTGGTGTGTGGATCGCAATTCAAACTATTTTGAACATCGGATCTGCAATCAGCGTTTTGCCAGTTGTAGGCGTGACTTTGCCACTTGTTTCATACGGTGGTTCTGCTTTAATCGCCACATATATGGGAATAGGTTTTGTATTGGGGGCTGCACGTCGCGACCCAGTAATCTATAAAGAGTTAAAAGAGACAGGGATTAAATGGCTACGGTAGTTCTGGCAGGCGGGGGAACCGCTGGTCATATTGAACCTGCCCTTTCAGTAGCTCGCCAATGGGTCGCTGAACACCCAACGGATACAGTAATTTTTCTCGGAACATCAAGTGGCCTAGAAACAACACTTGTTCCTGCCGCTAACTTTCCTTTGCATGAAATTCCACGAGTTCGAATCTCTCGTAAGCCATCTGCATCTTGGCTAAAGATCCCCGTAGATTTAATCGCATCTGTTCTTTCATGCTCCAAGGTAATTAAAGATGCTGATGCTGTTATTGGGTTCGGGGGATATGTAAGTGCGCCTGCCTATATCGCTGCAAAGTTATCTGGCGTGCCAATTGTTATTCATGAAGCTAATGCAAAACCAGGTTGGGCCAATCGATTAGGCGCAACCTTTACAACTCATCTTGCGGTCGCACATCCAGTTGAAACAGGGAAATTTTCAACTGCCCTACTAGCAGGTCTTCCGCTGCGTTCAGATGTTGCGCGAGGTTTTGTTGAAGCTGAGAAGGATTGGGCAAAAGCACGGATTGAAGCTAAAAAGAAACTTGGTTTCTCTGCAGATGCACCACTCGTTGTAATCATGGGTGGCTCCCAAGGTTCGGTTGCAATAAATAAGGTAATTGAGTCTTCCGTCCGCTACTTCAATCAATGCGGTATCCAGGTCCTGCATTCAGTTGGAAAGTTAAACGCACTGCCTGAATCTGTAGATGGATACAAAGCTGTCGCTTACATCGAAGCAATGGCAGATGCTTATTTAGCGGCAGATCTTGTAATTGGGCGAAGTGGAGCTGTGACATGTAGCGAATTTCGAGCCCTTGGCCGTTACGCTCTTTTCGTGCCTCTACCAATCGGAAATGGCGAGCAGTTTGTTAATGCCGCATCCCTAGTAACTGATGGACGTGCACGTGTTATTACCCAAAGGGATTTCACATCTGATTTTATTGAAAGTAATCTTGAATCACTTCTGCAGCAATCAGCCAAAGCATCTCTTGCCGGAAACGGGGCGGATTTACATGCAGCTGAAAAGATTGCATCATTGACTGAGTTTGCGATGAACGCATGAAGCCGCAGCTGTCATCTTTAATCGGGAAGCGCGTTCACTTCATCGGTATTGGCGGAGCTGGCATGAGCGGCTTGGCCCGTATCGCACTTTCTCATGGAATCACCGTTAGTGGTTCAGACGCAAAAGATTCTTCAGTTGTGAACGCGCTATCTGCTCTTGGCGCTACGGTTTCAACCACACATAACGCAGCAAATGTTGATGGCGCCGATTTAGTTGTTTACTCAAATGCGATCTCGGTAAATAATCCAGAACGCATGCGCGCAGCCGAATTAAATATTCCAACACTAACGCGAGCTGCAGCGCTATCAGTCTTAATGTCTGAATCAAAAAGCGTTGCAGTTGCAGGTACTCACGGCAAGACAACTACTTCTTCAATGCTCGCAGTTGCCTTACAGGCATGTGCGGCGGATCCGTCATTTGCAATCGGCGGAACAATTACAGCCTCAGGATCCAACGCACACCGTGGAACTGGTGAAATTTTTGTTGCTGAAGCGGATGAATCAGATGGTTCATTTATTGAATACAACCCATTTGCTGCGATCGTGACAAATGTTGAACATGACCATGTTGATTTCTTCGCGACCGCCGAATCTGTTGCGCAAGCCTTCCGAGATTTTGCTGCAACTATCAAGGCCGGTGGATTCCTTACTTATTGCGCAGATGATGCCGGGGCTGTTGCTTTAGCTGAATCAATAAACGGGACAGAACTTATTTCTTACGGTGTTTCGGAAAGTGCGAACCTTCATATCGATCAAATTGAACTTCTCACTATGGGTTCAACGGCACGGGCAATCTGGAATGGAAAGAGTGTCGGTCATATCGAACTTCAAGTACCCGGCCATCACAATTTATTGAATGCAGCGGGCGTTCTTGCTACAGGGTTAAAACTTGGATTTGGTGCGGCAGAGTTATTAACTGGATTAAGCACATTCCGAGGCACAGGCCGCCGCTTTGAATTAAAGGGAACGGTTCATGGTGTTCGCATCATTGACGATTACGGTCATCATCCAACTGAACTTCAAGTAACGCTTGAAGCAGCCCGACGTTATGCAGCAGATGGACGATTGATCGTGATCTTCCAGCCGCATCGTTATTCGCGTACTCAAGCATTCGCTCAAGGTTTTGCAGAAGTTCTAGACACCGCCGATCGTGCAATTGTTCTTGAAGTGTATGCAGCAAGTGAAAAGCCAATCGAAGGCGTTACCTCAAAGTTGATCACAAGCAAGATGAACAAAGGGGAGTACATCCCTAATTTTGTTGAAGTGACAGACTCTGTAATCGCATCGGCCGAACCCGGCGATGTCATCATGACCTTAGGTGCAGGCGATGTGAGCTCTTTAGCGCCGATCATTGTTGATGGATTAACCCGACGTTTTACTCAATCATGAACCGTCGCTTAATTGTTCTGATCAGCGCCATAGCCTTGGCCGCTGCAACATATGTGCTCGGATACTCATCTTTATTTACAGTTAGCTCAGTTGAAGTTGTGGGCAGTAAGAATCAGATTAATCCCGGAATCTCAATCGGTCAGAAGTTAGCTCGAGTTGAATCTCGAGCAATCGCCGCAAAGTTCGAAACATTGGACTGGGTTGCATCCGCTAACGTTTCTCGAAATTGGATAAATGGAAAAGTAGTTATTGAATTAATTGAAAGAACACCAGTGGCAATATTCAATAATCAGGTTATTGACTCGACCGGAAAGAGTTTTGTACTTAGATCGGCCCCGACAAAGCCATTGGTCAATATCCAAGCTGGAGATTTAGAGGCAGCGATTTCAGCGGTGGAGTTCTTTACCTCTTTGCCTGAAGAGCTCAAGTCAGCATTGACAGTTGTAAAGGTCCGAAGCACCGGAGCATTTGTTCTAGAGATCGACAACGCAGGCAAGAATCTTGAAATTCGGTGGGGAACAAACTCAGATAATGAGTTGAAATTAAAGGTTTATAAAGCTTTGCTTGCATTGCCAGAAAACTCTGCAATTAAGAGAGTTGATGTATCTGCACCACATGCACCAATCGTTAAATAATTTATGAAGTTTTAATTTTTCCGACACGTTAAACAAATCATGTCGGTGTTTGATAATCACACGTATGCACTTTAAGTTCGCCTTATCGAAAAGTAGTGAATTGTAAGGCTCAAGTTGAGGTTTATGGTTCATAAGGAGGAAACAAAGTGGCTTCACCACAAAATTATTTAGCGGTCATCAAAGTCGTCGGCATTGGTGGCGGTGGAGTTAACGCAATCAATCGAATGATCGATGTTGGATTAAAAGGCGTCGAGTTCATTGCAATCAATACAGATGCACAACATTTGTTAATGAGTGATGCAGATGTGAAATTAGATATTGGTCGCAAGACAACACGTGGTCTTGGTGCAGGAATGGATCCAGATAAGGGTCGCGAAGCAGCACTTGATCACGCAGATGACATTGAAGAAATTCTTCGTGGCGCAGATATGGTTTTCGTAACTGCAGGTGAAGGTGGCGGAACCGGCACAGGTGCAGCTCCAGTTGTTGCAAAGATTGCAAAAGAGATTGGCGCATTAACAATTGGTGTTGTTACTCGTCCATTCTCATTTGAAGCAAAGCTTCGTTCAACTCAGGCAGATGCTGGTATTGATGCACTACGTGCCGAAGTAGATACTTTGATTGTTATTCCAAATGATCGCTTACTTGCAATTTCAGATCGCACAATTACTTTGGCAGATGCATTCAAGAGCGCTGATCAAGTATTGCTATCAGGAGTTCAAGGTATTACTGAGATCATTACTCAGCCAGGACTTATTAACCTTGACTTTGCAGATGTAAAGGCTGTTATGTCTGGTGCAGGTTCTGCACTTATGGGAATTGGTTCAGCACGTGGCGAAAATCGTGCGCTTCGCGCAGCAGAGCTTGCAATTTCTAGTCCATTACTTGAAGCTTCAATTGATGGCGCAATGGGAGTTCTTCTTTCAGTTTCTGGTGGATCAGATCTTGGTTTGTTTGAAGTTAATGAGGCGTGCGAACTTGTTCAATCAGCGGTACATCCAAACGCTAAGTTCATCTTCGGTACAACTATTGATGATGCACTAGGTGATGAGGTTCGAATTACCGTTGTTGCTGCAGGCTTTGAAGGTGGAGAGCCAAAGAAGGTTGCAACTCCAGTTATCGATGCAGCGACACTTGGTGGAGTTGCAGATCCAATTGCATCTAACGATCCAATCTCTGTGGCTCTTGATCTAGGAAACGAAGCTCCAAAGCGTCGAGTGACATTTGAAGAGCTAGTTTCTGAAGATGAGATCGACGTTCCCGACTTCATGAAGTAAGGCATTGCCTCACTTATTTACTGATCGGCGCGGAGGCTCAAGCCTTGGCGCCTATGAAGCTTTGAACTTTGGTTTTCACGTAGGCGATGATCCAGCAGCGGTTACGACAAATCGTTCAACGATTGCGAACGCTCAATTTATGAATCAAGTGCATGGCAATGAAGTTGTTGTCATTGATCACCTTCTTGAATCAGATCCAACCTGCGATGCAATGATTACGACCAAGGCGGGTATTTCTTTAGCGGTAATGGTTGCTGATTGCATTCCATTGTTGTTTATTTCACGTGAAGCGGTTGCTGCTGTGCATGTGGGTCGCGCTGGATTAATAAATAAAGTAGCGATCAAGACATTGCATCAGATGCGCACATTGGGCGCTATCGATGTACATGCGGTGATTGGGCCATCTATTTGTGGCAAATGTTATGAAGTCCCATTTGAGATGCAACAAGATGTGATTGCAGATCATCCTCGAGCTTTTTCAACGACTCACAAAGGAACACCGGGGCTAGATTTATCGGCGGCGTTGATCGCTGAACTAGTCGCTGAAGGTGTTACCTATGAAGCCTCGTCAATCTGCACAATGGAAGATGATCTGTACTTCTCGCATCGCAAACAAAATCCAACGGGACGATTCGCAGGGGTAGTTTCCTTATGAGTCGATTAGATGAGATCTCTGCACGTCTTGAAATAGTTCGCGCCAATATTGCGGCTGTAGCCGATCACGAAGTTACCTTGATCGCTGTCACAAAGACCTTCCCTGTCAGCGATGCGCAGATTCTTCATGATTTAGGAGTCAGTAACTTTGGAGAAAACCGAGATGCAGAAGGTGCTGAAAAAGCGTCGATAGTTCCTGGCACCTGGCATTTCCAAGGTCAGATTCAAAGCAATAAGTTGAAATCGATAACCCAATGGGCATCGGTTATTCATTCCTTGGATGATCCTCGACACTTTGAAATCATCGAAAAAGTTGCACCCCATCCGTTATCGATCTTCTTGCAGGTTTCTTTGGATGGGGCACATCATCGCGGGGGAGCAGGCCTGGAAGATCTGTACTCATTGGCCGAAATCGTAGAAAAGTCCCCAACCCATACCTTGGCAGGGTTGATGTCAGTGCCCCCATTGGGGATTGAACCCGATGCGGCATTTTCTCAATTAGCAGTGATTCACAATGATTTTATGAAACGTTTCCCAGCTGCCACAAAGCTATCGGCAGGCATGAGTGGGGATTACCAATCCGCAATTTCTCATGGTGCGACACATGTGCGCGTAGGCTCATCAATCCTCGGTTCTCGCTATGTACGCAGGTAACCTTTAACTATGTCTAATGCAATCCGCCGTGTCGCTAATTACCTTGGTTTGATGGATGATCCTGAATTCGATACTCCACAAACACAGTCATCATCTACACCAGCTGTTCCAGCAACAGGTGATGTCCGAATCAAAACTCGCGAGCCACGCGCTGTATCAGCAGTTCGACACACATCAGTTGTCGAAGTAGCTCCACAACTTGATCTTCCAGCTTTGGATCGCATCATTACTTTGCATCCTCGTTACTACAACGAAGCGCGCACTATCGGTGAGCACTTCCGTCAAGGTAACCCAGTCATCATCAATCTAACTGAGATGGATGAGTCTGAGCACAAGCGCCTAGTTGATTTCGCATCAGGACTTGCATTTGGTTTACATGGAACTATCGAGCGCGTTACCAAGAAGGTTTTCTTGATCTCACCTGCAAATGTAAATGTCAGCTCTGAGGATAAGTCAGCAGCTGCGCAAGCAAGCTTCTTCAACCAGAGCTGATAGATGTTGAGCGTCGGCTCACTACTTGCAACAATTCTGCAGGTATTTCTCTACGCCCTACTTGGTCGTTTGATCTTTGATTACATCCAGATGTTTTCACGCAGCTGGCGACCACGTGGGCCAATCCTTTATTTAGTAGAAGCGATCTACACAATCACAGACAAGCCAATGAAGTTTGTGGGTCGTTTTGTTCCACCACTTCGACTTGGCGCAGTAAGTCTTGATATGAGTTTCATTGTGCTCTTCTTCGGAACACAAATCTTGATGGGTTTTGTTAGCCGTATTTAGTTTTTAGCTAACTTAACCTCAACACCAACCTCAGAATCTGTAATCGCTAGTTCGTTGTCGCGCACCATCGATGTAGCCAATACCTCATCAGCAATATGCTGTTGATCAGATTCAATTGCCGCAGCGATTTCATCAGATGCATTCCAAATAACGCTGATGCGATCTGAGATTTCAAAGCCATCGCTCTTGCGACGTTCCTGAATAAATCTGATTACCTCACGCACATTTCCAGCCGCTATTAGCGCTGGTGTGAGCTCAAGATCCAAGGCAACGCTTTCTCCATCATGAGAAGAGACGCTCCAGCCTGATTTTGGAACCTCAGTTACAACCAAATCATCCAGTGCAATTTCCCATGTACCTACAGTTGTAGATCCTGTTGAACGCAATGTCTTTACCAGTGCTGTGGCATCAGTTGCAGCGATTGCCTTTGCGATTTCCTGAACCGCGCCACCAAACTTTGCACCTAATGATTTGAAGTTTGCCTTCACGCTGATATCTACCAAATCTCCATCGGCGTTTGCAATATCTTCCAGTGTTTGAACATTTAGTTCATCTGCGATTTGTTCACGCATTGCCTCGGGCAAAGTTGACCAACCACTCGCTGCAATGAGTGCGCGACCCAAAGGTTGACGAATTTTGATTCCAGATTCAGCGCGAGTTGCACGACCAAGTTCAACGATGCGACGAGTCAGTGCAACCTGTTCGCCAAGTTCAGCGTTGATTTCTGATTTATCTGCAACTGGCCAATCTGCAAGGTGAACAGATGTTGGAGCCTTTGAATCTGTTGGACGCACAAGTTCTTGCCAAACCTGTTCAGTAATAAATGGAACTAGGGGAGCGAGCAGCTTTGTAAGCGTTACCAAACACTCATGCAAGGTTCCAAGGGCTGCAACATCGCCATCCCAGAAACGGCGACGAGAACGACGTACATACCAGTTCGAAAGATCATCAATAAAACGAGCAAGGGCACGACCTGCGATCTGTGAATCAAAATCTTCTAGTGCTGCATCAACCTCTTGAACCAAGAGATTGAGTTCAGAGATGATCCAACGATCCATCAGCGGACGATCTGCAACTGCAGGTGTTTGTAATAGTTCGAAGTTTGATGCCTTTGCATACAAAGCGTGGAAAGAAACTGTGTTCCAGTAAGTAAGCAGGGTCTTTCGAACAACTTCATTAATACTGTCATGGCCAACGCGACGAGCAGCCCACGGAGATCCTGCTGCCAACATGTACCAACGAACCGCATCTGCGCCATGTTGATCCATCAAAGCCATTGGCTCTAGAACATTGCCAAGGTGCTTACTCATCTTGCGTCCATCCTTATCCAGGATGTGACCCAAGCACAGAACTGTTTTGTATGAAGATTGATCAAAGACCAATGTTCCAATTGTCATTAATGTGTAGAACCAGCCACGAGTTTGATCGATCGCTTCGCAAATAAAGTCGGCAGGGTATGAAGCCTTGAACTTTTCTACTGAACCTTCCTTGTGTGGATATCCCCATTGAGCAAAAGGCATTGCACCTGAGTCATACCAGCAGTCGATAACTTCAGGTACACGTGTCATTGTTTGTGAGCACTCAGCGCAAGCAAAGGTGATGTCATCAACAAATGGACGGTGTGGATCAAGGTTTGAAAGCTCTTGCCCAGAAAGTGCGCCAAGTTCCTTCAGTGAATCAACGCAAATTTCATGCTTATTTTCGCAACGCCAAATTGGAAGCGGTGTTCCCCAATAACGGTTACGTGAAAGCGCCCAGTCAATGTTGTTGTTTAGCCAGTCACCGTAGCGACCTTCCTTGATTGTTTCGGGGTGCCAATCTGTTGCGGCATTTTCACGAAGCAGCGCATCCTTAATAGATGTAGTGCGGATGTACCAAGATGGTTGTGCGTAATACATCAACGCTGTGTGACAGCGCCAGCAATGTGGGTAGGTGTGCTCGTACTGCTGATGCTTGTATAGCGCACCGCTTGCCTTGAGCTCCTTTACTAAAGGCTTGTCAGCCTCTTTGAAAAATACTCCACCAACAACAGGAACATCAGCTAAGAAATGTCCATCCGGTGCAATTGGATTTACAACAGGCAATCCATAGCTTCGGCACACAGCTAAGTCATCTGCACCAAATGCAGGTGCTTGATGAACTAACCCGGTTCCATCTTCAGTTGTTACATAAGTTGCAAGAACAACATAGTGAGCATCAGGGATTTCAATGTAATCAAATGGACGCTTATAGGTAACGCGCTCAAGATCCTTGCCCAACATAGTCTTGAGGATCTTCTTTTCGCCCTTAACGGTCTCCATCAAATTCTGAGCTACGACTAGAACCTCAGTTGTCTCTTCATGTGTAACTTCAATTGCTACGTATTCAACATCTGGGTGAACAGCAACTGCAGTGTTAGAAACCAATGTCCATGGGGTAGTAGTCCACACCAATAAGGATGCGTTCAGCGCCGCTAATTCGCCAGATGTGACTGGAAAGCGAACAAATACAGATGGATCGGTAACGGTTTCATACCCTTGCGCTAACTCGTGATCTGACAATCCAGTTCCACAACGAGGGCAGTACGGTGCGACGCGATGATCTTGTACAAGTAATCCCTTTTTCCAAATCTCTTTCAGAGACCACCACACTGATTCGACATATTCAGGTGACATCGTCCAATACGCTTCATCAAAATCAACCCAGAATCCCATGCGATCTGTCATATCTGTAAATGCACTTACGTGGCGCTGAACTGATTCGCGACACTTGTCATTAAATGGTGCGATACCAAATTTTTCGATATCTCCCTTGCCAGAAAAACCAAGCTCTTTTTCAACAGCGATTTCAACTGGAAGACCATGGCAATCCCAACCCGCTTTACGAGTTACCTGCTTGCCCTTCATTGTGTGAAAACGTGGAAACAAGTCCTTAAATACGCGGGCTTCAATATGGTGAGTACCAGGCATTCCGTTTGCAGTTGGTGGACCTTCATAAAATGTCCATGCTGGAGCACCTTCACGTGCCTGAACTGTTTGCTCAAAGATCGAATTTTCGCGCCAGAACTTTAAGATTGAATGTTCGACGGCAGGCAGATCAACAGCTGCTGGGATGGCGCGAAATGACATAAAAAAATCCTCCAGAAAACAATCTCTGGAGGGACGATCGCTGCATTCACAGCGTTCGCGGTACCACCCGCCTTGTGCATCGAAATGCACCACTTCATATCTAGCGTGCCGGTTCTACGTGGACTTGCGCCCATTTCTTCCAGCTGGCTCGTGAGGTGATGGCCCCGTCAACGCCGCTTACGCGAGGGCTTAAGTGTAGTTCATGGCGATCTGAAAGATTGACCGTGGCGAAATTGGTAACCGCGCCCGCTTGGGCATAAGGTTCGCGACATGCCTACGAAGCCAGTTAAGAAAGCGGCCGCTAAGAAAGCTGCGGTCAAAAAGGCTCCTGCGAAGAAGGCGGCCGTAAAGAAGGTAGCCAAGAAAGCAGCACCTGCAAAAAAGGTAGCGAAGAAGGCGGCTCCTGCGAAGAAAGCAGCGGCAAAAGCTCCAGCGAAGAAGGCGGCTCCTGCGAAGAAATCTTCAGTTAAGAGTATTCCTGTAAAGAAAGCTCCTGGAAAGCCATTTCCTTCAAAGACCACTCTTACAGTTGATGAAAAATCACAGACAGTTTCAGTTTCAACGGTAACCGCGCCAGTTGTTGCGCCAGTTGTCGAGGAACGTCGTTTAGTAATGCCACCTCCACCACGTCCAGTAAAGAGTGGAAAAAAGATTGCACCACTAAAGCCAATTAAGGGAGCTCCAATTCCTGTAGTTGTCAGCGAATCTGAATCTCCATGGACAGCTGCAGAGATTAAGGCGATCCGCACAGAAATTTCAAAGGAGCTCGAGCGTCTACGTAAAGAGCTTGCAATTGTTGAACTCGAAATGGATGAGCTGATTCAAGAATCTGGCGAAGGCGCTGGCGATGATCAAGCAGATGCTGGCACAAAGACATTTGAGCGCGAACATGAAATGTCATTGGTGATCAACGCACGTGACATGGTTCTTCAAACTGAGCGTGCGCTAGAGCGCATTGATAACAAGAGTTACGGAAACTGCGAAGAGTGCGGATCTCCAATTGGAAAAGCACGTTTACAGGTTTTCCCACGCGCAACTCTCTGCATGCTGTGCAAGCAGAAGGAAGAACGGCGCTAACTGTGCGCAGATGGCGCACACTATTTAGTGTTGCCTGGTTTGTGTGGGTTTTAGATCTAGCTACAAAAATCTGGGCAGTTAACACTCTCTCTCACCGTTCCAATATCAAAGTACTTGGATCTTTTTTTCAACTAACCTTTGTACGAAATTCAGGAGCTGCCTTTTCATTTGCAGAAGGTGCAACGATTTTCCTTTCACTCTTTGGATTAGTCGTTCTTGTCACCATCTTTTATTTTTCATCACAGATCACATCAAAAGGTTGGGCAGTTGTTTTAGGCCTAGTTATGGGTGGAATTCTGGGCAACTTAGTTGATCGAATCTTTCGCGAGCCAGGTGTTTTACGCGGACATGTGATTGATTGGATGCAGTTGCCGCATTGGCCTGTCTTTAACGTTGCAGATTCAGCAATTGTGATCGCAGCGGTGATTTCAATGATTCTGACGGGGCGAAATATCTCACCCATAACAAAGGTAGGCTCTCAGGCATGAGCAACCGCGAACAACGCACATTGACTGTGCCCGAAGGCGTTGCCGGCGAAAGAATCGATAGCGCCCTTACTCGAGTTTTAGGGCTGTCTAGAACCGCAGTTGTAAAGCTGCTTGAAGATGGCGATATCACTACAGGCGGAAAGCCAATGCCTAAATCTGATCGTGTGGCAGCAGGTCAAGTTATTGAAGTTTTAATGCCTGCACCAATTAATTCAGATCCAATTCCACTTACTCCAATCGAAGGCTTAAGCATTATTTATGATGACAGCGACATCGTTGTTATCGATAAGCCAGTTGGTTGTGCGGCACATCCAAGTCCGGGGTGGACCGGTCCGACTGTTGTTGGCGCTTTGATGGCAGCTGGTTACACAATTTCAACTACAGGTCCAGCAGAGCGTCAAGGAATCGTTCATCGCCTTGATGTCGGTACAAGCGGATTAATGATCGTCGCAAAGAGCGATAAAGCTTTTCATGTTTTGAAAGATGCATTCCGAAATCGCACAGTCGACAAGGTGTACCACGCATTAGTTCAAGGACATATGGATCCAACATCTGGAACCATCGATGCGCCCATTGATCGTCATCCAAAGGAAGATCATCGCTTTGCAGTTGTTGCGACGGGCAAGGAATCAATTACACATTACGAAGTGATCGAGTTTTATCGCGGTGTTTCAATGGTGAAGATTGAATTAGAAACTGGTCGCACACATCAGATTCGTGTTCACTTTTCCGCACTTCACCATCCATTGGTGGGGGATACGACTTATGGCGCCGATCCCGTACTCGGTAAGAGTTTAGGAATGTCTCGACCTTGGCTTCATGCTGCCGAACTCCACTTTGCCCATCCGATAACTGGCCAGGCTTTGAACTTTGAAGCCCCTTACCCGGCCGATCTCACACGCTCGCTGGCGTTGCTTTCCGACGCTGTTCTGCCTTAACCACTAATCTCGCCAATCATGTCCACAGATAACTTCGTCCATCTGCACGTCCATACCGAGTACTCGATGCTCGATGGCGCTGCTCGTGTTGGCGATTTAATGTCAGAAGTTAAGGCGCAGGGCATGCCTGCAATTGCCATGACAGATCACGGAAATGTTTTCGGTGCTTTTGATTTTTATAAGGCGGCTAAAAAAGCTGATGTAAAACCAATTATTGGTATCGAAGCTTATGTTGCACCTGAATCTCGGTTTGATAAGAAGCGTGTGCAATGGGCCGATGGCGGCGAAGATGATGTGTCTGGTGGTGGCGCATATACACACATGACAATCTTGGCTGAAAACAATGAAGGTCTTGGAAATCTATTTCGCTTGTCATCTCTTGCATCCCTTGAAGGTTATTACTACAAGCCTCGCATGGATCGCGAACTCCTTGCACAGTATTCAAAGGGATTGATCGCAACTACAGGATGTCCGGGTGGAGAAATCCAAACTCGTCTTCGTATGGGTGCTTATAAAGAAGCGATCAAGGCAGCAAGTGCTTACCGTGACATTTTTGGCAAGGAAAATTTCTTCCTCGAGGTAATGGATCACGGAATTGAAATTGAATCCCGCGTAAAAGCGGATTTAATGAAGTTGGGTAAAGAGCTTGGGCTTCCTCTTCTTGCAACAAACGATCTTCACTACACCCGTCAAGAAGATGCTGGCGCACATGAAGCGTTGCTGTGTGTGCAATCAGGTTCAACATTGGCAGATCCCAAGCGATTTAAATTTGATAATGACACCTTCTATGTAAAGACCGCGGCGCAGATGCGCGAGCTCTTCAAAGATATTCCCGAAAGCTGTGACAACACCTTATTAATCGCTGAACGTTGCAACATCACATTGCGTGAAGGTGAAAACCTATTGCCTCAATTTGAAGTTCCAGCAGGTGAAACAGAAGATACCTGGTTGAAAAAAGAGGCAGAGCGCGGACTTAAGGAACGTTTAGGCGTTCGATTAACTCCAGCACATGAAGATCGTCTGAAGTACGAACTTGGCGTAATGGAAAAGATGGGATTTCCTGGTTACTTCCTTGTCGTTGCTGACCTGGTTGGTCATGCAAAGCGTGTTGGAATTCGAGTTGGTCCTGGTCGTGGTTCTGCCGCAGGTTCACTAGTTGCATACGCACTTGGAATTACAGGTCTTGATCCTTTAGAACATGGTCTTTTGTTTGAGCGTTTCTTGAATCCAGAGCGTATTTCGATGCCTGATATCGACTTGGACTTCGATGAACGTCGACGCAGCGAAATGATTCGATATGCAACTAATAAGTATGGTGAAGATCGCGTTGCGCAGATCATCACCTACGGAACAATCAAATCAAAGCAGGCGTTAAAGGATTCAACCCGTGTCCTTGGTTATCCATATGTAGTTGGAGAAAAGTTAACTAAAGCATTGCCGCCATCTGTCATGGGTAAGGACATCTCACTTGGGGGAGTCTTTGATCCCAAGGATGATCGATACGGAGAAGCTGGCGAATTTCGCGCACTCTATGCATCAGATCCAGATTCAAAACGAGTAGTAGATACCGCACGCGGACTTGAAGGTCTGAAGCGTCAATGGGGCGTGCACGCTGCGGGAGTTATTTTGTCTCGCGAACCTTTGCTGGATGTGATTCCTATTCACCGTCGCGAAGCAGATGGCGCGATCATTACTCAGTTCGATATGGGTGCATGCGAAGCAACTGGCTTGCTCAAGATGGACTTCTTGGGTCTTCGAAACCTTTCTGTTCTAGATGATTGCTTACTCAACATCAAAGCAAACCAAGGAAAAGAAGTTGTACTTGAAGACCTAACTTTGGATGATCCAAAGACTTATGAATTACTTGGTCGCGGAGACACCCTTGGTGTGTTCCAGCTTGATGGTGGGCCAATGCGTGCTTTGCTTAAGAGCATGGTTCCAGATTCATTTGAAGATATCTCAGCGGTTATTGCTTTGTACCGCCCAGGACCTATGGGTGAAAACGCGCACAACAACTATGCCGATCGTAAGAATGGTCGCAAACCTGTTGAACCTATTCACCCAGAATTATCAGAAGCATTGCAAGATATTTTGGGTGATACATACGGATTAATTGTTTACCAAGAGCAGGTAATGGCGATTGCGCAAAAGGTTGCGGGCTTTACTTTAGGTCGCGCAGATCTTTTGCGTAAGGCTATGGGTAAGAAGAATAAGGACATCCTGGATAAGGAATACGTTCCCTTCGAAGCGGGCATGAAGGAAAATGGTTTCTCAACCGCTGCTATTAAGCGCTTATGGGAAGTTCTAATTCCCTTCTCTGATTATGCATTTAACCGTGCGCACTCAGCTGGTTACGGCGTTGTTTCATACTGGACCGCCTATTTGAAGGCTAACTTCCCAACTGAATACATGGCAGCGCTGCTGACATCTGTTCGTGATGACAAAGATAAATCAGCGCTGTATTTATCTGAATGTCGTCGCATGGGAATTAATGTTCTGCCTCCTGATGTAAATGAATCCGATGCTGAATACACTCCTCGCGGAGTAGATATTCGCTTCGGTTTAGCAGCAATCCGAAATGTTGGAGAAGGCGTTGTTGCTTCCATTAAGAATGCGCGCGAGTCAAAGGGTCGCTTCACATCCTTTGGAGATTTCCTTGCAAAGGTTGATGCTCAAGTTTGCAATAAGAAGACAATTGAATCTTTAATTAAGGCCGGCGCCTTCGGATCTCTTGGCTCTACTCGTAAGGGCTTAATTGCCGTTCACCTTGAAGCTATTGATTCTGTTATCGAATCAAAGCGCGCAGAAGCTATCGGTCAGTTTGATCTGTTTGGTGGCGAGTCAGTAACCGCTGTTTCAGGTTTAGATATTGAGGTTCCAACTGGTGAATGGGACAAGGCGATGCTGCTGTCTTACGAGCGCGAAATGCTTGGACTATATGTATCCGATCACCCTTTGCTTGGCGTTGAACATGTTTTGCGTGCAAACACAGATATGTCTATTAGCCAACTGGTAGATGATGGTGCGCAACATGAATCAATCGTCACTATCGGCGGTTTAATTACAAGCGTTACTCGCAAGGTTTCACGTCAAGGTGCATCTTGGGCGGTTGTGACTGTTGAGGATCTTGAAGGTTCACTAGAGGTTTTATTCTTTGCCAATACTTACAACCAGTATTCGATGTCTTTGACAGAGGATCGCATCGTTACGATTCGTGGCCGCGTGGATCGTCGCGAAGATGCGTTGCGCTTTACCGCGCTTGAAATGTCTATGCCAGACATCAACGCTGGCCCTACTGGTCCACTTGTAATTTCATTGCCGATCCAGCAATGCACTCCACCTGTCGTTGAACGGATCAAGGAGATTCTGCGTTCACATCCAGGAAAGCGCGAAGTTCATCTTCAGCTTCTTGATAATGGAAGTAGCACCGTGATGAAGGTTGATGCTCTGATCACATCATCGCCAAGTTTGAGCGCAGATTTGAAATCAATTTTGGGACCAAACTGCCTCGTTTAAATCAATGAGCAAGGCGCGGGGCGTAGCCGTTACAATTGCCCAATGATTCGTACCGTTGACCTGCGCGGGCGATCCCTATCAAAAGCCCAATACAACTCTGAATTACCTCGCGCTACGCTCAATGTTCAAGAAGCGATGGTGCTTATCGAGCCGATTCTGGAACGAGTTAAAAATGGCACTGAATCAGATCTAATCGCTCTTGCCCAAGAGTTTGATGGCGTTACTCCCGTTGCAATCCGAGTGCCACAGACTGAACTTGATAAAGCACTTTCTCAATTAGATCCTGCAATTCGAACTGCTCTAGAGCTTTCAATTGTTCGTATTACCAAGGTTCATAACGATCAACTTCGAAGTGAAAAAACAACCACAGTTGTTGATGGTGGCACCGTTACAGAAAAGTGGATCCCAGTAGATCGCGTGGGGCTTTATGTACCAGGCGGGCGTGCTGTTTATCCAAGCAGTGTGATGATGAATGTTATCCCGGCACAAATTGCCAAAGTTCAATCAATCGCAGTCGCATCTCCACCTCAAAAAGAGTTTGGCGGATTGCCGCACCCGACAATTCTTGCAACATGTGCACTTCTTGGAATTTCCGAGGTGTATGCCGTCGGGGGAGCGCAAGCGATCGCATTGTTTGCTTATGGGATGGAAGGTGTTTGCGAAAAGGCCGATTTAGTTACAGGTCCTGGAAACATTTATGTTGCAGCTGCAAAGCGTGCACTGCGCGGCGTAATTGGAATCGATTCAGAAGCGGGCCCAACTGAAATCGCTGTACTTGCCGATTCATCTGCGATCGCTGCAGATGTTGCTGCAGATTTAATCAGCCAGGCCGAACACGATGTTATTGCAGCAGCAGTTCTTGTAACAGATTCAGTTGAACTTGCGGCAGCGGTTGAAGCAGAGTTAAAAGTGCGAGTACCGGCAACAAAGCATGCGGATCGAATTAAGACCGCGCTATCTGGCGTGCAATCTGCGATCGCTTTAGTTGATGACATGGAACAAGGTTTAGCTGTTGTAAACGCTTATGCTGCAGAGCACCTTGAAATTCAAACACGTAATGCACGTGCAGATGCTGCAAAGATACGTAATGCAGGTGCGGTGTTTATTGGTCGCTTCTCACCTGTTTCATTAGGCGATTACTCTGCAGGTTCAAATCACGTTCTACCAACAGGCGGATGTGCGTGTCACTCAAGTGGGCTTTCTGTACAGACTTTCCTGCGTGGATTGCACTTTATCGAATACGGACAAAAGGCCTTTGCTGACATTGTTGACACCGTTGTAACACTTGCTAACTCTGAAGATTTACCCGCACACGGTGAAGCAATGACGGCTCGTTTGGAGAATTTGTAATGACATGGCCAAGTTGGTTGCCACTGCGCGATAACTTGCGTCCACTTTCTCCATATGGTGCGCCTCAGGTTCCAGCTCGTGCATCGTTAAATACAAATGAGAATCCATATTCGCCATCACCTGAATTGCAAAAAGCAATTACTGATGCGGTTGCAAAGGTGGCTGCTGTTTTAAATCGTTATCCAGATCGCGATGCAACAGCTTTGCGTACAAAACTAGCTGATTACATTAATGAACAAAGTGGCACAAAGTTTTCAGCAGACAATGTGTGGGCTGCTAACGGATCTAACGAGATCATTCAATCAATCTTCTTAGCATTCGCCGAAGGTCCAGTTTTAGGTTTCACGCCGTCTTATTCAATGCACCCTTTAATTGCAAAGGTCACTGGATCGGCTTGGATCGATGGTAAGCGAAACGCAGATTTTTCTCTCAATACCGCCGAAGCTGTCACTGAAATCGAAAAGCACAAACCGGCACTTACCTTTATTACGACACCAAATAATCCAACAGGTGGCGCTGTAACAATTGACGCAATTCAAATGTTGGCAGATGCTGCTAAATCGGTCGGGGGATTGCTAGTTGTCGACGAGGCGTACGCAGAATTTTCACAAGAAATCTCAGCGGTTACTTTGATTGCAAATAACCCTCATGTCATTGTTATTCGAACAATGAGCAAAGCCTTTGCCTTTGCCGGTGCACGTGTCGGCTACTTAGTAAGTGATTCCGCCGTTAAAGATGCAATGATGATTGTGCGCTTGCCGTATCACCTCAGTGCTTTGACGCAGGCGGCAGCTGAGGTTGCAATTGATCACCGAGCTGAATTGTTGAGTGGAGTTTCTACCCTTATTTCGGCACGTTCGATAGTTGTACAGGCACTTCACGATATGGGTCTGACAACGATTCCAAGCAGCGCCAACTTTGTTTTGTTCACTGGCTTTAAGCAAGATGCGCCACAACTGTGGGCTGCGCTGCTGGAAAAGGGTGTTCTGATTCGAGATGTGGGATTATCAGGGTACTTAAGAGTGACAATTGGCAATGAAGCCGAAAACAATTTGTTTATTTCAGCCCTCAAAGAGCTCATTTAAAGGAGAAACCCATGAGAACAGCACGCGTCGAAAGAAAGACCAAGGAGTCACACGTACTCGTTGAGATCAATCTTGATGGCCAAGGCATCATTGATGTCGCAACAGGGGTTCCTTTCTTTGATCACATGATGTCTCAATTGGGTAAGCACTCAGGTTTTGATCTAACTGTTAAGACAACAGGTGATGTTGATGTGGATTCACACCACACCGTTGAAGACACATCTCTCGCATTTGGCCAGGCGCTACGCGAAGCACTTGGTGATAAGGCTGGCATCCGCCGCTTTGGAGATTCAATGGTTCCATTGGATGAGGTACTAGTTCAGGCAGCGGTAGATCTTTCAGGTCGCCCATACCTTGTGCACCGTCAGCCAGAAATTGTGGAATTGATTGGAACATTTGATACGACACTTGGGAAGCACATCTGGGAGTCAATCGTTGCTGAAGCTCGTATTGCATTGCATATTCGTGTTCTTGAAGGTCGCAACGCACACCACGTATTTGAAGCGCAGTTCAAGGCTGTTGCACGCGCGTTGCGCGATGCTGTTTCTCTAGATGGCCGAGTCGCAGGAATCCCATCTACAAAAGGTTCTCTTTGATAGCGATTCTTGATTACGGATCTGGAAATCTTCGATCTGCTGAACGTGCATTTGCTACTGCCGGAAAAGATGTAGTTGTTACCTCTGATCGAACGATTGCAGTTGAAGCAGAAGGATTGGTTGTTCCGGGTGTTGGCGCATTTGCGGCATGCATGAATGGATTAAACGCGGTTGACGGTGCCGCAATTGTTCGTGAGCGTTTAGCAAAAGAACGTCCAACTTTAGGAATCTGCATCGGCATGCAAATTATGTTTAGCGAAGGTACCGAACATTCTGAGGACGGCACTCACGCGGGCATTGGAATCTGGCAAGGCACCGTTTCAAAACTTGATGCGCCAATCCTTCCGCACATGGGATGGAACACCGTTGATACTGCAACAACATCAACCTTATTTAATGGCGTCGAAGGCGAATCCTTTTACTTTGTTCACTCGTATGCAGCAAAAAAAGCGGTTGGAACAACGCAGGCGTGGAGTACCCATGGAGAAAAGTTTTTAGCTGCAGTTGAAGATGGGTACATCAGTGCGACTCAGTTTCACCCAGAAAAATCTGGTGCGGCAGGGTTGGCTTTGATTAAGAATTGGGTGGGATCTCTATGAGCTACTTAGAACTATTGCCTGCTGTTGATGTTAAAGATGGTCGCGCAGTTCGTTTGGTTCAAGGTGAACTTGAAAAGGAAAGCATCTACGGCGCACCGCTAGATGTCGCTCTTGAATTTCAAGCAGCAGGTGCTGAATGGCTACACCTTGTAGATCTTGATGCGGCATTTGGTCGTGGAGAAAACTCAGCGCTGTTGGCTGAAGTAGTTGGAAAGCTAGATATCAAGGTCGAGCTGTCCGGCGGTATTCGAGATGATGAATCATTAAAGCGCGCTCTTGCAACTGGATGTCGCCGAGTGAACTTAGGTACTGCGGCGCTTGAAGATCCAGAATGGACCGCTCGCGTAATTTCTGAACACGGCGATCGCATTGCAGTAGGTCTTGATGTTCGTGGTCACACACTTGCAGCACGTGGTTGGACAAAAGAGGGCGGAGATCTTTTTGAAACTCTTGCTCGTTTAGATCGCGATGGTTGCGCTCGTTATGTTGTAACAGATGTTGCTAAGGATGGAACTTTAGCTGGTCCAAATATTGAATTATTGAAATCGGTGTGTGCCGCAACATCAAAGCCTGTTATTGCAAGCGGTGGAATTTCTTCTCTTGATGACATCGCCGCCTTAACTGCACTAGTTGGAACTGGTGTAGAAGGTGCGATCGTTGGTAAGGCTTTATACGCAGGTAAGTTCACATTAGAACAAGCTCTAAAGGTCAGCGGTAAATGACACTTTCTGTTCGCATAATTCCGTGCCTGGATGTAACTGATGGCCGAGTGGTTAAGGGCGTCAACTTCACCGATCTTGTAGATGCGGGCGATCCAGTTGAAATGGCATCGTTGTATAACCTCGAAGGTGCTGATGAACTTACATTTTTAGATATTTCAGCAAGTGTTGCAGGTCGTGAGACCACACTTGATGTTGTTCGTCGCACTGCAGAGCAGGTATTTATCCCACTAACTGTTGGTGGCGGAATCCGAAGTGTTGAAGATGTAGATCGCTTACTTCGCGCAGGCGCCGATAAGGTTTCAATCAATACCTCTGCGATCGCTCGCCCCGAATTAATTGCGGAAATTGCAGATCGATTTGGTTCGCAGGTTTTAGTTATTTCAGTGGATGCTCGTCGTGCAAATACCGAATCTGGCTTCGAAGTTACAACACATGGTGGCCGACAAAGCGCAGGGCTAGATGCTTTGGCTTGGGTCGAAAAAGCGTGTGCACTTGGCGTTGGCGAAATTCTTCTTAATTCAATGGATGCTGATGGAACTCGTGCAGGGTATGACATTGGAATGATCACCGCAGTTCGCGCTGTCTCGAAGGTCCCATTGATCGCAAGTGGTGGTGCCGGAAGCCTCGAAGATTTCTCGGCAGCTCTAGATGCGGGTGCCGACGCACTGCTAGCTGCAAGCGTGTTTCACTTCGGAATTCACCGCATTGGAGATGTGAAGTCATATCTGGGTAAGCACAATTATCCGGTGCGCACGATGGCTGCTCGTTAAGGCAGAATAAGCACATGACGACAATCGATCCTCAGGTGGAAGCATTGCTGAAGGATCCGGCTGCATTGATTCCGGCGATTGTTCAAGATGTTACAAATAATGAAGTATTGATGTTGGCGTATATGAACGCCGAATCCTTAGCGCTCACACTTTCAACAGGTAAAGCTACGTACTGGAGTCGAAGCCGCAATGAGTTGTGGGTCAAGGGTGCAACATCTGGCCATTTTCAAGATGTTCATTCAGTAGCACTTGATTGCGATGGAGACGCGTTGCTTCTTAAAGTTACTCAAACCGGAGCTGCGTGCCACACGGGGGATCGCACCTGTTTTCACACTCCTTTAGAGCTTGGTCAGTAAATGAATCTGGAAGAGTTTCGCGCTTATGCGAAGGTTTCAAATGTCATTCCAGTTTCGCGTCGTTTACTAGCAGATGGTGAAACTCCACTGGGCGTCTATCGCAAACTAGCAAAGAGCGCTGAAAACACATTTCTTCTTGAGTCAGCAGAACATGGTGGCGCGTGGTCGCGCTACTCATTTATCGGGGTGCGTAGTGAAGCAACCCTCAGCGAAAAAGATGGTCTTGCGTATTGGCAAGGAACAGCTCCAGCCGGTGCACCAACCGGTATCGATCCATTGGAAGCGCTTCGCCTTTCCGCTGCGCATTTGAAATCCCCAAAGATCGCTGGGCTTCCACCGCTTACTGGTGGCCTCGTTGGATTTATGGGGTACGACGTTGTGCGTCGCCTTGAACGTTTACCTGATCTAACAACAAAAGATATTCCGCTTCCTGAACTTTCATTTATGTTGACTAGCGATCTTGCGGTGCTTGATCACAGTGATGGAACCATCACCTTGATTGCAAATGCAATTAACTGGGATGGCAGTGATGATCGAATTGATGAAGCCTATGCATCATGCATTCAACGCCTAGATCGCATGCAAGCCGATCTCTCAACACCGCTAACAGGGGATGCGACAGCGATTCCAGATTTTTCATTACCTCAGTACGACGGCAATATTTCTGGTGAACAATTTAAGGAAAACATTGCAAAGGTAAAGGAAGAAATCCTTGCAGGTGAAGCCTTCCAAGTGGTTTTATCTCAGCGCTTTGCAATGCCATGTTCTGCAGATGCAATCGATGTTTACCGAATGCTGCGCCTGAACAATCCTTCTCCATATATGTATTTATTCCGCTTTACAGATGGAATTGAAATTGTCGGATCAAGCCCAGAAGCACTTGTTAAGGTCAATCAAAAGGATGTAATGATCCATCCGATTGCCGGCACCAGAAAACGTTCGGCAAATCCTGAAGAGGATCATCGTCTTGCTGAAGAGTTATTAGCAGACCCCAAGGAGCGAGCAGAGCATTTAATGCTCGTTGATCTTGGTCGTAATGATTTAGGTCGCGTGTGCGCACCAGGTTCAGTTGAAGTCGTTGACTTCATGCACATCGAGCGTTATTCGCACGTGATGCACATAGTTTCAACAGTAATTGGAAAGCTCGCTGATAAAGCAACGCCTGTAGATGCTCTCTTTTCTGTATTTCCTGCAGGAACTTTGTCGGGCGCGCCAAAGCCACGCGCAATGGAGATTATTGAAGAGCTTGAGACAACACGACGCGGTGTTTATGGCGGAATCGTTGGCTATATCGACTTCACCGGCAACTTAGATACCTGTATTGCAATTCGCACCGCGTTGCTGCACGAAGGTACCGCTTACGTGCAAGCAGGTGCGGGTGTCGTTGCTGATTCTGATCCTGAATCTGAAAATCAAGAGTGTCGCAATAAAGCAGCTGCAGTTCTAACTGCTGTACATGCAGCGAATCGATTAGGTGATGCGCAATGAAGGATTACTTAACAATCGCTGCGATGGCAGTTGTCGTAATGCTCTTAGTTGTTTTGATGGGAAGAAAATTTAATTTATCTTCGCGATATGAACGTAAGCCACGAGTTTTGAACCCATGGAACGCTTTAGACAAGGGAATCGACCCAACAGAGGATCAACACCAGTGAGCGTTCTTGATTCGATCATTGAAGGCGTGCGCGAGGATTTAGCTGCACGTCGACTTCCTATGGGGCAGTTGCACGAGCAATTAGAACAGGCACCAGCGGTACGCGATTGTTTAACAACCTTGTTAACTGAAGAAATTTCTGTTATCGCCGAAGTAAAAAGGTCATCGCCAAGTAAAGGTGCACTTGCTGCAATTGCAGATCCGGCAGGCCTTGCGGCCCAATATGAAGAAGCAGGCGCGTCAGTTATTAGCGTGCTCACTGAGCAACGTAGGTTTGGCGGATCTTTAGCAGATCTTGATGCTGTCCGAAAAGCAGTAGATCTTCCGATCTTGCGTAAGGATTTCATGATCGATGATTATCAATTTTATGAAGCTCGCGCACATGGCGCCGATGTTGTTTTACTTATTGTTGCGGCTCTTAGTAAGAATCAATTGGAAGACTACTTTCACTTATCTAAAGAGCTTGGAATGCGTGCGTTGATTGAAGTTCACACACCACTAGAACTTGAAAGCGCTTTAGATATTTCTCCTGAAATTATCGGCGTCAACTCACGTAATTTAAAAACACTTGATGTCGACGCTCAAGCCTTTGCTCAATTAATTCCTCAAATTCCATCCTCCATTGCTCGGGTTGCTGAATCTGGAATCTCGACTCGCGAAGAGGTCGCATTTGCCCATGCAAATGGAGCAACCGCAATCTTGGTCGGAGAAGCGTTAGTGCGTGCTGGCGATCCACGTGTTGCGATCAACCAATTGCTAGGTAGGCTTTAACTCATGAGCGCTATCGGCCACTTTGGTGAGTATGGTGGACGTTTCGTTCCAGAAGCTTTAATTGGAGCCCTTGAAGAGCTTGAAGCCGCACATAACTCGGCACAAAAAGATCCTGAATTCTTAGCCGAACTTGCTGAACTCCATCGCAGTTATACAGGTCGACCAAGCATCATCACTGAAGCAAAGCGTTTTTCAGAGCATGCAGGTGGCGCACGAATCTTCCTAAAGCGCGAGGATCTGAATCACACAGGTAGTCACAAGATCAACAATGTTTTAGGTCAAGCACTGCTAACAAAGCGCATGGGAAAGAAGCGCATCATCGCTGAAACAGGCGCAGGACAACATGGTGTCGCATCTGCAACAGCTGCGGCATTAATGGGACTTGATTGCGTTGTGTACATGGGCGAGGAAGACACACGTCGCCAAGCGCTTAATGTTGCGCGAATGAAGTTGCTAGGTGCTGAAGTAGTTCCAGTTACCTCAGGATCAAAAACTTTGAAGGATGCAATTAATGAAGCGATGCGCGACTGGGTTACGAATGTTGCCGACACACATTACTTATTAGGAACAGTTGCTGGTCCGCACCCATTCCCAACAATGGTTCGTGATTTCCATAAAATTATTGGTGAAGAAGCGCGCGAACAAATGTTGGTGCTAACAGGTCGCTTGCCTGATGCAATACTTGCATGTGTCGGTGGTGGTTCAAATGCAATTGGAATCTTTAATGCATTTATTCCAGATACAGGTGTGCGATTGATTGGTCTTGAAGCAGGTGGTGATGGAGTTGAAACCGGTCGCCATGCAGCAACAATCACGGGTGGATCACCAGGAGTTCTTCACGGTACTCGTTCATATGTATTACAAGATGCAAATGGCCAAACAATCGAGTCGCATTCAATTTCAGCAGGTCTTGATTATCCAGGCGTAGGTCCAGAACACGCTTACTTGCATGACATTGGTCGCGCTGAATATCGTGCAATTAATGATGATGCTGCGATGGCCGCTTTTGCTTTAATGAGCAAGACAGAAGGAATTATTCCTGCAATCGAAACCGCGCACGCTCTTGCAGGTGCGATTGTGATCGGTAAAGAGCTTGGCCCAGATGCAAACTTATTAATCAACTTATCTGGGCGTGGAGATAAGGATGTTCAAACAGCAGCTGAATACTTTGGAATTCCGCTGTAATGACTCAATTAGATTCAGTTATGGCAAAGGTTCGTGCCGAAAACCGTGCAGCGTTGATTGCATACATTCCAGCAGGTTTTCCATCTCAAACAGGATGCGCCAATGCGATTCAAGCATTAGCTGCAGCAGGTGTAGATGCAATTGAAATTGGTTTTCCATATAGCGATCCAGTGATGGATGGACCTGTAATTCAAGAGGCTGCCGATATCTCTTTGAAGGCAGGAACAAATGCTGCAGATGTATTTGCAGCATTAAAGGTTGCTTCAAGCACCGGAGTAGCAGCTGTTGTCATGACTTATTGGAATCCAATTGAAAAATACGGTGTTGAAAAGTTTGCACAAGCGATTGCTGACAATGGGGGATCAGGGGTAATCACACCTGATCTGACTATTGAAGAGTCCGATGGATGGCTTACTGCAACATCTAAGTCTCAGATCAATCCAATTTATGTTGTAGCACCAAGCACAAAAGATGCTCGCCTTGCTGAAGTTACATCCAAAACCGGGGGCTTCGTTTATGCCGCAAGTTTGATGGGAGTTACAGGAACTCGAAATAGTGTTTCAACTGGAGCAGCTGATCTAGTTGCACGAGTCCGCACCGTTACAGATTTACCAATCTCTGTTGGGCTTGGTGTTTCAACTCGCGAACAGGCAAAGTCATTAGCGGCATATGCTGATGGCGTCATTGTCGGATCTGCATTTATCAAGCTGTTGCTTGAGGCAAAAAGCGAACAAGAAGGTTTGGATGCCATCTCACATTTAGCATCAGAGTTAGCGCTGGGAGTTCGTGAAGGTCGATGAAAAACTTCAATACTCGCTTTCAGCCAGTAATTACCTTGCTAGCTCGCCTGGTGCTTGGCGGAGTTCTACTTGTTGCTGGTGGATTGAAATTAAATAAGCCAACGGATTCAGCAAACGCTGTAGCTGCATACAAAATTCTCCCAGCAAATGTCGCTCACTTAGTTGGTTATGCATTGCCTTGGCTTGAAGTAGCGATCGCGTTGCTGCTCATTATTGGAATCATGGTTCGACCTGCTGCGATTATGGGTGGATTAATCATGCTTGTCTTCACCGCAGCAATCGCTTCGGTGTGGGCGCGAGGGCTGTTAATTGACTGTGGGTGCTTTGGCGGGGGCGGGGAGATCGACCCATCTTTAGCGGCGAAAGTCCATAGGACTTACTTCATAGAAATTATGCGCGATTTAGGTTTGGCTCTAGCAGCCCTTTATCTATACCTTTTCCCATACGGAAAACTTTCCTTTGAAAAAGCAGCGGTGGAGGAGTAACAATGGCAAAGCAACAGGCTAAGGCTCAGGACAACACGACTCGTTGGATCGTCATCGCGATGGTTCTCTTGGTGGTTGTGACAGGCGTTGTCTTCTCATTGATGAGCCAGAACAACAAGGAAAACGCATCACTTGCGGCCCTTGATGGCACAAAGCTAAAGCCAGCTGTAACTTCAACAATCGATACAGCTAACGGATCAGCAATTACTTTGAATCCAGGTGCATCAAAGGTAATCGATGTTTGGGAAGATCCACAGTGCCCTATTTGCAAGAACTTTGAGGATGCAAATGGCGATTACATCGAATCTTTAATTCGGGAAAAGAAGGCAACGGTTCGATTCCACGTTCTCTCATTCTTAGGAGATGAATCTGTTCGAGCAGCAAATGCATCATTCTGTGCAGCAGATGAAGGCCAGTACTTAGATTTCCACCACGCTTTGTATGCTGTTCAATCTCCACTTGAAAACTCAGGTTTCTGGAGCAATGAAAAGCTTGTTGCAATCGGAACCAAGATTGGAATTACTTCAAAGAAGTTTTCTGATTGCGTAACTAATGGATCCAAAGTTGATCTGGTTAAAGCCAATTACGATTCAATGGAAAAGTTTGGCGTAAAGGGAACTCCAACTGTTTTCATCAATGGAAAACTTTGGGAGCGTAAGAGCCCAGATTTCAACCTTGGCGAATTTAGTGCAGCTGTAGAGGCTGCTTAAACCTTGCTCCTTGCATTTCCGACGCCAGCAGATTCGGCGTTAGAAATTGGGCCTTTAACAATTCATTACTACGCACTGTGCATCATCACTGGTGTCGTAGTTGCAATCTGGTTGGGCGATAAGCGCTTCCGCGCAGCAACTCCGCTAGGTGCACATGTGGTTTCTGAAGTTGCAATCACCGCAGTTCCTGCAGGTGTTATTGGCGGCCGTCTGTATCACGTGATCTCTTCACCTGAGGCTTACTTTGGAAGCAACGGTCACCCCATCGATGCCTTCAAAATTTGGCAAGGTGGCCTAGGTATTTGGGGCGCAATTTCAATTGGTTTACTTGGTGCTTACCTTCGTTATCGATCACTTGCTAAAAAAGTTCAGCTTCCATCCTTTGCAGTTTTTGCAGATGCGCTGGCGCCTGGAATTCTCTTTGCTCAAGCCATTGGACGATTTGGTAATTGGTTCAATGGTGAACTCTTTGGTCGCCCTTTAGATACTTGGTGGGCGTTAGAGGTTCCAGCTCGTTATCGCCCATATGGATTTAGCCAATTTGAAACCTTCCACCCAGCATTTTTGTATGAAGCGATTTGGTGCACAGTGGTTGCAATCCTTTTGATTCTTGCCGGAAAGAGTTGGAATGCTGGCCAAGTTTTCGCCGCCTACGTTTTTGCCTATTGCCTAGGCCGTTTCTTCATTGAACTTATTCGCATTGATTCTGCCAACACCATCGCTGGTTTACGCGTAAATGTATGGGTGAGTGTGATCGTTGCCCTAGTGGCACTTGCATTTTTTGCTCGCGCCTCAAAAAAACAGGGATAGCTTTCAGGTAGGCTCGCTACATGAGCTTAGAAGAGGTCTACAAGAGAAACCTTGAACATCGCACACATCGAGCTGGCTGGTTACGCGCCGCGGTGTTGGGAGCAAATGATGGACTTGTTTCAACCGCCTCACTGATGATTGGTGTTGCAGCGGCGGGCAAAAATGATTTTCTCGTTACTGCAGGTATTGCAGGAATTACTGCGGGCGCTATGTCCATGGCAGTTGGCGAGTATGTTTCAGTACGTTCTCAAAATGATGTTGAAGAGTCAGATCGCTTGCTTGAGATTGAACACCTTGCACTAGATCCAGATGGAGAGCTTCAAGAGCTCCAACATATTTACATCAATCGCGGTTTAACTCCAGAGCTTGCATTGCAGGTTGCACTTGAAATGCACCGCAAAGATCCTTTGGAAGCTCACCTTCGTGATGAGCTTGGTCAGCACCCACATACAAAGGCTCGTCCAGTTCAGGCAGCTATCGCATCGGCGATCTCATTTACCTTAGGCGGATTGATTCCATTCCTAGGCGCTTTCGCACCAACACTTGGGGCAAAGGCGTGGAGCATCGTTGGCTTCACTATGGCTGGTCTTTTGCTAACAGGCGTTGTCTCAGCGCGAACATCAGGCTCAAAGGTTTTGGCTCCTACGATTCGCGTCATGATCGGTGGCTGCCTAGGCATGGCGATTACCGCCGGAATCGGTCAGATCGCCAACGTATCTGGCCTCTAATTTCTTCTCTGGAAGGCTTCCCTTCCACCCACTTGTTGCTACGATTTCGCACTAAGCAAGGCGGGCCAAGGATGTCCCTGTACACGTAGGACAATCCCGTAGGAGCATCGCTCATGGCACTTGCATCCAATTATCCACAGGCACAAGGGCTCTATAACCCTGCCAATGAACATGATGCATGTGGTGTTGCAATGGTTGCGACCTTAAACAAGGTAGCAACGCACGAGATTGTCGCAAAGGCGCTAACCGCTCTACGAAACCTTGAACACCGCGGAGCATCTGGTGCAGAACCAGATAGTGGTGATGGTGCAGGAATTCTTATCCGTGTTCCAGATGCATACTTTCAAGCAGTAGTTGATTTCAAACTTCCTGCAGCTAATGCATATGCAACCGGAATCGCTTTTGTTGCGCAAGGCGCAGATGTAAAGGCAGATATCGCAAAGATTGCCGAAGAAGAGGGCTTAACTGTTCTTGGATGGCGCGAAGTTCCAATTAATTCATCCACATTAGGCAAGACAGCGCTTTCCGTTATGCCTGATTTCCACCAGGTGTTTGTTGCAGGCAAGAATGGTGAAACGGGTATTGCGCTAGATCGTTTAGCGTTCTGTTTACGTAAGCGCGCAGAACATGCACTTGATTTGTACTTCCCATCATTGTCATCACAGACAATCGTTTACAAAGGAATGCTTACAACTGGACAGCTTGAGGAGTTTTTCCCAGAACTATCTGATGAGCGTGTTGTTTCACCTCTTGCTCTAGTTCACTCACGTTTTTCTACAAACACATTCCCTTCATGGCCATTGGCTCATCCATATCGCTTTATCGCTCACAACGGCGAAATCAATACAGTTAAGGGAAACCGTAACTGGATGCGCGCTCGCGAATCATTGCTTGCAAGTGATGTAATCCCAGGTGATTTAAAGCGTCTATTTCCTATCGTTGAAATGTCAGGCTCTGACTCTGCTTCATTTGATGAGGTTCTAGAGCTTCTCTACCTTGGCGGGCGTTCATTGCCACACGCAGTTTTGATGATGATTCCTGAAGCATGGGAAAACCATGCAACGATGCCGCAGAACCGACGCGACTTCTATGCATTCCATGCATCGATGATGGAGCCATGGGATGGACCTGCGTGTGTAACTTTTACAGATGGACATCAAGTTGGTGCTGTTCTTGATCGAAACGGACTACGCCCTTCACGTTTCTGGGTTACAAAGGATGGACTTGTTGTTCTTGCATCCGAAGTTGGCGTTTTAGATATTCCTGCAGACAACATTGAGCGTAAGGGCCGTTTGCAACCAGGAAAGATGTTCTTAGTTGATATTGAAGCAGGACGCATTATCGAAGATGGTGAAATTAAGGATGATCTAGCTAACGCTGCTCCATACGGAGATTGGCTACACGCTGGAATTATTAAGTTAAGTGAACTTCCTGCACGCGAACACATCGTCTATCCGCACTCATCAGTTGTTCGACGTCAACGCGCATTTGGTTATACCGAAGAGGATTTAAGAATCCTTGTTACACCGATGGCTAAGAACGGTATGGAACCACTTGGTTCAATGGGAACAGATACTCCTATTGCTGCGCTTTCAGAAAAGCCACGTTTAATCTTCGACTATTTCTCACAACTCTTTGCTCAAGTTACAAATCCACCTCTTGATGCAATTCGTGAAGAGCTAGTCACGAGTCTTGGAACATCGATGGGACCAGAGCACAACTTGCTAGATCCTGGTCCAACTTCATGTCGTCAGATCTCTCTTGCATTCCCAGTAATTGATAATGATGAATTAGCAAAGATCATTCACGTGAACGCTGACGGAGATCATCCAGGTCTTAGCGCACATGTAATCCGCGGTTTATTCAGCATCGCCGATGGGGGAGACTCACTTCGCGAACGCTTAAATGAGATTAAGGCTGAGGTTTCGCAAGCTATTAACGATGGTGCTCGCATCATCGTGTTGTCGGATCGCGATGGAGATGCAGAAAATGCACCGATTCCTTCATTGCTACTTACATCAGCGGTTCACCATCACCTGATCCGCGAAAAGACTCGCACAAAGGTAGGCCTAGTTGTTGAAGCTGGCGATGTTCGCGAAGTTCACCATGTTGCGTTGTTAATTGGTTATGGCGCTGCATGCGTTAACCCTTACCTTGCAATGGAGTCTGCTGAAGATTTAGTTCTTCAAGGCGTGATTACAGGCATTACCCCTGAAAAGGCGGTTAAGAATTTAATTAAGAGCCTTGGTAAAGGCGTACTGAAGGTAATGTCGAAGATGGGAATTAGCACCATCGCTTCATACACAGGCGCTCAGGTATTTGAGGCAATTGGTTTATCGCAAGAAGTTGTTGACGAATACTTTGTTGGAACAACATCGCGCCTTGGTGGAGTTTCATTGGATGTAATTGCACAAGAAACAATTGCGCGTCACCACGTTGCATATCCACCTGGGGGAGAAGTTCCAGGAACAAAGCGTCTTCCAATCGGTGGCGAGTACCAATGGCGTCGCGAAGGTGAGCCACACCTATTTGATCCAGAGACTGTATTTACTTTGCAGCACTCGACGCGCAATAAGCGATACGACATCTTCAAGCGCTACACCGATCGCGTCAATGAGCAAAGCAAGCGTCTGATGACCTTGCGTGGATTATTCCAATTCAAAGATGGAGTCAATGCGCCGATTTCAATTGATGAGGTCGAGTCCGCACATGACATCATCAAGCGCTTCTCAACGGGCGCAATGTCATACGGATCTGTTTCAGCTGAGGTTCACGAAACATTAGCTATTGCAATGAACCGACTTGGCGGAAAATCAAACACTGGTGAAGGTGGAGAAGAGCCTGAGCGCTTTGTTCCAATGGCCAATGGTGATTCAAAGCGTTCTGCAATCAAGCAGGTTGCATCAGGTCGCTTCGGTGTGACAAGTAATTACCTTGTTAACAGTGATGATATTCAAATCAAGATCGCACAAGGTGCAAAGCCCGGCGAAGGTGGACAGCTTCCAGGTAACAAGGTGTACCCATGGATTGCAAAGGCACGTTACTCAACTCCGGGTGTTGGATTGATTTCTCCACCACCTCATCACGATATTTACTCCATCGAAGATCTTGCACAATTAATTCACGATCTAAAGAATGCAAACAAGAATGCGCGCGTTCACGTGAAGTTGGTTGCTGAAGTTGGCGTTGGAACAGTTGCTGCTGGTGTTTCTAAAGCACACGCAGATGTTGTTTTGATTTCAGGCCATGATGGTGGAACTGGTGCTTCACCACTTACATCTTTAAAGCATGCAGGTGCTCCATGGGAGCTAGGTCTTGCTGAAACTCAGCAGACATTGCTTCTTAATGGGTTGCGTGATCGCATCGTTGTTCAAACTGACGGTCAGTTGAAAACTGGTCGCGATGTTGTGATTGCAGCTCTGCTTGGTGCAGAAGAGTATGGATTTGCAACAGCTCCGCTAGTGGTTTCTGGTTGCATCATGATGCGTGTTTGCCACTTGGATACATGTCCAGTTGGTGTTGCTACACAAAACCCAGAGCTTCGTAAGAAGTTCAGTGGAAAGCCAGAGTTTGTAGAGACATTCTTCGAGTACATCGCTGAAGAGGTTCGTGAAATCTTGGCTCAACTTGGTTTCCGTACTTTGCAAGAGGCGATCGGACATGTTGAGTACTTGGATACTCGCAAGGCGGTTGATCACTGGAAGGCTGCAGGGTTAAACCTCGAGCCACTATTGGTTCGTCCAGATGTCGATAGCGCACTGCACAACACAATCAAGCAGGATCACGGTTTGGATGCTGCGCTAGATAACAAGCTCATTGAACTTGCACAACCTGCACTTACAAAGGGCGAAGCGGTAAAGATCGATCTTCCTGTTCGAAATGTAAACCGCACAGTTGGAACAATGCTTGGAGCTGAAGTAACTCGTAAGTATGGTGCTGAAGGATTACCTGCAGGCACTATTGATGTAACTCTTCATGGCTCTGCTGGTCAATCACTCGGAGCATTTATTCCAAAGGGTGTAGCAATACGTCTGTACGGAGATTCCAATGACTATGTTGGAAAGGGAATTTCAGGAGGACGAGTAGTTGTTCGTCCCGATGAGAAAGCATCCTTTACTTCACAAGACAACGTTATTGCCGGAAATGTAATTGGCTATGGCGCAACAGCGGGTGAAATCTTTATTCGCGGTGTGGTCGGCGAACGTTTCTGTGTTCGAAACTCTGGGGCGCTAGCGATCGTAGAAGGTATTGGCGATCATGGTTGCGAATACATGACAGGCGGCACGGTTGTTGTTCTGGGACGCACGGGTCGCAACATTGCGGCTGGTATGTCTGGTGGACGTACCTACGTTCTTGATCTTGATACAGCAAATGTAAATGCTGACATGGTTGATGTGCTTGCAGTTCCTGAAGATCAGAAAGAGATCTTGAAATCTCAGATCTCTTCATACTTCACCGAAACTGGATCTGAGATCGCATCTGCACTGTTAAAGGATTGGGATAAGAGCATTTCTCGAATCTCATTAATCATGCCTCGTGACTATGCACGTGTTCTTGCCGCAATGGAGAGAGCGACTCGTGAAGGTTTACCGGTTGATGCACTAGTGATGGAGGTTGCAGCTAATGGCTGATCCAAAGGGTTTTATGACAACTCCTCGCGAGACTCCAACGCGTCGACCAGTTGATGTTCGTATTCAAGATTGGCGCGAAGTGTATGAGCCACAAAGCTTTGAGCACTTACAAAAGCAGGCTGGTCGTTGCATGGATTGCGGAATTCCTTTCTGTCACAACGGTTGCCCACTCGGAAACTTAATTCCTGAATGGAATGATTTAATCTGGCGTGGCGATAAAGATGAAGCAATTGATCGCTTGCATGCGACTAATAACTTCCCTGAGTTCACAGGCCGTCTGTGTCCAGCACCATGTGAAACTGCATGTGTAGTTGGAATCAACCGAGACGCTGTAACAATTAAGCAGGTTGAACTTCGAACAATTGAAGAGGCTTTTGGTGCTGGAAATGTAAAACCAATGGCACCGGATCGCTTAACTGGAAAGACAATCGCGGTAATTGGTTCAGGTCCGGCAGGACTTGCCGCTGCGCAACAATTAACTCGCGCAGGTCACACAGTTGCTGTGTACGAGCGTGCCGACAAGATCGGTGGCTTACTTCGTTACGGAATTCCAGAGTTCAAGATGGAAAAGCACATCCTTGATCGTCGTCTAGAACAAATGGAAAAGGAAGGAACTCGTTTCCGTCCCGGTGTAGATGTTGGCGGCGAATTAACTGGTTCAGATCTTCGCAAAAAGTACGATGCAATTGTTCTTGCAGTTGGATCAACTCAGTGGCGCGATCTATCAATTAAGGGCCGCGAACTAAAGGGTATTTATCAAGCTATGGAGTTCTTACCATGGGGCAACAAGCAAGCACTTGGTGAGGTTGAAACTCCACCAATCAATGTTGCAGGAAAGCATGTTGTTATTCTTGGTGGTGGAGATACAGGTGCAGATTGCCTTGGAACCTCAATTCGCCAGGGTGCCGCAAGTGTTACTCAACTTGAAATCATGCCTCGTCCTACAGAAGAGCGTCCATCAGGTCAACCATGGCCGACATACCCGATGATTTATCGCGTTTCTAGTGCGCATGAAGAGAAAGACAATCGCATGTTCTCTGTTAGCACCGAAGAGTTCTTGGGTGATGACAAGGGAAATCTTCGCGCAATCAAGATTGTTGAAACTCAATTTGTTAATGGAAAGTTTGAACCAGTTGCAGGAAGTGAAAAAGAGCTTCGGTGCGACTTCGTATTCATGGCGATGGGCTTTACAGGTCCTGAAAAGTCACCGCTACTTTCACAACTTGAGGTTCAACTTGATGAGCGCGGAAACATTAAGCGCGATGAAAATTTCCAATCATCAGAAGAAGGTGTATTCGTTGCAGGCGATGCTGGACGCGGTCAATCATTGATCGTGTGGGCAATCGCTGAAGGACGAAGTGCAGCAGCTGCTGTTGATAGATATCTCACTGGACGCACGCAACTTCCTGCGCCCATAGAGCCAACTGCCCGCCCACTAATGGTTTAAGGTTCACTTATGCGTAGAGCGAAGATTGTTTGCACAATGGGTCCTGCTGTTGAGTCTCCAGAGAAGGTTAAGGAGCTCATCGAAGCGGGAATGAATATGGCGCGTCTGAACCTGTCACATGGTGGATATGACGAGCATCAAAATCGTTTAGATCGAGTACGAGCAGCGGCGAAGGAAGCTGGTAAGCCAGTTGCGATCCTTGTCGACCTTCAAGGTCCAAAGATTCGCCTAGCTCGTTTTGCTAGTGGCCCACACGAGCTAGAGCGTGGAGATATTTTCACAATCACTATTGATGAGGTTGAAGGCACGAAGGATCGTGTTGGAACTACATACAAAGGTCTACCGGGGGATTGCAAGCCAGGAGATCGAATTCTTATTGATGATGGCAAGGTAACTGTTGAAGTTGTCGAAGTTAAGGGCAACGATGTTGTTACTAAGGTAATTCAGCCAGGTGCGGTTTCAAACAACAAGGGAATCAACCTTCCAGGTGTTGCTGTTTCTGTTCCTGCACTTTCTGAAAAGGACAAGGAAGATCTTCGCTGGGGACTTCACGCTGGTGCCGACTTCATCGCACTTTCATTTGTTCGCAATGCAGCAGATGTTGATGATGTTCATGCAATTATGGATGAAGAAGGTATTCGCGTTCCTGTCATTGCAAAGATTGAAAAGCCACAAGCTGTTGAAAATCTAGAAGAGATCGTTGCAGCATTTGATGGCATTATGGTTGCGCGCGGAGATTTAGGTGTTGAACTTCCAATCGAAGAGGTTCCACTAGTTCAGAAGCGTTGTATCGAACTTGCACGCGAAGCTGCAAAGCCAGTAATTGTTGCAACTCAGATGCTTGATTCAATGATTACAAACTCTTCGCCAACGCGCGCTGAAGCAACAGATTGTGCTAACGCGGTTCTAGATGGTGCAGATGCATTGATGTTGTCAGGTGAAACATCTGTTGGAGCATTTGCAATCGAAGCTGTTGCAACAATGGCTCGCATTATTGCTCGCACAGAAGAAGGCGGATTTGAAATGATTCGCCCGCTTCGCACAACACCAAAGACAAAGGGTGGAGCAATTACTCGTGCCGCTGCTGAAGTTGGCGCAATTGTTGACGCTAAGTACTTGGTGACTTTTACTCAGACTGGTGACTCGGCTCGTCGCATGGCACGTCTTCGCTCACCAATTCCTATCCTGGCCTTTACTCCAGAAGTGGGCACCTATAACCGTCTTGCACTTACATGGGGAGTAGAGCCTGCGATCACACCAATGGTCAAGCACACCGATGACATGGTGAAGCAGGCAGATGCAACCTTGATCGAATCAGGGCGCGCAAAAGAGGGCGAAAATGTCGTCATCGTTGCTGGTGCGCCTCCAGGGATTCCAGGATCAACCAACGCTATGCGCGTTCACCGCGTAGGCGATGCGGTTGGTGGCGTAGTTCCCGCGTACCGCTAAGCATTGGGAAGAGGATAAGATTTCCTCTTCAAGCCTCGGTACTCCAACGGTAGAGAGGGCAGTCTCAAACACTGCATAGTGTCGGTTCGAATCCGACTCGGGGCACGCACGTACACCTTTAATTCCGAGAGGATAAATGAACATGAGTGTTCGGATCCTCGTTGCCGAAGATGAAACCTTAATTCGCATGGACCTTGTCGAAATGTTGCAAGGTGCAGGATATGAAGTTGTCGCACAAGCAACTAATGGTCAAGAAGCAATTGATCTTGCGGCAGAACATAAGCCAGATCTTGCAATCCTTGATGTAAAGATGCCTGTCCTAGATGGAATTTCTGCGGCAGAAAAAATAATTGAGATAGCTCCTGTTTTAATGTTGACCGCCTTTTCGCAAAAAGAATTAGTCGATCGCGCACGCGATGCAGGTGTCATGGCATATGTTGTAAAGCCATTCACTATTGGCGATCTAATGCCAGCGATTGAAATTGCCATCAGCCGCCATCTTCAGATGAAATCATTAGCTGACGAGGTTGCCGATCTTCATGAGCGCCTTGAAACTCGCAAGTTAATTGATCGCGCAAAGGGCATCTTGATGAAGGCGTTAAACCTTTCTGAACCTGAAGCCTTTTCTTGGATTCAAAGGGCTGCGATGGATCGTCGTTTGACCATGAAGGATGTAGCTGAGGCGGTTATTAACCCCAACGCAGTTCCCGACAAGTAGCTCTTTGGCGCGTCTCAATAGGTGATACCGCCATCCCATTTATAACGAAACCGAGACAATTTAAGCGTGCTCACGCCTTGTCTTACATTCACCCCTGCCATTACTCTTTCAGCCTCCCTGTCCCGGGACACAAGAACAGGAAAGGCACTACATATGAAGAAGAATCGCGTTCTCGCGGTTGTAGCTGCCGTAGCTATCGCAACATCATCATTCGTTGCATTCGCTCCGTCAGCATCAGCTGCTTGCTCAGGCAAGTTGAAGATTGCATACCAGGGTCCACTAACAGGTCCTGAAGCTGCACTAGGTATCAACGAACTTAACGGTGTGAAGTTCGCACTAAAGAAGTTCCTTGCAGCAAACAAGTCAGCAAATGTTGACCCAGTTGTTTACGAAGTAGATGACCAGGGAGATCCAGCAGTTGCAGCTCCAATCGCACCAAAGGTTGCAGCTGAAGAGTGCGTAGTTGCACTAGTTGGCCCTGCTTACTCAGGCGCATCAAAGGTTTCACTACCTGTTTACCTATCAGCAGGTCTTTCAATCATTACACCTTCTGCAACAAACCCAACTCTTCCAGAGTTCGGTAAGTCAATCTTCCACCGTGCGGTGCTAACAGATGACTACCAGGGTCCAGCAGCAGCACGTTTGATCACATCAAAGGTTAAGAACGCAGCAGTGTTCCTAGTTAACGATGCATCAGACTACGCAGTTGGTCTTCAGAAGACTGTAGACATCACACTTGCTGGCCGCGTTGTTGGCAAGGATGTAACACCAACAGGAACAACAGACTTCTCTGCAACAATTGCAAAGATCAAGAAGTCAAAGGCTAACGCTGTGTTCTACTCAGGTTACTTCTCACAGGCTGCAGTATTCGTAAAGCAGCTTCGTGACTCAGGTTCAAAGATTGTTTTCGCATCAGGCGACGGCACACTTGATAACCAGTTCGTAAAGCTTGCACGTAAGGCTGCAGAAGGCGTTCTTCTAACAGCTCCAGCAATCCCGTTCGAGACAGCATCTCCAAAGCTTGCTGCTGAGATGGTAAAGGCTGGTTGGACTCCTGGTGTTTACACAACAGAGTCATACGACGCAGCTAACTTCTTCCTTGAGGCAATCAAGGCTGGAAACACTGATCGTGCATCAATCAACAAGTACGTCTCAACTAAGTCATCAAAGGGTCTTTCAAAGACACTTAAGTTTGACAAGGATGGCGAAGTATCTGGTGCAGATGTAAACGGCTTCATCGTAAAGAACGGCAAGCTAGTTCTTCTTGGAGCTATCAAGGCATAATTACCAATAACATTGGTAAATGTTTGAAAAAGTACGGTCAGAGTGGGCGGGTTTTCCCGCCCACTCTGTCCCTTTAAAGTAAAGGTGAGAAATGGATTTTGCATTACTGCATGACGCCTTCTGGGGATTAACCTTTGACGGCATAGCACTCGGAGCTATTTACGCTCTGATCTCACTGGGATACACCTTGGTGTATGGCGTACTACGCCTGATTAACTTTGCTCACTCTGAAGTGTTCATGATTGGAACATTCGCCGCACTTGTTGCCGCATCAGGAATCATGGGCGTAAAGGTCGAGGATGAACCTCGAACAGGAATCAAGATGATTCTTACTCTAATTGTCTGTTTAGCGGTTGCGATGTTGGCTTCAGCCATTACCGCAGTCCTTGTAGAAATCGTGGCTTATCGCCGTCTACGTCAACGTGGAGCGACAAAGCTTGCAACTTTAATTTCAGCGATCGGTGTTTCTATTTCATTGGTTGAAGCATTCCGAATCATGACTCACTCACTTCCTCGCGAATTTCCACGCATTATGGATAAGACATTCTTATTTAGCTATGCGGGTGCAGATATTCGTAATGACAAGGTAATTGTTATCGTGGCAGCAGGTTTGATGATGTTTGCACTCGAGCGCTTCATTACAAAGTCACGACTTGGTAAGGGTATCCGCGCAGTTTCAATGGATGAAAACACATCAACATTGATGGGCGTCAATATCAACCGAGTTATTACAGTTACATTCTTTGCAGGCGGCCTGATGGCGGGTGCTGCAGCATTTTTCTACATCTTGGTTTATGAAAACACATCCTTCAAGGTTGGCTTCTTCTTAGGAATTAGCGCCTTTACCGCAGCTGTTCTAGGCGGTATCGGTAACCTGAAGGGCGCCTTGTTTGGCGGATTTGCTCTTGGTCTCATGGAGACATGGACAAGTGCGGTTTTTGGAACTGCTTGGAAAGCGGTTATCTCATTCATTATCTTGGTTCTAGTTCTACTGATTAAGCCAACCGGCTTATTTGGTGAATCAATCCAGCAGGCGAGGGTCTAATGGCTGACATCAAATCACGTATCAATTTGCGCGATAAAGGCGCTGAGTTCTGGGATCGCTCACCTAAGTGGCGTCGCGTTCTATTAGCGGTGTTCTTCATCGCTCTTTGCTACGCAGTTCCTTTCTTGAACAATCCATTAATCAACACACCAGGTTCTGACTTCCAGTCTGTGATGTTCTACCCAGTGGGTATGTACGTCATGATGGCAATTGGTCTAAATATTGTGGTTGGTAAATCAGGTCTTCTCGATCTTGGTTACGTTGCATTCTTTGCAATCGGTGCTTACACAATGGCGATCCTCGGAACAAAGACTTCTTTGAACTTCTGGGAGATTCTTCCAATCGGTGTAGGTCTTGCAATGCTGTCAGGTGTTTTGTTGGGTACACCAACACTTCGTTTGCGCGGTGACTACCTTGCGATCGTAACTCTAGGTTTCGGTGAAATCGTTCGAATCTTCGCAGTGAATACTGATGCAATCGGTGGCTCTCGCGGTATCGCTGGAATTCCAACACCTCCAGATGTATTCAAGGCAAAGTTCACAATTCTTGATCCAAAGCCTTACTACTGGTTACTTCTTACATTTACATTGCTAATTATTTGGATGGTTCGCCGCATGGCAGCTCGCCGTCCAGGTCGTGCATGGGATGCAATCCGCCAGGATGATGATGTTGCTCAGCTGATGGGTATCAATACTCGTCGCTACAAGGTGTGGGCATTCGTTCTTGGTGCAGCGGTTGCAGGTGTAGGTGGCGTTGTTTACGCATCACAGATTCTTTCAATCGTTCCAGATCAATTTAACTTGAACGTTTCAATTCTTATTCTTGCTTGCGTTGTGTTTGGCGGAATCGGAAACCTTTGGGGAGTAATTCTCGGAGCTGTGCTACTGGCTTTCATTCCAGAGCGCATTCGTTTCCTTAGTCAGCCACGTATCTTGGTATTCGGTATGGCTTTGGTTCTTATGATGAACCTTCGCCCAGATGGAATCCTTCCAAAGAAGAAGCGCGAACACTTTGATCCCGACTGGCATACAGTCGAAGAGTCAGGCGAAGGGGAGATCAAGTAATGAGCGAAAATGTTCTAGAACTTCAGAACATCACCATGAAGTTTGGTGGCGTTACAGCTCTCAACGAAGTAAACCTTGTTGTAAAGAAGGGCGAGATTCTCGCACTCATCGGTCCTAACGGTGCCGGCAAGACAACAATCTTCAATGTGATCACAGGTGTTTACAAGCCAACTTCTGGCGATGTTGTATTCCTGGGTTCATCAATTGTTGGTAAGAAGCGTTTCCAAATTACAAAGCTTGGAATTGCTCGTACCTTCCAAAATATCCGTCTGTTCGGAGAATCATCTGCACTCGAAAACGTTGTAACAGGTGCAGACGTTCACTCAAAGACTGGCGTTGTTGGTTCAATCTTTGGAACACGACGTTCTCGTCGTGAAGAAAAGGCTGCGCTTGAAAAGGCGCTGGAACTTCTCGACTTCATGGGAATTAAGAAGCGCGCCGGTCAACTTGGAAAGAACCTTCCATACGGTGATCAGCGTCGACTAGAAATTGCACGCGCACTTGCGACAAATCCAAAGCTTCTTCTACTTGATGAGCCAGCGGCAGGATTCAACCCTGCTGAAAAGGTCGCACTGGGAGAAACAATCAAGAAGATTCGCGATGCCGGCTACACAGTTCTTTTGATCGAACACGATATGTCTTTGATCATGGGAATCTCTGACCGCGTTGCAGTACTTGATTTCGGAACAAAGATTGCAGATGGCAGCACGACTGAAGTCCAAAACGATCCACGCGTTATCGAAGCGTATTTAGGAGCACCTGCAGATGCGTCTTGAAATTAAGGACCTACGAGTCCACTACGGCAAGATCGAAGCGATCAAAGGTGTATCAGTTGTAGTTAATGAGGGCGAAATCGTCACTCTTATCGGCGCAAACGGCGCTGGTAAGACAACGATGCTCAAGACAATTTCTGGCCTACGCCCAGTAACTAGTGGACAGATTTTGTTCAATGGTGAAGACATCTCAAAGATGCCTGCTTATAAGCGTGCTGATCTTGGACTTGCACAAGCTCCAGAAGGTCGCGGAATCTTTGTTGGTATGACAGTTTTGGAAAACCTAGAGATGGGTAAGTACAACCGCAAGGATCGCAAGAAGGAGATGGCTGAAGACTTGGAAAAGGTTTACCACCTATTCCCACGTCTAAAGGAGCGCGCATTCCAAGCTGGTGGAACTTTGTCTGGTGGAGAGCAGCAGATGCTTGCTATTGGTCGTGCACTTATGTCACGCCCAAAGGTATTGCTTCTTGATGAGCCATCAATGGGTCTTGCTCCGCTGATGATTCAAAATATCTTCAACATCATCACTGAGATCAATAAGACTGGCGTAACAATTCTGCTTGTAGAACAAAATGCACAGCAGGCGCTACAACGCGCACACCGTGCATATGTTCTTGAGGTTGGAAATGTAGTGAAGGAAGCTAAGGCTTCAGATCTTCTTAATGATCCAGCTGTTCGTGCTGCCTACCTGGGAACAGGCGCGCACTAATTTTTCTAGCGATCCGCGAGGATCATGCAGGTGATACGGGCAGTGCAGGTGCGCTGTCCGTTTTCATTTGTAATCACAATATCCCAGCAACACAGCGTCTTTCCGATTGATACCGCTGTTGCAACACCTGTAACTATTCCTGTTGCAGTCGCCTTGTGATGGGTCGCGTTGATATCGATTCCAACAATTCTGCGATTTGCTCCAGCATTTAATTGAGTACCGATAGAGCCAAGACTTTCGGCAAGTACAACATTTGCTCCACCATGAAGGATTCCCATTGGCTGGGTATTTCCTTCAACTGGCATAGTGCCGACTAAGCGAGTCAGTGAAGCTTCAGTTATTTCAATGCCCATCTTCTTATCGAGGGCGCCACTTCCGCGTTCACGAATAATTGAAAGATAATCCGGTTCTGTCATGCCTGAAGTCTAACTCGCACTCTACGATGCATCCATGACCAAACGCCTATTACTTATCGATGGGCACTCCATGGCATATCGTGCTTTTTACGCATTACCGGCTGAAAACTTCACGACCGCCCAAGGTCAGCACACCAATGCTATTTATGGCTTTGCAACGATGTTGCTATCGCTGCTAACAAGCGAAAAGCCAACGCACGTTGCCGTAGCTTTTGATGTTTCTCGCAAGACATTTAGATCCGAGATTTTCCCTGAATATAAAGCTAACCGAGCTAAGACTCCTGATGAGTTCAGATCACAGATGTCCTATTTGCATGAACTAGTGACCGCTTTTGGAATCACAACATTTGAGGTTGAAGGCTTTGAAGCAGATGACATCATCGCCACAATTTCAAAGCAGGCGGAGCGAGAAGGCGCAGAAGTATTTATTTGTACCGGTGATCGTGACTCATTCCAATTGGTCAATGAGAAGACAACGGTTCTATATCCAAAGCGCGGCGTCAGCGATTTAACTCGTATGACTCCAGATGCTGTGCAAGAAAAATACGGAATGTCTCCTGAGCAATACCCAGATTTCGCCGCTTTGCGCGGAGATCCAAGTGACAATCTTCCATCAGTTCCTGGAGTTGGTGAAAAGACGGCGGCTAAGTGGGTTGTCGAATACGGCTCACTTCATGAACTCATTGCCAACATCGACAAGCTGGGCGGCAAAGTTGGGCAATCACTTCGAGATTCAATCAACGATGTAATTCGAAATCGCGAATTGACGCAGTTAGTCGCAAATGTTCCTCTGGATTTAAGCATCGATGGTCTTGCTTGGAACGGGGTTGATGAGAACAACACCAATCCACTCTTTGAAAAACTTGAATTTAAGACACTTAAAGATCGCATGAAGCCAATCTTGCTTAAGGGAATTACCAAGAGCGCTGAACCCGTAATGGAGTTGTTTGCCGCAGAGATTGCAGAAGGTGTTTTAACGCCAGAGGAAGCATCAACGAAGATCGCCCAGCACAAGGGTGAAATTGCAATTGCCTTTCAATTAGTTGAAGAACAGTTACATCGGTATGCAGTTGCTTTGAGTCCGGATGATGTTTTCTTAGTGCATTCATCTGCGATGGGGGACTGGGCAACCGATTCATCTGTTTCGAAGATCGCTCACGATGCAAAGTCTCTTGCGCGTACAAATGGTCTTACCGGAGTTACCTTTGATACATCTCTTGCTGCATATCTAGTAAATCCAGGTGTGCGGGCACAAGAGTTAAAGGATATTCAGGAGCGTTGGGGAGATGGTTCGGCAATTAGCCAATCATCACCAGAGCAGGAGCTTCTGACATCGGCTCGAGCCATGTTTACCTTGAAGGATTCACTTACACGTGAATTAAAGGAAAGAAACCTTTGGGAGCTCTTCACATCAATGGAGCTTCCCGTTGCCGATCTGTTGGCCCGCATGGAATCAATCGGAATCGCAGTCAATAGAAAAGAGCTTGATTCCCTGGCTGCTTTTTTTGAAGGCGAAGTCGCTCGCGAAACAAAGGCTGCCCATGATGCCGTTGGGCATGAGTTCAACGTTGCATCTCCAAAGCAGTTACAGGTTGTCCTCTTTGATGAATTGAAATTGCCAAAGACTAAAAAGATTAAGACTGGGTACACAACTGATGCAGAAAGTTTGGATTGGTTGCATCAGAAGAGTGGCCATCCTGTACTGACATCGCTGCTTCGTATCCGTGAAACTAAGAAACTCGGAACAACGGTTGAAGGTTTGATCGCTGAAATCGCAAAAGATGGACGTATTCACACCCACTTCCAGCAAACGGTAGCTGCAACAGGACGCTTGTCATCGACGGGACCAAACTTGCAAAACATTCCGGTGCGCACCGAAGAAGGCCGAAAAATTCGAAACTGCTTCACTGTCGGCAAGGGTTATGTCGCTTTGCTAACAGCTGATTACAGCCAAATCGAAATGCGCATCATGGCCCACTTGTCACATGATGAAAAACTATTGGCAGCCTTTGCTTCAGGGGAAGATCTTCATGCAACTGTTGCTGGACTTGTCTTCGGAGTTAAACCATCTGAAGTAGATCCTGAAATGCGCCGCCAAATGAAGGCGATGTCCTATGGACTTGCATATGGCTTGTCTTCATATGGGCTAGCTGCACAATTAGATATTTCACCACCAGCAGCCCAGCAATTGATGGACACTTATTTTGAACGCTTTGGTGGAATTCGCGATTACTTAAAGGTCGTTGTTGAAGAAGCCCGTAAAGTTGGATACACCGAAACAATTATGGGTCGACGCCGTTACCTGCCAGATTTAATGCATGACAACCGTCAACGTCGTGAAGTTGCAGAACGAATGGCCCTCAATGCTCCGATTCAAGGATCGGCCGCGGACATCATTAAGTTAGCGATGCTCAATGTTCAAAAGGCGATTGAGAAAGAGAAGTTGAACTCTCGCTTGCTTCTGCAGATTCACGACGAATTAATTCTTGAAGTTGTAAAGGGCGAAGAGGAAAAAATCACTGAATTGGTACGCCGCGAGATGGGCGCCGCTTATCCTCTGAAAGCACCACTTGATGTAAATGCTGGCCTTGGTCTTACTTGGCACGAGGCCGCACACTAATTACTTAACGTCGTCTGACATATCTTTCATGGCACGTAGATCTTCTTCTGCAGTGGGAACATCATTTGCAGCTGCAAGTCGCCCCTTGCCAATCGTGAAAATAATTAAACCAATAATCAACATAATCGGAGTAAGCGCTAATCCGGTTCGTGGTGAGTAATGCTCTGATACCCATCCACCAACTGCAGCACCTATCGCCATGAATGAACCTTCAACACTCCAGATCCATCCCAGTGATGCGGTTTGTGAACCTTGTGGTCGCACCGCTTCTAAAACTTCAAAGTAGAACACTTGAACGGCTCCACCAATAAAACCGATTCCGGCACCAACTACCGCCATAGACCAATCTGGATAGGTGAAAACAAATGGGATGCTTGCAAGCACCCAGATTGAATAGGCACGTAACAACGCTGAAAGTGGTGCCAACTTCTTTGAAACAAGGCCGCCCAATAAACCGCCGATCACATTTGCAACTCCAAAGGCTGCAAAGATCCAAGCTACGCGATGAGCAACACCTTCTTGTGTTGCAAAGGCTGGAACTGCAACATCAAATACACCCCAGCCAAAACCAATAAAGCAGCCCTCAAACATCAAGATTTGGATTGCTCTATCTCTCCACAGTTTTTGCTGGCCCTTTTCTTTCTTTTCAGGAACCCAGTTTCGTGAAACCGATGTGAGAGCTAATGCGGTGCCGCCAATTAACATCAAGGATGCTGTCACGCCAAGTCCAAGTGCTGGATGGGAAGACAAAGCCAAAGTTGTAATAACAACTGGACCAATGACAGATGTAAAGCTCATCATCGATGAATCAAGAGCGTAAGCGGTACGTAAGAAGTCCTCAGGAACAATGTCTTTCCATAATGGACGAACAGATAAGTTAATTGGGGGAGCCGTTGCTCCTAAGACAAAAGCTGTAATCAGTATCGACTCTTTTGATTGCATTGTGTTAAGAGTCAGGATCAATGTCGCATATGAAGGAACCAAAATTCGAAGTGGCCACTTTTGACCCCAACGGTCCATAACAGATCCGCGAATTCCTGCGGTCAATGAACCTGCAAGTGAGTTCAACCCGATTGCTAAACCAGCTGCAGCGACAGATCCAGTGGTTTGTTGGGTCTTAAAGAAGATTCCCAAAGCAATCATGGAATAGGCCAAGCGAGCAGGAAACGCGCTTATTGCCAGAATCAGCACATTAGGCATCGCCAGTAACTCTTTATATCGCTTCATATCGAGATTTAGTCTAGCGATCACGCTCAATAATCAATGCGGATTTGCCCTTGTGAGCGTGCAAACCGTACCCTTGCCCTTCAGCCGCGAAAGCGGGAACTACTACTTTCTATCCCTACGGAGCACAATTGTCTACACCACAAATTGCAGTAAATGACATCGGATCAGCTGAAGATTTCCTAGCAGCGATCGAAGGCACAATCAGAAACTTTAATGACGGCGACCTAGTATCAGGTGCAGTTGTTCAAGTTGGACGCGACGAAGTTCTTGTCGACATCGGATACAAGACTGAAGGTGTTATTCCTTCTCGCGAGCTTTCAATTCGCCACGATGCAGATCCAAACTCAATCGTTAAAGTCGGTGAGATTATTGAAGCTCTCGTTCTTCAGAAAGAAGACAAAGAGGGTCGCCTGATTCTTTCCAAGAAGCGCGCACAGTACGAGCGTGCATGGGGAGACATTGAAGGCAAGAAGGAGCGCGACGAAGTTGTCGTCGGAACTGTTATTGAAGTTGTTAAGGGCGGACTTATCGTGGACATCGGTCTACGTGGCTTCCTTCCAGCATCACTTGTTGAAATGCGTCGCGTTCGCGATCTGACTCCATACATTGGCAAGCAGGTTGAAGCACGCATCATCGAGCTTGATAAGAATCGCAACAACGTTGTTCTTTCACGTCGTGCATTCCTCGAGCAGACACAATCAGAATCACGTACAACATTCCTTAACCAGCTTCAAAAGGGCCAGGTTCGCACAGGTGTTGTTTCATCAATCGTTAACTTTGGTGCATTCGTTGACCTCGGTGGCGTAGATGGTTTGGTTCACGTTTCAGAGCTTTCATGGAAGCACATCGATCACCCAGGTGAAGTTGTTGAAGTTGGCGACGAGGTAACTGTTGAGGTTCTCGAGGTTGATTTCGAGCGCGAGCGTGTATCACTTTCACTTAAGGCGACACAAGAAGATCCATGGCAGGCATTTGCTCGCACACACACAATCAATCAGGTTGTTCCAGGTGTCGTGACAAAGCTTGTTCCATTCGGTGCATTCATTCGTGTTCACGAAGGAATTGAAGGCCTAGTTCACATTTCAGAGTTGGCAGAACGCCACGTTGAAATTCCTGAGCAGGTTGTTCAGGTTGATGATGAACTATTCGTAAAGATCATCGATATCGACCTAGAGCGTCGCCGTATTTCACTTTCTCTAAAGCAGGCTAATGAAGGTACAGAGATTGAGATCGAAGCATTTGATCCAACTCAGTACGGAATGGCTGCTCGTTACGATGCAGAAGGAAACTTCATTTACCCTGAAGGTTTCGATGCTGACTCACAAGAGTGGAAGCCAGGATTTGAAACACAGCGCGAAGAGTGGGAAAAGCAATACGCCCAAGCTCAAGAGCGTTTCTTGGCACACAAGAAGCAGAAGGCTGAAGCGAAGGCTGCAGATGCAGCTGCAACTCCAGCAGATGAAGTTGCTGCTGAATAAGTAATAAAGACTTCCGTAAAAAGGAGTCCAGCTTGAAGTCGCGAGAAAAACGTTTGAACCTCGCTAACTTCAACTGGACTCCTTTTTCTTTGTACAGCACCCTTTCTTGCATCATCCAAATCCCCTCTTAAAAGATTGAGGTGGCGATAAGATTCCACTATGCGCGTGATTGCTTTAACTGGTGGCATTGGTTGCGGTAAGTCATTGGCGGCGCAATTCTTTGCTGAACTTGGGGCGGTGGTGATTGATGCTGATCAGCTGGCTAGGGCGGCAATTGAACGTGGGTCTAAAGGTTTTGATGAAGTAGTCACTGTTTTTGGTGACAGAGTTTTAAGGAATGGCGATATCGATCGCAGAGCACTCGGAGAATTAGTATTTAAGGATCTAGTTGCAAAACAAAAGCTGGAAAATATTGTTCATCCCTTTGTTCGTCGCAAGTTTGAAGAAGCAGTTGCATCGCTAAAGGCAGATGAGGTTTTGGTTTACGAGATTCCATTGCTTGTTGAAACAAAGGCACATGAAAGATTTGATTTAGTAATCACCATTGAATCTGAAATGGAAAATCGCATCGCACGTCTCCGAGACCGGGGGATGCATATCTCAGAAATTGAAGGCCGGATAGCAGCGCAGGCCACTCGCGAGCAGCGTATAGAGGTGGCTGATTTCCTCATTGAAAATGATGGAACTGAGGATGAGCTTCTTCGCCAAGTCGAAAACATTTGGGATAGCCTCCACGATAATTAATAAGTAGGCTTGGCAAATGCGCCCGATCTCTGAACTTCAGCGACGAGTCGAGCCTTTTCAGGTAATTAGCGATTACGTCCCTGCAGGAGATCAGCCTCAAGCTATCGAAGAAATTGCCCGCCGCTTTAATGCTGGTGAACAGGATGTCGTTCTTCTTGGCGCAACAGGTACAGGTAAATCTGCAACAACCGCCTGGTTAATTGAAAAGCTACAGCGACCTACATTGGTTCTTGCTCCTAATAAAACTTTAGCCGCTCAGCTGGCAAATGAGTTCCGTGAGCTCTTACCTAATAACGCAGTTGAATACTTTGTCTCGTATTACGACTACTACCAACCTGAAGCATATGTTCCCCAAACCGATACCTTCATTGAGAAGGATTCAAGTGTTAACGAAGAAGTAGAGCGTCTTCGTCACTCTGCCACTAACTCCTTATTGACCCGCAGAGATGTAATTGTTGTCGCAACGGTGTCATGTATTTACGGATTGGGAACTCCGCAAGAGTATGTGGATCGCATGGTTCGCTTGCGTGTGGGGGAAGAGATTGAAAGAAATGCCCTACTGCGCCGATTTGTTGATGTTCAGTACAAGCGCAATGACATGGCCTTTGAGCGCGGCACTTTCCGCGTACGTGGCGACACCATTGAAATCATTCCGATGTATGAAGAGCTGGCAATTCGCATCGAAATGTTTGGTGATGAGATAGAAAAGCTAACAACTTTGCATCCTTTAACAGGAGAAATCATCCGCGAAGAGGAGGAGATTTTTATCTTCCCTGCCACGCACTATGCCGCTGGACCTGAAACTATGAAGCGGGCGATTGGTGATATTCAGGATGAGCTGCAGGTTCAGTTGAATCTCTTTGAAAAGCAGGGCAAGTTACTTGAAGCTCAACGCCTTCGTATGCGTACAACATTTGATATTGAAATGATGGAGCAAATTGGATTCTGTTCAGGAATTGAAAACTACTCACGCCATCTAGATGATCGCCCGGCGGGATCTGCGCCACACTGCTTACTTGATTACTTCCCTGAAGATTTCTTAGTTGTAATCGATGAAAGTCACGTAACAGTTCCGCAATTAGGCGCAATGTTTGAAGGCGATGCTTCACGTAAGAGGACTTTGGTAGAACACGGATTCCGCTTACCTAGCGCCTTAGATAACCGCCCTTTGAAATTTCCTGAATTCTTAGAACGAACCGGTCAGAAGTTGTACTTATCTGCGACCCCTGGAAAGTATGAGTTAGCAAAGGTTGATGGAGATGTTGTTGAGCAGGTAATTCGCCCAACAGGACTTGTTGATCCTCAAATTATTATCAAGCCAATTAAGGGCCAAATTGATGACCTTTTGGAAGAGATCAAGATTCGTGCAGAAAAGAATGAACGCGTATTAGTTACAACCTTGACTAAGAAGATGTCAGAGGATTTGACGGATTACCTGCAAGAAAAGGGAGTTAATGTTCGCTACCTTCACAGCGAAGTAGATACTTTGCGGCGCGTAGAACTGTTACGTGAACTTCGTACAGGTGAATACGATGTTTTAATTGGTATCAACTTACTTCGTGAAGGTTTGGATTTACCTGAAGTTTCGTTGGTTGCAATTTTGGATGCAGATAAAGAAGGTTTCCTGCGGTCATCGACATCGTTGATTCAGACCATTGGTCGTGCAGCACGTAACGTGACTGGTGAAGTCCATATGTATGCCGACCGAATCACCGATTCAATGGCCAAGGCGATTGATGAAACTAATCGTCGCCGTGCAAAGCAGGTCGCATATAACCTCGAACGTGGAGTAGATCCGCAGCCGCTGCGCAAGAAGATCGCCGACATTACCGACCTCATTAACCGCGAATCAGATGACACGGATGAGCTATTGGCCCATGAAAAGGGTGCCACGAAGAGAGTGGATACCGCCGCTGGAATTTACGACAAATCATCGCTCTCCTTACCGCGCAAGGATCTAGTCGCGTTGATAGGCTCGCTCACCGAACAGATGCGTAACGCCGCATCTGAGCTTCAATTTGAGGTCGCAGCGCGCTTGCGTGATGAGATCAAGATTTTGAAGAAAGAGCTACGAATGATGGAAGAGGCCGGGGTTTGAGCATCGATAAGTTGGTTGTGCGCGGAGCGCGCGAACACAACCTCAAGAATGTCTCTATCGAGCTTCCTCGAGACTCCCTAGTCGTATTCACTGGGCTTTCGGGCTCAGGAAAGTCATCACTTGCCTTTGACACAATCTTCGCCGAAGGTCAGCGCCGTTACGTTGAATCATTGTCGGCATATGCACGCCAATTCTTGGGCCAGATGGATAAGCCTGATGTTGATTTCATTGAAGGTTTATCACCTGCTGTTTCCATTGATCAAAAATCAACCAACCGAAATCCGCGATCAACGGTTGGAACAATTACAGAAGTTTACGACTACCTGCGTCTTTTGTTTGCCCGAGCTGGTCGCCCACACTGTCCAAAGTGTGGCAAAGCTGTCACGCGTCAATCGCCACAGGCGATTGTTGATCAGATTCTAGAATTACCAGCAACAACAAAGTTTCAAGTATTAGCTCCTGTTGTTCGTTCCCGTAAGGGCGAGTTTGTTGAATTATTTAGCGATCTAATTACTCAGGGCTATTCACGTGCCCGCATCGATGGGGAAGTGGTTCAACTTTCCGAGGCACCAAAGCTTAAAAAACAAGAAAAGCACACAATCGAAGTCGTTGTTGATCGCTTAACGGCAAAAGCTGAAAGCAAGACTCGTCTTACAGATTCAATAGAAACCGCATTACGTCTTGCCTCAGGCATCGTTGTATTGGATTTTGTTGATGCTAAGGGCGATGACAAAGAACGTACATACAGCGAGCATCTTGCATGCCATGATTGCGAACTTTCATTTGAAGAGCTCGAACCACGATCGTTCTCTTTTAACTCACCATTTGGAGCATGTCCTGAATGTTCAGGAATTGGAACAAAGAAAGAGGTTGATGAGGATCTCATCATTCCTGATGATTCAATTTCGATTAATGACGGTGCGATCGCACCATGGTCGGGTGGTCAATCATCAGATTACTTCCTACGTTTACTTGAAGCGTTAGCAAAGGATCTTCCTTTCTCATTGGATACTCCGTGGAAGAAGATCTCCGCTAAGGCAAAAGATGCGATTCTCAATGGCTACGAGTACGAAATTAAGATGAAGTACAAGGGCCGTTATGGTGCACGTAACTACACAACAGGTTTTGAAGGCGTAGTGCCTTTTATTCATCGTCGCCACGAGGAAACTGACAGCGATTACAGCCGCGATAAGTACGAGGCGTACATGCGCGAAGTGTCATGTGAAACGTGTAATGGAGCGCGATTAAAGCCTGAAGTGTTGGCTGTAACTATCGGTGACAAGAATATTTCTGAGATCTGCGAACTCTCAATTGCAGATTGCGCAGCCTTTTTGAAGCAGATCAAACTCAACAAGCGCGAAGCTCAAATCGCTGAACGTGTGATGAAAGAGGTCCATGCTCGTCTTGGCTTCTTGCTAGATGTTGGTCTTGATTACCTATCCCTTGCTCGTCCTGCTGGCTCACTTTCAGGAGGAGAAGCACAACGTATTCGACTTGCAACCCAGATTGGTAGCGGACTTGTTGGAGTTCTCTACGTTTTAGATGAACCATCTATCGGTTTGCACCAGCGTGATAACAAGCGATTGATTGAAACCCTTACTCGCTTGCGCAACCTCGGTAACACCTTGATCGTTGTTGAGCATGATGAGGAAACCATTCGCACAGCTGACTGGATCGTTGATATTGGTCCAGGCGCAGGCGAACATGGTGGAAAGGTTGTTGTTTCTGGAAGCTATGAAGATTTAATTGCTTCAAAGGAATCAATAACCGGCGCATATCTATCTGGACGCAAGTCAATTGAAATTCCAAAGAACCGTCGCCCGGTAGACCAAAAGCGCAAGCTTGTAGTTAAGGGTGCAAAGGAAAACAATCTCAAAGATATCGAAGTTGAAGTACCACTAGGAGTTTTTGTATCCGTTACTGGTGTTTCAGGTTCAGGAAAATCAACATTAGTAAATGACATTCTGTACACGGTATTAGCTAACAAACTCAATGGTGCACGTTTAGTACCAGGTCGTCACCGCACAGTTACAGGTATCGAATTACTGGACAAGGTTGTTCACGTTGACCAATCTCCAATTGGTCGCACACCGCGTTCTAACCCTGCTACCTATACAGGTGTTTTCGACAAGATCCGTGCGCTCTTTGCAGAAACCAGCGAAGCAAAGATTCGTGGTTATCAGCAAGGTCGCTTCTCCTTTAACGTAAAAGGCGGGCGCTGCGAGAACTGCTCCGGTGATGGAACTATTACTATCGAAATGAACTTCTTGCCTGATGTTTATGTACCGTGCGAGGTTTGCCACGGCGCTCGTTACAACCGCGAAACCCTTGAAGTTCATTACAAGGGAAAGACAATCGCTGAAGTATTGAATATGCCTATCGAAGAGGCGCACGGTTTCTTTGAATCTGTACCAGCGATCGCTCGCTACCTGAAGACCCTTAAGGATGTTGGTCTTGGTTATGTACGCCTTGGGCAGTCAGCACCCACACTTTCGGGTGGCGAAGCGCAGCGCGTAAAACTTGCTACTGAACTACAACGTCGTTCAACGGGTCGCACTATTTACGTTCTGGATGAGCCAACAACTGGTTTGCACTTTGAAGATGTCAATAAGTTATTAACAGTACTGAACCGTTTGGTTGATACAGGTAACACCGTTGTTGTGATTGAGCACAACCTAGATGTAATTAAGTGTTCTGACTGGGTCATTGATATGGGACCAGAAGGTGGTTTCCGAGGAGGAATGGTTGTTGCTGAGGGAACACCTGAAGCTGTTGCGAAGGTGAAGGAAAGTTACACAGGACAGTTCCTGGGTGAAATTTTAGCGACCAACAGAAAATCTTCAGCGAAAAAGTAATGCGATGGCAGATCCACAAAGTTATCGGCCAAGCAATATTCCGGAGCATCCAGGGGTTTATCGTTTTTATAATAAGCAGGACAAGGTCATTTATGTTGGTAAAGCGAAAAATCTCAAGAACCGATTAAGCAATTATTTTCAGACAAATTTAGCGACAAAGACTTATCGCATGGTTCATGAAGCTGTTCGGGTTGATTGGACGATTGTCAGCACCGAACTTGAAGCGTTGGCGTTGGAGTTTAGTTGGATTAAGCAGTATCAGCCTAAGTACAACGTTCAATTCAAAGACGATAAGTCATACCCATACCTTGCCTTGTCTTTAAATGATGAGTACCCAATGATCTTCATTACCCGCAAAGATAAGCGCCCAGGGCTCAAATACTTTGGTCCATATACAAATGCTTGGGCGTTACGTAATACCTTTGAAGTTCTGCTAAAGGTTTTTCCAGTTCGTTCATGTTCATCCTCAAACTTTACACGTGCTCAAAAGAGCAAGCGTCAATGTTTATTGGGGGATATCGGGAAGTGCGCCGCTCCATGTGTGGGCTGGATTTCTAAAGAAGATCATCATGAGTTGGCTGTAAAACTCAATGATTTTATGGAGTCAGGAATGGAGAACATCCTTCCTAAGTTGCATGAAGAGATGCAGAACGCAGCCAACAATGAAGAGTTTGAGCGAGCTGCTCGCTTACGTGATCAGATTGAATCCTTTGAAAAGGCACAAAAATCCACTCAAGGTAATTTTTCAGATGACCTAGATGGTGATTTTATTTCGATCTATCAAGATGGCTTCCATGCCGCTGGATCGATCTTTTCAATGCAGCGCGGATCGGTAAAGGGTTCGAGATCGTGGATCGTTGACCAAGAAATGGTTTTGGAAGGTCAAGATGTTCTGACCTCATTGCTGTATTCAATTTATGGCGGCGGAGCGATTTCTGTCCCACGAAATATTTACATCAATGCCGAGCCACAGGACAAGGAGCAACTTGAACAATGGTTGGCGACCATTGGGGGGTCAAAGGTAGAGATCAAGATCCCTCAGCGCGGAGAAAAGGTTGAGCTCTTAGATACTGTGAAACGAAATGCTCAGTACTCACTTATTCAATACTTAAGCAAGCGTGCAACTGATGCAGCCGTCTCAGGTAAGGCTCTTACGGAAATTGAAGAGCAATTGGATCTTGGGCGTACACCGCTTCGAATTGAGTGTTTTGATATTTCAAATATTTCAGGCACAAGCGTCGTAGCTTCAATGGTTGTATTTGAAGATGGAATGGCTAAGAAGAGTGAGTATCGAAGATTCATAATTAATACCGATGAAGGCTTTGATGACACACGCGCGATGCATCAGGTTATTACGCGCCGGCTTAAGCGCTTGATAGATGATCGTCAAGAAAATGAGGCAGAGGTTGCTGAACTCGGAGGCAAGCCAAGCAAGTTTGCATACCCGCCACAGTTAATCGTTGTCGATGGTGGATCGCCTCAAGTTAATGCCGCAGCACGAGCGTTGAATGAACTTGGAATTACCGATATTGCATTGTGTGGATTGGCAAAGAGATTGGAAGAGGTATGGATTGCCGGATCCAGCGATCCATTGATTCTGCCTAGAAATAGTGAAGGCCTGTACCTGCTTCAACGTATTCGTGATGAGGCGCACCGTTTTGCAATCTCATTCCATAGGTCTCGTAGATCGAAGGTAATGCTGGAATCTATATTGGATGACATTCCGCAATTAGGTTCCGCGCGTAGAGCTGCGCTGCTAGATCGCTTTGGCTCAGTTGCTGCGATTCGAAAGGCGAAGGTTGAGGATATTGCAGCAACTCCAGGAATTGGCTCGAAGATTGCATCTATTATCGAGGAGCACTTGTCCTCTATTACGTCTCAAAAAGTAAATGTCGAAACCGGCGAAATTCTAGAAAGCTGATCATGACTATAAATTTCTTTGATAAGCCGGCTGATTTTCAAACACAATCCCTGACCGCATTTGCGCATGAAATTTTGAATGAGTATGGGATTAATAGTGCGGAGGTTGAATGCATAAACTTTGAATTTAACGCCACCTTTGCGATCACAACAGATTCTGGGCAACGTTATGCACTTCGCTTAAATATTAACTCCACTAGAGTGGAAGCGAATATTGTTGCTGAGGTTCAGTGGGTACGACATCTATCAAGAATTCAAGGAATAAACCTTCCAACCCCAATTGCAACGTTAAATGACAAATTTGTAGTTTCAGCACTTCACAAAGATTCTGGACAAGAAATTTATGGAGTTATGTATAGCTGGCTCGAAGGTGAAGAAATTGGCGATGAACCATCATTAGATCAATTACATCTGGTGGGAAAATCAATTGCTTTGATGCATCAAAACTCTGGAGATTTCGTATTGACAGAAAATGCAGCGCTTCCTACATTCGATGATTTCTTCTGGGGGACCGAGGATTACCTATTTTCAAGTAAATCAACATTGAGTTCCGATCATCGCGCTTTAATCCAAAATGCACATGATTTCATCATGATCCACACTGAAAAGCTGTACGCAGATTCACCTGTTCACATCATTCATGCTGATTATCACGGTTGGAATTTGATGTGGAATGAAGGCGTTCTTTCAATCTTTGATTTTGATGATTGTGGATACGGGCTTGAAGTACAGGATTTGGCCGTGGCGCTGTACTACCTCGATACCCCTGAGCAAGATGCAGCTCTTCTTGAGGGCTATACAAGTGTGCGCCCGCTTCCCGTGTATTCCGAAAATGATATGAAATGCCTTCTGCTGCAAAGACGTTTATTGCTGTTGAACTACCTATTTGAAACTAAGAACGCTGAGCACAAAGAGATGCTCCCTGCCTATCTCGCAAAGAGCATGGAACGTGTTTCCACATTCTTGACAGATGTAACACAATAGAGCCATGACACAGGAAACCTTGATCCTCACAGGAATGTCAGGTGCCGGCCGATCAACGGTGGCCCATGCACTTGAAGATTTGGGTTGGTATGTCGTCGATAACTTGCCACCAGCTTTACTGCCTGCCTTAGTTAATAAGGGCACAGGACCACAAGGCAAAGAGCTTGCTGTAGTTGTAGATGTTCGAGGGGGAGAGTTCTTCGATGAACTCACACAAGCATTAGCAGAGTTAAAGGAAAGTAATTCTCCATATCGATTAGTTTTCTTAGATGCAACGGATCAAGCGTTGGTACAACGCTTTGAATCAACCCGACGCCCTCATCCATTGCAAGGCAAGGATCGCATCGTTGACGGAATAGAACGCGAGCGAGCCAAGCTTGAAGTCGTTCGATCTCAATCTGATGTAGCAATTGATACCTCTAACTTGAATGTTCACCAACTTGAAAAGCGCATCGGTGAGATCTTTGGATCAGGAAAGTTGCAAGGCATTAGAGTCAATGTTTTATCTTTCGGATACAAATACGGAATTCCTGTTGATTCAGATTTAGTTTTAGATTGTCGCTTTATCCCAAATCCTCATTGGATTCCTGAACTTCGGCCACTAACAGGGTTGACCTCACAAGTCAGTGACAAAGTATTGGGAAGTGATGGAGTAAAAGAATTTGTCCACGGGTATGTCCGCCTTGTTAATTCAATGATGGAGGGCTACATGCGTGAGGGTAAAAAGTATGTGACTATCGCCGTTGGTTGCACAGGTGGAAAGCATCGAAGCGTTGCGATTACAGAAGAGATTGCAAAGCAACTAAATGCAATTGGTGCTGATGTGTCCGCTCATCCAACGCACCGCGATGTAGGGCGTGAATAATTTTGTCTAAAGTAGTTGCTTTAGGTGGTGGCCATGGTTTGGCTGCAACCTTGACCGCTCTGCGCCAAGTGACGCAAGAAATAACAGCGATCGTGACCGTTGCCGATAACGGCGGATCATCTGGCCGTTTACGTGAAGAGTTTCCAATTTTTCCACCAGGTGATTTACGCATGGCACTTGCTGCGCTGTGTGCTGATGATGAATGGGGTCGTACCTGGGCTCAAATAATGCAACATCGTTTTGTTAGTAACGGCGAACTCAACGGACATGCAATGGGTAATTTACTTCTTGCCTCGATGTGGAACGCTGGTGATGATCCAGTTGTCGCATTAGATCGTGTTGGCGATTTACTTAAAGTAATTGGTCGCGTTTTGCCAATGGCATCGGTTGCGTTAGATATTGAAGGAACATTTACAACCTCAACAGGCCGAATCGTTGTTCGAGGCCAAAAAGAGGTTGCAACAGCAAAAGGTCACATCGAATCTCTGCGAATAATTCCGGAAGATCCTGAAGCTCGCCCTGAAGCACTTGCAGCCATTGCCGATGCTGATTGGATAACGATGGGGCCTGGGTCTTGGTTTTCAAGTGTGATTCCACATTTATTGGTTCCTGCCCAATTAGAAGCGTTAAAGAGTTCAACGGCTCAAAAGATTTTGATTTTGAATCTTGATGCATCAAGTCGCTCGCAGGGCGAAGAGTTTGCAGGATCAACCCCAGAGCAGCATTTAGAGTTTTTCCATCGCTACGCCCCTGGATTAAGGGTGGATTACTGCCTTGTAGACCAATCAGTGGTACGTGATGAGGCGGCTTTACGCGCTACAGCATCAACCTTAGGTTCAGAGATTGTTATTGCAGATATTCGCAAAGCTCCAGGCAGCATTCATCATGATTCAGAAAAATTAGCCCTCCATTTGGGCCACATTTTGCGCAAGTAAATGGTTGGATAACCCCATGGCAATGACAGCATCAGTTAAGGACGAGCTCTCTCGTCTTTCCATCACCAAACCATGCTGTCGTAAGGCTGAAGTCTCTTCTCTTCTTCGCTTTGCAGGCGGCCTTCATATCGCAGCGGGCAAGATTGTCATCGAGGTAGAACTCGATACTTCACAGAGTGCTCGCCGATTGCGTAAAGATATTGCAGATATTTATGGACATGATTCCGATCTTGCTGTCCTATCTTCAAGTGGATTGCGAAAAGGTTCACGGTACGTTGTTCGTGTCATTAATGAAGGCGATGCCCTTGCACGCCAAACAGGATTAGTTGATGCAAATGGTCGACCAGTACGCGGACTTCCACCACAAGTTGTTTCAGCTGCAATCTGCGACTCTGAAGCTGCATGGCGCGGTGCCTTTATCGCACACGGTTCACTTACTGAACCAGGGCGTTCCTCTTCACTTGAAATTACATGCCCAGGACCTGAAGCTGCATTGGCGTTAGTTGGTGCGGCCCGTCGTTTAGGAATTGTTGCCAAAGCTCGCGAAGTGCGTGGAGTAGATCGCGTAGTTATTCGAGATGGCGATGCAATCGGTGTACTGCTGACTCGTCTTGGTGCGCATGAATCTGTTCTTGCGTGGGAAGAACGACGCATGCGCCGAGAGGTTCGCGCAACGGCTAACCGCCTTGCTAACTTTGATGATGCAAACCTTCGTCGCTCTGCTCGCGCCGCAGTTGCAGCAGCGGCTCGTGTGCAGCGCGCAATGGAGATCCTTGGCCCAACAATTCCTGATCACCTAAAAGAGGCAGGGGAGTTGCGCATCAACCATGGCCAGGCATCCCTCGAAGAGCTTGGCTCATTAGCAACCCCTCCAATGACAAAGGATGCGATCGCAGGACGCATTCGACGTCTGCTTGCAATGGCCGATAAGCGTGCGGCAGAGCTTGGAATTCCTGATACTGAGAGCGGTTTATCACCAGATTTATTGAACTAACCCGTCGGTAGAGGCAGACGTACGCCTATTCCCACTGATAAGGTTGGCAATAAGACCCCAGCGTTGTGGCAGTTTTACGAACCACCAACAGCTGGGCTTTTTCATGTGCCCCACTAGTAGCAAGGACACTTTCGTGATTAATGTCGGAATCAACGGTTTTGGACGCATCGGTCGTAACTTCTTCCGTGCCTCACTAACTAACCCAAATATCAACATCGTCGGAATTAACGACCTAACTCCAAATGAGACTCTTGCTCACCTATTGAAGTACGACTCAATCTTGGGTCGCCTAGGTCTAGAAGTTACATACACAGATGATTCAATCACTGTTGGTGGAAAGACAATCAAAGTTTTCTCAGAGCGCGATCCAGCAAACCTTCCATGGGCAGCTGTTAAGGCAGATGTAGTTGTTGAATCAACAGGTATCTTCACAAAGGCAGCAGATGCTCAGAAGCACATCACAGCAGGTGCGAAGAAGGTAATCATCTCTGCGCCAGCCACGGATGAGGACATCACAATCGTTATGGGTGTAAACCACACTCAGTATGACGGTTCAAAGCACAACATCATTTCAAACGCTTCATGTACAACAAACTGCCTTGCACCAATGGCAAAGGTACTTCAGGACAACTGGGGAATTGTTAAGGGCCTTATGACAACAATTCACGCTTACACAAATGACCAGGTAATTCTTGACTTCCCACATAAGGATCTACGTCGCGCTCGCGCAGCTGCAACAAACATGATCCCAACATCAACAGGTGCTGCAAAGGCGATCTCATTGGTTCTTCCAGAGCTCAAGGGCAAGCTAGATGGTTACGCAATGCGCGTTCCAGTTCCAACAGGATCTGCAACAGATCTAACAGTTGAGCTTGCAAAGGAAGCAACAGCTGCTGAGATCAATGCTGCGATGAAGGCTGCTGCAAATGGTCCACTTAAGGGATTCCTTTCATACACTGAAGATCCAATCGTTTCTTCAGACATCGTGACCGATCCATCTTCATGTATCTTCGACGCAGGTCTTACTAAGGTAATTGGTAACCAGGTCAAGATCGTTGGTTGGTATGACAACGAATGGGGTTACTCAAATCGCCTCGTTGACTTGATCGATTACGTTGGCAAAACTCTGTAATGCCAGATCTTTCAACAATTGATGTAGCAGGAAAGCGAGTCTTTCTTCGTTGCGATCTTAATGTTCCTTTGAAAGAGGGAGTCATTAAGGATGACGGACGTATTAAAGCCTCGCTTCCTACTATTCAAACTCTGCTTGAAAAGGGTGCATCGCTTGTTATTGCTGCACACCTCGGTCGTCCAAAGGGTGAAGCAAAGCCTGAACTTTCTCTTGCACCAGTAGCAAAGCGTTTAGCTGAACTGCTTGGCCGCGAAGTGAAGTTCACCGGCGAGGTAACAGGTGCATCTGTGACCACTGCAGCTGAATCACTTAAGGCTGGCGAGATTCTTCTTCTAGAAAATATTCGTTTCAGCGCAGCAGAGACAAGCAAGGAAGAGTCAGAGCGCGCAGCATTTGCTGCAGATCTAGCAAAGCTTGCTGATGTTTATGTTGGTGATGGCTTTGGTGCTGTTCACCGCAAGCATGCATCTGTTTTTGATCTACCAAAGTTGCTTCCTCATGCAGCAGGAAAGTTAGTTGCTGCTGAAGTTGAAGTTCTGAAGAAACTTACTCAAAACCCGGAACGCCCATACGGTGTTGTACTCGGTGGAGCAAAGGTTTCAGACAAGCTTGGCGTTATCGAAAACTTGTTGGGCAAGGTAGATGTTCTCGCTATTGGCGGGGGAATGGTGTTTACCTTCCTTAAGGCCCAAGGCAAAGAAATTGGAACATCGCTCGTTGAAGCAGAGATGCTTGATGTTGTTAAAGGTTTGATCGCGACCGCTGAAAAGAATGGCGTAAAGCTGCTTCTTCCAACTGACATTGTTGTTGCTCCTGCATTTGCTGCAGATGCAACACCAACTTTGGTTTCAGCTGATGCAATTCCTGCAGATCAAATGGGTCTTGATATTGGGCCCGTTTCTGCAGCAGCCTTTGCAGCAGAGATCGCTAAGTGCAAGACAGTATTTTGGAACGGTCCAATGGGAGTATTTGAGTTCCCTAACTTTGCAGCTGGAACAAAGGTTGTTGCTCAAGCACTAACAGAGGTTTCTGGAATTTCAGTTGTTGGTGGAGGTGACTCTGCCGCAGCGGTACGTGCACTTGGTTTTGCTGATTCACAGTTTGGGTACATCTCAACCGGTGGTGGAGCATCACTTGAATATCTAGAAGGCAAGGAACTTCCTGGCCTTCAAGCGCTTGAATTAATCTAAACGAAGTTAATCTAGCCAGAATTAGTTAGGGGAGCACATAATGCGTAAGCCATTAATGGCAGGAAACTGGAAGATGAACCTCAATCATCTTGAGGCAATTGCAGTTGCCCAGAAGTTGGTTTACGGATTAGATGACAAGGATTACGACGCAGTTGATGTTGCCGTGATTCCTCCATTTACAGACATTCGTTCAATTCAAACATTGGTTGATGGAGATCGTCTGCGTCTTCAATATGGAGCGCAGGATCTTTCTCCTGAAAGCTCCGGGGCATTTACCGGAGATATCTCAGGATCAATGCTTGCAAAGCTTGGTTGCACCTATGTTGTTATCGGTCACTCAGAGCGCCGTGCGATTCACAATGAATCAGATGCTTTGATTAACCGAAAGATTAAGGCGGCACTTGCCAATGAGCTCACTCCAATCTTCTGTGTTGGTGAAGAGCTAGCAATTCGCGAAGCGGGGACACATGTAAGTCATGTAATCCGTCAGATTCGTGCAGGTCTTGAAGGTTTCACTAAGCCAGAGCTGAAGAAGATTGTTATCGCCTACGAACCAGTGTGGGCGATCGGTACAGGAAAGACCGCAACACCTGAGGATGCTCAAGAGGTGTGTGCATCAATCCGTGAAGAGATCGAAACAATCGGATCTCCAGAGATCGCTTCAAATATGCGCATCTTGTACGGCGGTTCAGTGAAGTCTTCAAATATCGTGGAAATCATGAAGAAGCCCGATGTTGATGGGGCTTTGATCGGTGGAGCGAGCCTAGATCCCGAGGAATTGGCCAAGATCGCCAAGTTCCACGCGGTGACGGAGTAAGCATTACCCCTATGGGGCGGGTATCCTTACCCTCTACGAACTAGGAGTTTAAGAAAAGTGAAACTAGCTCTCTCAATCGCGCTGATTATTACCAGCGTTCTCATGATCCTTTTGGTACTTCTTCACAAGGGTAAGGGAAGCGGCATGTCCGATCTATTCGGTGGCGGCATCTCTTCAAACTACGGCGGTTCATCTGTTGTAGAGCGCAACCTTGATCGCATCACAATCGTCGTTGGCGGTCTGTGGTTCGCATTTGTTGTGGCTTTATCTTTGTTGCTTAAGTAATTTCAAATCCCTGTAAAGATTTAACCATTCACGAGATTTAACAAAGGACAATAAATGGCAAGTGCAATTCGCGGAAGTCGTGTCGGCGCCGGCCCAATGGGCGAGGCGGAGCGCGGCGATTCAATCGCTCGTGCATATGTTTCATACTGGTGCGCAAATGGCCATGAAGTTCGTCCATCATTTGCCGTTGAAGAGACAGTTGTTATTCCAGCTGAATGGGATTGTCCAAAGTGTGGTTACCCAGCAGGTCGCGATCGAAACAATCCACCTAGCCCAGAAGTAAATGTGCCTTACAAGACCCACCTTGCTTATGTAAAAGAGCGTCGCACAGATGCTGAGGGTGAAAAGCTTCTAGAAGAAGCACTTCGTAAACTTCGCGGAGAAGACGAGGAATAACTCTTACAAAGACTTAGCAGCATCCAGTAATTCAGATATACCCACTGCACGATTCGTTAGATTGAATCGAAGTAGTGGGTATTTTCTTGATGCAAGTGCTTTTCCATCACCTAGTGCTTGAGCTGCAACTAAGGTCTTAAAGCCATAACTTTGACCAGGAATTGCGATGTCATTCTTTACATCACCAGTAATCTGTAAGAAGACTCCATTTTGCTGTCCGCCTTTATGGAACTGGCCAGTTGAGTGCAAGAAACGAGGTCCCCAACCAAAGGTAACTGGTCGGCCCGACTTATCAGCAAGGATTGCACGAAGTTCTGCAACTGCAACATCATCTTTGCGATCCAGATATGCCATCACAGCGATGTAACCATCTTCAGGAATCTGAGCAATTAACTGAGTTAACGCATCTGTTGCATTCTTTCCTGCGCCAAAAATTTCCAATACGCCATCTTTGGAATCACCAGTAAAGGTTGGAAGCACGCCCTTCCACTCATTCAGTAGAGCAGAAGTTTGTTCCTTTGCTTCAGTCACATTTGGTTGGTTGAAAGGATCGATTGCAAGGGCAGCTCCAATTAGGGCGGTAACCCATTCCCACACAATAAATTGTGATGCAAGATCGCCCTCTACAACTAAATCTGCACTTCCAGCAAAGGCGATTGTGAAAGCCTGACCTTCGCGCCCATTATGAGCGGTTTCAGCGACAACTGGAAGGCGACCAACTTGGTTCTTGCCAGTTGATTCAGCAACTAATTGTTCGATCCAATCGCTTAAGCCCGGCATACCTGAAGCTTCATCTGTGTAGGCAACATATTGTCCAGATACATACGTTAGTAAGTACGCGATATCGCACATCTGTTGTGAATCAGTAAAGAATGCTTTTTTCGTGTCACTCGCGTTATCAAGCAAAACAGATACATCTACGCCAATAAGTGCTGCAGGCACTAAACCAAATGGGCTCAGCACGCTGAAACGTCCGCCGACATTGGGATCAGCGTTAACAACAGTAAATCCACCTTCGCGAACCTGCTTATCAAGTGGCGAACCAGGATCGGTAACAAAAACCATGTGGTCAACTGGATTCAAACCGGCATCCTTGAATGCGCCTTCAAATAGTGCTCGCTGAGACGCAGTTTCAATTGTTGAGCCGGACTTTGAGCTTACAACGACGACGCTCTTTGATAAATCAAATTTCAAAGCGTGGGCAACATAATATGGATCAGTTGAATCCAGTACAAACAACTTCTTTGAGAAGGTTTGCGCAATAACTTCGGGCCCAAGTGACGAGCCACCCATTCCACATAGAATGACATTTGTCTTATCGCGATGCTTGGCTGCAAGTGCATCAAACTGAGGCAATAGATCTCGAGAACTTTCTGGAAGGTCAATCCAATTTAGACGAATAGATGCCTCTGCTTGAGCATCAGGACCCCAGATAGTTGAATCCTTTGTTTTCAAACGATCATGGAAAACCTGTAGCGCTTTATATTCTGCCGTCGTTCGATCAATCTTTGTTAGCGCATTACCTTTAAGTGAGATCATGATTGTTGTGCTGCCTTTACATTCTCTAGTAGTTCATCCCATGCCTGTGCAAACTTCTTAACGCCATCAATCTCTAGATCAGTTGTGATCTGATCTAGTGAAATACCAAGTGAAGATAATCCTTTTAGTACCTCAACAGCTTCTGGGTACTTACCGCTGATGGTGTTTCCTCGAACTTCGCCATGATCAATTAACGCATCAAGAGTTGATTGAGGCATGGTGTTGACTGTGTCGGGAGCGATTAATTCGATTACATATTGAGTATCAGGATATGCAGGGTCTTTCACACCGGTTGATGCCCACAAGGGACGTTGCTTATTCGCACCCTTAGCGGCTAGTGCATCCCATTTACTTGAAGCAAACTTTTCTTCGAAAAGTTGATAAGCCAGATGAGCGTTGGCAATCGCGGCCTTGCCTAGCAGCGCAGTTGCTTCAGCAGATCCATTGGCCTTTAATAATGCATCAACCGATGAATCGATTCGACTGATAAAGAAGGATGCAACTGAATGAACTGCAGATGGGTTTTCGCAACGTTCAATACCTTGCAGGTAGGCATCAATTACCTGGCCATAACGCTTAACAGAAAAAATTAGAGTCACATTCACACTGATACCAGCTGCAATCAGTTCAGTAATCGCTGGCAATCCTTCAATGGTTGCAGGTACTTTGATCATCACATTGGGGCGATCAATAATCGCCCAAAGCTCTTTACCTGCTGCAATTGTTCCTTCAGTGTCATGCGCTAGGCGAGGATCTACCTCGATACTGACGCGACCATCAACACCTTTGCTGCTGGTATAGATCTGTGTAAATAGATCACATGCTTGGCGAACATCATCTGTGGTTAATTTCTTAACGACATCATCGACGCTTGCGCCCTTCATCTGTGCAATATCTGCGCTGTATTCAGCAGCTCCACTAATAGCAACGCTAAAGATGCTCGGATTAGTCGTAACACCTACAACACCACTTGTTGCAATTCGCGATGGCAATGAATGGGAATCAGCGCCTGAAATCTTTGCTCGCGATAAATCATCAAGCCAGATCGATGTTCCGGCATCTAATACTTGCTGAGCGCTCATTAAACTGCCTTCTTTACTTGGGCAATAACGTTTTCAACAGAGAATCCAAACTCCTTGAATAAACGCTTTGCATCAGCAGAAGCACCGTAATGTTCTAGCGAGATAGCAACACCTGAATCACCAATTAACTCACGCCACCCCTGTGCGATTCCTACTTCGATGCTTACCTTAATAACACCAGGGGAGAGAACTGAATCCTTGTACGCCTGATCTTGCTCGGCAAACCATTCAAGACATGGCGCACTCACGACTCGGACATTGATTCCTTCAGCAGCAAGAGCTGACTGAGCATCCATTGCTAAGGAAACCTCTGAGCCAGTAGCGATCAAGATCGCCTTTGGATTTTCTGCATCCTTCAGGATGTATGCACCCTTTGCAGTTCCTGAAGCAGGTGCACAAACGGTGCGATCAAATACCGGAAGGTTTTGGCGTGAGAGCAAGATTCCTGTTGCCCGACCACGCGTAATGATCTTCTTCCACGCCTCTGCAACCTCATTGGCATCTCCCGGGCGCACAACATCTAAACCAGGGATCGCACGAAGTGCTGCAAAATGTTCAATAGGTTGATGTGTAGGACCATCTTCGCCAACACCAATTGAATCATGGGTCCACACAAAGGTTGATCCGATATTCATAAGCGCCGCAAGACGTACAGCAGGACGCATGTAATCACTAAAGACGGCGAAGGTTCCGCCAAAAGAACGGGTTAATCCATGCAAGGTAATTCCATTGAGAATAGAACCCATTGCATGTTCGCGAATTCCGAAGTGAATGATTCGTCCATAAGGGTTTGCACCGTCGATTGCTGATGCTGCTGGCAAGAATGAACCGCCGCCCTTAATGCTGGTGTTATTTGATCCAGCTAAATCCGCAGAACCTCCCCAGAACTCTGGCAAGACAGCTGCGATCGCATTAATAACATCACCAGATGCTGCGCGAGTTGCAACATCTTTACCTGGTGCAAAAACTGGAATATCTGAGTCCCATCCTGCTGGCAAACCACGCGTGCGAAGTCTTTCTAACAACCCAGCCTTTTCACTATGTGCAGTTTTCCAAGCGGCAAACTTTTCATTCCATTGTTGATGGGCCTGGGCGCCACGATCCTTAACTGCACGAGCATGTGCCAAAACTTCTGCTGGCATTGCAAAGTTCTCATCTGGATTTAGACCAAGTGCAACCTTTGTCGCTTTGATTTCATCCTCACCAAGTGCAGAACCATGTGATGCAGCGGTTCCCTGCGCCTTGGGTGCAGGCCATGCAATTACTGATTTCATGCGAATTAAAGTTGGCTTGGATGTTTCCTTCTTAGCCACTGTCATCGCAGCATCGAGTGCAAATAGATCTACGCTGCCATCTTTTGCCGCTGCAACCTCAATGACATGCCAGCCGTAAGCACGGTAACGCGCAGAGACATCTTCAGTAAATGCATTGTGCGTATCGCCTTCAATAGAGATGCGATTGTCATCATAAATAATATTTAGGTTGCCCAGCTCTTGAGTTCCGGCAAGTGAGTGGGCTTCGGCGCTAACGCCTTCTTGCAAATCACCATCTGAACAAATAACCCAAATAGAGTGATCAAATAAAGATGTATTAGCTGGTGCATCAGGATCTAGTAATCCGCGCTCATATCTCGCAGCCATTGCCATTCCAACTGCAGTCGAAACGCCTTGACCAAGCGGCCCTGTTGTCATTTCTACGCCTGCAGTATGGCCATATTCAGGGTGACCAGGAGTTAAAGAACCCCATGTTCTAAAGCTTTCAAGATCTTTCATCTCTAAGCCATATCCGCTTAGGAAAAGTTGAATGTACAAAGTTAATGATGAGTGACCACAAGAAAGGATGAAACGATCACGACCCAACCATTGAGGATCTGATGGATCGTGAACTAAATGGCGCTGGAAAAGAGTGTAAGCAACTGGTGCAAGTGACATCGCAGTTCCAGGATGACCATTGCCTACCTTTTGAACGGCATCTGCAGCAAGTGCGCGTGCATACGCAACTGCGCGATCATCTAGCTCTGTCCAACCGGTAAGTGCGCTCATTCTTTATCCATTCCGTGTGATTACTGAAAGTCGGATTCGCCACGATGCGATCCAAACCAATGTTGCTCCTAATAAGTGAGCTGCAACTAAAATTTCTGGAATTCCAGTGAAGTATTGAATGTATCCAATGCCGCCTTGTGCCAAAGCAATTACCGCAAAAACCTTTAAAGCTTTCTTGGTGCGATCGGATGTTCCTTGTGCAACATAAAAAGCTACAGTGATGCCAAGCAGGAAAATAACTGCATCAGCATGAATCCATGCGACTGTTCGGATATCAAAGCCAAAACGCTTAGCTTGTAAGTCGCCGGCATGAGGTCCAGAACCGGTTACTAAGGTTCCAAGAACGATGACAATAAAAGAGGTAACAATATGGGTGATTGAAATCTTGGATGTCAGTGATGAAGCCTTTACAAAAGTTATTGGTGAGTGTCGACGTGAATGCAGCGAGGTCGCCCCAGCGATTAAAATAATTGAAAGCAACAAATGTCCCGCTACCGGGATTGGATTCAAATCAGTCAGAACGGTGATTCCACCCAAGACTCCTTGGCCAAAGATTCCAAAGAACTGTCCGGCTGCAAGTAAACGTAAATCTTTTCGACCGGCACGTAAGACGGCAATTAAGACCGCGATTGATGCAAAGACCAAAACAAAGGTCAGCAATCTGTTTCCGAACTCGATCCATGCGTGAAGCTGTCCCTCTGCTTGATGGGGAACAGGGGTGTATGAACCGGGTGTGCATTCAGGCCAGGTAGGGCAACCAAGCCCAGATCCCGTTAAGCGAACCGCCCCGCCTGTTACGACCAAAGCGGCCTGTAGAAAGAGGAGTAAACCGGATGCGGGGGCCAAGACCCGAGTAGCTAGGCGCACGGTTCGGGACATGGCCTAAGCCTATGACCCCGACAGGCGCGTGGCTCCCGAGTGGCTGAACGTGTCGAATTACGACACAATACTGTTGTGAAAATGACAGGAGCCAACCCAGCTGGCGATGATGCCCGCACGAGGGATCTGGTTGCCCGCTCCATTCTCGAAAATGGTCCATCAACTGCAGCGGTCCTGGGGGAGCGCTTAGGCCTTACCCCTGCAGGAATCCGTCGCCACCTTGATCTGCTCGTCAATGATGGTGTTCTTGAGGCACGCGATCCTCGCGCATCCTCAATTCGTGGTCGCGGTCGACCTTCCAAAGTTTTTGTTATGTCAGATCAAGGTCGCGAAAAGTTTGAACACTCATACGATGACTTAGCGGTCGCTGCACTTAAATTTATGTCTGCACAATCTGGCGAACATCTTGTTAACGCATTTGCTCAATCTCGCGCAGATGACATCGAACGTAAAGCTGCAGTTGCAATTGCAAAGCGCTCGCACAAAGTTGATGCGCTCGCAGCCTTCTTAACTGATCAAGGGTATGCGGCTAGCGTTCATGAAAAGCCAATGGGCGCGGAACTTTGCCAGCATCACTGCCCAATTGCACACGTTGCAGCTGAATTTCCCCAACTATGTGAAGCAGAAACAGAAGCGTTATCAAAACTTCTGGGAACACATGTTCAACGTTTAGCAACCATCGCTCATGGTGATGGTGTTTGTACGACATTTATACCTCAGGCGAAAACAAACAATGGAAAGGTCCGTGCATGACTACAGCACATCCAGAGCTCGATGGACTAGGCAACTACGAATACGGTTGGTCAGATAAAAGCACGATTGGCGATAACGCTAAGCGTGGTCTCAATGAGGATGTTGTTCGCGACATCTCATCAAAGAAATCTGAGCCACAGTGGATGCTAGACCTACGCCTAAAGGGCTTGTCTTTGTTTGATAAGAAGCCAATGCCTAACTGGGGATCAGATCTTTCAGGAATTTTCTTTGACACAATCAAGTACTTCGTTCGCTCAACAGAAAAGCAAGCGACAACATGGGATGACCTTCCAGATGAAATTAAGAACACCTACGATCGCCTAGGAATTCCAGAGGCTGAGAAGCAGCGCTTGGTTTCAGGTGTTGCAGCACAGTACGAGTCAGAGGTTGTTTACCACTCAATTCGCGAAGACCTAGAAGCACAAGGTGTAATTTTCCTTGATACAGATAGCGCGCTGAAGCAGCACCCTGAACTATTCAAGGAGTACTTCGGAACAGTTATTCCTGTTGGAGATAACAAGTTCGCAGCACTCAACACAGCTGTTTGGTCTGGTGGTTCATTTATCTATGTACCAAAGGGTGTTCACGTAGATATTCCTTTGCAGGCGTATTTCCGTATCAACACTGAAAACATGGGTCAGTTTGAACGCACATTGATCATTGCTGATGAAGATTCATACATTCACTACGTTGAAGGATGTACTGCGCCAATTTACAAGTCAGATTCACTTCACTCAGCTGTTGTAGAAATTATTGTAAAGAAGGGTGCGCGCGTTCGTTACACCACAATTCAAAACTGGTCTAACAATGTGTACAACTTGGTTACAAAGCGCGCAACATGCGCTGAAGGTGCAACCATGGAATGGGTTGATGGAAACATCGGTTCAAAGGTAACCATGAAGTACCCAGCAATTTTCTTGATGGGACCACATGCAAAGGGCGAGACCTTGTCACTTGCATTTGCGGGAGAAGGTCAGCATCAGGATTCTGGCGCGAAGATGGTTCACGCAGCTCCTTACACATCATCATCTGTTATCTCTAAATCAGTTGCCCGTGGTGGAGGACGAACTTCATACCGCGGTTTAGTTCAGGTTCAAGAAGGTGCACATCACTCTGCGAGCACAGTTAAGTGTGATGCTTTGTTGGTCGACACAATTTCTCGTTCTGACACATATCCATATGTAGATATCCGTGAAGATGATGTCTCTATGGGTCACGAAGCAACAGTTTCAAAGGTTAGCGATGATCAGTTGTTCTACCTGATGTCTCGCGGCCTAAATGAAGATGAAGCTATGGCGATGATCGTCCGTGGCTTTATCGAGCCAATTGCTCGTGAACTTCCAATGGAGTACGCACTTGAGCTCAATCGTCTTATTGAACTTCAGATGGAAGGTGCTGTCGGTTAATGTCAGTTTTAACAACTAATTACTTAACACCAACTGGTCGTGAAGAGGCTTGGCGCTTTACACCGCTGAAGCGCCTTCGCGGATTACATGATGGTGTGGCGGTTCAATCTGATCGCCAATCACTTATTTCAAAGGGCACACTCCCTGCGGGCGTGAGCTTTACCCGTGAAAATCTAGAACCTCTTGCTGCATCTGATGATGTAATAATCGAGCGCATCAGAGGGGCGGCAACATCTGTCGCTCACCTTGCAATCGCTGCAAATACTGAAGTGTCAGAGCCAATCTTTTTGGGACGTTCAGCAGGAGCTTTAGACACGGCAGAGTTTTCTCGCGTTCGTATCACTCTTGGAACTCACGCTGTTGCAACGGTTATTGTTGAAAACACAACCGATACCGTTCTTGCAGAGGACCTAGAGATCAATTTGGCGCCAGGCTCAAACTTAAAGTTTGTGACCTTGCAAGAGTTTGAATCACAATCTGTTTACACCGCTCGTCACCATGCAGTGGTAGATAAAGATGCAACATTTAAGTCAGTGACTGTCACGGTGGGTGGAGATGTAGTTCGAATTCTTCCAACGGTTGAGTTCACAGCACCAGGTGGATCGGTAGATCTTCTTGGCGTGTACTTTGCAACCGCTGGTCAATTCTTTGAGCACCGCATGCATGTTGATCACGCTGTACCAAATGCAAAATCAAATGTGAATTACAAAGGCGCGCTAGCGGGCAAGGATGCACACACTGTTTGGATCGGTGATGTTCTTATTCGCGCAGCGGCTGAAGGAACCGATACTTACGAGCTCAATCGCAATCTATTGCTCAGCGATGGTGCTCGTGCAGATTCTGTTCCAAACCTTGAAATCGAAACCGGCGAAATTGTTGGAGCAGGCCATGCAAGTACAACTGGTCGCTTTGATGATGAGCAGTTGTTCTACCTAATGTCACGCGGTATCGCTATGGCAGATGCACGCCGTTTAGTAGTTCGTGGCTTCTTTAATGAAATCGTTTCTGAAATCGGTAATGAAGAGGTGCAAAACCGAATCATGGATCGTATTGATGCCGAACTTGAAAAGGCGGCCCACAATGGCTGATCTCGTATTTGATCAAATGGTTGAAGGTAAGCCTGTAAAGATTGAAAAAGATGGCAAAACTATTTGCGTCGCACGCGTCGGCGATGAGGTTTTCGCCATTGCAGATACCTGCTCTCACTCAGATGCGTCACTATCTGAAGGAGATGTCACCGGTTTCAAGATTGAATGCTGGCTTCATGGAGCTGAGTTTGATCTTCGCACAGGGGAGGCATTAACCCTTCCAGCAAATATTCCACTTGAAACGTATGCGGTATCAATCGACGGAAATGCCGTCACGGTAGAGATTTAGTAACGAGAGAAGAGAGAAAACAATGAGCACACTAGAAATCCGCAACCTGCAGGTATCAGTAGATACAGATAACGGAACGGTCGACATCCTTAAGGGTGTAGATCTAACAATCAACTCAGGTGAAACTCACGCAATCATGGGGCCTAACGGTTCAGGTAAATCAACTCTTGCTTACTCAATCGCAGGACACCCTAAGTACACAATTACAGGTGGTTCTGTAACTCTTGATGGCGCAGATGTATTGGAAATGACAGTTGATGAGCGAGCCAAGGCCGGCTTGTTCTTAGCTATGCAGTACCCAGTAGAGGTTCCAGGAGTTTCAGTTTCAAACTTCCTGCGCACAGCCGCAACAGCACTTCGCGGAGAAGCTCCAAAGCTTCGCACATGGGTTGGCGAAGTAAAGGAAGCAATGGAAGCTCTGAACATGGATCCATCTTTTGCTACTCGTAACGTTAATGAAGGTTTCTCTGGTGGAGAAAAGAAGCGCCACGAAATCATGCAGCTTGAACTATTGAAGCCAAAGATGGCAATTCTCGACGAGACTGATTCAGGTCTTGATGTGGATGCGCTGCGCATTGTCTCTGAAGGTGTTGTTCGTGCGAAGGCTGCAAACAACCTCGGCGTACTACTTATTACCCACTACACACGCATCCTTCGTTACATCCAACCTGACTTTGTGCATGTATTTGCAAATGGTCGCGTTGTTGAACAAGGTGGACCAGAGCTAGCTGAAAAGCTTGAAGCAAATGGTTACGCAGATTATGTGAGCAAGTAAGAACACATGTCGATCAACGTTGCGAAGGTACGTCAAGATTTTCCGATCTTTGAACGTACTATTCGCGACGGTAAAAAACTTGTTTACTTAGATAGCGGTGCAACCAGTCAGAAGCCACTATCGGTTATTAATGCCGAGAGTGATTTCTACAAGTTTCACAACGCAGCGGTACATCGTGGTGCTCATCAGTTAGCCGAAGAGGCAACCGATGCATTTGAAGGCGCGCGCTTAAAGGTAGCCAACTTTATTGGCGCTCAAGAGGATCAAATTGTCTTTACCAAGAGTGCAACCGAATCACTTAACTTGGTTGCCTACGCAATGGGTAATGCTGAACCAGGTACTCGCTTTGCGTTGACATCTAAAGATCGCATCGTCGTAACCGAGATGGAGCATCACGCAAATTTAATTCCGTGGCAGCAGTTAGCGGCTCGAACTGGAGCTCAACTTTCGTGGTTTGAGGTAACGCCAGAAGGTCGCTTAGATCTATCCAATATCAACTCTGTCATTACGGAAGACACTAAAGTTGTTGCGCTCACTCATCAATCCAATGTTTTGGGAACAATTAATCCACTTGAAGCAATTGTTGCTCGAGCACATGAAGTTGGAGCAGTTGTTGTACTTGATGCATGTCAATCAGTTCCTCACATGCCAGTAGATGTAACAAAGTTAGGCGTAGATTTCTTGGCGTTCTCTGGTCACAAGGCATTAGGTCCAACTGGTGTAGGTGTTCTGTGGAGTTCATTGCTCAACGAGTTACCACCGTTTCTGTACGGCGGATCGATGATTGAAACTGTAACGATGACATCTGCAACCTGGGCACCTGCGCCCCGAAAATTTGAAGCCGGCGTTCCCAATATGGCTCAAGCAGTTGGATTAGGCGCAGCGATCGATTACTTAACAGGAATTGGTATGCAAGCGATTCATGATCACGAAAATGAATTGACAGGTTATTTGCTCAATAAGTTATTGGATGTTCCTGATCTCAAGGTAGTAGGACCAATTAATACCCAATCTCGTGGGGGTTCAGTTTCCTTCACCGTTGGCGATATTCATCCTCATGATTTAGGTCAATACCTGGATAGCCAAGGCGTGGCAGTGCGCACTGGGCATCATTGTGCTTGGCCGTTGACACGCAAGCTTGGCGTACCTGCTACTACTCGAGCTTCTTTGTATTTATATAACGATGAATCAGATTGCGATGCATTATTCGATGCAATCCTCGGCGCACAGAAATACTTTGCATAATGGAACTAGATAGCCTGTATCAAGAGGTGATTTTGGATCACTACAAACATCCTTTAAATAAGGGTTTGTCGGAAAATTATGGCGCTCAGGTGCACCATGTGAATCCAAGTTGCGGCGATGAAATCACTCTCAACGTGACGGCAACAGATGGAAAAATCAGCGCAATTACATGGGATGGCGTTGGATGCTCAATCTCTCAAGCAAGTGTTTCGATAGCAAGTGATCTCTTAGTAAACAAGAGCTTTGCCGAGGCTGATGCAATTCTCAATGAGTTCACTGAACTTATGCAGAGCAAGGGCACTAAAGAAGGTAATCCAGATGTTCTGGAGGATGCCGTAGCACTTGCTGGGGTTTCTAAGTTCCCAGCCCGCATCAAGTGCGCATTACTTGGGTGGATGGCGTTCAAGGATGCAGCGGTTAGAATTAACACCACAACAGGGGGAGAGTAACTATGGCAACTAGCGTTGATGATGTAACTGAGGCGATGAAGGATGTAGTTGATCCTGAACTCGGCATCAATGTTGTAGACCTAGGACTTATCTACGATGTCATGGTTGATGAAGCAAACATTGCAATTCTCAATATGACACTTACCTCTGCTGCTTGCCCATTGCAAGATGTGATTGAGGACCAGACTCGTGCTGCATTAGCTGGCATGACTTCTGATGTAAAAATTAACTGGGTGTGGATGCCGCCTTGGGGTCCAGACAAGATCTCTGATGATGGAAGAGAACAGCTCCGCGCTCTAGGCTTCACCGTTTAATTATGTCAATGCATGCAGCGTGGATGACCCACCGCTCAATGACAGCAGATCCTTCTGTGAAGGAACAAAAGTTAAAGCCAGGAACAGTTAAGCGAATCTTTAAGTTTGCTCAGCCATATCGCGTCAACATCATTATCTTCTTAGCAACAGTAGTAGTTGATGCTGCCTTAGTGGTGGCAACCCCTTTGCTTTTGAAGCGCCTTATCGATGATGGTGTAATTCCAAAGGATGGTTCGGTCGTTACAAGGCTGGCATTGTTAGTTGGATTGCTAGCTATTGCAGATGCTGGTTTCAACATGCTTGGCCGTTACTTTTCTTCACGTATTGGTGAGGGATTAATTTACGATCTTCGATCCTTAGTTTTCGCACATGTGCAGAAGCAGTCGATTGCATTCTTTACCCGCACTCAAACAGGTGCCTTGATCTCAAGAATTAATTCAGATGTTATTGGCGCCCAACAAGCTTTTACTGCAACGCTTTCAGGTGTAGTTAGCAACGTTGTAAGTCTTGTCTTAGTAGGCGCGACAATGTTGATTTTGTCATGGCAGATCACCATTTTTTCACTTGTCTTGCTACCCGTATTTCTTATTCCTACAAAATGGGTAGGTCGCAGACTTCAAGCGTTAACGCGCGAGTCATTTAACGTGAACGCTGAAATGTCTAGCACCATGACTGAACGCTTTAATGTTTCAGGTGCCATGTTGGTCGCCCTTTATGGCGAACCAGATCGCGAACGCGAATACTTCAGAAGCCGCGCACGACGCGTTGCTGATATTGGAATCAAGATGGCCATGCTGAATCGCTTGTTCTTCATTGCACTGACAAGCGTTGCAGCTGTTGCTACCGCATTTGCATATGGCATTGGTGGTCACCTAGCGATTAGCGGGGGAGTAACTGTCGGAACTCTTCTAGCAATTACCGCTTTATTGGCTCGTTTATATGGTCCTCTAACTGCTTTATCTAATGTGCGAATCGATGTCATGACATCGCTAGTTTCCTTTGAGCGCGTTTTTGAAGTATTGGATCTTGAACCAATGGTGAAGAATCGCGAAAATGCCATCGAGTTAAAAACTAAAGAGCCTCGAATCGAATTTAAAAATGTTGACTTTTCTTATCCGCGAGCTGAAGAGATTTCATTAGCCTCGCTTGAATCAGCAGCAAAAGCTGAAACCGTGCAAAGCGGTCAAGTGCTTCGAAACCTTTCATTTGTCGCGGAACCCGGCACGATGACCGCACTCGTGGGTCCATCAGGTGCAGGTAAAACAACTATTAGTGCGTTGTTGCCACGTCTTTATGATGTAACAGAAGGTGCGATCACAATTGATGGTCATGACATCCGCGATCTCACTCTTGAATCGCTACGTGATTCCATCGGTGTAGTGATGCAAGATGCGCATCTATTTCATGAATCAATTGCCGAAAATCTTCGTTATGCAAAGCAAGATGCAACCCCTGAGGAGATGCAAGCTGCATGCGAAGCTGCCCAAATCTGGAAGCTCATAGAGTCCTTGCCGAATGGTTTGGAAACTATGGTTGGAGAGCGCGGACACAGACTTTCAGGTGGAGAAAAACAACGTTTAGCTATTGCACGCTTATTACTGAAATCTCCTGCCGTAGTAATTTTAGATGAAGCAACAGCACACTTAGATTCAGAGAATGAGCAGTTAGTTCATGCAGCTTTACAGACTGCGCTTAAGGGAAGAACAAGTATCGTTATTGCTCACCGCTTAAGCACTGTGCGTGATGCTGACCAGATTCTTGTGCTTGAAAAGGGTTCCATCGTTGAGCGCGGAACACACGATGAACTTGTAGCTAAGGGTGGCTTGTACTCCGAGCTATACAACCGTCAGGATTTAACGGGTGCGGCGAATTAAAATTCGTCCGTAGATAACTAGGCCGCCAAAAAAGATCCACTGCAAGGCGTAAGCCATATGTGGCCCATCGCTGAGTTCCGGAAGCTGCGCAGTAACTGCAGGTGTTAATTCTGCCTCAGACCCAGACAAAAGATCTATGTAAAACTTTTCAGTATTTAACTGCGATTGCGCATTGAGTTCAGATACCAAGCCCTGTCCCTTGCCCGGCAAGGCAAAGAAAGAACCTCGCGGCAAGGAAGAATCTAAACGTAGACGTCCTGTGATACTTACTTGATTATCGGGTACCGGAGTAACAACAGGTGCTGTTGTCGCGGTTGCACCTGCTTGCACCCAGCCGCGATCAACCCAGAAGTTACGGGAATCATTTGAAGTAAAAAGCGTTAAGACTTCGTAACCGTACTTACCTTCGTTGTATCTATTGCGTAAAAGAATTTGCTTGTTTGAATCAAAGCGCCCTGTTGCTGTGATCGTTTGCCATTCATAATCGGCAATATCACCTTCAACTTTTGATAACGCTAGGGGAGTTTTTGCTATCCGTTCTTCAATAACTGTGTTGCGTGCATGTCGATCAACGCCACGGTGATATTGCCACTGAGCAGCCCACGCACACAGAATTATTAGAAGTAAAGCGATAAATGATTTAAAGAAAGCCCACGGCTCTTTTACTTTAATTTCAGAAGACATTTTTAATTAAGTTTGAGCGGCTTATCTTCTACAACATCAGCACCGCGGGTAACGGTTTCGCGTCCTGCATTAGCAATCACAACGGCAAAGTAGGGCAATGTGACCGCACCTAGAAGAGCAAACCAGCGGAATGGGCTGGGCAAAATAACTGTCAGAATGAAGCAGGCGGTACGGATCATCATCGAAATGAAGTATCGCTTCTGGCGGCCTGCTTGATCACGTGTCAACGCCTTTGGAGCGTTGGTAATGTCGAAAATCTTCTTTTCTTTGGCCATGTACGCAAGCGTAGTGCTCGGCGCGCACCTTCGCTTCTTTTGTTTACTCAAAGGTAGCCAGTAGGTTTTGAACATGAGTTCAATCGCCCTGGTAACAGGTGGAAATCGCGGAATTGGTTTAGCGATCGCTCAATCCCTCAAAGCTGCTGGCCATGATGTCGTTGTGACCTACCGCAGCGGCAATGCACCAGATGGATTCAAAGCGGTCCAGATGGATGTCACCAGCACTCAAAGTGTTGATGCGGGATTTGCCTCAATTGAAGAGCAATGGGGATCACCTGAAATTATCGTTGCAAATGCGGGCATCACAAAGGATGGTCTTGTGATGCGAATGAGCGATGAGGATTTTGAATCTGTCATCGATGCCAATCTAACTGGCGCATTCCGAGTTGCTCGTCGCGCAACTAAGGGATTGTTAAAGTTAAAGCGCGGTCGACTTATTTTTGTTGGTTCTGTCGTTGGAGCCCTCGGATCAGCAGGCCAGGTTAATTACTCATCATCGAAATCAGGTTTAGTTGGAATGGCTCGTTCATTTGCGCGCGAACTTGGCAGCCGCGGAATCACAGCAAATGTTATCGCTCCCGGATTTGTAGAAACGGATATGACAGCAACCCTTGATGAAAAGCGCCGAACAGAGATCGCAGGATCAGTTCCACTTGGCCGCTTCTGTTCAGCTGAAGAAATTGCAGATGTCGTCACCTTTATTGCATCACCTCAAGCAAGTTACATCTCTGGAGCATTGATTCCAGTAGATGGCGGATTAGGAATGGGACACTAAATGGGAATCCTCGAAGGTAAAAAGATCCTTGTAACGGGAGTACTAACCGATGCGTCAATTGCATTTCACATTGCACGACTTGCACAGGAGCAAGGCGGCCAGGTAATTCTTTCTGGATTTGGTCGTGGACTCTCATTAACTAATCGAATTTCAGGCCGCCTTCCAAAGCCATGTCCAGTAATCGAACTTGATGTAACAAGCGAAGCAGATCTTGCCTCACTTGAATCACGAGTTCGTGAACACTTTCCTGAAGGCCTAGATGGTGTTGTTCATTCAATTGGTTTTGCTCCAGAAGCAGCACTTGGTGGAAACTTCTTAAACACTCAATGGGAAGATGTTTCAACAGCGGTTCAGGTATCTGCATTTTCATTGAAATCATTAACAATGGCTGCGCGCCCATTATTTAATGGCGGGGGATCAGTTGTTGGTTTGGATTTTGATGGTCAAGTTGCATGGCCTAAGTACGACTGGATGGGTGTTGCAAAAGCCGCTCTTGAAGCTACCTCTCGTTACCTTGCACGTGATTTGGGCGCGGAAAATATTCGCATTAACTTGGTAGCAGCGGGTCCAATTCGCACTATCGCTGCAAAGTCGATTCCAGATTTTGAACGTTTCGAACATCTATGGGATGAGCGTTCACCTATGAAGTGGGATGTAAATGATCCAGTGCCAGCCGCTCAAGCTGCGGTCGCATTGCTCTCGGATTGGTTCCCAAAAACAACCGCTGAAATCATCCATGTTGATGGCGGCTTCCACGCCATGGGTGGCTAAGCGGGCGCTCAGGCTCAATTTCACCTTTTACCCTTAATGCGGGTAATCTTTACCCCAGACCAGTGGCGTAACAGTCACTGCAAGAGGAGTTACCGCTCCCACCTTCATCGCCACTAGTGCGGGCTGGTTTGTCGGATAAGAGAAGTATTTCTCTTGCCCTTGCGGTTTTCTTTTGCAGCGCTGTCACACCAAAGCGTTAACGAACCGAAGGAGCTCAAAGTCACCACTGAACCGCGCATCAATGATCGAATTCGCACACCCGAAATTCGTTTGATCGGTTATACCGGCGAACAAGTTGGAGTTGTTGATATCGACACAGCGCTCAAGATGGCAGATGAAGTTGGTCTCGACCTAGTCGAAATCGCACCAGATGCTAATCCACCCGTTTGCAAGATCATGGACTTCGGAAAGTACAAGTACGAAGTTGCACAGAAGGCACGGGAAGCGCGTCAAAACCAGACCCACATTGTGGTGAAGGAAGTGCGTCTTACACCGAAAATCGAAAACCATGATTACGAAACAAAGCGTTCTCAGGTTGAAAAGTTTCTTAAGGGTGGAGACAAGGTAAAGGTAACGATGAAGTTCCGCGGCCGCGAACAAACGCGACCTGAGTTGGGATACAAGATGTTGCAACGTCTTGCAGAAGATATTGCAGAAGTTGGTTTCGTTGAGTTTGCTCCAAAGCAAGAAGGACGAAACATGACAATGGTTCTTGGTCCAACTAAGAAGAAGACAGAAGCAGTTGCAGAAGCAAAGGCAGCACGCAAGGCGAAAGCTGAAGCAGCTGCAGAGACAACGGAGTAAGGGAGCATAACCATGCCAAAGATGAAAACACACAGCGGTGCGAAGAAGACTTTTCGCATCACCGGTTCTGGAAAGGTTATGCACGAGCGCGCAGGAAAGCGCCACTTGCTCGAGCGTAAATCTTCACGAGTAACACGTCGTTTATCGACAGAGTCAGCTGCAAAGCCAACTGTCGCAGTCACAGCCAAGCGCATGCTTGGGTTGAAGTAAGGAGCGGGTTAAATGAGAGTAAAGCGCGGAGTCCACGCAGCTAAGAAGCGTCGTACAACTCTTGAACGTGCCAGCGGTTACCGCGGACAACGTTCACGTCTTTTCACAAAGGCGAAAGAGCAAGTTACGCACTCAATGGTTTATGCATTTAATGACCGTAAAGATAAGAAGGGCGATTTCCGTCGCCTATGGATCCAGCGTATTAACGCTGGTTGCCGCGAACATGGTCTTACATACAACCGTTTCATCCAGGGCCTAAAGGCTTCAGGTGTTGAGGTTGATCGTCGCGTTCTTTCAGAGCTTGCGACAAATGATCCTGCAACATTCAAGACTCTTGTTGACGTTGCTCGCAAGACTCTTGCATCACTCTAAGTTCCAATAATGATTGAGAGCCTTAACTCGCCACATGTTGCGCGAGTTAAGGCTCTTATTGGTTCTAGGGGAGTAAAGGAAAGAAAGAGCACTGGGCAGTTTGTTGCAGAAGGAATGCAATGTGCCCGTGAAGCACTTGTCGCGCAAAGTGGCCCTCAGATCGAAACCTTGTATCTGACGGCGAATGGCCGACTCAAAGTTGAAGAGATCGCAGATTTAACCCGATTCAATGTTGTAGATGTCAGTGATGAAGTCATGAAGGAAATGTCAGAAACCATCACTCCGCAAGGAATTTTGGCCATCTGCACAATTCCTACAGTTGATTTGAACTCGATCGCGTTAAATGGAACACGCAAATTTATATATCTATCCGAAGTTCAGGATCCAGGTAACGCCGGAACAATTCTTAGATCAGCTGATGCCTTCGCCATGGATGCTGTTATTACATCTCCTGGAAGCGTTGACATGTATTCACCGAAAGTTGTTCGCAGCACCGCAGGATCTTTATGGCACATTCCGGTTTTTGAATCGGTGCCGTTGCAGGATCTTTTAGCACTTGGCGTAAAGGCTTTTTCATTAGGAGCATCTGGGTCACAATCATTAGATGCTTTTGATTCTGCAGGGGATGTAGCAGCGGTATTTGGAAATGAAGCTCGTGGCTTATCGACGACACAGCAAGTCGATGCGATCGAAGTTGTGAGCATTCCGATGCCTGGCAATGCCGAAAGTCTTAATCTTTCTGCGGCTGCCTCGATTGTTATGTATCACCTATCAAATATGCCGCGTAAATAAAGCACTTCCCGATAGAGTTCTCCCTATGCGCGTAGAGGAAATTTCTGCCTGGGTTGAAGATGCCCGTAAGGCTTTCGCCTCCGCTTCAGATTTAGATTCTTTGAAAACAGCTCGCTTGGCCCATGCCGGCGACAAATCACCAATTGCTTTGGCATCTCGTGGATTAGGTGCAATGTCTCCCGAGGATAAGGCTTCATTTGGAAAGGTGATTGGCGAGGCAAAGGCGGCGATAGCCCAAGCACTTGCCGATGCGACCGCTGTTCTTGAAGCAGAACGTGATCGTAAAGTTTTGCTTGAAGAAGTTGTAGATATCACCTTGCCTGTTAATCGCTCGCATCGCGGTGGATTACATCCAATCTCGATTATCAAAAATGAAGTTTCAGATTTCTTTATAGAACAAGGGTTCGCGGTTGAAGAAGGTCCAGAACTTGAATCTGGCTGGCTCAACTTTGATGCATTAAATATTCCAGCCGATCACCCTGCTCGAACAATGCAAGATACCTTTTTCATGGAACCAGTTGAATCTGGAATGGTTTTGCGTACCCATACATCTCCAGTGCAAATTCGCACGATGCTGACACAGCAACCACCAATTTACGTTGTATGCCCTGGGCGCACATTCCGCGCCGATGAGTTAGATGCAACGCATAGCCCTGTGTTCCACCAGGTTGAAGGTTTAGTCATCGATAAGGGAATCACAATGGCGCACCTCAAAGGAACGCTGGATAACTTTGCCCGCCACATGTTTGGTCCAGATGTAACTACTCGACTTCGTCCATCTTTCTTCCCATTTACCGAACCAAGTGCTGAAGTAGATATCTTCTTCAATAATCGCTGGATCGAATGGGGCGGTTGCGGAATGGTTAATCCAAAGGTTTTAGCAACATGTGGAATCGATACAGATATTTACAGTGGATTTGCATTCGGTATGGGTCTTGAGCGAACTCTTATGGTTCGACATGGCATCACAGATATGCATGACATTGTTGAAGGCGATCTTCGTTTCACTCGTCAGTTTGGAGTTGGCCTGTAATGCGCGCTCCTTTATCGTGGATTAAAGAGTTTGTAGATATCCCTGCATCAGTGACCGCTGAACAAATCTCAGATGGTCTTATTCGAGTTGGTTTTGAAGTTGAAGAGATCATTAAGCAGGGCGCTGATTTAACTGGTCCACTGAAGTTTGCAAAGGTCTTAACGATTGAAGAGATCACCGAGTTTAAAAAGCCAATTCGCTATGTAGGACTAGATTGCGGCGAAGGTGAAAACCGTTACGTAATTTGTGGTGCAACAAACTTTGCGGTGGGGGACCTTATTGTTGCCGCATTGCCAGGAGCTGTTCTTCCTGGAAATTTCAAAATCGGTGCACGTGAGACCTACGGTAAAACATCAAATGGAATGATTTGTTCCGCACGTGAATTAGGTATCAGCGACGACCACGAAGGCATCATGGTTTTTGCTGAAGGTGAAGTAGTAATCGGTGCAGATGCCATCGAAGCTCTACAAATAAATGATGTCATCTTTGATGTTGCCGTGAACCCTGACCGCGGATACGCCTTAAGCATTCGCGGAATTGCACGTGAAGTTGCAGCTTCCTTGAATCTCAACTTCACCGATCCTGTTGATGCTTTGCGAGATTTGAAGTTCGAAGAGACAGGTACTGGCGTTTCCGCAAAGATCGCAGACAAATCTGCTGCCTCGGTTTTCTACCTTCGCACACTTTCTAACTTTGATCCAAAGGCAACAACTCCAATCTGGATGCGCCGCCGTATTGAAAAAATGGGCATGCGCTCAATCTCATTGGTAGTTGATGTAACAAATTATGTAATGCTCGAACTAGGCCAACCGCTCCACGCCTTTGATAAATCAAAGATCAAAGGTGGATTAACGATCAATCGAGCAGGTTCTGCACAAAAGTTTGTGACCCTTGATGGTCAAGAACGCCAATTAGATCCAAATGATTTGATGGTCTGCGATGATGATCAACCCTTGGCACTTGCAGGCACAATGGGTGGGTTGTCCTCAGAAATTACAGAGACCACGACAGATATCGCACTTGAAGCGGTTCGCTTTGATCCTGTTGCAATAGCTAAGAATTCACGACGACATAAGCTCTCATCTGAAGCATCTCGTCGCTTAGAACGAAGTGTCGACCCTTCTTTGGCTCAATTTGCATCTGCGCGATTTGTTCAACTCCTTACCGCTCATAGTTCAGCAAAGCACGTGGCAACTGTTGTGGATGGCGAGCCTGTTTATGCCCCAACGGTCACAATTGATCCCGCATATATTTCGAAGATTCTGGGCTTTGAGGTTCCAGCAGCAAAGGTTGCCGAAGTTCTTCGCCTTATTGGGTGCGACGTTGATGAAAAGAGCTTCACCATTGATCCTCCATCTTGGCGTTCAGATTTGTTGACCGCTGCAGATTTCACTGAAGAGGTAGCCCGCATGATCGGCTACGACAAAATTCCATCAATACTGCCTCCACGACCATTGCATGCGACATTGACGCCAACGCAGAAGCGTCGTCGCGCAGTAGCAACAATGCTTGCCAGCCGCGGATTGGCCGAGGTGCAAACCTTCCCATTTACAAATCAGGCAACTATCGATTCCATGGGATTTGTTGGCGAACGTGCAGCAACCTACAAGGTGGCAAATCCAATGTCTGAAGAGTTTCCATTGATGCGCGTTCACTTAGTTCCAGGGCTTATTGAGGTCGCACAGCGCAATATCAGCCGCGGAGCTAAGGATTTTGCAATCTTTGAAATGGGTTCAATCTTCCGTAGCTCTCAGAAGCTGGTTCCAGCTATTTCTCCAGATTTATCAAAGCGTCCAGATCAAAAGCTTATTGATGAAATCTTTGCAAGCGTCCCAACACAGGGTTATCACGTAGCTGGACTGCTTGTTGGTAAGACTGAAAATGAGAATTGGCAAGGTAAGGCGCGCGCCCATAACTGGCAGGATGCGATTGCATTTGCTCAAGATATTTTGGCGCTATGTAACCTTGAATGGAGTGTTGCTCGATCTGATCTTGCACCATGGCACCCAGGACGTTGTGCCGAATTAATCGTTAACGGAAAAGCTGTCGCACATGCCGGCGAACTTCATCCACGTATCGTTTCGGCGTACGGCCTTCCGGAGCGTTCTGTTGCCTTTGCGGTAGCGCTAAATGCGCTACCTGATTCAGCGCTTGTGCGCCCAACAACTGTTGGCACCATGCCAGCGGCTGTTCAAGATGTCGCTCTTATCGTTGAATCTACAGTCAGCGCGGCAGATGTTGAGGGCGCACTTCGCGAGGGTGCTGGAGATTTACTTGAATCGATTACCTTGTTTGATCGATACGACAAGATCGGTGACGGCAAGATTTCTCTCGCCTTCACCTTGGTATTCCGAGCAGCAGATCGCACTCTTACTGGTGAAGAGGTATCTGCCATGCGTGAGTCAGCAACAGCCGTTGCAGCTGCGAAGTTTGGAGCGGTTGTTCGAACCGCATAATTATGCATAAGATTGCATAATTATTGATCATCCTTTACCCTTAACCCATGAAAACAGCGGTTATTGGTGCAAGTGGCTATGCAGGTGGAGAGCTCTTAAGACTCCTGGCGATCCATCCACATTTCGAGGTCACAACGGTCAGTGCTCATTCCAATGCGGGGGAGCAGGTCACCTCAGTGCACCCTCAACTGCAAAGTTATGCAGGTCGTACCTTCGTAACTGTGGATTCAATTGATTTTTCAAAGATTGAACTTGCGTTCCTAGCTTTGCCACATGGCGAATCAGCGGCTCTTATTGCAAAGATTCCCGACAATGTAAAGATCGTAGATCTAGGTGCAGATTACAGATTAGAAGATTCGGCGCAATGGGAAAAGTATTACGGTGGCAAGTACGCAGGCGCTTGGGTTTATGGCTTGCCTGAACTTGCTCCAGGTCAACGTGAATCAATTAAGAAGCAGAATAAAGTGGCAAATCCTGGTTGTTATGCAACCTCGATATCTCTTGGAATCGCACCAGCTGTCGGAGTAGTAGATAGTTCAGACATCGTCGTAGTTGCAGCCTCTGGCACAACCGGTGCTGGAAGAAGCGCAAAGATTAATCTCATTGGCAGCGAAGTGATGGGGTCGCTTACTTCGTACAAATTCGGTGGGGTTCATCAACACACTCCTGAGATCGAACAGGCACTCTCAGCTGTCGCGCAAAAGACAGCAAAGATTTCTTTCACTCCAATCCTTGCACCGACGCCACGTGGAATCCTCTCAACGATTACAGCGAAACTAACAACGTCATTAACCACACAACAAGCACATGATTTATTTGCTCAGTATTACGCCAATGAGTTCTTTGTTGATCTATTGCCACTAGGACAGATGCCGAAGACAAGTGCTGTCACAGGAAGCAACAAGGTTCAAATTCAAGTTGCAGTTGATGAGCACACTCAGCGATTAGTTGTATCAGTTGCTATCGACAACCTTGGAAAAGGTGCAGCGGGACAAGCAATTCAAAACGCTAACTTGATATGCGGTTTATCAGAAAATAGCGGTTTAGCACTTGATGGAATCGGCGCATGAAGCTCCCACAAGGTTTCAGATCCGCTTCAATTGCTGCAGGTTTGAAAAGTACAGGTGCGCTTGATTTAACTCTTATAGAAAACCAAGGGCCAAACTTCAACGCGGCCGCTGTTTTTACAACCAATAAGGTTGTTGCAGCCCCGGTTATTTGGTCACGTCAAGTTTCAAAGGGTGGAATCGTACGAGCTGTTGTTCTCAATAGTGGGGGAGCAAATGCTTGCACCGGTCCGCAAGGTTTTGCAGATACACATAAGACCGCAGAACATGTTGGGCAACTGCTAAATATTTCATCAGGTGAAGTAATTGTCTGTTCAACCGGATTAATTGGCGAACTATTGCCGATGTCAAAGATTGTTGCCGGACTTGATGCAATCGTCCATTCAATGAATAACGATGGGTTGCAAACAAGTGCACAGGCGATCATGACCACAGACTCTGTTCCAAAGATTGCAACTGCCACCTTGAATGGCACAGAATTTGCAGGAATCGCAAAGGGTGCCGGAATGTTGGCCCCAGCACTTGCAACCATGTTGTCCGTAGTAATGACCGATGCCGTAGTTTCAGATAATGCTCAAGAGATTTTTCAGCGTGCAACAGATAGGACTTACAACCGCATAGATTCCGATGGGTGCACATCGACTAATGACACCGTGCTTTTTATGTCATCAGGCGCAAGTGGAGTAAGTATTTCCGATGCTGATCTCGAGGCAATATTGATGCAGGTATGTGGTTCTCTCTCAGAACAACTTATTGCAGATGCTGAAGGTTCAACAAAGACCGTTGCGATAAAGGTACTCAATGCTTCCTCTGAGAAAGATGCTGTGGAAGTTGGGCGTGCTTGTGCGCGAAATAACTTATTGAAAGCTGCAATTTTTGGCGGAGATCCAAACTGGGGACGGGTACTAGCCGCTGTAGGTACAGCTGATGCCTCTATGGACCCTCTGGCCATCGATGTGAAGCTCAATGGTGTGCAGGTGTGCACTAACAGTGCACCTGATGCTGATAAATCAACGGTTAACTTTGATGCACGTCTGGTTGAAATTGAAGTGGATTTAAAGTTCGGTACGGCAACTGCCACGATTATGACTAACGACCTTACTCATGATTACGTTCACGAGAACTCTGCGTACTCAACATGATCGTTGTTAAATTTGGCGGACACGCCATGAAGGATGAGAACGGTAACTTTGCCAAAGCCATCTCGGCTGCCTTAGCAACAGGTGAAAAGGTCGTAGTTGTCCATGGTGGCGGTCCTCAAATTGATGCTGCCCTAAAGGCTAAGCAGATCGAAAGTCAGTGGATTGGTGGCTTTAGAGTCACGACTCAAGAGATATTTGATGTGGTTGAAGATGTATTGGTAAATCAAGTGGGTCATGAAGTCGCTGCAACACTGAGCAAATCAGGCATCAAAGCTCAGGCGATCTCTGCGCGATCACTTCCAACTGTAATTGCACAGCGACGAACCTCTTTAATCGATGGAACTCCTGCAGATCTTGGTTTTGTGGGGGATGTTCAATCGGTAAATCCTGCACAACTCCTGCAACTGCTTGATCAAGGGATTGTGCCGGTAGTTGCTCCAGTATCTTCAGATATTGATTTAAAAACTGGGCTCAACGTGAATGCGGATTTTGCTGCTGCGGCGATTGCTGCTTCACTTGAAGCTTCATCATTAATTGTCATGACTGATGTTGCAGGTATCTATCGCAATTGGCCGGACAAGAGCTCGCTCATCGATTCGATTTGCGCTGAAGAGTTAGAGTCAATTAAAGCAACCTTTGCTGAAGGAATGGCTCCCAAAGTACAAGCTGCATTAGATGCTTTGTCATTTGGCGCAAAAGCGGTCCGAATTATTGATGGTACTGATCCCGATAGCTTTGCATCAGCGCTAGCTGGTACAGGCGGAACGTTGGTGGTTGCATGACAAATAAGAAGATGCTCAATCGTTGGAACACAGTTGTTCAAAATAACTACGGATCTCCAACTATTGCACTTGTAAAAGGTAAAGGAATTGTCGTAACAGATGCCGATGGCAAGCAGTACCTTGATTTTCTCGGCGGGATCGCCACTAGCATTTTGGGGCATGCACATCCTGTAATCGTTAAGGCTGTTACTAAACAAGTTTCGACCTTGAGTCATGTAAGCAATTTTTATGCACATCCTCAGGCCATTGAGTTAGCTGAGAAATTAACCTCGATGACCGGTGATAAGAATGCAAAGGTTTTCTTCTGTCAGTCAGGTGCAGAAGCAAATGAAGCAGCTTTAAAACTTTCTCGTCGTACCGGCAAAGTACGCGTAGTTGCTGCACAAGGAGCTTTCCACGGTCGCACCATGGGGGCGTTATCCCTTACTGGGCAGCCTTCTAAGCGCGAACCATTCTTGCCGCTGATTAAAGGTGTTAAGCATGTGCCTTACGGCGATATCGAGGCGATGCGCAAAGCGGTTACGAAGAAAACCGCCATGGTAATTATCGAACCGATCATGGGTGAAGCAGGTGTAATTGTTCCGCCAGCGGATTACTTGCAACAACTTCGTGCACTATGTGATGACAAAGGCGCACTCTTGGTTATCGATGCGGTGCAAACAGGAATGGGCCGCACAGGCGATTGGTTTGGATATGAATACTCTGGAATAACTCCAGATGTTATTACCTTGGCAAAGGGATTAGGCGGTGGGTTGCCACTTGGCGCGATGATCGCTCTTGGCAAGGCTGCAGAACTATTTCAACCTGGCGATCACGGTTCAACATTTGGCGGTAACCCAGTAACAACTGCAGCAGGTTTGGCCGCAATTAAATTTATTGAAACCACTGGGGTTCTTGCAAAGGTTGAAAAGCAGGGAGCTGAATTAATTCGGGAACTCGCAATGATTCCTGGAGTTAAAGAGGTTCGCGGTGCAGGTCTATTGCTTGGAATTGAGTTACAGGATTTGAAGGCGGCAGATGTGGCAAACTCACTTCGCAACGAAGGCGTTTTGGTAAACGCTGCAAACCCAACAACTATTCGTATTGCACCTGCGCTCATTGTTACTGATGCCCAAATTAAGAAATTTATTGCGATTTTCAAGAAGGTGATGTCACATGCCAAGTAACGCACAATCTGTTTCTGCTCGTAGAGCAAAGGCAATTGCACTTATCCAAGCAGGCCTTGTACATTCTCAATCTGATTTAGTAACACTCCTGAAAAAGGCTGGCTACAAAGTTACGCAAGCAACTGCTAGTCGTGATCTAGAAGAGATCGGTGCGGTACGAGCACGAAATAAGGATGGCGAAAGCACCTATCAAATTCGTGAAAGTTCAGAGGATGCGATTGTTCGCAGTACTCCAATGCCATCCAAATTGATTTTGTCTGTTGATCACAGCGCAAATTTGGCTGTCATTCACACTCCGCCAGGTGCTGCTCAATTCTTGGCTAGTTCTTTGGATCATGCGGGATTAACTGGAGTTATCGGCACTATCGCCGGGGACGACACGATTATTTTGGTATCGAAGAAAGCCACGGGTGGGGCACATTTAGCGAAAGAATTGCTTGCTTACGCACAAGGTGATGGAAAGAGGAAGTAATGGCTCTATGGGGCGGACGTTTTGCGCAAGGTCCTGAAGATTCGGTCTTTGCCCTGTCCAGAAGCGTGCACTTCGATTGGCGTTTAGCTCCTTATGACGTGCGCTCATCTATGGCCCACTTGGCCATCTTGAATAAGAGCGGCTTGATAGCTCCTAAGGATGCTGAGGCGATACTCAAGGCGCTTAAAGAGCTTGCCACTGAAGTCTCCAGCGGAGCATTTACAGCTATTGATTCCGATGAGGATGTTCATAGCGCTTTAGAACGTGGATTGACTGACAAGTTGGGTGCGGTTGGGGGAGCCCTTCGCGCAGGACGTTCTCGCAACGATCAGGTCACAACGGATCTTCGACTTTTCTCAATAGATCACATGCTCGAAATTGCTGCTTTGGTCACCGCTCTACAAAATGCGATTCTAGAAAAAGCATCCGAGTATGTGAACGATCCTGCTCCAGGATTCACGCATATCCAACATGCACAACCAGTTTCCTTTGGACATGAATTAGCAAAGCATGCACATGCATTTGCTCGTGACTTAGATCGAATTAATGATTGGCTTTCACGCACATCTGTTAGTTCATTAGGTGCCGGCGCCCTTGCTGGGTCATCTCTTGCACTTGAACCAGCATTTACCGCGAAGAATCTAGGATTTGAATCAACATTTGCTAACAGTATTGATGCGGTCAGTGATCGTGACTATGTTGCCGAAGCACTATTTATCTTTGCAATGATTGGAAACCATCTTTCACGCATAGGTGAGGAATGGACAATTTGGTCTTCGCAAGAGTTTGCGTGGGCAAAGGTTGCAGATGCATATTCAACTGGCTCTTCAATTATGCCCCAAAAGAAAAATCCCGATATGGCAGAGCTTGCCCGTGGAAAATCTGGTCGCTTAGTTGGAAACCTCATGAGTGTTTTAACAATGCTCAAAGGATTACCGTTTGCATATAACCGCGATTTGCAAGAGGACAAGGAACCTTTGTTCGACAGCATTGACACATTGCTTTTGGTGCTACCCGCTGTAACTGGAATGGTTGCCACAACTGATTTTGATCGCGAGAAAATGGCGTTAGCAGCACCAACTGGTTTCTCGTTAGCAACTGAGATCGCCGATTACTTAGCGAAAAAGAATGTTCCCTTTGCTCATGCACACGAAGCTGCAGGTAAGTGCGTGGCAATCTGTGAAGCTTCCGATCGCCAATTGCACCAACTAACAGATGCAGAGTTTCTTCAGGTGCATCCAGAACTTGATGGGGGAGTGCGCGATGTTCTAACCGTTCATGGAGCGTTGAATTCCCGTACAACATCTGGTGGCACGGCTCCTGTATTAGTAGCTCAGCAGATTAGAGATGCATTAACCGCCAATGAAAAAACTACTAAAGAAATTGCCAGCAAGCACAAGGCATTTTCAGAGATGATGAGCGCATGAACTTACTTGAAGACCTTCGCTGGCGTGGATTATTAGCCCAATCAACTGATGAGGCGGCACTCTTAGAAGCGCTTAAGAAGCCAACAACGCTGTACGTAGGCTTTGATCCAACAGCACCTTCATTGCACGCGGGAAACCTTGTGGTGCTTCTAGTTTTGCGCCGATTCCAATTAGCAGGACACAATCCAATTGCATTAGTTGGCGGTGCAACAGGTTTAATCGGAGACCCTAGCGGCAAGAATGAAGAACGCACTTTAAATAGCAGTGAAATTGTTGAAGGTTGGGTTGCTCGAATCCGTAAGCAAGTTTCTGCATTTCTTGATTTTGATGCACCAAAGAATCCGGCTCAAGTTGTAAACAATCTTGATTGGACCGCGCCACTGAGCGCCATTGAATTCTTGCGCGATATTGGTAAGCACTTCAGTGTTAATCAAATGCTTTCAAAGGATTCAGTTTCTGCGCGTTTAGAAGGTGGAGGAATTTCTTACACCGAATTTTCATACCAGGTTTTGCAGTCATACGATTTTCTCGAACTCTTCCGTCGCAATAACTGCACCTTGCAAGTTGGCGGTTCTGATCAATGGGGAAATATTGTTGCTGGACTTGATTTAATTCGTCGCGTTGAACAGGGGAGTGGACATGCATTAACTGTTCCTCTTTTGATGAAAGCAGATGGAACTAAGTTTGGAAAGACCGCCGGAGGATCTGTATGGCTAGATCCTGAAATGACTTCTCCATATGCATTTTTCCAGTTCTGGTTAAACAGCGATGACAAAGACGTTATTAATTTCCTAAAGGTATTTTCATTCAAGTCACACGAAGAAATTACCGAACTTGAAAAAACACACAGCGAAAACCCTGGTTTACGTGAAGCGCACCGTTCGTTAGCTCGCGAATTAACCTCACTTGTTCATTCAGAAGAAACAACGCAACGTGTAGAAGCTGCTGCGCGTGCATTATTTGGTCAAGGTGAGTTATCTGAATTGGATGAAGCAACACTTTCATCTGCACTTGCTGAACTTCCACGAACAACAATTTCATCTGCTGAAGAGATTCCAACATGGGTAGATCTCCTAGCAGCAACTGGGGTTGTTGACTCGAAATCAGCTGCTCGCCGCATCGTTAAAGAAGGTGGCGCATATCTCAATAATCAAAAGATTTCCGGTGAAGATTTCAGACCCTCAAAATCTGACTTTTTATGCGGGAAATACGCGGTTTTGCGAAAAGGTAAGCGAGATCTCGCTGCCGTCGAATTGGCGTAAATAACCAATTAGGGGCAAAAAACGCTAGCGGGCGTGGATAATTCGCTTTTTTGACCGATTTATAGCTTTAGCCTGGATCCGGCGATGTCGATTTGACCGGTCCATGGGGCGTATGTATAGTTACGCTCCTTGCTGGGAACGGACGATTTAGGCCGGACAGTAGGCGTCGATGCTCAAGAAATTGAGCGTCAGCCAGATTAAGTACTTCATTTAGGCCAGTTTGACCTTGCCTGTATGCATGCACTAAGTTTGGCGATCTGCCCTGAAAATCAGGAGAAATTCTGAGAAGCAGTGCGCATCCGTACCTTGAGAACTCAACAGCGTGCCATAAGTCAATGCCAATAGTGGCTTAGTTAGTCATGCTTTCAATAGCGAAAAAACATTGTTTTACAATGGTTTTTGATTAGTTAACAACCACGGCAAATATAAATACCTCAATGAGGTATAGCCATAAAAAGCTATACCCGTTGATTTCCTTTGGTATATAAATGACAAATTAAACGACAGTTTGTTTGTCTGATCGCCAAGATGAAAACTTTCTATGGAGAGTTTGATCCTGGCTCAGGACGAACGCTGGCGGCGTGCTTAACACATGCAAGTCGAGCGATGAAGCACCTTCGGGTGTGAATTAGCGGCGAACGGGTGAGGAACACGTGAGAAATCTGCCTTCAACTCTGGGATAACTCCGTGAAAACGGGGCTAATACCGGATATGAGATCTACAGGCATCTGTGGATCTGGAAAGTTTTTCGGTTGAAGATGATCTCGCGGCCTATCAGCTTGTTGGTGAGGTAATGGCTCACCAAGGCGACGACGGGTAGCCGGCCTGAGAGGGCGACCGGCCACACTGGGACTGAGACACGGCCCAGACTCCTACGGGAGGCAGCAGTGGGGAATATTGGGCAATGGAGGAAACTCTGACCCAGCGACGCCGCGTGCGGGATGAAGGCCTTCGGGTTGTAAACCGCTTTCAGCAGGGAAGAAGCGAAAGTGACGGTACCTGCAGAAGAAGCACCGGCTAACTATGTGCCAGCAGCCGCGGTAATACATAGGGTGCAAGCGTTGTCCGGAATTATTGGGCGTAAAGAGCTCGTAGGTGGTTCGTCACGTCGGATGTGAAACTCTGGGGCTTAACCCCAGACCTGCATTCGATACGGGCGAGCTTGAGTATGGTAGGGGAGTCTGGAATTCCTGGTGTAGCGGTGGAATGCGCAGATATCAGGAGGAACACCAATGGCGAAGGCAGGACTCTGGGCCATTACTGACACTGAGGAGCGAAAGCGTGGGGAGCGAACAGGATTAGATACCCTGGTAGTCCACGCCGTAAACGGTGGGCACTAGTTGTGGGGACCTTCCACGGTCTCTGCGACGCAGCTAACGCATTAAGTGCCCCGCCTGGGGAGTACGATCGCAAGATTAAAACTCAAAGGAATTGACGGGGCCCCGCACAAGCAGCGGAGCATGCGGCTTAATTCGACGCAACGCGAAGAACCTTACCAAGGCTTGACATATACAGGAATATGGCAGAGATGTCATAGCCGCAAGGTCTGTATACAGGTGGTGCATGGTTGTCGTCAGCTCGTGTCGTGAGATGTTGGGTTAAGTCCCGCAACGAGCGCAACCCTCGTTCTGTGTTGCCAGCATTTAGTTGGGGACTCACAGGAGACTGCCGGGGTTAACTCGGAGGAAGGTGGGGATGACGTCAAATCATCATGCCCCTTATGTCTTGGGCTGCACGCATGCTACAATGGCTGGTACAAACGGCTGCAATACCGCAAGGTGGAGCGAATCCGAGAAAGCCAGTCTCAGTTCGGATTGGGGTCTGCAACTCGACCCCATGAAGTCGGAGTTGCTAGTAATCGTAGATCAGCAACGCTACGGTGAATACGTTCCCGGGGCTTGTACACACCGCCCGTCACGTCACGAAAGTCGGTAACACCCGAAGTCAGTGGCCCAACCGCAAGGAGGGAGCTGCCGAAGGTGGGATCGGTGATTGGGACGAAGTCGTAACAAGGTAGCCGTACCGGAAGGTGCGGCTGGATCACCTCCTTTCTAAGGAGCAATCAACTCACTCGGACAAGGTTTCGGGATTTAGTAGTTGAGCTCATAAGTGGAGCATTGACTTAGGTTTGTTTAAAAAATCATCTATTAGTACAGCCCATTCGTGGGAGTGGAAACTTAGCTCTGAGTGAAAATTAACTAGGCACGTTGTTGGGTCCTGAGGGGACGGCTGAAAATGCCAAACCTCTGGGCTTAATAAGGCGAAGAAACCAGGATTTCGATCCAAGGTCTTCAAGGCTTTATTGAGTACCGCCCGTATTTTGAGAACTACACAGTGGACGCGAGCATCTTTGTGGTCAAATTATTAAGCGCACATGGCGGATGCCTTGGCATCAGAAGCCGATGAAGGACGTAGTAGGCTGCGATAAGCCTCGGGGAGCTGTCAAACGAGCTTTGATCCGAGGATTTCCGAATGGGGAAACCCAGCTGGAGTAATGTCCAGTTATTTCTACCTGAATATATAGGGTAGATAAAGGGAACGTGGGGAAGTGAAACATCTCAGTACCCACAGGAAGAGAAAACAACCGTGATTCCGTTAGTAGTGGCGAGCGAACGCGGAAGAGGCCAAACCAGTACTGTGCCAAGCCGGCAGGCGTTGCAGTATTGGGGTTGTGGGACCAGTTAGAAGCGACTGCCGTTGCTTCAATGAGTCAGAAATTAATGGTGTAGGTGAATGGCGTGGGAAAGCCAGACACAGAGGGTGAGATCCCCGTAGCCGAAACACTGTTAACTCATTATTGGTATCCCAAGTAATACCGGACTCGAGGAATCCGGTATGAATCTGGCGGGACCACCCGCTAAGCCTAAATACTCTCTGATGACCGATAGCGGACTAGTACCGTGAGGGAAAGGTGAAAAGAACCCCGAAAGGGGAGTGAAATAGAATCTGAAACCGTGTGCGTACAAGCCGTTGGAGCTACCTTGAGTAGTGACAGCGTGCCTTTTGAAGAATGAGTCTACGAGTTAGTGTCATGTAGCGAGGTTAACCCGTCGAGGGGAAGCCGTAGCGAAAGCGAGTCTGAATAGGGCGAATGAGTTGCATGATCTAGACCCGAAGCGAGGTGATCTACGCATGGCCAGGTTGAAGCGCGGGTAAGACCGCGTGGAGGACCGAACCCACTAATGTTGAAAAATTAGGGGATGAGCTGTGTGTAGGGGTGAAAGGCCAATCAAACTTCGTGATAGCTGGTTCTCTCCGAAATGCATTTAGGTGCAGCGTCACGTGTTTCTTACCGGAGGTAGAGCTACTGGATGGTCGAGGGGGCCTACAAGCTTACCAACATCAGCCAAACTCCGAATGCCGGTAAGTGAGAGCGTGGCAGTGAGACTGTGGGGGATAAGCTTCATAGTCGAGAGGGAAACAACCCAGAATAGCAACTAAGGTCCCAAAGCCTGTGCTAAGTGGAAAAGGATGTGGAGTTGTATAGACAACCAGGATGTTGGCTTAGAAGCAGCCACCATTTAAAGAGTGCGTAATAGCTCACTGGTCAAATGATTCCGCGCCGACAATGTAACGGGGCTCAAGCACAGCACCGAAGTTCTATCATTCACACATTATCCCGGTCGCAAGATCCAGGAGTGTGGATGGGTAGGAGAGCGTTGTGTGGCTGGTGAAGCGGCGGAGGAATCCAGCCGTGGAAGCCACACAAGTGAGAATGTAGACATGAGTAGCGAGAGAAGTGTGAGAAACATTTCCGCCGAAAGACCAAGGGTTCCTGGGCCAGGCTAATCCGCCCAGGGTAAGTCGGGACCTAAGGCGAGGCCGTCAGGCGTAGTCGATGGACAACTGGTTGATATTCCAGTACCCGCTTTAATTCGCCCATGACGAACCCACTAATGCTAAGTGTTTGAAGTTTTGCCGGCTTTTGTCGGTGGGATGGATGGCACGAACCGGTGTGGTAGTAGTTAAGCAATGGTGTGACACAGGAAGGCAGTCCAGCCCGGGCGATGGTTGTCCCGGGGTAAGGCTGTAGGGGGTGATGTAGGCAAATCCGCATCACATATACCCTGAGAGCTGATGCCGAGCCGTAAGGCGAAGTGGATGATCCTATGCTGTCAAGAAAAGCATCTAGCGAGAATTATTGCGGCCCGTACCCGAAACCGACACAGGTGGTCAGGTAGAGAATACCAAGGCGATCGAGAGAATCATGGATAAGGAACTCGGCAAAATGCCCCCGTAACTTCGGGAGAAGGGGGGCCCTTCGACGTGTAGGAGTTTACCTCCGAAGCGTTGGAAGGCCGCAGAGACCAGGCTCAAGCGACTGTTTACCAAAAACACAGGTCCGTGCGAAGTAGCAATACGATGTATACGGACTGACGCCTGCCCGGTGCTGGAAGGTTAAGGGGACTGGTTAGCCGCAAGGCGAAGCTGAGAACTTAAGCCCCAGTAAACGGCGGTGGTAACTATAACCATCCTAAGGTAGCGAAATTCCTTGTCGGGTAAGTTCCGACCTGCACGAATGGCGTAACGACTTGAGCGCTGTCTCATCCGTGAACTCGGCGAAATTGCATTACGAGTAAAGATGCTCGTTACGCGCAGAAAGACGGAAAGACCCCGGGACCTTTACTATATCTTGATATTGGTGTTCGGAACGGTTTGTGTAGCATAGGTGGGAGACTTTGAAGCGGGCACGCCAGTGTTTGTGGAGTCATCGTTGAAATACCACTCTGATCGTTTTGAACTTCTAACCTCGGTCCGTAATCCGGATCAGGGACAGTGTCTGGTGGGTAGTTTGACTGGGGCGGTCGCCTCTTAAAAAGTAACGGAGGCGCTCAAAGGTTCCCTCAACCTGGTTGGTAATCAGGTGTCGAGTGTAAGTGCACAAGGGAGCTTAACTGTGAGACAGACATGTCGAGCAGGTGCGAAAGCAGGAACTAGTGATCCGGCGGTGGCTTGTGGAAGCGCCGTCGCTCAACGGATAAAAGGTACCCCGGGGATAACAGGCTGATCTTGCCCAAGAGTCCATATCGACGGCAAGGTTTGGCACCTCGATGTCGGCTCGTCTCATCCTGGGGCTGGAGTAGGTCCCAAGGGTTGGGCTGTTCGCCCATTAAAGAGGCACGCGAGCTGGGTTCAGAACGTCGTGAGACAGTTCGGTCCCTATCTTCTGTGCGCGCAGGAAACTTGAGAAGGGCTAACCCTAGTACGAGAGGACCGGGTTGGACGAACCTCTGGTGTGTCGGTTGTTCCGCCAGGAGCACCGCCGATTAGCTACGTTCGGAAGGGATAACCGCTGAAAGCATCTAAGCGGGAAGCTCGCTTCGAGATTAGGTTTCCCACCGGTTTACCGGGTAAGGCCCCCAGCTAGACGACTGGGTTGATAGGCCGGAAGTGGAAGAGTCGCAAGACTTGGAGCTGACCGGTACTAATAGGCCGAGGATTTAACTACAAAGTTGCTACGCGTCCACTGTGTGGCTCTCGAGATACGGTCTCGAGATCCACGATCCAAGCTGACACTTGGTCCTTCTAGGAAAAGTGTCGAGCTTTAGACCGAAAACTCAATAGCGTTTCGGCGACCATAGCGAGAGGGAAACACCCGGTCCCATTCCGAACCCGGAAGTTAAGCCTCTCAGCGTCGATGGTACTGCAAGGGTGACCTTGTGGGAGAGTAGAACGTCGCCGGACTTCTTTTATAAAAAGGGGCGCTTTAACGAGCGCCCCTTTTTTATTTCCCTAGAATTAGATTTGAAGTGCCAGTTAAAAAAATATAATTAAAGAGAGTGAAGGAGAAAGAAACGATGGAAGATAGAGATCAACGCCCATCCCGTCCTTCACGTCCAGTACAAAATTTAAAGCCAGGGGAGCGTCCAGCTCGTTCCGGTGAGCGTCGTCCATCTGGAGATGCACCTCGCAAGCCATCTGGCCCAAACTCACAACGACGCCGTGAAGATCTTCCGGCACGTGGTGGTTCCTCAAATCGCGCAGGTGCACCACGTCAAACACGTGATGGCTCAGATCCACGCGGAGCACGTCCTGCGCCGATGGAACGAGATCAATCTCGTTTACGTCCACGAATTTTTGAACCAGATATTCCTGAAGATGTCACAGGCGAAGAGTTAGAAAAATCAGTTCGTGCTGAACTGCTTTCACTGTCTGCAGAGAATGCAAAGGTAGTTGCTCGACATTTAGTATGTATCAATCTGTATCAAGACACTGATCCACAGTTAGCGCACAAGCATGGAATCGCAGCTGCGCACCATGCAGGTCGTTTAGCTGTTGTTCGTGAATCTGCTGGGTATGCCGCATACCGTGCAGGACACTATGAAATTGCATTAAAAGAGTTACGTGCCGCAAATCGAATTTCAGGAGATGTTTCATCACTTCCTGTAATGGCAGATTGCGAGCGAGGCCTTGGAAACCCTCTAAAAGCATTGAATTTGGCTGGTTCTCCAGAGGTTAAGCGTTTAGCTAAGCCGGAAGAAATAGAAATGCGCATCGTTGCAGCAGGCGCACGTCGCGATCTAGGTGAACTTGATGCAGCGGTTGTAACTCTGACTTGTAAAGAACTTAACAATGAAACGGATGAATGGGCGCTCCGACTGCGTTACGCCTATGCCGATGCATTAGATGCAGCGGGAAGAAAAGATGAAGCCCGAGAATGGTTTGCAAAATGTGCTGAACTCGATGTTGATGAGTTCACAGATGCCGCTGAAAGAGCTTCCGAATAGTTACCCACATTCATTGAATCTATTGATCGATCTGTCGGTGTAACCATTAAGTATCTGCACTCCAAGCAAAGATGGAGGCATATATGAGCACAAAGAAGAAGATTCAAGAGTTCGCAGAAGTCGAAGAGGATTACTCTCTTAATGATGTGGTGCTTCGAGGTCGAGTTTCACAAGAGGCTGTCGAAAAGGAGCTACCAAGCGGTGACAAGGTTGTCGAGTTTCGTTTGATCGTCACTCGCGAGAAGCAATCCGGTGTAGACACCTTGGATATCGCATCGTGGAGCGCAAAATCACGCCGAACTGCCTTATCGCTCACACCTGATGAATGGGTTGAAGTTTCAGGCTCAATTCATCGCCGATTCTGGAGTTCTCCTTCAGGGCTTGCAAGTCGTTGGCAGGTTGAAGCGTTGGAGATTTCACGAATTTAGGTAGGCTTATGGCATGAGCAAGAACAGCGATTTCCTATCAACTCTTAAATCTATTGCTAACAATGTCCAACTAGGAAACAAGTTTGCAACCGATGTTGCCGACTCAGTTAATGCTTGGATGAAGGAGAGCGGTGAGGCTCTTAAGGTAAAGATTGAGGATGAGGTTGAGCGCTCTGTTTCTAAAATGGGGTTTGTAAAGCGCGGTGAGTTTGAAGCACTCAAGCAAGAGGTTGCTTCCTTGAAAAAGGGTGGAGCGAAGAGCTCTACAACAAAGAAGGCTGCGAAAAAAGCTCCCGTTAAGAAGGCTGTTGTTAAAAAGGCCGTGAGCAAAAAAGCTGTTAAGAAAGTTGCCAAGAAAGCCGTCTCTAAGAAAGTTGCCAAGTAATGGATCAGAACAATCAATTTGATGGTGAATCATTAGTCGAAGAGCTGCGCAATGAGCTTCAAGAGATTGATGCGATGGAGGTTGGCGATCACGCGCAACGTTTCGAAGCGCTGCATCAAAAACTAAATCAGGCACTCTCATCTATTGATGGTCTCTAAATAAAGTAATTATGAAAACTCGTTTGGATGCTGAGCTCGTACGTAGAGAGCTCGCGCGTTCACGGGAGCAAGCCGCTGATCTCATTGAAAAGCGCGCCGTTCTGGTCAATGGAATTCCAGCAACTAAACCTGCAACCCAGGTAGATGCAGAAACATCAATAGTTATTGCTGGCGATCGTGATGATTTTGTATCTCGCGGCGGCCACAAACTAGATGGTGCGCTGAATGCATTTACGGGGGTAGTTGTAGAAGGCAAGCGGTGTCTTGATGCAGGTGCTTCTACTGGTGGTTTTACCGATGTGCTTCTGCGTCGAAATGCGGGGCATGTCGTAGCGGTTGATGTTGGCTATGGCCAGCTCGCATGGGCATTGCGACAGGATGAGCGAGTAACAGTTTTAGATCGCACCAACATTCGTCATTTAACGGGGGATATGGTGGGCGAGCCGATTGATTTGGTGGTCGCGGATCTTTCATTTATTTCACTCACTCTAGTTTTGCCTGCTTTAGCTGCTGTATCTAAGCCAGAGGCTGATTTTGTTTTAATGGTGAAGCCACAATTTGAGGTTGGACGAGAAAAACTTGGTGCTGGTGGCGTAGTTCGTGATCCTGCATTACGTAAAGCAGCTGTTATCGAAGTTGCAGAATCTGCTTACGATGTGGGCCTTGGCACATTGGGAATAACTGCTAGCCCACTTCCGGGTCCTGCCGGAAATGTTGAATACTTTTTATGGCTGCGCAGAGGTGCACCTGAAATCGATCATGCAATGCTCGATGAAGCCATAGCGATTGGACCACAGTAATGAGAAATTTATTAGTCGTATGTAATCCAGGACGAGTCGATGCTGTTGTTGCAGCGGTAGAGCTTCAACAAAACCTTGCATCTACCTTTGCGATTTACACCATTTCCGATGTAAATATTCCAGGGATGATCAAGTCAACTCTTGCTGATTTACCTCCAATCGAAGTTGCGGTTGTATTAGGCGGCGACGGAACAATGTTGCGTGCAGCCGAAGTTACTCAAGCCCACGATATTCCATTGCTGGGAGTGAATTTAGGCCATGTTGGCTTCCTCTCCGAAGTAGAGCGATCAAAGATTTCAGATGTAATTCATGCGCTTGTAAATAAAACTTATGTAATTGACCCACGTATCACTTTGGCATATTCGGTTGAACGCGATGGTGAAGTTGTTACATCAGGATGGGCGTTAAATGAGGTTACCGTTGAACGCGAAAAGGCCACGATGGTCGAACTTTTTCTTGAGATTGATAATCGCCCTATTTCTCGTTGGGGTTGTGATGGCTTGATTTGTTCAACTCCAACGGGTTCAACGGCGTATGCATTTTCTACCGGCGGGCCAGTAATTTGGCCTCAGGTAGATGCTCTTGTAGTTCTTCCAATCTCTGCACATGCACTATTTTCACGTCCACTTGTAATCTCTCCTTCATCTAACATTGCTGTAGGCATCGAATCTGCTGAAGCGCTACTTTCTGCAGATGCGCTTCGTAAATTCCCATTACGCGCAGGTGATCGCGTAACAGTTACTAAGAACTCTCGAATCGTGCAGCTGGCTCATTTGAAGAACACATTATTTAGCGATCGATTGGTAGCAAAGTTCAAACTTCCCGTCGAAGGATGGCGTGGTGAGTGATCGCACCTTTCTTGAAGAGATAACAATCCGATCGATCGGTGTAATCGATCAATCGAATCTTGAACTTTCAAAGGGTTTGACTGTTTTATCCGGTGAAACAGGTGCTGGAAAAACAATGATTTTAACCGCTTTAAACCTCATTTTGGGCGGCAAGGCTGATAGCGCGTTAGTGCGCAAAGGTTCGGAACGATTAGTAGCCAGTGGAAAGTTTTCAATTCCCAAAGCACATGAGTATCTCTTCGAAGAGGCCTTGGTTGAAGATGGCGAATTAATTGTCACTCGCACAGTAGCTGCAGATGGAAAGAGCAAAGCAAGCACTAACGGTGTTAGTACAACCGCCTCGGTATTGAGTGCAATCGGTGAAAATTTAGTTGAAGTCCATGGCCAGTCAGCAAATCAAAATATTACAAAGGCTTCGAGACAACGTGAGTTAGTAGATCGTTTTGGTGCGGTTAATCTTTCGGGTTACACAAAGGCACTATCTGATTACCACGATATGAAAGATCGCATCTCTTCTCTTAAGAAGAGCATCGCCCAAAAAGATAAAGAGCTTGCCGAACTTCGAGAGTTTGCAAATGCCTTCAAAAAATTGAACCCTCTTAACAATGAATACTCTGAAATCGAAGCAGAGATCGCGCGGCTTTCAAGTGTTGAAGAGTTTCGTTTAGCAACCGCCCAAGCGGTTGCAGCAATTGAGGATGAGGAAGCTGGTTCTTTGACCTCATTGGGTGTTGCCCGTCGCGCCCTAGATAATTCACGTGGGAAGGATCCACAACTTGAGGGTATTTATCAGCAGATTAGCGAAAGCTTCTTTGTCTTAGATGATGCACTCAGCGCTTTGAACTCTTACAACAGCAAGTTGGAGGCAGATCCTGCACGTTTAGATTCATTGCAATCTCGAAAAGCCGAGATCAACTCCTTGATAAAAAAGTTTGGAGGCGCAGGGACTCAGGATCAAGAGCTGGCAGAGTTGGCAACGCGCTATAAAAATTCCGCTGATGCGATAACTGATCTCGAAGGTGGGGATCAACGTCTTCAGGAACTGGAATCTGAGCTATCGGGTATTAAGAAAGTTCTCCTGAAGGAAGCCAAATTGCTCTCTTCTCAACGCGCAACAGCGGCCGAGAAGCTCTCGAAGGCAGTTACCTTAGAGATTCAGCAACTTTCAATGCCTCATGCATCCTTTGTGGCACAATTTAATTCCGCAAACTATGAAGCGCCCAAAGAGTCTGATTTCACGACTACTGGTTGCGATGAAGTTGCTATGTTTATTCAGGGTCATAAAGACGCTCCGCTAGTCGCACTTGCAAAAGGTGCTTCAGGTGGAGAAATGTCCCGAGTGATGTTGGCCCTCGAAGTGGTTATCGCAACAACTCATCCAATTGGAACATATGTTTTTGATGAGGTAGATGCTGGCGTTGGTGGAAAAGCTGCGATTGAAGTGGGTAAGCGTTTGCATCAACTTGCCCAACACGCGCAAGTAATCGTTGTAACTCATTTACCTCAGGTGGCGGCTTGGGCGGATTCGCACTTTGTTGTGACGAAAAACAATGATGGCTCGGTAAGCCAAAGTGATGTAACAAAGGTCGAAGGGGAGCAGCGAGTTGAGGAGATCGCCCGTATGTTGGCAGGTCTGGAAAACTCCGCCAGCGCCCGTGAACACGCCACAGAGCTGCTTTCCTTAAAGGTGTAAGAGCTCGACCCAAATAAATGATAGGTTCGACTCCCATGGGCCAAGCACATGTGACTAAACATTTATTCGTAACCGGCGGAGTCGCCTCAAGTTTGGGCAAAGGACTCACAGCCTCAAGTCTTGGACGATTACTCGTAGCACGCGGCGTCCGCGTAACCATGCAGAAGCTGGATCCGTATCTGAACGTCGATCCCGGCACCATGAATCCCTTCCAACACGGTGAAGTTTTCGTCACCGATGATGGTTCCGAGACAGATTTAGATATTGGCCACTACGAACGATTCTTAGATCGCAACCTTCATGGCTCTGCAAATGTGACTACGGGTCAGGTGTATTCACGAGTAATCGCACGCGAGCGTCGTGGAGAGTACCTGGGCGAGACAGTTCAAGTAATTCCGCACATCACCAATGAAATTAAAGAGCGCATTATTGCGATGGCTGGCCCTGACATTGATCTGGTTATCACGGAAGTTGGCGGAACAGTTGGAGATATCGAATCACAACCATTCCTAGAGGCGATTCGCCAGATTCGCCAAACAGTTGGTCGCGACAATGTTTTCTATTTACATGTGTCACTGGTTCCGTACATCGGCCCATCTGGTGAGTTAAAAACGAAACCAACTCAGCATTCTGTTGCCGCGTTACGCAGTATTGGTATTGCACCTGATGCAATTGTGTTGCGTTCAGACCGCGAAATTCCAGAAGGCGTTAAAAAGAAGATTTCTTTGATGTGCGATGTTGATTCTGAAGCAGTTGTAGCAGCGGTAGATGCCCCATCAATCTATGACATTCCAAAGGTGCTTCATGCAGAAGGTTTGGATTCATACGTTGTGAAGCGTCTAGGTATTGATTGCCATGATGTTGAGTGGGGCGAATGGGATGCTCTTCTTGAGAAGGTTCATCACCCAAAGCATCACATCAAGGTGGGTCTTGTCGGAAAGTACATTGATCTTCCGGATGCATATCTGTCTGTCTCTGAGGCACTTCGAGCTGGCGGATTTGCAAACCTCGCAAAGATTGAGATTGTTTGGATTGCAAGTGATGAGTGCGAAAATCCAGAAACAGCAAAAGCTCTTTTGCAAGACGTTGATGCGATTTGCGTACCTGGTGGATTTGGTATTCGTGGAATTGAAGGAAAAGTTGGAGCGCTTAAGTTTGCTCGCGAAAACAAGATTCCAACACTTGGTTTATGTTTGGGATTGCAGTGCATGGTTATTGAGGCTGCACGTAATCTTGCTGGAATCAATGATGCAATCTCAGCGGAATTTTCAGATTCTGGAACACCTGTGATTGCAACAATGGATGATCAACTCGATGTTGTTTCGGGTAAGGGCGATCTTGGCGGAACCATGCGACTAGGTCTGTACAAATCAGATCTATTACCTGGATCTGTAGTTGCAGATACTTATGGTTCAAATGAGATCTCTGAGCGCCACCGCCACCGTTATGAAGTAAACAATAAATACCGTGACCAGATTTCGAGTGCTGGCCTTGTTTTCTCGGGGATTTTCAAGGAGCAAGATCTTGTGGAGTTTGTAGAACTTCCAAAAGAGGTACATCCTTACTACGTAGGAACGCAGGCTCACCCGGAGCTTCGTTCACGCCCTACGCGACCACACCCACTGTTTGTTGGGTTGATTGCAGCGGCAGTCGCAGCGAAAGGTTAAGCAATGATCGTCGGAGTTCCTAAAGAGATCAAGGTTCATGAGTCAAGAGTTGCAGTAACTCCCGAAGGCGTATCAGAGTTTATTCACGCAGGTCACACTGTAATCATTGAAGATGGCGCCGGAGTTGGATCTGCAATTGCCAATGAGGAGTTTGTAGCAGCTGGCGCAACTATTGTTCCTAACGCCGATGATGTTTGGAATAAGGCTGATCTGGTTTTAAAGGTGAAAGAACCTATCGAACCTGAGTATTCAAAGATGCGTAAAGGTCAAACACTTTTCACATACCTTCACCTTGCAGCCTCAAAGGCTTGCACGGATGCATTAGTGAAATCAGGAACGACAGCGATCGCATATGAAACCGTTGAAGTAAATGGAACGTTGCCATTATTGGCTCCAATGAGTGAGGTTGCGGGACGTCTTGCAACCCAAGTTGGTGCCACAGCACTTCAGAAGCCACACGGTGGTCGAGGAGTTTTGCTTGGGGGAGTTCCCGGAGTTGCACCTGGTCGAGTTGTAGTAATCGGTGGCGGAGTTGCTGGTTTGAACTCTGCGGTGATCGCACTAGGAATGGGTGCTGATGTAACAGTTTTCGACCGTTCAATTAATCGTTTGCAATACATCGACACCGTTTATGGTGGACGCATTAAGACCCTTGTTGCTTCAAAGCATGCAATTGAACGCGAGGTAAAACAAGCAGATCTAGTTGTTGGTGCGGTGTTAGTTCACGGAGCTAAGGCTCCCAAGTTGGTTTCAAATGCTTTAGTTGCCCAGATGAAATCTGGTTCAGTACTAGTTGATATCGCAATCGATCAAGGCGGATGCTTTGAGGATTCAAAGGCAACTACGCACGCAGAACCTACCTACAAAGTTCACAACTCGATTTTCTATTGCGTTGCAAATATGCCGGGCGCAGTACCCGTGGCATCTACCTACGCACTTACTAATGCGACCCTTCCTTTTGCACTCTCCCTGGCAAATAATGGCTGGGAAGCTGCATGTGCGATGGATAAGAATCTAGCTAAGGGCTTAAACGTGCACGATGGAAAGATTTACTACTCCGCCGTTGCAGAAGCGCATGGCTACGCAAGCTCTCAGCTTTGATCTAGCGGCCTCCTCTTTTCTTAATCATCTACAGATTGAGAGAGGGTTGGCAGCTAATTCAATTGCTGCCTACAAGCGAGATTTAGCAAAGTTCAACTCCTTTCTTAATGGTGCTGCGTTGAGTGAGGTATCTCCTGAAGTCATAAACTCCTTTGAATCATCGCTGCGCGAAGCTAAATTATCGGTGGCAAGTATTAATCGAGTTGATTCAACGCTACGTTCATTTTTTAAGCATTTACAGCAGGAATATGGATTTGCAGATCCAACTTTAGAAATCGCACCAAGTAAGTCGGCACGACGCTTGCCGAAAGCTTTAACTATCAAGCAAATTGTTTCGATGATTGATGCAGCATTTCGCGAAGGTGATCCAATTACCTTAAGAGATCAAGCGATGCTTGAGTTGTTATATAGCAGTGGAGCTCGAGTAAGCGAGCTCATCGGAATCAATCTCAATGACCTCAGTACTGTGCAGACCGCCGACGGTGAGATCACAACTTTGAAACTGCGCGGAAAAGGTTCGAAAGAGAGAATTGTTCCGCTTGGAAGCTTTGCAGCAAAAGCTATCGATAACTATCTAGTTCGAATTCGTCCTGATTTAGCTGCGAAAAATTCAAAAACTAGTGCTGCGCTTTTTCTAAACTCTCGCGGAGGGCGCATATCTAGACAATCTGCCTGGCAAATGGTTTTGGATTCTGCAAAGGCAGCCGGAGTAACCGAGCATGTGTCGCCTCACGTATTTAGACATTCATATGCAACACATCTTCTGGACGGTGGCGCCGATATTCGCGTGGTGCAGGAGTTACTGGGACATGCGTCAGTAACTACGACGCAAATTTATACGCTGATAACAATCGATAAGGTGCGAGAAACCTATTCATTGGCTCATCCAAGAGCCAGGGATTAGTTTTACTGACCGCGTAGGCGACGAGCCAAGATGCTTTGATCGCCCTTAGCTTCAAGGTCAGCGATGATTACAGCGATTGATTCGCGAACGATTCGACCGCGATCAACAGCTAAACCAAGATCCCCGCGTAGTTGTAAACGTGCTTGATCAAGATCAAATAACTCATCTGGAGATAAGTACACAGTGATTTTTTCATCATGACGTTCACGACCAGATGGTGAGCGATCAACTGTTGTAACACGACGGCGAGCGATTGTTCGCACACCCTTCTTAGATGATGGCGCCTTGGGTGTTGCAATTGCAGGTGGAACTAGGGGAGCGGCTACATCATGGGTTGGCTGAGTTGGTACAGCACTTAGCGCTGGTGCTGTTGAACGAAATAGTTCATCTGCACCTGGAAGGTTTGCTCTGCGTGTCATCGTGCGCCTCCTCGGGCGATTAGTTCTCGGGCTAAGCGGCGGTATGAAGCAGCACCACCTGAAGATGTTGCGTATGTTGTGATCGGTTCTCCCACAACAGTTGTTTCGGGAAAACGAATTGTTTTTGCAATGATTGTTTCAAAAACATCTTCTGGGAATTGTTCAAGAATACGTTCCAGAACCTGACGATTATGAGATGTTTTCTTGTCGTACATAGTCGCAAGAATTCCGATAAGGCGAAGATCTGGATTCAGGAAGTTCTTCACCTTATCCAGATTTCCCTTGAGTTCAATAAATCCGTGTAAAGCGAAGTATTCGCATTGCATAGGAACAATAACTTCTTGAGAAGCAACAAGTGCGTTGATAGTTAGCTGACCCATAGTTGGTTGGCAGTCGATCAAAATAACATCGTAGTAATCACGAAGTGGAGCTAAAGCGCGCTTGAGATACTGCTGCCCGCCAATTTCAGCACCTAGTGTTGTTTCAGCTGTTCCTAAGTCGCGGTTAGCAGGCAGGAAATCCAAACCAGGAACCGATGACTTCAAAACAATCTCATCAACATTTGCTGTTGGAGTCATCAATGCGTAGTAAACGGTTTGCTCTAACGGCAATGAATGGGCGTTAACGCCAAGTCCTAGTGACAAGCCGCCTTGAGGGTCAAAGTCGACCAAAAGAACTCGACGACCCATTTCAGCAAGAGCTGCACCTAAGTTGATAGTGCTTGTTGTCTTTCCAACTCCACCCTTTTGGTTGAAGATTGAAATAATCTTTGCGTTGCCATGCTCTGCCAATGCGGCAGGTGTAGGAAAGCTCTTAGCAACCTTGCCGAGCAAGGTAGATGTTGTTGCAACATCCTCTGCAATTGTCGATTTAGCGTTCAATCTTCAAACCTCTTTCCTGATATACGCGGGAGCCTATGCGTTACACATAAAACAGGCAAGCGTGAAGTAGGGTGCGACAGTGGAACTGACCAACGAGATCTCCGTAGAGGAGAACACCGATGTAAACGCTGCCTCAGGCGGCTTTTCAGTCCACCTCGACAACTTTGATGGTCCCTTTGATCTACTGCTCCAGCTAATTTCACGCCACAAAATGGATGTCACAGAGGTATCTCTGAGCATCGTGACCGATGAGTTCATCGCCTTTATCCGTGGTCTTGAGGCCTCCGGCGAGGGCTGGGAGCTTGATCAAGCGACGGAGTTCTTAGTTGTGGCCGCTACCTTGCTCGATCTCAAGGCGGCCAGATTGCTTCCAACTGGCGAGGTTGAGGATGAAGAGGATCTTGCCCTGCTTGAGGCTCGAGATCTTCTATTTGCCCGATTGCTTCAGTACAGAGCCTTCAAAGAGATTGCAGCGACCTTCAGCGAGCGCATTCTGGCCGCTGATAAATCCTTCCCTCGTGTGGTCGCACTGGATCCCGCCCTGGCAAGCCTGCTTCCTGAAGTGTTGATCGGGGTAGGTGCGCAGCGCTTTGCCGCGATCGCTGAGCGTGTTTTGACCCCTAAGGTTTCACCAGTGGTGGCTGTTGAGCACCTTCATATGCCTCTTGTAAGCGTTACAGAGGAGTCCAAGCGGGTTGTAGAGGCATTGCGACACTCAAAGTCCTTAAGCTTTAGAAACCTGATCTCAGATGCCGATAGCACTTTGGTAGTTGTCGCTCGCTTCCTGGCTCTTCTGGATCTGTACCGCCAAGGCGTTCTTCGCTTCGAACAGGTAATGGCGCTGGGGGAGCTTCACATTAGCTGGACCGGCAGCCTCGAGGGCGAGGTTGAGATCACCGATGAGTTTGATATACCCGTGGTTTTAGAGATGGAAGACTCGACAGAAGGTAGCGAAAATGTCTAATGTAGAAGTTGAACGTTCGATAGAGGCGATCTTGATGGTCGTCGATGAGCCAGTAACCGAGGTCGTGCTCGCGCAAGTTCTTGAACAGCCCGTTGAGGAGATCGAGGCTGCCCTAGCCTCTCTGGAAGGCAGTTATGAAGAACGCGGTTTCGCTCTTCGTAAGATCAATGGGGGATGGCGCTTTTACAGCCACCCAACTTATTCAGCGGTAGTTGAAAAGTTTGTCCTGGATGGCCAGCAATCTCGACTGACTCAGGCCGCCCTTGAAACGCTGGCCGTCATCGCCTACCGCCAACCCGTCTCTCGAGCACGCGTATCCGCAATCCGAGGTGTAAATGTCGAAGCTGTTATGAAGACCCTGATTACCCGTGGTTTGGTGGAGGAGTCTGGGCTAGAGCATGAAACTGGCGCAATCTTGTACAAGACCACTAGCTACTTCTTGGAACGCTTGGGCTTAAACGCCCTCGATGATCTACCAGCCCTGGCGCCATACCTGCCAGATCTTGATGGCTTGGATGAGATCCTCGATTCGCTTACTGAGTAACCTTTCCGCTACCCTTACCTCCTGACTGTCGGGAGGATAGCCATGGCCCAAATGAGGCTTAATAAGATAATCGCTGATGCCGGTATTACTAGCCGTCGCGGAGCTGATGAGTTAATTGAAGATGGTCGAGTTTCCGTCAATGGAATAACCGTTCGTGAGATGGGTAGCAAATTCGACACTGAAAAAGATAAAGTCATGGTTGATGGTGAGACAATTACTAGAACTTTGACTAAGTCTTATCTTGTACTTCATAAACCTAAAGGTGTTTTGTCAACGATGTACGACCCTGAGGGCCGACCATCTTTGGATGATTTCATCGATATCCGCAAGGAGCGGTTGTTCCATGTGGGCCGTTTGGATAAGGACTCCGAGGGGCTGATTTTGCTTACAAATGATGGCGATCTGACCTTCCGTGCCACGCACCCCTCCTTTGGTTTGGAAAAGACCTACATCATCGAGTTTGATGGAGTGCTTCCTACCGGGGTAGATAAGGTGCTTTTGAAAGGCGTTGAGCTCGAGGATGGAATGGGTCGCGTTCTGAGCTTTAAGCAGCTTTCGCCGCGCTGGATTGAAGTCTCAATTCATGAGGGTCGGTACCACATTATCCGTCGCCTTATGGAGGCTGTTGGGGTAGATGTTCTTCGTTTGATCCGAACCAAGTTTGGACCAATCTCTCTCGGAGATACCCCGGAAGGACGTTGGCGCGACCTCAACGACACAGAGTTAATGAATCTTCAAAAGGCTTTAGATCTATAACCTCTTTACTATAAATCGACAATAATGCTAAAAACTATTTATAGTTTTATCAACAATTATCGACAGTAAAGGTTATTTATCGATAATCATCACGCTGCGTTTACGTTCTGTGTAACGATTTATCGACAATAGTAGTTGACGAGGATGCAGCGCTGCATAAGGTGCTGGGGCATGGAAATGTAGTAATCAGGTTTAAAGGTTTTACAGTTTTATCGACATATATGGTTTTAAATACGCACCGATTTTGGCTAGGAAAGGTACCCTTATCCCATGAGTTTGCGAGCTATTCGAGGAGCGATCCAAGTTCCCGCTAACACCGCGGCGGATATTGCCGCAGGTGTGCAGGAGCTGATTTCAGCGATTCTTGAGGCCAATAAGCTGACACCCGCAGATGTAATCTCTGTTTTCTTCACCTCAACAGTTGATCTCAATGCAGCCTTTCCAGCTGCAGCCTGTCGGGAGATGGGCTTTGCCAACGTTCCCCTGATTGGCTCGGTAGAGGTTGATGTACCAGGGGCTTTAAATCGCACAATTCGGGCGATGCTGCATGTTGAAACAGCCTCAACCCCTGAACAGATTGCACATATCTACCTTCATGGGGCGGCAGCTTTACGCAGAGATATCGCGCAGTAATGTCCTCAAGCACCCTTTCTCGAGTTCGAATCGTAGGCTCAGGGTTGATCGGAACATCGATCGGTCTTGGCTTAGTTCAGCGTGGAGTTTCTGTGCAGATGGTGGACTCAGATCCTGCCGCTGAGCTATTGGCAAATGACCTAGTTGGCGGGGTAGAGCTCTCCGATCCTGAGTTGGTCATCTTCGGCCTACCGACCTCTCGGCTAGCGGTTGTCATTCAGGACGAGTTATCACTAAACCCACACTCTACATTTATGGATGTTGGTAGTGTTAAGAATGAAGTTGTACTTCAGGTTAAGACATTTTCAGCACTTTCGACACGGTTTTTGCCCACCCACCCGATGGCAGGACGCGAGATAGGCGGTGCAGGCTCTGCACGGGCCGATCTCTTTCAGGGTCGCAGTTGGATACTTACGCCTAGCGTCGATGTAGATCCAGGCTCTAAGGAGTTGGTCGTGGGGATGATCCAGAGCCTTGGAGCGACACCCATAGAGCTATCAGCGGCAGATCACGATCGAGCCGTTGCCAAGATTTCTCACCTTCCTCAGATCGCCGCATCCTTAGTAGCAAAGCAGCTGACGGGGACCCCATCGGAGTGGATGGAGCTGGCGGGGCAGGGGTTACGGGATACAACTCGCATAGCTGGCTCAGATGAAGGGTTGTGGAAGGAGATCATCTTCTCCAACCGAACAGAGCTCAAGGAATTGCTAATAAATCTACAAAACGATCTTCATTCGATGATTACCGCTTTGGATGATCCTGAAAAGATCGCAGAGTTGATCGCGGCTGGACGAAAAGGAAAGGCAGCGATTCCTGGCAAGCATGGTGGCGTGGCTCGCGAGTATTCCTATCTTCCAATTGTTATCGATGACAAACCTGGCCAACTTGGTTCTATCTTCAATGAATGCGCAACTATGGATGTCAACGTTGAAGATTTGATCATTGAACACTCGCCAGGTCAGTTAAGCGCCTTGATTACTTTGGCGCTTTCTCATTCTGATGCTGAGAAACTTTCTGCTCACCTAATCTCGATCGGATGGAATGTTCATCCGATTCGTAAATAGAAGTAGGCTCAGTACATGGGCATAATCGTAGCTATTGATGGCCCTAGTGGCGCAGGTAAGTCGAGCACCGCAAAAGCAATTGCAGTTCGCGCTGGTTGGAATTACTTAGACACTGGTGCGCTGTATCGCGCGGTTACCTGGCTTGCATTGGAATATAAATGCGAAGAGCCATTTGCGATCTTGCAAGCGATTAAAGATCATCCAATTAAATTTAATGCAGATCCAGAATCTCCAAATGTTTTTGCCGGTGATGTTCAAATTACACATACGATTCGCGGAACTTCTGTTACAGAAAATGTTTCACGAATTAGTGCGCTGCCTGAAATTCGTCGCGAGTTATTAAATATTCAACACCGCATCATTGATTCGGCAGACCGTGGAATTGTTGTTGAAGGACGAGATATTGGAACAGTTGTTGCACCTGAAGCTGGCTTGAAAATTTATTTAACGGCGGATTTGGATGCGCGTGCTGCTCGACGCGAAAGTGAAACTGATGACAAGAGTGTAGATGTAAAAGCTTCATTAGATAATCGCGATGCAATTGATTCAACCAGAACAGTTTCTCCGTTAGTGATGGCTGCAGATGCGGTTGAAGTTGATTCCACATATTTAGATCTAGAAGAAACCATCGATCGCATTTGGGAGCTCTTAAAGAAGCGTAATTTGCTGGGTCTGCCTATTGTTGCGATCTTAGGTCGGCCAAACGTTGGTAAATCAACTTTGATCAACCGCTTCTTGGGTCGTCGTGAAGCGATTGTTGAAGATACTCCAGGTGTAACACGTGATCGTGTTCAGTATGAATGTGAATGGGGCGGTCGTCGCTTCATCATTATGGATACCGGTGGCTGGGAAGCAAAGCCAGATGGAATTTCAGTTCAGGTAAGTGCGGGTTCAGAACTTGCGATGCAGGAAGCAGATGTCCTGGCTTTCGTTGTAGATGCTCAAGTTGGCGCACTTGATGAGGATGACACTTTGGTTCAGCATCTTCGTAAGGCAAAGAAGCCAACTATTTTGATTGGTAACAAGGTTGATGGAGAGCGCGAAGAAGCAGAAGCCCATGGACTTTGGAGCCTAGGTTTAGGTGAGCCTCGTTTTGTTTCCGCACTTCATGGTCGCGGTAGTGGAGATTTGCTTGATCACATCGTTAACGTCTTACCTGAAGTAGGTCGCGCGCAGAATCAAGATGGTTATCGAAAAGTTGCCTTGATTGGTCGACCAAATGTCGGAAAATCATCTTTGTTCAATGCGATCGCAGGAGAATCATTATCGATTGTTGATGATGCTGCAGGTACAACGCGAGATCCAGTTGACTCATTGCTTTCATTCGGTGGATCAACATGGAGATTTATCGATACAGCTGGATTAAAAAAGCGCGCTAACCAAGATTCCGGAACTGATTACTACGCATCGCTTCGAACAGCGACGGCCTTAGAGCGTTGTGAGGTTGCTGTTGTCGTGCTCGATGCATCTGAACCAATTACTGAACAGGATTTGCGTGTCATCACAATGGTTGAAGAAGCCGGCAAAGCCATGGTGATTGTTATGAATAAGTGGGATCTTGTAGATGAAGATCGCCGCAACCAGTTGGATCGCGAAATTGATCGCCACCTTGATCAGGTCGAATGGGCCCAGCGCGTAAACATCGCCGCTAAAACTGGCTGGCACCGAGATCGTTTGGCACCAGCACTTCGCACCGCTCTGGAAAGTTGGGAGCGCCGCGTACCTACCGCAAAGCTCAACTCATTCTTGGGAGCTCTCATCGGAGCGACTCCGCCACCTGTACGTGGTGGAAAGCAGCCAAAGGTTTACTACGCAACGCAGGCGGGTATTGCTCCTCCTAAGTTTGTGGTGTTCTCTAGTGGCTGGATTGAGGCTTCCTACCGTCGCTTTATCGAGCGTCGACTTCGTGAAGAGTTCAAGTTCCCAGGAACTCCGGTTCAGGTAGCTGTCAGAGTCAAGGAGCGCGATAAGGAATGAGTAGCTCAGTGATTAGCGTGCCAAACGCTCTCACCTTTCTACGCTTCCTTGGCATCCCGCTTTTCATCCACCTGACCCTGAATCTTGAAGCAGATGGTTGGGCGATCCTGGTTTTAGCTATCGGGGGAGCAACTGATTACTTTGACGGGAAGTTAGCTAGAGCTTGGAATCAGACATCGAGATTTGGCGAGTTAGCTGATCCTGCAATTGATCGGTTATATATCTTGGCGATCTTGGCGGTTTTTTTAATTCGAGACATCGTGCCAACCTGGATGATCGTTGTAATAGTTGGCCGAGACATCATTCTTGGATTGATAACCATTGCTATGAACCGAAAAGGGTTTGCTCCCTTTACCGTTACCTATCTTGGAAAAGCGGCAACATTTAATTTGATGTACGCATTCCCATTTCTTCTGTTGGCCCAAAGTGATGGGGCGTGGGGAACAGGGGCGTACATATTTGGGTGGAGTTTTGCCATCTGGGGGATTGCCCTCTACATTTCGACTGGTATTAGTTACGCACGCGAAGGAATTTCGCAGATAAGAGGAACCCATGTCATCGATTCCAAATGAGTTGTCATACACGAAGGAACACGAGTGGGTTTCAGCAGATAACTTGATTTACACAATGGGAATTACCGATTATGCGCAAGCTGCATTGGGTGACATTGTTTATGTACAACTTCCAAAGGTTGGCGAAGTCGTCACTGCAGAGAAAGTGTGCGGAGAAGTTGAATCCACAAAAAGCGTTTCAGAGATTTATGCACCAGTTTCAGGAACTGTAGTTGCTATCAACGATGCACTATCTAACTCTCCAGAAAGTATCAACTCTGATCCTTATGGCGCCGGCTGGTTGGCAAAGATCGAGGTCACAGCAGCTCCAACAGATCTTCTAAGCGCAGCTCAGTACGGCGAAATTACGGCTTGACCTTCTTGCGCTAACTCTCTACTGTCACCCTTAAGTTGACGGTGAGGAGGTAGAAAGCATGGCTGCAGAACAATCGCAGAATGAGTTAACTACCACCCTTCATTTAGGTCTTCGTGAAGTTACTAATTCCCCAGCACAACATTTAGAAGAGCAGTTGGCCCTACTTTCCCCAGAGGACCGTTCTGTATTAGCTGAAATCCAAGGATATAAGGGCGAAAAAGCGATGATCGTTATCGCACGTGGCGCCAATAAAGGATCCCGCTTTTTGGTTACAGCAGATGGCGCGACTATTGGCCGCAGCCCATCGAGTGCAATATTTCTTGATGATGTAACTGTTTCACGATCACATGCAACGATCTCAAAGGTTGCAGATTCATTTGTACTTCGCGACGCGGGTTCTTTAAATGGAACCTACATCGACAATGTTTCAATCACGGAACACTCACTTGTTTCAGGTGATGAGTTTCAGATTGGCAAGTTTCATTTACTTTTTGTTGGTTCAAAAAACTAAATTTAATTAGACAGAAAAGCTAGGGGAGTAGTCATGGCAGTTCCAGCTCGCGCGTACTTAAGCATCGGTGAAGTTCTCAACCGTTTGCGTGGAGATTTCGCAGACATCACGATCTCAAAGATTCGTTTCCTTGAATCTGAAGGTTTGATCGAGCCGCAACGAACACCCTCTGGCTACCGTAAATTTACGAGTTCGGATCTAGAGCGTTTGCGTTATGTCTTGTTGGCACAGCGCGACCAGTACCTTCCATTGAAGGTCATCAAGGACAACCTCGATGCAATTGATCGCGGATTACAGCCAGCCGCGGTAGGTGGAGTTGCAGCTCCTCGACCAAACATTGGTCTTGCAACAATTGACGGCGAGATGGCTCCAAGTGCATTTGGTGAAGTCAGCGAAATGCGCCTGTCCCGTGAAGAGCTTTTGAAGAACAGCGGAGTTACGGAAGAGCAGCTTGTAGAGCTTGAGGGTTACGGATTGATCGCACCTCGTGGCCGTCATTACGATGGCGATGCATTGGCGATTGCAAAGGCTGTTACTGAAATGGGCGGCTTTGGAATAGAAGCTCGTCATCTGCGTTCATTTAAATCTGCCGCAGATCGCGAGATTGGTTTGATCGAGCAAGTGATTACACCGTTAACTCGCCAGAAGAGCGCTGAGTCAAAGGCTCGTGCTGAAGAGGTACAAAAAGAAATTGCATCTCTTTCAATTCGTCTACACGCAGCTCTTGTGCGTGGTGGACTAAATCGACTTCGCTAAAGAGCTATCTACATGTTGATCCCCATGGAGGTCATTGGCGTTCGCGTCGAAATGCCATCCAATCAACCGATCGTCTTGCTTAAAGAGATCGATGGCTCCCGCTTTCTTCCTATCTGGGTTGGAGCTGTTGAGGCCACAGCTATTGCTTTTGCACAACAAGGTGTAGAACCACCGCGTCCGCTGACCCATGATTTGATGAAAGAACTAGTCGAACTATTTGATGCGACCTTGACTGCGGTACATCTGACTGAAATTAAAGAGGGCATCTTTTACGCCACGATGCATTTGCGGGATTCAAACTCGCAGCCTCTGACAATCTCTGCCCGTCCATCTGATGCGATCGCTCTTGCGGTTCGAACCCAGAGCAACATCCTGGCAACTGAAGAGCTGCTGGATGAGATCGGGATCGAGATTCCTCAGGGCGAAGGTGAGAATCAAGAGGTCGAAAAGTTCCGCGAGTTCCTGGATCAGATCAACCCCGAAGATTTTGCAGGGTAGGCTCAACCCTAAACCTAAAGTAGAGGTTTCGATCGTGTCGGTTCTAGGTAAGCGGCAGATGCGGGTTTACATTTAACCCACTCCCCAAGAGAAAAGAGCATTCCCCGTGTCTCCAGAAGATTTGGAAATTGGTTACAGAGGTGCAACAGCCTGTTCTGCTGCAGGTATTACCTACCGCCAATTGGATTACTGGGCACGTACAGGATTGGTTGAGCCAAGTATTAGAACTGCAAGTGGTTCTGGAACTCAACGTCTCTATGGTTTTCGTGACATCTTGGTGTTAAAGATTGTTAAGCGTTTATTGGATGCGGGAGTATCCCTTCAAAATATTCGTACAGCTGTAGATCATTTGCGCAGTCGGGGAGTAGTTGAACTAGAACGAATTACTCTGATGAGCGATGGCGCATCGATTTATGAGTGCGCAAGCCCAGATGAAATTATCGATTTATTGCAGGGCGGACAAGGCGTATTTGGAATTGCAGTTGGCAAGGTGTGGCATGAGGTTGAAGGCTCTCTATCTGTACTTCAAGGTGAAGTTAATGGTCAGGTAATAGGTGGCGAACATAACGATGAACTTTCGCTTCGTCGCAAGAGTAAAGGCGCCTAAAAAAGCGTATTGCGTATAAATTGCACCCTTGTACTAGTTGAATTCAACTAACAACAGGGGAGTGCAATGAGCCGTTCATTTGAGGATCGTCATATTGGACCAACCTCTGTCGATGAAGCAGCGATGCTCACAGCCCTTGGTTACAAAGATCTGAAGAGCTTCATTGCAGATGTCGTTCCTGCAAATATCGCAATCAATGGTGTTATCGAATCCGCACTTGACTCAGGAAAGAGCGAAGTTGAAGTAATTGCTGAACTTCGCGCGATCGCATCAGAGAACAAAGTTTTTAGATCTTTGATCGGCACCGGTTACTACGGAACTATTGTTCCGCCAGTAATTAAGCGAAATGTTTTAGAAAATCCTGCCTGGTACACCGCATATACGCCATATCAACCTGAAATTTCACAGGGTCGACTAGAAGCCTTATTTGCATTTCAAACAATGATTTGCGAATTAACTGCGTTGAATATTTCCAATGCATCCATGTTGGATGAAGGAACAGCTGCAGCAGAGGCTATGACGTTAGCTCGACGTGCCTCAAAGTTAAGTGATGACGCGGTCTTTTTGATTGAAGAGCACGTACATCCTCAGACTAAAGCGGTTGTTATTACCCGTGCTAAGCCATTAGGCATCACAGTCGTTGAAGTGGATTCAGGTCATGTTGTACGTGATGGCTATGAGGGTGAATTCTTTGGCGCGTTACTGCAATATCCAGATACAACTGGAACGGTAATTGATTACACAAGTTTTGCTGAATATGCACACTCACGCGATGCTTTAGTTATCGCTGCAACCGATCTGTTGGCACTTACATTGCTTAAGGCGCCAGGGAGTGGGGTGCTGATATTGCAGTTGGTACTTCGCAACGATTTGGTGTTCCTATGGGTTTTGGTGGACCGCATGCAGGCTTCTTAGCGGTGCGCACAGGTTTAGAACGTTCAATGCCTGGTCGTTTAGTTGGTCAAAGTATTGATGCAACAGGAAAGCCTGCATTTCGTTTAGCGTTACAAACTCGCGAACAACACATCCGTCGCGACAAGGCAACTTCAAACATTTGTACAGCTCAAGTTTTGCTTGCGAACATGAGTGCGTTCTATGCGATGTGGCATGGTCCGGTTGGATTGAAGCAGATCGCAGAACGAGTACATGGATTCGCAGATCGTCTACACGCGGCAACAAATAATCGCGATGATGTTGTTTTTGATACGGTGCATATCGTCGTCGATAATGCTGATGCAATTCAACAAAAGGCCGTTGCTAAGGGATATAACTTTGCAAAGGTAAGTGCTACTGAGATTCGTGTTTCATTTGATGAAGAAACGACGGAAGAAATCTTCGCTGATGTTTTGGCAATTTTCGGGTTGAAGGATGCAGCAGGGGAGCAGATCCCTGCCAAATTCCTTCGCACAAGTAAGTACTTAACTCATCCTGTTTTCAATACTAATCACAGCGAAACTGGAATGATGCGTTACCTGCGCAACTTGGCAGATAAAGATTTAGCGCTAGATCGCACCATGATTCCATTGGGTTCTTGCACCATGAAGTTGAACTCAGTCACCGAGATGGAAGCGGTTACTTGGCCAGAGTTTTCTGCTTTGCACCCATTTGCACCTGCTGATCAGACAGCTGGTTCACGCAAGTTAATTCAGCAACTTTCAGATTGGTTGGTTGCGATCACCGGATATGACGCGGTGTCATTGCAGCCTAATGCGGGTAGTCAAGGCGAGTTTGCTGGGCTTCTTGCAATTCGCAATTATCACGATTCACGTGGGGATCAGAGCCGTAATATCTGTCTGATTCCGTCGAGTGCGCACGGAACAAATGCAGCATCTGCTGTGATGGCTGGCATGAAGGTTGTTGTTATTGATTGTGATGACAACGGAAATGTCTCTGTTGACGATTTGAAGCAAAAGATTGCAGAGCATGGATCAGCCCTTGCTGCCTTGATGATTACCTATCCTTCAACCCACGGTGTGTTTGAGACTGCGGTGTCTGAGATTTGTGCACTTGTTCATGATGCAGGCGGTCAGGTGTATGTAGATGGCGCGAATCTAAATGCTTTAGTTGGTGTTTCTCAGCCTGGAAAGTTTGGCGCGGATGTTTCTCACCTGAATCTGCATAAAACATTTGCGATTCCACACGGTGGAGGAGGGCCTGGAGTAGGTCCAGTTATCTCACGCGCCCACCTTGCACCGTTCCTACCTAATCATCCAATGGATGTATTGGCAGGACCTGCAACTGGACCAGGACCAATTTCAGCTGCGCCATATGGTTCTGCAAGTATTTTGCCGATCTCTTGGGCGTACATTCGTTTGTTGGGGGGAGCAGGACTCACTCACTCAACTCAGGTTGCGATTTTGTCAGCCAATTACATGGCAGCTCGATTGCAGGATTCGTACCCTGTTCTATACACCGGAGCTAATGGTCGAGTTGCCCACGAGTGCATCTTGGATATTCGCGGACTAACAAAGGATTCCGGTGTCACGGTTGATGACATTGCAAAGCGATTGATGGATTATGGCTTCCACGCACCAACGATGTCATTTCCGGTAGCTGGAACATTGATGATTGAACCAACTGAATCAGAGGACATCTCTGAAATTCACCGTTTCATTGATGCCATGATCGCGATCCGTGCTGAAATCCAGGAAGTAATCGATGGCAAGGTGAGTATTGAGGGCTCTGCGCTCCGCCATGCGCCTCATACAGCCCTTTCTATGGTTACTAGCGAATGGGAAAGGGAGTACAGCCGTGAAAAGGGCGGATATCCCGTTTCCTTAGATGGTTTAGTTGCGGGTGAATCAATTGGGTCTCGCATGAAGTACTGGCCACCTGTTTCACGCATCGATGGAGCGCATGGAGATCGAAATCTGGTCTGTGCCTGCACACCGATGGATGAGTATCGATAGGAGTGGTTGAAGTTTCCACCCTAAAGCCATTTCTTATTTACTTTACATAATGTAACTTATCGGCGTAATACATAGGCTCGGCGGGATACGAGAAGCAGCCAGATTAGGGTGAAAATCATCGCCCAATCACCCAATCGATCTCTCGGTGAATCGCTCTGAATTAATCCAACGTTGGCGGAAATATGTTCAGCCGTTCCCATCGAGGTTTTTTGAAGGATTTCACCTTTGTAATTAATGATGGCTGAATAACCAGTTGTTGAGACTGAAACAATATTTCTTGAATGTTCAATAGCCCGAACTCTAGTTATCGACAATTGTTGGGCACTTTCTGCAGATCTCCCAAAGGTTGCGCTGTTTGTTTGAACCGCAAGAATATTGGAACCTTTGGCAGCCTTTTCAAGGATGGAATCATCGATTAATTCATAGCAAATTACTGGTGCGACCTTAGCCTTGCCAATTGTAAATATTGTGAATTGATTTCCAGCCGAAAAATCATCAACTTGATCGACTAATGGTGAGATATTTCTAGCCAAACTGCGCAAAGGAATGTACTCACCAAAAGGTGTCAAATGTTGTTTTGAATAGCTTTTATAACCATTCTTTGACCACAGTATTGAGTTGTTAAATGTTTTGCCGTTACTGTCGACAATTGCACCAATTATTAATGGTTTTTTATATTTGTTGAGTTCTGAATTTACGTTGGAGTTCTTGAATGGATCTACATCGACGGCGTTTTCCGGCCAAAGAATGAAATCGATATTTGGATTCTCTTTTAGCGCTTTATCTGTTTCTTTAACATGATTAAAGAAAACTTCGGTAGCGCGTGAATTGAAATCTAATCCGTATTGCGGCACATTTCCTTGCACCATTAGAACATTTGTTTGAATATTAGAGACAACGTTTATTGGCAATAAAAGCAACAGCAAAGGAATCAAAGGTTTTAGATTCAGTTTCTGTCGCCCTAACTGGAAAAGAGCTAGCCCTACCAAAGCGGTAATCGAAGATAGAGATATTGCTCCACCGTAATATGCAATTTTTGCGTATGGTGCATCTGCTTGTGAGTAAGCAAGCCTTCCCCACCCAAAACCACCAAATGGAAATCTGTTTCTTATTTCTTCCGCAATTACAAACAGAAGTGGATAAGCAGCTATCCCCCAACGTTTTACAAGTAAAAGTGGTAGATAAAGAATTGAAAGTCCGACAACGAGAACAACCCAAGGCGTGGAACCAACATAAATGCTTGTCCAATGAAGCAAAAAAGCGTTGAATGCTGCCGCAAAAGCAAGGATGGACAATGCTTTTTTGTCTGACCTATTAAGTGCATATATGTGTACGGCTATTGCAAGTGGTGCCAGGTACCACTTCCCCACTGGCGCAAAGGCGCAGCTAAGAAGAAGCCCTGATAATCCTGAAAGTAAGAGGTTTACCAACCCAAAGCACTGATCAAACGATCAACGCTTGCACCTAATGCGTAACGTTCCTTAAATTGATAGATCGCAGACAAATCCGCTGGTGCCTTTGGCACACCTAAATCAACCTTTGGTAAAGGTGCATTGCGGGCCACGCGAACCAAAGTTGGAGCGATCTTCAAATAATCCGCACCAGCAATAATCTTTTTTGCTAGCGCTGGAGGCAATGCCTCATGTGCAGACAGCGCTGCCTCGAGTGCTTCTTCGACAGTTGCAAAGTTATTGGCGATAACTGCCGCACCTTTTTCGCCAATGCCTTTTACGCCGGGTAATCCATCAGATGGATCTCCTCGGAACATGGCAAATAGATCGTAACGATCACCAGGAATCTGGTATTTGTCTGCAACATATTTAATATCTACAAGATCATGTGCTGAAATACCCTTAGCAAGGTAAACGACTTTAATATCTCGTTTATCATCGACCATCTGGAATAGATCGCGATCACCTGTAACAATTCTAATTGGTCCTTTTTCGATTTCGGCATAAGTTGCCATTACATCATCAGCTTCGTAATCATCAACGCCAACGACGGGAATTCCAAATAGATCTAGAAGATCCAAGAGAATTGGAATCTGAGGAGTCAGTGTTTCTGGCTCTTCTTCTTCATCGCCTTCTTCTTCAAGTCGGTTGGCTTTGTACTCTGGAAAGATGTCTACGCGCCAACTTGGACGCCAATCACCATCTAGACATGCAACTAAGCGATCTGGTTTATAAACATTGATCAATCGTGCGGTCATATCGATGTATCCACGAATCGCGTTGACTGATGTTCCATCTGGCGCCAACAATGTATCTGGCATTCCGTAATAGGCGCGATACCAAAGGGAGGCGCTATCCAAGAGCATTAATGTCATATCTCCCCCATCAAGTAAGCAACAACTCCGCGATCTAAACGCTTTACGGCGTCCTTGCAGATAGGGCGTAACTTATCGCTTGCACCGGCGATTTGATTCAGTAGATCAATAAGTTGCTTGGTCGAACGTACGAAATCTCCAACAGACATATCGCTTCCCTTTAAAACGTTATTTAGCGAGTTGCCACTTGCCCATTTGTAGGAAATAAAGCAGAAACCTGCATCTGGCTCTCGTTGGGTTTTAACACCAAAATCAGTTTCAATTTCTTCGAGAGCAGCCCATAGAGAAATGATTTCGGTGATAGTCGATGTCACCTTTTGACTTGGCATTTTAGGTGCCAGGTTTTCCGCAGATCGTGATTCAAAAATCATGCAGGATACAACAGATAGAAGTTCAGTCGCATTAAGATCATCAAACAATCCTCGACGAATTGATTCAGTTAATAGTAAGTCCGATTCTGCGTAGATCTTTGTCAGGATCTTGCCTTGCGCAGTTGGCTTCTCACCTTCAATGTAGTTGAGATGATCCAAAACTCGGCAAATTTGATCAAAAGTTTTTGCAATGACATGAGTTCGATTTTCAACCCGGGTTGTCAGTCCATCATTTTCACGGGTCAAGCGGCCAGCTCGTTCTGCCAATCGCGCGTGATCTTCACGTTCAGCGCATCCATGACAAACGTGATTTTTCAAAGATTTACGGAGATCGGCTAACTCGCCTTCCATATGACCACGTTGCCTATTGTCAAAAGTTTTACGTTGGTCGCGGCGACTTAGTAAAACTTCTACCTCTTTAATAGATCGGCGCAACCGTGCGTATTCCGAAAAATCACCCATGTGGCATTGGGCATCTCTCATTAACTCTTTGATTACCTCTTCGTTCTTGCGAATCTGTCGAGTTAGACCGACTACTGCGCGATCAGCTTGGAATTGTGCAAATGAAGACTCGAGCGAACGTCGTGCACGTTCGCGCCCAAACTGCGCGATCAAGTTAATCGACATATTGTATGAAGGGGAAAAAGATGAGCGCAAAGGATAGGTACGTGTACTTGCTAGACCTGCAGCCGACGCTGAATCAACTGTTGGAGACCATTGAATAACTGCATTACCTTCAATATCAATTCCGCGACGACCTGCACGACCTGTTAGCTGGGTGTACTCCCCCGGTGTAATCGGGACATGTCCCTCGCCATTGAACTTAATTAACTTTTCAAGAACGACGGTGCGCGCTGGCATATTGATACCTAGGGCTAAAGTTTCTGTCGCAAATACAGCTTTTACTAATCCTCGTTGGAAAAGATCCTCCACTGCCCCTTTAAAACTAGGTAGCAAACCCGCGTGGTGTGCTGCAATTCCGCGTTCAAGCGCCATCAGCCATTCCTTGAAATTTAGAACTTCAAGATCTTCTTCAGCGATATTTTGAGTGTATTTAAGTGCGGTTCGTCTGATCTCGTCGCGTTCTTCGGTAGAAGTTAAGCGAAGTCCAGCTTGCAAACATTGCTTAACTGCAGCGTCACAACCCACTCGAGAGAAAATAAAGGTAATAGCGGGCAGCAAGGATTCGCCCTGAAGTTTTTCGATTATGTCAGCACGCGAAAGTCGATCTGAAGGTTCAGCAAAACGGCCTCTACGATTCCTACCTAAGGCGGCCCGTCTTGTCATTTCACGTTCGCGATTCAGTACTTCAGGGTTAACGCGTCCCGGTGCATCGAAGAGATCCAAAAGACGATTACCAATTAATACATGCTGAAAAAGAGGGATTGGTCGGATTTCGCTAACTATGACCTCGGTATCACCTCGTACTTCCCCAAGCCATTCACCAAACTCTTCCGCATTTGAAACCGTTGCAGATAGCGAAATTACCTGAACACTTTCCATCAAATGAATCAGTACCTCTTCCCAAACAGCTCCACGGAACTTATCGGCAAGGTAATGAACCTCATCCATAACAACGCAACCGAGATTAGTTAAGGTGTTTGAACCTGCATACAACATGTTTCGCAGAACTTCAGTCGTCATTACCAGGATTTCAGCTTCACTATTGATGCTGGTATCGCCGGTTAATAGACCAACACGATCTTCTCCAAATTTAGCGACAAACTCGGAGTACTTTTGATTTGAAAGGGCTTTAATCGGAGTTGTGTAGAAACACTTCTTGCCCGCCTGCAAAGCAAAGTATGCGGCGAATTCACCAACAACAGTTTTACCTGCACCTGTTGGTGCCGCAACTAGAACTCCCTTGCCCTCTTCTACGGCGTGACATGCCGCAATCTGAAATGGGTCAAATTCGAAATCGAATGTCAATAAGAAATCAGTTGTTACTGGGTGCTTTCCACGTAACTTTGCTGCTGCATATTTTTCGGCGGGCGTTGTCATGCGACCCACGTTTGCACTGCGTTGTTAATACATTCGGCGACAACAGGAAGTTGTCCAATTCGTTCCCCATCCGCGTATGCGACCGCTTTGGACTCGATTCGAACGGTCTTGCTTCGAACTATTTCTACGGCAGGGTGGTTTATATGAGTACCTGCAAAAACTTTAGGAAATACCTTGAGAAACTCAAGTTTGGTAACTGGGTGCAAAACCATGACATCGAAGTAACCATCGCTTATGTTTGCGTTTGGACAAACAAGCATTCCACCACCGTAAGAGCGACCGTTAGAAACAGCTATCAACATAGCTTGGGTTGATATTTTCCTATCATCCAAAGTGATTTCATAATGACGAGGCTTAAACCTAGGAAGCTCGATCGCTATTGCGGCGTTGTACTTCATGGGGCCTTTGGGCCATTGCATTGTGTTTGCTTTTTCATTAACGACCGAGTCAAAACCTGTTGACAGGATCGCACCAAACCATTCGCCGTCTACAAGCCCAAGATCGATTGATGTAGGTGCAGCAGTGGTGACGCAATCCAATTGCTGATCAATATCTTCTAGGTCCCAACCTAATGTGCGCACAAAGTCATTTCCTGTGCCTGCAGGAATAATTGTAAAAGGAATCTGAGCCGGTACTACAACCTGCAAAACGATATGAAGTAAGCCGTCTCCCCCAACTGCGATGATTCCATCACAATCGGGATTTTTTTCAACAAAAATTCGCAGATGGTCCATCAGGGCAATTGATGAATTGCCCGTGACTATTGTGTAATCAATTGAACGTTGGGAAAGATAGCCAGCGACATAAGTTCCAATTGTGGTGCCTTTACCCTGTCCAGAGACAGGATTTATAACTAACGCCCACATGAGAGGACCTTATCTGTTAATCCTCGATCGAGGTCGGCGCATCGATTGTAGATACACCTGTTTCAATCGATGCAGATTTCTTATCTCGGCGCTTGTCGACAAGCAGGGCTATTCCGCCTGCCATGAAATACAGGATGATTAACGGTACGGCAAGCAACATCATCGTTAATGGGTCCGCGGTAGGGGTAAACGCGGCGGTGAAAAGGACAATTGAAAAGACCCATGCACGCCAAGGTTTCAGAATAGTTTCGCCTCGCAAAAAACCAATCAAGTTAAAGGTCACCAAGAAGATAGGAAGTTCAAAAGCTAGACCAAAGAGAAGGATGATTCTCAAAACAAAATCGAGATAATCATCAAACTTGACTAGGTTATTTAGTGCATTTGGGGTAAATCCAAATAGGACCTTGATCGCAACGGGGAGAATTAAATACCCTAACGTCGCTCCAATGGCGAAAAATGGTGTTGCAGACGCGATGAAGAAAACGGTGTTGCGTTTTTCTTTACGGTGCAGACCTGGGGCGATAAATGCCCATAGTTGATACAACCAAAATGGCGCGGAGATGATTACACCCGAAAGCAGTGCCACTTTAATTTGTAGGTTAAGTGGTCCTAAAACGCCATTGATGTATAGAGAGCCACAACTGGCAGAACCAGATTCTTGAGCCGCCTTCAGATCACAAACAGGTTGAGCCAGTGTTGTGATTATTGTGTTGTAGAAATACCAACCAATACCTGAAGCAAGGAGAATCGCGACGGCTGCGCGAAAAACCCTTTTACGAAGCTCTCGTAAATGATCTAATAACGGCATCCGCGCGTCTTTATTAGACGCCATGGATTTACTTCTCTGTAGAGCCTTCTTCGTTGGCCTTCTTCTCGTCTGTTGTCATTTCCTTCATCTCGCTCTTGAAGATACGCATGGAGCGACCAAGTGAGCGAGCTGAATCAGGCAGACGCTTAGCACCAAACAAAACGAGGACAACAATTAGAAGAATCAAAATATGGCTTGGCTCTTTTAGAAACATTGTTCAAACTCCCTGATGGTTGGTGGATCTTATGCGCTTAGGCTACCCCAGCGAATAAGAAAATGGGTAGGTAGATTTAGAGGGCTTTGTAACGATCCAGTATCAGTTGAGCCTTAGAAGCGACCTCTGAACGTATATTCAAAGGTTTTGTTACTTCTACCCCGCCGCCGGAGGCCATTACAGATCTCTCAATCCACTGCTGAGAATATGAGCTCAGCTGCAGAGTCTTCTCATCATTTGCATAATCAAGATTGAACCTTTCGCTGACATCTCGTGAAGGTGCCTTAAAGGCAATTGTGAAATCTAAGGGTTCGGAGTTGATTGAACTATTCTTGGTATTTGGACGGTCAGCAACAATTTTTGTCTCGATTATTCGATCAACTCTGAAATCTCGCATAGAGCCAGCGGTAAAACAAAAAGCGCGTAAATATTGGTTGTCAGAATCTTCAACTAGTTCTAATGGCTGAACGATTCGAGTTGTAATCTCGTCTCGATATAGCGAGTGATAAGTGATTTCAAGGTAGAGATTTCTCGATAGAGATTCTTTTATTGCCGCAGTTACGATCGGAGATGATTTCGGCTGGGCGTTGAGTGAAACCGATAGACCAATCTTTTCGGAAAGTTTTTGTTTGAGATGATTGATAGACGCTATTAAATCCTGCCGATCCTCAGATATGGATGCAGATAGTAGATCCAACCCTAAAATTAGGGCCACACCTTCGTCGAAAGAGACACTTCTAGGTCTAGACAAAGTAGGAGCGTTGCGAATAGTTACAAAGCCAGATTCAAATTCAAGATCCATCAACTCTAAAGGCGTATACCCAGGTAGACCGCACATCCATAGTGTTGTTAAATCAGAGCTCATTTGCGCGGTTGAAACATCAAACCGTTGCGCAAGATCTTTCAGGGAAATCCCCTGGTGAGTATTGAGATAAGGAACGAGGTCTAGGAGGCGAGCAGTTCTTGCCAAAGGTGCAGAAATATTTTTAGCCATGAGATTTCACCAACGCTTCAAGTTGATGAACAATCAATACTCGTAGGTGTTCTGGCGTTTGAACAAAGACATCTTCTCCGTGCCACAGCACCTGTGATGCCAATGCTTCTATTCCAAAGATCGGAACCTTAATTTGATCCCATTCCCCCAGATCCTCGACAGAAATTGCAGATACTCGGAGCGAGTGACCCTTACCCTTGCGAACATCAATTGTTGCGAAACCTTCTGGAGTTTGGTCCGAAGTTACATTCTTCAAATTTTCATCAGGTAATTCAAACTCTTCCGTATTTTCCTCAATTTGAATCGCACCATGAATTCGATCAACTCTAAAAGTACGAACTTCTTGAATATCTTCATCTACGGCACTGATGTACCAAAATCCAGAACGGGTTGATAATGAAAAGGGAACAACCTTTCGTGATTGCAACGTTAGATCAGCGCCAACGTAAGAAAACAGGAGGTAATCTGATTGTGCGATTGCAGCTGTAACAATCTTTAAATCCTCTGAACTATTCGAAAGCTTGGTAGAAATTGCAGGTAGATCAATTGAATCTGCAGGAATTCCAATTGAGTTTAATTTGAGGATTGCGCTTTGTGCTTCGTCAGCTAAAGCTGCTCCCTCCCACGCCTGTGCTGCAAGTGATAATAAAGAAATTTCTGTTGATGAAATCTCACCCAAATCTAGTTGATAGACATCGGAGTGAATCCGGTAACCGGCTTCATCTGCAAATAGTGGATCAAAACTTCCAACTTCAATTTTAATTCCAAGCGTGCGTAGATCATCTTTATCGCGTTCAAACATACGCTCTTTAGTTTCGGCAGAACCTTCATAGCCTTCTACTGTTCTAAAGATTTCGGACTTAGTTAAATATCGTTTAGTAGCAAGTAAAGCGATTGTTAGATTTATTAATCTTTCAATCTTCCGAGACACCGTAGGCACCCTTCGCAGGACGACGTCGACGTGCAAGCACTTCAACACCTGGTGCCATGCGACGACTTTGAATCAGGAATCCGGTATGGCCAATCATTCGCTGTTGAGGTCTCACAGCTAAGCCTTCATGGTGCCAACCGCGAACCATCGTTTCTGAACTCTCAGGTTCGGTGAATCGCCCATCCTCTTTAAGCGCTTCAGCCGTGGCAGAAAGTTGAGTTGTTGTTGCAACGTATGCAAGGAAAACACCACCTGGGCGAAGTGATCTAGCTGCAATATCTACACATTCCCAAGGTGCAAGCATGTCCAAGACAACGCGATCATATTCAGAATCAAACTCTTGATCTTGTAGATCTCCCACAACAAGGCTCCAATTAGCAGGTGCCCCTTCAAAGTACGCATCTACATTTGAACGCGCATTATCTGCAAAATCTGCGCGACGTTCGACTGAGTGAACTTTTCCTGATGGACCTACCGCTCTAAGTAGTGACATAGTCAATGCGCCACTTCCGACTCCAGCTTCCAAAACTCGGGCACCGGGATAAATATCTGCAACACCTATGATCATGGCGGCATCTTTTGGATACACGATTGTTGCACCTCGTGGCATTGTTAAAACGTAATCAGCTAACAATGGCTTGAATGCTGTGAACTTTAATCCAGCGGTTGTGCTTACGACGGAGCCTTCAGGCATTCCGATGAGATCATCATGAGTAATCCAGCCCTTGTGGGTGTGCCACTCTTTTCCAGGAGTAATGGTGAAGCTATATAGCTTTCCCTTTGGATCGGTTAATTGAATTCGATCGCCAGCTCCGAAATACCCAAGATTAGACACGGGAGCATCTTAGGCGAATTTAACCAAGCAAGTGCGAGTATCTTCAGCCAGGTGAGTAACCCAGAAAATCTACGACTTTCGCCGAGCGCTGTCAGCGAGTATGAAAATTGCCCCCAGCTGTACAAGTACCGAAAGATTGAAAAGTTACCTGAACCACCTTCACTAGATGCCGAACGAGGGACTTTGGTTCACACCATCCTTCAAGACCTTTTCGAAATTCCAGCACATGCTCGAACCCCACTGGCGGCTATCGATCTTTTGCCTTCGAGGTGGGCGGCTCAGTTGGCCAATAAGCCAGCTTTATTCGAGATGGTTACTAATGAAAAGGAATGGCTTGATCGTGCATCTGCCCTTCTATCTACATATTTCACCTTGGAAAATCCCACTACCTTTGAGGCAACTCATCGCGAGATGCACCTTGAAAATGATTTTGATTCAAATATCTATCTGCATGGATATGTGGATAGATTGGATGTTGCGCCAACCGGTGAAGTTCGAATAGTCGATTACAAAACAGGTAAAGCTCCAAAACCTGGTTGGGAAGAAAAGGCTCTCTTTCAACTCCGTGTTTATGCTTTGTTGTATTGGAAAAACACCGGAGTGCTCCCCCGTTTACTGCAATTGATTTATCTGGGTGACGGCAAGGTCATAAAGAGCAACCCAACAATGTCTGAGATTGAGAGCGCCGAGAAGGTCTTACGTAGAGTTGCGAAAGACATTTTCATTTCAATCGAAAAAGAGTATTGGCCACCAAAACCTTCACGTCTATGCGACTGGTGCTATTTCAAAAGCATTTGTCCTGCTCACAACAGTTAGATTTTGGTTGAAAAATCTTTGTGTAGTTCGTGAATTTTATTGTAATTGAGTTGAGCTAGGGATTTTATAACACGCACTCGAGCGGATTCATCAATCGTCACAAGATGTGGCACTGCGATTAAGTAGGCCCCGCTAGATGTTGCTGCCTTCATTCCAGTTAATGAATCTTCAAAAATTAAACAATTACTAATGTCAGATTCACTAATGGCTGCGGCTTTGAGATAACCATCAGGATGCGGTTTTGTATTGACTACGTCATCTGAGCTAATTGAAAATGGAAATAGATCATGACCCAAGTTATCTAGTACCGCATCCACAATATTTCTTGGGCTTGCCGAAACGAGAGCGGTTTTCACGCCATGCGACTGAAGTTCTCTAACTAGCTCAACGGCACCTGGCATAGTCGGAGTGTTTCCGCGCATCTTTGCTGCTTGAGTGTCGATAAGAGATTGAGTGAAGAATTCTGGCGACTCTTGTTGTCCGCACTTGTCGAACATGTACTGTCCAACGCGCGACAAAGGTCCACCAAGACAAGCGATTTGATCCTCTTCTAGCCAGGTATATCCGTACGGAGCGGTCACATCAATCTCTGATTGCAACCATTCTGGCTCCGAATCAACCATTAATCCATCCATATCAAAGAAAATTGCGTCAAAGTATGTACTCATTTGAATCCTTAATTCGCGTTGAAGTACTTAGCTTCAGGATGATGGACAATGATTGCAGAGGTTGATTGCTCAGGATGTAACTGAAACTCTTCAGACAGTTCAACACCGATACGTGAAGGATCGAGAAGCTCGCATAATTGAACCTGTTGTTCAAGATCCGGGCACGCTGGATAGCCGAAGGAGTAACGAGATCCTCTATAACCCTGATCTAAAATGCCTTGAAGTTCGGAAGAATCTTCGTTTTTTACATGTAGTTCTTCGCGCATACGAGCGTGCCAATGTTCAGCAAGAGCCTCTGTGAGTTGAACTGATAATCCATGTAGTTCTAAGTACTCTCGGTAATTATTGTCGGCAAACAATTTCGCTGCAGCTTCGCTAACAGTCGAGCCCATGGTGACGACGTGAAACGCGACAACATCTGTTTTACCTGAATCCTTCGATGCAAAAAAATCGCTAATGCAGAGTCTGCGGTCACGTGTTTGACGTGGGAATGTGAAACGAATTCTTTCCTGGCCTTTGAGTTCACCTTCATGATGCAGAATAACCAGGTCATTTCCTTCGCTGTAACAAGGGAAATAACCGTAAACAACTGCAGCGTTTAGCCATCCCTTAGCTTGCACCTCGTTGAGTAGGGCACGAAGGCGTGGTCGACCTTCACTTTCAACCATATTTTCATACTCACCACGATTACCTTTGAGGCCCCACTGCCCCACGAACAATGCTCTTTCATCGAGCATTCCTGCGTAATCTGACAATTGAATTCCCTTGACTACGCGTGAGCCAAAGAACGGTGGTGTTGGTATTGAGTTATCTGATGCGACATCGCTTCTGCGTGTATCAACTGGAAGACTTTCACTCTTGATTCGCGTATTTGCGACTCGTCGTTCACGAAGTGCAGGCAAAGCTGCACCTTCATCACCGCGCTTTACTGCCATTATCGAATCCATCAGGCGTAAGCCCTCAAAGGCATCTCGTGCATATCGAACTTCACCGGGAAATATTGCTGCTAGATCCTGTTCTACATAGGCGCGCGTTAACGCAGCACCGCCCAACACGATCGGCCACTTCTGATCCAAACCTCTTGATGTAATTTCTTCAAGGTTTTCTTTCATGATCACAGTGGATTTAACTAATAGACCACTCATACCGATTGCATCAGCATTACTTTCGAGGGCACCATCAATAATCTGGTTGATGCTTTGTTTGATTCCAATATTTACAACCCGATAACCATTATTGGTCAAAATAATGTCGACGAGATTTTTGCCAATGTCATGAACATCGCCTTTAACCGTTGCTAGCAACATTGTGCCGCGACCTTCATCGCCGGTTTTCTCCATGAAAGGTTCTAGCATCGCTACGGCGGTTTTCATAACTTCGGCAGATTGAAGTACGAAAGGCAGCTGCATTTCACCCTTGCCAAATAGCTCGCCAACAATCTTCATACCTTCTAGCAAATGCGAATTGATAATTTCTAACGGCGGAGTTCCCTGAGCCATAGCGTCTTTCAGATCATCCTCAAGGCCTACCTTTTCGCCATCCATAATTCGACGTTGTAGACGATCAAATAGTGGCAGAGCGGCCAAGGCTTCGGCACGAGCGTTTTTACTGGTTGCAAGTTCTACACCATCAAAAAGCTGGAGAAACTCTTGTAACGGATCGTATGTGCACTCATCGCCTGAAAAAGTTCTGCGATCGTAAATCAAATCAAGTGCGACCTGCTTTTGTCGTTCATCAATTCGAACCATTGGCGTGATCTTTGATGGATGAACAATTGCAGAATCTAAGCCCGCTTGAACGCACTCATGAAGGAAAACAGAGTTTAGAACGACTCGTGCTGCCGGATTTAGACCAAATGAAACATTGCTAACGCCCAAAGTCGTTTGAACTTCAGGGAATTCAGATTTCAATTGTCGAATTGCATTGATTGTTTCAATGCCATCTTTTCTAGTTTCTTCCTGCCCAGTTGCGATTGGAAATGTTAAGCAGTCAATTAAAATATCTCCAACTTTCATGCCCCAGTTGTCACGTAAATCAGTGATCAATCGGCGAGCTACGCGAAGTTTCCATTCAGCGTCACGAGCCTGTCCTTCTTCATCAATTGTTAATGCAACGACGCTTGCACCATGCTCCTTTACAAGAGGCATAATCTTGGCAAAACGTGATGTTGGTCCATCTCCATCTTCGTAATTCACCGAATTGATAACACAACGACCACCCAGATGTTCCAAGCCAGCCTTGAGGACGGCTGGTTCTGTTGAATCTAGAACAATAGGCAAAGTACTAGATGTAGCAAAACGCGAGGCAAGTTCGCTCATATCTCTAGCCCCATCACGTCCTACGTAATCAACAGATAGATCCAACATGTGCGCTCCATCGCGAATCTGATCGCGAGCAATCTCAACGCATTTTTCCCAGTCCTCGGCAAGAAGGGCATCACGGAAAGCGCGTGACCCATTTGCATTAGTGCGCTCACCGATAGCTAAGTAAGTCTTATCTTGTCTAAACGGTACATATTGATATAGCGACGATGCGCCAGGATCCAAATTCGGAATACGTTGTGGAATTGGTTTGTTGCTTACCTTCGCAACAACTGCGGCTAAGTGGGCTGGAGTTGTACCGCAACATCCACCGATTAGTGAGATTCCATAGTCATCGACAAAACCATCAAGTGCTGTTGCAAGATCATCTGGGTTCAATGGATATGTCGCTCCGTTGGGACCCAATTGAGGCAATCCTGCATTTGGCATAACCGAAATAGAAATTTTCGCGTTCTTGCTTAGGTATCGCAAATGTTCGGACATTTCTGCCGGTCCAGTTGCGCAGTTCAATCCAATGAGATCGATACCCATTGGTTCCAGTGCATTTAATGCGGCTCCGATTTCAGTACCTAACAACATTGTTCCAGTTGTTTCTACAGTGACTTGAGCAATCAGGACGATGTCACGACCAGATTCAGCGATCGCATTTCGACAACCATTTACCGCAGCTTTTACTTGGAGAAGATCTTGTGATGTCTCGACCAGCAGTGCATCACTCCCCGAATCTGCTAAACCCTTAGCTGCTGTGTAGTAAGCATCCTTTAGTTTTTCATATGAAGTATGACCCAAGCTCGGCAACTTTGTTCCGGGTCCAAGTGAGCCTAAAACAAAGCGAGGTTTATCTGGAGTGGAAAAAGCATCCGCTGCTTCGCGCGCGATTTTTCCGCCAGCATAAGCAAGTTCATAAATACGATCTTCAATGCCGTATTCGGCCAAGTTTGCCCAGTTCGCTCCAAAAGTGTTTGTCTCAATCGCATCAACGCCAGCGTTGAGATATTCATCGTGTACCGAACGAACAATGTCGGCTCGACTGACATTGAGAATCTCATTGCAGCCTTCGTGTCCTTCGAAATCTTCAAGGGTTGGGTTGGCTGCTTGCAACATCGTGCCCATGGCACCGTCGGCAATCACTACACGCTGTGCGAGGGTACGTCGGAGTAAGCCAGGCTCAATCGGGTTGTTTGGCGTACTCATTTGGTGAAGGTTACCTTAAGGTTGCTTTCATGGAGATTCATCAGATTCCCTCGCTTCGAAACCCCGTCATGATTGTGGCGTTTTCCGGTTGGAATGATGCTGCTGAAGGTGCTTCAGGGGCAATTGAGCATTTACTTTCCATATGGCGAGATAAAGATGATTCCGTTGTACCTCAACTTATCGCCGATGTTGAATCTGAAGATTTCTACGACTATCAAGTTAATCGTCCTCAAGTTTCAATAGATGATTCATCTATTCGAAGCATTACTCGGCCTTCGACTCAAATTTTTGGTTTAGAGATTCCTGCGATGGAACGAGATTTAGTAATTGTGACTGGCGTTGAACCTTCTATGCGTTGGAAATCTTTTGTTACAGATCTGCTCGACATTGCAGATGACTTGGAAGTTTCTCTTGTGATCACACTTGGTTCTTTAATTGCGGATACTCCGCATTCAAGACCAATAACTGTTACGGGCACCGGGGCCCATCCAAATATCGCCGAACGTCTTGGTGTAGCAGTTTCGAAGTACGAAGGCCCAACAGGCATTCTGGGAATCATTCAGGATGGTTGCATGCGACGAGGAATCGATGCGATTTCATTGTGGGCGGCAGTACCACATTATGCATCCGCCTCCCCGTCTCCAAAAGCATCACTTGCTTTGATCAACGCTTTGGAAGATTTCTTGGATGTTTCAATCCCATTAGGTTCATTGCTGGAAGAGGCAGATGAATGGGAAAAATCTGTTAATGAATTAGCTGCAGAGGATTCAGATGTCGCTGAGTATGTGAAAGCACTTGAAGAAAGTAAAGATGCTGCGGAGTTGCCTGATGTATCAGGTGATTCCATTGCAAAAGAGTTTGAGCGTTATTTAAGACGTCGCAACAACGATTAAAACTTCAAACCAAGAAGAGAATCCAGAGCCAACACCAGATTAGTCACATCTACTTTGTTGACCGTCGCCTTAGATTCACTTACCCAATTATTCACAGCTTCAAGTACTGCAGGTGTATCCAAATCATCCGAAAGTAAATCAAAAATACTTTGAATCAAATTATCGCTGTCTGCACCCAACCCAGTGGTAAGTATTCTCTGAAGTTCTGCAATGTCATTCTCTGCATCAACAAGAAGTTGCTCACTCCACATACGGTCGGTTCGGTAATGTGTTTTCATGAGCGCCCAACGAATAGCCATAGGACTTCTTCCTGCAGCTACTAACTTTGAAACAAAAACTAAGTTTCCCTTGCTCTTGCTCATTTTTTCGCCGTCTAGGCCAATCATTCCGGCATGCACATAGTGAGAAGAAAGTTCTTTTCCAGAAATAACCATTGCTTGAGCTGCGCACATTTCGTGGTGCGGAAAGATTAAGTCGCTTCCACCGCCTTGAATGTCAATGAGAGTTGCATCAAAATCTGAAGGCTGTAAATATTCAATTGCAATAGCGGTGCATTCGATATGCCAACCTGGGCGACCCACAGAAAATGGAGAATCCCATCCTGGCTCGTTTGGCCGTTGCGACATCCATACTAAACAATCCAAGGGGTCTTTCTTGCCAACTCTTTGGGGATCTCCCCCGCGTTCAGAAAATATCTCTAGCATTTCAGCATCGTTTAAATGAGATCGTTTTCCAAAACGCTTATCTTTGTGCACGTCGAAGTAAAGATCTGTGTCAACTTCGTAAATACTGTTTTGTTCTTGCAGCATCGAAATAGATTGCGCAACCAAAGGAATCGCATCGACAGCACCGATGTAATGAGCCGGAGGGATTACTCGCAAATCTTGCATGTCTCCACGGAAAAGATCGATTTGTTGGTGAGCTAAATCTTTCCAATCAACACCATCTCGAATTGCACGTTCAAGAAGTGGATCATCAATATCAGTAATGTTTTGCACATATCGAACCTCTGAACCCGACATGCGCAAGTACCGATTTATTAAGTCAAAGGTTAAATATGTAGCGGCATGGCCAAGATGAGTTGCATCGTATGGAGTAATTCCACATACATACATTCGATACAAGGGTTTGGATTCAACAACCAATTTTTCTCGCGCCGCAGAATCCATCAGCTGTAGCGCTGGTCTCTTAAAGGTATGAGGAATTCCAGGGATCGCTACCTCGGACCAAGAATTCATATGCGTATCGTATTAGGTAATTAGAAGGCTGGCCAAGGAACCGCAGGCCAGTTTGGATTCGGCAAAGGAAAGCGCCCGGTAATTAGCAAATTGTGAACCCTTGTGAGTGTCGTTTCAATCTCCTGTTGAGTTAAGAATGGCTCCAATTCCTTGGCCAATTCACCATTCAAAAGTTCGCTCGCTTTTTGGAGTAACTGTATTTCTGATTCATTAAAAGGTTCATCGGCCCATTGCCACAAAACAGTTCGAAGTTTGTCTTCCGGATGAAAGGTCACTCCATGATCGCAACCAAAAATCGTTTCATTGTCTATCGGTAGTAAATGTCCGATTTTTCGATCTGTATTATTGATAATGGCGTCAAAGAGTGCCATCGAACGTAATTGAGGATGATCAGTAGAAAAAAACTCACCGAGATTTATTGACTCATCGATGTTGATCCATTGTTGAACCATTCCAAATCCGTACGGACCATCGCGCAGGATCGTTAATGGCACTAGATGAAACCCCAAAGCTTCACTAACAAGATAGGCAGCAAACTCGCGATGCGCCAAAGAGCCATCTGAAAAATCCCAAAGTGGCCTTTCTCCGGCAATAGGCTTATATATACAGGTAACTTCATTGTCATTGTGGGTTGCAGTTGCATACAAAGTTGCATTTGAAGCATCAACTAGGCGACCCGTTACCTTTAAATCGCCTTGCGAAAGTATTAGTTGATTATCGTCGGTAGCCATTTGCCCTCGGACATAGATGTCCTCTTGGATCAATCGGTATGGCACAGAATGGACAGGGCACTCTTCCAGCGTTAACCACAGCTTTAGATCGAGCAGCAAAAGCCATTGCAGCCCCAAGAGTTATGTTTACCTCTAAAACTTCTCCATCTAAATCCTCTTCATCCTCCTCTAGTTCGTAGAGTTCTAGGCAAATCCTTTGCGACTCTTCATCCCACGCTAGAGAAATAGCACCGACTTGGAACTCTGAATCTATGGGTGATTCAAGGGGTAAATCATCATGCGGAGTTTTGAGAATAGATACAAGAGGGTCGGACTTTCTAACCTCAGAAACCATTATTTCTAATCGAGCAGATATCGCTTGAACTTGCGCCTTTTCAAGGGCTACAGAGGTTGTTCGATTCCCTGCCGTTGCTTGAATAAAGAATGCTCGTTCACCGGGCTCTCCTACCGTTCCTGAAACAAAACGATCGGGATCGCTAAATGTGTGTCTCATCGACCTGATCCCCCACCTAGAAGATTTTTGGATCTTGGGGCCGCGATTAGAAGATCGGTAACAGTTGCTCGTGAATCATTCAGAAGGATAACTCTCGGCTTAATACTCGAATACTCAAGAATTGATACTGAAGCTGGATCGATAATAATTCTCTGGAACTCATCTAGATGCATGCCTAAAGCGGATGCAATGATGGACTTGATAACGTCACCATGACTTACGATGACTGCAGCACCCTTTTTCTTGACTGAAACAAGTTCATGCACGGACTGCATTGCTCGGGATTGCATTTGTGCAATTCCTTCGCCAGATGGAAAGTACATGCGACTGGGTGATTCCTGAACGGTTTTCCATAATTTATTCTTGCTCAATACTGACAGTTTGCGTCCGCTCCACGTTCCGTAATCAACTTCAGTTAAGTCGGGATCAATGACAGCTTCAAAATTTGAGAACTTCGGAATAATGAACTCATTGATCCACGGATGAACCGTTTCAAAACATCTTTCCATCGGGCTTATACGCATTTCGGAAATTGGAAAAGCGCCGAGTCTCCTTGCAAGGTTATTAGCTTGCTCGATCCCTTTTTCTGAGAGATGAACGTTGGGTAGCCGCCCAGATAAAACACCAGCAGCATTGGCCTCTGAATGTGCATGTCGTATCAAAACCAATCGCATAAATGAAAGGCTATCGCAGCTTTTGAGCTCACGTCTTGCTAGGGTCGTCTCATGGAAATGCGTAGAGCGGGAGTTAGCGGACTTTCACTGTCACGACTAGGTCTTGGCACGATGACTTGGGGTCGAGATACCGATGAAATAGAGGCGGCAGACCAATGCCGCGCATTTCTAGATGCGGGTGGAAATTTCATTGATACCGCGGCAACGTACGGTGATGGCGATAGCGAACGGGTAATCGGCGGTTTAATCGGAACCTTGTTTAACCGCGATGAGGTAGTAATCGCCACAAAAGCTGGAATCAGCTTTTCTAATGGAGCTAGAAGTGTCGATGCCTCACGACACAATTTAATTGCCGATCTCGATAAGTCTCTTTCACGTTTGGGTACTGATTTTGTAGATGTTTGGCAGGTTCATGCTTGGGATGAATCCACTCCCCTAGATGACACTTTGTCTGCTTTGGATTATGCATATACAACTGGTCGCGCGCGATATGTCGGTATTAGCAACTATTCCGGTTGGCAGATTGCACGTGCTGCTACCAAGCAACAGTCCAATTCGATGAAAGCGCCACTAACAACTATTCAAAACGAGTACTCACTTCTTAACCGCGAAGTTGAAATCGAGGTACTAGATGCTGCTCAAGAATGCGGTTTGGGATTCTTGGCATGGGCACCTTTGGCTCGTGGAGTTTTGACCGGAAAGTACCGAAAGGGAATTCCAAGTGATTCTCGAGGTGCTGCACCACACTTTGCCAAGCACATAGAACCTTATTTAGATTCTCGCTCTTCACGAATTGTCGAAGCGGTTGCAGTTGCGGCCGAAGGTCTCGGGTTTTCACCTTTAGAGGTTGCATTAGCTTGGGTTCGAGATGCACCAGGAGTCACAACCTCCTTAATTGGAGCCCGAACTGGTGCACAACTTCGTGGCGTGCTTAAGAGCGAAGAGATTTCACTTCCTGAAATCGTTCGCAGTGCATTAAACGATGTAAGCGCTTAGGCGTTTTCTAAGAAATCCTTTAAAACTCTTGCGCCGAAAACTAGACCTTCTACCGGAACTCGTTCATCAACACCGTGGAACATCGCCGCGAAGTTGAAATCTTCATCCAATTTTAATGGTGAGAACCCATATCCAATGATTCCAATGTCGGCCAAGGCTTTGTTGTCAGTTCCACCGCTCATTACATAAGGAACAGGGATTGCGACAGAGTCCTCCTTGATCAGGGCGTTGCACATAGCTTCAACAAGGTCGCCCTCAAATGGAACTTCTAGCGCCTTATCGCGTGTAATTGTCTCGATCGTAATGTGCTCGCCAATTAATTCTTTGATCGTGCTGTTGAGTTCATCCTCAAAGCCAGGGATAAAACGACCATCTACTACGGCACTTGCAGATCCTGGAATCACATTTGCCTTGTAGCCCGCGTCGAGCATCGTTGGATTTGCCGTGTTCTGCAATGTTGCACCGATCATGCTTGATGCGAATCCAATTTCCTTTAACAAGGGACGTAAATCAGATTCATCGTATGGCTTACCAGTTGCGTCTGCGATGCGCTTGAAAAATGCAATGACAGTCTTGCTGTAACGCTGAGGCCATTCATACTTTCCAATTTTTGAAATTGCCTCGGCCAAACGCGTCAATGCATTTTCATCGTTCATCATTGATCCATGTCCTGCGCGACCATGTGCAGTCAGCTTCATCCAATGGATTCCTTTTTCTGCTGTTTCAATTAAGTACAGTCTCCTTCCGCCGGAAACTGTTACTGAAAATCCTCCAACTTCAGAAACCGCCTCGGAACAACCAGCGAATACTTCTGGATGGTTTTTAACCATGTAATGAGAACCGTAAATGCTTCCTGCCTCTTCATCTGCAAAAAATGCTAAAACAATGTCACGTTCAGGAACGTATCCTGTTCGAGCCCAACTGCGAACAGTCGCAAGAATCATTGCATCCATATTCTTCATATCGACTGCGCCGCGACCCCAGATATAACCATCCTTCAATTCAGCAGAGAATGGATCTACCGACCAATCGGCCGCATTGGCTGGGACGACATCTAGGTGTCCATGAACCACTAATCCTGCGCGATCAGGGTTAGAACCTTTAATTCGTGCAATTACATTGCAGCGACCTGGTGCTGATTCATAAATTTTTGACTCGATGCCAACTTCAGCAAGTTGCTTAACAACGTATTCGGCTACATCCTTCTCATCGCCTTTGCCATCACCGAAGTTAACGCTCGGAATTCTGATTAATTCTTGGCAAATACGGATAGCGTCTAGTTCTAACTCTGAATAAGTAGATGTAGTCATTTCGCTATTCTGTCACCAGATTGCTAGACTTTTCCAACACTTAGTCCGGGTGGCGGAATTGGCAGACGCGCTAGCTTGAGGTGTTAGTTCCCGCAAGGGATTAGGGGTTCAAGTCCCCTCTCGGACACATGAAAATTGATGATGCCCTATCGCTCATCCGCGAAATCCCTGATTATCCAAAACCCGGAATTCGTTTTCAGGACATCACCCCACTGCTCGCTCACGGCGAAGCTTTTATCGCGATAACTGAAAAGTTTGCCTCGTACGCGGATTCTTCAACCTTAGTTGCTGGAATCGAAGCACGCGGATTTATCTTTGCTTCAGCGGTCGCTAATCAACTTCATAGCGGCTTTGTCCCGATCCGCAAGGCAGGAAAACTCCCCCACTTAACGATTTCTGAAAATTATGGACTGGAATACGGAACCGACACCTTGGAGATGCATCTTGATGCGATTCCAAAAGGCGCAAAGGTCCTTTTGATCGACGATGTTCTAGCAACGGGCGGAACGATTGGTGCGGCGATTGAATTGATCCATCGAGTTGGTGGAGAGGTTTCACATGTTCTTGCACTTCTAGAAATCTCTGGCCTACCTGGAAGAGCAACTCTCCAGGCCAAATATCCAAATATCCCGATCACTTCGCTGGTAGTTTCCTAAGGGTGCGCATCCTTCAGATTCAAGGATTACGAGCCTTAGCCGCTCTCCTTGTTACGATCTTTCACGCTCGCTTGGTCCCTGGTGGCTTCATTGGCGTAGATATCTTCTATGTAATCTCCGGATATCTAATCACTGGATTAATTCTTCGAGAGATTGAAAAATCTGGAACTCTGGATTTAAACGCTTTTTATCAACGTCGCATCAAGAGACTTTTACCAACTTCGGTATTTGTTCTCTTTATAACAGCGATCGTTGGGATGTTTGTTCTCCCTGCCATCACGCGCGATGCATTAGGTCGCGATTTGTTTGCTGCCGCTGCATACATATCGAATTACTTATTTGCGTGGTGGCAAAATGATTATCAAAATCTCAATGCGACACCTTCTCCATTTATTCACTATTGGTCATTAGCTGTTGAAGAGCAGTTCTATGTCGTGTGGCCAATATTTTTATTGTTGCTATCCCGTTATGGAAAAAGAGCAATCTTCTGGGGAATATCCATCACAACCACAGCATCATTACTGCTATCGGTTTACCAGACACAAACTTCACCAATTTGGGCTTTCTACTCATTGCCTACACGCGCTTGGGAGTTAGGCGTTGGCGCACTATTACTTTTTGTTCCAGATTCATTGTGGAGAATTCGTTTTATCCCATGGCTGGGAGTGCTTGGAATTGGGTTGGCAACTTTCAACTTCGACGAGAACACGGCATTCCCTGGAATAAATGCTGTGCTTCCAGTTGTTTCAACAGCCCTTCTTATTGGATCAATCTCAATATGGCCACGATTCCTTAATGATCTGAGCAATAATCGTTTAGCTCAATGGTTGGGAGCTATTTCTTATCCGCTTTACCTGTGGCATTGGCCCGCACTTGTTTTGCCAAGCAGCGCTCTAGGTCGTCCTTTAAGAATCAGAGAACGCATCTTCTGTATTTTATTAACCGTTCTTTTAGCGCACTTAACCACAAAATTCATTGAGCAACCGATTCGTCATAAAAAAATCGCTGGCAAAAGGGTCTACTTATTCTTCTTGCTCACTACGGTCACCTCATTGGTCGCTGGTCTTGTTATCTCGGCGACATCATCTTCAATGATTTCCGTTAAAGGAACCTCCTACAAATTCAACTTAACCAAAGTCATGGAAAAACCAATTGTTTATGGTGATGGTTGCCATGTTAATTACGGCGAAACAAAATCAGGCGACTGTACATATGGAGTAAAAGATTCCAATAAGACAATTGTTTTGTATGGAGATTCTCATGCAGCTCAGTGGTTCCCAGCTTTAGAGAGAATCGCACTCGAACGTGGATATAAATTGGTTTCTCTGACTAAATCTGCGTGCGCCTCTGTTGATATTCCTCGAGAAGATCAAGGTGCTTTCAAAAATATTCATTGCGAACAATGGCGCGATAATTCCATTGCACGTATAAAAGAGATTCACCCTGACGCGGTAATTATGAGCAGTTTTCAATACTTCACTCCACCTACAGGATATCCAAGCCGTTCACAGTGGTGGGATGATGGACAGCGTCGCTTGTTAAAGGATTTGAAGGGTTCTTCAGATCATTTGATCTACATAAGCGATACTCCAAGACCCCTTCGTGACATTCCCAATTGTTTGGCATCAAGGGATTCACATTCATGTGATTCTTCAGAAAAATCCCCTGTCAAAATCATCAATGGATTCCAAAAAATTGATCCAACCTCATGGCTGTGTAGCTCCTTCTGTCCCGCTATTCAGAATGGTTATGTTGTCTATCGTGATGCGTCACATATTTCAGTTGCAGCCTCATTGGCGCTTAAGCCACAACTAGAACAAGCGTTAAGGGATAAAGGGCTTTTTTCTTAAGGCTATGGCAGGATGCGTGCCATGGCTGAGTTGATTTATTACTGCGGAACTATGGATAGCGGTAAGTCCACCCTTGCGCTTCAAACTGCCCATAATCATCAGAGCCGTGGTCGTACAGGACTAATCTTCACAAACAACGATCGTGCAGGTAGTGGTGTTATCTCCTCGCGCCTTGGTTTATCGAGTCCTGCCATTGAAGTTATCCCGACTATGGACATTCACAAGTTAGTGGTTGATCGCCTTTCAATGGGCGAACGGATTGATTACATCATTTGCGATGAAGCTCAATTTTATGAAAGCCAGCAGATAGAACAACTGGCGCGCGTTGTTGATGGTTTAGGTATTGATGTTTACGCATTTGGAATTCTTGCCGATTTCCGAACAAAGCTCTTTCCAGGCTCGGCTCGATTAGTTGAGTTGGCTGACCGCGTAAACACCCTTCAGGTGGAAGCTCTTTGCTGGTGTGGTTCTCGTGCCACGCATAATGCTCGAACTATTGGCGGGGTCATGGTTGTTGAAGGTGAGCAGGTTGTCGTGGGCGATGTTTCGCCAGGCGCTGAAGTTGCTTATGAAGTACTGTGCCGCCGTCACCATATGCGTCAGGTAACTGCCCGTGCATCGCGAGCGGCGCACACATCATCAATTCCATTACCGTTCAAGGAGTAACAATGAAATCACGTGGTTATGCTGCAAAGACAGCAAAGAGCCCACTTGAATCCTATGAATTTGATCGTCGTGATTTAGGCGCGCACGATGTTGCATTAGACATCTCATATGCAGGAATTTGTCACAGCGATATTCACCAGGTTGCCGAAGAGTGGGGTCCTGCCATATTCCCAATGGTTCCAGGTCATGAAATTGCTGGTGTAGTAACGGCGATTGGTAATTCGGTCAGCAAGTTTTCAATTGGTGACAAGATCGGTGTTGGCGTTTTCGTAGATTCCTGCCGTACCTGCACTAGCTGTGTGCAAGGTTTACAACAGTATTGTGTTGAAGGAATGACTGGAACATATAACGGTTTAGAACGCGACGGCAAGACAGTTGCTATGGGCGGATACTCAAATAACTTTGTGATCAATGAAGATTACGCAGTTAAGATTCCGGATAACTTACCGATGGATGGTGTTGCTCCATTGTTGTGTGCGGGAATCACTCTGTACTCCCCTATTAAGCACTGGAATGTTAAGCCAGGTATGAAGGTGGCAGTAATGGGCCTTGGCGGGCTTGGACATATGGGAGTTAAATTCGCAGTTGCAATGGGCGCAGAGGTCACTGTGTTGTCTCATTCACCATCAAAAGAAGCTGATGCTTTGGCAATGGGTGCTCATCATTTTGTATCTACAAAGGATGCTGAGAATTTGAAGCCACTCGCAAAGAAGTTCGATCTGATTCTTAACACCGTAAGCGCTGAATTGGAAATTGGTGATTACTTGAATCTGCTCACTCTTGATGGAACCTTGGTCGTTATCGGACTTCCAGGTAAGCCTTATGCGGTTCACGCAGGAGCCTTACTTAACGGGCGCCGCAGAATTGCTGGGTCAATGATCGGTGGAATACCAGAAATGCAGGAAATGTTGGATTTCTGTGGAAAGCACTCAATCGTAAGTGATGTTGAGGTTATTGAAGCTGACTATATAAATGAGGCTTATGCACGAACTGTTGCAAGCGATGTTAAGTATCGCTTTGTGATTGACGCTACGACTTTCTAAAAAGAGTGCACTAGCAAGGCAAAAACTGGTGCGATCGCAAGTGCCGGAAGTAAATTCCCAACGGCGACTTGTTTGATATTGAGCAGACGGAATGAAATGCAGATCAGCATAATTCCACCTACTACTGTCATTGCATCAACTTGATATCCATCAAGGATTTCCCCCAGACCAAGACCTATGAGAGTCCATAGGCCTTGATAAATTCCAACAGGAAGAGCTGACACAGCTACCCCCCAACCCAAAGATGTTGCAAAGGCCATCGCGGCAAAGAAGTCCAGCGTGCTCTTTAAAATAAGCTGATCAATCCCGTTCCCCATTCCATCGCTAATGCTTCCGAGAATTGCTAATGGTCCAATTGCAAATAAAAGCGATGCAGCAACAAAGCCTTCAACAAAGGGAGAATCGCTTGATGCTTTGAATCGGATACGTAAACGTTCACCGAGTCCGTCTAAACGATCTTCGAGTTTGAAGGCCGAACCAATTAATCCTCCGATTAACAATGAACCAAGGACTACAAGCAGAGTCCAACCTTTGGGAAGTGCCGCTGTATACCGGTCGGACCACAATGGAATTAACGCAGATCCTGCACCAAGTAGCGTGACCATTCCAAGCACATCAGTTAATAATGTACGGGTTTTGGTGATCATGCGATTACCAACTAAAACACCCAAAGAAGCCCCAGAAATAATGGTGATGATATTTATCAATGTGCCTACGCCTGGAAACATTTGCTGATTATACTCACTCAATGTCTAATCCCTTCTTAGAGTTCCTGCGTCCTCATAAAACAGTTCCTCAAACACCATGGACAGCTAAATCTCGCTGGGATTTGTCACCTTTGCGTATCGGTGTTCTTTTCTTTGGACTCTTTATATTTGGCTTGGGCGATTCACTTTTGATTCAAAGTGATATCGGTAATGCACCATGGTCAGTTTTAGCGCAAGGAATCTCCAATCGTTTGGATATAACGATGGGATGGGCAACTTTCGGAATCAGCTCGGTTGTTCTACTTTTATGGATTCCATTGCGAGAAAAGCCTGGTTTTGGAACGCTCTCAAATATTGCTCTGATTGCTGCGGCGATACAGGTTGGCGTGAGTATTTTTCCAACTCCCGATTCATACATATTTGGTGTCATTTACTGCCTTATAGGTATTGGAATGGTCGGGATTGGATCAAGCCTTTATATAACGTGTGGATTGGGCCCAGGACCCCGTGATGGCTTAATGACCGCCTTGCATCACCGGAGTGGAATCAGAATTGGAAGAGTTCGCTTGGCGATTGAGGGCTCAGTGTTGGTCCTTGGATGGCTATTAGGCGGCACAGTGGGTCTTGGTACCTTGCTTTTCGCCACGCTCATCGGTCAATCAATAGCCGTCGGACTTGGAGTCGTTTCTCGAGTTACCTCCCGGTAGCGCATAGGATCCTCACATCTTCCCAGGGCTGTGCGCCCTTTCGCACACGGGGTCGCAAACACCCCCGATAACAAAATTAGAGAGGCTGACTCCATGCTGGATTCATTCTTTAAAATCTCAGAACGTGGCTCATCCGTAGCCCGCGAAGTTCGTGGCGGGTTCGTAACATTCTTTACGATGGCATATATCGTCGCATTGAACCCATTAATCATCGGTCTTGCTAAAGATGGCGATGGAAAGTTTCTAGGTGGCGGAGACGCTCCTAACCTTGCTGCAATCGCAGCTATGACAGCACTTATCGCTGGAGTCTTGACGATTCTTATGGGCGTTGTCGGAAACTATCCATTGGCGCTCGCAACCGGTCTTGGTCTTAACACCTTCGTAGCAGTTGGAATCGCTTCGCAGATGACTTGGGCAGATGCAATGGGTCTTGTGGTTATTGAAGGCCTCATCATTACAGTTTTGGTTCTAACGGGATTCCGCACCGCGGTATTCCGCGCGGTTCCTGCGCAACTTAAGGTCGCTATCTCTGTTGGTATCGGTCTATTCATCGCACTTATTGGTTTGGTTGATGCGGGCTTCGTTCGTCGCACAGGTTCAGGTCCAGTACCTGTAACACTTGGTGATAACGGAACTCTTGTTGGTTGGCCAACAATCGTATTCGCATTCGGTCTTTTCTTAATCATCGGTTTGATGGTTAAGAAGGTAAAGGGAGCGATTCTTATTGGTATTACAGTGGCAACAATCGCTGCGATTGCAATTGAATCCGCTTTCAAGATTGGTCCAAACTTCAATGGTGCAACTGGTGCAGTAAATCCAAAGGGGTGGGGATTAAACGTTCCTGCAGTGCCTTCAGATGTCGTCTCATCACCAGACTTTTCACTATTTGGAAAGTTCGATCTACTAGGTTCATTTGATCGCATCTCATTGATCACTGGTTTGCTATTCATCTTCACACTGCTACTTTCAGATTTCTTCGACACAGTTGGAACTGTTACCGCTATTGGACATGAAGCTGACTTGATCGATGGTCAAGGAAATATTCCTAACAATGAGCGAATCCTGTTCGTTGACTCAATTGCAGCTGTTGCTGGTGGAGCTGGAAGCATCTCTTCAAACACAAGTTACATTGAATCTGCTGCTGGTGTTGGCGAAGGTGCTCGCACTGGTCTAGCTTCAGTTGTTACAGGTGTTCTATTCCTACTTACAACATTCCTTGCTCCACTTGTTGCAGTTATCCCTTACGAGGCTGCTACTCCAGCACTAGTTGTTGTTGGTTTCTTGATGATGACACAGATCAAGAATATTGATTGGGAAGATTATGGAATCGCTATTCCCGCATTCCTAACAATCATCTTGATGCCATTTACTTACAACATCTCAGTAGGTATCGGTGCAGGCTTTGTCTCTCACGTAGTAATTCGCTTGATTCAGGGTCGTCGCAAGGATGTTCATCCTCTGCTACTTCTTGTCTCAGGTCTATTCATGATTTACTTCCTGTCATCTCCAATTAATGCTTGGATTGGCTAAGAAGGTTTAAAGAAAAGCCCCTGGGAAACCGGGGGCTTTTTTATTACCAATTTATTGGTGCAACTCCATGATTTTCTAGAATCAGATTTGCACGACTGAAAGGCTTAGAGCCAAAGAAACCACGGTAAGCGGCTAATGGACTTGGATGTGCCGATTCAATGACAAATACACTTCTGAAAAAGCTCTTCAACTCCCCTGCTGGTTTGCCCCATAAAATTGCAACAACATCTCTTTTTCCTAGCTCGTGAGCAACTGCTGCTGTGATTTCTTGCCAGCCAAGGTGTGCATGGGCCATAGAGCTGCCAACTTCTGTTGTCAGAATGCGATTGAGTAAGAGCACACCCTGATCTGACCAATCGGAGAGATCGCCGTTCGTTCTCTTGGCGCTACCTAAATCTGTTGCTAGTTCTTCAAAGATATTGCGTAGAGATGCTGGCAGCTTGGAAACACTTTGATCGACTGAGAAAGCTAAACCATGAGCATGTCCTGCGGTCGGATAAGGATCTTGACCGAAGATCACAACCTTTGTCGTACTAGGCGACTTCTTTAAAGTGCGAAAAATGTTTTCACGATCTGGAGCGATTGAGGTTTTGGAGATTTTCGAATCTATTGAATCAATTAACTCTTTATGAGGATGTAAGAGTTCTTGCCACTCTGGGTGCAGCTGATTAAAGAGTGGCGCGTGCAAAAAAGCGGCCTGACTCTGGTGTCACAGAGATAGATGTTCCAAAAACCGCTGAGACGTGTTCTGAGGTAATCACCTGATCTATAGGACCAGAGACAGCTATTGCTCCATCCTTTAGCAATAAGGCGTGCGTGGTTCCGACTGGAATTTCCTCAATGTGGTGAGTAACCAAAATAGTCGCTGGCGCCGATGGATCTGCGGAAAAATTGGCAAAACGTTGCAAGAGATCTTCTCGTCCGCCCAGATCTAATCCAGCGGCAGGCTCATCTAGTAAAAGTAGTTCGGGATCTGTCATCAAAGCGCGAGAAATCTGCACTCGTTTTTTTTCACCCTCACTAAGGGTTCCGTAAAGGCGATCTCCCAACTCTCTAACGCCAAAGGTTGTAAGCAGAGCCATGGCACGAGACTCATCCCAAAGGTCATAGCTTTCATTCCAACGACCCAGGATCGCGTATGCCGCTGTTAGGACAACATCCTTTACCGTCTCATCAAAAGGAATGTCCTCAGCGATTACAGATCCGCAGATTCCGATACGAGTTCGTAATTCAAAGAGATCTACTTTTCCCATTTCTTTATCAAGTACTCGCACCTGTCCCTGAGTTGGGAAAATTTTGGTCGCAAGAATTTGAAGCAAAGTTGATTTACCTGCACCGTTAGGACCTAAGACGACCCAACGTTCTCCTTGAGATATGGAGAAGTTAATCGGACCGAGAATATCTCGATCTCCTCGACGCACCGTTACGTCGTTCAGGGCCAGGACTGTGCTGCTCATAGATGCAAAAGATAGTGGCAAATAACTCCCGAAGGCCTAAAAGCCTCGCCTATAGCGATAGTGATTCGCGATAACCTTGCCTTCTTATGACACTTAATACTGACAATAACGAGCAATTCACGGGTTTGATCCTTCTGACTGGATTGGATAAACCAGGTATTGCCTCAGCCTTATTTGAGACGCTCTCCCCTTTTGCCATAACGATTTTGGATATTGAGCAGCTGATTATTAGCGACAGATTGATTTTGACTGTATTGATCGGTCTTAATCCTTCTCATCAAAAGGCGATAGAAACCGACCTTGAAGAGTGTGCAACAAGTAATGAAGTGGACATAGCAACCCTCTTTGCAGCACGAACTATCACGCTAGCAAACTCTGATTTGGTTGATGTCGTGGTCACTTCTGAAAAGCTTCATCCTAAAACAATCTTCGAGATAACTAGTCTGGTTCAATCTTTGGATGCGAATATAGAAAGTGTCGTTCGCTTGGCAAGCAATCCTTTGACTCTGTGTTTCAGTCTTTCCGGTACAACTATGAATCTTTGTTCAAATGTTTTTACTTCCACCAGTTTCGAGGATGGATCTAAGCTTTCTATAAAGGCTCACGGATAAATGACTATCCCCAAGCGACTTGTGCAAATGGATGTTGATTCGACATTTATTCAACAGGAAGCCATTGAATTATTAGCGGCCAAAGCGGGAGTTTTAGCGGAAGTTGCGTTGATTACTGAATCGGCAATGCGTGGTGAATTAGATTTCGAAGAAAGTTTGCGAGCACGTGTTCTGCTATTGAGTGGCCTTTCGGAATCGGTAATCGCCGATGTTCGCTCGGAGATTCTTCTAACTGATGGAGCTGCTGAATTGGTTGAAACTCTTCACGCAAAGGGCCATTGTGTGGCCCTTGTATCTGGGGGGTTTATCGATATTTTGCAGCCCTTGGTTAATGAACTTAAAATCAAACATTACAAAGCTAATAAATTAGATATTGTCGACGGCGTATTAACCGGCAAGGTTGTTGGAAAGATTATTGACCGAGCGGCTAAAGCAACGGCCTTGCGTGAATTCGCCGCAGAATGTGAAGTTGATTTGAAAAATACTGTCGCTATAGGCGATGGTGCAAATGACTTGGACATGATGGAAATAGCCGGAATCAGTATTGCATTTAAAGCTAAACCTATTGTTGCGGCAGCAGCCGATCACTCAATAAATGAACCATCACTCAAATCGGTCCTGACTTTAATAGGTGAGATCTAAGCTTTAAAGACGACAGGCGTGGATATCTGTAACTAGGATCCCACGAGCACCAACAGCCCACAGTTCATCCATCACACGATTTGTCTCTTTGCGCAAAACCATAGCTCGGACCGCAACCCAATCCTGTTTTTGCAAAGGTGAAATCGTTGGAGACTCTAGTCCTGGAGTAATTGCACACGCCTTATCAACCAAATCTTTTGGTACATCGTAATCAAGCAAAACATAACGTCGTGCAGTTACAACACCCTGTAGACGACGAATTAAAATTTCAAGTTCAGCCGGAATCGATGCACCTTTTCGAGTGATAACGACCGCCTCGCTTGTCAGGATTGGATCTCCAAATACTTTCAAACCTGCCTGACGTAATGTGTTACCCGTGCTGACTACGTCGGCAATTACATCAGCAACACCAAGACGAACCGAACTTTCTACCGCACCATCTAATCTAACGATCTCTGCTGAAATCCCTAGTGATTTCAAGCTGTGCGCAACTAAACCTGGATAAGCCGTTGCTACGCGTTTTCCCGCGATTTTATCTATTGACCATTCTTTATCCGCTGGTCCTGCAAAGCGAAATGTCGAACTACCGAAATCCAGTGAAAGGATTTCATCTGCCATTGCAGCTGAATCGATCAACAAATCTCTTCCCGTAATACCAGCCTCAAGTTCACCTGAGCCAACGTATACGGCGATGTCACGTGGACGTAGATAGTAAAATTCGACTGAATTATCGTTATCAATTAGAACTAGATCGCGACTATCTGACCGTTGCCGATATCCAGCCTCTTTCAGGATTGCAATTGAACTATCTGCTAATGAGCCCTTATTAGGAACCGCAATTCGTAACATTTGTTCTCCTAAAGAAACTTGTAAACATCGTTGATGGTTAAACCTCGAGCAAGCATCAAGGTCTGTAGATGATAAATAAGCTGACTAATTTCCTCAGCTAGAGCATCGTCAGACTCATGTTCTGCGGCCAACCACACTTCGCCTGCTTCTTCGAGAATCTTCTTGCCGATTGCGTGAACACCAGCATCGATAGCAGCAACCGTTCCGGAACCCTCTGGACGAGAAACTGCTTTTTCGCTGAGCTCGGCCCAGAGTGATTCAAAGCTTTTCATAGCCTAAGTTTACTAGAACTAATGTGCGCGCGGCTCAGTATTTACTTCATTCCGAGAGATCTTTAACCAAGAAACAAAGCCCCAGATCACAAATGGCAAATAAATTGCATACAAGGTGCCTGTTGGGTAGTAACCATTCTTAAAAGCGAATGGAACACCGACCAGATCTACGGCGATCCAAACGAGCCAAAACTCAACATAACCTCGACTCATACCAAAAGTCGCTAATGCAGTTCCGGTGAAGATCCAGGTATCAACAAAGAGCCATGTTCCGGATTCTCCGAGATGCTTAAATATCTGCATCGATGCCAAGAAGAAAATAACGACAGCTGGAATCAGAATCATTTTTTCTTTGGAAGTAGTCCAACGTGGGCTCACTGCAGAATGCGTTGAACCATCTACTCGACGATTTCTGGACCACTTCACCCATCCATAGACGCTAACGACAATCAGCAAAAGATTGCGACTTGCTTGACCGTAGAAATTTTCTGAAGGTTGATCTTTATAGGCAAATACAGCGCCTAGAAAAACTGTAAACAAAAGAGCATCTCCAGCTATACCAATAGGCCAAGCAGAAACTTTGCGTCGCGCTCCTAAAATTGCACTTGTTAAACCAAGCGTTCCGCCCAATACCTCACGGAGTGGAATGGATTTACTGCCGAAATGAAGATTTGTCTCAAATAACCACTTAATCAAATTCATTTAGTTAGCCCCTGTGCGAACTCTCTGATTGTTTCAACCATTTTTGCAGGATCTGGTGAGTTGAAGACCGCACTTCCAACTACAAAGGTATCTGCGCCCGCCTCAAGTGCAATCTGGATTGTGCTCATAGAGATTCCTCCATCTACCTGTAACCAGATAGGCCGATCCCCAATCATCTGTCGGGTGCGCTGAACCTTCTCCATCATGTTTTCCATGAATTTTTGTCCACCAAAACCAGGCTCAACGGTCATAATCAGGAACATATCAACATCATCAACGATTGACGCATATTGTGAAATGTCTGTGTTGGGCTTGATACCCAAACTAGAACGTGACCCGGCCTTACGAATGTTCTTTAGTGTCTGCGGGATATTCTGTGTAGCCTCAGCATGAATTGTTACTGAAGCACAACCGATCTCTGCATACTGAACGGCTATTTCGTCTACATCGGCAACCATTAAGTGAGCATCAACGCCTATGGATGTATTTCTGATTATTTTAGATGCTGCTTCAAAATCAAAGGTGAAGTTAGGAACAAATACATCATCCATGACATCTAGATGTATTAAATCTGAGACTCCAGCAATACTTTCAATCTCCTGATCTAACCTCGAGAAATCTGCGTTCAGGATGCTTGGAGTAATGCGAATATCTTTAGTCATTACCGAATATTAGCCGTCTATCTTTTGAAAAATAGCTAAGTACATGGCGTCTGTTCCGTGTTTGTGCGTCCATAACGACATGGCTCCCTCACGATTGGCCTCTGAGAGATTAGCTGGGAGATATTCAGCAACATCGATTTGGGTTAACTCAGGATGGTGCTTCTTAATATCTGAAACCTGAATGCTTGTTTCCGCCAAATGCGGTGAACATGTCGCATACCCAAGGATGCCTCCGGGGCTCAGTGTGTTTATCGCAGACTCAACAAGCTCTCGTTGTAATTGAGTGAGTGCACGAAGATCTTGCAATGTACGGCGCCATCGAACTTCAGGGCGTCGACGTAGAGCTCCTAAACCCGTGCAAGGTGCATCAATCAAAATAGCATCAAATGTTTCGCCGATTGTATCGATCTCACGTCCATCGCCAACTAGTACGCGATCGCCGCGAACAACTTGCTTAACTAGTTCTGCTCGTGGTGCTGAGAATTCATTTGCCGTGAAGGTAATTCCTCGCTGCCGAGCAATGCTTGAAAGTAATGCAGCTTTTCCTCCCGGACCAGCGCACAGATCTAGCCAACGCTGACCTTTGGCCGCCTTAGCAAAAACATCTGCGACTAGTTGCGATCCTTCATCTTGAACACCAATCTTGCGATCTTTGATTAGATCTAAGGATCCCGGATTTCCCTTCCAGTGCGCACCAAATGAGGAGAATTCAGTTGGTGCTCCCCCAAGATTAATTAGATCTTGTTGGGTTGAGATTCCAGGCCAAGATACGAGGGTTGGTAGTGCTGCTTGGTTATTTATTGTTAGAGCCGCTTCAACATCATCCCAATTCTTTAGTAAGTCGAAGTAGGCAGAAACGATCCATTCGGGGTGCGAATACTGAATTGATGAACGCTCTACTGGATCCTTAACATGTTGTAACGGTTCGAACCAATCATCAATTGATCTACGAGTCACACTTCTGAGCAATGCATTTACGAAACTAGCCTTTGATTCACCTATTCGTTTTCTTGCTACCTCTACAGTTGCAGCTACCGCAGCGTGATCGGGAATTCGCATCTCATGTATTTGATGTACGCCAAGACGGCAAATATCAACGATTCCAGGATCCACTTCACCCCAAGGACGATCACTTATTTGCGATAGCACCCAATCGTGCTTTCCTTGCATACGTATGGTTCCGTATAAGAGTTCAGTAACTAAAGCGCGATCTCTTTCCTCAAGCTTGCTCGCATTCAAAGCTTGTGGAAGCAAGAGGTTTGAGTAACCCTCATTTCGATTTACCTCGGTTAGGAGATCAAATGCTAGCAATCGTGATGCATCTGGCTTTGGAGATTTGAATGTATTTCTGCGTGCCTCAGCCAAAGAGTTCACCACCTGTAAGTCGGGCTCCTCTGGCCCAATCGATTGCGCTCATTTCCTTTTTACCTGCAGGGATCACACTCAAAATTTCGATACAGCTATCTGCAGTGCCAACAAACACTTGGCTATCTGCAACATAAATTTCTGCAGGTTTCTTATAACTTTCAGCTGAAATTTTTGCGGCAGTAATTTTGAATGGCTCACCCTTCCAGAGCGTCCAAGCACCTGGTTCATAGGTAAAAGCGCGAATCGCATTGACGACTAAGGAAGCACTGCTCATGAAATCTATCTTTGCCTCAACCTTTGTGATTTTTGGAGCAATCGATGAGATTCCGGATTGAATCTTTGGTTCAGCTCCCTTTTCAATTTGCGCCAGAGCATTCGCTACCGTTTTTGGACCCAATATGGAAAGTTCACGCAATAACTCAAAGCTTCTCCATTGCGGATCTATAGCAATAGATTCTTGAGAGTAGATCGGACCCGTATCCATTCCCTTATCCAATTTGAAGACGGAAACTCCAGTTGTTGTTTCACCATTATGGAGCGCGCGTTGCGCTGGTGCAGCGCCTCGGTATGCGGGAAGTAATGAAAAGTGAAGGTTCAAAAAACCATACTTAGGTAGTGCCAGAATCTTCTCGGGCAATAAAACACCATAACCAATAGTTAGAATTAAATCTAGATTTTCAATCTTTCCGACTAGTTCGGCGGAATTTTCTGGTTTGAAGAGTTCGAGATTATGTTTTTGAGCCCAATCGCCCACAACTGTTTGCGTCAGCTGCCGACCACGTCCAGCTGGTCTATCGGGTTGAGTTATAACTAGCGCTATTGAGTGCTCGGATTGCAGTAACCAATCCAAAGTTGGAATTGCTACATCCGGAGTAGCGGCTACTCCGATCCGCACTAAGAAATCCGTCCGAAAATAGTGTGCGGTGAATCTTTAACTTCGATCTTCTGTCCCTGCTCGGATGCCAAGTTGAACCACTCAGATTCGCGAATCTCTTTCATTGCTAGTTTGCGATCTTCGGCCGACAACTTGTCAATAAATAAAATTCCATTGAGATGATCTGTTTCATGTTGTAAAGCACGAGCAAGGAATTCACTACCTTCCACGGTAATAGGCTCGCCGTACATATTGAAACCCTTGGCTACTGCTCGCATCGCACGAGGGGTTTCATATCGAATTTCTGGGAATGATAGACAACCCTCTTCCCCATCTTGCATCTCTTCGCTGAGAGTTAGAACAGGATTAATCAAATGGCCAAGCGCCTCATCAACATCCCATACAAAGACTCGGAGCGAAACGCCGATTTGAGGCGCCGCTAAGCCAGCCCCAGGGGCGTCCAACATGGTGTCAGTTAAATCTTGTACAAGAACGCGTAACTCTTTATCGAAATCGACAACTGGTGAAGCCGGAGTCGTTAGGACTGGGTCACCAAAGAAGCGAATTTCTTGAATCGACATACCCAAATACTACCAATTGACTATAGAGAATATGGATTGATTCTTAGCGTGAAGAGCTCCTTCTTGGAGATGCTTCGGCGTCTTTGCAGTTCATGAAGCCCTGCGATCATATCTTCAGCCTGCTGATTTTCAACATGCAGAACAATTTTGGCTTGCCCTTTGGCGATTACCGTGGGACCGAATATTCGCATCGAACTAGGCATTCTTCCTTGGTCGATCGATTTCCTTAATCCAGAATGAATTTGAGTTGCAGAGAGTTGGTCCATCACCAGTACAGCAGAAGTTGAATATGGTGGCAATAAGAGCTCTTGTCGCTCGGCAAGTTCACGCTTCAGAAGTGGTGCAACATTCCATCGTGCAATGCTAGAAACTATTGGATGCGAATCATCAATAACAAGCAATACTTTTCCTCTTTTTGAGATCAATGAAGAAATCTCGAGAAAGAGTTCACGCGCGCGTTCTGCTGTTCGCACATCCGTGTGGGCGAAGAAACGTGTTGCATCCAGAATCACCACCGCGGAGTAACCACTAGATACCTGTGGCTGTGAGCCCGGTGTAGCAAGAACTAAGGATGGCTTGTTTTCAATTCGCTTCTTAATGACATCTCCGGCAGAGATAACGACTGGAAAACCCGGAAAGGCTCGAGAAATCTCTTCAGATGCGCGTTCAATTCCTCGCGAGGCAAGGTATGGCTTATCCCTATGACAAAAGTTGCACTTCCATTGTTCAAACTTGGTCCCGCAGTGAACGCATGTGGGATCTCCACCCTTCGTGGATACAGCGAGTCTTCCTCCACAAGAACACAGAGCAATGTTTCGACAATGTGCGCAGAGAACTGCATTGCCATAACCCTTACGTGGGGCTATAAAAAGAACAGGCCCATCTTTTAGAGCAGATCTGATATCTGTAAAAATGCGACCCGGCAATAAAGAACCATCAGATGGTGAGAAGGCCTTAACTGAAACATTCTCCCGTGAGTTTCTATATTCAACCTCTCTGTTTTCAATCTGCAAGGCAATCTCCACAGAGGGTGAAAATCCTGTTAGCACGACATTGAGATTTTCCATTCTTGATCGCAGAATCGCAACAACTCGAGTATTCCATCCCGGAGAACGAAGCTCATAGTGATCAAGTGATGACTCCTTGAAAACAATTATTGACGCCAAATTATTTACTGGAACATAAATAGCACTTCGGGTCCCAACAACAATTGAATCTTCTTGATTCATTGCATTCAAGTAATTTGCATAGCGATCATCACGTGGCATTGCCGCGGTGATTTTTAGCGGCTTATAACCTTTGGAGACCAGCGATTCACAAATCAAATCGACATCAGACTCATCAGGAGCAACTACTAGAACAGAGCCACCCTTGGTCTGTTGTTGAACAAGCGTGGCAATTTGTTCATGTGCCGCGACAAAAGGATGCAGAGTTTCGAATATCACACTGCCTTTGCCATTTACCTTTGTACGACTATTGTGATTTGAGAAGGCTTTATCTATTGATGCGATACGTGGTGGAATCGCTGATCGAATCACATCCCAAGGATTACAGGCATAAAGTTTTGCGATAGCGTCGATCAATCGTAAGGAATCAACGGTAGCCACTGGAATAGCTGACAATGCCTTTGTAATACTTTTTAACTCCCCCGCACGTTCTGGATGCGTTACTCGATCAACAACGATGCCTTCTACATCACGTGTTCCAAATGGAACCTGTACACGAACGCCAATCTGTATGGAATCGCTGATTCGCTGCGGAATGGCATAGTCATACAACTGATCTAAATGAAAGACGCCTGTATCTACTCGAATACGCGCGACGGGTAAAACCAAAGCAGAGGGGCCAGAAGGTGCGGATGCAACTTCAGCCTTTAACTTGAAGAGCCTTGGAGTTGCCACCGACTACTTGATTGCGTTTTGAAGTGCAGAAACTCGATCGGTACGTTCCCAAGCAAACTCAGGAAGTTCACGACCGAAGTGTCCATAGGCACTTGTTAGTGAATAAATAGGACGCAGAAGTTCTAGATCGCGAATAATTGCTGCAGGTCTTAAATCAAAGACCGACAAAACCGCGTCCTGAATCTTTGCAACCGGAACAGTTTCAGTTCCAAATGTTTCAACAAACACTCCAACAGGCTGTGCTTTACCAATTGCATAAGCAACTTGAACTTCGCATCGGCGAGCAAGACCTGCTGCAACAACATTCTTTGCAACCCAACGCATGGCATATGCAGCGGAACGATCAACCTTTGAGGGATCCTTTCCACTGAAAGCTCCGCCTCCGTGGCGAGCCATTCCACCGTAGGTATCAACAATGATCTTGCGGCCAGTTAAGCCCGCATCACCCATAGGGCCACCAATTACAAATCGACCTGTTGGATTAATCAATGTTCGCAAATCACTTTTTGGAAGATCGATAGTTGCCAAAATAGGATCAATAACCTGCTCAATGATCTCGGGAGTTAGTTGCTTAACAACATCTACATCCTCAGAGTGTTGGCTTGAGATTACAACGGTGTTTAAAGCCACTGCACGATCACCGTCATATTCAATCGTTACCTGCGTTTTTCCGTCTGGACGAAGATATGCGAGAGCACCTGATTTGCGAACCTTTGTTAATTGTTGAGCAAGCGCATGAGCCAACCAAATTGGCAAAGGCATAAGCTCCTTTGTGTCATCGCATGCATAACCAAACATCAAACCTTGGTCACCTGCACCTTGTAGATCTAAAGGATCGACCGCAGAACTTACACGGTGTTCATATGCATCATCTACACCTTGTGCAATGTCTTGAGATTGCTGACCGATCGAGATCGATACTCCACAACTATTTCCGTCAAAACCTTTATCCGAGGAGTCGTATCCAATATTCAATACCGTGTCACGAACGATTCCATTCACATCGGCATAGCCATTAGTTGTAACTTCACCGGCAACATGAACCTGACCTGTTGTAATGAGCGTTTCAACAGCAACACGGCTGGACTTATCTTGGGACAAAAGCGAGTCAAGAACTGCATCAGAGATTGCATCCGCAATCTTGTCTGGGTGTCCTTCGGTAACAGATTCAGAAGTAAAAAGTCGCTTTGACATTGTTTAACCTAACTGCCGGATGGCCTGATCAAGAAGTAAATTTCCGAGAGCGTCTTTGGAGACTTCCTTGACCGCTATATCCGCATCATTGCGTAGGAGAATGGTACCCATAGTCTGCTCCTGGCCGAATATCGCCCCGCCAGAAACATCGTTCACGTAGATCAAATCCAGGCCTTTGGACTCTAACTTTCTGCGAGCCTCTTGCAGGTGGTCCTTAGTTTCTGCAGCGAAACCAATAATCACTTGGTGCTTCTTTCGCGCAGCGACGCCAGCCAAAAGATCTGGGTTTACTTCTAGTTCGATGCTGCCGAGCAACGCCTTTTTTATCTTATCTGTGGCAGAGATTTTTGGACGTGCATCCGAAACTGCTGCACTCATGATCAAAATATCGCATGAATCAAAATGTTCATTAAGCGCCAACTGCATCTCTTGGGTATTTTCGACATTGGTTACAGCGATACCTTGTAGATCGCTTGTATCAAAGTTTGCTGCGATCAAATGAACATCTGCTCCACGCATGTGTGCAGCCTTTGCTATCGCGATTCCTTGCTTACCTGAAGACTTATTTCCAATAAATCTAACTGGATCAATCGCTTCTCTAGTACCACCAGCGGTAACTAGAACCTTCTTGCCTTTCAGGTCCTGCACATGCCCTGTAACCTGATCAAAATTCTCAATAATTGTTGGAACTTCTGGGAATCTTCCTGGCCCAATATCTGAACCAGTTAGGCGACCAACTTCAGGATCCATAACAATGAAGCCGCGATCTCGCAATGTTTTTACATTTGCAACGGTTGCGGGATCAAGCCACATAGATGGGTGCATGGCCGGCACAATCATTTTGGGTGCATCCGAGGCAAGAATCAGATTGGTAAGAAGATCATCAGCTCTGCCCTGGGCAATTCGTGCGATGAGATCAGCGGTTGCTGGAGCGATCAAGAAGAAGTTGGCTCGTTCTGCTAAAGCAATATGAGGAACAGTGTGAACGCTCTCCCACACTTGTGTGTTTACCGGACGTCCAGATAGCGCTTCCCAAGTAGCTGTACCAACAAAGTTAAGCGATGAAGGCGTGGGTACTACTGTGATTACATATCCGCGGTCCTGCAATCGACGCAAAAGTTCGCAGGATTTGTATGCTGCAATTCCGCCACCAACGCCGAGAATAACCTCACGGCCTAGAAGTGACATGGTGAAGAAAAATTAAGCTGTTGGCTCGAGGTTTTCGATTGTAAGAAGACCCTCATTGATTTCGCGAAGTGCGATTGAAAGAGGCTTCTCGTGCACATGTGTTTCAACTAGTGGCCCTACGTACTCTAGAAGACCTTCACCAAGTTGAGAGTAGTAAGCGTTGATCTGACGAGCACGCTTTGCTGCGTATAGAACAAGGCTGTACTTAGAACCGCTCTTGTCTAGAAGTTCGTCAATCGGTGGATTTGTAATGCCATCCATGGTGTCCCCGCTTCTTGTATCAAATCTGAGTTACTTACTTACTGCTTAACTATGGGCTAACTCTATCAGTTTCTGCACCACGCCCTCGACCTGGTCATTTATGACGACTACATCAAAGAATGAGGCTGCCGCGAGCTCTTCTTGGGCCAGCGCTAGTCGTTCTGCCCTTCGTTCTGGGCTATCAGTTCCGCGGCCTTCAAGACGCGATACGAGCTCCTCCCAAGATGGAGGTTCTAGGAAAACCAAGACAGATTGTGGAAGATGGGCTTTGACCTGCTTTGCGCCCGCAATCTCAATTTCAAGAAGAACATTTCGACCAAGGAGAAGCGCTTGTTCAACTTTCTCTTGAGGAGTTCCATATCTATTTCCGGCAAATTCAGCCCATTCAAGAAACTCATCTGCATTGATCATTCGGGTGAACTCTTCATCTGTTACAAAGAAATAATCATGACCTTCGACTTCACCATGACGTGGAGATCTAGTCGTTGCACTGACGCTTACCCAGAAATCTCCAGCTTCACGCAGTTGTTGGGCAACGGTACTTTTACCAACACCACCCGGACCCGAAAGCACCAGTAACTTCCCAGGCTTAATTGCGTGTTCTGATTTCATAAACTCGTTACGTAATTCCTTAATTTGATGGCGACCAAGACCCTGAATCCTACGTGTTGGCGAAATATTTAACCGCTCCATTAGGGATTGGGCGCGTATTTTTCCTACGCCATTCATGGACTCGAGAAGTTCTTTCACTCGCATTTTGGCAATGGCGTCTTCGGTCTTTGAAATTTCAAGAACTGTATCAATCGAGAACTCACCATTTTTGATTTTGATCTTAACTTCAGCCCGCCTTTTGCGAGAAGCGGCAGCCTTTAAGAGAGCCTCCTGGCGTTGTGCGTCAGTTAACTTCGGTGGCAATCCCATGGGCTAAATCTAGTGGGAAAATGACTAAATTAAATCAGCAGCTATTTGCGCGGCCCGTTCACGCATGGCGTTAGATCCTTCACTCCAGCTTTGAGTTATTGGTCGACCGATAACGACAAAGGAAGCTCCAGCATCGATCGCAGCCCGAGGCGTCATTGTGCGAACCTGATCATCACTTTTTGTTGAATCTGCTGGGCGAACTCCCGGGGTAATGATCACTGGATCTGCACCAACGGATGATCGAATAGCGGCGATTTCTAATGGCGAACAAACTATGGCTCGAGCTCCTGCTTTGGTCGCCACAGTTGCTAATCCCACAGCTGATGTCAGAGCATTAGAGGCAAACCCAATTTCCTTCACATCATCTTCCGACAGTGAGGTAAGAATAGTTACACCCGTGATGAATGTGTTGGGCACGGCATCAACCGCCGCCTTTATCATTGCAGAACCGCCAGATGCATGCACCGTTAAGAACTTTGGAGCTAAGTGAGAAATTGCTGTTGCCGCCCCACTAACTGTGTGCGGAATATCGTGAAGTTTTAAATCTAGGAAAATATCGGAATCTGTGACATCTTTAATCGCTTTGACGCCATCTGAACCAAAGGTAAGAAAGAACTCCAAACCAAGCTTAAAAACTGAGACAGAGTCTTGAGTTGCTTGTACCCACGCGACTGCAGTTGAGAGATCTGGTGTATCTACCGCTAAGACAATCGGTGCTTTACTCATTAGATTCTGCCGTTTCTGCGCGGTGCGCGTACCCAATAGCTTGTTTTAATGAGGTGAATCCTCGATCAATCAGAAGTTGTTTCAACTCATTTTGAATCGACATGATCGCGGTTGGATTTCCGAAACTTGCGGTACCAATAGACACTCCACTTGCACCGGCGAGAATCATTTCCAAAGCATCTCTACCACTTGCGACTCCACCCATTCCAAGAATTGGAGTATTTGGAAGTGCCGCATGAACTTGATAAACGGCACGAACCGCAATTGGGCGAATTGCTGGACCTGATAGTCCACCGGTTTTTCCACCAAGATGTGGGCGCATAGTGTCAATGTTTATTACCATTCCAAGCACGGTATTGATGAGCGCCAACCCATCTGCACCAGCATCAACCACACCACGTGCGATAGATACAAGATCGGTTACATCTGGAGATAGCTTTGCGATGATCGGCAGCTCTCCCCCGATTGTTCTACGAACTCCATCAATTACTCGACGAGAAGCTTCGGGGTCACATGCGAAAACTAAACCACGGTTTTCAACATTTGGGCATGAAATATTTACCTCTATTGCACTAATTCCTGAAACAGATCGAAGTTTGCGAGCAAGAGTTGAATACTCTTCAACAGTTTCGCCAGCAATCGAGACGATTATTCTGGCTTTTTGCTCAGTTAGGTAAGGAATATCTTTCGCCAAGAAGGCATCTATGCCAGGACCTTGTAAACCAATTGAGTTAAGCATTCCACTGGGGGTTTCAGCCATACGTGGAGTAGGGCGACCTGGACGAACCTTAGACATCACAGATTTGGTGACGATTCCGCCCATTTCGCGAAGCGGGAAGAATTGCGCTAACTCTCGTCCAGAACTTGCGCATCCACTTGCCGTGAAAGTTGGTGCCGGAAACCAAGTGTTTCCGATTGTTGTTGAAAAATCTAAAGTGCTCATAGTTGAGTTCCAACCTGGTTCCACTGAACCTTAGAGCCATCCATAACCGGACCATCAATACATGACCGCAAATTGGAAATCGAGCCATCTTCATTTTCGACAGGTAGAACACAAGTCATGCAAATCCCGATTCCGCATGCCATCGATTCTTCGACCGCACATTGGTGCACAACCCCAAATTGATCTGAAATTTTGGTGATTGCTGACAACATGGCCATTGGTCCACATGAATAAATAACTGCAATATCTAAATCCTTAATAATTTCAGGAATTGGATCGGTTACGCGACCTTGTTGCCCCATCGAACCATCTTCGGTGTAGATGCGCATCGAGTTAACTGCGCGTTTACCTTCCATGGGTGCATAAATTTTTGAAGCGGTACTTGCGCCTAGCAACATGTCGACGCGACAACCTCGTGCATTCAGAACTTCTGCTAGACCGAATAACGGCGCAGAACCATATCCGCCGCCTACCAGTAGCACCGGTACAGGCTCTGTGGGGATTCCGAAAGCTGTCCCTAATGGAGCAACGATGTCGATCATGGCACCTTCTTGTTGCGCGCAAAGCCATTTACTTCCTTGACCATGAGGGGCGACGATTAACTCCATCGTTCCACCAAAAGTTGAACTGTTGGCAACGCGCGAAATTGCAAAAGCACGACGAAGAACCATTCGCGAAGAATCTCCACCAACGCTAATTGCCACGAAATTGCCAGGTTTACAGAATGCAGCAAGATCACCAATATTTAAAATGATTTGGTGATACTGGCCAACCTTCTTGTTGCTAACAACGGGTGCAAGAATTTGTTTAGCGCTTTTATTAATTTGAGTCATTTACGCTAACCATCCTTGTAGTGATTTAATACTCAATGGTCCGCTTTGTAAGAAGGTAATTGCATCGACAGCTGCGCTAAATCCAGCTGTAGTTGTAATGCAAGGAATCGACCGCTGCACCGCTGCAGTTCTAATAGCCCAACCATCAGCTCGTGTTCCACGTCCAACAGGAGTATTGATAACTAAATCAATTTCTCCTGCGTTGATAATGTCTACGATTGTTTTCTCACCCAGTGGTCCGGTGCCCTCAGAGTTCTTGCGGACCGTTGTGCACTCAACTCCATGTTCTTTTAGAAACATTGCAGTTCCATCGGTGGCGAGAATACGGAAACCAAGCTCTGAAAACCCCTTCGCTGGTTCGATACCGGTGCTCTTGTCTTTATCTGCCAACGAGATAAACACTGTTCCTGAACTTGGTAAAGGTCCGAACGCGGCAATCTGACTTTTCGCATAACTTTCACCGAAAGTAGGCGATATACCCATCACTTCACCAGTTGATCGCATCTCAGGTCCCAAAACGGCATCGACTCCGCGGCCATCTGTACGGCGGAAACGATTCCATGGCAAAACGGCTTCCTTCACGGAAACCCCTCGAGCTACTCCATCGCCGGTTGCTGGTAATAATCCTTCTGTGCGAAGTTGGGCAATGGTAGAACCAACAGAAATTCTTGCAGCAGCCTTTGCTAATGGAACTCCGCTTGCCTTACTTACGAAAGGAACGGTTCGTGATGCACGTGGATTTGCCTCTAATACGTAGAGAACATCATCTGCGATGGCGAATTGAATGTTAATTAGACCTCGAACATCGACGCCACGTGCGATCTTTTCAGTTGCATTGCGAATTTCGATGCGTTGCGCATCTGTTACCGTCATTGAAGGAAGGACGCACGCGCTATCTCCGCTGTGAATTCCAGCCTCTTCAATGTGCTCCATGACTCCGCCCAGGAATAACTCATGACCATCAAACAGCGCATCCACGTCAATTTCGATTGCATTGTCCAGAAAGCGATCAACCAAGACTGGGTGATCTGGAGTTATGTCTGTAGCACGTGTGATGAATCCGCCAAGTGCTGCATCATCGTAGACAATTTCCATTCCGCGTCCACCAAGTACGAAGGACGGCCGAACTAGAACTGGATACCCAATTTCATGCGCGATATTTGTTGCCTCTAATTGTGATGAAGCCATTCCAAATTCAGGTGCCTTAAGCCCCTGTTCAGCCAGGATATTTCCAAAAGCCCCTCGCTCTTCAGCCAAATTAATTGCATCAGGAGATGTACCAAGAATTGTCACTCCGTTAGCTTTTAACCCTGCGGCTAATCCAAGTGGAGTTTGACCACCTAACTGTGTGATTACACCTAACACCGGACCAGCCTCAGTCTCAGCGTGGACGACTTCTAATACATCTTCAAGAGTTAATGGTTCAAAGTACAAACGATTGCTAGTGTCGTAATCAGTTGAAACTGTTTCGGGATTGCAGTTAATCATGATCGTTTCGTACCCTGCCTCACGCAATGTGAAGGAGGCGTGGACACATGAATAATCAAATTCAATTCCTTGACCAATACGGTTTGGACCGCTTCCCAAAATAATTACCGCAGGGGTTGTTCGAGGTTTAACCTCGGTCTCCTCTTCGTAACTTGAGTAATGATATGGAGTAAAGGCTTCAAACTCTGCCGCGCACGTATCAACTGTTTTGTACACGGGTCTAATTGAAAGATGCTGACGTGCTTTACGTACCTCATCTTCCGTAACTCCACGTAATGAAGCTATTTGAGCATCCGAGAAACCCTGACTTTTCGCAGTGCGAAGTAGCTCTGCCGAAAGATCGCCCGGTTGAGCAATAACAGCGGCTTGAGAATTAATTATTTCAATCTGTCGCAAGTACCATGGATCTATCTTGGTTGCTTCAAATACCTGATCGATTGATGCACCGGCCCACATAGCTTTTTGAACCTGTTGTAAACGGTACTCAGTAGGAATCTTCATAGATTGCATGAGAGATGAAAGTTCTGCCGCAGAAACTTCAGGCCAAGTGAAAATTGCTTCCTTGCGCTCTAGAGACCGTAGCGCCTTCATCAATGCTTCTGAGAATGAGCGACCGATTGCCATTGCTTCGCCCACGCTCTTCATTGTCGTTGTTAATCGAGGATCTGCATCAGCAAACTTTTCAAAGGCAAAACGCGGCATTTTCACAACGACATAGTCAAGAGTTGGTTCAAATGAGGCTGGCGTTACCTTAGTAATATCGTTTTGAATTTCATCCAAGGTGTATCCAATAGCTAATTTCGTAGCGATTTTTGCTATCGGGAACCCTGTTGCTTTAGAGGCTAACGCGCTAGAACGCGAAACACGAGGATTCATTTCGATAACGATGATTCGCCCGTTCTTCGGATTTACGGCAAATTGGATATTGCAGCCACCTGTGTCAACACCTACTTCGCGAATAATGTCCATGGATAGGTCTCGAAGTTTTTGGTATTCAACATCTGTCAAAGTCATTGCAGGTGCTACGGTTATTGAATCACCTGTGTGAACACCCATTGGATCAAGATTTTCAATTGAACAAACAATTACGACGTTATCTTTTCGATCACGCATAACTTCGAGTTCGTACTCTTTCCAACCGAGAATTGACTCTTCAAGAAGTACCTCTGAAGTTGGACTATGACGTAACCCCGCCCCAGCAATCTGACGAAGTTCATCTTCATTAAATGCAATACCTGAGCCAAGCCCACCCATTGTGAACGAGGGACGTACTACAACTGGATAATTCAGCTCAACAACAGCCGCCAAAATCTCATCCATCGTGTGGCAGATCATCGATTTAGCTGATTCTCCCCCGACCTTTTCGACAATTGCACGGAAAAGTTCACGGTTTTCACCACGTTGAATAGCATCAACATCAGCACCAATTAGTCGGACGCCATACTTCTTTAACGTACCTCGTTCATACAATCCAATAGCAGCGTTAAGCGCGGTTTGTCCGCCCAATGTTGCCAAAACCGCATCCGGTTTCTCATGAGCAATGATTCGTTCGATAATTTCAGGGGTGATTGGTTCGATGTATGTTGCATCAGCGAACTCAGGATCGGTCATGATTGTTGCGGGATTTGAATTCACGAGAATTACGCGGATGCCTTCGGCACGAAGGACTCGGCATGCTTGAGTTCCTGAATAATCAAACTCGCATGCCTGTCCGATAACAATCGGGCCACTTCCGATAACTAGAACACTTTTGATTGATGTATCGAGACCCATTATGCACGCACCTTCTTTGCCATTAAATCTACGAAGCGATCAAATAGATATGAAGCATCATGAGGTCCCGCTGCAGCTTCTGGGTGATATTGAACTGAAAAAGCTGCTCTATCTAATAATTGTAAACCTTCGACTACGCCATCATTTAAGCAGGTGTGAGTCACTTCGCCTCGACCAAAGACGGTCGAGAACTCTTGATCAGTAGGAGCTTTCACTGCAAAACCATGGTTGTGAGCCGTGATTTCAACTTTGCCTGTGTTCTTATCAATAACAGGTTGATTGATGCCGCGGTGACCAAATTGCAATTTATAGGTTTCAAAACCTAAGGCTCGGCCTAAAATTTGATGCCCGAAACAAATTCCGAACAGCGGGATCTCCGCTAACAATATCTCTCGAACAACTTCTATCACATCTGTCATTGTTGAAGGATCGCCAGGGCCATTTGAGAGGAAAACGCCATCAGGATTGATGGCCATAATCTGTTCAACCGTTGAATCAAAAGGCATAACATGAACTTCAACCCCGCGTTCGGCAAGTGCCCTAGGGGTTGCAGCTTTAATTCCAAGATCTAGTGCTGCGATTGTGAACTTTTTTTCACCAACGGCAGGGACTACATAGGTTTGCGTTGTTGAAACATCCTTTACTAAGTACGCACCAGCCATAGCTTCAGCCTTACGTACCTCGACCACCATCTCTTCACGAGTAAGATCTAATCCAGAAAAAATGCCAACACGCATTGCGCCGCGATCACGTAGATGACGTGTGATCGCTCTCGTATCTACGCCCTGGATTCCTACAACGCCTTGCTTGATTAATTCCGCTTCAAGATCATTTTGTGCGCGCCAATTTGAGGTTAATGATGAAGGATTGCGAACGACAAAACCTGCTACCCAGATCTTTGCCGATTCATTATCTGCATCGTTGACACCTGTGTTACCAATGTGAGGTGCAGTCATCACAACTACCTGCTTATGATATGAAGGATCAGTAAGCGTCTCTTGGTATCCAGTCATGCCGGTTTGAAAAACCGCTTCACCAAAAGTTTTTCCCATTGCTGCCCAGGATGTTCCTTCGAAAATTCGACCATCATCCAGAACTAAGTACGCTGCTGACATCACTTAGCTCCATTCTGTGCCACTACGCCATTGATCAAAGTGTGTTGACCCTTAAAGAAGGTATGTGCCACTACACCTGGTAATTGGTGGCCATGGTATGGAGTATTAGATGACTTTGATAGAACTAAATCGCGATCTACAGTCCACATTTGGGTCGGATTAATCACAACGATATTTGCGGCCGAGCCTTCAATTAAAGGTTGACCTTGTTGCTCATATCGGCCGATACGTGCAGGGGCGTACGACATTCGATCAGCAACCGCTTCCCAGGACATTAAACCTGAATCAACCATGGTTTTTTGTACTATGGAAAGTGCGGTTTCTAGACCCAGCATTCCAAATGCTGCCTCTTGCCACTCACACTCTTTGGCCTCTGTTGGATGAGGAGCATGGTCTGTAGCAACAATATCGATAGTGCCATCTGCCAAAGCCTCACGAAGGGCCATTACATCTGACTCTGTTCGTAGCGGTGGGTTCACCTTGAAAACTGGATCATATGAACTTGCCAAATCATCTGTTAGCAAAAGATGATGTGGTGTAACTTCCGCCGTCACATCAATTCCGCGAGCCTTAGCCCAACGAATGATTTCAACTCCACCAGCTGTTGTTAAATGGCAAATATGTAAACGAGATTTCACATGATCGGCAAGTAACACATCTCTAGCAATGATCGCTTCTTCGGCCACAGCCGGCCAACCTTTAAGACCTAAGCGAGCTGAAATCTCACCTTCATTCATTTGTGAACCGACAGTCATTCTTGGGTCTTGGGCGTGCTGCGCGATTACACCATCAAACTTTTTAATGTATTCAAGAGCACGTCTCATCACTAATGGATCTGAAACACAGTTGCCATCATCGGAGAAGACACGCACCCGAGCAACAGAATCTGCCATCGCTCCAATTTCAGAAAGAGATTCACCCTTCAAACCTTGAGTCACGGCACCAATAGGAAATACATCTAATAAGTTCGCTTCTTGGCCAAGTCGATATACCTGCTCAACTACACCCGCTGTATCGGCGACAGGTGAGGTGTTAGCCATCGCTGAAACAGCGGTAAAGCCACCCTTTGCGCCGGCTCTGCTTCCAGATAAGACGGTCTCCGCATCTTCACGCCCTGGTTCACGTAGATGAGTGTGAAGATCTACTAGTCCAGGTAATGCCACGCAACCAGTCGCATCAATCGTGGTTAAAGCTTCAGTTTTAGAATCCTTGGAAACTGAAGCGATCAACCCTCCAGATATGCCAATGTCAGCAATTCTGCCATCTGGCAGAGAGACATTTTTAATAAGGAAATCTTGTGCGCTCATTTAGTTGCCCCCTGCTTCAATTGCTCCGCCAGCGAGCAAAACATACAAAATTGCCATACGGACACTTACTCCATTTGTTACTTGTTCAGTGATTACCGATCGGGTGCTGTCTGCAACTTCTGCAGATATTTCAAGTCCGCGGTTCATCGGGCCAGGGTGCATAACAATTGCATTCGCCTTCATCGATGCCATCCGTTCGGCATTTAGCCCAAAGTAGCGTGAATATTCTCGGGCATTTGGGAAGAACAGATCTGTCATACGCTCTTGTTGGACACGCAACATCATTACGACATCGACAAAAGGGATGACTGAATCAAAATCATATGAAACAGAAGCAGGCCAAGAATCCACACCGACCGGTAACAACGTTGGAGGTGCTACCAACGTTACCTTTGCGCCAAGTAAGGAAAGCAAAAGAACATTTGATCGCGCAACTCGGGAGTGCAAAACATCTCCAACAATTGCAACGCTCAATCCAGAAAGATCACTGCTTCCCATTCCTAAGTGTTTGCGAATCGTAAAAGCATCTAGCAAAGCCTGACTTGGATGCTCATGTGTTCCATCACCTGCATTTACGACGCTGCCAGACATCCATTGATTATCAGCCAATCGTTGCGCTGCTCCAGATGCTGGATGTCGAATAACAACAGCATCTGCCCCCATAGCCTGCAATGTCATCGCTGTATCTTTTAGGGATTCGCCCTTACTGAGACTAGAACCCTTTGCAGAGAAGTTAATTACATCAGCTGACAATCTTTTCGCGGCGGCTTCAAATGAGATACGTGTGCGCGTTGAATCTTCGGCAAAGAGATTTACTATCGTTCTACCTCGCAAGGTAGGTAGCTTTTTAACAGCTCCATCACTTACTCGAGCTAACTCAGCGGCTGTATCAAGAATCGATATAGCTTCAACCTTGCTCAGATCTGCGATCGACAAAAGATGGCGCATTACTTTGCCTCCTCTTCAATACTGACCTCATCGCGGCCATCAATTTCGGCAAGAAGTACCTTTACCAACTGCGATTTAGAGGTGGGCAAATTCTTTCCAACAAAGTCAGCTTTTATGGGGAGTTCGCGATGGCCTCTATCGACGAGTGCGGCCAGTTGAACAGTTCGTGGTCTACCAACCTCACCGAGAGCATCTAACGCGGCACGAATAGTTCGACCTGAATACAAAACATCATCGATCAAAACGACATCTTTACCTTCGATACCGGAAGTAGGAATATTGGTAGGCATAATTGCACGAGGTGGGCGCATTCGAAGATCGTCTCGGAACAGCGTGATATCCAATGTTCCAGTTGGGACTTCCACGCTTTCGATCTCCTTAATAATCCCCGAAATCCGTGAAGCAAGGTGCGCTCCTCGAGTAGGAATGCCAAGAAGAACCAAGTTTGATGAACCTTGATTCTTTTCTAAGATCTCATGTGAAATACGGGTCAACGCACGTGAAATATCCTGTGCGGACAGGGCTACGCTCATGTAAATCTCCTTTCCCACCTCTCTGGATGGGTCGTTAAAGGATGCAGGGCGATACTAGCATTCAAATCCTTGAACTGTGGATAACGCCATTTACGGGACATCACGGGGTTTACGGTGCGCTCATGAATACAAACCAGCAGCTCCACCAAGTACAAACCCGGCTTCGCACCCTACGTGAAGGTAGAAATCTCACCCTTCACGAGGCTGCCCAACTCTCCGATGGTGAGATAACAGCGATTGCACTCGGCTCCTACGAACGCGGCGACAGGGCGATTTCTGCATCAAAGTTGCTGAAAGTAGCTGCCATGTACGGGGTGCCCATAAATGAACTCTTTGCTAATTCAGAGAAGTCGGTTACGAACCAACGGACAACCCTTGATATTCGTAAATTGAAAAATTCCAATACCCAAATAGCACTTCAGCTTACGAAAATCGTTTCCGGAATAGCGAAATTGAGAAGTGATTGGAATGGAGAGATTATTTCTTTAAGAAGCGAGGATCTGACTAATCTTTCAATTTTTGGTGGTCTATCTGTTGATCAAATAGAGTCAATTCAAAGCGAGTTTGGGATTGCTAGATCGAAATAGTGTCTTTGATGCTAGCTATTCGTCCTAAGACACCATGGATATATTTCGACGACTCATCGCTAGATAGCTCTTTAGCAAGCATCAACGCCTCATCTATAGCAACGCTTGTTGGTACTGCAGATGCCCAAAGGATTTCATAGATACCAAGACGCAAGATGTTGCGATCAACAGCTGGCAAACGATCCATGTCCCAGCCTTGAGCGTAGGTAGTAATCAGCTCATCTATCTTTCGACGATTATCTGAAACGCCATTTACAAGCTCTCGCGTGTAATCACGAATTGGCCGAGCATCTGGTCCCTCTGCAGGAACATCTCGAGCCACAAGGGTTTCGACAAGGTTTGTTCCACGGATATCTGTTTCGTATAACAGATCCAGCGCTTGCTTACGAGCCTTACTTCTAGCAGACACTAGTTAGCGCGACCCTGGTAAGACCCATCACGAGTATCAACAAGAACAATTTCATCTTGCTTAATGAAGAGCGGAACTTGAATTTCAATTCCTGTCTCAACTGTTGCCGGCTTTGTTCCACCTGATGAGCGATCGCCCTGAATTCCTGGCTCTGTGTAGGTAATCTTTAATGGGACAGATGCTGCTAATTCGATGTACAGAGGGTTGCCTTCATTTACGGCAACAATCGCTTCTGTATTTTCTAGCATGTAGTTCGCGGCATCGCCTACTGTTGCCGCGCTAATAGTCATCTGGTCGTATGTCTTTGTATCCATGAATACAAAGTCATCACCTTCCTTGTAAAGGTATTGCATTTCGCGCTTTTCAAGAATTGCTACATCAACCTTCACGCCTGCGTTATATGTGCGGTCTACAACCTTGCCGCTAAGAACTGATTTCAACTTAGTACGTACGAACGCTGGACCCTTACCTGGCTTAACGTGTTGGAACTCTACGACTGTCCAAAGTTGACCTTCGATATCTAGAGTCATTCCGTTTTTTAGATCATTAGTTGTTGCCACAGTAAATCCACCCGCTCTTGTCTATAAGTACTTTGTTAAATGAGGTGCTAAGGATACCCGTACGAAAGGGGTGCTTTGCTACTTCTGAACTAGATTTGAAAGGGCGATGATGGCCAAAACATAGGAATTTGGGCCAAATCCCCCGATCGTTCCATTCGCAACACCAGATATAACAGATGTGTGGCGGAACTCTTCTCGGGACAATGGATTTGAAAGATGAACTTCAATCAGTGGAGCTTTCACAAGCTCTGCAGCATCCCGAATTGCATATGAATAATGTGTAAATGCCGCAGGATTAATGATCACCGGAGTTTTGTTATCCGCTGCTTCGTGAAGCCATCCAATAATGGTTGCTTCATCATCACTTTGACGGACATCAGCATCAAAATCATGCTTCTTAGCCGCAATCTCAATCATCGACTTTAATTCGGCATAATTAAGATCACCGTAAATCGAAGAGTCGCGAATATCTAGACGTGACAGGTTTGGCCCGTTAATTACCAAAATCTTCATGAACAAATTCTCCCATAGGCAGTATCAAGTTCGGCGGAGGTTAAATCCTCGAGCCGAATAGTCGTACCAATTCCTTGTAAAGCGACAAAGCGAATTGTGTTTCCTCGTGATTTTTTATCCAGCGCCAATAATGGCGCGAGTTTTTGCCATGCATCACGTTGATATGTAATGGGCAGTCCAAAACTAGCTAAAAGAGTTCTGTGCCGTGCCAGATCATCGGAAGAAATTAGCTTACGTGCATGAGCTAGCTCGGCTGCGTAAACCAACCCAATTGACACAGCTTCGCCATGACGCAATTGATATTTAGCGAATTTTTCAATTGCATGCCCAAGGGTGTGCCCATAATTCAAAGCTTCACGTGCAAAACTTTCTTTAAAATCTGACGAAACAACCGAAGCTTTAACTGCCACCGATCTTGAAATTAGCTCTTCAAGTAATCCCATTTCAGATCGCAAGGTCGAAACATCTTTACCTTCACATAAATTCAAAATCTGAGGATCAGAAATGAAACCACACTTAATAACCTCTGCCATGCCCGCTGATAAATCTCTATTAGACAAGGTTGCAAGCCAGGAAGTATCAATTACTACCGCAATCGGAGAATGAAAAGCACCAATCAAATTCTTTCCGTAATCAGAATTAATACCTGTCTTACCGCCAACGGATGCGTCAACCATTCCGGCTAAAGATGTGGGGACTGCAACCCAATCAAGGCCGCGCAACCATGAGGCGGCTGCAAAGCCAGCTAAATCGGTGATTGCTCCCCCGCCGATTCCGATAACTAAATCAGAACGGGTAAAACCGGCTGCACCTAACCAATTCCAGAGATTTGTGAGAGTGGAAATGCTTTTACCCTCTTCGCCATCCGGTACCTGAAACAGATGCAGCTCTGCATCTACATCGTTCAGCGAGGTTAAGTCAGGTGAAAAACTTTTTGAGGTTATAACTGCAATTCGCGTTCGTCCACTACATAGTTCGCGAACTTCATTTGCCCACGCCCCACCAATTGACACAGAATAATCACGCTCAGCGGAAATTGAAATTTTCTTCATGAGATCATGCTCTCTGCGATCGTCACAATCTCATCTACATTCATGTCATCAACCTTAATTGAATGTGTCGCTAATTCCTCGTAAATAGGTCGGCGCTTGTCACTTAAAGCCTGCCATTGTGCACGCGGATTACCCAATAACAATGGTCTATCACGGTTGAAACCGACTCTAGGTGCGGCAGTTGCCAGCGAAACATCCAAGAAAATAACTATCGAATCCGATTTACGGATCTCATCTTGCGCATGTTCAGGTATGGGCGCTCCACCACCAAGACTTATGACTGCAGAATCTTCTTGTAACACCTCTTTAAGAACTTCAAACTCCAGTTCTCGAAAATGCTCTTCCCCGTCTACAACGAAAATATCTGTAATCTTCTTGTCAGCCTTTAATTCAATCAAAGCATCGGTATCAATAAATGGCCACTGCAGATGAGCAGCCAAGGCATGACCAACTGTTGTTTTTCCACTTCCAGGTGCACCGATCAATACAATGCGTGACATCACTACCTACTTAAAGTTCAAATGAGCCATATATGACTCGTAATTGCGCTTAGTTTCTGCAACAGAATCTCCACCAAACTTTTCAAGTACAGCTTCAGCCAAAGTTAAGGCAATCATTGCTTCGGCAACTACTCCTGCTGCAGGAACAGCGCACACATCAGAGCGCTGATTAATCGCCTTTGCTGCCTCCCCTGTTGAGACATCAATAGTGTCTAAAGCCTTTGGAACTGTAGAAATTGGTTTCATGGCTGCACGTACGCGCAAAATTTCACCGTTAGACATTCCACCTTCAGTGCCGCCAGCACGATCGGTGCGACGAACAATTTTTCCAGTTGAGTCCTTTTCGATCTCATCGTGCGCCACAGATCCACGACGTGTTGCGGTCTGAAAACCATCACCGATTTCAACACCCTTAATAGCTTGAATGCCCATTACAGCACCTGCCAAACGTGCATCGAGGCGTCGATCCCAATGAACATGTGAGCCCAGACCAGGAGGCATGTTGAACGCCAGAACTTCAACAACTCCGCCTAATGTATCTCCGTCGCGATGCGCGCCTTCAATTTCAAGGATCATCTTTTCGCTCGTTGCCGAATCTGCACAACGTACTGGATCAGCATCAATTGTTTTCATATCCCCAGCTTCAGGAAGCTTGGTATTTTCAGGAACTCGCACTGAACCGATAGAAAGCACGTGACTCAAAATAGTAATTCCAACGCTTTGCTCTAAAAAGTTTCGAGCTACAGCGCCAAGTGCAACCCGTGCTGCAGTTTCACGAGCACTTGCGCGTTCTAAAATCGGACGAGCATCATCTAAATCGTACTTTTGCATTCCAACTAAATCTGCATGTCCAGGACGGGGACGAGTAAGTGGTGCGTTACGGGCTAAATCCTTAATTTCATCCTCTGGAACCGGATCGGCCGACATAACCTTTTCCCACTTAGGCCATTCAGAGTTACCAACCTGAATCGCGATTGGACCACCTTGGGTCAAACCAAGACGAACTCCCCCAAGAATAGAAACCTTGTCAGCTTCAAAGTTTTGTCGTGCCCCGCGTCCAACACCTAGACGTCGTCGTTCAAGATGGTAATCAATATCTGCTGTCGTCACCTTTACTGAGGCAGGAATACCCTCAACGATTGCACTGAGTGCCTGACCGTGTGACTCACCAGCTGTTAACCAACGCATGCGCGTATTCTTGCAGATAACCCGCTTATCGCGTCGCCAAATATGTGGCGAAAGCGAAGAAAATTGAGGGAGCGAGAGCAATTGATTGAGGAATAACTCGATTCCGAGCGGTGGATACCACTATGTGAAATGTCGCTGCAATACATATCAGAATCAGAAATTCCATTCCCAATGAATTGAAGCCTAACGACAGCAAGGCAAGAAGTTTTAAATCGCCCATTCCAATGTTCAGTAAATAGCCGCCCGCCAACAAAAGGGCTGCATTCAATTGTCGATCCGCTCCAGGAAATCCATCCTGTACTAAATGAAAGAAAGTGAAATAGGCAAGGATCTTCAGATAGACATTCGGAATAGTTTTGCTACTGATATCAGAAATGGATATGGGTATAAAGAGCGCTAGGTAAAGAAAGGTCATCTGCGCATCGTATGATCCAAAACTGTTGGAAAATTATGCTGTGGATTACCCCAGGGTCGATAAAGCTTTGGTGCGCAATTCCCTTGCAAGTGCTGCGCGGTCGATTTCAATACCTGAAAAAAGCTGAATTTGAGAAATTGCTTGATGTACTAAAAGCTCCAAGCCATCGATCGACGCTGCCCCGGAGTTTTTCCATGCAGCCAGAAGTTTAGTTGGCCAAGGATTGTAAATAACCTCAAACAATGTACTCCGAGGATTAACAACCATGTTGGCGTAAATTTCTGCTGAGTCCCCTGGTGTTGTATTAACTACCAGATCAAAGGAGTTGAATTCGATCTCAGATCCCCATTGTAAGAATGTAAAATCAGAATTCGGTGCTGCAACTTGTAAAGAGTTCAGGCGAGCAGATGAACGGCCGATCACAGAAATACTTGCTCCAGCACAGGCAGCAACAACTGCACGAGCTGTCGCTCCAGCACCAATCACCAAAAGACTCTCGATCTCCGATTTTCCAGAAGATAATAATGCGTAGTTAAATCCTTCGACATCGGTGCTTGTTAAATGCCATCCATCCGACTTTTTTACCAAGGTATTGCCGCTCGCGATTTGGCGTGAAATGTCAGAGACATGTTCAGCGATGGTCAGAGCTTCCTCTTTCAGAGGCATAGTTAAAGATAGACAATTAAGATTTCTTCCTTCCCCTGACAAGAAGTTCTGCAATTGCCCAGAGGCAACCTCGTATGCGTCATATTTACCAGCGATACCCATTGATTGATAAGCGGTTCGATGAAGAAGTGGGCTTAAAGAATGAGCGATCGGAGAACCCAGAACACCGGCATTAATCATTTAAATGCACCAGCCTTCCTGTTCTTCTCGTACAAACTCTTCCAAGTATTGAACTCGTCAATGGATTTAGTAAAACGAGTATCTCCTGGTGCAACTGTAATAAAGAATAACCAATCCCCGGCGGCAGGTTTTAAAGCAGCACGCATCGCCTCAACTCCAGGGCTTCCAATTGGTCCAGGAGGTAAGCCATAACGTTTGTAGGTGTTGTACGGTGAATTAATTAGGGTTGATTGGGTGCTTAAGAAAATTTGTCCACGAACTTTTTTCACAAAATGAACAGTCGAATCCAACTGTAAAGGCATGCCTATCTTTAATCGATTTCTGATGACTCGAGAAACCTGCGCATAGTCCTTTGTGTCGCCTTCAGCTTGAACAATGGAGGCAATGGTCAGCAATTCCAAAGCAGAGTAATTCTTGCCGCCTTTAAGAATATCTTGAGCGATCGATTCACCGGTAAATCGATCAATCATTGCTTGCACCGCTTGTGTTGCGGAAGTTCCTTTTGCAAATGTGTACTGGGCGGGAAACAACAGCCCTTCAGAATCTTTGAATCCCTTTGGAAGGTTTACTTCGATAAAAGCTTTCGAGACTTCTGAAGCGCTGTATCCATAAGCTTTCAGGGATTCAATAACTTCACTCTTCCAGCCACCTTCATAAATCTTGATCAAATTTGGAATTCGTTTCGGATCCAAGAGTTGTTCTAACGCTTGTGCCGCTGAGATTTTCATCGTCAACTTGTGCGATCCAGGTGCAACTTTGGTTGAACGATTATCGGCAACTGCAACTCGAAAGTAAGCAGAAGATGACTTAACAATCTTTGCTTGAAACAATAATTTACCGATGTCAGAGCCTGTAGATCCTGCTGGAATATCCACGATCACTTCAGGAAGTAATTTGAAAGAGGATACCGGCGCATAATCAGGTGCCGAGTTCGAATGTGATCGGATGAGAAACAGGCTCAGCGTGAAAAAAAATATTGCGATTCCAGCAAGAATTAATCTCTTCATTTACGTTTTTCAATCTCTAGTGCAAACTCAAGTATGGCTACCGCTGCTGCCATATCTATGCTGTCCTTAGACTCTTTAGCGTTTTTTCCTGAATCACGCAGGTTTCGAGCTGCGCTAACAGTGCTCATACGCTCATCAATCAACTCAATCGGAATTGATGTTAAACAAGAGATTCGGTCCGCAAATACTTTGGCTTTCTCTGTTGCGGTCCCATCTGCTCCCGAAAGTAGAGCGGGCCGCCCTATGAATATTTGAACTGGTTCATATTCTTGAAAGATTTGAGCGAGTTGAATATCTAGCTTTTTATCATTGGCTTGCAGCGTTGTTAGAGGTGAGGACAAAATTGAATCCGGATCGCTGATTGCGACACCAATTCGAACATCGCCGTAATCAAAGGCGATACGACGTCCGCGCTGCATTAACTATCCAACTAATGCGTTAGAGATCGCCGTAAGAGCATCAAGAGATTTAGAGGCATCTGTTCCGCCACCTTGTGCGAAATCATCCTTACCTCCGCCGCCTCCACCTAGAACGGTAGAACCAACCTTAACCAGGGCGCCAGCTTTAACTCCCGCAGCACGCGCTTCATCACTTGCGGCGACAACTAAGACAGGCTTACCCTCATTGCTGCTAATCAAAGCAACGACAGATTTAGAATTTCGTGAGCGAAGGTCGATCGCGATTTTGCGAAGATCATCACCAGATACCCCATCAGCCATTACTGAAGATATGTACGAGATTCCGTTCACAACTGTTGCGCTCTTTGCCAAATCGCCAACCTGTGAAAGCGCCTGAGCAGAACGAACCGCTGCGAGTTCCTTCTCAATCTCCTTCATCTTGTTCAGAAGATCTGAAATTCGCTCTGGTAGCTCTTCAGTGCGGGCACCCTTGATTAACTCTGTTAGAGAATTAAGCAGAATATGTTCGCGTGCTAAGAACCTATATGCGTCTACGCCTACGAGAGCTTCAACGCGTCGAACACCTGCGCCGATTGAGGATTCGCTGAGTAACTTAACAACACCCAGTTGACCGGAGCGAGAAACGTGAGTTCCTCCGCACAGTTCACGCGCCCAATCACCAACACTTACAACACGAACAACATCACCATATTTTTCGCCGAACAAAGCCATCGCACCAAGCTCCTTAGCCTTTGCTTGGCTCATGCTTTCAGCGGTTACTTCAAGATTGTCTAGCAATAAAGTATTTACTCGACCTTCCACATCATTTAAAACACTTAGTGGAACCGACCCAGTTGCTGGGAAATCGAAACGGAAACGACCTGGTGAGTTTTCTGAACCCGCTTGCGTCGCAGTTTCACCAAGAATTTCACGGAATGCTTTGTGAACCATGTGTGTGGCTGTGTGCGCGCGAGAAATTGCGTTGCGTCGCTCATTATCGATTTCAGCTAATGCATCGCTGCCAACCTCGATGCTGCCATTTATAACACGACCACGGTGTACAGAAACGCCTGGAACCGGTGATTGAACATCATCGATTTCAACGATTGCGCCATTTCTTAAAGTGATTCGTCCACCATCAGCTAACTGGCCGCCACCTTCAGCGTAAAAAGGGGTACGGTTTAAAACAATTTCGACATCATCGCCTTCTGATGCAGATGAGACACCAACACCATCAACAACAATTCCAGTTAAAGAAGACTCTGATGATTGATGGGTGTAACCAAGGAACTCGGTCTTTCCGTACTTGTCTGCAATAGCGCGATAAACAGAGACATCTGTGTGTCCTGATTTCTTTGCTTTCGCATCAGCCTTAGCGCGATCCTTTTGCTCCTTCATCAAGCGACGGAAGCCATCCTCGTCAACGGACAAGCCTTCTTCACGTGCCATTTCAAGGGTTAAATCAAATGGGAATCCATAGGTGTCGTGAAGTTTGAATACCTCTTCACCTGGAAGAACAGAGCTCTTACTCTTCTTTAATGCTGTTGATGCCAGGTCAAAGATCTGAGTTCCACTTTTAAGAGTTTGCAGGAAACTTTCCTCTTCGGAAACGCTGACGGAAAGAATGCGCTTTTGATCTGCAATTAATTCAGGATATTGAGGTCCCATTGCACCAATAGCTGCGACTGTCAGTTCAGACATAATTGGATCCATTGAACCCAAAAGTCTCATGTTTCTAATAGTTCTACGCATCATTCTGCGCAATACATAACCGCGGCCTTCATTGCCTGGGGTTACTCCATCACCAATCAACATTGCGGATGTTCGTGCATGATCGGCAATAACTCGCAGCGAAACATCCGATTTCTCAGATGCTCCATACTTAACGCCAGTCAATACTGAAGCACGGTTAAGAATTTGAATCGTCGTGTCGATCTCGTAAATGTTTTCAACACCTTGCAATAACGCCGCAGTGCGCTCAAGACCAAGTCCCGTATCAATACTCTTTGCTGGAAGTTCACCAAGAATTGGATATCCATCTTTTCCGCCGCCTGCACCGCGTTCATTTTGCATGAACACTAAGTTCCATACCTCTAGGTAACGGTTCTCATCTGCAATTGGTCCACCTTCAACACCATATGCGGGACCGCGATCGTAATAAATCTCAGAACATGGACCGCAAGGGCCAGGAACACCCATTGACCAGAAGTTGTCAGCCATGTCGCGGCGCTGAATGCGTTCTTTAGGAACACCAATCTTCTTGTGCCAGATGTCAGCAGCCTCGTCATCATCAAGATAAACAGTTACCCATAATTTTTCTTCAGGAAATCCGTATCCACCATCTGCGATTGGGCGAGTTAATAACTCCCATGCAAGGGCGATTGCACCCTCTTTGAAGTAATCACCAAAGGAGAAATTGCCACACATTTGGAAGAAGGAGGCGTGACGTGTTGTCTTTCCCACTTCATCAATATCAAGGGTTCGAACACACTTTTGAACAGAAGTCGCACGCTTATATGGCGGGGTCACTTCCCCTAAGAAATAAGGCTTAAATGGAACCATTCCTGCATTAACAAGAAGAAGATTGGGATCATCAGCAATGAGAGATGCTGAAGGCACAACCGTATGAGTTAAACCCTGACGGTTGTCTGATTCAAAAAAGCGCAGCCAGCGCGAACGGATCTCGGCGGATTCCACTAGTTAAGGTCACTCCGCCTTCTTCTTCTTGGAACGGCCCTTGCTCATTTGAGCTGCAGATAAAAGCGCTCCTGCAACCTTTACCGCTGAACCATTCTTATTCATGAAGCCGGTTGTGGCTTCAGAAACTTTTTCGGATAACTCTTCAATATTTTTTGAAACACGGTTAATGCTATGCAGCGGTCCATTAACGAGTGTCACAGTCGTGTGAACCTCATCTATAAGCGGAGCTGTCTCATCTGTGATTGCCTTCAAGGATGCTTTAGCCTCATCGATTAATCGACCTACGCGGATAACTACGTAGGCAATCGCTATCGCAATAACCGCCAATGACGATGCTGCGATGATCGTTGCAATTCCACCTGGACCCATGTTGTTAGCCTACCCGACCGTTACTTATCTTCGGTGGTTTTAGGCTGTGGGACCCAGTCGATTCCACTTTCTTTACGTTGCGCAGGAGTAATTGGAGTTGGAGCTCCAGTTAATGGATCTCCACCACTCGCAGTCTTTGGGAATGCAATTACTTCACGAATCGAATCTGAACCGGTCAACAAAGCACATACTCGATCCAGACCTAGTGCAATTCCACCATGTGGAGGTGGTCCGTAATTGAATGCCTCGAGCAGGAAGCCAAACTTGCTCACTGCCTCTTCATCACTCAAACCAATGACTGAGAAAACATCCTTTTGAATATTGCGATCATGGATACGAATCGAACCACCACCGAGCTCTGTTCCGTTCAAAACGATGTCATATGCATATGCCAAAGCAGATGCTGGATCGGACTTGAAGGTAGCCGCGAACTCTGGCTTTGGACCTGTGAATGGATGGTGAACCGCTGTCCATCCACCGTTATCAGTAGGTTCGAACATAGGAGCATCGACTACCCACAAGAACTCCCATTTGCCATCAGGAATCAAACCGCAACGCTTACCAATTTCGAGACGAACAGCACCAAGAAGATTAAGTGAAGCTGAGCGTTCTCCAGCTGCAAAAAATATTGCATCGCCTTGCTTTGCACCTGCTGCCGCGACAACACCTGCTGTCTCTTTTTCGGAAATGTTCTTTGATACGGGTCCGCCTAATGTTCCATCCTCATTAACCAAGATGTAAGCAAGTCCCTTTGCACCACGCGCCTTAGCCCAGTCTTGCCAAGCATCAAGTTCACGACGTGGTGATGATGCTCCCCCTGGCATAACTACTGCACCAACATAATCGGCTTGGAATACACGGAATGGAGTTTCAGAGAAGAACGAGGTCAGATCAACCAACTGATTACCAAAACGAAGATCAGGTTTATCAGAACCATAATTGGTCATCGCATCTGCATAGGTCATGCGCTTAAGTGGAAGTGGAATGTCGTAGTTGACTGTTTCCTTCCAAACGCGAGCAACAATCTTTTCAGCTACAGCCAAGATATCTTCCTGATCGATAAATGACATCTCGATATCTAACTGAGTGAACTCGGGTTGGCGATCAGCGCGGAAATCTTCATCGCGGAAACAGCGCGCAATCTGATAATACTTTTCCATACCAGCAACCATCAACAGCTGCTTGAAAAGCTGAGGTGATTGTGGAAGTGCGTACCAACTTCCAGGTTGCAAGCGCACTGGAACTAGAAAATCACGAGCACCTTCGGGGGTAGAACGCGTTAGGTACGGTGTTTCAATTTCAAGGAAGGTTTCCTCTTCCATAACGCGGCGAATTGTTGATGTGACCTTTGAACGCAACCGCAGATTATGCGCAGGCTTCTCGCGACGAAGATCTAAATAGCGATACTTGAGACGAACTTCCTCGTTAATCTCAGTGTCATCTCCGCTGTCAACGGGAAAAGGCAACGGTGCAGATTCAGAGAGAACAACAACGGTATCTCCCATAACTTCAATTTCACCGGTCGCAATATTCGAGTTTTGATTGCCATCAGGACGAGCAACAACTTCACCAGTGATCAAGAGGCACCATTCGGCGCGTAATGAACCTGCAACCTTTTCATCACGAATAACGACCTGAACAGATCCTGAAGCATCGCGAAGATCGATAAAGGCAACGCCACCATGGTCACGACGACGTGAAACCCAACCAGCAAGGGTTACGGTCTGACCCGCGTGTGATTTGCGGAGCGATCCAGCTTCATGTGTGCGCAACATCTGTAAGTGTCCTAATTTCTGTTTAAAGTGATTGGAGCAATGAGTCAATCTTAACGGATTTGGTCTGGCCGGTTTTCATCTCTTTCAACTCAACCGTTCCGCTAGAAATCTCTGATTCACCCAGAACGATGACGTACGTTGCGCCACTTTTGTCGGCACCCTTCATGGCGCCTTTGAGAGCACGATCACCGAAGGCGATTTCTACAACTTTGCCAGCACGACGAAGTTCAGCAGCGATTGTGAGCGCCTGAACCTTTGCAGCCTCGCCGAGCGGGATGATGAAGAGATCGGATGCAAATGCATCTGCTGCGATCACACCTTCGGCCTCTGCAGCTAGCAAGGCACGATCGACACCAAGGCCGAATCCAATTCCAGATAGAGCTTGTCCCCCGAGTTGTTCCATCAGGCCGTCATAGCGACCGCCACCACCGATTCCTGATTGAGCTCCTAAAAGTTCATGAACAAATTCAAATGTTGTGCCGGTGTAGTAATCCAAGCCTCTAACCATTCGAGGATTGAGAACATATGAAATTCCCAAAGCATCAAGATACTTCTTCACTAAATCAAAATTTGATTTTGATTTTTCATTCAAATAGTCAACGAGCAATGGAGCATTAGCCATTGCTTTTTTCATTTCTTCGCGCTTATCGTCAAAGAGACGCAGTGGATTGATCGCTGCACGAGATGCGGTCGTTTCATCCAAATCTAGCGTTGCAATGAATTTCAACAAATCGATTCGATGTGCCGCTCTAGATTTTGCATCACCAAGCGAGGTAATCTCCAAACGATACTTGCTCAATCCTAAAGATTTGAAAGCTGCATCAGCTATCGCAATTACTTCCGCATCAATTGCAGGATCATCTAATCCAATTGCTTCTATACCTACTTGATAGAACTGGCGGTAACGACCGGCTTGAGGGCGTTCTGCTCTAAAGAATTGACCTGAGTACCAGACCTTTACAGGCAATTGTCCGCGATCTAATCCATGTTCGATAACTGCGCGCATTACTCCCGCTGTTCCTTCGGGACGCAAGGTAATTGAACGTCCACCACGATCCTCAAAGGTGTACATTTCTTTTGAAACAACATCCGTTGATTCACCAACTCCACGTTTAAAGAGATCAGTGTCTTCAAATACAGGAAGTTCGATTAACTGGTATCCAGCGCGTTTGGCGGGAGCGACCAAATTCTCGCGGACAAATTCAAACGATGCCGAACGTTCAGGAACATACTCGCTTACACCTTTGGGCGCAGAAATCTTTTGTCCAGCCATCAATATCGACCTACCAAACTCTTTAAATATGGGTTTGTTTTCTTTTCAATTGCCATCGTTGTGTCTGGACCATGACCTGGTAGTACACGCAGATGATCCGATAACGGCAAAACTTTTTTACGCAAAGTCTCTTCCATATCCTTCGATGATCCAGTGGGCAAATCTGTTCGTCCAATCGAACCAGCAAATAGCACATCACCGCTAATAATTACCTCGTTAGAAATTTCAAACATTAATGAACCACGTGTATGGCCCGGCGCGTGGATTGCTTTAAAGGACAAACCCACTAGATCAATCAAATCTCCATTTCGAAGTTCACGTACCTCTTTAGGTTCTGAAAAATTCATCCCTGAAAGAGTTGCCACAAACTCGGCTCCATGCAGCTTTTCTGGATTTCCCAAGAATGCGCGATCTTCGCTGTGAATGTATGAAGGAATTCCGTAACCATCTGCAATCGGTTGGATCGAAAAGGTATGGTCCAAATGTCCATGCGTTGCAATCACGGCTACTGGTTTTAGATCATGCTTTTCTAAAAGTTCAGTTAACTGATGTGAAACGTCGGGCATTCCAGGATCGATGACCACGCACTCAGACCCGGGCTCAGTCGCAATGACCCAACAATTTGTAGCAAACATTGGGGCGGCAAAGGAGTCGATCAGCATGGTCTCTCCCCCTTTAATTCACGCTCAGAATTAGATGTAATTGACGCTCACACCATGAGACAGGGTACCTTTTGCACAGGAATACACACCTAACCCACGCTCAGAAGCTTTAAAACTTCTGAGTATCGCGCCCACCACATAGCGAACTTCACAATGAAGTACCGCGCTGAAAGGATCACTCTCATGACAGATATGAATTTCCCACACCAGGCCAGCGCAGCAAGTGCGTTGATCGGAGATCCTTCAGCTTTTGGTCGCGTCGCAGAAGATGGCACGGTTTATGTTCGAACATCTCAGGGAGAAAAAGCTGTTGGCTCTTATCCTGGAAAGACTGCGGAAGAAGCACTTTCATACTTCGTTCGTAAGTTTGAAGTTTTAGCCGCCGAGGTCGCCTTGCTAGCAGCCCGCATCAAGAGCGGTGCAATGGTTCCATCTGACGCATACGCTGCGGTAAAGAAGTTGCGCGATCAGGTTAAAGAGCTCAATGGTGTTGGCGATCTCGAAGCGCTAGCTGCTTCTGTCGAACAGATCGAGCCACTCATTGAAGGACATCGTGAAGCGTATGAAGCAAAGAAGGCGGCAGAAACCGCTGCTAAGGCAGCTCGTCGCGAACAAATCATTGTTGAAAAAGAAAAGATTGTTGCAGAAGCTGAAAGTTTGGCTCTTTCTGAAAGTTGGAAAACAACGGGCGATCGCCTAAAGGTTCTGCTGGATGAATGGAAGGCTGCTCCACGTCTAGATAAGAAGACGGACGCAGATCTCTGGAAGCGTTTTTCGTCATCTCGAAATAAGTTCGACAAGCGTCGTCGTACCCACTTTGCATCTCTTGAAGCGACTCAATCAGTTGTTGCAGATGCCAAGAAGAAGATTGTTGAAGAGGCTGAAAAGCTTGCTACATCAACTGACTGGGTTCCAACAGCAAAGCGTTACAAGGCGCTGATGGATGCATGGAAAGCTGCCGGTCGCGGCAAGAAGAATGATGATGCAAAGTTGTGGGCGCGATTCAAGACCGCTCAAGATAAATTCTTCACAGCTAAGAATGCTGATTTGGAAAAGCGCGATGTAACAATGGCGGCAAACCTTGTTAAGCGCGAAGAGCTTTTAACTCTCATTGAAGCCGTCCTTCCAGTCACCGATGTAAAGGAAGCACGCAAGGCGCTCAATGAGCACCTACGTTCTTGGGAAAAGATCGGCATGACTCACCGTGACAAGCGTGCAGTACTTGATGCTCGTGTCGCTGTAGTGGAATCAACTATTAAAGAGGCTGAGGCTGAAATCTGGCGTAAGACAGATCCGGCAGCCAAGAAGCGAGCACAAGAGGTTGTCGCACAATTAACTGAATCGATCGCCAACTACGAAAAAGCTGCGGCAAAGTTTGCAGCTAGTGGAAATGATAAGAAGTCGAAAGAAGCTTCTGAATCAGCTGCGGCTCGTAAGGTATGGCTTGCTGAAGCAGAAAAGGGTCTTGCGGAGTTCAACTAATTAATTATTTGTTGTTCTGTAAACATCGTAAACACCTTCAATTCCTCGTACTGCTCCTAAAACCGCATCGAGGTGAGTTGCATCTGCCATTTCGAAGGTGAATCTTGAAAATGCGGTTCTATCTTTTGAAGTGCTAACCGCAGCGCTGAGGATATTCACATGCTGCTCGGACAAAGTTCTTGTTACATCTGCAAGCAACGATGCACGATCTAAGGCCTCAACTTGGATATTCACCAAGAAAATCGATGCTGCACCAGCGCGCCATTTCACATTTACAACACGATCTAATTGATGCTTCTGCAAATCTTGAGCATTGGTGCAATCATTTCGGTGGATTGAAACTCCGCTGCCCTTAGTTATGAAACCCATGATCGGATCACCAGGAACTGGGGTGCAGCAACGAGCCAACTTCACCAAAACATCGTCAGTTCCTTCTACATCAACAGCGTTGCTGGAACGTCTTGTTGTTGGTGCCCGATTTGGGAGGACATCCATTGTCGGCTCAGGATGTGAATCCTCAACACCCATCGATGCAACCAACTTATCGATGATCGAAGCCGCCGACACATGACCATCACCGACTGCAGAATACAAACCTTCGATATCTGAATATCGTAAATCGTGAGCCAGCTCGAGTAATGAGTGACCCGCGAAAATCTTTTGCAAAGGAAGTCCCGCCTTGCGCATCTGTCGAGCAATGGATTCTCGACCTGCATCAATTGCTTCTTCACGACGTTCCTTGCTAAACCATGCCTTGATCTTTGATCGCGCGCGAGGACTTTTAACAAAGTTAAGCCAATCTCGACTTGGACCTGCTGATTCGCTTTTATTGGTAACAATTTCAACAACATCACCATTATTAAGGCGTGACTCAAGCGGTACTAAGCGACCATTTACCTTTGCGCCGGCACATCGCAACCCGACATCTGTGTGGACTGAGAATGCAAAGTCGACTGGTGTTGATCCACCAGGGAGTGCAACCACACTGCCCTTCGGTGTGAACACGAATACTTCTGGTGAACCTAGATCAAAACGTAATGCCTCAAGAAATTCTGAAGGATCCTCCGTTTCCTTCTGCCATTCATGTAACTGGCGTAGCCACAACATTTCAGGAGAACTTTCAGAATTTTCTGGACCTTGCTTGTACTTCCAGTGCGCAGCAATACCAAATTCTGCGCGCGCATGCATATCGTATGTACGAATCTGAATTTCAATTGCCTTGCCCGTTGGCCCAATAACAGTTGTGTGAAGTGACTGATACAGGTTGAACTTAGGCATTGCGATGTAATCCTTGAAACGACCAGGGACTGGACTCCAGCGTGCGTGTATAGAACCTAATACCGCATAACAATCTCGCACATCATTGACTAATACACGAATACCCACGAGATCATAAATGTCGTTGAATTCTCGACCACGCACAACCATCTTTTGATAAACAGAGAAGAAGTGTTTCTTACGACCCGTGACAGTTGCTTCGATCTGATCACGCAGTAAATCTTCCTTTACCGCCCCAATAACCTCTTCAGTTAACTTGTCGCGTGAAGGGGAACGTTCTGCAACCAAACGCGATATTTCTTCAAACTTCTTTGGTTCCAGTACTTCAAATGAAAGATCTTCTAGCTCCCACTTGAGCGCGTTCATACCTAGACGATGTGCCAATGGTGCATAAATGTCTAGAGTCTCACGAGCTTTTCGTTCTGCACTTTCAGCGGATACATATTTCCAAGTGCGCGCGTTATGCAATCGATCAGCTAATTTGATAACCAGTACACGAATATCGCGAGACATAGCGATGACCATCTTGCGCACAGTTTCAGCTTCAGCGGTGGGTCCATAGGTAAGTTTGTCTAACTTGGTGACACCGTCGACTAAATTTGCGATTTCATCGCCAAAGTCAGAGCGAAGCTGAGTTAATGAATATTCAGTGTCCTCAACGGTGTCATGAAGGAGTGCCGCGATGATCGTTGCCGGGTTCAATCCAAGATGTGCCAAGATTTCAGCAACGGCAACAGGGTGAGTTATATAGGGCTCCCCCGATTTACGAAGTTGACCCTCATGGGCATCACGCGCAACTTGAAATGCGCGTGATACCTCATCAGAATCTACAGAGGCGTGATTTTCTTTGAGAGCACTGATTACTGGTGCTATCAAAGTATCCACAAAGAACCTTACTTACGACCTTTACGCTTTGGTTGGTTACGTGGACCACGTCCATTAACCGCGTCAACAGATGCACTTGACGCGCTTTCTGTTGAAGCACCAGAGCGAGAGTTCACACGCTTAGCAAGCGCCTGCATTGCTGGCTCTTTTTCGCGCAGTTGTGCAAGCACTGGAGGCGCGATGAAGATCGATGAATAAGTACCAACAGCTAGACCAATAAACAGCGCAAGTGAAAGATCCTTCAATGTTCCTGCACCAAGTAATCCTGCTCCAACGAACAAGATTGATCCAACAGGCAGAAGTGCGATCAATGAGGTGTTTGCTGAACGCACCAAAGTTTGGTTAACAGCATGGTTAACAGCTTGGGAGTAAGTCTTTGTCGAAGTTGAAGTGATTGTTCGGGTGTTCTCGCGAACCTTGTCGAACACAACTACCGTGTCATACAGCGAATAACCCAAAATAGTTAAGAAACCAATAACAGTTGCCGGCGTAACATCGAAGCCGACTAATGCATAAATTCCCACAGTAATGAACACGTCGTGTACTACCGCAGCAATCGCTGCCACAGCCATTTTAGGTTCAAAAGCCATCGCAAGATAAAGCATTACTACGATCAAGAATCCAAATAGACCGTATAGCGCCTTACGAGTAATTTCCTTACCCCATGATGGTCCAATAATTTGGGTATCAATTGACTCTACAGCGACACCGAATTTTGCAGCGAGAGCATCCTGAACAGCGTTGTTTTGAACAGTATCAAGTGCTCCAGTTTGGACGCGGACCTTGTTGCTTCCTATCTTTTGAACGATTAACTCGCCAGGAATACCAGTCGCTTTAACAGCTGCTTCTGCTTGTTCAATGGTTGCAGTTGATTGATTAACGGTGAAAGAAGATCCACCCTTGAACTCAATACCTAGGTGTAAACCCTGAAGAGATAGCGCCGCAATAGATGCTAAAACAAAGAGCGCTGAAATTGAGTACCAACGACGGCGTTTGCCAATGAAATCAATTGCTGTTTCGCCGCGGTAGAGACGACCGCCAAGACCTGACATCTTCGACATCTTTATGCCTCCTTCGCAACGATTGTTCCCAAGCTCTTGCTTGAGAATCCAGACAATGAGTGTCCTGAGCTAAAGAAATTAACTCGTGACAAGATCGCTACAAGTGGCTTTGTGAAGACAAAGACCACAACTAAGTCGATCAAAGTTGTTAAGCCAAGAGTGAATGCGAAACCTCGAACACCACCGACTGCGAAGAAGTACAGAAGAACCGCTGCGATGATGGATACGAAGTCAGCAACAAGGATTGTGCGACGAGCACGTGTCCAACCCATTTCAACAGCGGTTCGCAATGAACGGCCCTCACGGACCTCATCACGAATACGCTCGAAGTAAATAATGAACGAGTCAGCAGTCACACCGATCGCAACAATTGCACCAGCAATTCCGGCCAATGTCAGCGTAAATCCGATCCACTCACCCAATAGCAAGAACATTAGGTATGTAAGCGCTGCAGCAACTGTCAATGAACCGACTGTCACTAGGCCTAAACCGCGGTAGTAAAGCAATGAGTAAAGGAATACCAGTCCCAAACCAAGTGCACCTGCGATCAAACCAGCGTTGAGCTGATCAGCACCAAGTGTTGGTGAAACCTGCTGAACTTCTCCACGATCAAAAGCAAGTGGCAAAGCACCGTACTTCAAAACATTTGCTAGATCCTGTGCTTCAAGTTGTGTGAAGCTACCGGTGATCTGTGCACTTCCAGAAGGAATCGCCTCAGTGATTCGAGGAGATGAAACCACCAAACCATCAAGAACGATTGCAACCTGATTGGTTGGTTCTGGCAATGAGGTCACACGTGATGTCAGCGCACCGAATGCTGAAGTACCTTCATTGTTGAATGTAAGACTTACATACCAAGCGTTTCCACCTTGTGTATCAATTCCGGCAGCGGCCTTCGAAATCTGACGACCTAGAACTTCGGCTGGAGCCAAGATGTACTTGGTCGCACCTGCGCGATCACACGCAACGATTGTGTCAGTTGGTGCATCTGTTCCGGTGCCTTGAAGATTTTCCGCCTTCGTGCAATCAAGAGCTGCGAACTTTGCATTCACATCTGTGCTTACTCCCGATGCTGGAGTTGCAGCAGCATCCGCCGCTGCAGGATTTCCTGAACCAGATGCAAGCACCTGACGGAAACGAAGTTCTGCTGTCTGTCCAACTAATTCAACGACACGTCGACCTGTATCTCCTGGAACAGAGATAACGATCTGGCGATTAGTTCCGCTTCCTTGAGCAGTTACCTCAGATTCAGCGACACCAAGTGAGTTCACACGTTGACGAATAATTGAAACAGCTTGATCAATTGATTCGCTGGTTACTTTGCCGGCTTCACCTGGAGCGATGCGGGGCTGCAAGGTAACTGATGTACCTCCGCGAAGATCGAGTCCAAGATGTACTGAGGTCGCTCCTTGAATGAAGACGAGGCTGGTCATGGCAACAAGTACCAAGCCAAGGATCGCCAAAGAGCGGCCAGGGCGGGCAGCCGTCTTTACAGGTTTATTAGTTGTAGACATAACCGCAGAGTCTAGGCGTCAGGTGCGGGTAAGTCGAAAAGCGAGGCTATTTCAGCAGGTGGTGTTCGTCCTATATGACGCCAACCCTGAGCGGTTGCAACCCTGCCACGTGGCGTTCTAGCCATAAAGCCATTTCTGACCAAAAAGGGCTCGGCCACAGATTCGACGGTTTCGATCTCTTCGCCCACCGCGATGGCCAATGTGGAAAGGCCGACCGGTCCCCCATTAAATCGTTCAATCAAAGCGGTTAGAACTCCGCGATCTAGTCGGTCCAACCCGAGCTCATCCACCTCATACATCTCTAATGCAGCCTTCGCATCAACCAATGAAATACGTGAACTCCCTTGAACCTGACCATAATCTCTAACGCGACGCAATAATCGATTCGCGATGCGTGGTGTTCCACGAGATCTTCCAGCAACTTCAACGATCGCGTCCTTATCAATATCTATTTTCAGAAGTTCGGCGCTTCGGGTTATGACATGTGCGATGTCATCTTCATTGTAAAAATCAAGATGTGCTGTAAATCCAAAACGATCTCGCAATGGACTTGGAAGTAAACCGGCGCGGGTAGTTGCTCCTACCAATGTGAAATGTGGAAGTTGCAATGGAATCGCGGTCGCACCTGGTCCCTTACCAACAACAACATCAACACGGAAATCCTCCATAGCCAAGTACAAGAGCTCTTCGGCAGGTCTTGGAAGGCGATGAATCTCATCTAAGAAAAGAATCTCTCCTTCGACAAGTGAAGAAAGAATCGCAGCTAAATCACCGGCATGCGTAATCGCAGGACCGCTTGTAATTCGAATTGGCGCTTGCATCTCTGAAGCCAGAATTAGTGCGAGTGTTGTCTTTCCTAATCCAGGAGGACCAGATAAAAGAATGTGATCTGCTGGAGAATTTCTGTGTCGTGCTGCGGTCAGAAGAACATCAATCTGTTCACGTACCCGATGCTGTCCGACGAAATCATGCAAAGAGTTCGGGCGAAGTGCGTGTTCTAATGCAGATTCTTCACCCTTTATCTGTGGTGTAACTATACGATCATCAGCCACGAGAACTCTTTCCGCTAGCAAGAGTTAGTTTCAATAATTCGCTAAGTTCGAGTGTGGAAGCATCAACATCATCGGCTTGCAAGGATGAAACCACATTTGAAATTGCCCCATCTGACTCTTTAGGCGAGAAACCTAATGACACCAATGCACTGGTTAACTGTTCACGCCATGCGGGCTGATGAGATTTATATTGCTGCCCGTGCGAGAGATCAGACAATTTTCCTTTGAGTTCAAGGATCATTCGTTGCGCACCTTTTCGACCAATACCTGGAACTTTTTCAATCGCCCCAATATCTTCCTGAGCAATTGCACGCCCCAGGTCTTCGGGTGTTAAGGCGCCAAGAATTGAAAGCGCGACTTTAGGCCCAATGCCAGAGACAGTTTGTACAAGTTCAAATAAAGAGCGAGATTCCTCATTAAGAAATCCGAATAGAGTTAAGGAATCTTCCCTGACAACAAGTGATGTAAAAAGCTGTACTTGAGAACCCATTGTCACCTGAGAAGATGTCTGAGGATTTATTAAAACAGATAAACCGAACCCACCGACTTCAACTGTTAGACGATCGGTTGATATTGAGCGAACAGTTCCAGTTAACAATGAAATCATCGTGCGCGCAGTTTCTTCAAGCGAGATTGTTCAGCGGCTAAAGCATTAGCAATCTTTGTATTGCCTCCACCGCGCCAAATGTGGCAAATAGCAAGAGCTAAAGCATCCGTTGCATCTACTGGCTTAGGAATAGTTTCAAGACGCAAAATATTTTGAACCATCGTTGCAACTTGCGCTTTATTTGCTCGACCACTACCCGTTACCGATGCTTTCACTTCAGAAGGTGTGTGCATCATTACCGGGATGCCAGCTTTAGCTGCTATCAACAAGGCGATTCCCGCAGCTTGGCCTGTTCCCATAACTGTTCGGACATTGTGTTGCGAGAACACTCTTTCAACCGCAACAACATCTGGCTTCCAAAGATTTACCCATTCGGAAAGCTGCTGATCTAAATCTAGTAAACGTTGCTCCAAAGGAGACTCTGTCGGGGTAAGAATTACACCAACCTCAACTAGAGAGATTGGTTTTCCAATTTCACCTTCAACAATTCCGACACCGCAACGGGTCAAACCCGGGTCAACACCCAAGACTCTCATCGTTGACCTCGTTCTTTCCTCGTTAGTTCAGTATTCAAGCCTAGAGATAACGAGCAAGTACTTATTCGAGGCTCGCCATAACCTCATCAGAAACATCAAAGTTGCTATAAACATTTTGCACATCATCTAGCTCTTCAATGGCGTCAATAAGTTCAAATACCTTCTTAGCGCCTTCAGCATCTAAAGGAATACTCATAGATGGAAGGAATGAAGAATCCGCTGACTCATAATCAATTCCCGCTGCTTGAAGCGCGGTTCGAACCGGCACAAGGTCTACGGGCTCACTAACAATTTCAAATGCCTCGCCTAAGTCATTGACTTCTTCGGCACCAGCTTCAAGAACCGCCTCCAGGATTGAATCCTCTGTAAGGCTTCCATCTTTCTTAACGATTACGACACCCTTGCGATTGAACAAGTATGAAACAGAACCTAGATCTGCCATAGATCCGCCGTTGCGTGTAACAGCAACCTTAACTTCCGATGCAGAACGATTTCGGTTGTCAGATAAACATTCGATCATGATAGCTACGCCATTTGGGCCGTAACCTTCATACATAATCGTGATCCAGTCTTTTGCACCCGCTTCAAGACCTGCACCGCGTTTGATCGCACGTTCGATGTTGTCTGAAGGCATTGAGGATTTCTTCGCCTTTGCGACCGCATCAAAAAGTGTTGGGTTTCCATCCATGTCGGCGCCACCGTTACGGGCGGCTACTTCAATCGCACGAATTTGCTTTGCAAATACCTTTGCACGGCGGCTATCGATGATCGCCTTCTTGTGCTTGGTCGTCGCCCATTTGGAATGGCCGGACATGGAAACACCTCTATTTCAATAAAAACTAGCTTTGCTAAATTATGGAGCTACTTTACCTTCTGGAGCGCTGGACGTGCTACTTCCTCGATAAAGTATTTATGGATCCTGTGATCACCAGTTAATTCAGGGTGAAACGAGGTTGCTAAAAGGGACTTTGAGCGAACCGCGACCGCATGATTTTCAATTGAAGCGAGAATTTCAACTCCGGCTCCAACTTTTTCCACCCATGGAGCACGAATAAACACCGCACGAACTAGTTCTTTAGAGCCATCGGCAAATTCAATATCTGTTTCAAATGAATCAACTTGTCGGCCAAATGCGTTACGACGAACAGTGATGTTTAAACCACCAAAAGTTTTTTGGCCCACTTTTGCGTCGAGAATTTCATCGGCCAACAAAATCATTCCCGCGCAAGAGCCATAGACAGGCATTCCTGCATCAATTCGACTTTTAAGCTGATCGTAGATCCCGAAAACTTCCGCTAACTGAGCGATGGTTGTTGATTCTCCCCCTGGTAAAACGAGAGCATCAATTTCATCAATCTCGGAGGATCTGCGAACAGATATTGGCTCAACTCCACAAGCAATGAGCGAACTCATATGTTCGCGAACATCACCTTGAAGAGCTAAAACGCCAACCTTCATGGACTAAGAAATTACCAACCACGTTCAGCTAAGCGGTGTGGTGCTGGCAAATCTGCAACGTTGATACCAACCATCGCATCTCCAAGACCACGAGATGCGTCAGCAATTACCTTTGGGTCATCCCAGAAAGTAGTTGCCTTTACACATGCAGCAGCACGTTGCGCAGGGTTTCCAGATTTGAAAATACCTGAACCGATGAACACGCCATCAGCACCCATGCTCATCATTAATGCAGCATCTGCTGGGGTCGCAATTCCACCCGCAGTGAAAAGAACAACTGGAAGTTTTCCTGACTCCGCAACTTCCTTTACCAATTCGTATGGAGCTTGAAGCTCTTTCGCTGCAACATATAGTTCATCTTCTCGCATTGAAGAAAGACGGCGAATTTCGCCACCAATTTTGCGCATGTGCTGCATTGCGTTTGAAACATCTCCGGTACCGGCTTCACCCTTTGAGCGAATCATTGCCGCGCCTTCATTGATACGTCGAAGGGCTTCGCCAAGATTTGTTGCTCCGCAAACAAAGGGAACTGTGAAATCCCACTTATCAATGTGATTTTCATAATCTGCAGGAGTAAGAACCTCAGACTCATCGATGTAATCGACGCCAAGTGATTGCAGAACTTGAGCCTCTACAAAATGGCCAATGCGGGCTTTTGCCATAACTGGAATTGATACCGCTGCTTGGATCTTCTCGATCATGTCTGGATCAGACATACGAGCGACGCCACCTTGTGCGCGAATATCTGCAGGAACGCGCTCAAGTGCCATAACAGCAACTGCGCCTGCATCTTCAGCGATCTTTGCTTGTTCAGCGTTTACAACATCCATAATGACGCCGCCCTTAAGCATTTCCGCCATTCCGCGCTTAACGCGACCAGTGCCAGTTACTTCAGCCATTGCAAAACTCCGCTTCGATCGAAAGATTAGAGGCAAATACTACTTTGTCTTAGAGGCTGGTCGCGACGTGAAATCAGGCTCACGATCGGTCAAAGCAATCCAAAGCTGACCTGCCGCAAACTTCATTTGCTCACCGCTAAGCAATGTAAAGGTAGTTCCATCAAGTTCAGATAGCCTGCTCCAGGTTGTTGCAAACAGTTCGCCATCACGCAATACATAGGCTTTGCCAGATCCAACTGTTTGGGAGAACGGAGTTACTCCACCAAGCTTGTCCTTATATTCCGATGGTGTAATCGACACCATTTGGATAATCAAAGTTGTCGGACCTAAGTGCGTGCCGCTATCAGAAATATCGTCATTGTTATTGTGCTGAAGCAGCCAACGCTTATCTAAATCAGACCAAGTTGCAGAATAGGTTGAAGCTGGCCAATGCAAGACCACCTTACTTGTAGGCGTTCCCCCATCCTGCAAATCTCCAAAAATCGAACCAACACTCTTGGCTTTTTCGATTGAAAGTTTCTTTTCGACGCTTTGCTTCATCAGGAGATCGGCTCGCAAAACCATTGCATACGGAGGAATCCGATTCGGATCTGTCGTGTAGATACTCGAACCCTCGTGCTGTGCGCCTAGATCTTGAAGATTCGCTGCAGAAATTACAGGTAGAAGTTTTTTCTGTGCTCCGCTGTAAGCAAATGCGACACGGCCATACTGTGCAACGATGTCAATATCCGAAATTCGCGCACTTCTTACAGGACCAACACGTTCAGGAATTTCAGATGAGAAGACAGCCGCAAGGCGGGTTAAGCCACCTTCAACTTGTTCGATATAAACAACATCTGCGGACTCAAGACCAATTTGAGGATGTGCCTGGTTGGTGTCATCAATCTTTACAACTAAAACCGGTCCATTACTTCCATTTTTTCCGCTGAGAAGATTCGTCTCTGCTCGCTCTGGGATAAGTTTCTTTACTGTTGCACAACCACTTAGCGGCAGGAACAGAATCAGTAAAAGAAGGATGGTTTTCTTAAAGGACATCAGATTCAAACTCATAAGTAATTGGCAAGGGTGCGGTTCCTGCTAATCGAAAAACCTTAACCACGAACTTACTTCTCACCATCTGGGTCCTGCTAACTGCATCGGTATGAATTGCGATAGCAACACGGATCTTGTCAGTTAATGCTGAGAGTTCAGTCAAAAGTACGTTATCTGCAGCAGTAGCCAAATGTTGTGAATCTTCTAGTAATAGACCCAATGCTCCGGACAATCCACTTTCGGCTTGTGAACGGTTCTGGATGTCTGCATCGCGTGCCTGATAAGCCGCACCCGTTAAGAGCATCGATGAGGCGGGGTCAGCAATATCGCTATGTGCAATCTCGAGCGCAACCGCGGCTCTTTTCTGTAAGAGAACATCCAAATTTGCCCAGCTGGTTTCAACCCGATGATGCAATCTATCCAAACGAGTTGCGGTGAAAGATAAATACCACAGTGAAATCAAAAGAATAAAAGCGAAAACGACCCAATTCAACATTACTTGTCATCCTTCGAAAGGAAACGGTTCCAGGATCGAGTGTCCGACGCTAGGCGAACTTTTTCGCTGCCTACGATCGACATTTCATAAACAGAATAAATTTGCTCGGCAACCATTGTCCAATCAAAACTTTGTCCTCTTGATTTACCTGATTGGGACAATTGTTCACGCTTTGAATTATCGCGAAGCAAATCAATGATCACTTTGGCCAAATCTGTGGAGTCTTCTGAAGCGAATAAGGCGCCAAATTCTCCATGACCCAACAAATCATCAAATGCTGGAATGTCACTTGCAACAACGCAAGCACCCCCCGCAAGCGCTTCAGCCAAAATAATTCCAAAAGATTCACCGCCCGTGTTCGGCGCTACATACAGTGAAACCGACGCCATGAAATCTGCTTTGTCTTCTTCTGAAATCTTTCCTAAAAATTCAAATCGATGTCGAAGCTGAGGATCAATGCTTTTTTCTACATCCGTTGAATCACCGGGTCCTGCAACAAAAACTTTAATGTCAGGAGCAAAACGCGCAATGATTGGTAGCGCATCAACCAGAACACTCAACCCCTTGCGAGGCTCTTCAAAACGCCCAATGAAACCGATTGTGTTTCCTTGCCACTTTGCTTGCTTTTTGCCGTGCGCATATCTAGAGGCATAAATTCCATTTGGAATGATCACGGCATCGGTATCTAAGTGATCAGTAAGAGTTAACCGTGCCGCTTCGGAAACTGCGATACGTGCCGATAATTTCTCAATAGCAGGCTCGAGAATTGGACCAATGGCGAAGATGATCTTTTGACGTTTAGCTGCTGCGTGGAATGTGCCGACCATCGGTCCATCTGCAGCCCAACAAGCCAACAAAGAAATGGATGGGATAGCGGGTTCATGTAAATGGAGAAGATCAAACTCTCCTTGTGAAATCCATTGTCTCACTCGCGCAAATGCAACTGGACCGAAGAGAACACGTGCAACTGCGCCGTTGTATGGGATAGAAATTGGCTTACCAGCACTTACAACATATTCGGGGAGTAATGTTTCATCGATTGCTGGAGCGAGAACTGAAACATCATGCCCTGCCGCGATCAAGAATTCAGCTAAGTCTCTAATGTGGTTTTGAACTCCACCGGGTGTGTCCCAACTGTATGGACACACAATTCCTATCTTTAATGATCGTGAAAGCATTACCCACGCTCCACAAAATCGCCATCAATCCAAATGCGCTGCAGCATGTGCCAATCCTCTGGTTTTTCCTTAATACCTTCTTCAAAATGTTGAGCAGTCATCTGAACAATTTCTGAAACCCGCTGTTCTTGTGAGCCTTCACTAGGAAGGAGTACCTGTTTGAAAACTATGTGGATACCTGTATCGGTATATGAAACATAAGCGGTAATTAATGGTGCATCCGTTTTCAGAGCCAGCAAAGCAGGACCTGCTGGCATCCGAGCTGGTCCCCCAAAAAATTCAACATCGATGCCGGATCGAGATAGATCTCTGTCCGCAACCAGTGCAACCAAAGCGCCTTGGCGCAATCGTTGAGCAAGAGTTCCCATCACACGCCCGTCCAATGGCAAGACTTCCATACCCATGTTTTGGCGATATTCAAGAAACTTTAAAAATAGTTTCTCTGGCTTTAGGCGTTCGGCAACCGTCACTAAGTTGACACCTTTTGCACAAAAATAAGCTCCAGCATGATCCCAATTACCCGCATGCGGCAACGAAACAATTACACCCGTTTTCGCAGCGATGGCATTCATCAGAAGATGTTCATTTTCGACGGTGACGGTCTCATTGATCCTCTGCTGCGACCAGTCTGGAAATCTAAAAGTGTCACACCAATAACGCATATACGAACGCATCGCTTGAATAGTCAACAAATCCAGATCTAAAGAAGTTATATCCGGATTTGTCCGCTTTAAATTTGAACGCAACCGCTGAACACTCTTGCCATCTCTGCGTGACAGTAAGTCGGCAACTGAATACGCCAAAGAATATGCAAACTTTTCAGGAAGCCATCTAACTATTCGCCAACCGGCAAAATAAATATAAGCGGTTAAGTTCTCTTTCACTTAAATAGCTCGCTTAACAATAAGCATTCTCTGAATCACTGTGAAAGATCCAAGTAGCGCCAATGACCACATACCTACTGAGAGAATGTACGGAACTCCCAAACCATCAAAACCGATAGCCGTTAAAGAGATAATTAAACGCTCTGTTCGCTCGGCAATTCCACCAGAACATTCGATTCCAAAACTCTCTGCTTTTGCACGAATATACGGAACCAACATTCCAACAACTAGCGTTACGAGTACTACTCCAGATAAAGGATCATTGAGTCTTATCAAATAGATGCTTACGCCAATCAAGATTGCTGAATCGGTGATTCGATCAATTGTCGAATCCAGAAATCCGCCCCACTTACTTGAACCACTCTGTGAAATTCTTGCCATTGTTCCATCAAACAAATCACTGAGAGCAAGAATACAAATGATGAGAGTTCCGAGGAAAAAATCACCTCGAGGATAGAAATACATAGAAGCCGCTACAACACCGATGGCCCCAGTCCATGTCACCGCATTAGGGGTTATTCCGAGGCGCAGGGCGGTAGCCGCTACGGGAGTTATGACTCGCGTAACCGCTGGCTTTAATCGTGCACTTAACATCAAGGACCATCGTAGGCTGACCCAGTGCAATCTCAAATTATCGACGTGGTGATCCATGTCTACGGTCATTCCAGCGCAGAACCACAGTTGGTCGCCGATGCCTTTTCAGGCGTATTACCAGCAGAGGTTTCCGGCGCGGCAGATCTAGCGATCTTTGCGATAAATCCATCCGCAGGAATTGATCAGCAAACGATCGATCAATGGCAACAGCTAGATGATTTTCAGATTCCACGACTAGTAGTTGTCAATGGTTTAGAAAAACAAGAAGCAGATTTTGATGATGCGGTTATGATTGCTAACCGAGTATTTGATCAAATGATTACACCATTCTTGGTTTTACATGATGACGCAGGTTTTCCAGTCGCATTAATTTCGCTACAGGACTTAACTATTCTTGATTACACCGATTTACCGGCCACCAAGTCAGCTTGTTCACCTGAACATGAAACTTTAGTTCAAGAATTTAGAGATGAATATCTTGAGCTGTTGCAATCTCTTGGCGAAGGGGCGTTTGCCGCAGGCTTGATGTTTCCAGCCATTCCCATATGGATCGAAAAAGGGATTGGCATCGACATTGTTAATTCCTATATTGAACAACTAAAAGCTTAATCACCAAGCCGCAGCAATCTCGTCTCTGGTTTGTTGAAGTAACTGCGGCAACACCTTTGTCTTTCCAATAATAGGCATAAAGTTCGCATCTCCTGACCAACGTGGGACAACATGTTGGTGAATATGTTCTGCAACACCTGCACCTGAAATTGCACCTTGATTCATACCTAAGTTGAATCCATCTGGTCCAGATACTTTGCGAATTGTTTTCATCGCATGTGCGGCTAAGGCAGAAATTTCATTTCGTTCATCAACTGTCAGGTCAGTTAAATCCGGAACATGACGATAAGCGCAGACGAGAAGATGGCCAGGGTTATATGGATACAGATTCATTACTACATAAGCCGTAACACCTCGATGAACGATTAATCCTTCTTCATCACTCAGCGTTGGAATTCGACAAAACGGACATGCAACATCATTGTTATCTAAAGGTCGATTCTCACCACGTAAATAATCAAGACGATGCGGCGCCCACAGACGCTGCCAACCATCTGGCATGCCAGTTACCGGTTTTTGATCTCCCATTAACTACACCTGAGTGCGTTCTTGGACAACCTTTTTGATTTCCGCAATCGCTTCGGCGATAGGAATTCCATTCTTCTGATCTCCGTTGCGGTATCTAAAGGAGACCGCTCCTGCCTTTTGATCTTCTTCGCCAGCGATAACCATGAATGGAATCTTCTGCATCTGAGCGTTACGAACCTTCTTCTGCATGCGATCATCCGAAGCATCAATCTCTGCGCGAATTCCAGCCTTACGCATCTGCTTCATAACATCACCTAAGTAATCATCGAAGGAGTCAGCAACTGGAATACCAATAGCTTGAACTGGGGCTAACCATGGTGGGAATGCACCGCTGTAGTGCTCGGTTAGAACTCCAAAGAATCGTTCGATTGAACCGAACAGTGCTCTGTGAATCATTACTGGACGTTGACGGGTTCCATCAGTCGCCGAGTATTCAAGTTCAAAACGTTGAGGCAATTGGAAATCTACCTGGATCGTCGACATCTGCCATGTACGACCAATAGCATCTTTTGCCTGGACTGAAATTTTCGGACCGTAGAAAGCTGCGCCACCTTCATCTAAAACTAACTCGAGGTTCTGGGCAGTAGCTGCTTTGCGCAAAGCTTCCGTTGCCTCTTCCCAATCTGAATCCTCACCAACGAACTTTTCATCATTCTTTGTAGAAAGTTCTAGATAGAAGTCATTCAAACCGTAATCACGAAGAAGATTAAGGACAAATGTAAGTAGCGAATCTAATTCGCCAACCATCTGCTCTTTTGTGCAATAAATATGAGCATCATCTTGAGTAAATCCACGTGCTCGTGTAATACCGTGAAGAACTCCAGACTTTTCGTAACGATAAACAGTTCCAAATTCAAATAAACGCAAGGGAAGTTCGCGATAAGAACGCCCGCGAGATTTGTAAATTAGGTTGTGAAAAGGGCAATTCATCGGCTTCATGTAGTACTGCTGCCCTGCACGCTTAACTGTGCCATCAGCGTTGTATTCCTCATCCAAGATCATTGGTGGATACATGCCGTCTGCGTACCACTGCAAGTGGCCGGATGTTTCAAACAAAGCGGCCTTAGTTAAGTGAGGCGAGTAAACAAACTCATATCCCTCTTCTTCGTGTCGAATACGTGAGTAATCCTCCATCGCTCGGCGAACGATTCCGCCCTTTGGATGGAATACCGCAAGACCCGAACCAATTTCTTCAGGGAATGAGAACAGATCGAGCTCTGTTCCAAGGCGGCGATGGTCACGTTTTTCAGCCTCAGCCAATAACTCTAAATATCCATTAAGTTCATCTTGCGACGGCCAGGCAGTTCCGTAAATACGTTGCAGCATCGGATTCTTTTCTGAACCGCGCCAATATGCAGCAGCTGTACGCATTAACTTGAAGGCTGGAATGTGCTTGGTAGATGGAAGATGTGGGCCACGACAAAGATCGCTCCACACTGGATTTCCATCGCGTCCCAAGTTGTCATAAATAGTTAATTCAGTGCCACCAACTTCAACGGATGCTTCATCTGCTGCAGGGCCTTTAATACCAATCAATTCACACTTATATGGTTCGTGAGCTAACTCTTTAAGTGCGTCGGCTTCTGTTGTTACTCGACGACGAAACCGTTGACCTTCTTTAATGATCTTGCGCATTGCACTTTCGATCTTTGTCAAATCATCAGGATTGAAGGTGTTCTCTGGGTCAAAGTCGTAATAGAAACCATCCTTGATTGGAGGTCCAATTCCTAGACGGGTATTCGCATAAACCTCTTGAACCGCTTGTGCCATTACGTGTGCAGTCGAGTGACGTAACACCGCTAAGCCATCTGGAGAAGAGATCAAAACACCTTCAACAACATCGCCGTTGACCAACTCGGTCCACAGGTCCTTTAGAACTCCGTTAACTTTGCAAACAACGATTTCCTTGTTATCGGCAAAGATATGCGTTGGGCGCTGATCTGCTTCTACGGATAGGAGCTTGCCATCAACGGTAATAGATATCTGAGCCATGCCCTTAGCCTACCGAAGTCCTTAACGCCATCGCTCGGATTTCGGCAGCAAATTCATGTGATGGCGATAATTCAACCCCTTCAATAGAGGCAACTGGTTGAGCTATTCGAAGGCTACTGAGTAAGAATGCCGATTGGACTTCGGAGATTTCCTCTTGCTTGATACTTCTTACCTGTACATCTAAATACTCAACAACAAGAGCTCGCATTACTCCAGGCAAAACCCCATCAGAAAGCGGAGGTGTGCACCATTGATTATTGATTCTGAATAAGAGATTTGTGACTGCGCCTTCGCATACCTTTTCCTCGGCATTTACAACGATCGCCTCATCAAATCCGTCCCTTGTAACATCATGAAGAATTTCAAGACGGTGGGAATACGGAAATGTTTTAATGGGGTTTCCACCCGCAAGTTCCGGTAACGCCACAATTGTTAATCGAGCGGGTTCAACTTTCTCGATATAACCACTATGAAACCCGGCCCAGTTGCCAAGGTCATCAAAGGAAATCCTTAATGCACCTCGAGCGTGATCTTCGGCTATCAATAATTCATCTATTGAACTTCGAATCTCATCTTCAGCTGGCAATGTGATGCCCAATTTAGTGGCGCTATTGAGCGCTCTTCTCATGTGCCGAGATAACGCCCAAGCTGAGCCTTCAACCGTTTTGATTGTTTCAAATATGCCAGAACCCTTGAGCCAACCATCAAGGCTCATGACTTCCTCATTGAAATCATTCAACTGACCGTTATAAATGATTTTCATTGCAGCACTCCCCCAGCTATCGAGATCAGTCGTCGAGCCTTCAATTGGGTTTCTTCCCATTCTTGATTCGCATTGCTGCTCCAGGTGATTCCCGCGCCGGTACCAAAATGTAATTGTTGGTCTTTCCAAAAAATTCTGATGGCAACAGAAAGTTGTGCATTCTTTCCTTGCACCCAGCCCAACGCGCCACAATATGGGCCACGTGCAGTTTCGTGATCACGAATTACAGAAATGGCAGAAGATTTTGGAGCACCACTGATAGATCCTGGTGGCGAAAGTGATTCAAGAATTTGCTTCCATGTAAGTTCAGAACGAATTTGCCCTTGAATATCAGACACTAAATGACGCAGTCCCGGATGATCCTCATTAGCCAATAAACGAGGCACTTCAACAGTTCCACTTTCACAGATACGACCAAAATCATTTCGCATGAGATCAACAATCATGACATTTTCAGCTTTGTCTTTATGGCCAAATCCATCTTCATCTAAAGGCTGGGTTCCTTTTATGGGAGATGTCTTTACCAAAGAACCATTTCGTTCTAAGAAGAGTTCGGGAGAAGCTGATGCGATATTTAGTCCCGGGATCTCTAAGTAACTAGCCCAAGGCGCTGGATTATTTACAAGAATCTGCGCAAACAATCCACGTAGATTTTCAACTGAATGATCTACCGATAAAACGCGGCAAGCATTTACCTGGTAGACCCATCCCTGAGCAATCGATTCGCGAATACTTTCTACATAGGCGCAGTACTCAGATCGGGAAAATGAACTGTTCCAAAAACCATCAACTTCGCGCCAATCACTATTAGGGAAATCACCCTCGACAACTGTCGCAAATTTGGCGGCCACAAATCCGCCATCAAAGTTCGTTGAGACCGCCCAAAATCCACCATCCTCAAGATCGGCTGGATCATGAGAAATGGCTATGCAATCTGTTGCTAGCCGTCCACCCATCCAAAAGATCGGCGCATTTTCCGCAGTAGGCACGGGCTAACGCTAACCAATCCGACTCACTTTGGCGGTTACGGCTCTCCTGCGATAGATTTACCCTCCTCGCGGACGTAGCGCAGTTGGTAGCGCGGAACCTTGCCAAGGTTCAGGTCGCCGGTTCGAACCCGGTCGTCCGCTCTGATAGTCGCCGTTTAGGTTGGACGTCCTTCGTGGATGAAAATCTAACGGCGATATTTCTATGGTCGGGTGGCCGAGAGGCGAGGCAAGGGACTGCAAATCCCTCTACACGGGTTCAAATCCCGTCCCGACCTCCATTATTAGTGAAAGACTTAGGTCTCCACGAAAAGTAAGGATCAATCACAAATGTCTGCAGATGAATCAGCGCGACCTTGGGGTCGTTATGAGGTTTTGCAGGAAAGTGAAATCCATAAAGTTAAATGCATTTATGTAAAACCCGGAACTCGACTTTCTTACCAACGACATCAAAAGCGAAGCGAACATTGGTTCATAGTGTCCGGAGTTGCGACAGTTGTTCTTGATGGAGAAAGCTTTACAAAACTTCCTGGCGAAACCGTTGATGTAAAACTAGGTCAACTTCATCGCATCGGAAATGATGGAACTGAAGAGCTAGTCTTTATCGAAATTCAGACCGGCACCTACTTTGGAGAAGATGACATCGAGCGTATTGAGGATGACTTTTCCCGATAATCGACTGTTGTATAGTTCAACCACCTAAGGACGATTGGCTCAGCGGTAGAGCACCACATTGACATTGTGGGGGTCACTGGTTCGATCCCAGTATCGTCCACACTGTAAGACCTTCATCACAATCCTTGCGATAACTCACGCAAAACACATTTTCTACTCGCGAGTTACCCTCTTTCAACTTTACAGTTCACGTATGGAGAGAAGCGTTAAATACCCAACTGTCATTCAAGGTGGCATGGGTATTGCTGTCTCTTCTTGGCAATTAGCCAAGCAGGTAGCAATTGCGGGTGAACTTGGTGTTATTTCAGGAACCGCTATTGATTCCGTTGTTGCTCGCAGACTTCAGGATGGCGATTTATCAGGTGATATCCGCCGTGCGATGTCACATTTTCCAAATCAAGAATCCGTCAAAGAAATTATGAATCGCTTCTTTGTTGAAGGCGGACGTCCTGCAGACAAGCCATATTTAGATGTACCGAAATTAAGCATCAAGGGAAACCTTTTCTCAAATAATCTTTTAGCGGTTTCCAGTTTCGTCGAAGTATGGCTAGCTAAAGAAGGACATGACGGCCTTATCGGAATGAATATTCTTGAAAAGATCCAGCTGGCGATCCCTGCGCAACTTTACGGTGCAATGCTTGCAAATGTTGACTACATTTTAATTGGTGCAGGAATTCCTGCGCAGGTTCCACGTTTGCTTGACGAAATGTCTATCGGCAATAAGGTCGCTATGAAGGTGGATGTAGCCGACACCAAAGACAAGCATTACCTACATTTCGATCCACGTACATTGGGTATCGATAACTTCCCGATCAAGCGTCCTCTTTTCTTAGCAATCGTTACATCACATGCACTTGTTGCCTATTTAAATAAAGACCAAGAAACAAAACCAGATGGCTTTGTTATCGAATATCACGTTGCCGGTGGACACAACGCTCCCCCTCGTGCAAAGAACCACGTAGATGGCAATGGTGAAGCGGTTTACAACGAGTTGGACATTCCAAATCTAGAAAAGATTCATGCCTCTGGTTCACCATTCTGGCTTGCCGGTGGTTATGCAACACCTGAAAAGGTTAAAGAAGCTATCTCGCATGGAGCGCAAGGTGTGCAGGTTGGATCATTGTTTGCTCTTGCTCAAGAATCAGGGTTCACCGACGACAACCGTGCAGGAATCTTGAGCGCACTGGCTGATCCTTCAATGAAGGTAATGACCGATGCAAGCGCATCGCCAACTGGTTTCCCATTTAAAGTGATTCAGAATCAACAGACTCTCTCAAATGACCTGCTTTACAAGGAACGCACGAGAATCTGCGATCTTGGATATCTGCGAACCATGTTCCAACGGGAAAATGGCGGAATTGGTTATCGCTGCCCCGCCGAACCATTAGATAACTATGAGTTCAAAAAGGGCGCCGTTGACCAAGCACAAGGTTCAAAGTGTTTGTGTAATGCACTTATGGCAGACATTGGATTGGGTCAATTGCGCCCAGATGGCCGTACCGAAATTTCACTTCTCACTTTTGGTTCTGACTTAGAGGGACCAAGAGCTCTGCGAGCAATTCACCCGGATGGATGGAATGCAGTACAGGCACTTAACTTTCTAAAATCTGCCCTGTAAGAAACTATCTGTGACGTGAGTGAACTTTTACTAGCAGTTCCTGCCTTTGCTTTTACAACCTTGTTGCTCGTCATGGTGCCAGGGCAAGGCGTGGCCATGGTCTTACGACAATCGATAATGGGTGGCAGTAAAGCGGCCTTTCTCTCAGCTCTAGGAAACTGTGCCGGGATTTTAACTTGGGCTATCTCAAGTGCAATTGGACTATCTGCAATCTTTGCTCGTTCCCACACCGCATACACGCTGTTGAAATGGAGTGGCGTTATCTTTTTAGTAGTCGTTTCTATTCAAACGTTAATGACACTAAGAAATGAGTTTGGAAAGTTTGATCTCGATAGTAAATCTGAAATGAATTCGCTTTCATCATTTCGCCTTGGTTTAGTGACAAATTTGACCAATGTTAAGGCAGCTGTTTATGCGGTTGCCTTTTTGCCCGCATTCGTACCTAAAGATTTTTCCTTGGGTTGGGGAATTTTTATCTTTGGAAGTATTTGGGCGCTTGTTTCAATAAGCTGGAACATCTTTCTCATTTGGACTGTTAAGAAGAGTGCGACATATATTCAAAAACCAATGGTGCGTAGAGTTTTAACGGGAATTTCAGCGCTAGGAATAATGTTCTTGGCCGTTGGCTTGGCCTTGTCCTCAGGACGTTAGAGACTCGATAAAAGTTAAACTGTTTTGAAAAATTAACTCTTGGTCATAATCAAGGGTTGCAACGTGATAACTATTAACTAGTTCAATCCTTGTTTTATTAGTTGAACCTATACCTGCAAGAATAATTTCCGTATTTGTGACAGGTAGCGTGTGATCTTCTACGGAATGAAATAGTTGGACAGGAACACTTACTTTGCCTAAATTTCTTCGGGTAATTCTCAACATCTTCAGAAGTTGATACACACCACGAGTTGGAAGAGCGTCATAGCCCCATTCAGTTATTCCGGGACGCTTGATGTCATCACCAACACTTGTACGCAGTTTCTGTAATCGGGACAGGAAGAATGCAAGTTCTACGGGAACACCTTTCACGTGAATCATTGGATTAACCAAAATGACTCCCGTTATTTTGTCGTTATTCGCTTCTGCGACATTGAGAACAGTTCCGCCACCCATAGACAAGCCAACAAGAAAAACCTTGTCACATGTTTTCAAAAGTTCATTTAATTCGAAGGTAACTTTCGCTGGCCATTCAGGCCACTTCACCTTATTTAGATTTTCAGGAATCGTTCCATGCCCAGGCAATAGTGGGACACGAACGGAGTATCCCTTGGAATGTAAAAACTCTCCCCAAGGACGCATCGAAGGAGGCGAACCGGTAAAGCCATGTACTAATAAAACTCCGGTGCGTGCATTCTTGCCTGTTCCAAGTGCGGACCAATCTTGCATCCAACCTGCAGGAGCTCCTTCAACGGCCATGAACCAAGAGTACGACCAGTGTCATGTCAGATCAATGACATACGATCCTCGTTATGACACATGCATTGGATTGGCCTTTGGCCGAAACTACCTTTGCGGTGCTCGATCTAGAAACTTCTGGTGGTTCACCAAAATCAGGAGCCGGAATTACTGAGATTGGTGTCGTAAAAGTTAAGGGTGGTCAAATACTTGGCACATTCAAAACATTTGTAGATCCAGGACATTCGCTACCAGTTTTCATTACACAGTTAACCGGCATTACTGACCAGATGTTGGTTTCAGCTCCATTTATTGATGAAGTTCTTCCGACGCTTTTTGAATTTCTAGGCTCTCCTGAAGAAACAGTCTTAGTTGCTCACAACTCCCCCTTTGATATGAGTTTCTTGAAGGCCGCTGCTCTTGTTCATGAATATGAATGGCCAAACTATTTAACTATCGACACCGCACGACTGGCACGAGCCGTCCTGGATCGCGAAGAGGTTATTAACTGCAAGCTTGGAACTCTCGCTGAATTTTTCGGTGCTCAAACATCTCCCAATCACAGGGCGCTCGATGATGCACTTGCAACAGTTGATGTTTTGCATGGAATTATTGAAAGGTTAGCCGGTCACGGAGTAACAACATTTGAAGCGCTGAGAAATTTTCCATCACTAAAAAGAAAAAGGTCTAAGCGCCCAATTTCTGACTAAGTTCTGCCCAATTATTTACAAGTTCGCTAGCGGCACCCGTATCAATTGCGGCTACAGCTCTATCGACCCCGGCAGCAATTCGATCATGAAGATTAAGGTCAAATTTTCCATCGTAAGCAGCGATTGCTGCAGCGGCATTGAGAACAACTGCATCACGAGGCGCACCCTTTTCACCTGCAAATATTGCAGAAGTAATTCGCGCATTTTCTGCGCCATCACCACCAGCAAGTGCAGAAATTGGCGCTCTATCCATATTGAAATCCAAGGGATCCAAAAGGTCACTTGAAATCTCACCCTTGCCTATTGTTAAAACCGATGTAGTAGTCGCAAGGGTGATTTCATCCAATCCATCATCTCCGCGAAAAACAAAGCCATCAACTCCCTTGTCATGTAAAACCTGCGCCATTACTAAGTGCATTCGATCATTTGCAACACCAATAGCTGCAGCCTTAGGTCGAGCTGGATTTGCTAATGGCCCCAGAATATTAAAAACCGTAGGTACACCAAGTTCTTTTCGAGCTGGCCCAGCAAAACGCATCGCTGGATGAAAAACAGGCGCGAAACAAAAACCAATTCCTAGCTTCGAGAAAGTTTCTTCAACACCTTTGCCATCTAAGGAAATATTAATTCCAAGATTTTCAAGTAAATCTGCTGCTCCTGATTTAGATGATGCGGCACGATTTCCGTGTTTAACAACTTTTGCTCCGGCTGCTGCGGCAATGATTGCAGCGGTTGTTGAGATATTAATCGTGTGAGCGCCATCGCCACCAGTACCTACGGTGTCGACCGCTCGCTCTGAAATAGAGATCGGTGAACAATGCTGATACATCTGTGCCACAAGTGCGCCTACTTCATCAGATGTTTCGCCCTTTGACTTCAGCGCCAACAAGAAACGCTTAATCAGTTCTATATCTGCATTACCGGTAAGGATTTCATTCATGCACCACTGAACTAAAAGCGGTTCTAGATCTAACCCGCTTTCTAGCAATGAGAAAGCGTTATCCCATTGCGAAGTGCTCATTAAGAAAGTTAAGCAGAAACCAACGCGTTGCCGCGTAGTAATTGTGCAGCCGTCTTAGCCAAAGTAAATGGATCAATTGGATGGACAACAGATGCCTCAGCCAGTGACCAAGCCGCTAACCATGCATCCTCTTTACGACCAGTGATGAGCAAAACCGGTGGGCAGTTAAAAACTTCATCCTTTAATTGACGGGCTATTCCCATTCCACCCTCTTGCGCGGCTTCACCATCAAGGATGAAGAGGTCGGCACGAAAGCCTCCGCTTACATTCTTGCTGTCGATATAGGCGCGCAGTGCAGAACCTGTAGCAAACTCATGGACCTCATGTTCTGGCAAATCTGCTGCGACTCGACGCCCTAAGGCTGAGACAACCGCTGCTCGAACTGATGAATCATCTGAGTAAACAATGATCTGCTTTTTGGTCTCTGACATGGTGCCAAGTCTATTCTTTAATGATGATTTCTCGCCCCTTTCGGACATCTGGGGCTGCCACTTTTATGGTGATCCGTTTCACCCAAAACAGCCCCAAAACCGACACCCTGAGAGGGAACTAGGGAGACGGCGAGCCTGTTTTCGGGAATAATCGCCCCTATGTCTAGCGCCGTAGCACACCAAAAAATCACACGCCCCAACGCAGTAGCCGTTGGAACGATCGTGTGGCTGTCCAGTGAACTTATGTTCTTCGCCGCGTTGTTCGCGATGTACTTCACCATTCGCGCAGTGCAAGGTCCAGCAATTTGGTTGGAATCAACTTCGATTCTCAATATTCCATTTGCTGCCATCAACACCACTGTTCTGGTCTTGTCATCTGTGACCTGCCAGTTTGGTGTTTTTGCCGCTGAGCGTTTCCAGAATCACCGAACCGGATCCTTGCTTCAGATTAACAAGTGGGGAATGCGTGAATGGTTCGCACTGACATTCCTGATGGGTGCTTTCTTTATTTCAGGTCAGATCTATGAGTATGCACATCTTGTTGCGGAAGGTCTAACACTTTCTTCGAATGCGTACGGTTCAGTTTTCTACATTACGACTGGTTTTCATGGTCTACACGTAACTGGTGGACTAATTGCATTCCTTATCGTGATGGTTCGTGTAGCTAAGGCTCGCCGATTTACACATCAGCAAGCAACCACGGCAATTGTTGTTTCGTATTACTGGCACTTTGTTGACGTCGTGTGGATCGCACTTTTCTCAGCGATCTACCTAATTAAGTAGTAAAGGAAAAAAGTGAAGCGTCTATCTCGCTATCGTCGCCACAAAGCAGCAGCACCATTGCTTTTGGTTCTAGCACTTCTTGCAATCGGAACAACTTTCAATATTGCGAGTGCAACTACAGCCACTGAAACAACGACAGTTGATCGTTCTTCACAAATCGAAGAAGGCCGCCAAATGTTTCTCAAGGGTTGCTCTTCTTGCCATGGCTTGAATGCAGAAGGTGGCCAGATCGCACCGTCTTTGATTGGTGTTGGAGCTGCGTCTGTTGATTTCCAGGTAGGTACTGGTCGTATGCCAATGGCGGACATGAGTACTCAAGCTATGCGTAAGGCTCCTGTTTACAATGCCGAGGAAACAGCGGCTATCGCTGCTTATGTAGCATCGCTTGCACCTGGCCCAGAGGTTCCAGCGGAGTCATCTTTGAACTATGAACGAGATGGCAGTACTGCAGAAGGCGGCGAACTTTTCCGCAACAACTGCGCAATGTGTCACAACTTTGCCGGTCAAGGTGGGGCTCTTACTCAAGGAAAGTACGCGCCAACTCTGATGGGCGTAGATCCAAAGTACATTTATGAAGCGATGATTACTGGTCCTCAATCAATGCCAGTGTTCAGCGATAAAACAATTACACCTGCTGAAAAACTTTCAATCATCAAGTGGATTAAGGCAGCAGAGAATGAGCCAAACTTGGGCGGTGCATCACTTGGTCGCGTAGGTCCGGTTACAGAAGGTTTACTAGGTTGGACTCTTGGACTTGGAATACTTATCGGTGTTGCAGTCTGGCTAGCAATGAAGGCGAGATAAGTACATGTCTAATGAGATCGAAGCAATCAAAGATCCAGGACTTCCTGCACACGTTCATCGCAAAGCTGATACAGATCCAGCTGCGGCAAAGCGCGCGGAGCGACAAGTTGCAACGATGTTTGGAATCTCAGCACTAGGAACAATTCTTTTGATTGTTTCTTACGTGTTCGTTCCTCAAGATTTATTTATCTTCATCCCAGTCATGGGCGATCAGAATGCTCATCAGCTAGGACTTGGTCTTGGTATGGCAATCTCATTGTTCTTTATTGGAATGGGCGCGATTCACTGGGCAAAGACACTTATGCCAGATACTGAAGTTGTTGCACAGCGCCACGAGTTCCGCTCCCCTGATTCAGACCGCAAAGAGTTTGTTCAAGCGGTTAAAGCAGGAGCCGGTGCTGCAGGACTTGGTCGTCGTTCACTCATTAAGAAATCACTGGGTGCCGCCCTTGGACTATCAGCGTTATCACCCCTACTTCTTCTTCGTGATTTGGGACCACTTCCAAAGAAGGAGTTTGAAACAACTACCTGGAAGGCTGGAACTTATCTAGTTACAGATCCAGGAAATCGCCGAATCAAGGCATCAGATCTTGAGGTTGGTGCGGTTGCTCAAGTGCTTCCAGAAATTGAAGATCCAGAGCATCGCAAACTCAGCGACATTGGCAAGGACGCAGTTCTATTAATTCGTCTTCGCCCTGAAGAGTTCAACCTTGAAGCAGATCGTCTAGCGATGACCCATGAGGGAATTATCGCCTTCTCCAAGATTTGTTCACATATGGGTTGCGCTGTTGCTCTGTATGAGCAACAGACAAAGCACCTTCTGTGCCCTTGTCACCAATCAACATTTGATGTGACTCGTGCAGCGAAGGTTATTTTTGGACCTGCGGCACGACCACTTCCGCAGTTAGATATCACAGTGGATGGCGAGGGGTACCTCGTTGCACGTCAACCTTTCTCCGAACCGGTCGGACCTAGCTTCTGGGAGCGAAACTCACAATGACAGCTGAAGCGCGTTTAGGCAGTGTTTCTAACTATGTAGATGAGCGCACAGGCGCCGCTGCATGGATGAAGAAGAACCTGCAAAAGGTTTTCCCTGATCACTGGTCTTTCCTTCTTGGTGAAGTAGCTCTGTACTCATTCATCATTCTTTTACTTTCAGGAACATTCCTAACATTCTGGTTTGATCCTTCGCAACGTGAAGTGATTTACGAAGGTGGTTATGAACCACTTGAGGGTCTGAAGATGTCGGCCGCTTATGCATCGACATTGCACATCTCATTTGAGGTTCGTGGCGGATTGTTAATGCGCCAAGTTCACCACTGGGCTGCACTTATCTTTATGGCAGCGATCGTTGCTCACCTGCTTCGCGTTTTCTTCACTGGAGCATTCCGTAAGCCTCGCGAGGGTAACTGGATCATCGGTGTTGGACTGCTAACTCTTGGAATTGTTGAAGGATTCCTTGGTTACTCACTGCCAGATGATCTTTTGTCAGGAACCGGTATTCGTATCGCTGAAGCAATTATTCAAGCTTTACCGGTAGTCGGTTCCTATCTTTCATACTTCGCATTTGGTGGGGCATTCCCAGGGGAATCATTTATTCCGCGGATTTATACGGTGCACGTATTGCTTCTACCTGGTGCTTTCTTAGCGTTGATTACCGCTCACTTAATGTTGGTTTGGTACCAGAAGCACACCCAGTACCCAGGTCCAGGCCGCACAGAAAAGAATGTTGTTGGATACCCATTGATGCCTGTGTACATGGCAAAGGCTGGCGGATTCTTCTTTATCGTCTTCGGAGTTATTGCGTTCCTTTCTGCGGTAGCTTCAATTAACCCAATCTGGTTATACGGTCCTTACACACCTGGACAGATCTCTGCGGGTTCACAACCTGACTGGTACATGGGTTGGCTTGATGGTCTAGTTCGCATGGCTCCACCATTGGAAACACATGCATTTGGACACACAATCTCGTGGAACATTTTGATTCCGGGATTGATCGTTCCAGGAATTTTGTTTACAGGCATGGCGCTCTATCCATTTATCGAAAGTTGGATTACTGGAGATAAGCGTGAGCACCATCTATTAGATCGTCCACGTAATGCACCAAACCGCACAGCACTTGGTGCAATGTCACTTACATTCATGTTGGTTGCATTGATCAACGGAGGAAATGACATCATCGCTACCCACTTCAGTCTGACAATTAATCAGATTATGTGGTTTACGCGCTTTGGAATCTTTATCCTGCCTCCAATTGCATTCGTGGTTACTAAGCGTCTTTGTCTGTCACTACAGCGCGCTGATCGTGATCTTGTCTTGCATGGTCGCGAGACGGGACGTCTACTGCGTCTTCCTCATGGAGAGTTTGTTGAAGTACATGAGCCAATCTCACCTGAAAAGGCATACCTACTTACATCACACGAGCAAGCGGGCCCTCTGGCGCTTCCAGCAGTTGATGCACGTGGAGTAAAGCGTGCTGGTGCGATTCGTAACAAGATTCGCTCACGAATGAGTGTTGCAAATGCTGAAGCGGTAGCAAAGGTTTCAGCTGATGATCTCAAGGAGATTGAGCACCATTAATTAGCAATAACTAGCCAAACACCCAAGGCGGTAACTCCTATTCCAAGGAAGCCTTGGGTGTTTACTTTTTCCCCGAATAAAAAGAAGGCTTCGACAGCGGTTGCTGGTGGAACGAGATAAAAAAGAGATGAAACTGAAGCAGCACTTCCGGTATTGAGAAGCCACAGAAGCAACAAGATAGCGCCTACGGATAACACTGCAATTAACCAAATAAATGCAGCAATAAATTTTCCGCTCCACTGGATTGAAGTTCCTCCGGTTGCGAAGGCAATAGCAAGTAAGACCGCCCCACTGCCAAGGTATTGATAGGCGGTTCCAGTGACCAAAGGAATTCCGGAACCAATTTTCTTTTGCAACAAAGTAGCGGTCGTACTGCCAATTAACGCAACAACTATTGCGATTACACCTACGGTTGGGATATTTGCATCAAAGGATGGGCCAAGTACTAACACAACCCCCGACAAACCAAGCAATAGACCAAGAGTTTGTTTGATTTTTAACTTCTCGCCCAGAACACGAACCGCAAGGACGGAAACCAAAACTGGTTGCAGGCTGGTAACTACAGCAGCAACACCAGCTGGTAATCCTCGCGAAATCGAATAGAAAACTCCCCCGAGGTAACAAGCATGCAAAAAGAACCCAATAAGAAGTGAAGAGCTAGTTGCTTTTGAACCAATGACTAACGGGGATTTCATCACCGCAGCAATCGAAAAGAGAATGACCGCTGCAATAAGAACTCTGATGGCCAGAAAGATGAATGGGTCTGCGTAAGGAAGTCCGTACTTTGCACCTACAAAACCAGTGCTCCAGAGCAGTACAAATAATAGTGGAGCGAATATAGCGAGTTTCAATCCTCGCAGATCGCCTTCAAGCGAACCAATGACTTAGCCATCCACTTTGGGTTGTGCGCCATTGCTCCGGTCTTTTTCAACCACCAAGAGGCGTACGCAGGGATAGAGCTTGCATCAAAGGATTCAGTTACAACAGTTTGACCATTGCCGTTTTCGGCAAGTTCATAACACCAGGTCCACTTCATAAAGTGGCACCAGGTAATTTTCTTATTCTCCTCGAATGCAACCACGGTGTTCTTGATGCGATACGGGACCTTGATCTTCATCGCCATACCGAACTTCGCGCCAAGAAATAAACGTTCAGGCCCTGATATTGAACCTTGAATCGTTCCTGAGCCATCAAAGAGTTGATGAGAAGCAGGGTTAGCTAAAAGATCAAAGATCTTCGATGCTGGCGCTTCGATCGTGATACGCGCTGCAGCGGTGTTCGGATAATCGGTAGGAAGAATCTCCGCACGCACGTTAGACATTAGTGAGCAGCTGAATTAACTGGCTTTTCATACTCTGTCACCATTCCGATGACAGAGATCATCAAAGCTCCAACACCAATCAGTGATAGCCACCAACCGATAATGAGACCTAGTCCAAAGGTACAAGCACTAAGCGCTACAGGTAACGGCCACCATGAATGAGGACTATAGAAACCAAGTTCGCCAGCACCATCTGAAATTTCAGCAGTGAGGTTATCTTCAGGAAGGGTGACGCCGATTCGCTTTTGCGTAAACCAAACGTAAAAGCCCACCATTCCGGCTAAACATGATGACAACATCATGCCTGCAATACCTACGGATTCTCCGCCAACCTGCCAATAAATTACAGTCATCAATACGTAGAAAACTGACAAGCCACCAAATAATTTCCAGGATGCCTTCATGGTTTATTCGTGCCCCTCAGTCTTAATGTGTGGATGATGTAGATCAAAAGCAGGACGCTCGCTAGAGATGCGAGGCATTGTTAAGAAGTTGTGGCGTGGTGGTGGACATGAAGTTGCCCATTCCAGAGATGCGCCATAACCCCATGGATCATCGACTCCAACCAATGGAGCCTTGCGAGTGATCCAGATGTTGATTGCAAAAGGAATCATCGAAAGAGCCAACAAGAATGAACCAATTGTTGAAACTGTGTTCATAAATGTGAAGCCATCTGTCGGTAAGTAATCCGCATAACGACGTGGGAAGCCCTTAATTCCGAGCCAGTGCTGGATCAGGAATGTCAGGTGGAAACCGAAGAACAAAGTCCAGAAGTGAATCTTTCCTAGACGTTCGTTAAGCATGCGACCTGTCATCTTTGGCCACCAGAAGTAGAAGCCTGCGAACATTGCAAACACAACTGTTCCGAAGAGAACGTAGTGGAAGTGCGCAACAACGAAGTAGCTAGCAGATACCGCGAAATCAAGTGGTGGTGAAGCCAAAATAATTCCAGTCAGACCACCGAATAAGAATGTAACTAAGAAGCCCATTACCCAAAGCATTGGTGTCTCAAATGTTACGTGACCGCGCCACATTGTTCCGATCCAGTTGAAGAACTTAACTCCAGTAGGAACTCCAATCAGGAATGTCATGAATGAGAAGAATGGAAGTAGAACCTGACCACTTGCAAACATGTGGTGAGCCCATACTGAAACTGAAAGAGCGGAGATAGCAATAGTTGCTGCGATCAGTCCCAAGTAACCAAAGATTGGCTTGCGACTAAACACAGGCAAAATCTCTGTTGCAATTCCGAAGAATGGAAGCGCAAGAATATAAACCTCGGGGTGTCCGAAGAACCAGAACAAGTGCTGGAACAGCATCACTCCACCATTTGCCGGATCGAATAAGTGGGTTCCATAAATTCGATCGGCTTCAAGTCCGAGAAGAGCTGCAGCTAGTGGCGGGAAAGCAAGTAGTACAAGAATTGCAGTAAGCAATACGTTCCAAGAAAAGATCGACATACGGAACATCGTCATACCTGGAGCACGCATTGTGAAAATAGTTGTAATGAAGTTAACGCCACCAAGAATCGTTCCAACACCAGAAATTGCTAAACCAACTAACCACAAGTCTCCACCAATTCCTGGTGAGTAAGTTGAGTTAGAAAGCGGTGCGTAAACAGTCCAACCAAATGAGGCAGCACCACCTGGAGATAAGAAACCACCAAAAGCCATCAATGAACCAAACAAATACAACCAGTAAGAAAGCATATTCAAACGTGGGAATGCAACGTCAGCAGCACCGATTTGAAGCGGCATGATGACATTTGCAAAACCTACGAATAAAGGCGTTGCAAACATCAGCAACATAATTGTTCCGTGCATTGTGAAGATCTGGTTGTACTGCTCATTGCTGAGGAATTGCATTCCTGGACGAGCTAATTCTGCACGTAGAGCAAGGGCAAGCACGCCACCGATCAGGAACCAAGCAAAAGATGTCATCAAGTACAGATAACCGATTGTCTTGTGATCAGTTGATGTAATCCACTTTACAAATGATTTACCTTTTGGAGTCGGCAGTGGCGCGTTCGCAGTTACCGTTGGACGTTCTGCATAAGTTGTCATGCTTGACTCCCCTTTAGTGTTTCAAGATAAGCATCGAATTCGGCAGGTGTAACCACCTTTACCTTGAAAAGCATTTGTGAGTGATTGCGGCCGCACAAAATGTTGCAGCGGCCTGGGAATTCGCCCAGTTTATTTGCAGTGAATTCAAGATGATTTGTCACACCTGGAAGGTTTTGCATTTGAATCATGAAAGCTGGAATCCAGAAGCCATGAACAACATCGTTAGCTGTGATCGTGTAACGAACACGCTCTCCTAGTGGTACATAAAGCGTTGGAGTTTGTGCTGGAGTTCCGGTAACTACAGCCTTCGGACCAGCCTCTGGGTAACCAAACTGCCATGACCATTGAATTCCTTCAACCGTAATTTCGTGCGCATAAGTTGTTGTCTTTTCAGTAATCACGCTTTCTTTTTGCGCTGTGAAGTAGAAAAGAACTGCAACGATAATAAAAGGAATGATTGTGTAAGCAACTTCAACGGGTACGTTGTACTGAGTTTGCTTAGGAAACTCTGGACCGCTCTTCTTGGCGCGATGGAAAACCGCTGGCCATAAAATCAAAATTAAGGTGAAGACACCGACCACACCTGCGGTGATCCATGCGCCTTGCCACAATGACAATGATTGATCGTTAACACTTGATACACCTTCGGGGAATCCCCAATCAGTGTTCTTCGAACAACCAGTTAATAAGAGGACCGGGGCTACTAGGAGCAGAGCTCGTAGGCGGCTAAATACGGGGCGTCGCGACATGTGGGTAAGGATAGTTTGTATTTGCTCTGAGCGTGGCATGAGCGTATTACCGGCGAGGGGTGGCCCTCCTCACACCTACTTTAAATGGGCGGAAACCTCATCGGCGGCAGCCTTGCCATATGCCTCTTCGAAGCGAGCGACAAACTGAGCAGGGGTAAATCGATACTCCTGAGTGCCCAATGTTTCGATCACGTAGGTGGCTATAAGAGCACCTAATTGCGCACAGCGTTCATGCGAAAGACCCCAGGCTAAACCAGCAATGAACCCGGATCTAAATGAGTCACCTACGCCGGTGGGGTCGGTCTTGGATTTTTCTTTAGGACAGCCCACCTGAACAAACTCACCTGAGGCGCTTTCAACCTTTGCACCCTCAGAACCCAATGTAACTACGCGGTATTTCACACGCTCCAAAATCTCACGATCACTCCACCCCGTTTTTTGCATGGCAAGTGCAAGTTCATATTCATTCAAGAACAGGTAAGAAGCGCCATCGATTAATAACTTGATCTCTTCCCCATCCATGCGAGCCATCTGCTGAGATGGATCAGCCGCAAATGGAATACCCAATTGACGACAAACATCCGAGTGCCGCAACATCGCCTCAGGGTCATCGGGTGAAATCACCATCATGTCCAAGCGGCCAACTTTTTCCATAATTGGACTCAATTCAATATTGCGAGCCTCTGACATTGCACCTGGAAAAAATGATGCGATCTGATTTAAATCTTGATCAGTGGTAACAACAAAGTGGGCTGTATGAAGAGTTGAAGAAACCCGCGCATGGGAAGTATCTACGCCATGTCGAGAAAGCCAAGCATCGTAATCTGCCCAGTCCTTACCGACAGCTGCGATCAAGATTGGGTTCAATCCGAGAACACCCATGCCGAATGCGATATTTGCCGCGCATCCACCACGGCGCACATCAAGGCTATCTACGAGAAAAGAGAGTGAAACCTTTTCCAAAGATCCTGCAACAAGTGAATCGGTGAACTTTCCTGAGAAAGTCATCAAATGGTCAAGACCTACTGAACCCGCTACACCGATTTTCATGTAGGGATCCTATGGGGCAACAGGTACTTAGTTAAATGAATCGCCGCATGCACATGAACCCTGTGCATTTGGATTATCAATTGTGAAACCCTGCTTTTCAATTGTGTCTACAAAATCAATTGTTGCGCCAGAAAGGTATGGGTCACTCATCTTGTCGGTGATCACCTTTACTGCGCCAAACTCGCGAACAATGTCGCCATCCATATTGCGATCATCAAAGTACAACTGGTACTTAAGACCTGAGCAGCCTCCTGGCTGTACAGCAACGCGAAGGTTGAGGTCGTCGCGACCTTCTTGCGCCAATAGCGCAGCTACCTTGCTTGCAGCTACATCGGTGAGAAGAATTCCAGTAGTTGTAGTTGCTTCAGTTGTCATCAGTGCTCTCCTTGATCGGTTGTACCTCGAAAATCCTACTCCCCTAAACCGCCTGTTGCGAGTCGAGTGGAGCACGACACCGCCTCTATAGTTGCGCCATGACTACAAATGAAGGCAAGGGTCGCCCTACACCAAAGCGCAAGGAAGCGGAATCAAAGCGCAAGGTCTCATCTCTTTCTCCAATCGTCACCAAAGATCAAAAGCGAGCAGCAAAGATTCAAGCCCGCCAAGATCGCGTTGGTTCACGCGCTGCATATTTGCGCGGAGATGAAGCGGCGCTTCCACTTCGCGACCGAGGTCCAGCACGACGTTATGTCCGTAATTTTGTGGACTCACGTCGCTCAACCGGCGAATACTTCCTACCAATTATTTTTGTAGTTCTTGTTCTGACCTTGTTTCCAATTCCTGCAATTCAAATCGGTGCGATCGCATTGATGTACGCAGTTTTATTGCTTGCAGTTGTTGATGGATTCTTCTTAACACGAAAGATTCGCAAAGCTGTTCAAGCAAAGTTCCCAGGCACTTCTACAAAGGGTCTTGGAATGTATGCATGGCTTCGCTCAACTCAGATGCGTCGCTTGCGTGCACCACACCCTCAGGTGAAGGTTGGCGATCAGATCAATTAAGCGCTAGTTAATTAAGCTCTGGGCTTCGGACTTTCATTTTTCTTAGGATCGCGCTCCGGAAGTTTTCCAAGAGCTTTATCAATTGCCTTCATGATGTCAGCATCAAGTTTCACGCCAGCTGCTTTAACATTTTCTTTAACTTGTGAAGGCTTTGTCGCACCCATAATTGCGCTCGATACATTTGGATTTTGTAGAACCCAAGCGATCGCTAACTGGGACATAGATAGTCCAGCTTGATCTGCTATTGGCTTTAAGTTCTGCACCGCTTCTAGCACCTCATCGCGCATCCAACTCTTAATCATGTTTGCGCCACTTCCCTTGCTAGTTGCGCGTGAACCTGCAGGAGCTTTCTTGCCTGGAAGGTACTTTCCGGTCAACACACCCTGAGCCATTGGTGACCAAACAATCTGACCGATTCCCTCTTTTTGCGACAAAGGAACAACTTCGGATTCGATCACTCGCCATAACGCTGAGTACTGAGGTTGGCTTGAAACAAAACGGTTATAACCGCGAGCATCTTGAATGCTCAATGCTGATTTAATTTGCGAAGCGTTCCATTCAGAAAAACCGATGTAGTGAACCTTTCCTGCGCGGATCAAATCATCAAAGGCGCTTAGGGATTCTTCAAGTGGTGTTTCGTAATCAAAACGATGCATCTGATACAAATCAATGTGATCAGTTTGTAGACGCTTTAAAGATGCGTTACAGGATTCGATGATGTGTTTACGAGACAAACCACGATCATTCTTTCCAGTTCCTGTTGGCCAATAGACCTTGGTAAATAATTCGTAGGATTCACGACGCACGCCTTTAAGTGCTTTACCCAATACAACTTCAGCTTTTGTACCTGCATAAACATCAGCGGTGTCAAAGGTTGTGATGCCTTGGTTCAGTGCTTCTTTAACGCACTTAATCGCTGCTTCCGATTCAATCTGATTTCCGTGAGTGATCCAGTTTCCATATGAGATCTCAGAAACGTACATTCCGGTACTGCCAAGGCGTCTGTATTCCATATCGAGAGCCTAGAACGTGCGCGCCTAGTTGCCAACCCGAATGGGGTGTGGTTTGGTTGCGCCACAACTTAATAGCTCACCTAGTGGGGGAAGTTCGGTGAAAATCCGACGCTGACCCGCAACCGTAAATCCTCTATAAGGATAAGTCGGATTACCTACTGGTTTGAGATGAGACAAACACCCGCCGAGGTTTGCGGGGTGTGCTCCTACGGCGAGAATTGTCGGCTCTTCCGATCTTCTCGTTCTGGTTCACTCCCTGTGAGACTCTTTTATTTTTGAGAGGCTACACAGCAATGAAGTTCAAAATATCTCTAGTGATCGTTCTGATCACATCTCTATTTACTCCCACCGCACATGCAGCCGATACAGGTTGGCGCTATTGGGGTTATTTCCAAGCAGCACCCGGAGCTACTAAATGGACTCCAGCGATGACAGGTCCAACTATCAATGTTGCAGATGGATCGGTTGAAGGTTGGGCATTTACTTTTAGTAGCGACGCCGTTCCAGATGCGAAAGCACCAAAGGTTGCTCCATCTTTCTCTACGATCTGCGGAAAAACAAAGGCTGTTGCTGGCAAAAAAAGAGTTGCGGTCATGGTTGATTTCGGGTCAGCGGTATTGCGACCAAAAGGTGAATCAACTCCGCGCCTGATTCAAAAGTGTGTAGTTATAGATAAAGCTGCGCTAGGAATAGATGTTTTGGGAATTGCGGTCAAAGTTCGTGCTGAAGGATCAGGTTTCATCTGCGGTCTTAATGGTTATCCCGCTAAAGAATGTGGAGTTGAAATGAAGACTCCTAAGGATTATCTAAAGAAGTAATCATGAGAAAGCTGTCATTGCACCCACTTACATGGTGGATATGGGCGATTGGTTTGGCCTTTGCGGTCATCCGTTTCGATTCAACCATATTCACGATCTGTTGCGTGGGTGCGGTGTCAGTTGTTGTCTTCATCAATCGTGATGACGCACCTTGGGGAAACAGTTTCAACTGGACCTTGAAGCTGTCTGCTTGGATTCTTTTCATCAGAACGATAATCGGCATAGTCATTGGAGTTCCAATTCCTGGACAACAGCTCTTCGTTTTGCCTGTACTCCCCCTGCCGGATTGGATGCCCGGTATTCGAATCGGCGGAGCGGTTACCTTAGAGCGATTAAGTTCGGCATTAACAGAAGGCTTAATGATTTGTTCAATCATTGTTATTTTTGGAGCAGCGGCATCACTTACTAGTCCTCATAAATTGTTGCGAGTTCTACCAATTTATATGTATGAATTTGGAATTGCAGTTGTAATTTCCACATCAGTTCTGCCTCAACTTGTTACATCAGTTGCTCGTATTAGGCAGGCACAGCGTTTGCGAGGACAAACACTGAAGGGCTTTAAATCATGGAAACGAGTGGCCATTCCATTACTTGAAGAGTCACTGGCCCGATCACTTGATTTGGCGGCGGCAATGGATAGTCGCGGTTACGGGGTTAGTAGAAAAAGATCTACTTACCGTCCCATTCAATGGAAGTTGTCAGATTTAGTGGTGATCGGTTCAGCCCTAGTTGTTGTGGGACTGTCATGATTAAGTTTTCTAATGTCTCTCTGATCTATCCAAATTCAACCACCACCGTTCTTGAAAACCTGAACTTAGAGATTCAGGAAGGTGAGATGGTTTTAGTTATTGGATCTACAGGATCTGGAAAATCCTCTTTACTGCGCTTAATTAATGGTCTGGTCCCGCATCACACAGGAGGAATCCTTGCCGGGGATGTCAGCGTTAACGGCATTTCAACTCAAATGGTCAAACCCGGAGGAATGGCTCACTTAATAGGAATTGTTGGTCAAAATCCCGCCAATACATTTGTGGCTGACACGGTTGAAGATGAATTGGCATTTGGCATGGAAACACTTAACCTGCCAAACGATGTAATGCGAAAGAGAATCGAAGAAACCTTAGATCTCCTGAGCCTTACTGCATTACGCAACAGAACAATCGCAACGCTCAGCGGAGGTGAGCAACAAAGAGTTGCAATAGGTGCCGCCTTAGTAACTCATCCAAAGGTTTTAGTTCTGGATGAACCTACCAGCGCACTTGATCCCATCGCTGCGGAAGAAGTGCTCTCAATCCTTCATCGACTTGTGCACGACTTAAGTCTTACAGTTGTTATTGCAGAACATAAACTAGAGCGTGTAATTCAATTTGCAGATCGAATAGTTCAGATCAATGGCGATGGCATCGCTAAAGTTGGAACACCTGAACAGATTTTGTTGGATTCACCCATCGCACCTCCAATAGTTCATTTAGCCCGCGCACTTGGATTAAAGGAGATCGGAGTTTCAGTTCGAGACATGCGTCGAATGACAACAGAGATTCGTGAAGGTGAATACTCGCAGGAGCCAGCAAAGATGGCTCGAATCGGAAATCCAATAATTTCCATCGAATCACTTTCCTTGAACATTGCCGATAAGCCAGTTTTAAAGCAGATCAGCGCCAATGTTTTTGACCACGAAATTGTTGCGGTTATGGGGCGCAATGGAGCGGGTAAGAGCTCATTACTCAAGTCATTAGCTGGAATTATGGATGGAGTAACCGGTGCTGTGCTTGTTGACTCTCAAGATCCGCAAAAATTGAAGGGCGCAGATCGTAGAGAAAGTATTGGTTTTATTCCACAAGAACCTAGCGATCTTTTGTATGGACAAAGCGTTGCCATCGAATGCGAACAGGCCGATTCTGACAATGACGTGCCGAAAGGAACAACCGTTTCAGTTTTGAATCAATTAGTTCCTGGAATCTCACTTCATGCACATCCTCGCGATCTTTCTGAAGGACAACGATTAGGTCTTGCGCTCAGTGTTGTGTTATCCGGAAATCCAAAGATTTTGATCCTCGACGAACCAACCCGAGGCTTAGATTACCAAGCCAAGAATGAGCTAACTAGAATTTTGATTGAGTTTGCGCGAGCAACTGGTAAGTGTGTACTACTTGCAACTCATGATGTTGAGCTAGTCGCTGAACTCGCAAGTCGAATCATCTTTATAGCAGATGGTGAAATCGTTGCAGATGGAACAACCTTGGATGTGTTGCTTTCATCCCCTGCCTTTGCCCCACAAGTTTCAAAGGTGATGTCACCACAGCCATGGCTTAAGGTTTCAGATGTAATCGCAGCACTGGACAATCCTCTATGAATACAACACAGGACATAGTTAAATTCTCGTACAAGAATTCAGTAATCCTTGGATTCGCCTCAGCGCTAAGCATTGCAGGATTCATTTGGCCATTTTTCTATTCAGGTAAAGAGCTACCTAAAACTCAACTCTTTTTCTGGTTGGCAGTTGCTTGTGCATTTCTTGTAGTGGTCTTTGAAATTTCAAACGCAAGGCTTGATGCTAAATCGGTTGCACTACTGGGAGTGCTAGCCGCATTAATTTCAGCGCTCCGACCTTTAGGTGCGGGAGCGGTTGGAATTGAACCGATGTGGTTTGTTTTGATTTTAAGTGCGCGAGTCTTCGGCCCTGCTTTTGGTTTTCTCTTAGGAATAATTTCCATGTTTGCTTCGGCGTTGCTAACAGGTGGTTTAGGACCCTGGCTTGGTTACCAAATCTTTGCAGCAGCATGGATTGGTTTATTGGCAGGAGTTCTGCCGCGGAAGATTCGTGGAAAGTTAGAGATATTTATGCTCATTGTTTACGGGGCAATCGCTGCTGAAATTTTTGGACTCATGATGGATCTGCAGTTCTGGCCATGGGCATTGGGTGCTAATACGCAGCTGTCATATGTTCCCGGGGGCTCTATCGGTGAAAACCTTTCGCGCTTCATCACCTTCCATTTTGCGACCGCAATGGCGTGGGATATACCGCGTGCAATCTTTACTGTTGGCCTTATTGCATTTACGGGAAGTTCAGTTTTAGCTGCCTTGCGACGCACTCGAACTCGAGCTGCCTTTGTGACTCCAGTGGTTTTTAGCGAACGCGTGAAGTAACAAAGGGCAACTTCACAACTTCGCATTGTGAGTCCCGGCCACGCACATCAATTGTTAATTGATCTCCGACTGCCGTATCTGTTGAAAGCAATGCAAGTGCGATTCCATGCTTTAACGTCGGCGAGAATGTGCCACTAGTTACTTCTCCAACTACGACACCTGCAGCATTTTTAACGACCATTCCTGCTCGCGGAATTCCGCGATCCAGAGATTTCAAAGCCATGCTCTTGCGATTAGTCGCCCCTGCTTTTTGAGCGGTTAATACATCCGATCCGATAAAACTATCTTTCTTCCAACCGACAGCCCAACCTGCGCTTGCCTCAACTGGAGAAATTTCTAGTGAAAGCTCATGACCGTGTAATGGATAGCCCATTTCTGTGCGCAATGTGTCTCTCGCACCTAGTCCACACACCAAACCATCTAAAGGCTTGATCGCTTCTACCAGGGCATCCCACACCGCAACCGCATCCTTAGTTAATGGAAGAAGTTCATATCCAAGTTCGCCTGTATATCCAGTGCGACACAAAATCACATCTGCTCCAGCAATAGTTACGTGATCAAAAGCCATGTAATCAATGTCCGTATTTATTCCTAGAGTCTCGAGAACCTTTGGGGCTAAAGGACCCTGAACGGCAAGAACTGCATATTCCAAGTGCAAATTCGTAACTGTTATTTCAGCTGGCGCTTCTGTCTGTAAAACCGTAACTACATCAGTTGTGTTTGATGCATTAGGAACAAGGAAGAAATTATCTTCTGCGTTTCGGTAAGCGATAAGGTCATCAACAACACCACCTGTTGGCGTGCACAGAAGTGTGTACTGAGCAGATCCATTCTCAATCTTTGTTAGATCATTGGTTAGGCACCGATTCAAAAATGCCAATGCTCCAGGGCCTTTTACCGAAGCCTTTCCAAGGTGAGAGACATCGAAGATTCCCACACGCTCTCGAACAGCGGCGTGTTCGGCCAATACCCCTGCCCCTGGATATTCGATCGGCATCATCCAGCCACCGAAATCGGCCATCTTTGCGTTCAGAGCGAGATGTTTTTCATTAAGTGGCGAGATCTTCATTGTATAAACCTACCAAGATTTCTAATAGGCTTCGCGGCATGAGCACATTGAAGATTTCAGACGGCGTTGTTAAAGATGAGATTTTGGTTCTGGGTTTAGCCTCAACCAACTCAAAAGGTGGAATTGCGATCGAGGCTGGAGACATGGCCCTTGATACAAAGACAATCCTTTCGCAGCTTGTAGATATGGGAGCAACTGGCAAAGCAGATGAAGTTGTAAAGCTTCCTGGCTCGCATGTTCGTCTACTTGTCTTTACTGGTTTGGGTAAGAAATCAGCTACCTACCCTCATGAAGTTCTTCGTCGTGCCGCCGGAAGTGCTTCTCGCGCGTTGTCAGGTAACTCAGCTGCAACATTCTCCCTTCCAGCTAAAAGCCTTGCAGAAGTTTCAGCAGTAGCAGAAGGTGCAGCTTTGGGCGCCTATTCATTTACAGAGTTCCGTGGTTCGACAAAAGATGATCACAAGTCGCCGTTGAAAACGATCACTATTCATTCAAAGTTAGCAACATCTGCTGATGCAAAGTCATCTGTTTCTCGTGCAGCGGTTGTTGCAAAATACACATATTTAGTCCGCGATTTAATTAATACTCCACCAAGTCATCTGACTCCCGACTCATTTACAAAGAAATTGGCTGCAGCTGTTAAGGCTGCTGGTGGAGCAAAAGCTGGATTGAAGATTCAAATTTGGGATGAGAAGCAACTCAAGGCCCAAGGCTTTGGTGGAATTGTTGGCGTTGGTCAAGGATCAGCTAATCCCCCACGACTACTTCACATTTCATACACTCCAAAGGGTAAGGCGGCAAAGCGTTACGCCTTCGTTGGTAAGGGAATTACATTTGATACCGGTGGTTTAGCGTTGAAACCTGCTGCAGGTATGGAAGCAATGAAATCTGACATGAGTGGTGCAGCAGCAGTTAGTGCCGCAGTCATCGCAATTGCAGAATTGAAGTTACCTGTTGCGATCGAATCATGGGCACCACTTGCAGAAAATATGCCCAGTGATTCAGCGACTCGCCCAAGTGACATCATCACCATTTTCGGCGGAAAGACGGTTGAAGTTCTCAACCCAGATGCGGAAGGCCGTTTAGTTCTGGCTGATGGATTAATGAAGGCACAAAGCTCAAAGAACAAACTTGATGGAATCATCGATGTTGCAACATTGACTGGAGCGCAAGTTGTAGCTCTTGGCACTCGTACCAGCGCTGTGATGACAAATAATCAAGAGTTCAGCGATGCCTTCATGAAGGTAACAGCGATTTCAGGTGAACAGTTCTGGCCAATGCCTCTACCTGAAGAGCTTCGAGCTTCTCTTGACTCACCAGTTGCAGATCTAGCCAATATTGGAGATCGCATGGGTGGAATGCTTGTGGCGGGATTGTTCCTCAAGGATTTTGTAAATCCTGAACTTCCTTGGCTACACCTCGATATTGCAGGCCCTGCCTACAACGAAGCAAAGCCTCATGGCTACACCCCAGTTGGTGGAACCGGTATCGCCTTGCGCTCACTTGTGACATTGGCCGAACAGGGGTAGCCCTGCCCTTTGCATTGGGAAGTTTGACCCTATTTGGGGCAAGATAGGCACCTAGCCCGCGTGGGCATACGAAGGGAGCCGATCAGTGTCTCAATTTGATCTCGTCATTCTGGGTGGTGGCAGCGGGGGTTACGCCGCAGCGCTACGTGGTTCACAACTTGGTTTATCAGTTGCGTTGATCGAAGCGGACAAGGTTGGCGGCACATGCCTTCACCGCGGTTGTATTCCTACGAAGGCTCTCTTGCACGCAGCAGAGATCGCAGATGGCGCACGCGAGGGTTCGCACTTCGGCGTTAAATCAACATTCGATGGCATCGACATGAATGGTGTCAACACATACAAAGATGGCGTGATTGCCAAGTTGTACAAAGGTTTAGCTGGTCTTGTTAAGTCTCGTGGAGTTACCTACATTGAAGGTTACGGAAAGCTTGTTTCCAAGGACACTGTAGAAGTAAACGGAGTTCGCTACACAGGCAAAAACGTAATTCTTGCAACTGGTTCTTATGCAAAAACTTTGCCAGGTCTTGAAATCGATGGCGAAAAGATTATTACCTCTGATCACGGAACAAAGATGAACTACGTACCAAAGAGCGTAATTGTTCTTGGTGGCGGAGTCATTGGTTGCGAGTTCGCATCAGTTTGGAAGTCATTTGGCGCTGAGGTCACAATCATTGAAGGTTTGCCTCATTTAATCGCACTTGAAGATGAGTCTTCCAGCAAGCAGCTTGAGCGCGCCTTCCGTAAGCGCGGTATTAACTTCGAATTAGGTGTTCGTTTCCAATCTGCAGTTAAGACAGCTGATGGAGTTACCGTAACCCTAGAAGATGGAAGAACCTTTACAGCTGAAGTGCTTATGGTTTCAGTTGGACGTGGACCTGTCTCCTCAAACATTGGTTACGAAGAGCAAGGCATCGCAATGGACCGTGGATATGTACTTGTCGATGACAAGTGCCGCACCAATGTTCCTGGAATTTGGGCTGTTGGCGATCTCATTCCAACATTGCAATTAGCTCACGTTGGATTTGCTGAAGGAATCTTGGTTGCCGAAGAGATTGCTGGTTTGAATCCTCGACCAATTAATTACGACGGAATTCCACGCGTTACATACTCAGATCCTGAGGTTGCATCAGTTGGTTTAACTACAGCTGAGGCAAAGAAGCGTGGACATGATGTTGTAGAACTTACTTACGATCTTGCTGGTAACGGTAAGGCTCAAATTCTTAACACTTCAGGTTCGATCAAACTTGTTGCACAAAAAGATGGTCCAGTACTTGGTGTCCATATGGTTGGCGCACGTGTTGGTGAACTTCTTGCCGAAGCAGAATTGATTTACAACTGGGAGGCTCGCGCAAGTGATGTCGCTCCATTGATCCACGCACACCCAACACTGTCTGAGGCAATGGGCGAAGCTCATATGGCTCTTGCAGGCAAACCGCTTCACGCACACGGATAACCGAGGAGAGAACAGATGACATTTTCAGTAACGATGCCAGCACTTGGCGAAAGCGTTTCAGAAGGCACAGTCACTCGTTGGTTAAAAGCCGAAGGTGATCATGTCAATGTTGATGAACCGCTCCTAGAAGTTTCAACTGACAAGGTAGATACTGAGATTCCTTCACCAGTTGCAGGAACACTTCAAAAGATTGTTGTTCAGATTGATCAAACTGTTCCAGTTGGCGCAGAGCTTGCAATTATTGCGGATGGTGCAAGTGCATCAACACCCGCACCAGCAGCTCCCGTTGCCACACCTGTCGTTGAAACACCAGCACCTGCACCAGTAGTTGCTGCACCGGTTACTCCTCCTCCAGCACCTGCTGCACCTGCTGCACCTGCTGCACCTGCTGCGTCAGGATCTGGCACTGTCATCACAATGCCAGCACTTGGAGAAAGCGTTTCCGAGGGAACTGTTACTCGATGGCTAAAAAATGTTGGTGACTCAGTTGCTATTGATGAAGCGCTACTAGAAGTTTCAACTGACAAGGTTGATACAGAAATTCCTTCACCAATTGCCGGAACACTTCTTGCCATTGATGTAGCGGTTGATACAACAGTTCCAGTTGGCGCACGTCTTGGATTAATTGGGGCTGCAGGTGGCGCAGTTGCAGCACCAAGCGCACCAGTTACACCAGCTCCTGCAGCTGCAGCTCCCGTAACTCCTCCGCCAGCTCCTGTTGTTGCCGCTCCAGTAGTGGCAGCACCTGTGACACCACCGCCTGCACCTGTTGCAGCAGCGCCTGTGTCACAGCCTGCAGATGCGTATGTCACTCCCCTAGTTCGCAAACTTGCATCTGAACTTGGTGTGAATCTTGCACAAGTTAAGGGCACTGGTATCGGCGGAAGAATTCGTCGCGAAGATGTTGAAGCACTTTCTCGTCCTGCAGCAGCAGTTGCATCCGCTCCTGTTGCTTCTGCACCAAGTGCAACGAAGCCTCCAGTTGTTGCAGTATCTCCATTGCGTGGAACAACGGTGACGATGTCACGACTTCGCAAAGTTATTGCAGCTCGCATGGTTGAGTCACTTCAGGTAAGTGCGCAACTAACAACCGTTGTTGAAGTAGATGTAACAAAGATTGCTCGACTTCGTGATCGTGCAAAGGGAAGCTTTGAAGCACGTGAAGGCGTAAAGCTTTCATTCCTTCCATTCTTCGCCGTTGCGGTGTGTGAAGCTTTGAAGCAGCATCCAGTTCTTAACTCATCAGTTGAAAGTGATCAGATCACTTATCACGGTGCAGAACACCTAGGTATTGCAGTTGATACAGAACGCGGCTTACTTGTGCCAGTCATTGCAAATGCAGGTGACCTGAACATGGGTGGAATCGCTCGCAAGATTTCTGATCTTGCGGCACGCACACGCGACAACAAGGTAACTCCAGATGAACTAGGTGGTGGAACATTCACACTTACAAACACTGGAAGCCGTGGCGCGCTATTTGATACACCGATTATTAATCAGCCTCAGGTTGCAATCCTTGGTCTTGGCGCAGTTGTTAAGCGTCCAATGGTTGTTCGTGGCGAAGATGGTGGCGAAACAATCGCAATCCGTTCAATGGTGTACCTAGGTCTTTCATATGACCACCGCGTTGTAGATGGAGCAGATGCCGCACGATTCTTAGTGACACTAAAAGAGCGCCTCGAAGGTGGCGCATTCGAGTCAGATCTAGGACTCTAAGTAACGCATGCCAGTTCCACAACGCATCGCCATTACGGGTGCATCAGGACTTATTGGTACCGCACTTGTCGGACACTTGAAGAGTGAAGGACATACTGTTCAACGTTTAGTTCGTCGTGCACCCATTTCTTCTGATGAAGTTCAATGGGATCCCCAAACTGGTTTTGTCGATCTAGAACCTCTTCGTGGCGTCGATGCGATCATTCACCTTGCTGGTGTTGGTGTTGGCGATAAGCGCTGGAGCAAAAAATATAAAGCTGAGATTTTGAACTCTCGCCTACTAGGAACTACAGCTATTGCACATGCAGTTGCTGAACTAAAGCCGCAGGTTTTTATCTCGGCATCTGCAATTGGCTGGTATGGCGAAAGCGGAAACCGAGCTGTAATTGAAACTGATCGGGCTGGTGATGACTTTCTCGCTGCAGTTTGCCGCGAATGGGAAGGTGCAGCAGATCTCGCTGGTGAAACACGCACAGTAAAGATTCGTACTGGACTTGTTCTAGATCCTACAGGCGGAGCTCTTGGAAAGATGTTGCCGTTATTTCGCCTAGGTCTTGGCGGAAAGATGGGAAACGGTAAGCAATGGTGGTCTTGGATTACATTGCATGATCAAATTCGTGCAATTGTTTTCGCACTGGAAAACCCAATTTCTGGACCAGTTAATTTATCAGCGCCGAATCCAGTAACTAATCAAGAATTCACTTCAGCATTAGCTCGAGCAATGCGACGCCCAGCACTCTTTCCAGTGCCAGCGATTGCATTGAAGATTGCACTCGGTGGCTTCTCTTCCGAAATTTTAGGATCAAAGAAGGTCATTCCTCATGCTTTACAAGAAGCTGGCTTTACTTGGGACTACCCACACATTTCCGAAGCGCTTGGAAAATTAGTCGAGGATTAATTGAGCTGCAAGGCGTCCAGAAAATAGTGCGCCCTGCTGTGATGGAACTGTTCGATGATCCCCTGCCACATAGTGGTGTTCAGATATTTTCATACTCTGTGAAAGAGACCGTCCCACGCTTTGAATTGGTAGCGCGGCTGGAATTTCATACTTAGCCACCAGTTGCCATTCATGGGTACTTGTTTGCCACATCGTTGAAAGATGTCGACGTACATCAGATTCTGTTGCACCCAGATCAGTAGTGGTTGAAATCAGATTTTGACCCGCTGGTGCGTACTCGTTGGAAATATCTGACATAACAACGGTATTGATTACAGGACCACGATTATTTCCATCCACAACTAAACGTCCTGTGCCAGAAGGATTGTTTGAGGTTGAGTGATACCACGTTACACAACCCGCCATGCGAGGAACTTCTGTTAGCCCAAGTAACTGAGTTGCTGTTGTTGCATCCGTTGCAACCAAAATCATTTCTGCAGAAAAATCACCGGCAGAGGTATAAACCTTTGTACCCTCGATGCGATCAACCTGTGTATTAAAGGAGATAGAACTAATTCGCGCGGCTAGAGCTGTTGCCAGTTGACCCACACCTTTACGCGGAATCCCAGGTTTCCCATTTACAAAACTCTTGATTATTGAATGCCCATACAGTGCATCGACGGATTCAGGATCGGTGAGGAAAACACCCTGCAGGAAAGGACGCAGAACTCGCTCGTATGTTGACCCGGTCTGACGCAACGCTTGACCTAGTGATTGCCCAGCTTTAGGTGTGCTCGCAATAAAACGTAGAAGTGCTAACTTTTCAGGAATCGATCCGGTTGCGCGATCCAAAACAGACAACGGTGCCTTGCGTGGATCTCCAATAGCGCGACGCTCATCCCCCAGCGCTACTTCGATGACTCGTGGGGCAGAAATGAAATCAATTTCCTTAATGACGTCCAGTTCCTGCAGCGCCGGATACATCGAATTGATTAACTGAAAACCTCGATCACAAATGAAGCCATCTATAACATCGCTTGCAACGCGGCCACCGGCGCGATCGGAAGATTCAATTACCTTTACATTTATTCCAGCTGCTTCAAGAGTAATAGCAGCATTTAAGCCTGCAAGACCTGCTCCAATTACTAGAACCTCTGAAATCTCAGGCACGTGTACCAACTTCTCGAGCTTGATCAATAATTTTCGCCACTAGCAAAGCGTCCTTATTGGGAATTGGCCATGAGGTACCCGTTTTAATTGCTGACTCAACATCTTTGTAGAAATGCGCGTAGTTTCCGGGAACCGATTCAATCTCTTCTACATCATCCCCGCGATGAAGGAAGGCTTTTGAAGTTGTTGGAACACTCCACGTTCCATTTTCTGGGTATTTTCCTGCACGCAGCAAAGACTCCTGAGGATCTAAATCATTGATCACAAGGGCGCCTTTTGTTCCAAGAACTCGAATTCGCGGACCTGGCGCTCCTACAACTGCGCTTGCTGAAAGGTACGACATCGTTCCAGAATCATGACGCAGCACTAAAACTGAATCATCATCAGCACCACCGCGTAATGATCGAACCGATGCGGTAACCAGCTCCGCATTTCCAAACCAATCAATGGCGGTAGAGATTAAATGCGGTTGAAGATCTAATAGCTGTCCCCCACCATCTGCGGCTGACATGTTTTCACGCCAAGAGTTTGCATTCAATTCAGGTCTAAACCGCTCAAACCTTGAATCGATTCGATGAACCTCGCCAAGGATTCCACTTGCTAGAACCTTTTTTATCGTTAACGCATCACTATCCCAGCGACGATTAAAAAATGTTGAGAGACCCACTGATGCTTTTTTGGCCGCATCAACAATAAGTTGCGTTTCCGCGAAGGTTCTTCCCATTGGCTTATCAACGACCACAGGAATACCCGCATTAATTGCTGCAATTGCATGCTCGGCATGAACCAAATTTGCCGAGGCAACTACAACTAAATCTAAATCCTTAGAAACTAGCTCTTCAATTGTTGCCACAACGGCTGTGTCAGGGAAATCTAAAAGAGCATGCTGCTTACGTTCTTCATTGCTCGTTTGAATAGCAACGACTTCAAAGCCACACCCTTTAAGTAAAGGTGCATGAAAGTATCGCCCAGCTAATCCGTAGCCGGCGATACCCACACGCAACGTCATGTTTACTTATCCTGCAACTTAGATGGCCACCAGATTTTTGGTCCGATTTCATGAACCAAAGCTGGAACCAAAATCGAACGCACGATGATCGTATCTAGCAGAACTCCAAAGCCAACTGCAAAGCCAAGCTCAGCCAGTGGAACTAGTGGCAATAGACCAAGCACCGCGAAAGTCGCCGCCAAAACGATTCCAGCAGATGTAATCACAGCACCTGTCACAGTCACGCCCTTGATGACACCTTCACGAGTTCCAAGTTTCATGGACTCTTCTCGTACGCGAGTCATCAGGAATATGTTGTAGTCGATACCCAATGCAACCAAGAAGATGAAGGCAAACAATGGGAATGAGTTATCGCCACCGGCAAATCCGAAGACATGGTTGAAGACAAGTGCACAAACTCCAAGGGTTGCAAAGTATGAAAGTACAACAGTTCCTAAAAGAACAATGGCACTCAAAATACTGCGCAACAAGAGACCAAGAATAATTGTAATGACAATCAAGATGATAGGAATGATTGTTCGGTTGTCTTGATTGTTCGCTGTTCGAACGTCAAAGTAAACCGCGCTAGTACCACCGACTAATGAAGATGGATCTTTCGCGTGAGCAATCTGACGAATTTTTGGAATGTCGTTGCCAGCCTCAACGCTGTCAGGCGCCTTATCTAAGGTCAGATTCAGTATTGCTTTTCCGTCAACAATTTTAAGTGCAGATGGGTTCATTGGGTCCATCATTGGCGCAACATTTGTAACGCCAGGTGCTGTTGATAGAGCTAAAGCGACTTCATCTAACTTGTTCGCCGAAACAACAACCTGAGTTGGATCCCCTTCGCCACCCGGGAAGTGCTTAAGTAACAACTTCTGCCCAACAACTGACTCAGGGTTTCCGGTAAAGGTATCTACCGTTCCGATTCCATCAGCTTTCAATGTTGTAGATGTAAATGCAAGAGCCAACAAAACAGTTCCGGTGATGACCCATGCTTTGCGATGGTTTCGACCAATCGTTTGTGCAACCTTTGACCAAGTTCCACTCATGACGTGATCATCGCCATCAAACAGTGGACGACGTGGCCAGAAGATCCAACGACCAAAGACAAGTAGCAATGCTGGCAACAAGGTCAGAATCGTGATCATTGCACACACAATTCCAATTGCACCGATTGGACCAAGGCCCGCTGTATTAGTTAACTGACTGAAAAGAAGAATAAGTAGTGAGATTGACACCGTTGAACCGGAAGCAAGGATTGGCTCCCAAACACCCTTATATGCCGCCTTCATTGCATCAAAGCGATTCTCGTGAAGATGTAACTCTTCGCGATAACGAGCAATGAGCAAGAGTGCGTAGTCCGTTGCTGCACCGATAACTAGTACTGACAAAATACCTTGGGACTGTCCATCAACATCGATAATGTCATTCTTGGCCAACAGATAAACAATTCCGCCAGCTGTTGTAAGTGCGAACATCGCTGAAAGCAATGGAATGATCCATAAAACCGGAGAGCGATATACGAAAATCAGAATTAGCGCCACCACGCCTAGCGTTGTTAACAGCAATGTTGAGTCGAGGGTTCCAAATGCACCAAAGAGGTCACCGAGCAATCCACCTGGACCAGTTACATATGTTTCAACACCTAACTCATCTGCGATTGGTGCAACATACTCACGCAACGCTTCAACAACGGCTGGCAAAACAGGTTCATCATTAGGTAGCAGCTTGGAAATCGAATTTCCATCAAGAGGAACATTTCCAAGAATCGCTTTTCCATCTTCCGACGGGAAGGCGGTGATTTGTGCGCCATCCATAATGTAATCAGAGATCTTGGCTTCAGTTCCCGCAAGAGTTAGATCGCCAGCTGTAGAAAGTTTCTGATTAATCGCAGCAAAAGTGGCCACATCGGCCTTACCTTCGAAAAGAATCAAGGTAGGAAAATTAAAAGTTTCACCTGCTGTAAATGCACCAATTGCATCTTGAGCCTTTGTAGCTTCTGCGCCCTTAGGAAGGAAAGAAGAGTTGTTATTTTCTTGAACAGAAGTGAGCTTTCCAAAAAGCGGCCCAAAGACTCCCGTGATCGCAAACCAGATGATCACTACAAGAAGGGATATTGCAAAGGGCTTACGGCTCTTATTCATAGTCGAAGATGACACGGCTAAATGGCCTTTCATGGTGCTCAGATTGTTCCAATTGGTAAGGAGCCAAGCCTACCTTTAGGCTATGGGTGTGCCCGTTCTTGAAAGCCCATCAAACGCATCAATTGCGCTTTCTCGCCATGGCTTAGTGGATTACCAAAAGGCATGGGAAGTTCAGCGAACTATCCACCAGGAAGTGGCCGATGGAGTTCGCCCCAATACTTTGCTCCTTCTAGAGCACCCATCTGTCTACACAGCCGGCCGTCGAACCGATGATTCAGAACGACCAACTGATGGAACACCTGTGATTGATGTTGATCGAGGCGGACGAATAACCTGGCATGGTCCCGGTCAATTGGTTGGTTATCCCATCGTTAAATTATTGAAGCCGACTGAGCTTGTTGGATTTGTACGTGAAATCGAAGCCGCTCTCATTAATGTTTGTTCAGATCTTGGCATAACCGCGGTTCGTGTTGATGGACGATCAGGAGTCTGGATTCAAGATGAAAAAGGTGATCGCAAAATCGCAGCGATTGGGATTCGCGTAGCAAAGGGTGTAACGATGCATGGCTTTGCGCTCAATGTTAATCCGGACCTTTCTGCATTCAGAAGCATTGTTCCTTGTGGGATCACAGATGCAGATGTCACATCACTTGAAATCGAATTAGGACGCACAATTACCATCGAAGAAGTCGCACCATTAGTAGAGCGATATATCTTCGAATCTCTGAAAAAGGTGAGCGCATGACAATGGCACCCGAGGGTCGCAAGCTGCTTCGTATCGAGGCTCGAAATGCAGAGACACCGATTGAACGAAAGCCTGAATGGATCAAGACTCGCGCCAATATGGGTCCTGAGTACACCAGACTTCGTTCATTAGTTAAGACCGAGGGTCTTCACACAGTTTGCCAAGAAGCCGCTTGTCCTAACATCTTTGAATGTTGGGAAGACAAGGAAGCAACATTCCTCATCGGTGGCGATCGCTGCACACGTCGTTGCGACTTCTGCAACATCGATACAGGTAAGCCGCTGCCAATTGATCTCATGGAGCCACACAAGGTTGCTCTTTCAGTTCAATCCATGGGCTTGCGCTACGCAACAATCACCGGAGTAACACGTGATGATCTAGATGATGAAGGTTCTTGGTTATACGCCGAAACTATTCGCAAGGTCCATGAATTAAATCCAGGTACGGGTGTTGAAATGCTTGCACCTGATTTCAATGCAAAACCAGAGTTGCTCAATCCGATCTTTGAAACACGCCCAGAGGTCTTTGCTCATAACCTTGAGACAGTCCCTCGTATTTTCAAGCAGATCCGACCTGCTTTTACCTATGAAAAATCCTTGCGAGTAATCGGTATGGCACAGGATTTTGGATTAATCACAAAATCAAATCTCATTCTTGGTCTTGGAGAAACTCGTGAAGAGGTTTCACAGGCACTCGTCGACCTGCACAATGCTGGTTGTGACTTAATCACGATTACTCAATATCTTCGTCCAACAAACAAACATCACCCTGTTGAACGCTGGGTAAAGCCACATGAGTTTGTAGAGCTTGCTGAAGAAGCAGAACAAATTGGATTCCTAGGAGTTATGAGTGGTCCACTTGTTCGATCTTCATACCGTGCTGGTCGTTTATACAAGCAAGCCATGGAGAAAAAAGCTTCTCGTGGCTGATCTTGTCTATCCCCCAGTTATTGCAGTTGTTAAAGGGGTTTGGAAATACTTAGGTTTCAAATTTGATTTCCAAGGCGAACAAAATGTGCCACGTAAAGGTGGAGCAATTCTTGCAATCAACCACACAAGTTATTTAGATTTTGCCTTGGCAGGAACTGCAGCACTTCCAGCCAAACGTTACGTCCGATTTATGGCAAAGAAAGAAATCTTTGACAATAAAATTGCAGGGCCATTGATGCGCGGCATGCATCACATCAATGTTGATCGCAGTAATGGTTCTGCATCATTTGTGGCTGCGCTACGCGCACTCAAATCTGGCGAAATTATTGGCATTTTTCCCGAAGGAACCATTTCGACCAGCTTTGAAATAAAGGGATTGAAATCTGGTGCTGTGCGACTAGCAATTGGTGCAGGAGTACCAGTTATTCCAACCATCGTGTGGGGTGGGCAACGGGTTTACACAAAAGGGGTGAAGCCAAGTTTTAAACGGGCAAATACTCCTGTCACAGTCTCATTCGGCGAACCGATTACGTACTCTCGGGATACAGACATTGAAGATGCCGAAAAGCATCTGCGTGAAGTCATGATTGAAATGCTTCGAAAGGTTCAAGAAAACTACCCTGATAGCCATGTTGGTCAGCGTTGGGCTCCGGTTCGTCTTGGTGGAACTGCGCCTGCCCCACTAAACTGAGGCCATGTTTAAGAAAAAAGCTAAAGAAAAGAAGATCAAGACTCCACGTTTCCAGACCTTCCGCGATGCCTATGCGGTCACTAAGCAGGTTAAGCCTTGGATCACAATCGCTCTAATCGGCATCTTTGCAGTGACATGGGTTATTGGAATTTCAATTGGCGCCTCTCTTGGTCATCCTTATTACTTTGGCTTCATCTTCTTGCCAGTTGCTTTACTTGTAACGATGTTTTTCTTCACCCGCCAAGCCGGTACCGCTGCATACGCATCGATTGAAGGACAGATTGGTTCCGGTGCCAGTGTTTTGATGGCGATCCGTAAGGGTTGGACTACAACACCTGCAGTAGCTGTTGCACGTAATCAAGACATGGTTCACCGCAGCGTTGGTCGCGCAGGAATCGTTCTTACTGGCGAAGGTTCAAACTCTGTTCGCCAAATGATGGCTGATGAAAAGAAGAAGACAGAACGATTTGCACCAGGTGTTCCAATTACTGAAATCCTCGTTGGAACCGAGGACGGTCGAGTTCCAATACGTAAACTTCAGAAGCATCTTCGTCGACTTCCGAAGAAGTTAACTGCACATCAAATACGTGAAGTTCGAGCACGTCTTAAGGCTGTTGGCGGCATGTCTATGCCAATTCCAAAGGGACCAATGCCAACTCGTGCTCCAAAAATTCGCTAGCCTCGAGTTAAAACACTGCCACTAAATCGTTCGTGCATTCCTCTGCCATTTTCATCAAAGGTAATCGCAAAGATAACTGAGATCAGCAACGCGGTTCGAATGACTGCTTGAAGTGGAGATATCGAACCTCCATCGCTAAAGCGGACAATTCGAATTCCGAAGAGGCGGTGCCCCATGGATGCACCTTGCAAGGCTGACAAAATTGATACCTCGGCAAAAAAGAGCCCAAGCACCGTAAGCGAACGGTTGGGCGCCATTTGCCCGATGCCTCCGGAGGTCGCGGCCACAATGAAGTAGCAGGCCAACCAATCCACCATCAGCGCCGCCATACGTCTACCCAGGCTCACACGCTTAAATTCAAAGCTCATACCCCAAGGGTAATGGCCCGCCCCTCCATACGTAACATGAATTTAACAAGGGGGTTATGTCTTTTTCATGCCTTGGACCTAGGGTTCAACTACGCAAAAGCGCCAGATTCTCAATGTTGAGAGATCTGCGCATCACATGTGAAATTGGGAGAAGCATGTTTAAGAACGCAGCAGAAATTTTTGCTTATATTAAGAAAGAGGACGTCAAACTCGTTGATGTTCGCTTTACAGATTTGCCAGGTATTCAGCATCACTTTAACGTTCCTGTTGAGTCTTTTGATGAAGCTGTATTTACCGATGGCCTAATGTTTGATGGTTCATCTATTCGTGGATTCCAAACCATCAACGAATCAGATATGAAACTGTTGCCAGTTCCAGAATCTGCATACATCGATCCTTATCGTAAAGAAAAAACTCTCATCATTATTTTCTCAGTACACAATCCAGTTGACAACACACCTTACAGTCGTGATCCACGCGGTGTAGTTGCTCGCGCAGTTGAGTACATGCGTTCACAAGGAATTGCAGACACTGCGTTCTTCGCTCCAGAAGCTGAGTTCTATGTTTTCGATAGCGTTCGCTTCAAGACTGGAATCAATTCAGCGGTACACGAGATTGAATCATACGAAGGTGCTTGGAACACAGGCGTCGAATACGATGCCGATGGAACTCCAAACCGCGGATATCGCACTCGCGTAAAGGGTGGGTACTTCCCAGTTTCTCCAACAGATCAGTTCGCAGATCTTCGCGATGAAATGGTTATGCAGCTTGGCAAGGTAGGACTTCTTGTCGAGCGTTCACACCATGAAGTTGGAACTGCTGGACAGATGGAGATCAACTACCGTTTCACAGACATCTTGTCTGCTGGTGATGATGTTATGAAGTTTAAGTACGTCATTCGCAACACTGCTTGGCAGGGCGGAAAGACCGCAACATTCATGCCTAAGCCTCTCTTCGGAGATAACGGTTCAGGTATGCACGTTCACCAATCACTATGGAAAGATGGAAAGCCACTGTTCTTCGAAGCAGGAACATACGGCGATCTTTCAGACATGGCTCGTTGGTATATCGGTGGTCTACTAAAGCACGCTCCATCATTGCTTGCATTCACCAACCCAACTGTTAACTCATACCGTCGTTTGGTGCCAGGCTACGAAGCTCCAGTAAACCTTGTTTACTCAGCGCGTAACCGTTCAGCATGTATCCGTATCCCAATTACAGGATCAAATCCAAAGGCAAAGCGCATTGAGTTCCGTTGCCCAGATCCATCATCAAACCCATACCTAGCATTCGCTGCAATGCTTATGGCTGGCCTCGATGGAATCATCAATAAGATCGAACCACCTGCCCCAGTTGATAAGGATCTATACGAACTAGAAGGCGACGAGGCAGCATCAATTCCTCAGGTTCCTGGTTCGCTTGATGCAGTACTTAACAACCTAGAAAAGGATCACGAGTTCCTTACACGTGGTGGAGTATTTGCTAAGGATCTTATTGATACATGGATCGCATTCAAGCGTAAGGAAGAGGTTGACTACGTTCGTCTACGTCCGCACCCAGCTGAGTTCGAACTGTATTACGACATCTAAGAATCCGTTAACACAAAGCCCGCCCCTTAAAAGGCGGGCTTTGTTGTATCTACCTACAGTAGATTGCCACCATGTTCATTGACCTGTTGATCGCCCTCTTTTTCTTTTTAGTTGGCCTAGAGATCAAGCATGGTTTGAAGGATTTCAAATCTGCAATAGTGCCGATTGTTGCGGCGATGGGTGGAATGATTTTTCCTGCCTTAATTTATATTTCGTTGAATCCTGGTTCGCACGTGTGGGCTACAGCTATGCCAACAGATATTGCGTTGGCACTAGGGGTTTTATCTCTTTTAGGAAAACGCATTCAACCGCAAGTGCGCCTATTTTTATTAACCCTGGCAATCGCAGATGATCTTTTCTCACTTGTAGTTCTTGGAATTTTCTACGGAAATGACCTGCATCCCGAGAAAGCACTTTCAACCTTAGGTGCTGCCGCCCTTGGTGTTGCACTTCCATTCAGTAAATCTCAACTGAATAAGGCGATCAAGGTGCTGTCCCCTGTATCAACATATTTCATTGTTCCTGTGATCGTTGCTGTCAATATTCCGTTGGATATCAATCTCGACAGCTTCACATCTACCACAACGGTTGCACTTGTAATTGCTCGTTCAGTTGGAAAGATTGTTGGAATTAGTGTGTTTGCCTGGCTTGCTATCAAACTAGGTGGCAAAGCACATATTCACCTGAAGGCTATCGCCGGGGTTGGCGCATTAGCCGGAATGGGAATGACCGTTTCCTTAGTTATTGCAGAAATTGCAGCAAAGAACCAAAGCGAACTGAATGAGGTTCGTTTGGGGTTATTTGTCTCCGCAATCCTTTCGGGATTGATCGGATATATCTGGCTTAGAAGGACTCCTGCTTCGAAATAGTTTTTCTTGCCAAAACAAGATGTCCCACAAACCCAATGATCAACGCCAATACAACGCCAATATTTGAGTATGCCCATGCTCCTTCTTTGCCACCAATAACTCCCAAGAAGTAGCCCTGCCAGGAAAGCCAGGACGCAAAGGTATTTGTAACAAAGCCCCAACCAACGATGGATCCAACAATCATCAGTCCAATTGAACCCTTGTTAACTGATCCGTAAATTCCGCGCGGATCATATAAATCCTTTTCGATATATGCCTTTGAGCGCATAACTACATCTGCAACAAAGATCGCAGACCAGACAGCGATTGGCACACCTAGCGTGATGAGAAAACCTTGGAATGGAAAGAAGAAGTTGTCTGCGATCCACACAATATAAATACTTCCGGCAAGCATGATGAACGCATCAATCGATGCTGCTTGATGACGTTTGATTGGAACGCCAATTGAAACTAAGGCCAACCCTGAGGAGTAAAGATCAAGAATTGCGCCACCGACTAAACCAAGAATTGCTACCAACGCAAATGGGATCAAGAACCAAGTTGGTAGAAGCGAAGTCAATGCACCAATTGGATCCATGGCAATTGCATCACTGAGTTCTTTACTGCTTCCTGACAGCGCAGCTCCGTAAATCACTAAAATAATAGGAACAACAGATGCTCCGAAAACTGTCCAACCAACCACTGCCTTGCTAGACACCGTACGTGGCAGATAACGCGAGTAATCAGCGGCGCAATTGACCCAACCCAGCCCGATTCCAGTAACTCCAAAAATCAAAGCACCGATAAAGCCTTGCGTTGAGCCATCCTTGATTGCACTTACTGCGCTCCAGTTAACTGAATCGATTGTTAGGGCAACATAGACGATTGTCATTACTACGGTGATAACGGTGAGGATTTTCTGCAATCTCATAATGACGGTGAATCCCAAAACTCCGCCAAAGACAGTCAATGACACTGCAATCACAAAGCCAAGGATCAGCGCCAGATTGTGGTCAACGCCCCCAATTCGTGTAAAAACCGTTCCGGTTGCAAGGGTTGCCAAGGAAACTAAAACCGTTTCCCAACCGACAAAAATTAAATAAGAAAGAAGTCCTGGAACAACACTGCCCTTCACTCCAAAGGATGCACGTGTTAGCACCATTGTTGGAGCGTTTGAACGTTTCCCAGCTAAGGAACTAATTCCAACCAGAAAGAAGGAGGCAATTGTTCCAATAATTGCTGCACAGGTTGCCTGCTTAAAGGAGATTCCAAATCCTAAGAAGAAAGCTCCATAGGACAGTGCGAGCAAGGAAACATTTGCACCTGCCCAGGGCCAGAAAAGTGAACGCGCAGTACCTGTACGTTCAGATTCTTGGATTGTGTTGGGACCATTGATCTCTACATCAAATGCCGGCATTCCTACTTTTTCTCATTCTTGCGCTTGACCAACATTCCTACTGCGAAAACTCCAAGAAATACAATCATTACGATTCCACCGATAGACAGATTTGAACTCTTTTCTGGAGCGGCGGTAGTTACTGGTGCATCATCTGCGAAGTTCGGCGATGCGTTAAAGGTATAACTTCCTTCAACTGGATGACCATCCTCAGAGACAATTCGATAATTGACGGTAAATACTCCGGGTGCGCTTTGCCCCGACAACTTGGTCGAGATCTTTCCACCTTCGATAATTGGATCGCCATAGCTAACAGTTAGTCCCGTTGAATCAACAACATCAATAGTGTTGATCGCTTGACCATCTAGCGTCTGCAAATTTCCATCAAACTCAATCCATACCTGCGTAGGAATTGGAGTCGCATTGGTGTATTGCTCTGGCAAGGTTGAAATAATTTCACCATGGGCAGATGCGGTTGGTGATGAAACAAAGGCTAAACCGGAAAGGCAAAGTCCAATCAGTAATTTACGCATGGCGGTACTTTATCGGTTGGATCGCCTATTTCTGCGCTCATATAGGAACCAAGCGACAATCGCTCCTGTAGCAATAAGCGCTTCGTAAATATGGAAGCTGTGACGATGAAAAAATGCTTCGTGTTCATGATCTGATGCAACAGACTCTTGCTCGTTAATTGGCATCTCTGAACTCTGAGCACTTGGCGAAGCTGTTTGCTCGTTTGCAGAGCTGGACTTCGTTGAGGCTTTTGCTACGGGTAAAGCTTCGCTTGAGCTTAAATCGGGAGTACTTAGATTGAAACTAAATCCACCTTCTACTGGATGGCCATCCCCCGAAACCACTCGGTAAGAAACCTTCACCATTCCTGGATTAACTCTAGACGAGAGATTAATGATGACTCTTGCGCCAGCAACAATAGTTTTGCCATTCGTAATAGAAGCACCGGAGCTGTCGCGAACTTCCAAGAAGTTCACATCTGCTCCTTCAATCTCCGTTAGATTCCCATCAAATTCGATCCAGACCTGATCGGGAATAGTGGAAAGTGTTGAATTGCTCTTCGGAAAAGTTTCCGTCACTTGAGCATGCGCATATGCATTGCTAGGAAAAAGAAAAAGGAGACCAATGGACAGGCTAATTAATGCACGCAGACTCTTCATTGGTCTCCTCCTTCTCATCGGGTTACGGAATTGTAGTAACTGAAGGAGCTGGGCCCCATTCGATTGTTGGTTCCGCCGCCTTGGTTGAGCCATCAGTAATATGCCAGTTCAAATACAGTGGCAACTTGCTTCCACTTGCAGTTGTTGCATAGCAAATCTGAGTTGTCTTGAATGGAACTACTTGTGGAGTCTTATCCCATTTAACCTTTAATCCAAAGTCAAAAAATGTTCCGTCATCGATCACCCATGAGCGAGCCTTAGCTGTCCATGTAACCGTGTAGTAATCAGGTGTCTTGTTCGCGTCAACCGTTGATGATGGAGCTACAACAACCTTGAATCCGGGCACAAATTCAGGCGTTGGCTTACCCGCCGACTTCGGAACAACTACCGAAAAAACTGATGTTCCATACTTAGCTTCTTTGTATGTGCACCCATGCCCAAGACTTAGATACACCCGACTTGATTGTCCTGCCTGAAGCGTATTCCCACGCATTTGCGTTCCAACATGCGCAGAAGCAGGCGTTAACCCGGCTACAACTAATCCAATTAAGGATGCAAAAATGAATAACTTTTTCATGTGATTCCTTTGTGAGTTATGTGGAATCCGCTGAACAGCAGCCTAAATAAACCTCGCGGGAGATGACTTATCTTCAAATAGCTGCACAGAAAGGTGGCGCTCGATTTGAAACTTTGGAAAGGTGTGGCGAAGGTGCAGGGTAAATAACGCTTACAAAAGTTAAAGATTTTCTAATTGACTTTGTGAATTGTTTAAGAAAAACCGGAAAAAGTGTCTGAAAATATTTAAGGACTGAATCTATAAGTTCTTGAAAATGTAGAACCAATCCATAAGTAAGAATGGCGGCCACGATATGGGACGCACTCATTCTTGAATCACTCGTTGACGATGAGAAGGACAAATGGCCCAGAACCTGAAAACCAAGAATATAAGAGGCCAGAACTGGTCCCTCTAATCGCTTTGGTGATAGGCATGTGAAGAATACCGAGCTAATAAGGAAAACTATTGGGGCGAAAAATGTGAGTTCATGAGTTCCGCCACCCAATATGTGTGCAACCGCCATGCCGCTACTCATTAATGAAGAAAGAGTGACTCCTCTAATGATTCGCGTCGTGCGCATAACTTAATCTTAATCCAAGAAGAAATCGAGAAGGAAATCCTTTGTCCCCGGTGTCACAGAATACTTTTCAAGATCAGTAATGCCCTCACTTGCCAGCAAAACATCATCTACGAAGAAGTTACCTGTGCACTCTTTTGCATCACGATTAAAGATCACATAGGCCGCATCAGCCAAAATTTCAGGAGTTCGGCCAGCTGATGCATCAATCCCAGGAATCATTTGCAATGCAGCTGTATCAATTACAGTGCGTGGCCATAATGCATTCACGCCAATGCCATCACGCTTGAACTCTTCAGCCATTCCCAAAACACACATACTCATTCCGTATTTAGCCATTGTGTAAGCCACATGATTTTTAAACCAGATTGGCTTCATGGAAAGGGGTGGTGACAAGTTAAGAATATGAGGGTTGCGACCTTCAGCAGCTGATTTCCGAAGGTGCGGCAGTGCAGCCTGAGAAGTCAAGAATGTTCCGCGAACATTGACATCAAACATCAAGTCAAAACGCTTTGCAGGCGTCTGATCTGTGCGCGTTAAATTAATCGCGCTTGCATTATTAATAAGAATGTCGATTCCACCGAAAGCTTCCGCAGCTTGCGCGACAGCTGCTTCAATTTGGTTCTCATCACGGAGATCGCATTGAATCGCTAGCGCCTTTCCGCCCGCTGCTTCGATCTCTGCCGCTGCAGTGTGAATTGTGCCTGGCAACTTCGGATTTGGATCAGATGTCTTAGCAGCAATTGCAATAGATGCACCGTCGCGAGCTGCTCGAAGAGCAATAGCTAAACCAATACCTCGTGAACCGCCTGTAATGAAGATGCGCTTTCCTGCAAGTGACATTTACTTACCCTTCTTCGACATGAACTTCATAAAGGCTTCCATAGCTTCTTCGGATTGAAGAGCCATTGAAAAGATTTCAAACTCTGCTTTCATTACAGCAGCCACCGCATCGTGATTTCTTGCCTTAAGTAGAGCCTTTGTATTGATGATCGCTTGAGGAGGCTGTTCAGCAATTTGCTGAGCAATTTTCATAGCATGTGCCAATGGATCCACATCCTTTGCTGTAACCAATCCCATTTCGATAGCGCTATCCGCGTCAAAACTTTCGCCTGTCATGAATATGCGTGCTGCGCGCTGATATCCAACTAGCTGTGGGAATAAGAAGCTAGAACCCGCTTCTGGGACTAGACCAAGTGAAGCAAAGGGCATCGAAAACTTAGCTGATGGTCCTGCAATGACAACATCACAATGTAGCAACATCGTCGTTCCAACTCCTACAGCATTACCGTTAACTGCTGCGATCAGAGGCTTTGGAAAATTAAGTAACGCAGCCAAGAACTGAGCAACCTCAGAGTCATCTGAAGTTGGAGGGTTGTTCATAAAATCCAAAATGTCGTTGCCAGCGGTGAAGTGATCACCTTCGGCGGTAAGAACAACAGCGCGTACCCCGAAATCCCCAGCAGCATCATTGAGCCCCTTAGACAATCCTGAGTACATGGAACGTGTAAGTGCGTTCATTTTCTCGGGGCGATTAAAGGAGAGGGTAAGGATTTGACCTTCTTGTGTGGCGAAGATTTCACTCATTTGACCATCCTATTGGGTGACTTGACCAAAAAAGAAGAGCACAATAAGAACACGCGGAGAGGCGGCATAACCATGGCAAGAGACATCACTATTTCAACACGAGAACTCACACCCTTTGAACAACTTGTTCTTGAATTGGTGTGTGAAGGAAAGTCAAACGCCGCCATCGCTCATGAAACTTCACATAGTGAAAAAGTTGTAGAGAACACCGTTAGTAGAAGCGCGCAAGTATTTGGAATTAAATCTGATGGCGAAACAAATCTTCGAGTTCTTTTAGCGCTGGCATATCGCACACATTATGGCGATAAAGCCTTCGACAAATTAAATGTTCCATGTTCACATTTTGAAGTTGGGCCAGATGGAAAGTCGATGTGCAACCGTCACATTGAATAAAGCAGGTTGATTTAGTCACAGCATCTGAGAGCAAACTCTCAAGCAATACCTACCGAGTGCTGACCCTCGCTATTTTCTCCTTTACTACTGCAACACAAGAGTAGAAATACCTCTGTATTGATTTGTATTCAATGCCTAAGAGGGAGAGAGAAATAAATGAAACGTAGAACCTTTGACAAGCTAGTCTCATATGTCGGCCTGGGATTAGCTGTACTTCTATTGGTCTTTGGTGGAATGTTAAAGTTTGGCGCAGCATTCGCAAATGATTCAGTTCAAACGCAACTTGCAAATCAAAACATTTCATTCCCAATTGAAGCTGGCCTACCTTCCGAAACTCGCGATCAACTCGCTAAGTGGGCAGGTAAGCAAGTAACTTCTGGTGAAATGGCTCGTGATTACTCTGACTTGTTTATCTGGGAACACATGAAGGCATCAGCAACGTCTGTAATGGGAAAGCCTGCAACCTACTCAGAGGTTTCATCTGCTTATCTTGCAGCACAGCGTGATAGCACTACCGATCCTGCTTACCTTCAAAAATTAGCGGATCTGCAAGACACACTGTTTATGGGAAACACACTTCGCGGAATGCTTCTTGAGGCATACGCATTCGGAACTATGGGAGTAATCGCAGGATATGCAGCAATCGCTGCATTTGCTGGCGGAATTTTATTCCTGTTGTTAGCGATAGCTGGGTTAATGCATATTCGTCGCACTCCTGAGGATGCGACGATTTAACCCTCAACTCTCCGTGAGGGGTTAAAAAAGCGCCCCTGGGTTTTCCCAGGGGCGCTTTCTCATACAGTTTTAAAGCTTAGCGATCAAGCTTTCCTGAGATGAAATCCTCAGTCTTCTGATGAGCTGCCTCATCTGTGTACTGAGTTGGTGGTGTCTTCATAAAGTAGCTTGAAGGTGAAAGTAGCGCTCCACCAATCTTGCGATCAAGACCGATCTTTGCGCAACGAAGCGCATCGATGATTACACCAGCAGAGTTTGGTGAATCCCAAACTTCTAGCTTGTACTCAAGGTTTAGAGGAACATCGCCAAATGCGCGGCCTTCGAGGCGAACGTAGGCCCACTTGCGATCATCTAGCCATGGAATGTAGTCAGAAGGTCCGATGTGAACATTCTTCTCACCAAGATCATGGTGCAACTGTGAAGTTACAGAGTTTGTCTTAGAGATTTTCTTTGATTCAAGACGATCACGCTCGAGCATGTTCTTGAAGTCCATGTTTCCACCAACATTGAGCTGGTAGGTACGGTCTAGGTGAACTCCGCGATCCTGGAACAACTTAGCCATGATGCGGTGAGTGATAGTCGCACCAACCTGGCTCTTAATGTCATCTCCAACGATTGGAAGTCCTGCATCAGCAAACTTCTTTTCCCATACAGGGTCTGATGCGATAAATACTGGCAGTGCGTTAACAAATGCAACGCCTGCATCAATTGCACACTGTGCGTAGTACTTAGCAGCAACTTCTGAACCTACAGGTAGGTAGCAAATCAAAACATCAATCTGCTCATCCTTTAGAACCTGTACAACATCTACTGCTGGAGCATCTGACTCCTTGATTGTCTCGCGGTAGTACTTTCCGAGACCATCATTTGTAACGCCGCGAAGCACTGGAACACCAGTCTTAGGGACATCACTAAACTTAATTGTGTTGTTTTCGCTTGCCCAGATTGCATCTGCAAGATCGAGGCCAACCTTCTTTGCATCCACGTCAAAAGCTGCAACAAACTTGATGCTAGAGATGTGGTATCCCCCAACAACAGCGTGCATAAGACCTGGGATCTCTTGATCAACAGCAGCGTTCTTGTAGTACTCAACGCCCTGTACTAATGAGTTAGCGCAGTTTCCAACGCCAACAATTGCAACACGGATGTCGCCTTTACCGGTTGTGATGTTCACTCTATTTCCTCTCGGTTTTGATCATGTCTTCCAGCCAAGCGATCTCTCGATCAGCTGTCTCCAGTGAATGACGTCGCCACTCCTCTAGATATTTGTCGATACCAACAGGTGACTTCTCGAGTTCACCACGAAGGATTTCGGCTTTCTCCTTAAGGCGACGATGGCGCCCCTCAAGAATTCTTACTCTGTTATTTGCTGAAGTTGGAGAAAAGAATGCGAAACGGATCTCGAACCCTTCATCCTCCCAAGTCTCTGGTGTCACTGATTCAGTGAGATCCTCAAATCGGCGAGCGCCCTTATCTGTAATCGCGTACACAATGCGAGAACGACGAGAGGTTGCATCGACAACCGACTCTTCAATTAACCCTGCCTCCATCATTCGACGAAGCTGTGGGTACAACACTGAAAAGGACAGTGCGCGGAATGGACCGAAGATGGTTCCGATGCGCTTGCGGAGCTCGTAGCCATGTAATGGGGCTTGCGAGAGCAGGCCAAGGAGGGCGAATTCAAGTGACTCTGAACGTGAGCGCATCTGGCCTCTCCCTTCTATGATGATTAATGCTCCGTCGAATGTATCCATTCGATATATCGAGCCGTAATCTATTGGGATATACCCAGCGGTGCAACCTGAACACGCCTAAGCGGGCAGATCTTCACCCATGTGAGGGTGTGGCGTACCCGCAAGAACCCCGATCCTCAGTTCTACCCTTTTTCCCAGTGTCCTACTCCGGATACCCATATGAAGGGAAGTTTCAAGTGTCTCTACTCTCGTGGAAACTCCATGGAAACGGTAAGTCAGTTAGCTCAGGAGAGGTTGTTTCAACCGATGAGCGCCTTACCTGGCCACGCACCATTGGTGTGGGCTTGCAACACATCGCCGCAATGTTCGGCGCAACATTCTTAGTTCCAATCATTACCGGCTTTCCCCCAACAACAACCTTGTTCTTCTCCGGAATTGGAACACTACTTTTCTTAGCTCTTACTCAGAATAAGGTCCCAAGCTACCTCGGCTCATCATTTGCATTCCTTGCTCCAATCGCTGCTGCAAAGACAAGTGGCGGAATGGGCGCAGCGCTAGGTGGCGTAGTTGTTACTGGTGTGATTCTTGCCGTCGTTGGCTTAATTGTTCGTGCGGCAGGAATCGGTTGGATCAACTGGATGCTTCCACCAGTTGTCACCGGAACAATCGTTATGGTCATCGGACTTAATTTGGCAGGAGCTGCAAAAAATAACTTTGCTGCAGGTCCAGTCGTCGGCGTGATCACATTGGCATCTATTGCATTGATCGCAGCAATCTCACGTGGTTTCCTAAGTCGTATCAGCATCTTTGCTGGCCTTCTCATTGGATATGTCTATGCATATGTCCAGGGCGATGTTAAGACTGATGGAATTACAGCTGCTAAGTGGTTTGCGATGCCAACATTTACCAACCCAACATTTGATGGCAAGGCGATTGTCTTGTTCCTTCCAGTTGTACTTGTTCTGATTGCAGAAAATGTCGGTCACGTTAAGGCTGTAGCTGCAATGACAGGCAAGGATCTTGATGATCAAATGGGAACAGCTTTGATGGCAGATGGATTAGCAACAACACTTGCAGGTTTTGGCGGAGGTTCAGGAACAACTACCTACGCAGAAAATATTGGTGTTATGGCTGCTACTCGCGTGTATTCAACAGCTGCATATTGGATCGCTGGTGTAGGTGCGATTGGGCTTTCACTGTCACCTAAGTTCGGTGCAGTCCTTAGTGCAACACCAGTTGGCGCACTAGGTGGCGTTGGCGTTGCACTATTTGGAATGATCGGTGTTCTTGGAGCTCGAATTTGGATCGAAGGTAAGGTTGATTTTGCGAACTCAACTAACTTGATCATCGCAGCTTCAGCGTTAATCATCGGCATTTCAGATATGTCATGGACTCGCGGAGATTACACATTCAACGGAATCATCAACGCTACATTGGTTGCGATTCTTGGATACCGCATCCTTAACTCAATTGCTTCAGCACGAGGTAATAAGTAAAATCCCCAGATGATCATTCCTTCGCGGCTTGTTGAGTACATCATCGCTGCGATGATCATTATCTTGGCGCCTGGCCCGAGCGTATTGTTTGTAATCGCTCGGGCCATCGCGTGGGGTCGCAAGACAGCAATATTCACAGTTGCCGGAAATGTTTCAGGATCCTTTGTTCTTTCAACCTTTGTTGCATTTGGCTTAGGTCCAATTTTGCAACACTCTGATATTGCATACACCGCCGTTCAATGGGGCGGCGGTTTGTACTTAATCTATTTAGGAATTGATGCAATACGACATCGCAAAGTTCATGCAGCTGATATGACTAACCAAGGCGAAGTCGCACCGAGTGTTCGCCGATCTATACGTGATGGCTTCTGGGTTGGTGCTTTAAATCCAAAGGCGATTGTTTTCTATGCCGCGGTTCTTCCACAGTTCATCGATAGAGATCGTGGGCACATCACTGGACAATTGATTTTGTTGGGTGCAATCTTTTCAATTCTTGCATTTATTTCAGATGGCTCGTGGGGTCTTTTAGCCGGCACTGCCCGGCAATGGCTAGCTACAGATCCCAATCGTTTAGAAAAACTCCGCGCCGCAGGCGGAACAATCATGATCTTTCTAGGAATCTCGGTTTTGGTCGCCGCAATTGTCAGTGCCTAAGTACACAATTACTTCATGATCAAACCAGCAAAACCTGCCCGCGAAAATATCTCTCCCTCTGACTTAACCTTTGGATTATCAACTTGTAAGCGATGCTTATGGATTAAGTATTGGTACAAGGTCACCATGCCTGGCGCCTTTCCCCTTGTTGGAACTATGGCGGCGTTACAGGAAGAGCATTTTCAAGGCGCTGATATGCCAACGATTGATCCATCTCTTCGCCCTGGAAAGGTCACCAAATGGGGCGAATGGGTAAAGAGCAAGCCACTTGTTGTCGATGGTGTTGAAACCCGTTGGAGAATTCTTGGTAAGTACGATCTTGTTTCAACAAATGAGGATGGCACTATCGGATTGATCGATTGCAAAGTGTCAGATAGCCAGCGCGATAGTGGCCAGTTTTATTCACCACAGCTTGAGGCATACGCATATAGCCTTGAAAATCCAGCGGCAGGTAAGTCCCAAACCGTTGCATCGATGGGTCTGCTTGTATGGAAGCCAACTACTGCAATCGGAACATCAGTTGATGATTATGGTTTTGGTGTATTTCAAAAGTATGTCCCGGTTGAACGTGATCAAGCCAATTTCTTAAAGGTTATTGGTGAGTTCATTCAAGTACTTGAAGGTGAATTACCCGATGCTGGTCCTGAGTGCCAAACATGTAACTATCTTGTTGCGCGAAACGCTTTGGATTAATCCTCTTCCTGAATTTCGCCAAGCTTTGCCTTTTTAGGCGCGTAGATATCGATGTACTCCTGGCCTGACATGGCGTGAATTGCATTCATGATTTGATCTGTGACATCACGTAGGTGTTGCAGATCAGTTGAATCGCCCTCAAAGTACATAGGTGCACCAAAGCTCATCCCAACGCGCTTTACATTTGGAATAACTTTGCCAGTTGGTTGAATCTTGTCGGTGTTAAACATCGCAACTGGAATTACTGGAGCTCCAGATTCGATCGCAAGACGTGCGATACCTGTGCGTCCTTTGTACAAGCGCCCATCAGGTGAACGAGTACCTTCAGGATAAATTCCAATGCAATCACCATCTGCTAAAACTTTTAAACCTGTAATCAACGCCGCTTCACTTCGACGTCCACCTGAGCGATCAACCGGAACCTGACCCAATGCGATGAAGGTCAACTTCTTGATGAATCCCTTTGGCCCTGGAGATGTGAAGTACTCACTCTTGGCCAAGAAAGTTACCTTGCGAGGAACAACAAGGGGCATAAAGATTGAATCGCTAAATGACAGGTGATTTGAAGCGATGATCACCGGTCCCTTAGCTGGAACGTTGCGCAACCCGCGAACCTTGGGACGAAAGGCAAGCATCAGAAATGGAGTCAGAAATGCTCGCAAGGTTCCGTATGGCAGGTTGTTGAACACGGGGCTAATTTAGTGGCTATTGACGACTATGACACTATCTGAGGGTGAGCAACGAGAAAAAAGATCGAGATGAATTCGATGAGGAGGAGCTAATCCGCTCTGAATTCGAATCTATCGTCTCGGGCCTGTCCTTAGACGAGTCTGCTCCAACGACCTATTTGGATGATTTAGATCGCATCGATCGAGAAGGATTTATCCAACCTAATCCCCCACGCCAAACTCCAAAGGGTTTCATCGCCTCAGCACGCAATGCGATTGATCGTTGGTTGAAACGTGGGCACCATGATGATGATGGAGCAGCGCTATGAGTAACTTTAATTGGGGAATATTAGGTCCGGGCGGAATCGCGAAGGCTTTTGCAGAGGATTTGAAAAAACTAGAAGGACATTCAATTGCTGCAGTTGGTTCTCGCTCGCTAAGTAATGCTCAGAGCTTTGCAAACACCTTCGGTGGAACCGCTTATGGCAGTTATGAAGAGTTAGTTGCAGATCCACATGTTGATGCAATCTATGTTGCTACTCCCCATCCGGCCCACAAAGAGAATGTAATTCTTGCCCTGAACGCAGGTAAACCTGTTTTATGTGAAAAACCTTTTTCAGTAAATGCATCTGAAGCACAGCAAATGATTGATGCTGCAAACAATAATGGTGTCGCTTTAATGGAAGCGATGTGGGCTCGATTTTTGCCACACTATGCAAAGGTTCGCGAGATTATTGCAAGCGGTGTTCTTGGAAGGATTCTGACTATTCATGCAGATCATGGTCAACGTCTTGCGGATCAAAATATTCCTCGATTAGTCGAACCTTCACTTGCAGGTGGCGCGCTATTGGATTTAGGAATCTATCCAGTTTCATTCGCACATATGATTCTGGGAAATCCTTCAAAGATTACTTCTAGCGCGGTGTTGACAGATAAGGGAGTAGATGCGCAAACATCGATGATCTTTGATTATGCCAATGGCGCACAAGCTGTTTTATCTACGACCATGATTGAGCAGACACCATGTCGCGCTGTTGTTGCAGGTTTAAACGGCTGGCTTGAAATTGATCGAACCTTCTACAATCCAGCAAACATGCGGGTTGTTTTAAATGATGGGACTGTCACTGAATATCCAAGTGAGTACCAAGGTCACGGACTTCGTGAGCAAGCTGAGGTATTTAAGCAACTTGTTGTTTCAGGGCAAAAGCAAAGTCAGATTCTAAATTGGCAGGACACTGTAGATATTATGAAAACACTAGATGATGTACGTTCGCAGATTGGGCTGAAATACCCATTCGAAATTTAAGCTCGAGCTAAATCAGCAACACCAACAAGACCTGCTTCGTTGCCCAGCTCAGCAGCGATCAATGTTGGGTAAGGGTGCTTTCCTGCAAAGGGCATTGTGCGCTCTAATGATTCGCGGGTCGGCTTTAACAAAATCTCGCCAGCATCAATTACTCCCCCGCCAATTACTACACATGCAGGGTCTAGCAATACTGAAAGAGATGCGATACCTGCGCCAAGCCATTGACCTGTTGTATTGAACGCGGCCAAAGCAACTGGATCGCCTTCGCGTGCGGCATCCGTGATCGCTTTACCGGTTAAACCCGCAACAGTTCCATCGCCGCGAGATAAAAGATTGCGCGCGATTTCAGGGCTAGCGCTAATAGCTTCACGGGCATGGCGTAGAAGTGCATTTCCTGACGCATACTGTTCAAAACAGCCTCGTGCACCACAACCACAAAGATGTCCTTCAGGTACTACACGCAAGTGACCAAACTCAGCTGCAATACCAAACGCTCCACGATAAAGATTTCCATTGACGACAATTCCACCGCCAATACCGGTGCCAACAGTCAACATCATCATGTGATCTTGATTGCGACCTGCCCCAAACTTTGCTTCTCCCCATGCAGCGGCATTTGCATCATTTTCAATCACAACAGGTAAACCGATTAACTTAGTTAACTCAGAATCTAAATCAACACCATTCCAATCGGCAATATTTGGAGTAGCTAACATCGTCTTACGATCTGATGAAACAAAACCTGCAGCAGAGACGCCTACAGATGAAACATCAAACTGAGCCATTAACTCTTTTGCAGTATCTGCAATAGTTTGAGTTAAGGCAGAGCCGCCCTGTCGGGGCGTATCTTTGCGAGCAGTAGCAAGAATCTTTCCATTTTCATCAACTACGCCGCCTAGAACCTTTGTTCCACCGACATCAATTCCAATTGTGTAGGACATTAAAAAGGATTAACCCTCGAGAGCAGATTTCAATTGAGAAAGAGCAGCATCTATCGTTGACTTCTCAGCCTTCTGACGCATCATCGCAGGCACTGGCATGGACAAAGAAACCTCGAGTTCATAAGTAACCTCTGTCGTATCTTCATCAATAGATTTAATTGTGTAAACCCCATCCATGCCGGTCAATAGATCAGCTTCATCCAATGAAAAAGATAGTGAAGCTGGAGCCTTACTCCAGTCGTAATCCAGTGTCAGGCGATCCTTCATCATGCCCGCATCGATACTCATCTTTACCTTGGTGATCTGACCCTGGTCATCACGGGCAAGGGCTTCGGCAGATTTGATCTGCGTTGACCATTCTGGGTACTTATCGAGTTCGAACAGCGCCTTCTGGACATCTGCGATTGGTGCATCAATAGTGATCGTGGATTTGCTGAATTCGGCCATGACGCAAGGCTACCCTCTTCCGCTTTCAACCGCGCTCACGCTAGCGTTCGTCCATGAATGAAATCTCAGTCCCGCCTCTCGTTCCTGCTGCAACTGCCGGGAACCTCACTAACCTCATTGCAGAACGCGCTTGGTTTGAACCAGAGCGCATCACAATGTCACGCCCCTTGGGTGAAGGATGGCAACCAGTAACTGCTCGCGAAGTAGATGAAGAGATCAGAGCAACTGCAAAAGGGCTGATTGCTGCCGGCGTACAGATTGGCGATCGCGTCGCCATCATGGCTCGTACTCGATACGAATGGACGATTCTTGATTTTGCTACCTGGTTTGCAGGTGCGGTTGTTGTTCCAATATATGACACTTCATCAGCCGAACAGATCGATTGGATTCTCAATGATTCGAATTCAGTTGGGATCATCGTTGAAACTCCAGCATTACGCGATTTAGTTCAAACTGTTTTGCCTTCACATACTCGACATGTATGGACTATGACAGATGATGTTCTTGCAATTTTGCGTGAAGCAGGAAAGCACATTGGTGACGACGAGATCGATCGACGCAGAAATGCTCTAGTTCCCTCCTCACTTGCAACTCTTATTTACACATCTGGAACAACAGGAAAGCCAAAGGGTGTTCAGTTAACTCACGGTAACTTCCTCGCTGAATGTGGAAATGTTGTTCAAGGCGCAAGCGAACTGTTGTTGAAGCCAGGAGGTTCAACATTGTTGTTCCTTCCAGTGGCCCACGTATTTGGTCGCATGGTGGAAATTGGTTCCATCGCTGCAGGATTACACATGGCACATTGCAGCGATCCTGCAGGACGCCTGCCCATGGATCTTGCTTCATTTAAGCCAACTTTTGTTTTAGCTGTACCTCGCATCTTTGAAAAGATTTACAACGGTGCGGAAGCGCGTGCCGAAGCTGCAGGTAAGGGAAAGATCTTTAAGAAGGCTGCTGATGTTGCGATTGCATACTCAGAAGCGCTTGATAAGAAGGGAATGTCTCCTGTTCTTAAGATTAAGCACGCTATTTTCGACAAACTGGTTTACAGCAAGATTCGTGCCGGTATGGGTGGCCAGGTTGAAGCTGCAATATCAGGTGGTGCGCCACTTGGTGTTCGCCTCGGACATTTCTACCGTGGTGCTGGTGTAACAATTCTCGAAGGTTATGGATTAACCGAAACAACAGCGGGTGCAACTCTTAATTTGTATGGATCACATCGCGTTGGATCTGTTGGACGTCCCATTCCGGGAACCTCAGTAAAGATTGCAGATGATGGAGAAGTACTGATTTGCGGTCCGATTGTTATGCAGGGATATTGGCAAAACGATGACGCAAATAGCGAAGTATTTGATGGCGACCGTTGGTTTAAAACAGGCGATCTTGGAAAGCTTGACGATGAAGGATTCTTGTACATCGTTGGCCGAAAGAAAGAACTAATCGTTACCGCAGGTGGAAAGAATGTTGCGCCAGCGGTGCTTGAAGATCGCCTGCGCGCTCATCCACTAGTCAGCCAGTGCATGGTCGTTGGAGACAATCAACCATTCATCGCAGCTTTGGTAACAATCTATCAGGATGCGCTTAAGTCTTGGGTAACAAATAACAAAAAAGATGGCGCATCAATGACCGACTTGGTCAATGATCCAGATCTAATCGCAGTTGTACAGACAGCTGTAGATGATGCCAACAAGGCTGTAAGTAAGGCTGAATCAATTCGTAAATTCACAATTCTGCCAACTGATTTCACAATCGCTGGTGGTCATCTGACTGCAAAACTCTCAGTGAAACGACATGTTGTCGCGAAGGAGTTTGCAAAAGAAATTGAAGCATTGTTTACAAAATGAGCAATGAGCGAGTAGCCCTCGCACAAGAGTTACATGATGGAATAGCCCAGGACTTAGTTGCCCTGGGCTTTTCCATTGATGCGATCATCTCTACTGCCGAGTCCAAAGATTCAAAAAGTTCATTGCGAGATCTTCGTTTTACTGTTACAGATCTAATAGAAAAACTGCGAAGAGAGATTCATGCGTTACATAACGGCGACGAATTAATTGACTCGGCAATCGATACCGATGTGACACATGAGTTGCAGCGAATATTTACAGAAATTATTCGCAATGTTCAGGAACATTCTGAAGCTTCCAGCTTGGATATTGAGGTTTCAGATAATGGGATTGGTGGCGCCGCGCCACGCAAAAACTCATTTGGTTTGACTGACATACAAGAGCGAACCAAGAATCTCAATGGGGAAATCCAGATTGACTCAAATGAAAAGGGCACGAGAATAAGGATTCACATTCCATTGGATAGGTGATGAATCGGCTCATAATTGTTGATGACCATGCTGTCGTAAGGCATGGTCTGTTGACCGCCTTTGAGAGCCATGGCTTTCAGGTAATAGCTGCAGTTGGCAGTGTTGCAGAGGCACGTTCTGCTTTAGCGGCCTCTACTCCCGATGCAATCATCATCGACATTAATCTGCCAGATGCGACAGGTTTTGATCTGGTGAAATGGATTCGCTCAATTAACCGAGAGCTTCCGATAATTATTCTGACCCTCAATGACTCCCCCGAGTACATCAAAGCAGCGCAAAGATGTGGTGCAAATGCTTATGTTTCAAAATCCGCACCCATGCAAGAGATCGTGGCTACTGTCGATTTTTCCATTTATAGCCCTAAAACATTTAGTAGCAGAATCAGAGGCTCTAGGTATGAAGCATCACTAACGGCCAGAGAAATCGATGTTTTATCTCTGATCGAGAAGGGCTTTACTAATTTTGAAATTTCTCAACAACTGCACATAAGTATTTCTACGGTAAAGACACATGTGTCATCTATCCTTCAAAAGCTGTCTGCGCCCAATCGAATTGGAGCAGTTAAAGCCGGTCGTGAATCTGGATTACTTACTTAATAATGCTTCAAACTTGTCTGACCAAATCTGCCAACGCCATTCATTTGTAATCCATTGTCGCCCTGCATTACCCATTTCTTGAGCTCTCTGACGGTCTGACAATAAAGAGATCGCAGCGGCCGATATTTCTTCATTTCTTGTTCCGTCAACAACAACACCTGTGGTTCCATCAATTACAGCATCTGGAGCTCCCCCAGACTTGCCTGCAATGACAGGCAATCCACATGCACTAGCTTCCAAATAAACAATTCCAAGACCTTCAACTTCAAGACCCATTAATCGAGAACGAGATGGCATTGCGAAAATGTCTCCGCAACAGATATACGAAGGTAGTTCTGCATACTGAATGCGGCCAATAAAGGAAACTGAATTCTGTAATCCATTCTTTGCCACCAATTTAGCTAAATGTTCTAAATAAGGTCCCTTGCCAACCAACAATAGATGCGCATCAGGATGCACCTTTAATATCTGCGGCATCGACTCAATCAAATGGTCCTGGCCTTTTCGGTGCACCAGGCGTCCAACAGAGACAATTACTTTTTTGTTCGTGAGCCCCAACTCGTCACGCAAAGCGTTTGAATCAACCGGCCTGAAGTGCTCGACATCAATTCCAGGTGCGATCTTGACCATCGCCGATCGCGCACGAGAAGTTAACGATCTCGATATTGCGCGCTGTGTGAAATCACCAAGATATGTCAGTGAATCTACTGTTGAGCCGATACGACGAATCAGTAGATTGAACGGAAATACCTTTGCCCACCAGACCTCATGGCCGTGGGTCAGAGCAACCGTTCTTTTAACTCCAGCTCTTTTCATTGAAGCTGAAAGAAGGCCTAATGGTGCAGCTGCACCAAATGCGGCGACTGTAATTTCAGATTCTTTAATTATCTTTCTTAATGCCCATGCAACTCGAGGAGTAGGTAACAAAATCTTTGATTTGTCCCTAATGACTGTTACGCCAAAATCCTTTAGCCACTTCGCATCATATTCCTGGCTTGATTCTTGCGAAGAGGTGTAAACGATCGTAGAACCAAATGGACGTCGTTCAATTAATCCAATGACAAAGGTTTCAATTCCACCTGCACGTGGACCAAAGTCATTAGTTACAAATAAAACATTGTTAGAAACGGCGAGCTCCAACCAATCGCTTGCTACCAAGTGAGCCACTTGCTGCAACCTTTACACGTGAACCAGATCGTGGCGCGTGAACCATCTTTCCTCCACCAAGATATATACCAACGTGCGACACTGGTCGTCCGAAAAATAAGAGATCTCCAGGCTTTAAGGCGCTGAGTGAAACCTTCTTACCCATGCGAGATTGCGCCGCAGATGAGTGCGGAAGAGAAACTCCCGCTGCTTGATAAGCCCGCATCGTTAAACCAGAACAATCCCATGTGATCAAACCTGCTGATCCAAAAACATACCTATCACCGATTTGTTTTAGTGCAAACTTCAAAGCGGTTCCGGCACGACCTGAAACCCCGCTGGCGCTTTTAGCTGCTTGCAAGGAAGAGGCTTGATCGGCATTTTCCTGATCTTCAGCTAACTTTGCTAAACGTTCGCGCTCTGCCTTTGTTAACTTCGAAAGAAGCGCTTCTGCTTCCGCTAACTTCTTTTGAGCTATTGCAGATTGTGCGGCTAACTTCTTTTGTGCTGCGGCAACTAAAGCCATCTTGTCGTTAACAGTGAGGGTTGTTGCATTTAATCGTTGTTGCGCTGCTTCAAACTTTCTAAGCTGCGCGGATTTTCGGCGAGTAATCGCATCTAATGCCCCAGCAGATGACAGGTACAAAGATGGATCAGCGGAGAAGAGAAGTTCAAAACTTTGCCCGAAGCCACCAGATTTGTACTGTTCGATTGCGATCGCACCTAGTGATCGTTGCAAAGTAGAAACGGTTTGGCCCTGGATTTGCGCCTTTGCTTTAATTCCATTGAGGGTCTTAGTGAGGGTGGCTAACTTAACCTTTGCCTCTTGCGCGCCTTCAGCTGCGGTGGTTGCCTCTTCTTCAAGCTGGCGGACCTTTGCTTGAACCTGGGCAAGTGTTTGAGCCGCCTGCGCGTGGGTCGGAAGCAAGGCGCCCGCCACAAGGGCAAGGGCCATCACAGCACGCAGCGCAAAGGACATGGGTGCAAGGCTAACTGCGCCTATGCCCACACCTCAACCTCATCGAGGTGAAAATGGCTGTGAATTAGGTGGAAATCAAGCCCCACGAGCGTCAAACTGCAACGGAGGGGTCAAGCCACTGTCAGCTAGGACAGTTAACGCTGACACCGTCCCATCGCTGATATCTCGAGCGGGTTCGAGGAAAAAGGCCACGACACATGTATTGCATGCGATTGTGGCCATGATGCATTTATTGCAATCGATGATCATGTGTATAAATGTAAAGGGTGGCACTGACAGATTTTCAGGTGAAAAATCTTTCGGTAGGTAATAATTACTCGTGTGAGCATCGTTGCGACCCTTGTTGTAGGCAGCGATGGTTCGACTTCGAAAGAGTCTAGATCTGCAGGGGTTAGCTCCCCTCAAGATCGCCAGGTATTTCTCAAAAGACGCCGTGAAGTGGATTGCATTCTTATTGGCGGCAACACAGCTCGCAACGAGCCTTACAACCGCACGCCAGTTCCACTTGTTGTTATATCTCGGTCTTTAGTCAATCCAGTTCAGGGCAACCATTTAGCCTTGTTCTGGAACTGTTCCCCAGTTGATGCTGTAGAAAAAGCCCGAAAATTGTTTGGCGACAAGATTCTTATTGAGGGCGGTATCTCGATGATTAATGAGCTGATTGATCACAAGGTTATTGATCAACTTGAACTAAGCGTCACCCCGGCGATTGGGGGCGAAGATCGAATTGATTGGGAAGCTCTACTGGCTCGCTTTGCAACCATCGAGACATATGAAGTAGATGGAACTCATTTTTACTCCGCTCGAAATTAAAAAGCTGAAATTACAGATACCCCGGTAACGGCAAGAGCGATACCCACATATTGCACTTTATGTAATCTCTCATTCAAGAATTTGAAGGCCAGCAAAGCTGTAGCAATTGGATACAAACTTCCGAAGACCATAGCGACCGAGACAAGTCCCTTGGTGCATGCGATTCCCAAAAGAAGATTAGCCAAAAAGTCAGCAGCGCCAATAAATATGAGCGCCGGCATCTCTTTTTTGTTGAACTTGCCTGTCGTTTTAAATTTGATCGCCAATGAGATCGTGACGAAGAATGTTGTTGCTCGCATTGAAACCATAGTTAGCAATGCGCTGCTTTGAGAACCCATTGCAATGAAGGTTAAAGCGAAGCCAAAACCAGCTGCTGCACCAAGTGCTAATAGCAATGGTTTTAAAGGCAAGCCCTGAGAAAGCTCAGGACCGCTTGCACAAAAGACGCCCACTAGAGCAATCACAATTCCGATAGAAGTGATCGTTGATAAGGTGTCACCGTTAATCAGTGCGTACACAAGAGGAACAACGGTGCTCATTGAACTAATCGGTGAAACAACTCCCATACGTCCAGTTGAAAGGCCTTCGTAAAGACAGGCCAAACCGATGTAACCGCACAATCCAGCAAGGGCTCCTGTGATTAAGAATCCATCAAGGCCTAAAACCTTGCCATGCCAATCACCGGAAATAACCACAATTGAAATACCGACCATCAAGCCAATTACTTGCGAGAAACCAAGAACTGCAAATGGATGATGATTTTTGCTGAGACGGCCAGCGAAGTAATCTGAAGTTCCCCACATTGCACTTGAAAGAAGCGCCAATAGAGATGCCATAAGTAAATGCTACCGCCCTGCCTCCCAAGAAAAGCATTGTTACTTCTTTATTCTATGACCGTGGATGCGAATGGTTTTGAGAGATTATTAGATCACCTTCGCACCTTCACACCTCGATCTGAAATTACCCTCACCGAAGTGCCGGCTCCTCAAAAGCTAGCCATATTTGCTTTTGCATTTTCCGCCGATGTTTCAAATGGCCTATTTGGCGAAGAAGAAGATGAAATCGCAAATGGTCGTTTTGTCTTACTTCACGAACCAGGCGGACAAACAACCTGGGAGGGCGAGTTTCGTTGTGTCACATTTGTAAGCGCTGATGTCGACCCTGTCATGCAGGAAGATCCTTTGTTGCCAGAAGTTGGCTGGAGCTGGTTCTTAGAATCACTAGAAAAGAATGAATGCACTTTTAACGCGCCGAGCGGAACAGTTACTCGTGTATCAAGTGCCTCTTTTGGAAAGTTATCACCACGTAACGATGAAGCTGAAATTGAGATTCGTGCATCATGGACTCCGTTGCTTACAGATCCGACCGAGCTAATGAAACACATTGATAGCTGGTGCAATCTAATATCTGATGTTGCAGGCCTTGCACCGGTACCTGAAGGTGTATCTGCAATCTCATCTGCTCGTAGACGTTAATCATGACTGAAGAAATTACAGCGGTACCTCTACTGCAACCAGCAAATGGAACTCCCTTGGTGATTGACACCGATTCTGCATTTGAAGCCGCTTTAACTGAACTTGCTTCAGGGCATGGCCCCTTTGCAGTTGATGCAGAACGTGCCTCTGGCTTTCGCTATAGCGCCCGTGCTTACTTAATTCAGATTAAACGAAATGATGGCGGTTTACATTTAATTGATCCGATTCCATTTGGACCACACCATCCCTTGTTTTTAAAGCTCAATGAATTACTTAATACCGATGAAGTGATTCTTCATGCGAGCACCCAAGATCTACCATGTTTGCGTGAGCTTGGAATTAATCCAAAACACCTATTTGATACTGAATTAGCAGGTCGTATCGCAGGTCTTCCCAGGGTTGGACTTGGTCCACTCTTGGAATCTCTTATGGGTGTCAGTCTTGCAAAGGAACACAGTGCGGCAGATTGGTCAGTGCGACCATTGCCCCAAGATTGGCTCACATATGCCGCGTTGGATGTTGAGCTTCTTGTTGAACTTCGAGATCGAATGTATGAAATTCTCAAGGAGTCAAAAAAGCTTGATTGGGCACTTGAAGAGTTTGCTTCAATATTGAAAGCTCCCCCAGCTCCTCCACGTGTGGATCCATGGCGTCGAACTTCAGGAATGCACAAAATCAAAAGAAGAGACCAGTTAGCGATCATTAAATCACTATGGATTGCTCGTGATGCAATTGCATCTCAACAAGATATTGCTGCAGGTAAGTTGCTCAACGATTCTGCAATTGTGGAATTGGCTATCGCAGCCCCTGTTACTAAAAAGGATTTTGAAAAAGCTCTTCGTCCACTTGGATTGCGTGCACGTTGGATGGAGAATTTTAAGGTTTGGTTAGAAAGTATTTCTGTTGCCATTGCACTGCCCGAGGATCAATGGCCTCAGATGCGCACCAATGCAGATACTTTGCCGCCCATTAAATTGTGGCGCGATAAATTTCCTGAAAAGTTTGCGCCACTTTCACATGCACGCGCTGCAATTGATGTGATTGCGACAGAAAACAATATTCCTGTAGAAAACTTAATGACTCCAGAACATGTTCGACGCATCTGTTGGAATCCCCCACAGGGTTCGACGGAAACTCTTTCTCTTTCATTGGTTGAAGATGGCTTGAAAACCCTGGGTGCGCGTCAGTGGCAGATCGATTTAGTCGCACCTGCGCTAGCCGCTGCCCTACTTGAGCGTGAACCCATCCCCGTGGAAGTGATCGAAACCACCCCCGACGAGGCCTGAATTACGCAACATTAGAGTTGCGTAATTCCCCCACTGGCTCTAGATTTTGACTCATGTTGAGCACATTCATAATTGCGCTGCGTGAGGGCCTCGAGGCCTCACTCATTGTGGGAATCCTGGTCGCCTATATCGTCAAAACCAACCGCAAAGGGTATTTGAAGCCTCTGTGGACTGGTGTTATCTCGGCGATCATCGCAAGCATCGGACTTGGCGCCTTCCTTACATTCACATCGGTCTCTCTTAGCGACCGCGGTCAAGAGCTCTTTGCCGGAGTTACTTCATTTATCGCAGTAGCTCTTGTGACCTGGATGGTTTTCTGGATGAAGCGCACCGCTCGTAACCTGCGAAATGAACTACAAGGAAAGCTAGATGTAGCAGCATCTGCAGGTCCCCTAGCCCTTGCTGGAGCAGCGTTTTTCGCTGTTATTCGCGAGGGTCTTGAAACATCATTATTTGTGTACACAAACTTTCAGACTGTTGCAGATACAACAAGTTCGGCAACAGGATTGATTTTAGGTTTTGCAGTTTCAATCACTCTTGGATACTTGATTTACAAGAGTTCAATTAAGTTAAACCTTTCTAAGTTCTTCACCTATTCAGGTGTTGCACTAGTAATCGTCGCAGCAGGTGTTTTGTCCTATGGAATCCACGAGTTCCAAGAGCTTGGCTACCTGCCAGGTCCCGATGCCTTCGCATGGGATGTCACCTCATTCATCGCCAAGGATTCAATCTTGGGCGCATCGCTTTCAGGAACCATCGGCTTTGATACAACGACCTCGTGGTTACAACTAGGTGCCTACGTTCTCTACTTAGGCTCAGTTTTAGTTCCATACCTGTCTAAGCCACGCGCAAAGGCTGGAATCTCCGCTTAATTAGGTACTGTCCTAAACCCTTACTGGCGAGTAACCTTTGGGTTACCACCTAGGTAAAGGAAGTTCCATGTCCCGCACAGTTGTCCTTGTAGATGCCGTCCGCACCCCTTTTGGAAAGGCTGGCAGCTTGTATGCCGGAACTCGTGCAGATGACCTAATGGTTCGCGCAATACGCGGATTGCTGGAACGAAATCCCAAGGTTGATCCGGCATCAATTGAAGATGTTGCTATCGCAGCTGCTACACAAACTGGTGATCAAGGAATGAACATCGGTCGCAGCGCGGCACTTCTATCTGGACTTCCAAATACAGTTCCTGGATATTCAGTTGACCGTTGGTGTGCAGGTGCAATGACAGCGGTAACAACTATCGCAGGTGCAATCGCAATGGGAACAAATGAAATTGCAATCGCCGGCGGCGTTGAACACATGGGCAATCACCCAATCGGTGAAGGTTTAGATCCAAATCCGCGTTACCTTGCAGAAAGAATTGTTGAACAGGATGCACTTGCAATGGGTGCAACCGCAGAACGTCTTCATGATCGCTTTCCGCAGTTAACTAAAGAACGTGCAGATCGTTATGCACTGAACTCGCAGCTAAAAACTGCAAAGGCATACGAAGAAGGAAAGATTCAGCGCGACTTAATTCCAACTGCTGCACGTAGTGCAGAACTTGGTTGGACTATTGCAACAGTTGATGAACCACCTCGCCCACAAACAACGATGGAAGGTCTTGCAGGATTAAAGACGCCTTTCCGTCCAGCGGGCCGTGTAACTCCAGGAAACTCATCTGGATTAAATGATGGAGCAACTGCAGCGCTGCTTGCTAGCGAAGAAAAAGCAATTGAACTTGGTCTGACAATCAAGGCGAAGATGGTCACCTTTGCATTTGCAGGTGTTGAGCCAGAGATCATGGGTTATGGACCAGTTCCTTCAACACTTAAAGCCTTAAAGCAAGCAGGATTAAAGATAGAAGACATTGGTGCTTTTGAAATCAACGAAGCCTTTGCTGTGCAGGTTATTGCTTTCTTAGACCACTTCGGAATTGCAGATGATGATCCTCGTGTAAATCCATATGGCGGCGCGATCGCTGTCGGCCATCCCCTGGCTTCATCAGGGGTTCGCTTAATGCTTAATTTAGCTCGAACATTTGAAGCGCAACCAGAGGTTCGTTATGGAATTACAACAATGTGTATTGGACTCGGAATGGGCGGAACCGTCATCTGGGAAAACCCTAACTTCAAGGGAGCAAAGTAATTATGAGCGCAGAGATCACACTTCCAGCAGGAGCACCTGAAGAGGTAGTTACTAATGCATTAGTTCGCGACATTGATCTATCTGCCTTTGGTGGCAAGGGAACAATGGCGTTAATTACTTTGGATAACGGCCACGATCACAACCGTCCGAATACCTTTGGACCTCAATCTGTTAAAGCGCTAGATGCCGCGATAACAGATGCAATCGGACGCAATCCTGCAGCCATCGGAATTACTGGAAAGCCATTTATTTTTGCAGCAGGTGCAGATCTATCTGCATTGTCATTTCTTAATGATCGCAGTCAAGCACTTGCTATTGGAAAGCTAGGTCACGATGTATTCCGCCGTCTTGGTGAAAGTTCTATTCCGACCTTTGCATTCATCAATGGCTTAGCTCTAGGTGGCGGACTTGAAGTTGGATTGCACTGCCATTACCGCACCGTTGCATCTACTGCATTCACCGCTCTTCCAGAGGTTTTCCTTGGTTTAGTTCCTGGTTGGGGTGGAGCAACAATTCTACCTAAGCTAATCGGGCCAGAGCGCGCAGTTCAGGTAATCATGCTCAACGCACTTAACAACAACACGATGATGAAAGCTAAGGATGCTTTGAAGCTTGGCGTTGTTGATGCGATGTATGAACCAGCAGATTTCTTAGAACGTTCAATTGGGTTTGCAGTTGGCGTCTTGAATGGCACAACAAAGATCGAGCGTCCTGATTACAGTAACGACCCTGCGTGGGAGTCAGCACTTGCTACAGGTAAGGCTGCAGCTCTTAAGAAGTACGGCGGAGCAACAATTGCTTCACCATTTAAGGCGCTGGAATTGATCGCCGCAGCAAAGAGCAACACATTAGGACAGGGCTTTGATGCCGAGGATCAAGTACTTGCCGATCTAACAATGTCTGATCCTCTACGTTCATCCTTGTATGCATTTAACTTAATTCAGAAGAAGCGCAAAAAGGTTGAGGGTGCCCCAAAGCCTGCCCTTGCTCGTAAGGTGACAAAGGTTGGCGTTGTTGGTGCTGGTTTGATGGCATCACAGTTAGCGCTTTTGATGGTTCGTAACTTGAAGTGTCCTGTTGTTATGACAGATATTGATCAAGAGCGTGCCGATAAGGGTGTCGCGTGGGTCAAGAATGAACTAGCAAAGTTGGTTGAAAAGAAGCGCATGAGCGCAGAATCAGCTGGCCGTTTGTCGCTTCTTATCTCAGGATCTGCCGATCAATCAGTCTTTGCTGGATGCGACTTCATTATTGAGGCGATCTTCGAAGAGCTTTCTCTTAAGCAAGAGCTATTCAAGAAGCTAGAAACAATTGTTTCTCCAGAATGCGTATTGGCTACTAATACCTCTTCCCTATCGGTTGAACGCATGACAGAAGGTTTAAAGAACCCAGAGCGTGTAGTTGGATTCCACTTCTTCAATCCAGTCGCGGTGATGCCACTGCTAGAGGTTGCACGTACATCTACAACTGATGATGCAACAACTGCTACTGCCATTGCGGTTGGTAAAGAGCTCAAGAAGACAATGATTATCTGTAAGGATGCACCAGGATTTGTTGTTAACCGTCTACTTACTCGCTTTATGGGCGAGGTAACAGATGCAGTAGATGAAGGAACATCTCCTGCGGTTGCAGATTCAGCGATGATGGAGATCGGTTTCCCTATGTCTCCATTCCAGCTACTTGATCTTGTTGGACCGGGTGTGGCTTTGCACGTTTCTGAAACACTGCACAACAACCTTGGGCCTCGTTACCGAATCTCTCCAACTATGCAGCGCATGGTGAAGGAAGGGGTTCGTTACTTCTACATTAAGAATGAAGATGGCACCGTTACTGCAAACCCTGCAGCACTTGCACTTGTTGAACAAGGAAGCTCTCCTTCAACTGCCGAACAAGTTCGAGCACGTGCATTGAAAGCGCTTGCAGAAGAGGCACGTGCAATGCTTGATGAGGGCGTTGTATCAACACCAGCAGAGATAGATCTGTGCATGTTGATGGGTGCTGGTTGGCCAATGCATCTTGGAGGAATCCTGCCGTACCTGGATCGTGAAGGAATTAGCGAATCAGTTACAGGCAAGCGCTTCCATGAAAAGGGCGTTGCATCTCTTCCTGCTTAAAGCGTAAATGCTTTTACAGAAGTGAGCGCAGTACGTACTGCATGATTCCACCGTGGCGGTAGTAATCGGCTTCGCCCGGTGTATCGATGCGAACCTTCGCAGTAAATGTCTTATCCCCTGCTGTAACCGTTAGCTCCTTTGGAACTCCACCGCTGTTTAACGCTGTGATTCCAGAGATTGCAAAGGTTTCAGTTCCATCAAGACCAAGGCTGGCCGCTGTGTCGCCATCCTTAAACTGCAATGGCAGTACGCCCATACCAATGAGGTTTGAACGGTGAATGCGCTCGAAGCTTTCAGCGATAACGGCGCGAACACCAAGCAACGCAGTTCCCTTTGCCGCCCAGTCACGTGAAGATCCTGATCCGTACTCCTTGCCAGCAAGAATTACTAGAGGAACTCCAGCTGCTTGGTATGCAACTGATGCATCGTAAATCGTTGTTTGCTCGCCGCCTGATAGGAAGTTGCGAGTGAAGCCACCCTCAACACCATCGAGCAACATGTTCTTCAAACGAATATTTGCAAATGTTCCGCGGATCATAACTTCGTGGTTACCTCGACGTGAACCGTACGAGTTGAAATCTGCGCGATCGATTCCGTGATCTGCAAGGTACTTACCTGCAGGTGAATCCGCCTTGATATTTCCAGCTGGAGAAATGTGATCTGTCGTTACTGAATCGCCTAATACAGCCAAAACGCGAGCTCCTGAAATATCAGTTACAGGTGTTGGCTGCTTTGGCATACCTTCGAAGTAAGGTGGTTTGCGAACATATGTTGATTTCGCATCCCATTCAAATACCTTGCCTGTAGGTGTTGCAAGAGACTTCCAGCGATGATCGCCTTCAAATACCGTTGCGTAATCCTTCTTGAACATCTCAGATGAGATAGATGCATCAATAACTGTTTGAATTTCCTGCGGTGTTGGCCAGATGTCCTTCAGGAAAACATCGTTACCTGCCGTGTCCTTGCCTAATGAATCTGTTTCAAAATCATGATCCATAGTGCCCGCGATTGCATAGGCAACAACTAGCGGAGGTGAAGCAAGGTAGTTCATCTTCACATCTGGGCTAATGCGACCTTCAAAGTTACGGTTTCCAGATAGAACTGCAGTTACCGCAAGATCTGCTTCGTTAACCGCTTTGCTGATTTCGATTGGAAGTGGACCTGAGTTACCAATACACGTTACGCAACCATAACCAACAAGGTTGAAGCCAAGTGCTTCCATGTACTTAGTCAGATCTGCGCGATCGTAGTAATCAGTTACAACCTTTGATCCTGGAGCAAGGGTTGTCTTAACCCAAGGCTTTGACTTCAAACCCTTTTCAACAGCCTTCTTTGCAAGAAGTGCTGCACCGATCATTACAGATGGGTTAGAGGTATTGGTACATGAAGTAATTGAAGCGATAACAACATCACCGTTCTTAACGCGTGTACTTCCTGCAGCAACTTCGCCCTTTTGAGTCTTGTCGCCAAAGTAGCTTGGAACAATCTTTTCAAATGCGCTCTTTGAATCGCTCAGAGAAATGCGATCTTGTGGACGCTTTGGTCCTGAAATTGATGGAACAACTGTTGAAAGATCTAGCTCTACAACCTGCGAGAAGCGTGGCTCAACAGATGGGTCATGCCACATTCCTTGAGCCTTTGCATACTTTTCAACCAAAGCAACTTGATCATCATTGCGACCTGTCAGACGCAAGTAACGAAGAGTTTCTTCATCAATTGGGAAGATCGCACATGTTGAGCCGTATTCAGGGCTCATATTTCCAATTGTTGTTCGATTAGCCATTGGAACAGATGTAACTCCTGGGCCAAAGAACTCTACAAACTTGCCAACTACTCCGACCTTACGAAGGATCTCGGTGATAGTCAGAGCCATATCTGTGGCTGTTGTTCCAAGTGGAAGTTCGCCCGTTAACTTGAATCCAACAACTCGAGGAATCAGCATAGATACGGGCTGACCAAGAAGAGCAGCCTCGGCTTCAATTCCGCCTACACCCCAGCCAAGAACACCAAGTCCATTAACCATTGTGGTGTGTGAATCTGTACCTACCACTGTGTCTGGATACGCACGCAAAGTACCTTCGACGGTGCGAGTCATAACGACGCGAGCCAAGTATTCGATATTTACCTGGTGCACAATTCCAGTTCCAGGTGGAACAACCTTGAACTCATCAAAGGCTGTTTGTCCCCAACGCAAGAAACGGTAACGCTCTTGGTTGCGCTCGTACTCAATATCTGTGTTCTGCTCGAATGAATCCTTCGTACCGAACTTGTCTGCAATAACAGAGTGGTCGATAACCAGTTCTGCTGGTGCAAGTGGGTTTACCTTTGAAGCATCTCCCCCAAGTTCAACGATCGCTTCACGCATTGTTGCAAGATCTACCACGCAAGGAACTCCTGTGAAGTCCTGCATGACAACGCGAGCTGGAGTAAATTGAATTTCAGTATCTGGCTCTACAGCTGGATCCCATGTGGCCAATGCCTTGATGTGATCTGCGGTGATGTTTGCGCCATCTTCTGTGCGAAGTAGGTTCTCAAGAAGAACCTTGAGGCTAAATGGCAGGTTAGCTGCGCCTTCGATTGAGGAGATATCAAATATCTCAAAACTCTTACCCGCAACTTCAAGATTCTTTTTTGCGTTGAAAGAGTTTTTACTCATTATCTGCCTTTCGTAGAAGCCTTCGACAGCGCTCAAGATACCTTAGCCCGCGTGTACAGGGCAACACATTCGATGTGATGTGTCATCGGAAAGAGATCAAATGCACGTATCTGAGACAGTGAATAACTGTGATCTGCAAGATATGCAGTATCTCGGGCCAATGCAGCTGGATCGCATGCCACATACACAATTGAACGCGGTGCCAGTCTTGCTATGTGAGCAATCGCTTCTTTTCCTGCACCATCACGTGGTGGATCTAAAACAACCACATCTGCCGCGGTAATTCGCGGCAATAACTTGGCTACATCCCCAGTTGCGATTGTGACATTTGGATTATTCGCAAAATTCCGAGCAGCATCTGCAGTTGCAACCTTGCTTCCTTCGATCAGATCAACATGTCCAGATGGACCAACAGCATCAACAATGGCAGCCGTGAACAATCCGACGCCGCCATATAAATCTAAAACGTGTTCTCCAGTTTTCAATTTCGCAAAATCCATCACGGTTTGAGTTAAAACTTCAGGAGCTCTTTCATTGCTTTGCCAAAATGAAGCTTGGCTAACTTCTAATACCTTTCCTAAAACTTTTTCATGCAAAACAACTGGACCTTCAGAGATTCGAGCTTTCTCTTCTCCTCTTGTTGGTGCTAATGCAATAGTTCGTTCTGCGGTATTGGAAGCGCTTACTTCTACCCGCATGTCACCTTTTAGATGTGTTGCGGCGAGTTCCTTTAAATGCATAGTTTCAACACAGATCAAGCAATCATCAACCGGCACAACTGTGTGAGAACGTGATTTGTAGAAACCTAGCTCTCCATTGCGATTCGTAGTCGCTATTGCTCGAGTTCTCCAATGGGTAGATTTACTGACCTCTTCTACCTCGATCTCCACCTGCATCTTTGCGATTCTAGAAAACTGCTCTTTGATGACATCTGATTTCAAGGTTCGCTGATAAGCAGGATTAATATGCTGGAAATCGCATCCACCGCAGCCCGCACGGTGCGCAAATCGGCATGGCGCATCAACTCGGTGTTCTGATTTTTCATGAACTTCAACTACATCGGCACGGTTAAAGGATGAGCCGGTACTCGTGACTTCAATTGTGCATCGCTCCCCCGGAATTGCATGTCGCACAAATATGACGGCACCATCGTGGCGGGCGATGAAATGTCCCCCGTGCGCCACTTTTTCAATAGTGACCTCGATGAGATCTCCAGTTTTTAGGGTTGAACTCTTGTTTGATGCCATAGATGTAAGCCTATGGGTGTAAGTTACTTCCTGTGCACGTAGTCATCATGGGTTGCGGTCGAGTTGGTTCATCACTCGCCACAGAGCTCGAAGCAGCAGGTCATACAGTCTCAGTCATCGACCAGGCACGCGAAGCATTTCGCCGCCTAGGTCCCAACTTCAAAGGTCGCACCGTTACAGGCGTTGGATTTGATCGAGACACACTTCTAGAAGCAGGCATTCAAGATGCCGACGCCTTCGCCGCTGTAAGTAATGGTGACAACTCAAATATTTTGGCGGCTCGTGTAGCTCGTGAAACTTACGGTGTTCAAAATGTTGTTGCTCGTATCTACGATCCAGGTCGCGCTGAGATTTACCAGCGCTTAGGAATTCCAACTGTTGCAACTGTTTTATGGGCAACTGATCAAATTTTGCGTCGCCTTGTTCCAGAAGGCTCACGCTCTGAATGGCGCGATGCGACAGGAATGGTTCAACTGTGCGAGATGCACCCTCATGCCGATTGGTATGGCCGTCCTATTTTGTTAATTGATGCCATGACGCCTGCACGCGTCGCCTTTATTACACGTTTGGGCGAAGGTTTAATTCCAGATGAGCACACTGTTTTGCAGCAGGGTGATCTCATCCACGTCATGGTCTCTGATGTCGATGTCGCTAGAACAGAAGAGATCCTTGCAAGCAGCCCAGAAGGTGAACGCTAATGAGAATTGCTATTGCCGGAGCTGGAAATGTTGGTCGCGCTATTGCCCGCGAACTTCTAGATAACGGACATCAGGTTTTATTGATTGATAAGGATCCAAAGGCGTTAAAGCTTGAGAGCGTTCCTGACGCTGAATGGCTTATGGCAGATGCATGCGAAATTACATCGCTGGACAACGCTCATCTAAATAACTGCCAGGTATTAGTTGCCGCTACCGGTGATGACAAGGCAAACCTTGTTACCTCGCTACTAGGTAAAACCGAATATGGCGTACCGCGTGTAGTAGCTCGCATTAATCATCCAAAGAATGAATGGCTCTTTGATTCATCTTGGGGCGTTGATGTTGCGGTATCAACCCCTCGCATCATTGCAGCCCTTGTTGAAGAGGCTGTCAGTGTTGGAGATGTTGTTCGACTATTCTCATTCCGCAAGGGTCAAGCAAACCTTGTTGAACTTACCTTGCCAGATGGATCTGCATGTATTGGCAAAACTGTAGAAGAGATTGAACTTCCTGAAAACGCCGCAATCGCCGCAATCGTTCGCGATGGCCGCGTAATTACAGCAAAGGCACATGATGTCTTTGCTGCAGGAGATGAGCTTTTGTTTGTTGCATCGGCTGATGCTGAAGCACAGATTAAAGCCTGTTTTATCTCTTAATTCTCAACTTTTTCTACAGGTGGTTGTGACTTTATAACTAACCAAGTTCCATATGCCGCGGCAAAGAAAAGCGGATAGCCCATCGCCAAATTAACTGTGCCTAATAAATTTACATTTGCACTCTTGTAAATTGGATATTGAACGGCAATCCGTGAGAAGAACATCGCTACCCAGATCCAGCTTGCCTTCATGTACATTTTTTTGCGTGCCGGATTATTTCGCCAAGTAAAGTTTTCACCTAACAATGGTCCAAGAACGACTCCTAGGATTGGCCAGCCCGCAAGGTTGGCAATTAGATACACGGTGCCATAACCAAGGTTTGTTAATAATTTAGGGATATAAAAATCAGAGGCATTACCTGATCTATTAGCGAAATACGCACAAATGAGTACGCCGATCACGCCAGAAACAGAGTGTTGAATAGTGTCTTTGCGCGCCAAACGAATAATTGCAAGGGTCACAGATAAAGACAACGCCGCCCAAATAGCGGTACGAAGCTCTTGTGAGACATTGAAAATAACCAGAAAAAGTATTGAAGGCAGGCCCGAATCAATTAATCCTTTGGTACCACCAAGTGCTCCGATTACCTTGTCTCTGTCTTCGTGATGCTGACTCATGAACGCCCCGTCGATCCAAATCCACCAGTACCTCGACCTGAGCCGGGCAAATCTTCAACCTCTACAAATTGTGCACGTTCAACCTTTTGAATTACTAACTGTGCAATTCGATCACCTTTGTGAAAAGTAATAGCCTCTTTTGGATCGTGATTGATCATGATGCACTGTAATTCTCCGCGGTAGCCAGCATCAACCGTTCCTGGTGCATTAACCATTGTTACTCCATGCTTAATTGCCAAACCAGATCGTGGATGAACCAGTGCAACATATCCATCTGGCAGTGCAATCGAAATACCTGTTGGAACTAATGCACGCTCCCCCGGCTGCAAAGTGATATCTATTCTGGAAACAATATCTGCGCCGGCATCTCCACCTTTGGCGTAATGCGGAAGCGGAATCGATGGATCCAAGCGAGTAATCAGAACTTGAACATTGCTCATTTAAGGATTTACCTCGAAGTTGGGATCCACAAATGCTAATAGCTCGGGGGTCTTTGCTAGCTCTTCTAGGTACTCCTTTGGAGCATTGTTCATAAAGTGATCCATCGGAACGATTATGTAAAGAGCCGCTGCTTTAACTGCGATCTCTCCATCAGGTGATCCAATACGGCCAATTGCAGATGTGTACACCTTGCGATTTATCTGACCCGTAATTTCTGCCGTGATGTAAAGAGTTGTACCCATTGGAACAGGTTTAATGAAATCAGTTTCTAATCGTCCAGTGACCGCCGGTGCCCGCAGTAACCACATCAACTTTCCTAGCGCCTCATCAAATGCAAGTGAGAGCAATCCTCCATGAGCTAAACCTGGAGCCCCTTGGTGATCCTCTGTCACCGTAAATTGCGCAGTGATATCTAAACCTTCACCTGCATAAGCAACAAGGTGCAATCCTGTTGGATGTAGCGCTCCACAACCGAAGCAGTGTCCGAAGTGAGAAGGGATTTGCGAGCCAACCGCTGGCGCCTTTGGATGACGCTCAGGAAGTGGTGCACCCTCAGGCGCAGTCGTTGATGGAATACGAGCCATAGTGCAAGGTTACCGCTTCATATCCGATACGGTAACTCCCATGCGATACCGAGAAGTGATACATGCGCCACTGTGGTTGCTTGCAATTATCTACTTCTTTTTACTGTCGATTGTTATTTCTGTATGGGCCGCCCTGGGCAATAACCCAGCATTGGCGACACTCGTCGCGGTATCACTCTTGCTTATCCTTTTTTACTTTAAATCAGCGCTCGTTATCGAAGTAGATGAGAAAGAGCTTCGTGTTGGAACTGCCCACATAGAACATCGCTTCATTGGAGAAGTACTCAATTTAGATAATGAGTCAGTGCGCAGAGTTCGCACACGAGATGCTGACCCAACGGCTCATCTCGCAATTCGTTTTTGGTCGAGCAAAGGTGTTCAGCTTTATGTAATAGATGAACGGGATGCAACGCCATACTGGTTGATCAGTACAGGAAAAGGTTTGGAGTTAATTAAAGCATTAAAAGATTAGAACAGAAGAGTTAGTTGCACTCTTTGCAAACAGCTTTAGCGCCTTCACCTTTAGCAAGCTGGGTGATGTGATGTACCAAGAAGCAACGAGAGCATGTGAACTCATCAACCTGCTTTGGAACAACACGAACCGCTAACTCTTCTCCAGATAGATCTGCACCTGGAAGTTCGAGATTTTCAGCAGCTTCAGCTTCATCAACATCGATTTGACCGGATTGAGCATCAACACGCTTAGCCTTGAGTTCTTCAAGAGACTCCTCATGAAGTTCTTCATCAGTCTTTCTGGGTGTGTCGTAATCTGTTGCCATTGCTCTCACCACCTTTGTTGCCTAGTTAACTGCTTGCGGGCGCATCATGGCGCATTTTCCCAACTTCTACTGCATACAACACGCGGTGTGTCGTACTTATTCCCCTTGGGCTTGGGATTTTTCGATTCTTTGTGCCAATCCCCCGTCCACACGGGCATGAATTGAGGTTCCTTCAGCCACATAGGTTTCGCTGAAGATCTCGCCTCTTTCGTGGATCGCATGAACTAAATCGCCGCGGTTATATGGAATAACAACATTGATTTCAACTGATGGTCGAGGCAAGGAGGATTCAATTGCATGCAACAGGCCTTCAATGCCAAAGCCAGTGCGGACTGAAAAGGCATAACTGTTTGGCTCTTTACGCAAAATCTCCATGATCACAGCAGGGTCAGCGATGTCGACCTTGTTGATTGCGATGATTTCGGGAATATCTTTTCCACCAATTTCATCAATCACTAGACGAACAGCACGGATCTGTTCAAAAGGATCTGGATGGGAACCATCAACAACATGCACGATGAGATCTGATTCAGAAACCTCTTCCAAGGTTGACTTGAATGCATCAATTAATTGGTGCGGAAGATGGCGCACAAATCCAACAGTATCGCTCAGGGTATAAACACGACCATCTGCTGTTTCAGATTTACGGACTGTGGGATCAAGTGTCGCAAAAAGTGCATTCTCAACCAATACGCCAGCATTTGTTAACTTATTAAGTAATGAAGATTTACCAGCGTTTGTATATCCAGCAATTGCAACAGATGGAATATTAAAGCGGCGACGTTCCTGGCGTTTGGTGTCTCGAGAAACCTTCATCTCGGCAATCTCGCGACGCAGCTTTGCCATCTTGTCGCGAATGCGACGACGATCTGTTTCAATCTTTGTTTCACCGGGACCACGTCCACCAATACCCGCGCCTCCTGCAGCACGACCACCAACCTGACGCGAAAGCGAATCTCCCCAACCACGAAGACGTGGCAAAAGGTATGCAATCTGAGCTAACTCAACTTGAGCCTTACCCTCTTTGCTCTTTGCATGTTGAGCGAAAATGTCCAAGATCAAAGCTGTGCGATCGACGACCTTAACCTTCAACTTGTCTTCTAGTTGACGAAGTTGGGATGGCGATAACTCTCCATCACATACAACCGTGTCCGCGCCCGTTGAAACAACTACCTGCTTTAGCTCCGTTACCTTTCCCGAACCAATATATGTGGCTGGATCCGGCTTATCGCGACGCTGAATTAATCCTTCTAGTACTTCTGATCCGGCGGTTTCAGCAAGCGCTTTTAACTCTGCAAGTGAGTTTTCCGCATCTTTGATTGTTCCTTCAGTCCACACACCAACAAGGACAACGCGTTCGAGCTGTAGTTGTCGATATTCAGCCTCAGAAATATCCTGAAGTTCAGTTGAAAATCCTTGTACGCGGCGCAGGGCGTGACGTTCAGAAAGCTCTTGCGATTGATCAATCGTTTCATCTTCTTCACTCGCATCAAACTCTGCTGCTACTCGAGCGCTTTCACGTAGTAACGCTTCAAACTCGTCGTCAAAATCCTTACTCAACCAAAAACCCCGAAATATCTACATCTTTCACAAGAACTGCAGGACCGGTAAGTGTTGCATTGGTATGACCATCGATAGAAACTTCTAGACGCCCTCCGGGTGGATTAATAATCCATGTTGCAGGTAGTCGACCCTTTGTGTGCAACGTTGCAGCCAAAGCTACGGCACATGTTCCCGTTCCGCATGAACGAGTTTCGCCTGAACCGCGTTCGAAAACACGCATATCAATCGAATTACCTTCGGTGATTTTTACGAACTCAACATTGACACCTTCTGGGTAAGAATCGCGAGGTCTAACTACTGGCGGTTCATTAAGTGGACCGATTTCAGACATCTCATTGACAAAAACCACTGCATGCGGATTGCCGACACTTATGTTGTAACCATTCCAAATATGCCCATTTGTAGCTGCTGTTATAGCCTCTGCCTCATCAGTAACTTGTCCCATGTTTACTGAAATGTCATCAGTGAGCGGAACACGCAAATGTTTAACGCCATCACGGGTATTGATCGCAAAGATTCCTTCAGGTTGGTGCCCCTTTTCAACAAGGTAACGGGCCATCACACGGATACCATTGCCGCACATTTCAGCCAAAGAACCATCAGCGTTGCGATAATCCATAAACCATTTACCATCGCGCTTGATCATGCGAATTAATCCATCTGCACCAATTCCAGTTTGGCGGTTACAGATAGCAGCTGTTTGTGAGGTCGTAATCGAATGCTCGTCATTTGGATCGAAAACGAGTACAAAATCATTTTCGGTACCGTGGCCATATGTTGCAATCATTGTTGTTAGTTTATCGATTCTAGGATGCGCTCGAGGGCGTTCTGCTTCGGAGAAATCCATGTGATGCGCTCATCACGTGAGAACCAGGTCTCCTGTCGGCGGGCATATTGACGGGTTGCTCGCTTAGTTTCTTCCTGCGCTTCTTCTTCCGTAACTTTGCCTTCAATTTGTGCAATCACTTGTGCATATCCGAGAGCACGCTGAGCGGTGACGCCCTGCATGATTCCAGCTGTAACCAACTTTTCAGCTTCCTGAACAAGTCCTTGTTGCCACATACGATCAACGCGAAGTGAAATTCGCTCAGATAGAGCATCGCGATCCATTACTAAGCCAAATTGTTGGGCATATGGATACCTTGAACTCTCTTCACGTGGAAGGTTTGCAGTAAAAGGCTTTCCTGTAATTTTGATTACTTCAAGTGCGCGAATCACGCGACGTGAATTAGCTTTATCGATCGCCAAGGCAGCTGCAGGATCTAGCTTTTCAAGTCTGTCAAACAAAGGTTGAATTCCCTTTGTAGCAAACTCAAGTTCGAGTTCTGCTCGTACAATTGGGTCAGTATCAGGAAAGTTTAGCTCATCCAAAACTGATTTTATGTACAAGCCTGTACCACCAACAATAATCGCATTTTTGCCTCGTGCGTGAATCTCAGATACTGCAGCACGGGCACGATCTTGGTACCAGGCAACATTTGCATCCTCTGTGACTTGCAACAGATCCATCAAGTGGTGAGGAATTCCTTTGCGCTCTTCCATAGTGATCTTCGCAGTTCCAATATCCATGCCTTTGTACAGTTGCATTGAATCTGCATTGATGATTTCTGCATTAATTTCTTGAGCTAAAGTGACGGCAAGATCGCTCTTGCCTGTAGCTGTCGCCCCACAGATAACAATTAACTTCATCGCTTAACCGTTGGTATTCCAAGCATTGTTGAAGCTGGACCTGGGTTTGCAATTCGTACAGCGTGAGCATCAGCTCCGCGTGTGGCTCGTACCGACAAAGGGTTTCCGATCAAGTAATGAGCAGAGGCATCGGTTATTTGAACTGTTACCTCGTCTCCAGGGCGTGCAACAAATGTGTTATCGAAGTGAACTAAACGGAAATCTTCGCTACGTCCCGTTAATCGTGCTTGAGCTTCATCTCGTCGTCCCTCGTAATCCCCTACTAAAATTTTATGGGTTGTTCCGATTGACTCTTGATTGACAGATAAAGAGATCGATTGCTGATGATTGTGAAGTCTCGTGTAGCGCTCACCCACGACTTCAGGCGAAACCTGATCAGACATTGTTGCCGCCGGAGTACCGGGACGTTTTGAGTATTGGTATGTGTACGCCGCCGTGAAACGGGCAGATGTGCACAAATCTAACGTCGCTTGGAAATCCTCTTCCGTTTCTCCTGGAAATCCGACGATGATGTCAGTTGTTATCGCAGCATGTGGGATAGCGGTACGAACACGTTCCAAAATTCCCAAGTATCTATCTGTGCGATAAGAGCGTCGCATTTGTTGGAGAATTCGATCTGAGCCCGACTGCAACGGCATGTGAAGGTGTGGCATGACATTCGGTGTTTCTGCCATCGCTTCGATGACATCATCTGTGAAATCGCGTGGGTGCGGAGACATGAAGCGAACACGTTCCAAACCATCAATCTGGCCACATTTACGAAGTAGTTTTGCAAAGGCTTGTCGATCTCCAAAATCTACGCCGTACGCGTTTACATTTTGACCAAGCAAAGTTATTTCTATGACACCTTGATTAACTAAGGCCTTTACTTCACTGAGGATGTCATCTTCATTGCGATCTTTTTCAATTCCACGAAGTGCTGGAACGATGCAAAAAGTGCAGGTGTTGTTGCATCCGACTGATACTGAAACCCACGATGAAAAAGCTGATAAACGTCGTGCTGGCAAAGTAGATGGAAAATGCTCTAGCGCTTCCAAAATTTCAATTTGCGACTCTTCTTCCACGCGAGCACGCTCAAGTAGCACAGGCAACGAACCCACATTGTGAGTACCGAAGACAACATCCACATAAGGCGCCTTCTTGAGAATCGTTGCTTGATCTTTTTGTGCAAGGCAACCACCAACAGCGATCTGCATATTTGGATTGGCTTTTTTGATTGGTGCCAAGAAACTAAGATTTCCGTACAATTTATTATCTGCGTTTTCACGTACTGCGCATGTATTAAATACGACAATGTCAGCCTGCTCACCAACTTGGACTGGCACGAAGCCGGCCTCATCTAACAACCCTGAAATTCTTTCAGAATCGTGAACATTCATCTGGCAGCCGTAAGTTTCGACTGTATATGTACGACTCATAGCTCTGAAATTGAATACTCTAAAGTTGCACGATCGACAACCAACATTGTGTGATTATCTAAATGTTCCCATTGGCCGCTTCCCCAACCTGTCGAGGCCACAACAATGTCATTTCCGCGCTTTGCATAACGAAGCTCATAGTGCTCTTCAGAGCTCCATTCAGTCTTGTTCTCTGCGTTGAATTCGCATACAGCAATAAGGATTTCTGGAGTCTGAACCATGATATTTAGCGCTGAATAATCTGCGATGGCGCGAATATCATTTACTGTCTTACGAACACCTTCTACTAAACCTAATTCATCTACAGCTGAAAGCACAGCGTAGAAGAATCTTTCACTGTCGGTTGTTCCTTGAATAAATCCTTTGTACTTGTCATTGATGAACTGTTCCGCCGTGTTTCCTGGTCGGATAGTGCCGTTATGCATGAAAGTTGTTGATCCATGTGTAAATGGATGGTTGTTGTCGATATTGACAGTGATCCCTTTAGAAGCAAGGCGCAGATGGAGTAGTGCGCCATCAGTCTTTACAGATTCGGCAGATGAATTGAGCTCGGGGCTTTCGTGTGCAGGCTTGAGATCCTTAAGGATCTCGCCATTAGCGGCAAGGCCCCAGCCATCCTTATGTTCAGCAGATAGCGCGACGAAGGAGTCAAAATCTGAGCCCACAACTTCATAGAAACTTTTACGTTCAAGAGATGTAAAGGCTAGCAATCTGCACATAAAGGCAACTCTACTTGATGATTAAAGATTCTTCTTTGCGCGCTCTACTGCTTGAGCTGCGCGCCATTTAGCGATCTCGCCATGATTTCCGCTGAGTAGAATCGCTGGCACTTCAAGATCTCGCCACACAGATGGTTTTGTGAAGTTTGGATACTCAAGATAACCCTCTTCGTTGTGTGACTCTTCAGTTAATGATTCAGGGTTACCTAAGACTCCAGGAATTAGTCGTGTGATCGCCTCAATCATCACAAGCGAAGCTACTTCTCCCCCACCTAAAACATAATCTCCAATAGAAATTTCATGCACTCGATAATTCTTAGCTTCGTAGTATTGGCGGACTCGATCATCGATTCCTTCATATCGGCCACAGGCAAAAACTAAGTGCTTTGATTCGGCAAACTTAGCCGCCATCGGTTGATCAAATCTCTTGCCAGCAGGTGTCAAAATAATGAGGTCTGTGTCTTCGGTCATTAATGGATCTAACGCTTTACCCCAAACTTCTGGAAGCATAACCATTCCGGCTCCACCACCATAAGGAGTGTCATCAACGGTGTTGTGATTGTCGTTAGAGAATGCACGAAGATCATGCACACCAACTTCGACGATTCCTTGATCCTGCGCTTTTCCTAGCAGCGAAAGCTGCAACGGAGCAAAGTAATCGGGAAAGATTGTTACCGCATCAATTTTCATTCCATTACTCCTGTGATTGAAGGAGGAATAACTACAACCTTTTTATTCTTCACATCAACAATTGGAACTAACTGGTGAACAAATGGAATTAACTGTTCGCCATTGCCGGTATTAACCGCAAGTAAATCCTGACCAGGAAGATTGATGACATCTGTAACCTCGCCGAAAACTTCACCTGATTCCAGAACTGCTTGGCAGCCGATTAATTGCATGACGTGATATTCATCTTCATCATCATTTTCTTCATTAATATCAACATCGGCATACAGCAATGTGTTGCGTAGCTTCTCAATTCCATTGCGATCTGTAATTCCATTGAAGCCCAGTAACAAAATGCCGTTATGAACTCGACCAGATGTAATGGTTAATTCGCCATGGGTATCAGTTTGAACCGCTGCACCAATGGCAAAGCGACGATCAGGTTCATCTGTACGAACCTCTATCGTCGCCTCACCAAGAATTCCGTGAGCGCGACCAATTCGCCCCACGAGCAAACGCATTGTTATCTAACTTCGTCGGTCTCGATGAGATCGACGCGGACTGTACGTCCTGCGAGCGCACTTACAACTGTACGAAGTGCTTTAGCAGTGCGACCATTACGACCAATGACCTTGCCGATATCTTCAGGGTTCACTCGAACCTCTAAAGTTGTTCCGCGACGTCCTGTCTTTTCAGCGACAACGACATCATCAGGGTTATCGACGATTCCCTTGACCAAATGTTCTAGGGCTTCATCCATCATTGTTATTCTGCAGCCGCTTCTGTCTCAACCACTGCATCTGCAGTCGCTTCTACAGCTGGAACCTCTGCCACAGCATCATTTGCAACTGGCTCGGACACTTCTGCTACTGGAGCTTCTTCAACAACTGGAGCTTCTTCGACGACAGGGTTCGCCTTAGCTGCAAGCTTCTCCTGCGCCTTCTTCTTCATTGTCGTTGCGCCTTCAGCTGGTTCATCCGCTGCAGCCTTCATTGCTGCTTCGTATGCAACAACCTTTGATGGCTTTGGAGCTGCAACCTTAAGAGTTCCTTCAGTTCCAGGAAGCTTCTTAAACTTCTGCCAATCGCCAGTCACCTTAAGCAAAGCCTCTACAGCTTCAGATGGTTGTGCACCAACGCCGAGCCAGTACAGAGCACGCTCTGAGTTGATCTCGATAAGTGATGGCTCTTGTCCTGGTACGTAGCGACCAATCTCTTCGATTGATAGACCGTTACGTGCCTTGCGTGAGTCTGTAACTACAACGCGGAAAAACGGTGTGCGGATTTTGCCCATGCGCATTAAACGAATTTTTGTAGCCAAGAAAGTTGTACTCCTGTAAATGTGTGCCATGCGTATCAACCGCAGCGGGGTGCGCGATCAATTCATATGACTATCGAATTGTGGATGTTGCTGGGGGTAGAGGGCCCCGTCAACAGGTGCCCAATTCTGCCATTCATGCGCGAAAGAGGGAAATCGGCGCTTTCTAACCCTCTTCTTGGGCTCGCTTGGCTGGGTTTCCAGATTTGGACTTTTTCTTCTTATTAACCGGGGTTTGAACCTTCGGCAGGGCTGGCATTCCCATGCCTCCCATTCCAGCAGGCATTCCCCCGTTGCGGACCTGTTTCATCATCTTTTGAGCAGCTGAAAATCGATCCACCAGATTATTTACATCTGAAACCTTACGACCAGAACCCAGGGCGATACGAGCTCTACGAGAACCATTCAACACCTTTGGATCACGACGCTCTGCTGGAGTCATCGATTGCACAATCGCCTTAGTGCGAACGATCTCGCCCTCATCAAAGTTTTCGATCTGTTTCTTCATCTGGCCGGCGCCAGGAAGCATTCCTAATAACTTAGACATGTTGCCCATCTTGGACATCGCCTGAAGCTGATCGAGGAAATCTTCTAGTGTGAAATTTTCTCCGCTTGCAAACTTAGCTTCTAGTTTTGCAGATGTATCTGAATCAAAGGCCTTCTTGGCTTGCTCTGCAAGAGTTGCAACATCGCCAAGACCCAAGATTCGAGATGCCATGCGCTCTGGGTAAAAGATGTCGAACTCATGAAGTTTTTCACCGGTTGAAGCAAACATAATTGGGCGCTTTGTCATCGAAGCGATTGACAGCGCCGCACCACCACGTGCATCACCGTCGAGTTTTGTCAGTACAACACCATCAAAGCCAACACCATCTAAGAATGCCTGTGATGTTCTTACGGCATCTTGTCCGATCATTGCATCGACTACAAACAAAATCTCATCAGGATTTACCGCATCACGGATGTCAGATGCTTGCTTCATCAAATCTTCATCTACACCAAGACGACCTGCGGTATCAACGATAACCATGTTGTACTGCTTTGACTTTGCAAACTCAATTCCAGCCTTCGCAACCTTTACTGGATCTCCCTGGCCGTTACCAGGTTCTGGTGCAAACACTGGAACATTGACTGAATCACCAACAACCTGCAGCTGCGTTACGGCGTTGGGGCGTTGTAAATCAGATGCAACTAAAAGTGGGGTGTTTCCTTGATCTGCATAAAACTTTGCAAGCTTTCCGGCCAGAGTTGTTTTACCGGCACCCTGTAAACCAGCCAACATAATGACCGTAGGTGGATTCTTCGCAAAGCGAACTCTGCGTGCCTGTCCCCCAAGAATTTCAATCAGACTTGTGTTAACAATTTCAAAGATTGCATTTGCTTGATTTGTGCCTGATTGCAAAGTTGGAAGTGCATCCAGAGATTTTTGACGAATATCTGCGATGAAATCTTCAACAACCGATAAAGCCACATCTGATTCCAGTAAAGCTTGGCGAATCTCCTCGCAGGTTGTTTCGATATCTGAGGATGAGATCTTTCCTCGAGAGCGCAGAGATGAGAATGCGCCGCTGAAGCGGGAGGTTAGGGACTCAAACATAAGAGCCGAAGACTACTTCAAGGCCTGCTTAAGATGCGAAGCGACCTGGTTTGCTCGCTCAGAGCTAAGCGGTCCACCGGTTAGCTCGGTTACATACAAGGTATCAATGGCTTCGGCCCCAAGGGTTGTAACAATGGCGGATCGAATATCTATCTTTGATTCAGTAATCGCCGCACCGATTCTAAATAGCAATCCCGGGCGGTCATGGCTTCGAACTTCGATGATGGTTGCATCAGTTGCGGCATCGGTGAAAATCTCAACTTCAGGTGCTGGAACCGGAATAGTTGGAATTGATGCATACGCTGCTGCGCGAGCAATAAGTCTTTCTTCGACATCAGTTGAATCCACTAGTGCTGCTGCGATTAATTCGTGCAATTTTGAATCGGTAACATGTGGTGCATGTGGTTCAGGCGTGACGATCCAATACATAACCGCTGACTTACCGAGGGTCTTAGTACGAGCAGACTTAACATCAAGGCGCGAAATGTTAAATACTCCAGCCACAATTGATAGTAAACCTGGCTTATCAGGTGAAATCACTTCGATCGCATATCCACTTGAATGCTCCTCTAATACAACTCGCAAATCACCCTTTGCGGCGAGTGCAACTTGTTCATCAGATACTTGAGGTTGCTGAGCGACTTCCACTCCGGACATGGCTTTGCGAACTCTGTTTACCAACTCTGCAACGAGTGTCGCTTTCCAATCACTCCACCCAGCACTTCCGGTTGCTTCTCCATCGGCGATACTCAAGGCATGCAGCAGCTCTAGTGTGTTCGCATCCGGAACTAGAGTCAGAACGGATTGGATTGTTGCTGGATCATCTAAATCTCGGCGAGTTGCAGTAGATGACAAAAGTAGGTGATGCAGTACAAGCAATTTAAGGGTTTCGATATCTTTGTCATCAAAGCCCACACGACGGGCGATAGGTTCAATTAATCGAACGCCCCGCTCCGAATGATCCTCCTGAGTTCCTTTGCCTATGTCGTGAAATAGAGCTGCAAACAAGAGTAAATCTGGTCGGTGAACCTTACGAGTCAATGTGGCTGCATGAACCGCTGTTTCAACCATGTGACGATCTACCGTATGACGATGTAAAGCATTTCGCTGCGGAAGTGAACGCACTGACCGCCATTCAGGGATCCAGTGAAAAATAATCTCTTCCTGATCCAAAGTTTCAAATATTCCAACCATTGCTTCGCCTGCGCCGATCAATGACACTAATAATTCGCGCGCTTCACGAGGCCATGGATTAGGCAAAATACCCTCTCCCTTATTGAGGGATTCAGAAAGCTCGGTACATGTATCCAGCGATAACGGAAGACCCAACTGAGCCGCAGTCGCTGCTGCACGTAAACCAACAACAGGATCCTCATTCAAAGATGTAAATGGATCAATGACAATTTCTCTATTTGCAGCACTTACATTTCTTGCCACTGTAACAACCCGTGGCCGACGCATGATGCGCCCTAAGCCATCCTTGCCCTTATGTTCAAATGCATGCCAGGTGTAATCCAATAAGTAATCAACGGACCGTGCCGCTCGGGCAACATCGCTCATCATGGCATCAGCATCTTGGTATTGAAGAAGTTCAGCGACCTTATCTTGTTCTTGAAAAAGCAATCTATCTTTTCCACGACCACTGACGATGTGCAGAGCTTCGCGAACATTGTTGAGAGTTGATTCAGCCCAACTAATTTTCTCCAGCGGTACTCGGACCGCACCTGACATAGCTATTGCTCGCAACGCTTGAATATCTCGTAAGCCGCCTCGAGCTTCCTTTAAATCCGGTTCTAGCAAATACGCTAACTCGCCAGCGCGGGAATGTCTCTCTTCGAGCGCTTTTTGTAATTGCGGCAAGTTTTCTTTTGCGTTCTTACGCCAATACTCCACAGCATCACTTTGCACAGCTGCTACTAATTCGGCGTTACCTGCAATCAAGCGAATATCTAGTAAACCTGTCGCAACGCGTAAATCCGAATCTGCTGAATCTCTAGTTTCACTTCGCGTTCGGACTGAATGATCCACGCTGGTCTTATCCCACAACGGATATAAGACATCATTTACAACTGCTTTTAGTTTCTCTTGCGAGATTTTCCCTGAATGTAAAAACAAAATATCTAAATCTGAACCCGGAGATAACTCGCCGCGGCCATAACCTCCGACCGCGGCGAGTGCTATCTCCTTACCCGCATCTAAATCGCAATGGGTGTGCAACGCATTGCTAAATAGTTCCGACAGAAATCGATCGCTCTCGTTCGATCGATCTCGTCTTTCCCGGGTACTCATAGGAGTAAGTCTAGATTGCTTCGGAACCGCGCTCCCCCGTACGGACGCGAATTACCTGATCAACTGGTGTTGTCCAAACCTTTCCATCACCAATTGACCCTGTTGAAGCAGCTTTAACGATCACATCGACTACAGAATCTGAGTCTTTGTCATCAACTAAAACTTCTAGTCGAACCTTTGGTACTAGATCAACTGTGTATTCGGCTCCGCGGTAAACCTCAGTGTGGCCTCGCTGACGTCCGAAACCACTTGCCTCTGACACAGTCATTCCTGTAACTCCTGCTGCTTGCAGTGCGTTCTTTACATCTTCTAACTTGAATGGCTTCAAGATCGCTGTAATAAGTTTCATTAGAAAGCACCTCCGCGTGATGAGCTAGACATTTCATATGCTGTCTCAGCGTGTTCGCTGAGATCGATACCCTCGACTTCTGCATCCTTTGAGATACGGAATCCGATGGTCTTCTCGATTACAAAACCGAGAACAAGGGTGACTAGGAATGAATATCCCGCAACAAGACCAACACCAAGAGCCTGCTTAACTAGAAGCGCAGATCCTCCGCCGTAGAGCAAACCATCCAGCCCAATGCTGTTTACAACGTGTGTTCCGAATATACCGATTGCAAGTGATCCCCAAATTCCACCCACAAGGTGAACTCCAACAACATCAAGAGAATCGTCAAAGCCAAACTTGTACTTTAAGCCAACTGCAAGTGCGCAGAAGATGCCGGCGAATAATCCGATAACGACTGCCGCCCATGGAGCTACAAATGCACATGCAGGTGTAATTGCGACAAGTCCTGCTACCGCACCAGATGCGGCACCAAGTGATGTTGGATGACCGTTGCGAATCTTTTCAACTAACAACCAACCACATACTGCGCCAGCTGTTGCTACTTGAGTATTCATAAATGCGAGTCCTGCAATTCCATTTGCAGCAAGTGCAGATCCAGCGTTGAAGCCGAACCATCCAAACCACAATAGACCAGAACCTAGAAGCACTAGCGGCAATGAGTGAGGACGCATAGCTTCTTTACGCCAACCAACTCGCTTACCCAAAACAATTGCAAGTGCTAGACCTGCTGCACCTGCGTTGATGTGAACGGCGGTTCCACCTGCAAAGTCTTCAAGACCCTTACCTGCCAAGAATCCTGTTCCTGTAACTGTGTCGCCAACCTTGTTTCCAAAGGCAAATACCCAGTGTGCAACCGGGAAGTAAACAATTGTTGACCAGATTGCGACAAAGACAGCCCATGCTGTGAACTTTGTACGATCTGCGATCGCACCAGAAATAAGTGCTGGAGTAATGATTGCGAACATCAATTGAAAAGCTGCGAAGACCAAAACTGGAATCGGATAAATCCCGCCATTATTTGTGAAATCGTTAACTATTCCACCAAGGCCTGAGAATGAAATATTTCCGTACCATGGTGAATCCGCCTTGTAGCCAAATGCTAATTCGAAACCATAGATAACCCACAAAACGCTAACGATTCCAATTGTTACAAAGGACATCATCATCATATTTAGAACGCTCTTTGTGCGAACCATTCCACCGTAAAAGAACGCAAGTCCTGGTGTCATTAGAAGAACGAGAGCGGTGCTTGCCAACATCCAGGCTGTATCGCCGGAATTTAAAACAATCTCTTCCATAGTTGTATCTGCTTTCATAAAGGTAAAGAACAGTTCTCGCCTTTGAGATGCCCAAACCTTCTAGGAAATCAGTTACGGAAGATGGCGTTTAGGATTTCAGGAGCGTGACAAAAACCCCGTTTGTGTTACATCTTGGTTACGCGAGCAGGCCCTTTATGTAGCTTTGCGCGTCAAAGGGCGCAAAATCGGTCTCAGACTCCCCTGTGCCCACCCATTTAATTGGAATCCCAAGTTCGGCCTCGATTGCCAGGGCAACCCCGCCCTTTGCGCTTCCATCAAGCTTGGTCAATACGATCCCTGTGACTTCAACGCTTTCTGTAAAGATCTTTGCTTGCTGCAATCCGTTTTGCCCTGTCGTTGCATCAATGACCAACAAAACCTCGTTAATTGGAGAAACCTTTTCTACAACACGCTTTACCTTGCTGAGCTCAGCCATTAAATCATTTTTATTGTGCAAACGTCCTGCGGTATCAATGATGAAAATATCACTTGCTGAATCATGCGCGCTTTTGGCGCCATCAAATGCAACAGATGCAGGGTCTCCATTTTCTTTCCCTGAAACAACAGCGACACCAATGCGATCCCCCCATGTGCGAAGCTGATCAACAGCTGCAGCACGGAAGGTATCCCCTGCTGCAAGAACAACTGATTTGCCTGACTTCTTATAGAAAGATGCCAGCTTTGCAACAGATGTTGTTTTTCCAGTTCCATTTACTCCAACGACCATGATTGTTGTTGTTCCATCAACAACCAAAGGTTCATGTGAGTTATTCGAAAGATTTGAAGTCAGAATTTCGATAAGTGCTTCTTCTGCGTTGTCGCTCTTTACCTTGCGAGCCGCTTCAAGAAACTCTTTGGTTAACTTGGGACCCAAATCAGATGCCAATAGTTCTTGTTCGAGCTCAGACCAATCAGCAGGTGAAAAATCATTTGTGCCCTTGATTTTGGCGATGAACTTACTAAAAAGACCCATCGTAAAAAGCCTTAGCTTGCGTCAGATTCGCGCAAGCGTTGTGAAATAACTTCAGTAACACCATCTCCGCGCATTGTTACACCGTACAGCGCATCTGCAATCTCCATGGTGCGCTTTTGGTGAGTGATGATGATTAACTGTGAACTTTCGCGAAGCTCTTCTAGAACACCAAGCAAGCGTCCAAGGTTTACATCATCAAGTGCTGCTTCAACTTCATCGAGTACGTAGAACGGACTTGGACGAGACTTGAAGATCGCAACCAACATTGCTACGGCCGTTAAAGATTTTTCTCCACCCGATAGCAATGAAAGACGCTTTACACGCTTTCCAGGAGGGCGGGCTTCAACATCAACACCTGTAGTCAGTGGGTTGTCAGGATCGGTAAGGATCAAACGACCATCTCCACCTGGGAACAAGCGAGAGAAAATATCCTCGAAGTGCTTTGCGGTCTCTTCATACGCTTCCATGAAGATTGACTGAACGCGGTCATCAACCTCTTTAACGATATCGAGCAAATCCTTCTTTGTGTTCTTAAGATCTTCAAGCTGCTCGGCTAAGAACTTCAAACGTTCTTCAAGTGATGTGTACTCTTCAAGAGCAAGAGGATTGATCTTTCCAAGCAAGTTAAGTGAACGTTCTGCTGATGCCAGACGCTTTTCTTGCTGATCGCGACGGTATGGAACCATCTCAGTTGCGACGATCTCGCCCTCTTCGGTCTCGTGGAATGTTGGAACATCCTTATCGGGACCATACTCATTAATTAGGGTTGAAGTATCGATTCCAAACTCTTCAACTGTTTTCGCCTCAAGGGTTTCAATACGTAGTCTCTGTTCCGCACGCGCAATCTCATCTTTGTGAACACTAGTAGTTAACTGCTCGAGCTCTGTAGTCAGCTCGCGGCCACGTGTGCGAACTGTCAAAGTTTCACCTTCGCGTGAAGCACGAGACTCTTCAAGACGTCCACGCTCGGTTGCAGCCTTAGCGATAGAACGTTCAATGTGAATCAAAACCTCATATGCAGCTTCTGCAACTGCTTGTGAAATTACCGCTGCGCGAGCACGTGCTGCTCGACGAACAATCGCTCGCTCTGATGCATCACGTTCAGACTGTGCTGATTGTTCAAGAGTTAATGCGCGTGCCGCAATTGAATCAACACGCTCTTCAATTGTTCGAACCGCAAGGCGTGCTTCAACCTCAGAGGTACGAGCGACTGAAACTAAATTACGTAACTCTTCTGTACGTGAATGATCTGGCTCTGCAACTTCACCACGTTGCTGCAATTGATTTTGAGCGATAACGATTTCACCCTCATCGCGAGACTTCGCTGCAGTTGCCTCGTTAATTGAGTTATTCAAACGCTCAACCTCAGCCATTGCCGACTTCATATTTTGACCTGATACAGCAAGCTGTTCAGTCAGTGCTGCGATGCGAGCATCAGATTCGTTGAGCTTAGAAAGTGCCACATCGTAATCACTTTGACGAGATGCAACTTCAGTTGTCGCTGTTGAAATCTCAAATTTAAGGCGATCGCAGTTATGCGTTATTTCCTGAAGCTTTGTTTCAAGACCGTCAATCAACGCCTTGATCTCAATTAAAGATGATGAAGACTTTGAACCACCCCGAGCTCGTCCGCGAGAAATTACATCGCCGTCGCGAGTGACAACTGTGACGCCAGGATGTGATCTCAAAATTGCTTCTGCAGCATTCGCATTCTCTGCCACAACCGTGGATGCAAGAAGAGATGAGACAAGATCGCCAATTGAATTTGAACGAATATGTGCTGACAAAGGTGTTAACCCTGAAGGAATATTGCTGTTACCAGCTTGCCCTGGTTCGTAAACCAACACATCTGCTTGACCAAGGTTCTCGCTACGCAAAGTTGTAAGTGCGGTTACAGCCGAAGACAGATCCTGCACAACAACCGCATCAGCCAATGAACCAAGTGCAGCAGCAGCTGCTGATTCCCAACCGTTATCAATTTCAATTAGTCCAGCGATGCTTCCAAGAATAGAAACTCCACGTGAATCGCGAAGAAGAGCAGATGCACCATCTCGGTTTTGAGAAGTCAGCTTCATCGCTTCTAGCTTTGATTCGACCGCATTGCGTTCACGATCGGCTGCGCGCTCTGCTTCAACTAAATCATTGAGCTTTGACTTTGCCCCTTCAAGAGAAGATTTCGCGCCTTCATATTGAGAATCCAAGCCCAGCTCGCCTGAATCAGCGCTGGCAATTTCAAGTTCATATGATGAGTATTCGCGCTGGGCTTGATCGACACGTGCTTGCGCATCATCACGAGATTTAATTAAGCGCTCAATCTCTTCGGCAATTGCTTCTAAGCGTGCGTGCAAAGATTTGATGTGGCCCTCTTGGCGCGCAGTTCCCTCTCGAGCATCGGCGATTGCACGCATTGCTGCTGCAATTACATCCTCTTCGCTCTTTAGAGCAGTTTCAGCATTTGCCAATTCTGATGTTGCTTGAGCAAGTGCCTGTTGGGCGGTCACAACATTTGCGCGAAGTTCCGACTCTTCTGTTCGTAGCGCCGCAGCTTCTGCATCGATTGCTTCTGGATCGCGACCAGATGTTCTTGCTTCCTCGGCCTCTTCATTGAGAAAACGTGAACGCTCTTGCGCCAAACTTTGGGTTCCGCGGAACTTTTCACGAAGTGAGCTGAGATTGTAATAAGTCTCCTGAGCCGCAATCAGCAACGGGCTTTCGAACGCTGCTTGTGCATCAAGTGCCTCTTCACGACGACGAACTGTCTCTAATTCTGTTTCAACAGCGGTGCGCTTTTCACGAAGTGCTGTTTCATCAGCAACTTCAAGTTCGAGAGTCTTAGACATCGAAATGAAATCATCTGCAAGCAAACGTAACTTCGCATCACGAAGATCTGCCTGAATAGTTGCGGCTTTCTTTGCCACCTCTGCCTGCTTGCCAAGTGGGCGAAGCTGGCGACGAAGTTCAACAGTTAGATCTTGTACGCGCGCAAGGTTTGCTTGCATTGAATCTAGTTTGCGTAGAGCCTTCTCTTTGCGCTTACGGTGCTTTAGAACTCCGGCAGCTTCTTCAATAAATCCGCGACGCTCTTCTGGAGTTGCCATCAAGATCGCATCAAGCTGACCCTGTCCAACAATTACGTGCATCTCGCGACCAATACCTGAATCGCTAAGCAGTTCTTGAATATCTAGAAGACGTGATGCTTCACCATTGATTTGATATTCACTTTGCCCATTACGGAAAAGAATTCTTGAGATAGTTACTTCTGTGTAATCAATTGGAAGCGCACCGTCAGAGTTATCAATTGTTAGAGAAACTTCTGCGCGTCCTAGTGGTGCTCGACCGCTTGTGCCAGCGAAGATGACATCTTCCATCTTTCCGCCGCGAAGAGATTTCGCACCTTGCTCACCCATAACCCAGGTAAGAGCATCAACAACATTTGATTTTCCTGAACCATTTGGACCGACCACGCATGTGATTCCTGGTTCGAGTCGAAGAGTGGTCGCCGAAGCAAAGGACTTAAAGCCCTTGAGCGTCATACTCTTCAAATACACGCGGCAAACCTATCGTCTCTTGAGCGTGATTTTGACGAATTTAGCCTTGCGGGTTGGCGGTTTTTAAAGCCTCGTAAGCAGCACGTGCGGCTACTTGTTCCGCCTCTCGCTTGCTCTTGCCTGTACCGGTGCTCAGCGCTTGTCCGCCTAACATCGCAACAGCGGTGAAATTCTTATCGTGATCAGGGCCTTCTTCGCTCACAACGTATTCTGGAGCGCCCTTTCCAAGTGATGCAGCAAGCTCTTGGAGAGCAGTCTTTCCATCAAGTCCTGCACCGCGAGCGACTGCAGAATCCATTGTTGAGGTAATTAATTCCCGCACAATTTCAGTGCACTTTGCGAAACCAAATTGTAAATAAATAGCACCAATAAGCGCTTCTAAAGCATCTGCAAGTAGAGAATTCTTATCGCGACCATTTGTTACCTCTTCACCTTTTCCAAGGCGAATATGTTGGCCAAGATTTAACCCACGTGCGATATCTGCGAGCGCGCGCATGTTGACTACACCTGAACGCAATGGAGACAAACGACTCTCATCAAAATCTGGATATCGTTTGTACAGCTCTTCCGTAACAATTAAACCGAGAACTGAATCTCCAAGAAACTCGAGTCGCTCATTAGTTTCTTTACTTCCAGATTCATATGCATATGAACGGTGGGTAAAAGCTAACTCAAGCAAAGCTGGATCGAGTGTTACTCCCAGCTGCTCACTGAGCATGGAACTCAGATCAGACCTCTAATACCTGACGACGGTTATATGTACCGCAAGTTGGGCATGCTGTGTGCTGCAACTTAGGTTGCTGGCATTGTCCGCATGTGGATAGAGCTGCTGCAGTAGTTTTCCACTGGCTACGACGTGAACGCGTCTTTGAACGCGACATTTTTCGCTTTGGTACTGGCACTGTTCTAACCTCTTCTCAATCCGACAGCAGCCACTGGGCTGCAGGAGGTAAGTATCTCTTAAAAGGGCTAAATCTTGAAATCGGGGTCATCGAGGGAAAGCGCCCCAAGACCAGCCCAACGGGCATCAATTACCTCATGGGCGTGATCTTCGGGTAGATCGGCCCACTTGCCGCCGCAATCAGGGCACAACCCCAAGCAATCCTCGCTGCACAAAGGGTTAATCGGCAGGGAAAGAACCACTGCATCGCGGATGGGGGTCTCAAGATCCATGATGTTTCCATCCATCATGAGCTCATCCTCGATATCTAGGTCGATCAGCTCATCTGCAGGCTTTTTCTTTTTGCCGCGTTCATTAGTTGGCTCATAGTTATAGAGCTCCTGAATTTTGCGGTCGATAATTATTTCAACGGGATCTAGGCAGCGAATGCATTCGCCCTTAGCAACCGCATACACATCTGCGCTTAAAAGTACGCCCTCAGTTACAGACTCAAGACGAGCATCGACTTCAATGAAATCTCCAGCTGGAACTGAAACCAATGGGACGCCAAAGTTTTCTTTGACTGGAATATCTAATTGATACTCCTTCATCTCGCCTGCACGGCGAGGCAGCTCGAATGTGTTGAGCTGAAAGGAGTCTGCTTGCTTACTCATCAGCTAATTGCGACAAGACATCCTTGTCATTTGCGCCGGCAAGTCGGTCACGTCCACGTGATACCGCATCAAGAGTCTTATTCAGAATAACTTCTAAAGTTGCAAGACGACCGTCGATGTAATCTTCAACCTCTTGCTTTTCCAAATCTGCTGTTTCGCGAGCATCATCTAAAATCTTTCGAGCTTCATCGCGTGCAATTTGAACAATTGAAGTCTGCTCAACCATCTGAGCCACATCTTCTCGCGCGATGGCGATCATTTGCTCCGCACTCACTCGTGCCTCTTCAATGATTGCATCTCTAGTCTCAAGAATCTTTCGGGCGGAATCAAAATCAGTTGGCAAAGCTTCGCGTGCCTCATCCAAAATTTCGAGCATTTCAGCACGATGCACAACACAGCTTGCAGACAAAGGAACACCGCGTGCTTCTTCAACAAGCGTGATTGCACTGGTTAACTTCTCAATTGAATCCATTGTCTACTTCCCTGCTACTCGGGCTTTAAGTGCTTCGTTAATTGAAGGTGGAACCATTGTCGACACATCTCCGTTGTAATGCGCAAGCTCTTTCACCAGTGAAGATGACAAGAAAGAGTGCGTTGGTGCTGTTGCCATAAACATAGTTTCAACACCAGAGCCTTGCAGATTTACCTGTGCCATCTGAAGTTCGTAATCAAAATCTGTCACCGCGCGAAGTCCCTTAACAATTGCTTGAATTGAATTGCTCTTGCAGTAATCAACTAGGAGTCCGCTCCAAGAATCCACTGAAACATTTGAGAATTTCTTGGTAACTTCGCCGATCATTTCAATGCGTTCGGCAACGGTAAACATGCTCGATTTAGTTCTATTTTCAAGAACAGCCACCACTACATGATCAAACTGTTGAGCAGCTCTTTCGATGATGTCCAGATGCCCATATGTGATGGGGTCAAAGGAGCCAGGACAAACCGCGCGCTTCATGTACCAAACGCTAGCAAGTGTGTGGCTACTTATCCATTCTTACGGCTGATAATTAGCGTAATAAATGGTCGCATGCCCGTAATTCCGCTCACGAGCAGGTGAAAAAGCATCTGGCCAAATAAATTGGACTCCACGCGCAGTTCTTTCAACCGCGATAAAAGCATCACTATTTAAGAATTCATAATCGTGCAGTGCGCTTAAAACATCTTCGACCGCTTGATTAGAAAAGTCATATGGTGGATCGATGTACACAAGATGATATTTATCTTTTGGTGCATCTTTTAAGAATCGTTCGGCGCTCATTCCGAATAACTGGAATTTACCTGTCGGGTTGGACTTCTTGATCAATTCAAAGTTTGCTTCGATTGTTCTTTGCGCAGCATCATCTTTTTCAACGACATGAACAGATGAGGCACCACGAGACAGCGCTTCAAGACCAATTGCGCCTGAGCCACCAAAAAGATCCAACACATGTAAACCTTCAAAGGAACCGAACTCTGAGGTCAATGAAGAAAACAAACCTTCGCGTGCGCGGTCAGAAGTTGGTCTCGTTGCATCAGCAACTGCAGAAAGGGTTCTCCCCTTTGCGACTCCAGCGATAATTCTCACGATCTCAACCCTTATCTAAGTAATCAATTGATTGATCACGTTGAAGTTTTAGTAATTCTCTCTTAAGCGCAGGATAGTCGGATAACTCGTTATCTGTTGCAATCAACTCTTCTGCATCATTTCTGGCCTGCTCGATTAAATCCTCATCCCGCAAGACTCGAAGCAAGCGAAGATGTGACTGAGTTCCCGATTGATTTGCTCCAAGAACATCGCCTTCGCGACGTTGCTCAAGATCGATACGGGAAAGCTCGAAACCATCAAGAGTTCCGGCAACTGCATTTAAACGTTCACGGGCTGGGGACTCTTCATCACATGTAGTCACCAACAAACACAGACCCGGAGAAGTTCCTCGACCAACACGTCCTCGCAGTTGGTGAAGTTGTGAAACACCAAATCGATCAGCATCCATGATCACCATGATTGTGGCATTTGGAACATCCACACCCACTTCAATCACTGTTGTTGAAACCAAAACATCAATTTCACCTTGAGAGAAGGCCTGCATCGTGGCATCTTTTTCATCGGATGATAATCGCCCATGTAGTACTGCAACCTTTAGGCCTTGCAGAGGACCCGAGTGAAGCATTGGTGCTAGCTCTTCGACGGATGAGATTTGATCCGACTCCTCACCAAACAGAAAGTCTAAATCTGCATTTGCATCGGCATCTGGATCGGCGCTGATACGTGGAGCTACAACATAAGCCTGATGACCTTGTGAAACCTCCTCCTTTATCCGCTGCCATGCTCGCTCAAGATAATTTGGCTTTTCTTTAACTGGTACAACATGAGTAGTTATTGGTTGACGGCCTAAAGGTAATTCACGCAATGTCGAAACATCTAAATCGCCAAAAACTGTCATGGCAACGGTTCTTGGAATCGGTGTTGCGGTCATAACTAGTAGGTGTGGTGGGATTACTGCCTTTTCTTTTAAAGCATCCCGTTGTTCTACACCGAAGCGATGTTGTTCATCTACAACAATTAAACCAAGATCCTTAAACGCTACCTTTTCACCGAGTAATGCATGTGTTCCGATAACAATTCCTGCATCTCCACTTGCGGCTAACGCCAACGCCTCTTTTCTAGCTGCGGCATTCTGTGAGCCTGTAATTAAGGTTACTTGCGTTGCCTTTTCTGAGCTTCCAAGCATTCCGCCTTGAGCTAAGTCGCCTAGAAGTTTTTGCATGGTGCGCAAGTGCTGCGCAGCTAAGACCTCAGTTGGCGCAAGAAGTGCCGCCTGTCCCCCACTATCCACAACCGCAAGCATCGCCCGTAGAGCTACTATCGTTTTACCCGAACCAACTTCACCTTGCAACAAGCGGTGCATAGGATGCGGTTGAGCTAAATCTGCTTCGATCTCTTTGCACACTGCTAGCTGGCCTGCCGTTAATTGAAAAGGCAATCTCTTATCAAAGGCATCCAATAAGCCATCTGAAACAACTTTACGTGAAGTGGAATTAAGCTTCTTAAGTTCTATTCGGCGCAACACTAATAAGGATTGCAACAGGAAAGCTTCATCAAAGGTCAGACGTTCGCGTGCATTTTCTGCATGGTCTAAATCTGCAGGTTGATGAAGTTGAACCAGCGCTTGGTGCATCGTTGGATAATCATGCTTAGTGCGTACCGATTCAGGTAAGAAATCTTCTATGTCATCCAATGCGCCGATCGCAAGCTGTGCACATTGTGAAATTTTCCACGAAGGCAATTTCGCCGACGCTGGATAAACCGGCAAGTACTTGCCTGCGAAACCCTCTACCGCTGAATCAACATCAGATCCATCCGGGATCAATTCGTAATCAGGATGGGCTAATTGCTTCTTGTTATTAAATACGCCAACTTTGCCTGCAAATAATCCTTGTCTTCCAATCTTCATATCTTTTTCACGCCATGCTTGGTTAAAGAAAGTAAGTGAAAGCTTGTCGGTTCCATCCGTGACAACAACTTCGAGAATGCTTCCTTTGCCACCACGCAACGGTCTTTTGTTGACCGCATAAACCTGGGCCAAAATAGTTGTCTCATCACCTTCACGAAGTGCTGAAATATCTGAAAGCTCTCCACGAACCATGTACCGGCGAGGGTAATGGCGCATGAGATCACCGATAGTTTTGATTGAAAAGGTAGTGTCGAGAACTTTGGCGGTTCGGTCACCTACGACCGCCGATACCTTGTTCTCTAATGTAGCCACACGGGCATTCTCTCGTGTTCAGCCCAGAATTGCTGGTTATCTAAGTAGGTTCAGCGTTTTATCTGCGTGATCCCAACCGCTGTGGGTCACGACGATCAAGATTTTTTCCTTCAAGTATTCGGTTACACGGGCCTCTATGCGTAAAGCTAATTCTTGATCTAAGTGTTCAGTTGGTTCATCAAGAATGTACACATCTGATTTCGACAGCAATACACGAGCAATAGCTAATCTCTTTGCTTCTCCCCCAGAAACAGTTCGCCCAAAATCTCCAATGATTGTGTCGAGTCCGCTGCTCATCTCGTTAACTAGTGCTTCAAGTTCAAGCATTCGCAAAATCTCGAAAATCTCTTCATCGGTGGCATTTGGGTTGCCAACTCTGAGGTTCTCTCTGACAGAGGTGTTGAAGATGTGGGATTTTTGAACGGTACCGACAATTCTTTGATTCAAATCGGTGTAATCGCAAAGGTTTTTACCGTTGAGTTGAATCCAGCCCGTATATGGAAGTTGACCAAGCAATCCCATTACTAAGGTTGATTTACCCACACCTGACTTGCCTCTAATGACAAGTAGTTCACCTTTATTTACCTCAAAAGAAAGATGTCTCATGAAGTTTGACCCCCATGAAACTCTTACATCTTTACCCGTCACGCTGGTCACAGTTTCGGTGAAAGTTTTCTCATCGCTTACTTCACTGGTGCCATCTAGAAGCGAATTAACCGCCATTTGGGAGGCTAATAACTTGCCTGAGGCAAAGAGATTGGGATACCAGGTTGTAATTGCTTCAAACATCACAAGGGGCAAAAAGATCAACATCGCCACTTGTACTGCAGGGATCTCTTCTCGATTCATAATTACTTCGGCTAACCAAACGCTGCCAACTAGTGATGCTGCTATAACCAAATTTGTCATGATTGAAAAAACTGCACTCTTGGAGATCAATCTCTTTTCAGAAAGAGCAATCGAATCCTCCGCATGTTGGGCAGGGAGTAATGATTGCTCTAGATAGCCATAAATCTGAGCCTCAATTACTCCATGAACAGATGCTTCAACTAATTGGGCGTAGCCATTTTCTTCCGCTTCAATCGAGCGAGCAAGGGGAACATTGGCTCTCGAAATGAGACGCGGAAAAATGAATAACAGCATGAGACTCGCTGGAATAGTTATGAAGAGAGTTTCTGGTCTCACCCACCAGCCCAATAACGTGCCAGCGATTAATGACAAGAGCGCCGATGCACCAGGTAGTTTGATGCGAAGTTGGTACTCCTGTGCTCTTTCTACATCATCCACCAATGTCTTAACGGCTGAGCCAGAGTTTACGATGGATGAAATTGCAATTGAATGTGCAACAAGTTGTGAGTACAACTGCACACGCAACCCCGTAAGTCGATCAAATACCGCTTTGTGACTAATTAATCTCTCGCCATATCGAGCAACAGATCTAAAGATTCCAAAAAAGCGAACTAAAACTATAGCTACGCCCAAAGTGAGAATTGGAGGGTGGCTTGAGGCCATCGTGATCAACCAGCCACTAGAAACCGTTAAGCCAATGCCTCCTATAAAGGCCATTGCGCCCAGGATGTAGGCGATAAACATCATCGGATCAGCTCAAATCTCTGAAGTGAATCGCTCTTGGCAAGAATTGAAAGATCATGAGTAATGCAAATAACTATTGCGCCGGAAGTTGCGTAACCTCGCAAGCTCTTCATTATTTTGTCAGCACTCTCTGAATCCAAATCTGCTGTTGGTTCATCGGCAATCAACACCTGTGGTTTTGAGATCAAAGCACGAGCAATAGCTATCTTTCTGATCTGTCCACCGGATGCTGCATTATTTCCTTCACCGGATGCTCCTAATGTAGTTTCAAATCCATCAGGTAGCTGATCTATCTCTAAACCACATCGAGCAAGAACTTTCTCAATCTCAAAGTCGGAAATAGTCGGCGAAATTAGTTGGAACTGTTCTCTCAAGGTTCCACTTGCTAATTGAGGTAGCTGCGGCACCCATCCAACATTTTTGAACCATGAGTTTTTCATGGACCCATCTAAAGCGCACTGTGTAATTGGAGTAGTTACTACAACATCAGCTTGATAAGTAATCCCGAGCAAATTGAGGGCAAAGGTACTTTTTCCAACCCCTGATTCACCTACGATGAAGTGAATTTCTCCTGAATTAAGAGTTTTCGCTGCAATGCTCAACTTGGGCCGACCTTCAATATCTAATCCCCAGCGATTCCAAGATATTTGATCAACCCGTGAAAAATCGATCTCTTGCTGAATTAGTTCGGCACTCTTTTCATTCTGCATGAGAGTTAACTTTTCTAGTGCTTCTGTTCCATCTGCTGATGCATGGAACAAGGAGGCAGCGTTACGCAGAGGGAAATAGACCTCAGGTGCGAGAATCAAAACAGCAAGCGAGGTTGTGAATCCAATAGTGTCATTAACTAAGCGCAAACCAATAGAGACTGCGATCAGTGCGACAGAAATAGTTGCGCATAGCTCTAAAGCTAAAGCGGACAAGAAGGATATTTTCAACACCTTCATGGTTTCCTGGGTATATCGATCGCCCATCTCTTCAATTCTTTCCGATTGAGATTTATGACGACCAAAGATTTTCAGTGTAATAAAGCCACGCAGAGAGTCTTCAAAATAAGCAGAAAGCGAACCTAAAGTCCGCCATTTTTTGCTGACTGAATCGGCGGTGTACTTACCAATCAAAGCGCCGAATACAGGTATCAATGGCAATGTAAAAACGGCGATAAACCCCGATAAGGGATCAAGAATGAATAAGGTCGCGATTACAACAAAAGGTGTAACCGAGGCAAAGAATAATTGTGGCAAAAATCTTCCAAGATAGATATCTAGAGAGTTCAGACCCTTGACCAATAAGGTGCTTATGATCGATGGCGGGACATGTGAATACTGTTCAAGATTTGAGGTTACTTCAGCTCTTATCTCTTGCTTAATTTCAATAGCTTTAGTTGAACACCATTTCTCAAATGAACTTTGAAATAGAGATCGTATCCCCCACAAAACCGCCAAGATTACGATCAAGCTAAAGGCATTGGCATCACGATTAATGATCGCAACAATTGCTCGTGCCAAAACTAGTGCGCTAGAAACAATCAGTGCCGACCATACAACCGCTGAAATTACTGAAGCATAGAAAAGTCTGCGGCTACCACCCCGTTGGAGCAGTAGCCGCAGATTGGTCGATTTCACTTGTGAAGCGTATGGCTTACTACATCTAAAACGCCATGTTCTGGGTTTGAGATTTGAGATGAACTCACACGCTTGCGGAATACCCAGTATGTCCAACCTTGGTAAACCAGTACTAGTGGGGTCATAACTACCGCTACATATGTCATTACCTTCAATGTGTATTCGGTGCTTGATGCGTTGGTGATTGTGAGATCAAATTGAGCTCCCAATGAACTTGGCATAACGCGTGGATACAAGGCAAAGAACAGGGTTGAGACAAAGGTTGCAATAGTTGCTGCTGAAAAGATGAATGCCCAACCTTCGCGACGCTTCAGGTTTGCAAACATTCCAGCTACCCAGAGAAGCGCCACAGCCGCTGACAGGATCAGGACAGTTGAGTTAATTTCAGGCAACATCAGGTTTGTCCAGACTAGGAAACTAACGGCAGCAACAGCTGCAATTAACCCCAAAACCTTGGCTAGCTGATGTGACTTGTCACGGATTGAGCCTGTTGTCTTTAAAGATAGGAATACAGCGCCGTGAGTTAAGAATACGGTCAGAGTAACGACCCCACCGAGTAATGCATATGGATTTAGGAGGTTAAAGAATCCACCTACATACTCAAGTGAGCCGCTCTCTGCTTTCTCAATTGGTACACCGCGAACAATGTTTGCAAATGCAACTCCCCATAACAATGCAGGAATTGTGCTGCTTACAAGAATTGCGATATCCCAACGTTGTCTCCATTGTGCTTTTCCGTACTTGCTGCGGTATTCAAATGAAACACCGCGCACAATGAGTGAGACGAGAATTAGAAATAGCGGCAAATAAAATCCGCTAAAGAGGGTTGCATACCATTCAGGAAAAGCTGCAAATGTTGCTCCACCTGCAACTAATAGCCAAACCTCGTTACCGTCCCAGACGGGTCCGAGTGTGGTCAGTACGGCACGACGATCAGCCTCATTTTTGGATACAAAGCGCAGAAGCATGCCGACACCGAAGTCAAAACCTTCAAGGATGAAGTAACCAACCCACAGAACAGCGATCAGTAAAAACCATGTTGTTTGAAAAGTCATTTCCATACTCCTTTCTTAGTAAGCCATCACTAGTTGTTTGTCATCAGAACCACCAAGCTTTGGATCTTCATAATCAAGCTCCTCTGCTGGTCCATTCTTAATGACCTTTAATGTAAGTCCGACTTCAATGAAGGCAAGAACTCCATATAACACTGTGAAAGTAATCATCGTGAATAAGACGGCACCGGCTGAAACCACCGCGCTAACTCCATCTGCTGTTTTGATCAATCCAAAAACCGCCCAAGGTTGGCGAGCTGTCTCGGTGAAGATCCAACCGAATGAGATCGCAAGCAGTGGAATAAATGGCAACGAATACATTGCTGGGGCAAACCATCTGCCCTTAGGAGTCGCGCCTTTTCGCATGCCCCACATACCTAACAGGATGAATAAGACGCCCAAGAATCCAAAGCCAATCATTAAGCGGAATGACCAGTAAGCAAGAGGAATATTTGGGGTGTAATCCCCTGCGCCGTACTGCTCGTCATACTGGGCTTCTAGATCATTAACACCTTCTACAACGCCATCAAAGTTACCTGTCGACATAAAGGAAAGCATCGAAGGGATGCCGATCTGGAAAACTGATTTTGAGCCATCCAAAGTTCCGATGGTTAACAGTGAAAATGGTGCATTAGTTTTAGTTTCATATGCGGCTTCTGCAGCAGCCATCTTCATAGGTTGCTGTTCTGTCATAACGCGAGAAGTGATATCTCCCGAAATGAACACCAGCACAAAGCTCACCAGAACGGTAATGGCCCCTAGTTTGAACGTTGAACGAGCTAACTGCTCATCCTTTTTCTTAATAATTAAATATGCAGAAATTCCAGCCATGAACGCTCCACCTGCAAATGCGGCAGATGGAATTGTGTGAAGGAACTCTGTCACTGCGGTCTTTTGAGTTAGGACTGCTTTGATGTCGACTAACTCTGCGCGACCCTTTTCAGCATTGAGCACGTAACCGACTGGATGTTGCATCCATGCATTTGCCGCCAAAATAAAGTAAGCAGATAGCAAGGTTCCAATAGAAGCCAGCCAAATAGTCGCAAGGTGAATCTTCTTTGGCAGTCGATCCCATCCAAAGATCCACAATCCAAGGAAGGTGGATTCAAGGAAGAATGCAAGTAAGCCTTCCATGGCAAGTGGCGCTCCAAAAATATCGCCAACGAAACGACTATAGGAAGACCAATTCATTCCAAACTGGAACTCTTGCACGATGCCTGTAACAACACCGATTGCAAAGTTAATTAAGAATAGTTTTCCAAAGAATTTAGTTGCGCGCAGGTACTGTAACTTCGATGTGCGATACCAAGCTGTCTGAAGACCCGCTACTAAGAAGCCCAGACCAATAGTGATCGGCACGAATAGGAAGTGATACACAGTTGTGATGGCGAACTGCCATCTGGCTAAATCTAAGGAGTTCATAGAACCCGTTCTCCGCTTCTGAACCGCTCTACCGGCTCACCGCCAATCCTGCGCTTATTCACAATTGCGCACATGAAAAAAGCTCGAGGTAGCCCTCATGTTGCCTAACTCACGCCTGTTCTGCGCTCACGCTCAACGGTGATTGGCTTCATCCCCCGCCTACGGGGTACCCTTACGCCCTGTTCCCATTGGAACGATCAACAGAAGAGTTAAAAGGAGTACCGCTGTGGCATCAACATGCGATATCTGTGGCAAAGGGCCCAGCTTCGGAAACAATGTTTCTCACTCACAGGTGAAGACCCGCCGTCGTTGGAATCCAAACATCCAGCGCGTTCGCACCCTAGTTGGTGGAACTGCAAAGCGTCAGAATGTTTGTACTTCATGCCTAAAGGCTGGAAAAGTAACTCGCTAAATGCAGTAATTAAACTTTAATTGAAATGGCGCCAGGTATCTGGCGCTTTTTTCATTTCTAAACCTTTTACACCTGAACCTTCAACAACGGTGCCAACGCAGAAGCCGTCAAGATCTTTCCCAGTGGCCAGAAATACATGATCTTCTCCACCAGCAAGAATCCATTGCCAAACATCAATGCAATTTTCTTCAGCTAACTCATTTAATGTTGCGAATTCGGGATGCAGCGAAATTAGACCTTGGTCAAATGAGAAACAAACGCCTGATGCCGTAGCCATTTGTTCGGCCTGAATTACCAAGGCATCACTGATATCGCACAATGCATGTGCCTTAGCGTTTGAAAACTGCACCGCTGAAACATAATCTACGGTTGGCGCGCAGAATTCAGAGATTGCGTGAAGAGCCAAATCACTTTCTAACCCTTTATCGATTACCGATAAACCCGCTGCCGACCAACCAGGCAATGACGAAATATAAATTGAATCTCCCACCTGAGCGCCTGAACGAGTAATTGCACGATCAGTCTCGCCGATGGCAGTGATTGAAATACTCTTACATGGGCCTTTCGCAAGATCCCCGCCTACAACGTATGCGCCACAACTTGATGCTTCGTGTGCAATTCCTTCTGCAAGCTCTTCAATCCATTCCATAGTTTCTTCACCCGTTAAAGTCACAGCCGCAACCAAGTAACGAGGAGATCCACCCATCGCATATACATCAGCCAAATTGGCAGCGGTGACTTTGCGACCTATCTCGAAGGCGCTGCTCCATGAAGTTGAAAAATGTGTACCTTCGACTGCGATGTCTGTCGTTATAACCGTTTTTTCAGATGTGGCCACTACCGCACCATCATCACCAATTCCGATTTCTACTCCGCGTTGAGATGAACCGAAGATGCGCGCAAGGGCCTTTACTACGCCCGCTTCATCGAAGTTCATACCCGTAGCCTAATCGACTAGTGGGTAGGGGTTGTTCTGCGGTAGCGTTTGAGCCTCAACAAGAAAGGACCTCACATGTCAGTACAAGCTTTCATTTTGATTCAAACTGAAGTTGGCAAGGCAACTGGAGTTGCAGATGCTGTCGCAAAGATTGCGGGAGTAACTCTCTCTGAAGGCGTTACAGGTCCTTACGATGTAATCATGCGTGCAGAAGCATCAAGCATGGAAGAGTTTGGCCGCGTTGTTCTTTCAAAGGTACAGGCTGTACCAGGAATTACACGCACACTTACCTGCCCGGTAACTCACCTCAGCTAATTACTCAGTGCTGAATCAATAAGCGCTGAAATTAAATCTGTATAGGCAACTCCTGTTGCCTGCCACAACTTTGGGTACACAGAAGTTCCTGTAAATCCTGGCATTGTGTTGATCTCATTAATAATGATCTCGCCATCGTTTGTATAGAAGAAATCGCAGCGAGATAAACCTGCACAACCAATTGCTTCAAAAGCTTGGATTGCTGCTATCTGAATTGCCTCGGCATCATCTTCGGGAATTCCTGCTGGAATCTTGACCGTTGTTGCATCATCTAGATATTTAGCTTCAAAGTCGTAAAACTCAAACTTTGGATTTACAACAATTTCCCCAACCACTGATGCATAACTTGTTCCGTCACGCTCCAGTACAGCGCATTCAATTTCGCGGCCGTTAATGGCATTTTCAATTAGAACTTTGCTGTCATATAGAAATGCATCATCAATTGCAGCTGCCAATGCATCTGCCGACTTAACTTTATGAGTGCCACGGCTTGAACCGCCGCTAGATGGCTTTACAAAAACTGGGTAGGTAAGTGATTCAGGGTTTGGCTTTGGGTTTCCTGCAGAAAGTACTAAACCAGTTGCTACCTTCATGCCAGCGGCGGCAAACAACTCTTTGGCCTTTGCCTTATCCATTGCATCAGCGGACGCTTGAACTCCACTTCCTACATAAGGAATCTTTGCATCTTCAAGCAGCTGCTGAACCTTGCCATCTTCGCCAAATTCGCCATGTAAAACTGGAAAAACACAATCAACTGCAACAAATTGGTTGTTAATCAATAATCCACCATCTGCAAGTTCAACTGTTGTTCCATTATCTTCAATAGTTGGCATCACCTTATTAACGATTGTCAGTGGATACTTATTATCAAGTGAAATCCACTTTCCATCTTTAGTAATGCCAATCAAGATTGGGTTAAAGGATTTCTTATCTAGTCCGCCGAGAACTCCCCCGGCTGAAACGCATGAAACCTCATGTTCGCTGCTTGGACCGCCACAAAGAATTGCAACTGTTAATTTGCTCATCGAATAAAGTTTTCAGCTTTTGTGGTTATCTCCATTAAGCGATCTAATGCCTGACCAGGGGTCAGAGCGCCAGATACAACATCGGCAACCGCTTCAATAACTGGAACTTCTACACCAACGCGGTGGGCAATTTCAAGGACGGCATTTGATGATGCAACGCCTTCAACGGTTTTAGCAACTTGAGTACGAGCAACATCCATCGAACCGCTCTTGCCTAATACTTCGCCAAATGTTCTATTTCGAGAAAGTGGAGAGCCACAGCTTGCAACAAGATCTCCCATGCCGGCTAAACCAGCTGCGCTCAGTGGATCGGCTTTATGGGCAGCACACAAACGGGCAACCTCATTCAAGCCACGAGTAATGAGCATCGCTTGGGTATTTTCACCGTACCCCATACCAATCGAGATGCCGACCGCCAAAGCGATCACACTCTTGATTGCACCGGCTAATTCGCAACCCAAAACATCCACTGATGTATAAACGCGATAATAAGGCGTTGCAAAAAGTTGTTGCACTTTTTCCGCTAAAGCCATTGTTGAAGCCGCAGCAACCGCTCCTGCGGGCTGACGAAGCACTAATTCATTAGCCAAATTTGGCCCAGTAATGATCGCAACATTTTCAGTCTCCATTACCTCATGAATGATTTCAGTCATTCGAGACATGGTGCTTACTTCAATTCCTTTTAAAGTGCTTATATAGATGCCATTTTCCTGAGCGTATGGCTTCCACGCAGTTAGGTTTTCTCGCAAAGTTTGAGCAGGGATAGCCAATACGTAAATATTTGAGTAATTGAACGCTTCCTGTAAATCAGTCGTTGCCTTTAATCCAACTGGCAAAGGATTGTCATCTAAGTACTTTGAATTTGTGTGGTTGCTATTGATCTCGTCAATGACGTCCTGATTACGACCCCATAGCAACACATGGTTGCCAGCATCACTTAAAACCTGCGCCATAGTGGTTCCCCACTGCCCGGCGCCTAATACAACTACCTTGCTCATTTCTTTTTTGCCTTTTTAAAGTTTCCAGTGCGGGGCAAATTAGAGTTATGCGGATCAAAGATAACTTCTGGTCGTTTTTCTCCACGTAATTGTTCAAGTAAATTTGTTAGCTCTCGCATGACAAAAGCGGTTGCTTCTCGCAAAGCTTCAGGATCGCCTTCTTTTCCATGCCAAGCCGAAAGGTCGATTGGCTTACCGACTAAAACCTTTATCGGTGTGCGTGGGAAAAACTTAATCTTTTTCTCGTAGGTTGGCATAACAATCTGCGAACCCCATTGAGCAATTGGAACGATGGGGGTATTTGTAGCAATAGCTAGACGAGCAAGTCCGGTCTTTGCAACCATCGGCCAGCCATCTGGATCGCGAGTCAAAGTTCCCTCAGGATAAACACCAACACAATGACCAACCTCTAAAAGTCGAACAGCGTGATCTAGCGCTTTGGATGCATCTTTACTCTCACGAGCTACTGGGACCATGCCTGCTGCAAGAATAATTTTTCCGATAACTGGAACTTTGAAGACGCCTTCTTTGCCGATGTAACGTGGCGCTCTTCCATTTCTAAAAAGAAAATGAGTTAAAAATAAAACATCTAAATATGAAATGTGGTTGCTGGCAACAATTATCTTGCCGCTCTTTGGGAGATTTTCTCCCCCTTGCCATTGCTTCTTTCCAACTAAGTTCAGAATCGGAATAACTATCTTTGTTCCAATTTTAAATGCGAAATTGGTTCCAAGTGGTTTTCCAATTGGTGGAGCATATGAAACCTTGTACTCCGTCATGGGCTCAATATTAGTGCGATAGAGACAAAAAACGGGGCTAGCGTTAGCCAGCCCCGTTTTTTTAAGTTAAAAAGAATTACTTCTTCTTAGCCTTCTTTACAACCTTCTTTGCTGCTGGCTTCTTCTTAGCAGGAGCCTTCTTAGCTGCCTTCTTTGGAGCTGCCTTCTTAACAACCTTCTTTGCAGCCTTCTTTGGAGCTGCCTTCTTAGCTGCTGGCTTTGCTACAACCTTTGGCTCTGGCTTTGGAGCTGGAGCAAGCTTGCGATCTCCTGAGATAACTTCCTTAAGTGCCTTTGCAGGTAGGAAGCGAGCCTTCTTTGAAGCCTTGATCTTGATTGTCTCGCCTGTGAATGGGTTACGTCCCATACGTGCCTTGCGATCAACCTTCTTGAACTTACCGAAATCGTTGATCATTACATCTTCGCCCTTTGAAAGGTTGCGAACGATTGTGTCAAAAACGATATCTACAGCGTGAGCTGCTTCCTTCTTGCTGTCGTTGAAGTGTGGTGCTAACGCAGCAATGAATTGGGCCTTATTCATTGAATTCCCCTTATTTACGCGTAAATGTTAAGCAACCGCTTAACGTGTTCACAAACTTACGCGCACATAAGGGGTGATTACGCTATTGAAATGCGCGTGTCGCATTTTTTATTTTTCTTCAAAACAGCAAAAAACACCGCTTTTTATGCGTAGAAAACCCTAAATCTATCATCGAGAGTTTGAAGTTAAAGATCTCACCCATGCGTAAAAGCAACGATTTACGCTTGTTTTTGAGCCTTTACGAGCGAACTGGGAGCGTTTTTGGCTTGTATGCAGCGCGATTTTTCTCAAAGGAGTCAATGGAATCAGTCTGTTTTAAGGTCAAACCGATGTCATCCAACCCTTCCATCAAACGCCAGCGGGTGTAATCATCTATTGCAAAAGGCAAACTCTTTGTTCCATAACTAACTGAGCGGGTTTCAAGATCAACAGTAATTGAGGTTGTTGGATCTGAATCCAATGTCGCCCATAGCGCTTCTACTTCAGACTGATCAAGAATGATTGTTAGCAATCCACCCTTAAGTGAGTTACCTCGGAAGATATCTGCAAAGCGGCTTGAGATAACTACCTTGAAACCGTAGTTCTGAAGCGCCCACACGGCATGTTCACGTGAAGAGCCGGTTCCGAAATCTGCACCTGCAACAAGAATGGTTCCATTCTTAAATGCTGTTTGATTTAAAACAAAATCGGGATCATTGCGCCATGCAGCAAATAGACCATCTTCAAAACCACTTCGTGTTACGCGCTTCAAATAAACCGCTGGAATAATTTGATCTGTATCTACATTGCTGCGACGTAGTGGAACGCCAGTACCTGTGTGCTTAATAAATTTTTCCATTGTCTGTGCTCCTTACAGATCCGCAGGTGATGACAAAGTTCCACGCAGCGCTGTTGCAGCTGCGACAAGTGGACTTACCAAGTGGGTACGACCACCCTTACCTTGGCGACCTTCAAAGTTACGGTTCGATGTTGAAGCAGAACGCTCTCCCACTGCTAATTGATCAGGGTTCATACCTAGACACATTGAACATCCTGCATTGCGCCATTCAGCACCTGCATCAAGAAATACCTTGTCTAAACCTTCAGCCTCTGCCTCAAGGCGAACTCGTGCAGAACCAGGTACCACCAACATACGAAGTGATGAAGCGATCTTCTTGCCCTTCAAGATATCGGCTGCTGCACGTAGATCTTCGATACGACCGTTGGTGCATGACCCTAAGAAAACAGTGTCAATCGCTATGTTTTTCAAAGGGGTACCAGCTTCTAGTCCCATGTAAACAAGAGCACGTTCTGCCGCTGTGCGCTGTTCAGTGTCTGCAAAATCTGCAGGGTTTGGAACCACTGCATTAAGCGGAAGACCTTGGCCTGGGTTAGTTCCCCACGTAACAAATGGTTCTAGCTCATCTGCGTTGATATTTACTTCAACATCAAACTTGGCATCCGAATCAGTAAATAGAGTCTTCCAGTAAGCAACTGCTGCATCAAAATCTTCTGGCGCATGAGGCTTGCCCTTGATGTAATCAAAGGTTGTTTGATCTGGTGCGATCAGTCCTGCACGTGCACCGGCTTCAATAGACATGTTGCACACAGTCATGCGTGACTCCATTGAAAGGTCGCGAATCGCACTTCCACGGTATTCAATGACGTAGCCCTGTCCGCCGCCTGTGCCGATCTTTGCGATGATCGCAAGGATGATGTCCTTTGATGTGACACCTGGCTTTAGCGATCCTTCAACGTTAATTGCCATAGTCTTTGGACGCTGCAGCGGAAGAGTTTGAGTTGCAAGAACATGTTCAACTTCAGATGTTCCAATTCCAAATGCAAGAGCACCAAATGCACCATGTGTTGATGTGTGCGAATCTCCACACACAATTGTCATGCCTGGCTGAGTAATTCCAAGTTGTGGCCCTACAACGTGAACCACGCCTTGATCCTTATCGCCTAGCGAGTGGATGCGAACACCGAATTCTGCGCAGTTTGCACGCAAGGTATCTACCTGCAGCTTTGAAACTGGATCTGCAATTGGCTTATCAATATCGATTGTAGGAACATTGTGATCTTCTGTTGCGATCGTTAAATCTGGACGACGCACTGGACGACCTGCTAGGCGCAAACCATCAAATGCTTGTGGGCTGGTTACCTCGTGAATCAAATGAAGATCGATGTAAATCAGATCTGGTTCACCATCTGCTTGGCGAACAACATGCTCTGCCCAAATCTTCTCAGCTAAAGTTTTACCCACGACGTCGGTGCTCCTTTTTCTCCATCCCAGTTGCCGTATCACATACTGGGATGCTAATATCACTCTGTGAACACGAAGAATAGCGGAGTCGGCGTATTAGACAAAGCGGTATCGATTTTAAGCACCCTTGAAGCCGGTCCCCACTCTCTTGCCGAGCTAGTCGCCGCAACTGGAATCGCCCGCCCAACCGCGCACCGTTTAGCAGTTGCATTGGAGTTTCATCGTTTAGTTACCCGTGATTTAACGGGACGTTTTGTTCTAGGACCACGCTCTGCTGAATTAGGCGCTGCCGCTGGCGAGGATCGCTTACTTGCCGCCGCTGCCCCAGCATTGGCGGCTTTGCGTGATGCAACAGGTGAGAGCGCACAGTTATATCGCCGTCAGGGAGATCTTCGAATCTGTGTTGCAGTTGCTGAACGTTTGTCTGGGCTTCGCGACTCTGTTCCAGTTGGAGCGGCCTTAACTATGCAGGCTGGCTCTGCTGCACAAATTTTGTTGGCCTGGGAGGATTCGGAAAAGATCCACCGTGGTTTAACCAATGCACGTTTTACCGCAGCGCAACTATCAGCCGATCGACGTCGCGGTTGGGCGCAATCAGTTGGTGAACGTGAAGCGGGAGTTGCCTCTGTTTCTGCGCCTGTTCGTGCGCCTAACGGAAAGGTAATTGCCGCTGTAAGCATTAGCGGCCCGATCGAACGTCTAGGACGTCAACCAGGCCGCATTCATGCCGCTGCTGTAGTTGCTACTGCAGCTCGTCTGACTGAACACCTAACTCGCGAATAACCCGCGAGATTGTTGAAAAGGAAAACCCTTTTCGTTGTAGGAGGGATTGAATTCTGCGAACTTGGACATCTGACTCCAAACGACTCATCGTGCTGTACTTTCGCATCGCTAATGAAAATGCGGTGCGATACTCAGACTCATCATCGATCTCATCAAGTGCCTCATCTATGCTCTGTTGATCTACTCCCCTAGTGCGAAGCTCTGAAGCGATGATTCGCTTTGATAACTTCTTAGAGGTGTGACGTGATTGCGTCCACGCCTTTGCAAACTCAGAGTCATTGATTAACCCTTTTTCCTGAAGTCGAAAGATGGTTGCATTGGCAACATCATCTTCTACCCCGCGCTTTTTTAGGTGTGCCAGAAGCTCACCCTTACTCTTGGCCCGCGCAACCAACGCATTTAATGCGATGGTGTTTGCGATTGAGTAAGGGTCAGCCTCTTGGTCAACCTTGACGTACTCCAACATGGGAGCTTAGAAATCCACCTCTGCGGCAGCCTCATCGATCGCAGCAACGAGTGCTGGATCAACCTCAACTGGAACAAAGTGTTCGCGGATCTTATTTTCAATATCATTTGCTAGATCTGGGTTATCAAGTAGGAATGAACGAGCATTCTCCTTGCCCTGTCCTAGTTGATCAGCCTCGTATGTGTACCAAGCGCCAGACTTCTTAACGATACCGATATCAACACCCATATCGATCAATGAGCCTTCACGTGAAATACCAGTTCCGTAGATGATGTCGAACTCTGCCTGCTTGAAAGGTGGAGCCATCTTGTTCTTGACTACCTTTACGCGGGTACGGTTACCAACTGATTCTTGGCCATCCTTTAATGTTTCAATACGACGGATATCTAGACGAACAGAGGCGTAGAACTTAAGCGCCTTACCACCTGTTGTTGTCTCTGGTGAACCGAAGAAGACACCGATCTTGTCACGCAACTGGTTAATAAAGATCGCAGTTGTCTTTGATTGGTGAAGCGCACCAGTAATTTTACGAAGCGCCTGTGACATCAGACGAGCTTGTAGACCCATGTGTGAGTCACCCATCTCGCCTTCAATCTCTGCTCGAGGAACAAGTGCTGCAACTGAGTCAACTACAACAAGGTCAAGTGCACCTGAACGAACCAGCATGTCCATAATTTCTAGTGCTTGCTCACCTGTATCTGGTTGTGAAACTAGCAACGCATCGATATCGACGCCAAGCTTCTTTGCATACTCTGAATCAAATGCGTGCTCCGCATCGATGAATGCACAGATTCCACCAGCCTTTTGAGCGTTTGCGATTGCGTGCAATGTAAGAGTTGTCTTACCTGAAGATTCTGGTCCGTAAATTTCAACAACGCGGCCGCGTGGAAGTCCACCAATACCAAGTGCGATATCAAGTGCGATTGAACCAGTTGGAATAACTTCGATAACTGCGTTCTGTCGCTCTGACATCTTCATTACTGCGCCTTTACCAAATTGACGTTCGATCTGGGCTAGGGCTGTGTCCAACGCTTTATTGCGTTCGCTGTTGGCTTTGTCTTGTGCTGCTTCATTTGCTTTGTTGCTTTTTTCAGTAGCCACGTACATTCCTTTCGATAGAACGTCCTGCGATATGCAGTTCGTTTGGTGTGCGGCCCAGAAGGTACGGAGACCCAACGACGGACTACAGAGGCTCCACATCAAGTGTGGAGAAGAGCTGTAGGCGGAGGTTGGAACCGCTCTGGTTGTACTCAGATAGTTTATCCGAACATCTGTTCGAAAGGTAACAGGTGGCACTGACAAGAATGGAGCGTGTCGCCCACCATACTGAGCCGGTGTTGATCCTGCTGCCCCCTTCCGAGAAGAAATCGCTCGATCCCGGGGCGGCGATCCAGGTCTACACGGGGGTTTTGTACGCAGCTCTTGGCTGGCACACCTTGTCTAAGGCGCAACAGAAGCTAGCCCAAGAATCGATCGTAATCATTTCCGCCAAGTACGGAGCCTTGCGTCCACTTGATCCCATCGAGCCGTACAAAGAGAAGATCGTTAATAAAGAGATGGCTCCGAAAGTCGCCGCGGTTCTAAATCCAATCCAGAGTGATTTAATCATCGACTGTCGTTCCTCGACTTACCAAACTGTGTGGCAATCCCCCATTGAAAAAACCGTTGAAGTAAAAGTCTTCACCACGGTCGATGGCGAAAAAAAGGTAATCACACACATGTCAAAAAAGACTCGCGGCGAAGTTACCCGGCACTTACTTCAATCTGAAATTGGAATTACAAACCCACAACAACTTCAAGCATATATTTCACAATCATTTCCCTGCACATTAATTGAAGCAACATCAAAAGATCCTTGGGTGCTAGAGGTTTACTGTTAATCCCTTTTCGCGGTGGGCAGCTTCAATACGTTGACCCCAAAAGGTTGACGCTAAGATCAAAATCGCACCGATAACACCAAGTGCTGCCAGCGTTTCTCCTCCAACAGTTATTCCGACTACAACCGCCCATATAGGTTCGGTTGATAGCAGTAATCCCGCACGAGATGCCGAGGTTCTGCGGATAGCCCACAAATTTGCAAGGAATGAAAATAGCCCGCATAACAGACTTAAGTACAGCAATCCGTACCATTGCGCAGCAGCAAAGTGAGAAATCGCTTCAGTCATATCTTTGTAGCTCAACACACTGAAAATAACTCCACAAGTCAGGCTCTGTATCAAAGTCATATTGACTGTGCTGTATGTGCGACCTCTAGTCAGATGCCCCATGGCCGTTACATGTATTGATCGAATCAATGCTGCTAGCAACATCAACCAATCTCCAAGCCCGGGTGCAGAAAATCCCTCGCCAGAGACAAGTAAGGCCACTCCAACAACGGCAACAACTGCTGCAACAAAAAAGCCGCGAGGTAACCAGTTCTTGGATGCAATTGACTCCAAAATTGGAGTCATCACGATCGTTAGCGAAATGATTAAGCCAGCATTAGTTGCCGTGGTCTTTGAAACGCCTGCGGTTTCACAAAATAAAATGAAGGCTTGGCTAGCTCCCAAAATTGAGCCCAGAATCCATTCAGGCCTTTGAAATCGATCTCGCCTAAAGAGCCACACGATGACCATTCCGATGGATGTCACAGCAAAGCGGAGGCCGAGCACAGATAAAACTGGCGTGTGTTCGGTCAATACCTTCGCAGCTAAATAGCTTGAGCCCCAAAAGAAGGCAACAAGCAATAGAACTAAATCAACTTCGCGCTTTTTAATTCCTTCAGATAAGGCCATCTTCAAACTCTTGCAGTTCTTTTAATGAAATCTACTGTCATATCTGGGTAGTTCCACATGATGACATGCGCACAGTTATCTACAACTACCCAATGTGAATGAGCAGGTGCAACTTCCTTTTCTTGTGCGATCTCCTCAGGCAACGTTAAATCGTAATCTCCGAAGATGATTGAAACATCAACATGTTCTGGTACATGGGATTTAAACTTACGTCCTCTGATTCCGCTCCATAAAGGCATGTAACCTTTAGAGTTTGCCATTGCTAATACTGAATCGCGACAAGATTCAAAACTTAGCTCACGCCATAAGTGAGTAATCTTTTTGTAACCAATCGCCTTCAAAGGTGGCAAGTGATATGCGATGCGCATAAAGTGCTGAGAAATCTTGGCGAGAAAGCGCGCGTCGAGACTTGGCGGATATTTGCGCATAGGAAGTTCGTGCCACAAGCCTGCTGGCGCAAGAGCGGTAATACTTTTGACCTTATCAGGTGCAACCGCTCCCATTTCAAGTGCGATCCACCCACCTAAGGAGTTTCCCGCTACATGCATTTCAGAAACGTTATGGGCACGAGATACCTCTTCAACAATTGCACGGGCAAGCGAAGTTGGATCAACAGATTCACCTTCATCAATTTCTGAGACCCCGTGACCTGGAAGATCTACAGCGATAACACTGAAATCTTTCTGTAACTGCGGAATAAGGCTCTTCCAAATATTTCCTGCAGATCCCAAGCCATGCACTAATACAAGTGCTGGCTTATTTACATCTTCAGTAAATAAATGCGCGGTGATTGGCATTAGTACTTGTACTTTTCAGTCTCAGTTGGATGAGCCCTGCAGACTGCTTTCCAAATAACATCTGGCTCAACTCCCGAAGCCAACGCCTCATTAACGCTCTTGCTTCCTAGTTCAGATATAGCAATATCTGAAGAGAATGAGGGCGCCCAGGAATCACCAAATGACAAGGTGATTCGTTCGCGAAGATCAGAGATTCGCAATGCCTGACAGTGCTTCTGCTTGAGCGCGTGATTGCTCCGCGCTTAGTGGGTGTAACGCCTGGCCCAGTAACCACCGTAGAGCCAACGCGCCTTTTGCATTGCCGAGTAAATGATTTAAAGCGATGCCAAAAGCCATCCACAGTTGATCATCATGCTTAGTCAATGCAAGTGTTAATTGATCTGGATCCTGAATTCGCATTGCAGCAAGTGCCGGATCTGTAGAAACTTGAATTGATAGCTCTTCCAACGCCTTTGTTGTGTCAGCTGCGGCTTGAGCTACTTGCACAAGCCGTGCTAACTCTGATTCACACAAGGCGCGAATTACGCTTTCTTTATCGCGGTAATGGTTGTACAAAGTTGCGCGGGAAACCTCGGAAGAATCTGCAATTTCAATCATTGACATCTTTTTGATGCCAGTTGTTGCAATCAGTTGTTTAGTTGATTCAAGAATTGCATTTTGTGTACGGCGGTGAGTTGCTACTTGTGGCGCGTACTTATTAAGCGGCATCGACAACTGTGAGAGTTACGCCCTCACGGCTCTTAAGCTCTGTAGATACATCGCTGAATACGCCTGACAGTGAAAGTCCAAGTGCTGAACAAATTGCATTCAGTAGTTCAGATGATGCTTCCTTCTGACCACGTTCAACCTCTGAAAGGTATCCAAGTGAAACGCGTGCGTCGCGAGCAACATCGCGCAAGGTGCGACCTTGTGCTGTGCGAGCAGAACGAAGGGTCTGGCCAACAGCTTCACGTAATAGAACCATTGTCATACTCCCTTCAAATGTCGATCTCTACATCGAACCTTTAATTGCGATGTCTAAGGATACGCGCAAAGGTGGCAATCGCGCTTGATGTAGCTGCGTTTCGCACGGATTCGCGTTCACCTGAAAGCGACAATTCAATCGTCTGGCTTATGGGCCCCTCGATGGCAACCCAAACAACGCCTACTGGATGGCCATCTAATGGATTCGGTCCCGCAACCCCTGTTGTGCCAATAGCCCACGTAGTACCGAAGGATTTGATCGCACCCTTTGCCATTGCAACCGCTACCTCTTCGCTAATAACAGTGTGCTTTTCAATGAGCGCTGGATCCACACTTAAATGCGAAACCTTAATTTCATCCCGATAAGCGGTGACTCCCCCAACGAAAACATCGGATGCTCCAGAAATTGTGACGATCGCCGAACTTACAGCTCCAGCCGTTAAAGACTCTGCAGTACTGATTGTTTCTCCGCGTTGGCGCAGATGATCAACGATCTCGGCAGCAAAGCCAATTATTTCGTTTGATAGCGCCATGGTGCTTCTTTCTGTAATTAAGAACTCTTGGTGAATGCCGATTTTACATAGTACGCACCAGTAACGATAGTGAGTACAACTGCTATGTACATGAATCCATCGCGGAACCAGTACAAGCTCTCGCTTAATGGAAGCACGTAGAAGCCTGTTCCAAAGTTTTGCATCATCGCTTTAACTTTGCCGCCCTTATTTGCTGGAATAACGCCGCGCTTAATGACTGAAAGACGAAACAGGGTGATACCAACTTCACGGACCAAGATCACGATTGTGATCCACCAAGGCATACGTCCCAAGATTGATAATGAAACCATCGCGGTTCCGATCATAAATTTGTCTGCAACTGGATCTAGAAACTCACCAAATTTTGTAATTGTTCCTCTGCTACGCGCTAACTTCCCATCAAGAACATCTGACATACCCAATACAAAGAAAACACACCAAGAAATATATTGCCAAGTAATGTCATCTCCACCATTTTTAAATAAGGTGTAAGCACCGACTGGAACAAAAAGTAATCGCAAAACGGTAATGAAATTTGGAGTTATAAATGCTGGTAAATTCATAAAGGCTTAGCCACCAAATCTGCACCCATAGAATCAATCACCACGGCATCAACGTACTGCCCCACTTTGTAATCAGTCCCAATAAAAGATGTAGTTCCATCAACTTCAGGACCTTGGTGAGCCGCTCTTCCCTCTTGTAGCTCTTCATCTTCGATGAGCACTCGAATAGTTTCACCAATTCGTGCTTGTGCGCGCAAAGAAACCATCTCATCTGCAAGAGATGACAGAGTCTCAACGCGTTGAGCGATTACTTCTGGATCAACCTTGTCTGACAGATCAAGAGCCTCTGTGTTGTCCTCATCTGAATATCCAAATACTCCGACAGCATCAAGCTTGGCCTGAGTAATAAAGTTCGCAAGATCATCAAAATCTTCCTGCGTTTCACCCGGAAATCCGACGATAAAGTTTGATCGGATGCCCGCTTCAGGAGAAAGTACTCGAATCTGATTAATCAGATGCAAGAATTTTTCGCTATCTCCAAAGCGACGCATCCTGCGCAGGACAGTTGGACTTGTGTGTTGGAATGAAAGATCAAAGTACGGCGCGGTTTTATCCGTTGCAATCATTGCTTGTAACAACGTTGGACGCATTTCTGCAGGTTGCAAATACGAAAGTCGCACCCTCTCGACCCCTGACAAAGCTGCAATTTCAGGAAGAATCTTTTCCATTAGCTGTAGATCACCAAGATCTTTTCCGTATGAGGTTGTGTTCTCGCTAACTAAGAACATCTCAGTAACACCATTTTCGGCAAGCCACTTGGCTTCCTTAAGAATCTCCACTGGCTTTCGAGAAATGAATGAGCCGCGGAAGTACGGAATGGCGCAGAACGAGCAGCGTCGATCACACCCAGAAGCGATCTTCAAAGGAGCCCAAGGAGCATTTCCTAAACGCTTACGAGAGAACTCTTCAACTTCGCGCGAATCTGCGCGGTCTGCGGGTGCAATTGGCAACAAAGCGCGTCGATCACGAGGAACATGTGCCTTATGTGATTCCCCTGCGACAATAGATTGCAAACGTGCAGAAATATCTTTGTAATCATCAAAACCTAAAATTGCATCTGCCTCTGGCAGCGCATCCGCTAATTCATTTCCGTAACGTTCAGCCATGCAGCCAACCGCAACTACTGCGCGTGTAGTTCCATGACCCTTTAGCGAGTTCGCTTCAAGCAATGCGTCAACGGAGTCTTTTTTAGCTGATTCAATAAAGCCACAGGTGTTTACTAAGGCCACCTCGGCTGATTCAACATCATCTACAAGGGTCCATCCGTCCGCAGCTAAACGACCAGCTAGCTCCTCGGAATCAACCTCATTGCGTGCGCACCCTAAAGTGACTACAGCTACCGTGCGCTTCATTTGCGCGATCTTACCTTGTTTGGTGGATTTAAGAATCTAAACCGTATGAAACGCTTACTACTTCCCCATCAGCACCGATTGAATCCACCTTCTTGCCATTAACCACAAGATCTACGCCACCAGCATTGCCGATCTTGAAATTCAGCAAGCCATCCGAAGTAAAAGTCTTAGTGATACCTGGCGAGATCTGTCCACTAAACAAAGTGCGGCCAGATGCATCTGAAACAAACAACCAACTCTTGGCACGCGCAGCGGTAATGACTACCTCTACTCCAGTTCCAGTAGAAACCGTTGCCTCTTCCGAAGGAGTAGCTTTCGGAGTTGCAGTAGTCGTGGCAACCGCAGTGCTTGATGCTATCGCTATCGGCGCTGGCACATTTGGAGATGAAGTATTTGACACAATAATTTGAACAAGACCAGCAATACCTAATGAAGCGACAGAGATTGTTGCTAAAACCTTCCAAGAAACTTTTCGGACTTCATCCGGTTGTTTCATCGCACTAGTTTCAACAAGCATGTCCTGCATTGAACGATCCACCTGCATATGTTCATCTTCAAATGCAGTTAGGAAGATTTGCGGGTCTACCCCTAATCGCTGAGCAATATTTCGGATATGCCCACGTGCGTACGTTTCACCACCGCAATTTGCGAAGTTGTTTGCTTCAATTTCACGAAGCAGCGGAACACGAATATTTGTAGAGGCAGAAAGATCTTCGACACTAAGGCGCGCCTCAAGGCGAGCTTTAGAGATCATTGATCCGAGTGACATTTACTAATCCTCTATAGGGGGTAACGGGTGAGGTCTAAGTGTAAGTCGCTCAGGGTTAGGGTGACTAGACGCTAGAGTGAATTCAAGGGGTGAAACTGGAAACGCTTAGTAATCCCGTAGCGTGGCAAGCACTGAATCAAGTTCATCAGGCTTAACTAACACTGTGCGAGCCTTAGAACCTTCAGATGGGCCGACTATTCCTCGCGACTCCATGAGATCCATTAATCGCCCAGCTTTAGCAAATCCGACTCGTAACTTTCGCTGCAACATTGATGTTGAACCAAATTGAGTACCTACAACTAATTCAACAGCTTGGCACAAGATATCTAAATCATCGCCAATTTCTTTATCAACCATCTTCATCTGATTTACAGGAGCGGTCACATCATCGCGATATCGCGGCTTAAGTTGCTTCTTAACATGAGTCGTTACAGCTTCAATTTCACGTTCTGAAACATATGCACCCTGAATACGTATTGCACGGCTTGCGCCCATAGGAATAAACAAACCATCACCTTGTCCAACAAGCTTTTCAGCCCCAGGGCTATCCAAAATAACTCGGCTATCAGCAAGTGAACTTGTAGCAAAGGAAAGTCGTGAAGGTACATTTGCCTTAATCAATCCTGTTACAACATCTACAGAAGGTCTTTGTGTTGCAAGTACCAGGTGAATACCAGCAGAACGGGCCAACTGAGTAATTCGAACAACTGACTCTTCAACCTCTTTAGCAGCAACCATCATCAAATCTGCAAGCTCATCAATAATGACAAGCAAGTATGGGTAAGGCTCTACGGTGCGATCGCTTCCTTCGGGAACACGTACCTTTCCTGCACGAACCGCTTTATTAAAGTCATCAATATGTCTGAAGCCAAATGTAGAAAGATCCTCATAACGAAGATCCATCTCGCGCACAACCCATGTCAGTGCATCTGCTGCCTTTTTAGGGTTCGTGATGATTGGAGTAATCAAGTGAGGAATACCTTCATACGCCGTTAGTTCAACTCGCTTTGGATCAATCAAAACCAATCGAACATCATCTGGTGTAGCGCGCATCAAAATCGAAGTGATCATCGCGTTTATCATTGATGACTTACCTGCACCTGTTGCACCCGCAACTAGCAAGTGAGGCATCTTTGCGAGGTTCGCACAAACAAAGTTACCTTCAACATCCTTGCCTAACGCTACGAGCATTGGATGTAAGTCTTGACCAGCAACTGTTGAGCGCAATACATCGCCTAATGCGACGATTTCACGATCGGCATTTGGAATTTCAATACCTACAGCTGATTTACCAGGAATTGGTGAAAGAATTCGAACATCGCTGCTAGCAACCGCATATGAAATGTTTTTAGCTAGTGCTGTAATTCGTTCAACCTTTACCGCGTTACCAAGCTCTACTTCGTATCGTGTAACTGTGGGTCCGCGCATAAAGCCCGTTACTTGCGCATCAATTTCAAACTGCAAGAAAACTTCAGTCAGAGCAGCAACAACTGTTTCATTTGCCTTGCTCTTTGCCTTAGCGGCAGGCCCTGCTCGCAAAATATCTGGTGCAGGAAGTTCGTACTTAACATCTGCGGTTAAAAGAAGCTGCTCAGGACGCTTAGCTGCAACGGTGTTTTCATTGGCATGTACTACGGGTGCAACCGGAACCTCAACGGTGAACTCTTCATCAAAGCTCTCCTCGTCTAGTTCAGTTTCTTCTTCCTCTTCCTCTGGCTCATTCCATGCAGCAACTACTGGAGTATCAAAAGCTGGGGTATCTGAAATTTCAAACTCTTCTTCAACACGTTCTCTACGTACAGGCTTCTTCGACCATAGCCAGCTGCTTAGATTAGTAATTCGTGCAATTACTTCAGAAACAGGTGTTGCTGTGGCAACAAGAACGCCGAAGATAAACAGAATGACAAGAACTGGATAAGTGAGCACCGATGTCATAAGACCAACTAAAGGTTTTGTGACTGCATAACCGAGCCATCCACCGCCATGGCGCATAGCGGTAGCACCTGTGCCTACAGAACCATTGAGTAAGTGCGATAAACCAGTTGATGAAAGCAAAAGCGCAAAGGTTCCAATAATGATTCGGCCAGTAGCTTTTGAATCTTCCGGGACTCTAAATAATCTAAATGCAAAGTAGATAAGCACGACAGGTGCGAAAAATCCGATACGACCAAATGCGCCATACGTTACTGAATAGACAGCACGGCCAACCAAGTTATCTGAGTTAAACCAAGTTCCGGCAGCTGCAATTAAAGCAACAATTAAAATTAAGAATGCGATTCCATCGCGTTGATGTGCCGGATCTAGGTCACGAGCACCGCGTGCCAAAAAGCGAACACTTTTTCCAAGAGTTTTAGAGATCAAACGCCAAGTTGCGCCGACTCCTCGTCCAAGTGCTCCGCCTACAGCACCTGACTTAGATTTCGCTTTTTTTCTTTTAGCCACACGCCCGATCGTAAAGGAATGGCAATTTCTAACCTACTAGGCGCGCCGCGGTCTAAACCTCTATAACGACAGGGACAATCATCGGCTTTCGACGGTGTTCTCCCCCAACCCAACCACCAATAGTCTTTCGAACAATCTGAGATAGCTGATGCGTTCCATTGATTCCATCAGTAACAGCGGTTGCAAGCGCTTTTTCAATGCGAAGCTTTACCTCATCAAACATCGCAGCATCTTCATTAAATCCACGTGCATGAATATCAGGACCTGCAACGATTTTTCCACTTTGAGAATCGATAACAACTACGCAGGAGATAAATCCTTCTTCACCCAAAATTCGACGATCCTTCAAAGAGCTTTCGGTGATATCTCCAATGCTTTGACCATCAACAAAGACAAAGCCAACAGGAATTGCGCCAACGATTTCAGCTTCATGGTCAACAAGATCGATTACAACACCATTATCAATAATGAAGGTATTGCCGCGAGGTACGCCTGATTGAATAGCTAATTCAGCATTTGCCTTTAGGTGACGCCATTCGCCATGAATTGGCAGCACATACTTTGGCTTAACGATGTTGTAGCAATACAGCAATTCACCTGCAGCTGCATGGCCAGATACGTGAACCATTGCATTAGCTTTATGAACAACCTTTGCACCAAAACGTGTTAACTCATTAATCACCCGGAAAACAGAGTTTTCATTTCCAGGAATCAATGATGAAGCAAGAATGACTGTATCGCCCTCGCCTACTCGAATTTGGTGATCTCCATTAGCCATTCGCGAAAGCGCCGCCATCGGCTCGCCCTGTGAACCTGTGCAAATCAAAACAACATTGTCATCGTATTGATCTAAATCTTTTGCATCCATCACAAGGTCAGCTGGAACATTGAGATAACCCATGTCTTCAGCGATCTTCATATTTCGAACCATAGAACGCCCAATAAAGACAACCTTGCGACCATGTTGCGCTGCAATATCAATTACCTGCTGAACACGGTGTACGTGCGAAGAGAAGGAGGCAACGATGACGCGACGTCTAGTTGATGAGATGACGCGATTGAGAGCAGGCATAATTTCGCGTTCAGAAGGTGTGAAACCTGGAATATCAGCATTTGTTGAATCAACCATAAACAAATCAACACCTTGTTCACCAAGGCGAGCAAAGGTGCGCAGATCGGTGATGCGCCCATCCAATGGAAGTTGATCCATTTTAAAGTCCCCAGTAGCAAGAACCCGTCCAGCATCGGTGTTAATAACTACTGCAAGTGCATCCGGAATGGAGTGGTTTACCGCAACAAACTCCAGTGTGAATGGACCAATATCTTCAGTGCCGCCCTCTTTTACTTCACGTGTAAGTGGAGTAATCCGGTGTTCCTTTAACTTGGCGGTGATCAGCGCAAGAGTCAATGCAGATCCATAAATTGCAATATCTCCACGTTCGCGCAATAGGTATGGAACAGCGCCAATGTGATCTTCGTGGCCGTGAGTTAAAAAGATTGCCACAACATCATCGAGGCGATCTCGGATATATGAAAAATCAGGCAGGATTAAATCAATTCCGGGTTGATTATCTTCTGGAAAAAGTACACCGCAATCAACAATAAGTAACTTAGATTTATATTCAAAGACCGTCATGTTGCGGCCAATTTCAGTTAAACCACCAAGTGCGACGATACGTAAGCCGCCATCAACAAGCTTTGGCGGAGTACTTAAGTTTGGATGTGGATGATTCATTAGTTAACTGCAACGCCACCAGCACGAAGATCTTCACGCAATTGCGCAATCTGTGCTTCGGTAGCATCGACTAGAGGAAGACGTGTGTGACCACCAGGAAGACCCATCAAAGTCAGGGCTGCCTTAGTCAGGATTGCTCCTTGAGTACGGAAGGTGCCGGTGTAAACAGGCAACAACTTCTGATGAATCTCTAAAGCACGAGCAGAGTTCCCGGCAAACCAAGCATCAAGCAGTTCGCGAAGATCTTTACCAACAGTGTGACCACATACGGAAACAAATCCAACTGCTCCTACTGAAAGCAATGGCAGATTGAGAATGTCATCTCCTGAGTACACAGGAATTCCACAACGCTTAATTACCCATGATGTTGAAGCTACATCTCCCTTTGCATCTTTAAGAGCGACGATGCGTGGATGTTCTGAAAGGCGAACAAGTGTGTCTGGTTCGATTGGAACTCCGGTGCGACCTGGAATGTCATACATCATCATCGGAAGATCGGTTGCATCGGCAACTGCGCGGAAGTGCGCTTCGATTCCTGCTTGTGGTGGCTTGTTGTAATACGGAGTAACTACAAGCAATCCATCTGCGCCAGCTTTTTCTGTTCGCTTAGCTTGATTGATTGAATACTCAGTTTCATTGTCGCCAGCGCCAGATAAAACCTTAATCGTTGGACCAACAGTGTTACGAACAACTCGAATGATCTCCTCTTTTTCAGAGGATTTAGTTGTTGGCGCTTCACCAGTTGTTCCATTAACCACAATTCCATCATGGCCATTGGCAACTAGGTGAGCTGCAAGAGTTTCAACCCCTGCCCAATCGATCGCACCATCTTTTGTGAAGGGCGTGACCATTGCGGTCAGAAGCCGTCCAAATGGAGCTGCGGTTGTCATGCGGTGAACTCTACCCGTATTAAGGGGCGATTCGTCCAGACTTTTCAAAGGCTCCGTATGTAAGCGGCATTAATTTCGCAAATTCCGCTTCCATTTTCTCTGCAACCATCTCAATTTCACGTTGTGGATAGCTTGGGAAATGTGAACCTTCGCGGGCTGTGCGAAGGGATAGGAAGTTCATTAATGCGCGGGCATTCATAGTTACATACATAGATGAATATGTAGCCACTGGCAGAACTGCGCGGGCAACTTCTCGAGCAACGCCCGCATCCAACATCTTTTGGTAGCTCTCGTATGCGGCAACATATGCAACCTTCATAGAAGAAACTGTTACATCAAACTGCTCAGTTGTTCCATCAACAAATGTGTACGCACCTGTCTTACCAACCTGAACTAACTTTCGATCCTTTGAAGGAATGTAAAAGACAGGCTTGAGTTCGCGATAACGACCGCTTTCTTCATTGTATGAAGCGATGCGGTGGCGCATAAATTCTCGGAATACAAAGATTGGAGCTGAAACAAAAAATGTCATTGATGTGTGCTCGAATGGAGATCCATGACGCTCGCGTGCAAGATAGTTGATCAGACCAGCAGAACGGGCTGGATCCTCGCCAATCTCATCCATTGATTGCTCTCCAGCGGTCGATACACGTGCAGCCCAAATAACATCTGCATCGCTAGCACTGGATTTCACTAATTCAACGGTTACATCGTCGCGGTAAATAATCTCTTCACTCATGGTCGCACCCTATCCAGTTGCCCCTATGGGCTCTTGGATTTATACGGCACAATAGCCGCGTGTCCAAAGTAGTCTCCGCCACTTTCAGAGATTCCATGAGCGTTTCCCTGACCGTGGGAGCCTATGGAGTGGCCTTTGGGGCGGCCTCTGTCGCTAATGGGTTTTCTGTCCTGCAAAGCTGCTTACTCTCATTATTAACTTTTTCCGGTGCATCACAATTTGCAGTTATCGGAGTACTTGGCGCCGGCGGAACTGCACTCAGCGGAATTGCAACAGCATCTTTACTTGGAGTTCGTAACGCTTTGTATGGAGTCATCATGGCTCCACGATTGAAGGTTAACGGAATAAAGAGAGTCCTTGCGGCACAAGTAACAATTGATGAATCAACTGGTGTTGCACTTGGCCAAGAGGTTCGCGGAGCCGATGAGATGCGAAAGGGATTCTGGTACACAGGTATTGGAGTCTTTGTTTTTTGGAACTTATTCACTCTTGCAGGTGCATTAGGCGCACAAGCAATGGGAGACATTCGCGCATTCGGATTAGATTCTGCTGTTCCCGCTGCATTTCTGGGCCTTGTCTGGCCACGCTTAGTTGGTAATTTTGAGCGAATGCTTGCAGTTGGATGTGCAATATTTGCAATCGTAATGACGCCGATTCTGCCTGCAGGACTTCCAATAATTGCAACAGCATTTATCGCCATTGTGGTGGGGTTAAAACGATGAACTCATTGTGGATCGCAACAATAGGAACAAGCGCAATAGCTTTCTTGCTGAAGTACTCAGGACATTCTGTGCCAGAAAGATGGCTCTCGCATCCAAAGATTCAACGAGTTAACGCACTCATCCCCATTGCACTATTAAGCGCGTTAGTCGCAGTCCAAAGCTTTTCGGAAAAATCAAAGCTCATGATTGATCAACGGATCGCTGGATTATGTGTTGCTGTAATCGCATTGATGCTGAAAGCACCGTTTCCGATTGTGGTTATTTCTGCTGCCGTTTCATCGGCAGTGATTTATAACTGGCTCTAGATAATATTGAGCGACTGAAGCTTTGCCTTCAGATCAATATCTGATGGCTCAGTTAAGTGCGTTCCATCTGAGAAAACAATAACTGGAATTGACTTGGCTCCACCATTGATCTCGATAACCTTGTCCGCAGCAGTTACATCTGCATCGGTATCGATCAATGTGTATTCAACATTGAGCTCTTCGAGTAAACGCTTTGAGCGACGGCAATCTCCACACCAATCTGCACCGTACATTGTGATTTGATCTTTAGACATCATCGCTCCTTACATGAACTTATCTAGGCCATGAGTCAGGCCAGGATGATTGATTATTTTACGTACGCCAAGAATAACGCCTGGCATAAATCCTGCACGGTCAATCGAATCGTGACGAATAGTTAAGGTCTCCCCTAGACCGCCAAACAAAACTTCCTGGTGTGCAACTAATCCACGTGCGCGAACTGAGTGCACTGGAATATCGCCAACAACAGCGCCACGCGCCCCATCTAAAGATGATGTTGTCGCATCTGGCATTGCGCCAAGCCCTGTCTCTTTACGAGCCGCTGTCATTAATTCGGCGGTGCGAGCAGCGGTTCCTGATGGCGCATCCACCTTTGCTGGGTGGTGAAGTTCAATTATTTCTGCAGATTCAAAGTACTTCGCAGCCTTTGCAGCAAACTCCATCATCAATACAGCGCCAATGGCAAAGTTTGGAGCAATCAAAACGCCAACTGAAGGATTGGCTGCAAGCCAACCTTTCACTGTTGCAAGCTTTGAATCATCAAATCCAGTTGTTCCAACTACAACATTGATTCCGCTGTTAATTAGAAATTCAAGGTTAGCCATGACGCTATCCGGGGTCGTGAAATCAACGACTACGTGTGCAGCAGATCCTTTAAGTTGCTCAATCGAATCACCCATATCTAAAGCAGCCACCAGAGCTAAGCCATCTGCTGCTTCGACTGCTTTTACAACTTCAGAGCCCATTCGACCGCGTGCACCTAAGACAGCAACATTGATCATTTGCTCAACACCTTCTCAAACTTTGACTCTGATTTGAATGGACCAACAAGTGCAAGGGTAGGCGTTTTAGTCAGAAAGGCGCTAGCAATTTCCTTAATGTCTTGTGCATTAACCGCAGACACAGCCTTCAAAATATCGTCAAAGCCCATCACGTGGCCGTAGACAATCTCGTTTTTACCGATTCGACTCATGCGTGAGCCGGAATCTTCCTGGCTCAATACCAATGAGCCACGGACCGCACCTTTGGCTCGCTCAATCTCCTCATGGGACATTCCATTATCTGCAACATCAGCTAAAACTTCGCGAATGATTTCTACAACTTCAATAGCCTTTGATGGATTACATCCGGCGTAAAAACCAATTTGTCCGCTACCCGCGAATTGCTGTGCATATGCATATACAGAGTAAGCAAGGCCGCGCTTTTCACGGATCTCTTGGAATAGACGTGAAGACATTCCTCCACCAAGTGCTGATGCCAAAATTCCCATAGCAAAGCGTCGATCATCATGACGAGCAACGCCCTCCATGCCATAAAACATATGCGCCTGCTCAGTTGGTCTATTAATAAGTCCTACTGACTTTTGCACACTCTTCTTTACGGGAACATTGGGGCGGATAACCGGCGTGCCCTTAACATCTAAGAAGCCATCTTGCGACAGCGCTGCCTCAACCATTGCCACAACTTTTTTATGCTTAATATTTCCAGCTACTGCAACAACTAAATCCTGCGGCAAGTAACGCTTTTTGTAGTAATTAAATACTGAATTGCGTGACATGTTATTAATTGAATCAATGGTGCCAAGAATCGGACGACCTAATTGAGTATCGCCATAATAAGTTTCGGCATACAGGTCATGCACTAGATCGCTAGGGTCGTCATCGCGCATTGCAATCTCTTCTAGGACAACTTTGCGCTCTGCATCAACATCTAGCGCTGATACAACTGATGATGTAATTAAATCTGAAACAACATCGATTGCCATTGGAAGATCCGTATCAATGACACGTGCATAGAAGCAGGTGTACTCCTTGCTGGTGAAGGCGTTCATTTCGCCACCAACAGATTCAATTGAAGCTGAAATCTCTAATGCGTTGCGACGCTTTGTTCCTTTGAACAATAAATGCTCTAGAAAGTGAGAAGCCCCAGCAACCGCCGGGGTTTCATCACGAGAACCAACATTCACCCAGATACCGATCGCGGCGCTGCGTACCGAAGGAACTTCTTCAGTAACGATACGCAGACCGCTAGGTAAAACTGAACGACGTACGCTCATTTATTCAGCAGAACCAGTTGTTCCATCTTCAAGAACAGGAACCAAAGACAGCTTGCCCTTTGGATCAATCTCGCCGATCTCAACCTGAATCTTGTCGCCAACCTTCATGACTTCTTCAAGGTTTTCAATGCGCTTTCCGCCATGCATCTTGCGAATCTGAGATACATGCAGCAAGCCATCCTTACCTGGCATCAATGAGATGAATGCACCAAATGCTGCAAGCTTCACGACTGTACCTAGGTAACGCTCGCCAACCTCTGGCATCTGTGGGTTTGCAATTGCATTGATTTGAGCACGTGCAGCCTCAGCTGATGGACCATCGGTTGCGCCGATGTAAATAGTTCCATCCTCTTCGATTGAGATATCTGCGCCAGTCTCATCTTGAATCTGGTTAATAATCTTTCCCTTAGGTCCGATTACTGCACCGATCTGATCTACTGGAATCTTTACAGAGATAATGCGTGGAGCAAATGGGCTCATCTCATCTGGAGCATCAATTGCTTCAGCCATAACATCAAGAATCGCAAGACGCGCTTCCTTTGCTTGGTGAAGTGCGCCAGCAAGAACAGATGCAGGGATTCCATCAAGCTTTGTGTCTAGCTGTAGCGCTGTAACAAAGTCTTTTGTTCCCGCAACCTTGAAGTCCATGTCTCCGAATGCATCTTCTGCACCCAAGATATCTGTCAACGCAACGTACTCAACCTTGCCATCAACATCATCTGAGATTAGACCCATTGCAATACCTGCAACTGGTGCACGTAGTGGAACACCTGCGTTGAGAAGTGCAAGTGTTGATGCACATACTGAACCCATTGATGTTGAACCATTTGAACCAAGAGCTTCAGAGACCTGACGGATTGCGTAAGGGAACTCTTCGCGACTTGGAAGTACTGGAATCAATGCGCGCTCTGCAAGTGCACCGTGACCGATTTCGCGGCGCTTTGGTGTACCAACACGACCTGTTTCACCAGTTGAATATGGTGGGAAGTTGTAGTTGTGCATGTAACGCTTGTGATTTTCAGGGTTCAAAGTATCGAGCTGTTGCTCCATCTTTAGCATGTTAAGAGTTGTGATTCCAAGAATCTGTGTCTCTCCACGCTCGAAGATCGCTGAACCGTGTACGCGAGGAATAACTTCAACCTCTGCAGATAGCGCACGGATATCACGAAGACCGCGACCATCGATACGAATCTTGTCACGCAATACGCGCTGACGTACAAGCTTCTTTGTTAATGAACGGAACGCTGCAGAAACTTCCTTTTCACGTCCTTCAAATTGTGCATTTACAGAATCCTTTGTTGAAGCAGAGATCTCATCGATCTTTGTTTCGCGCTCTTGCTTACCAGCAATTGTTAGCGCCTTTGCAAGATCATCCTTAGCTGTCTTTTCAACAGCTGCAAATACATCATCCTGGTAATCCAAGAAAACCGGGAACTCTGCAGTTGGCTTTGCGGCCACCTTTGCAAGAGCTGACTGTGCATCACAGAGAATCTTGATAAATGGCTTTGCTGCATCAAGTCCTTGTGCAACAACCTCTTCAGTAGGAGTTGGTGCGCCACCCTTGATTAATTCAATTGTGCGTTCTGTAGCTTCTGCTTCAACCATCATGATTGCAACATCGTCATTATTAACGCGACCTGCAACAACCATGTCAAAGACTGCGTTAGCAACCTGTGAGTGGTTAGGGAATGCAACCCACTGACCATCAATCAAAGCAACGCGAACGCCACCGATTGGACCAGAGAATGGTAGACCTGCAAGTTGTGTAGACATTGAAGCCGCATTGATCGCGATTACGTCATACATGTGATCTGGATCGAGTGCCATTACAGTCACAACGATCTGAACTTCATTACGAAGACCCTTTACGAATGAAGGACGCAATGGGCGGTCGATCAAACGACAGGTAAGAATTGCATCCTCTGATGGACGACCTTCGCGACGGAAGAATGATCCTGGGATACGACCAACTGCGTACATCTTCTCTTCAACATCAACTGTTAATGGGAAGAAATCAAATTGATCCTTTGGAGTTTTTGATGCTGTTGTCGCTGAGAAGATCATTGTTTGATCATCTAGATAAACAGCTGCAGCTCCAGCTGCTTGGCGCGCTAGGCGACCTGTTTCAAAACGAATCTCTCGTTTTCCGAATTTTCCGTTATCAATAACTGCAACGGCTGACTGAACCTCTTGACCCTCCATGGGTCCTCCTCTTTGTAGATTGAAAGCACAACAGAATTGTTGGGCTTTGTAATCTGCTCAAGAAGCAAGAATCTTCGATCGAAGTTCACGCGAATTGATTCCTTTGAAAGGAAGTACTGCGCGGAAACCACTACCGAGGATCATTGCTCTACGGCAGATTGGTTTTACTTAATTAGCGGCGAATACCGAGCTTCTCGATAATTGCGCGGTAACGGTTGATATCTGTCTTCGCAAGGTACTGAAGGATGCGACGACGACGTCCAACTAACAACAAAAGACCACGACGGTTGTGGTGATCATGTGGGTTAGCCTTCAAGTGATCAGTGATCTGATCAATTCGCTTTGATAGGAGCGCGACCTGAGCTTCAGGTGATCCTGTGTCAGTAGGTGAAGAACCGTACTGAGCGATGATTTCTTTCTTTACTTCTGGTGTTAATGCCATTTCTTGTTCTCCTTATGTACTGAGCACGAGGGCTTCTCGGTTTGACTCACGAGAAACTCGCTAACTCGATTGAGGGGCTAGGTTATCAGTCAGCGGTGTAATAGCTGAAATCGAGGCTAATCCCCCGCTTAGAGCTCGGTCAATCTGCGAGCTTCTAGACAATCCTTGGCCATCTGTTCCAGTAATGGCTCTAACCCATCAAATTTCAATGTGTCTCGAAGTCTCCAGCCAAATTCGATAGTTGCTGGTTTTGTATACAGATCCAGACCTGTTTGATCTAACGCATACGCCTCAACCTGTCGCCCGCGAACACCTTCAAATGTTGGATTTGTTCCAATTGAAATCGCAGCTGGCCAGCGATCAATTCCAACAGTTAACCAACCTGCATACACGCCATCGGCAGGAATCGTTTGATTATCTAGATTTCCAAGGTTTGCGGTTGGATAACCGATTTCACGACCACGCTTTTCACCGTGCACAACAATTCCATCTAAGCGATGCGGACGGGTCAACATTTCACGAGCAGACTCAACATCGCCATTTACGATCGCCTTGCGAATTCGTGTTGAAGAAATCGCATCAGCATCATCAGTTTGTAGATCAAGCACGATTGTTTCAAATTCGGTGTGAGCCTTTAAGGAATCTACATTACCTGCAGCCTTGAATCCATACGTAAAGTTTTCTCCAACAATTACTGTAGTTGCTTTCAACTGTTCAACTAACACCTTATTCACGAAGTCCTCAGGAGACATTGCTGCAAACTCTTTTGTGAATTTTATGACCGCAACTTGATCAGCGTTATGAATCTTCAGCAGTTCAATTTTGTCAGTCAGAATCGTCAAAAGGCTTGGTGCGCGCTCAGGCGCAAAGACAGAAACAGGATGGGGATCAAAGGTCAGGGCAACGATTTTTTCATCCCCTGCAAAAGCTTTGGCACGATTAAGAATCTGTTGATGGCCCTTGTGAACTCCATCAAAGTTTCCGATTACAACAATGCTCATACTCGTATTATCTCAGAATCATTGCGCTGCCGCGAACACAGCGATTGGCTTGGCCTTGCCATCAACATTCTGCAAGAGTGCAATCAGTTCATTTGAAGCTGATATGCCTGCATAAATCTGATCATCGGTATTGGCCGACAATGTTCTTCCAAATGAGAGTTCAAGCTTTTCATCCAATGCGATATCGCGTACAGGAAAGGTTGCGCGGGCAACATCTGCAAAATCTAGGGTGGAGAACTCGCCACTCTTTAACTGCTGCAAAGAAACCGCCCGATCAAGGCCAAAACCTGCAACCCTTGATCTACGTAATGAATTGAGATGCCCACCAACCCCAAGTGCAGATCCGCAGTCACGAGCGATTGCACGAATAAATGTACCTGCCGAGCATGTCACTTCGATATCTATTTCAATTCCTTTTTCAAGGCGTCGAATAGCAAGTACATCTAATTGCGAAATTGTTACTTCGCGTGCAGGCAGAACAACCTCTTCCCCTGATCGAACACGATCGTATGCGCGCTCTCCATCAATTTTTACCGCAGATACTGAACTTGGACGCTGCATAATTGTTCCGCGCATCTTTGCTAGCTCGGCGATAATTTGCTCATCAGTTACAGCTGCGGTGTCGGCGGTGCTAATTACTTCACCTTCAACATCATCTGTAATTGTTGCAGCACCTAGAACAACGGTTGCTTGATAGGTCTTATCGCCATCTGTTATGTACTGCAGCAATCTTGTGCCGTTGTTAAATCCCAGCACCAAGATTCCGGTAGCCATTGGATCAAGAGTTCCCGCATGGCCAACCTTGCGTGTTCCTAGCGCTCTGCGACCGATTGCAACAACATCGTGACTCGTCATACCTGGTTCTTTATCGACAACCAGAAATCCGTGCTGCATCACAATTAATCTTCGATTACACGCGGTGCTTTATAAGGATCTTCGCCCCCAGCGTATTGCGCGTTCTTGCGAAGCTCAGCTACCTGCGCATCTTGCTCATGAACCTTTTCAAGTAAAGAATCAAGAGCTAATGCACTTTCTGGCAATCCATCTTCAAAGAATTCAATACTAGGAGTAATACGAAGTCCAAGTTCGCGACCTAACGCAGAACGGATCGTTCCCTTGGCGCTCTCGAGAGCCGCTGCTGTTGCAGCGCGCTCATCGAGGCCACCGAGAACTGTGTAAAACACCGATGCTTGTTGAAGATCGCCTGTAACGCGTGCATCTGTAACTGTTACAAAACCAAGACGTGGATCTTTAATCTTTGTCTCAAGTAGGTTTGCAACAACTACCTTGATGCGGTCAGCGACCTTCAGAGTGCGATGTGATTGACCCATTGCTTATGCTCGCTTTTTCTCGCGCATCTCGAAACACTGAACGATGTCGCCTTGCGCGATCTCCTTCATGTTTCCAAGGCCAATACCGCACTCGAATCCTTCACGGACCTCAGTGGCATCATCCTTAAAGCGCTTGAGTGAATCAATGGTGAGGTTATCAACCAAGACTGTTCCGTTACGCAAAATACGTGCCTTTGCGTTACGACGGATGATTCCATCCTTAACAACAGATCCCGCGATATTTCCAGCCTTAGAAGATTTGAAGATCTCGCGAACTTCAGCGTTACCGATGATCGCTTCTTCGTACTCTGGCTTCAACAAGCCCTTGAGAGACATTTCGATCTCTTCAATAGCGTTGTAGATAACTGAGTAGAAACGAACTTCAACGCCTTCTTGATCAGCATAAATCGCAGTTTGTGGCTCTGGCTTAACGTTAAAGCCGATCACAACTGCAGTAGATGCAGATGCCAAGGTGATATCGCTCTTGGTGATTGCACCAACGCCGCGGTGAATAACGCGAAGATCTACTTCAGCGCCAACATCCAACTGCATTAATGCATCCTCTAGCGCTTCAACAGAACCAGAAACGTCACCCTTAAGAATAAGGTTGAGAGTAGAAATCTTGGATTGCTCCATGAAGTCTTCAAGTGAAACCTTCTTGCGAGCCTTAGCAAGCTGTGCGTTACGTTCTGCTGCCTGACGCTTTTCAGCGATCTGACGAGCTGTACGGTCTTCATCAGCTACAAGGAAGGTATCTCCTGCGCTTGGTACAGATGTGAAACCAAGAACTTGAACGGGACGTGAAGGACCTGCGGTATCAACGTTGTCACCATTCTCATCCAACATCGCACGAACGCGACCGAAGGCGCTACCGGCAACGATTGCATCACCGATCTTTAGAGTTCCGCGTTGTACAAGAACAGTTGCAACTGGTCCGCGACCACGATCGAGGTGAGCTTCAATAGCAACACCACGAGCATCATCATCGGCTACAGCGCGAAGATCAATCGCAGCATCTGCTGTAAGAAGGATTGAGTCGATCAGCTGATCAATACCCATTCCAGCCTTTGCAGAAACATTTACGAAAATAGTGTCTCCGCCGTACTCCTCAGCGATCAAGTTGTACTCAGTTAACTGTTGGCGAACCTTGTCTGGGTTTGCGCCTTCCTTATCAACCTTGTTAACAGCAACAACAATTGGAACATCTGCTGCTTGAGCGTGGTTTAACGCTTCAATTGTCTGAGGCATGATTCCATCATCGGCAGCAACAACAAGTACAGCGATATCAGTTACCTTCGCACCACGTGCACGCATTGCGGTAAACGCTTCGTGACCTGGTGTATCAATAAATGTAATCGCACGGTTTGTGCCATCGTGATCATGGTGAATTTGGTAAGCACCAATGTGCTGTGTAATTCCGCCTGCTTCACCCTTCATAACTTCAGACTTACGGATCGCATCAAGAAGTGATGTCTTACCGTGATCAACGTGACCCATAACAGTTACTACAGGTGGACGTGCAACCAAAGTATCTGGATCTAGATCTGTTAACTCGCCTGCAAGATCGATATCGAAATCTGATAGCAATTCGCGGTCTTCATCTTCTGGGCTAACAATTTCAATGCTGTAGCCAAGTTGAACACCAAGAATTTCAAAGGTATCTGCATCCACAGATTGTGTAGCTGTAACCATTTCACCTAAGTGGAATAGCGCTGCTACTAATGCTGCTGGATCTGCACCAATCTTTTCTGCGAAATCTGCAAGTGATGCACCACGACGCATGCGAATTGGAGTCTTTCCATCGCCGTGAGGAACAACCGCTCCACCCAATTGTGGAGCTTGCATATTGTCGAATTCATCGCGTAACGCCTTGCGTGACTTTTGTTTACGTCCTGACTTCTTACTTGCATTCTTTCCGAACGCTCCACCTGCGCCACCGCGTTGTGGTGGACGACCGCCACCTGGACGCTGCGGTCCGCCAGTAGTTCCACCAGCACCTGGTGTATTTGATTTATATGGAGATGATGAAGGCGCTGATCCACCTGGACGTGGAGTAAATCCTCCGCCAGCTGGTCGTGGTGCACCTGGACGTGCCGCAAATCCTGGACGAACAGAACCTGGACGTGATCCAGCCATTCCTGGTCGTGGTGCGCCTGCACCTTGAGGACGTTGTGGTGGACGAGGAACCGCACCACCAGTTGAAAATGGATTGTTTCCTGGACGAGGTGGACGAGGAACTGCGCCACCTGCTGAGAACGGATTGTTTCCTGGACGAGGAGCTGGCGCCGAAGGAGTTGGAGCTGCAGGCAATGGTGTTCCTGCATTCTCTGCAGCACGATCTGCCGCCTCGTTCTTTGCAGCCTCTTCCTTATTTGCTTGCGCCTTTGCCTGTTCAAGCTTTAACGCTTCAATATCTACGCCAAGTTCTGCGGCAAGTTCAGCTGCTTGTTCAGCGCTGACTTCTCCCTTTGGCTTTGCGGCAGCCTTTTTCGCTGCAGCCTTCTTAACTGGCTTTTTCTCCTCGACCGGTTTTGCATCGGGATACATTTCAATCAACTTACGGACAACTGGTGCCTCTACTGTTGATGATGCTGAGCGAACAAACTCGCCCATTTCTTGGAGCTTTGCAAGGACAACCTTGCTCTCCATACCGAGTTGTTTTGCCAACTCATGTACGCGGACCTTTGACACATTTCTCCTGTCTTGGCCCGCATTTCTCAAATGCAAGCCTTAGTTGAACGACCTCATAGTTCTAACGAGCTCATTTGAGTTTCATAACTTTCTTATCCATTCTGATTGTTTACTACTTCGTTTGACCTTCTAGAAATTTCAGAAGTTCTGATACATCGACCGCTTCCTTTTGCTTGAAGGCAAATCTAAAAGCGTTCCGAGCTATCGCAACTTCTGCACATTTCTTATGAAGCCACGCGCCCCGACCTGGTGCGCCTGTCTTGATATCTGGAATTACTTTTCCGTCAACCAAGGTCACTCGAATTAATGCTGAAGGGTGATCCTTCTTTCGGCAGCTGATACAGCTACGTTCCGGAAAGTTCTTATCCAACGGGCTCATGGTATCCAATGAACGCCCTTTGGTCATAATGCTGAGTCTGCAGCAGGCTCAACGGTGTCTGGATGGATATCAATGCGCCATCCGGTCAAACGGGCAGCTAAACGAGCATTTTGCCCATCTTTTCCAATAGCAAGGGAGAGTTGGTAATCAGGAACAATCACCTTTGCACTTCGCGTCGATAGATCAGTTATCTCGACTTTGCTTACCTTTGCAGGAGCAAGTGCTGCGGCAACAAATTCAGCTGGATCTTCAGACCAATCAACGATGTCAATTTTTTCGCCATGAAGTTCATCCATGACAGCACGAGCACGTGAACCCATTGGACCGATCAAAGAACCCTTTGGACTAACGCCTGCGCGGTGAGTCTTTACCGCAAGCTTTGTGCGGTGCCCTGCTTCTCGAGCAACAGCCATGATTTCAACAATACGATCGCCAATTTCTGGAACTTCAAATGCAAACAATTGCTTAACAAGTGCTGGGTGCGAACGTGACAACATAATTTCTGGTCCCTTCAGACCTTGTTTCACTTCAACAACAAAACACTTAATGCGATCACCGTGGTTGTAGATCTCGCCAGGCACCTGCTCTTGCGGCGGAATACGACCTTCGATTCGGCCAAGGTTCACATTGATCATCTTTGGATCGCGACCTTGTTGCACAACGCCTGAGATTACATCGCCAACCGATGCGGTGAACTCGCCAACGATTTCAGCATCATTAGTTTCGCGCATTTTCATTTTAATAATCTGGCGTGCTGTAGATGTTGCAACTCTCGAAAAACCATCTGGAGAATCTAACTCTTCACTAACGCGGGTACCGTCTTCACCAAAGATTGGCACCAAAATTTGAATCTCGCCTGTATCGCGATCAAGATGTGCGCGAGCATGGCGCTTAGCTGTATCTGTCTGGTTGTAAGCACCCAGTACGGCTATTTCAATAGCGTAAATTAGATCTTCAAGCGGAATATCTTTTTCAGTTGTTAATGCGGCAAGCGCGGACATTTCTACATGCATTAGATCTCATCCTTACGGTTAAATTCGATCTCGACATTTGCACGTTTGATATCTGCAAAATTGACTTCATGGGACTTCATTCGGCCCTTAATGTTTTCAATCAAGATTGCACGAGTTTCATCAAATTCAGTTAGGCGACCAGATACTTCGGTGTCATCGTTCAGAACTACCTTGACGATGCGGGTTAAATTCTTTGTCCAATGGCGCGGAAGAGTTATTGGGCGCTCAATTCCTGGAGAAGTTACTTCCAGAGTAAATGCCTCGGTCAATAGAGGGGTCTCATCCAGAATTTCAGAAATTGATCGGCTAACCACAGTGACTTCATCAAGGCTAAGCGGCTTTAGGCCATCAACCATGCATGTAACTATGCGATGGTTACCAGGATTGCTTGTGAATACATCCTCTAGAAAGAAGCCTGCATCTTCTACTACAGGGCGAATTAAATCGGCGATTGAATCTTTAAGGGCCATCGATCTCTTCTTTCTATTAAGTTGTGGGGCAATTGTAACGCGAGTATTTAAAAGGTTGCAATTCCTACCTTGATAATCAGCGCAACGGTGACAATTAGGAAGACTTTACGCACCAAAGTTGAACCACCTTTGATTGCTAATCGAGAACCAATTATCGCCCCAGTTATATTGGCAGCTCCCATGATGATTCCGATCTGCCAAATTACTGCGCCATGAATTCCAAAGACCATTATCGCGCCAATATTGGTTGAAACATTTACGACCTTTGCAATAGCCGAAGCGGTGATGAAGGCGTATCCAAGAGATGCAACAAGAATGAGCATTAAGAACGAGCCAGTACCTGGACCAAAAATTCCATCGTAAAAACCAATTACAGCGCCAGCCAACGCTGCAATCTGAACTCTGCGCTTTGGATGATGCTTAAGATTTTCAAACTTACCTAAATCAGGTTTGAACCAGGTATAAATCGCAACAACTATTAGTAAAACCAAAACCATTGGTCTCATGCTGCTTGTTGGAATCTTTGATGCTAGGGCCGCACCACCTGCTGATCCAAGAAAGGCTGGCAACGCCATTCCAATCAAAACTTTAGGATCAGGCTTTATCTGTTTTCTGTACAACATTGCTGCGGTTGATGTACCGAAAATTGATGACAATTTGTTAGTGCCCAGCACCTCTGCCGTTTCAGATTTTGGCAACCCGATAAGCAAAGCTGGAAGTTGAACTAATCCCCCGCCGCCAGCAATTGAATCAACAAAGCCAGCAAAGAAAGATGCAGCCAGAAGAAAAATTCCTGTTGCTACGGAAATATCGTGAAACACAATTACTTCAGAAGTTCTGCGATCGCAGATACTGCTTGTGTAAGTGCAACTTCCTTTTTGTCACCGCTTTTGCGAACACGAACTTCAACATTTCCTTCAGCAAGGGCTTTTCCGACTACGACAATAATTGGGTTTCCAATTAATTCAGCATCCTTGAACTTAACGCCAGGGCTTGCATCGCGTCGATCATCGAGCATGACTGTGATTCCTATAGCTTCAAGATCATTACCCAACTTCAGTGCTGTTTCAAAGAGAAGATCGTCTTTGCCCGCAGCAACGATATGAACCTTGGCTGGAGCTAACTCCGCAGGCCAATTCAGACCGATTTCATCATGAGTTTGCTCAGCAATAGCAGCAACAGCGCGGGTCACACCGATTCCATATGAACCCATAGTGACGATCTGAGATTTACCGTTGTGGTCCAAAACAGTCAGATTTAGCGCTTCTGCGTACTTGCGACCTAGTTGGAAAATATGCCCGATCTCAATTGCGCGATCGATTACTACTGGAGTTGCACACTCTGGGCATGCATCACCTGCACGAACCTCAGCAGCTTCAACATATGCATCTGGCGTGAAATCACGACCATTAACAACATTGCGTGCGTGACGATCCTTTTCATTTGCACCGGTTACCCAGGAAGTACCTGGTGCAATACGTGGATCTGCATACACAGTGATGCCTGATTTCTTTGCATCTTGTGGTCCGATGTAACCCTTTACAAGTCCCGGAAATTTTGCAAAATCTGCCTCTTCAAATACACGCAGCTCGTGGATTCCACCAATGTTTTCTTGGAAACGCTTTAAATCAACTTCACGATCTCCGGGAACTAATACAGAAACCGCTTTGTTATCTGCCATGAGCATCACATTCTTAAGTGTGTGCGCTCCCGTGTATCCCCCACCAAACTTTGCATTTAACAAATCGACCAATGTGTCGATTGTTGGAGTATTTGGCGAATCAAAAACTTCTAGTGCAGGAATTGATGATGAATCCTGGGCGTCAACCTTTGTAACCATCGCTTCAACATTTGCAGCAAATCCGCACTTTGGGCACAGCACATATGTGTCTTCACCAGTGGTGCATGGTGCTAAGAACTCTTCAGATTTTGATCCGCCCATCGCACCTGAAACAGCTTTAACGATGTTGTACTTCATTCCAAGACGATCAAAGGTTTTTACATATGCATCGCGGTGCTTTTGGTATGAAACTTCAAGACCTGCATCATCAATATCAAATGAGTATGAATCCTTCATGACAAATTCACGGCCGCGAATAATTCCGCTGCGTGGACGCGCTTCATCACGGAACTTTGTTTGAATTTGGTAGATGCTCAAAGGCAGATCTTTATACGATGAGTATTCGCCCTTAACCATGAGCGTAAACATTTCCTCGTGAGTTGGACCTAGAAGGTAGTCCCCACCTTTACGATCCTGTAAACGAAATAACGATGGGCCATACTCTTCCCAGCGATTTGTTGCTTCATATGCATCACGTGGAAGAAGTGATGGGAAGTTAACCTCTTGAAAACCTGCGTTATCCATCTCTTCACGGATTACTCGCTCAACATTGCGAAGGGTGATCACGCCTAATGGCAACCATGAATAAATACCAGCTGCAATGCGACGTACATACCCCGCACGAACTAACAACTTATGGCTTGCAACCTCAGCATCTGCTGGGTCATCGCGAAGAGTACGCAAAAATAGCGTAGACATTTTCAACATGTCGCTACCCTATCGAACATCAACTGAAGGTTGCCCTGAAGCAACTCCGGCGGCTTCCATTTCTTCTGCCAAACGCATAGCTTCTTCGATAAGTGTTTCAACAATTTGCGCCTCTGGCACAGTTTTGATTACCTCACCCTTAACAAAGATCTGACCCTTGCCATTTCCGGATGCAACACCAAGATCTGCCTCGCGTGCTTCGCCAGGTCCATTTACTACGCAACCCATAACAGCTACGCGCAACGGAACTGTCATTCCTTGCAATCCAGCCTGAACCTTTTCAGCCAATGTGTACACATCTACTTGTGCGCGGCCACATGAAGGACAGGAAACGATTTCAAGTTTACGTTGACGAAGGTTTAAGGATTCAAGAATAGAAATTCCTACCTTTACCTCTTCAACAGGTGGTGCTGATAGAGAGACGCGGATTGTGTCGCCAATTCCCTCGGCTAACAAAATTGCAAAAGCGGTTGAAGATTTAATTGTTCCTTGGAAAATTGGGCCCGCTTCAGTTACACCAAGGTGCAATGGGTAATCACACTTAGCAGCCAGAATTCGATAAGCGTTCACCATAGTTACAGGATCATGATGCTTTACAGATATTTTGATATCGGAAAAACCATGTTCTTCAAATAAAGAAGCTTCCCATAATGCAGACTCTGCGAGTGCTTCTGGTGTTGCCTTTCCGTACTTCTTGAGCAAACGTGGATCTAATGATCCTGCGTTAACACCTATGCGAATCGGAATGCCCGCATCTCCTGCAGCCTTTGCGACCTCTTTTACCTTGTCATCAAACTGCTTGATGTTTCCTGGGTTAACGCGAACTGCGGCGCACCCTGCATCAATTGCGGCAAAGATGTACTTAGGCTGAAAGTGAATATCTGCAATGACTGGGATCTGAGATTTTTTTGCAATCTGGGCAAGTGCATCTGCATCATCTTGGCTAGGAACAGCTACGCGAACAATTTGGCAACCAGATGCTGTTAACTCTGCGATCTGTTGCAGAGTTGCATTCACATCAGCGGTCAGAGTGGTGCACATTGATTGGACTGATACTGGTGAATCGCTACCTACTCCTACAGAGCCAACTTTGAGCTGCTTTGTCTTGCGACGAGGATGCAATGTTGCTGGAGGTGCGCTTGGAATTCCTAGATCAACCATGGCTTTATTCTGCCTTACCTGAGCAAAATCCGCCGAATTAGAGCCAAATCGCTTGTTTAAAGATTGAGGGTGACGGGATTGATTACATCGGCAACAAGAAGGAGCAATGTAAGACAAGCAAGAATTACGAAAACCACCATGGTTACAGGGGTTAATACCGTCACATCAATTGCAGCTGGACGTGGGCGGCCACGAAGTCGGGCAAATAATGCACGAATCTCATCAGCGATCGCCACCGCCATATGCCCGCCATCAAGAGGCAAAATCGGCAACAAATTAAATAAGCCAACAAATATGTTCAGACTTGCAACAATTAAAAGGAAGGTGGCAAGACGTTCAGAAACTGTTAGCTGTGAATCACCCACAGCTTGTCCTGAAACTCGTGCAACTCCGACGACGCCAACTAAACCATTGGCATCACGTTCTTCGCCTCGAACGGTTTGCCCCCATAAAGCAGGAACCTTGGAAGGAAGAGCAACTAAGGATTTGGCACTCTCGCTGATGAAACTCTTTGTTGTTGTGAATGCATATGAAGCAGATTGAATAACTCCAGAGCGTTTCATTCCAATGGTATTAATAATTCCCAAGACATATCGTTTTGTGCCCTCAACATCGGTCAATCGAGGTGTTGCAGTAATCGTGATCTGCTGACCATCGCGATTGATTCCGAGGATTAAATCCCGACCTTGTGAGTTTCTGATCGCTTCAACATCTTTGTACCAGCTTTTAACCTCAACTCCATTAATAGAGGTGATTTCATCTCCAACCTTAATTCCGGCATCTGCGGCAGCTGAGTTGCTGACAACTTCACCAATTACCGGCAAAACTTGATTTGTTCCGACACCTGCAAAGAGTGTGAATAGAAGAAGGAATCCAAGAACGAAGTGAAGAAAAGAACCCGCTCCAAGAACAATTAACTTCTTTCCGGAACTCGCTTTGTAAAAAGCACGATCCTCTTCACCTACTGGCATCTCATCATTAGGTGCCATTCCCTCAATGCGGCAATAACCACCTGCAGGTATGGCTTTAACGCCAAATTCAGTTTCACCACGCTGGGTAGACCAGATGCGCTTGCCGAAACCGAGAAAGAACTCAGTAACCTTCATTCCGTAATGACGGGCCATTAAGTAATGGCCAAATTCATGCACCATCACAGAAAAGAGCAGCGCGACAACAAAGGCCACAATTCCAAGTATTTGCATCACTTACCTATCGAGAGTTGGTGCTTAAGAGTATGCACGATACCGCTGACACCTTGGAAATTACTGAATTATCGATCAAGAAGGTTTTGAGTTGCCGAATACGGCGCACCAGATCTGCGCTTTGCGATCGCGCTTAACGCTTCAAGAACTACTCGATTGGCAAGAATCGCTGTGATATCTGCGCTGTCAAAAGGTGGCGCAACTTCAACAACATCGATTCCAACAACTGGCAGTTCTAAACAAATTCTGCGAACCGCTTCTAGAAGTTCGCGACTTGTCATTCCGCCTGGCTCTGGAGTTCCTGTTCCGGGCGCCATTCCGGGATCAACAACATCGATATCTACAGATAAGAAAACCCCATCGCATCCATCAACTAAAGTTGCAAAAGACTCATCTAAAACAGCTTTCAAACCGCGATGATGAATTTCAGTCATCTCGTATGAACGCATTCCTTGATCGCGCATCCAATTAAGTGTTGCATCTTCTGGCCAGTAACCACGAAGTCCTAATTGCAAGAATCTATCTCCGCGCACAAAACCATTGTTGATCAAGTTGCGCATAGGAGTTCCGTGTCCAACTAGAGCTCCGAATTGATCTTCACCTGTATCTGCGTGGGCATCAAAGTGAATCATCGAAATCTTGCCAAGTCCGCGATGGTTTGCAATACCTGCAACATCTGCAGAGGCAATTGAATGATCTCCACCAAGTACTACAGGGATAATTCCTGCACGAGAGATCTTTTCTGTAGCTTCACGTAAAACTGCCAGTGAAGCAACAAGATCTCCACCTGGCATCATTAAATCGCCAGCATCTAAAACCTTGAGATCCTTCAACCCATCTGTACGTAACGCCAAATGTGGGCGCGAGCCATCATGCGGCAAATAATCTCCCCCACGAATTGCTTGAGGTCCAAACTTTGCGCCAGAACGATGTGAAGTTCCGCTATCAATTGGCGCTCCAACAATGATTACATCTGCGCCTTCATAACTCTTTGGATCATCTAAATCACAGGCTGGAATTCCTAAGAATGTAAAGCTTGGGCCGTACATATTGCCGTGATTTGTCACTTAGCAACCTTTGTTTTACGACCAACAAATTGACCAGCAATAACAATAACAAGAGCCAAAATAAACATTGCAGAACCAATTACGTTAGCTTGGGCTGGAATACCTCGAGCTGCAGATACATAGACAAACTTAGGGAAGGTTGTCAGTGTTCCAGAGTTGAAGTTTGTAATGATGAAATCATCAAAGGACAAGCTAAATGCCAAAAGTGCAGCTCCTGCAATACCTGGAGCAACCAATGGGAATGTAACTCGTCGGAAAGTTTCAAGTTCATTTGCATATAGATCCATAGCTGCTTGCTCAAGGCGTGGATCCAAAGATGCGATTCGCGCCTTTACCGTTACCACCACAAATGAAATACAGAACATTACGTGCGCAATTACAGTTGGCCAGAATCCAGGATTAATGTGGAACACCAAGAACATTGATAATAGCGATGCACCTAGAACGATTTCAGGTGTTGCCATCGGCAAGAAAATCAAAAGATTTGAGGATGAGCGACCCTTGAACGCATAGCGACCAATTGCAAAGGCGATCATCGTTCCCAGGATCGTTGAGAAAGTTGTGGCGAGCAAGCCGATCTTGATGGAGTTTCCTAGCGCCGAACACACTTCTGGTGCACCGCAAGGGTTCTTCCAGTTATTGAGTGTGAAGCCCTTCCAAATTAGATTGGACTTACCTGAATCATTAAATGAAAAGGCAAATGTGTATAAAACTGGAATGAAAAGATAAGTGAAACCAAATACCGCATAGATACGGATTAGGTTGCGGCCAAACCATCTAGAAATTCGAGCTTTGACTGGAATTGTTGGGATTGATGCATCCTTTTGATGTGTCATACCAACTCCTCCGTTCCTGCTTTGCGAATGTAAATGGTGACAAGAATCAGGATTGCAGCCATCAAGGTAAATGAGAGCGCTGCAGCTGTTGGGTAATCAACAATCTTGAAGTAGCGAGATTCGATGACATTTCCGATCATCTTTGTGTTGGGACTACCCAAAATCGCTGCATTTACATAGTCACCTGCCGCTGGAATAAAGGTCAACAAGGTTCCAGCTACAACGCCAGGCATAGACAACGGCAATGTAACTTTGCGGAAGGTTGTGATTCCATTTGCGTATAAGTCTCCTGATGCTTCCATTGTGCGTGGATCAATACGCTCAAGAGATGCATACAGAGGAAGCGTCATAAATGGCAGGAAGTTGTAGGTCATTCCCATAACAACAGCAAAAGAGGTAGATGTAAGAGTTGTACTTTCGCTGATAATTCCAAGGTTACGAAGGGTCGGGACAAAGAATCCCTCTTCACCAAGGATCTGCTTCCAAGCAACGGTGCGAAGCAAGAAAGATACAAAGAACGGTGCGACAACTAATACAAGTAAGACATTCTTCAAACGGCCTGCTTTAAAAGCGATTGCGTACGCCAGTGGATATGCGATAGCCAGAGCAAAGATCGTTGCCAGCAATGCAAAAACAAATGAACGAGCAAACTGCTCTTTATTTTCAGTAAATGCGTTGATGTAGTTTGCAAAGTGCAGTGTTTGCTCATATTGACCAGTGTCTCCCCCGGCAATCGGAGTTTGAGTCGAAGTCTGAGCCAAATTAGCAATTGGCAGAATGAAGAATGTAAATAGAAATAGAAAACCTGGAAGCAACAACAGGTAAGGCATCTTCACCTTAGACAAGGCGTTGCTCATTCCTCGTCTGGATCCTCAGGATTTACCTCAAGGCCAGCTTCAACATCCTCATCTCCGCGAAGCGCAAAGGTGAAGTTAGGTTCCCATGAAATGACAACTTCATCGCCCTTATCAAATGGTGGAACACCATCATCATTTTGTTCAAAGACCATAAGCTCTTGTCCCCAAGGCATCAACACTTGATACTGAGTTGAAACACCGATGTAGGAAACATCTTCAATGTGTCCACCGGTCAAGATATTTCCACGAGTTGGCGTACCAACTAATGAAATGCGGAATTTTTCTGGACGGATTCCTGCATACATTGATTTATCAACTGCATGGCTGCGGCTCTTAGGCATTGCAATCTTTTGACCAAATAGATCAACAACTAAGTTGTCTCCATCAGTTCCTTCGATCCGACCCTTGATGAGGTTGGATTGTCCAAGGAAGTTAGCTACGAAAGCTGTCTCTGGATTGTCATATAGATCTGCAGGAGAGCCCATCTGCTCAATTTCGCCCTCATTCATAACCGCGATCGTGTCAGCCATTGTCATGGCCTCTTCCTGATCATGGGTTACGTGAACGAATGTAAGTCCAACTTCTCGCTGGATCCACTTAAGTTCAATCTGCATCTGGCGACGAAGTTTGAGATCAAGTGCACCAAGAGGCTCATCCAATAGTAGAAGAGCCGGGCGGTTCACGATTGCGCGTGCAAGTGCAATGCGCTGCTGCTGTCCACCGGAAAGTTGGGTTGGCTTACGTTGAGCTAAATGAGGAAGTTCAACTAGTTCAAGAACTTTGTTTACATCTGCAGTTACATCTTTAATACCGCGACGGCGTAATCCAAATGCAATGTTTTCAAAGATAGTTAAATGTGGAAACAGTGCATAGTTCTGGAAGACGGTATTAATTGGTCGCTGATACGGACGCTTAGTGGTGATATCGGTTGCACCTAAGTGGATGCTTCCAACTGTTGGCTCTTCTAATCCTGCGATCATGCGAAGAGTCGTTGTCTTGCCGCAACCTGAAGGTCCAAGTAGTGCAAAGAATGAACCTTCAGGAATTGTTAATGAAAGATCATTAACCGCAGTGAAATCACCGTAAGACTTTGTAATGCGAGTAAGACGAAGGTCTCCTCGCGTTGCAGATGAAACGTCAGCCACTAGTTGCCGGCAGCCTTCTGGAAGGCTTCGCCCCATGAAGTTTCTTCAGCAGGTGTAAGTGAACGGAAGACTGAAAGCTTCTTTGACATAGCTGCATCAGGGAAGATGAATGGGCTATTTGCTAGTTCTGGAGCAATCTTTTCCATTTCAGCTTGCGCACCCTTAACTGGGCATACGTAGTTCACATATGCAGCAACTTCAGCTGCGATTGCAGGCTCGTAGTAGAAGTTAATCAACTTCTCAGCGTTTGCCTTTCCTTCTGCAGAAACAGTTGAAGGAATCATCAAGTTATCACCTGAGATTGTTCCGCCTGATTCTGGAAGAGCGAAGTCGAACTTTCCTTCATTCTCTGACTTCAAAATAAACATATCGCCAGACCAGCCAATGACAGCTGTTGCATCACCAGATGTGAGATCTTCTGCGTACTCATTACCCTTTACGCCGCGGATCCAACCATCGCTGATCTTCTTTGCCATGAAATCAACAGCGTTCATAAATTGAGCTTCTGTGATTGTCTGAAGATTTACACCTTGTGCCTGAGCAATGATTCCGATTGTGTCGCGCATTTCTGAAAGCACCACAATCTTGCCCTTGTTCTGTGGGGCAAATAGCTCATCAAGCGAGTGAATTCCCTTTGGATTCTTTTCTGTGTTCCAACCGAATCCAGCCATGATTCCCTGCCAAGTTAATGACTGCTCACGGTTTGGATCAAATGATGGTGAAGAAAGTGAATCAAGAATGTTCACCTTGTTAGGAACATTTGCTGCATCAAATTTTTGTGTGTAACCCAAACGAATCCAACGTGCTGCCATCCAGTCTGTTGGAGTAACTACGTCGTATCCAATGTCCTCGCCAAGCTTTAGCTGTGCTTGAACTTTTCCGAAAAACTCATCGTTGTCGTTGTAATCTTCAAAGTACTTCGCAGTGATTCCTGATTCCTTTGAAAACTTTTCAAGTGTTGGGTACTTCTTTGTGTTCTCGTCGTAATCCAAATACAACGGCCAGTTACCCCAGCGAACCGTGTTCGCGCTATCAGCAGAATCAGATCCGCCACCACACGCAGCAAGTAATCCTGCTGCACCTAAACCACCTGCGCCTGCGAGTACTCCGCGGCGAGAAACCATTGCACCTAATACTGAACGCGCTTCTGGTGAGAGTGAACTTTCTTTTGACATACTGATTTACTCCTTAAGGATTAAGCACAAGCTAGTTGTCGGATTACCGAGCCTCAAGCTTTCTGTGGGTAGAGGGTGGATGGTGCTGTCGAACAGGGGGAAATACTACGCCCCAAGATTAGTCATCACATGCTTGATTCGCGTGTAATCCTCGAAGCCGTAGGCGGAGAGATCTTTGCCATATCCCGAGCGCTTAAAGCCACCATGAGGCATTTCGGCAACCAGCGGAATATGGGTGTTGATCCAGACGCAGCCAAAGTCGAAGGCCTTGGCCATGCGCATCGCGGTTCCATGGTTGGCGGTCCAGACACTTGATGCCAATCCATATTCCACGCCATTGGCCATAGTGACCGCTTGAGCCTCATCGGTGAACTTTTGAACGGTAATTACCGGTCCAAAGATCTCCTTCTGAATTAGCTCATCATCCTGGCGAAGGCCAGCAACTACGGTTGCTGGAAAGAAGAAGCCTGGGCGATCAAGTGCACTTCCACCAGCCATCACCTGGGCATGAGATGGAATGCGTGACAAAAGATCTGAAACTCGGGCTAGCTGGTTCGCATTGTTTACTGGTCCAAGGAACACATCTTCATCGGCAGGTGCACCAATTGCGACCTGCTTGGCTTGCTCGGTAAGCAAAGCCACAAATTGATCGTAAACAGAGTCTTGAACAATTACACGAGTTGCTGCTGTGCAGTCTTGGCCCGCATTGAAGTAACCCGCAATCGCAATCGCTTCAGCAGCGGCTGCTAAATCTGCATCAGCAAATACAACTACGGGTGCTTTGCCACCAAGTTCAAGGTGAACTCGCTTAACCTGCTTTGCTGCAGATTCAGCAACTTGAATACCCGCACCAACTGATCCAGTAATTGAAACCATGTCTGGTCGTGAGTGGTTAACAAGTGATGCACCTGTTTCGCGCTCGCCGCATACAACGTTAAATACACCGGCGGGTAAAAACTCTGCCATCAAATTTGCCATCCATACAGTCGAAGCTGGAGTTGTATCACTTGGCTTTAGAACAACGGTGTTGCCTGCAGCAATAGCTGGTGCCCACTTCCAGACCGCCATCATCATTGGATAGTTCCATGGAGTTACCTGACCGATTACTCCAACAGGTTCACGGCGAATCATTGATGTCATGCCTGGCATGTATTCGCCAGCAGATTTTCCTTCAAGATTTCTTGCAGCACCTGCAAAGAAGCGAATCTGATCCACCATTGGCGGAACCTCTTCGGATGTTGTCAGGGAAATTGGCTTACCGGTGTTTTCACATTCAATTCCAATAACCTCTTCGGCACGTTCTTCAATCGCATCTGCGATCTTCAACAAAGCACGTTGACGCTGCGACGGTGTTGAATCGCGCCAATCAACAAATGCATCACTTGCCGCTTTAAATGCTGCATCAATATCTGCTGCATTTGATTTAGGAGCAGTAGCAAAAGGTTGCCCTGTCGCTGGATTTACAAGTGTTGTTGTTTCGCCAGAGGTTGAATCGACTGACTTGCCGTTAATGAAGTTACTAAGCTTTTTCATGTACAAGAGCCTAGCAATTTCGCCTTGATCTAACTAGCCAAGAATTAGGCTGACGGGGATGCCTTTTCTGCAGCCGCCAACTGGCCACATGCGCCATCGATTTCACGACCTCGTGTATCTCGAACAGTTACAGGCACGCCATAGCCTTCGAGAATTCGGACGAATTCAGCCTCATCTTCACGTCGAGATGCTGTCCACTTTGAACCCGGAGTTGGGTTAAGTGGAATCAGATTTACATGCGCGTTACGGTTTTTGAGCAAACGGCCCAATAGATCTGAACGCCACGATTGATCATTGATATCACGTATCAGGGCGTACTCAATTGAATATCGGCGTCCTGTTTTCTTTTCATAGGCATCGGCTGCAGCCAGTACTTCGCGGACATTAAATCGATTATTGATAGGTACCAATGAATCACGAAGTTCATCATCTGGCGTGTGAAGTGAAACTGCCAATGTGCAGTTGATTCCTTCATCCATCAGCTTTTCAATTCCGTTTACAAGTCCCACAGTTGAAACCACTACTGAGCGAGCAGAGATGCCAAGTCCGTCAGGGTTTGATTCAGTGATATTGCGAAGTGTGCGAACGACTGCGTTGTAGTTAGCAAGTGGTTCGCCCATGCCCATGAATACAATATTGGAAAGTCGAGTTGGTCCACCTGGTAGCTCGCCATTTGCACATACGCGTGCCGCGGCAACGATTTGATCTGTAATTTCAGCAGCGGATAAGTTTCGTGTTAATCCCGCTTGACCTGTTGCGCAGAACGGGCAGTTCATTCCACATCCTGCTTGAGAAGAAATACAAACTGTTGCGCGATCTGTGTAGCGCATCAAAACGCTTTCAACTAATACGCCGTCGTGCAACTTCCACAAATCCTTACGAGTCATTCCGTTGTCAGTTGTTCGTGTTGTTACAAGTTCGATCATCTTTGGAGTTAACGCTTCGGCGATACTGCTGCGCTCTGCTGCAGGAATATCAGTCCACTCATCAGGATTATTAGACAAATGAGAGAAGTAATGATTTGCTACCTGTGAAGCACGGAATGGTTGAAAACCAAGCTCCTTAGCAAATGCCTTGCGATCTGCCGGCGAGAAGTCAGCTAAGTGCTTCGGAGCCTTCTTGCGCTGAACAGGCTCATCGAAAACCAGCTTTACTTCAGGAACTTGGCCGCTCATAGGTAACGCTTTACAAGTTCAAGGGCCAACCACATCGCTGGGGCCGACAAAACAACAGAATCCAAACGATCCAACATTCCGCCATGTCCAGGAAGAAGTGTGCCCATATCCTTCAAACTCATATCTCGCTTCATAGCGCTTTCAATCAAATCACCACATGTTGCGGTGAAAACAATCATCAATCCAACAACAATACCTATCCACCAATGCATATCCATGATGTATTTGAACGCGAGGCAGCCACCAACAACTGTAAATACTGTTGAACCAGCAAGACCTTCCCAAGTTTTCTTTGGAGAAATTGTTGGCACCAATGGATGCTTTCCAAATAGGACACCAACGATGTAACCGAAGGTGTCATTACAGCCAACTAAAACCATAAATGTCATTACACGTTGAAACCCTGTACTTGGAAGTGCCAACAAGATTAAGAATCCAGCTAGGAAAGGTAAGTACAGCAATGCAAATGTTGTTCCGGTTGCCTTTGCAACAAAACCTTCAGGACCTTGAATTAAAGCGCGAATTAGCAAAAGTGGGAATGCAATTGCAGTGGCGATAGCCAGGCCTGCAACTCCCCCATTCCACGCTGAATATGAAAGTCCGATCGCAGCAAGTGCCAATCCATTAAAAGATACTTTGATCGACTGTGCGGCAAATGCTCGAACTATTTCACGAACACCAAGCACAACCGCGATAGCAACAACGATTGCAAATATTTCGCGCTGATAAGAAAGTGCAAACCACACTAATCCGATCAATGACAAACCAACGCCAATAGATGGCAGAAGCTTTCGCCCCGCCTTCTTATTGATTGCATCAAAGATCGAATGTAGATCGGACATAAGTGAACCCCTTAAACCTCGAGGAGTTCGACCTCCTTGTGCTTTAGAAGTTCATCAACCTTTGCAACATGATCTGAGGTGATTTTTTCTAGCTCTTTTTCACCACGTGCTAAATCATCTTTTCCGATGTCGCCATCTTTTTCCATCTTTTCCATCGCTTCTTTTGCAGCGCGACGAATATTGCGCATAGAGATCTTTGAATCTTCGGCCTTGCCCTTAACGACCTTGATGTACTCCTTGCGGCGTTCTTCAGTAAGTTGAGGAAAGTTAACGCGAATAACGACGCCATCATTGCCCGGGTTTACGCCTAAATCTGATTCACGAATAGCCTTTTCGATTGATGCCATGGCACCTTTATCAAATGGCGCGATGATCGCCATGCGAGCTTCTGGAACCTGAATCGAAGCAAGCTGTGACAGTGATGTGTAGGTGCCGTAGTAATCAACCATGACCTTGTTAAATAGTGATGGGTGCGCACGACCTGTGCGAATTGACGCAAAGTCATCCTTTGCCACTTCAACCGCTTTCGTCATCTTTGTTTCAGCGTCTTTTAGGGCGCTTGCTACATCTGCCATGGTCTGTACTCCTCTAACTACTTCTTAAATCACTTCTCATCGCTTATGCGACAAGAGTTCCAATTGTTTCGCCACGCACTGCACGGGCAATATTTCCATTCTTCATTAAATCAAATACGACGATTGGTAATTTGTTCTCGCGGCACAATGCGAAGGCTGCGGCATCTGCAACTGCCAGTGACTTAGAAAGTACTTCGTCGTATGAAATTGTGTCGTACTTAGTTGCTGCTGGATCCTTCTTTGGATCTGCGCTGTACACGCCGTCAACGCCACTCTTTGCAAGTAATAACGCTTCTGCACCGATTTCAAGTGCACGCTGTGCTGAAACAGTATCTGTTGTAAAGAACGGCATTCCCGCACCTGCGCCAAAAATAACAACGCGACCCTTTTCAAGGTGGCGGATTGCGCGCAATGGAATGTAAGGCTCTGCAACCTGTCCCATTGTGATTGCTGTCTGAACGCGAGTTGCTACGCCCTCTTTTTCCAGAAAATCTTGAAGTGCTAAACAGTTCATAACTGTTCCGAGCATTCCCATGTAGTCGGCGCGAGAACGATCCATTCCGCGTTGTGAAAGCTCTGCTCCGCGGAAGTAATTACCGCCACCAACAACGATCGCTACCTGCACGCCGGTTCGAGCTACATCTGCAATTTGCTTAGCGATATCTTGAACAACATCGGGATCAACACCAATGCCCTTTGCTCCACCAAAAACTTCTCCAGAAAGTTTAAGGAGCACTCTCCGATACGTACCTCTTGTACCGGGCATGAGTGCTCCTTAATCTTCTAGGCTTTTTAGGGCCATTAATTTCTTGAATGAACTAAGTCTAAGCGATCAGACCTTGTCCTTATTGACCCACGCGGAAGCGATGGAACGACTTAACAGCTGTTCCAGCCTCATCAAGGATCTGCTTTACAGTCTTCTTTGCATCCTTAGCGAATGACTGCTCGATCAAGGAAACTTCCTTAACGAAACCAGTCACGCGGCCTTCAATGATCTTTGAAAGTGAAGCCTCAGGCTTACCCTCTTCGCGCGCTGTCTCTTCTGCGATACGGCGCTCGTTCTCGATCAAATCAGCTGGAACATCTTCACGATTAACAAACTGCGGAGCAAATGCTGCAATGTGCTGTGCGATGTCCTTGCCAACTTCAGCTGCATCCTTAACAAGCTCAACCAATACACCAACCTGTGGTGGTAGATCTGGGCTTGTACGGTGCAAGTAAATTCCAACTGGTGAATCCTTAATCACTGCAATGCGACGAACTTCAATCTTCTCGCCCATAGTTGCATTTGCCTCATCAATAGTTGCCTGAACGGTGTTGCCGTTAGACATTGTTGAAGAAAGGAATGCTTCTAAAGAATCAGATTGTGCATTTTGTAGATGCGCAAGTAGCTCATCTGCAAGTGCAACGAAGCGCTCACCCTTTGCAACGAAATCTGTTTCGCAGTTCAGTTCAAGCATTACGCCAAGGTTGCCCTCGACCTTTGCAACAACTGCACCATTTGAAGTTAGACGACCTTCGCGCTTTGTAATGCCCTTGAGTCCCTTAACACGAATGATGTCTAGCGCCTTGTTGTAGTCGCCTTCTGCTTCATCCAAAGCCTTCTTGCAATCCAGCATTCCTGCTGCAGTTGCTTCGCGAAGCTTCTTTACATCTTCAGCTGTGTAGTTAGCCAATTTATGCCTCCGGTGTTGTTGGTGCTGGAGCTGAACCGTCGAGAATTTCCTTCTCCCAATCAGCTAATGGCTCGCCCGCAGCAACAGCTGGAGCATCAGTCTTTGTTTCAGCCTTAACATTTGCAGAACGTGCCTGTAGGCCAGCTGCAATTGCATCTGTAATAACGCGTGTTAGCAAGTCGATTGAACGAATCGCATCGTCGTTACCAGGAATCTTGTAATCAACTTCATCTGGATCGCAGTTTGTATCCAAGATTGCGATAACTGGAATACCAAGCTTCTTAGCTTCCTGAACTGCAAGGTGCTCCTTCTTTGTATCTACAACCCAAATTGCTGAAGGCAACTTAGTCATGTTGCGGATACCGTCAAGGTTCTTAAATAGCTTTTCGCGTTCGCGACGTAGAACAAGAAGCTCCTTCTTTGTTAGAAGTAGATCGTTCTTCTCTTCAAGAGCTTCAAGCTCCTTCAGGCGCTGAATACGCTTGTACACAGTAGGGAAGTTAGTAAGCATTCCGCCCAACCAACGCTCAGTCACTGTTGGCATTCCAACGCGTGCTGCGTGATTGATGATTGGCATGTGTGCTTGCTTCTTTGTTCCAACGAACAAAACATGGCCACCCTTAGCAACTGTGTCCTTAACAAATTCATACGCTGAATCGATAAGTGCAAGTGATTGCTGGATGTCGATGATGTAGATGCCATTGCGCTCTGTGAAAATGAAGCGCTTCATCTTTGGGTTCCATCGACGAGTCTGGTGTCCGAAGTGGACTCCGCTGTCGAGGAGCTCTCGCATTGTTACAACTGCCATGACGGCATACTCCTTCTTAGGTTTTTCTGCGCAGCAGAAGAAAACCCGCTCGGTTTATGGCCAAACAATTTGTTGGGCCCGTCGCACTCAAAATCACCGACCACAATTTCTTGTGGACCGAGGTGGTTATGCCGACCGAAGTCAGTGAGTGCTGAGATGTCACCAATCCGAAGATCGATGCAGGGGAAATCCTACCTGAGCGTGAGCGTGGAATTTACCGCCGGATCAGGCGCAAAGCTCCCCATGCAGTGATCCGAAGGACCGCTTCTAGTGCAATGGCGAAAGACATTTTGCTTACTCCATGGGCCCGTTCAATGAAGGTGATTGGAATTTCAGCCACCGATCCCCCGCGAGAAATAGCCCTGCGGGTCATCTCGACCTGGAAGCAATAACCCTCGCTGCGAATAGTTGAGATCTCCATTTTTCGCAAAAGCTCAGATGTATAAATTCGAAACCCTGAAGTTGTGTCTTTGATGCCCAAGGAAAGAAGAATGGTTGCGTACAAGTTGGCCGATTTTGAAAGGTTTTCACGGAATTTGCTCCAGTTGGCAACTCCACCATCTTTTACATATCTGGAACCAATCAATAAATCTGCGCTTCCAATCCATTCCATCATTTTCTGTAAATCACTTACCTGATGAGAGCCATCTGCATCCATTTGAATGACATATGTATAGCCACGCTGAATGGCGATCGAAAAACCTGTTCTGTATGCGCTGCCTAAACCCTGCTTACCTTCACGTTCAATTACTTCAATCCCGTGCATGCGAACGATCGAAGCGGTTCCATCTGGCGAACCATCGTCAATGACAAGCACATCACAATCCAATGGCTTTAATGAAGTAAGTAGTTCGCCAATACTTTCGGACTCGTTATAAGTAGGGATGACTACAAGTGCAGATCTCATGCGCGTGGGTGCGCCTGCTTGAACGCCTTTTGTAAGCGCTCAGTAGATACGTGGGTATAGATCTGTGTCGTTGCCAAAGATGCATGGCCCAAGATTTCTTGCACGGTGCGCAAATCTGCACCGCCCTCTAGTAAATGAGTTGCTGCAGAATGTCGCAACGCGTGCGGACCCATTCGTTCGATTCCTTCAATTGCTTGCAAGGCGTTGTAAACAACGGTGCGCACAGTGCGTTGATCGATTCGTTTTCCACGCGCACCTAAGAAAACTGCGTTTTCAGATTGTGCGTTTTTTAAAGAATCTCGAGCATCAGTCAGGTAGGAATTAAGAGCGCGTATCGCTGGGTTTCCAAGTGGAATCGTGCGTTGCTTATTTCCTTTACCTAATACACGAATTGTTTGACGATCGTAATCAATATCGCCTAAGTCCAAACCACAAAGTTCGGCAACACGAGCACCTGATGCGTACAACATTTCAACCATTGCAACATCGCGCAATGAAATTGGGGTTTCTTCTTCGGCAGCTCGCGTGGCCAGTGAATCCATTGCGACCTTGGCATCAGCTATTTCTAATACTTCAGGCAAGGTGCGATGTCCCTTTGGTGTTGCCAATGTTGCTGCAACATCCTTTGCTAAATGCTTATTTTTAACCGCCCATTTTGTAAACAAGCGAACTGAAACCGCTCTGCGCGAAAGTGTTGTGCGGGCTCCCCCTTTAACCTGCTGATTAGCAAGCCATGAACGCAGGTGAATGAGTTCTAATTGCGAGATATCTGCGACCCCAATATTTTCCAAGTGGGCAACGAGACTTTCAAGATCACCCAGGTATGCACGGATGGTGTGAACTGAAAGTGAACGTTCAACTTCTAAGTGGCGAGTAAAAGCTGCAATCAGCTTTTCATAATTTTCGCTCACGTAAGGAGTTTACTCGGGCTTACGTCCTTGGCGCAGTAAGCCGAAGGTCACTGCATCTTCAAGTGCCATAGCTGAGGCTGCAATTACGTTTTCGTGAACACCGACTGTGTTCCATTCACCCTTGCCGTCGCTTGTTTCAACAAGCACACGTGTGACCGCACCTGTTCCAAGGCGACCTTCAAGAATGCGAACCTTGTAATCTGTTAATTCAAGTGATGAAAGCTCTGGGTACAACTTCAAAAGCCCTGTGCGAAGTGCGTTATCAAATGCGTTTACTGGACCATTTCCTTCACCGTTGCATGTGATCTCTTGACCCATTGCAGTAACGGTGACCTCAGCCTTTGTTGTAATACTTTGATCCGCAGCACGTTCTACAGATGTGACCCAGTGATTGATAGTAAAGAATGAAGGACGCTTTCCTGACATCTCTTCATGAACCAATAGTTCGAATGAGGCATCAGCTGCTTCAAAGGTAAATCCGCGAGATTCCATCTCTTTAACACGATCAACGATGCGACCGATAAGTTCTTTATCTCCACCAAGATCTACGCCGAGTTCTTGGGACTTTAATTCGATTGAAGCGCGACCGGCCATATCTGAAACCAACATGCGCATATCGTTTCCAACTGATGATGGATCTTCGTGTTGGTATAGCGATGGATCAACCTTGATCGCACTTGCATGCAATCCAGCCTTATGAGCAAATGCCGATACGCCTACATATGGTTGACGTGAACTTGGGGCGACATTTGTAACTTCTGCTACTGCGTGTGAAATTCTGAAAGCTTCGCGCAGTGAGTTTGGAGGAAGCACTAACTGCTTCTTCTTAAGCTCTAGGTTGGCAATGATTGTTACTAGGTCGGCGTTACCTGTGCGCTCACCGTATCCATTTAATGTTCCTTGAACGTGAGTTGCACCTGCAGCAACAGCTGCCATTGAGTTTGCAACTGCACACCCTGTGTCGTTGTGGCAGTGAATACCTAAACGAGCATTACTCGCAGTTAAAACATCATGAACTACCTGTGAAAGCTCATCTGGCAACATGCCGCCGTTTGTATCGCACAATGCAATTACATCTGCGCCTGCCTCTGCTGCAACGCGAACAACCTCAAGTGCGTAGGCACGATTGCTGCGGTATCCATCAAAGAAGTGTTCCGCATCAAGAAATACACGCTGGCCCTCTTGGATTAAGTGAGTCACAGAGTCGCGGATCATCGCAAGGTTTTCATCCAGAGTCGTCTTTAGTGCAAGATCAACGTGGCGATCAAATGCTTTTGCAACAAGCGTTACGGCAGGGGCGCCACTATCGCGAAGTGCGCCCAGTAAAACATCATCTGCAGCTTTTGCGTTTGGACGTCGTGTAGCGCCGAAAGCAACAAAGGTCGCATTCTTAAGCTTTAACTCTTTCTTAGCAAGAGCAAAAAATTCAGTGTCCTTAGGATTAGCTCCAGGCCAACCGCCTTCAATAAAACCAACACCTAAATCATCTAGGTGGCGAGCAATGTTGAGCTTGTCATGAACAGAGAGATTCAAACCCTCTTGCTGTGCGCCATCGCGCAGGGTTGTGTCATAGATATGGAATGCATCATTAACTGGCATTACTTAACCGCACTCATCCAGTTGTGCTTATCTGCAATTGTGCCATGCTGAATTCCAAGTAAGTGATTGCGGATCTGCATAGTGATTGATCCTGGTTGACCATCACCAGTTACCCATGTACCCATCGCACTTTTTGCTTGACCGACAGGCGACACAACCGCAGCGGTGCCACAAGCAAAAATTTCAGTGATCTCACCCGATGTCACTCCATCGCGCCAATCATCGATCGACAACATAACTTCATCAACCTTGTACCCAAGATCAGCGGCAACTGACAAAATTGAATCGCGCGTGATTCCTGGTAGCAATGTTCCGGTTAACTTTGGAGTGATGACTGTTGCATCTGCGCCTTTGCCCTTTACGAAGTAAAGGTTCATGCCGCCCATCTCTTCAATCCACTTGCGCTCTTTTGCATCGATCCATACAACCTGATCGCAACCTTCTTTTGCTGCAGCTTTTTGTGCAACCAGAGATGCCGCGTAATTTCCGCCGCACTTAGCCTCACCTGTTCCACCTTGAGCTGCGCGAACATACTCTGTTGAGATCCATACAGAAACAGCCTTTGATGGATCAAAGTAAGCACCCGCTGGTGTTGCAATAAGAAGGTATGTGGCCTTATTTGTTGGGCGCACACCTAAACCGACCTCAGTTGCGATCATAAATGGGCGGATGTACAACGACTCCCCCACCTTGTTTGGAACCCAGCCAGCATCTTGCTTAACAAGTGCTTCAACTGTTTCCATAAATAATTCAACTGGCATTTCAGGTAAAGCTAAACGCTTTGCAGAGTTAGCAAATCGCTTTGCATTTGCCGTTGGACGGAACAATCCAATTGATCCATCAGGTTGGCGGTACGCCTTCATTCCTTCAAAAATCTCTTGGCCGTAATGGAAAACAGCTGTTGCAGGATCTAATGAAATTGGTCCATATGGCATTAGGTGAGGTTCGCCCCAACCATCTGCTTCACTCCATTCGCACATCACCATGTGATCGGTGTAGTACTTACCAAAACCACCTTCAGCAACTAGCGCATCACGCGTTGCTGCATCTTTAGCGTTGGGATTAAGAGTGATTTTCATGATTACAGAGCGCTTGCTAGCGCATCTCCAATTTCAGTAGTGCTTCGCTTCTTGTCTCCACGTGTTACCAAATCTGCCGCAACTACTCGCTCAACATCACGAGCTGCATCTGCAAGCCCTAAGTGATCAAGCATCATCGCAACCGACATAACCGTTGCAGTTGGGTCAGCTAAATTCTTTCCAGCAATATCTGGTGCTGAACCATGGACAGGTTCAAACATTGATGGGAACTTTCCAGTTGGGTTGATATTTCCAGATGCAGCAAGACCTATGCCTCCGCAAATTGCTGCAGCAATATCAGTCAAGATATCTCCGAATAAGTTGTCGGTGACAACAACATCAAAACGATCTGGGTTTGTTACAAAGAACATTGAAGCTGCATCGACATGGAGATACTCAGTTGTGATTGCTGGATATTCCTTTGCAACCTCGTTGAATGTGCGCGTCCATAATCCACCAGCACGAGTAAGAACATTGTTCTTATGTACAAGCGTTAACTTCTTACGATCACGCTTTGATGCACGCTCAAAAGCATCACGGATAACGCGCTCTGCGCCGCGACGAGTATTAAGACTTTCCTCTGTTGCAATCTCTGCATCAGTTCCTTCGGCAAGTACTCCGCCAGCACCGACATATGGACCTTCAGTACCTTCGCGAACAACAACAAAATCAATTGGAGCCTTAGTAGCAAGCGGTCCTGTGACACCAGGCATTAATCGAGCTGGACGCAGATTGATGTAGTGATCAAAGGCAAAGCGGAGCTTCAATAAAAGTCCACGCTCTAGAACTCCACTCGGAACCGTTGGATCTCCAACCGCTCCCAGCAAAATTACATCCGCTTTTGCAAGATCTGCCAATGTTGCATCAGGCAAAACTTCACCTGTGCGATGCCAAAACGCTGCACCAAGATCGTATGAAGTTTTCTTGAATTCAACTCCGTACTTCTTTGCAACAACATCTAGAACCTTGAGGCCTTCGCCTACAACCTCAGGGCCGATTCCATCGCCTGCAATTACAGCTAAATTAATTGTTGTCATTACCCCACCAAAGTTACGGAGCGAACTAGATCTGCTCCTGTTTCCTTCTTGATTGATGTTGTTAGTTCATCGCTGATTTGCGAATCTACTGTGATCGCCATTAACGCATCGCCACCTGCTGCACTTCGTGCAACCTGCATACCCGCGATATTGAGACCAGCTTTTCCAAGAGCGTTACCGACAGCACCAACTACACCAGGCTTGTCAGAGTAACGAAGGAACAAAAGGTTTTCAGTTGGTGGGAGATCTAGATCAAATCCATCAATTGCAATGATCTTTTCAACCTTGCGAATTCCCATCAATGTTCCATCAACGGTAACGATCTTGCCATCAGCAAGTGCTGCACGTAGAGAAATCATGCTGCGGTACTCAGGGCTTTCTGGATCTGTAGTTACAGATGAGGTAACTCCACGTTCTGCAGCAAGTGCTGGTGCATTTACGTAAGTAACATCTGAAAGTCCGCAACCAAGTAATGCACCCTTAAGCGCACTCGTTGCAAGGATTGATGAGTCGTGCCCAGAAATATCGCCCTTAACGGTCAGATCCATGCTTACTGGAGCCTCACCTGCGATTGCAGTTGCGATCTGGGCCATCTTCTCAACTAAAGGCAGGCTTGGACGAATCTCTTCGTGAATTGCTCCGCCCTTTACATTTACCGCATCAGGAACAAGCTCGCCGGCCAGTGCTTTACGCACTGAAACAGCAACAGCAATACCTGCGCGCTCTTGAGCTTCATCTGTTGATGCGCCCAAGTGAGGTGTTGCTACAACTTGATCCAATGTAAATAGTGGTGAGTCTGTGCATGGTTCTGTTGAGAACACATCGAGACCAGCTCCTGCAACGCGTCCTTCTGTGATTGCATCAAACAATGCAGCCTCATCAAGTACGCCACCACGTGCAGCGTTGATGATGCGAACAGAAGGCTTAACCTTCTTAAGTGCATCTACGCCGATTAGGTTTGCAGTTTCCTTAGTCTTTGGAAGGTGAATAGTGATGAAATCTGAAATCTTTAGAAGTTCATCAAGTTCAACTAAACGAACACCAAGTTGTGCCGCACGTGCTGGCTGTAGGTATGGATCGTAAGCAACTACATCCATTCCAAATGCCTGCATGCGGTGTGCAACTAATTGTCCGATGCGACCGAAGCCAACAATTCCAAGAGTCTTTTCAAAGATCTCAGCGCCTGTGTACTTGGAACGCGCCCACTTTCCATTACGCAAAGCTGCGTGTGCTGGAGAAATGAAACGAGCAGAAGCCATAAGCAATGAGATCGCCAGTTCAGCTGCAGAAACAATGTTTGATGTAGGTGCATTAACAACCATGACACCAGCAGCTGTTGCTGCAGGAATATCAACGTTATCTAAACCAACACCTGCACGTGCAATGACCTTTAAACCCTTTGCAGCTGCTATCGCTTCTGCATCCATCTTTGTTGCAGAACGAATCAAAACCGCATCTACACCTTTAGCTAAGGCCGCAAGAAGTTCTGCACGGTTTGCACCATCGCAGTTAATAACTTCAAAATCAGGACCTAACGCTTCGAGCGTTGCAGGGCTTAGCTCTTCAGCGATTAAAACAATAGGTTTAGCCACGCGCTGCGCTGCCTTCCTTGTAATCGTCGCCCTTTGACTGCTTCATCCAAGAGAACATCTTGCGAAGTTCACGGCCAACAGCCTCGATTGGATGAGTCTCGCCCTTAGCGCGAAGTGACTTAAATTCAGGCGCTCCAGCCTCTTGGTCATCGATGAAGCGCTTTGCAAATGCTCCGCTTTGGATATCTGCAAGAACTGCCTTCATGTTTTCCTTAACGCGTGGATCAATAACGCGTGGACCAGAAACATAATCACCGAACTCAGCTGTGTCAGAAACTGACCAACGCTGCTTTGCAATTCCACCTTCGTACATAAGGTCAACGATCAACTTAAGTTCGTGCAAGCACTCGAAGTAAGCAACCTCTGGCTGGTATCCAGCCTCAGTTAGTGTTTCGAATCCGTACATAACAAGCTGTGATGCTCCACCACAAAGAACTGACTGCTCACCAAATAGATCTGTTTCGGTCTCTTCAGTAAATGTTGTAAGAATTCCGCCTGCACGTAGTCCGCCGATTGCCTTTGCATATGAAAGTGTCAATGGCCATGCATTGCCTGTTGCATCTTGTTCAACCGCAACGATTACTGGAACTCCGCGACCTGCTGCGTACTCACGACGCACAAGGTGTCCTGGGCCCTTTGGTGCAACCATGCAAACATCAACTGATGCTGATGGCTTGATGTAGCCGAAACGAATGTTGAATCCGTGTCCGAAGAACAATGCATCGCCATCTTTTAGGTTTGGCAAAATTGAATCGGTGTAGATATGGCGTTGTAGGTGATCTGGCGCCAAGATCATGATGACAGTTGATTCCTTAACAGCTTCAGCAACACTTACAACACGTAGGCCTTCAGCTTCTGCCTTCGCGCGTGATGGTGAACCGTCTTTTAGTCCAACTCGAACATCGACACCGCTGTCACGCAAGTTAAGTGCGTGCGCATGTCCCTGTGAGCCGTAACCGATGATCGCGACTTTGCGACCCTGGATGATTGATAGATCAGCATCCTCTTCGTGATACATCGTTGCTGCCACGGTATTTCTCCATTCGCCTTATGTGTTTAGTCGTTACTAGTTTTGGTAATCAGCCTGACCGCTGTCTGCGGTAGGAATACTTTGAGTGCTAAGCGTACGGTCTGCCAAAGAACCGCTGCCACGTTCGATAGCCACTAGGCCTGATTGAGCCAGTTCGCGAATGCCAAAACGCTCTAAAGCGTTAAGTAGGTCACTGATCTTGGCCTTCTCCCCTGTTGCTTCGATTGTTACAGACTCTGAATCCTCATCAACGATCGATGCACCATAAGTTTCACAAACCGCATCTACATCGAAGCGATTCTTAGATGTGGCAGAAATCTTTACCAATAGAAGCTCAGCCTGAACAGAATCTGAACTCTTCAACTCTGCAATATGAATAACGTTGATCAACTTATCCAATTGGCGAATCACTTGCTCAAGCGAATGGCTTTCAACATTGATCACAATTGTCATTCGCGAAATGTTTGGATTTTCAGTCGGACCTACTGCAAGTGAATCAATGTTGTAGGCGCGGCGTGAGAAAAGTCCTGCAACGCGTGCAAGTACACCAGGTGAGTTTTCAACCAGAACGGCGAGTGTATGTGTACTCATTAGAGCTCCTGTGAATCCCAGTCAGGCGCTAGTTCGCGCGCGATCATAATGTCGTCATTAGATGTTCCTGCTGCAACCATTGGCCACACCATTGCATCTCGGAAAACTCTGAAATCAACAACAACTGGTTGATCATTAATTGAGTTTGCCTTCTTGATAATTGCATCTACATCTTCTGGGCGATCGCAAGTTAAACCGACGCAACCCATTGCATCTGCAAGCTTTACAAAGTCAGGAATGCGCTTTGATTCCAAAGAAGTATTTGAGTAACGACCTTCGTAGAACAGGGTCTGCCACTGGCGAACCATTCCTAATGATTCATTATTAATGATCGCTACCTTGATTGGAATATTGTTCAGCGCGCAGGTAACTAACTCTTGGTTAGTCATCTGGAAGCAACCATCGCCATCAATTGCCCACACAGTTGTGTCTGGTGCTCCAACCTTTGCGCCCATTGCTGCAGGAACTGCGTAACCCATTGTTCCGAGACCACCAGAGTTCAACCAGGTACGAGGCTTTTCATACTTTACAAATTGAGAAGCCCACATCTGGTGCTGACCAACACCTGCAACATAAATTGCATCAGGTCCAGTAATCGCACTTAGACGTTCAATTACATACTGAGGTGAAAGCGATCCATCCTTTGGAAGTTCATAACCCAATGGGTAGGTCGCACGAAGCTTGTTCATAGATGCGATCCATGGTGATAAATCAGGCTGATTCTTTGCAAATTCAGCCTTAACTGCAGGTATTAATGCAGTGATCGTGCGCTTTAAATCTCCAACGACAGGCACATCCGCAAAACGATTCTTACCAATTTCAGCAGGATCAATATCTGCATGAATTACCTTTGCATTAACTGCAAATGTAGAAAGTTTTCCAGTTACTCGATCATCAAATCGTGCACCAAGAGTGATTAACAGATCAGCTTTTTGAAGCGCTGTTACAGCGGCGACTGTTCCATGCATTCCTGGCATTCCAAGATGTTGTGGATGGCTATCCGGGAATGATCCAAGAGCCATCAAAGTTGTAACGACTGGTGCACCAACTAATTCGGCAAGCTGCATTAGCTCCTTTGAAGCGTTTGCCTTTATTACTCCGCCACCAACATAAAAGACAGGCTTCGATGATTGTGCAATTAATGCAGCAGCATTTTTAATTGATTGGTTCTCTGGTTCAACTTGTGGGTGATATCCAGGTAATGAAACCTCTTTTGGATACACAAAATCAGTTTCCTTTTGCAACGCATCCTTTGCGATATCTACTAGTACAGGGCCTGGACGACCAGAACCTGCAATATAGAAAGCTTCTGCAATTGCACGTGGAATATCTAAAGGATCGGTTACCAAATAATTGTGCTTTGTAAATGGCATTGTGATTCCGCGAATATCTGCTTCTTGGAATGCATCGGTGCCGATTGCAACTGATGGAACCTGACCTGTAATTGCAACAAGTGGAACTGAATCCATTGCGGCATCTGCCAAAGGTGTAACAAGGTTTGTCGCGCCTGGCCCTGATGTTGCGATACAGACTCCAACGCGTCCAGTAACTTGCGCGTATCCAGTTGCGGCGTGACCTGCGCCTTGTTCGTGGCGAACCAAGATGTGGCGGATCTTGCTATCAAAGATGGGATCGTATGCAGGAAGAATCGCGCCACCAGGAAGACCAAACATCACATCGACGCCGGCAGACTCCAAAGATTGCACGAGTGAACTAGCTCCACTCATCTTCTTGCTCATATCCATCTCCTTTCGCTTGTAGATCCATGGGGTGAAATGAAAAAACCCCCAGATAACTGAGGGTGGCGCATGATCAAAAACCGATCACGCGCCTTTAAATCACCACCACAAATGTTGTGCTCATGGGCTTATTCTCCAATGAACCAGCCCTATGCGTCAAGAGATGAGATAGAGATCTCACAATTTGAGAGGGCTTAGTCGCAGACCGCACCTTTTGAGGCAGAGCCCACGAGCTTTGAATACTTCGCCAAAACTCCACGTGTGTACTTGTGTGGCAGCGGCTTCCATCCAACTTTGCGAGCTTCAAGTTCTGCTGGATCTACCAACAAATCTAATGTGCGATTAGTGATGTCGATGCGCACCTTGTCGCCATCTTTAATAAATGCGATCGGTCCCCCATCGACAGCTTCAGGTGCAACGTGTCCAACACACAGACCAGTTGATCCTCCAGAGAATCGTCCATCAGTTAAGAGCAATGTTGATTTACCAAGACCTGCACCCTTGATTGCGCCGGTGATCATTAACATCTCGCGCATTCCTGGTCCGCCCTTTGGACCTTCATAACGAATAACAACTACATCGCCAGCTTGAATAGTTCCGTTTTCAAGTGCTTCCATCGCTGCTTGTTCACGTTCAAACACGCGAGCTGGTCCTTCGAAACTTTCAATACCGATTCCAGCTGTTTTACATACAGCGCCTTCAGTTGCAAGGGATCCACCAAGGATCGTAATTCCAACATCAGTTGAAAGTGGTGCTGAAACTGGATGCAGGATCGCACCATCTGGAAGTGGAGGGTTGATGTCTGCAAGATTCTCAGCCATCGTCTTTCCGGTAACAGTCAAAGTGTCACCATGTAAATAGCCAGCATCAAGCAAAATCTTTAATACAACAGGAATTCCGCCGACGCGATCTACATCGCTCATAACAAACTTTCCAAATGGCTTTAGATCTCCAAGTAGAGGGACCTTTGAACCAATGCGATTGAAATCTTCGAGTGTTAGATCAACATCTGCCTCGTGTGCAATTGCAAGCAAGTGCAGCACAGCATTTGTTGAACCGCCAAGAGCCATCACAGTTGTAATCGCGTTTTCAAATGCTTTCTTTGTAAGAATCTGACGCGTTGTGATCCCGAGTCGAATCAAGTTAACAACGGCAGCACCTGCTTGAACTGAATAGGCATCGCGACGGCGATCGACAGCTGGAGGTGCTGCAGATCCTGGCAATGAAAGACCAAGTGCTTCACCAACTGCTGCCATTGTGTTTGCTGTGTACATGCCGCCGCATGCACCTTCTCCTGGGCAGATTGCACGTTCAATTTGATCAACACGATCCTGAGTAATCAACCCACGTGCACATGCACCAACTGCTTCAAAGGCATCAATGATCGTTACATCTTTACCATCAACTTGACCTGGCAAAGTGGATCCCGCATAGACAAAAACACTTGCTACATCGATACGAGCTGCAGCCATCATCATTCCTGGAAGTGATTTATCGCAACCAGCAAAAGTGACCATGCCATCAAGACGTTCTGCCTGCATAACTGTTTCAACAGAGTCTGCAATTACCTCGCGAGAAACCAAAGAAAAGTGCATTCCTTCATGGCCCATTGAGATTCCATCAGAAACAGAAATGGTTCCGAATTGCATTGGGAATCCACCTGCATCAAGTACTCCTTGACGAGAAGCCTTTGCAAGACGATCTAGAGAAAGGTTGCACGGTGTGATTTCATTCCAAGAAGAGACAATTCCGATTTGAGGCTTTACCCAATCCTCATCACCCATACCAACCGCACGCAACATTCCACGAGCAGGAGCTCTTTCTAGGCCATCAGTAACAAGTCCAGAGCGTGGTTTCATCGTCGACATGAGAGAATTCTACCCTCTTGATAACAAATCAATTAATCTGAACTGGAGCATTTGCGTGTCAAAAAACACCGAAATCGAAGGCCTTGACCCAACCAGATGGCGAACTCTTTTCGTTGTCGCAATCTCACAACTAATGCTGGTGCTTGATAGCTCCATCATGAACATCGCTATCCCAAGCGCGAAGATTGACCTTGGCATCTCAGATGCTAACCAGCAGTGGGTTATCACCGCGTACACACTTGCCTTTGGTTCACTTCTTCTTTTGGGTGGTCGAATTGGTGACTACATGGGTCGCAAGAAGATCTTCCTAATTGGTTTACTTGGTTTTGCCGGTGCATCAGCACTTGGTGGATTCGCATCAAACCAAGGTCTTCTATTTGCATCCCGTGCATTACAAGGTGTTTTCGGTGCACTACTTGCTCCAGCTGCACTTGCAATTATCTCTGTAACTTTCACTGTTCCGAAAGAGCGCGCAAAGGCGTTCGGCGTGATCGGTGCAATCTCAGGTGGTGGCGCAGCAATTGGATTAATCCTCGGCGGAACTTTGACCGAATTCTTCTCATGGCGTTGGTGTCTTGGTGTGAACACGCCAATCGCAATCGTTGCCGCAATTCTTGCAATCAAGTTTGTGCATGAATCAAAAGCTGAAGGAGATAACACTTACGACATTCCAGGTGTAATCACTGCAACGGCTGGATTGTTCTCACTTACCTACGGCTTCAATGAAGCTGCAAGCAAGGGCTGGAGTTCAACAACCACAATTTCATTCCTAGTAGCTGCTGCTGTTCTTCTTATTATCTTTGTATTGATCGAAATGCGCGTTAAGAATCCATTGATGCCTCTTCGCGTAATTACAGAGCGCAATCGTGGTGGCTCATACCTTGGTTCACTTGTAGTTGGAGCTGGGCTGTTTTCAATGTTCTTATTTCTAGGACTCTACCTCCAGGTAGTTCTTGGATACAGCCCATTGAAGTCAGGCTTTGCATTCCTACCCTTTACCTTCGGAATTATTGCTTTTGCGGGTATCGCATCGGCTCTGCTTCCAAAGTTTGGACCTAAGCCTTTGATGGTTCCAGGATTGCTCGCAGCAAGCGTTGGCCTACTGCTTTTAACCCGCATTACTCCTGAAACTTCATACTTAACACATGTAGTTCCATCGCTTCTCATTATGTCTAGCGGCATGGCACTTGTGTTTATTCCATTAACTTCGACATCTCTTCATGCGGTTTCAAACCATGACACAGGCGTTGCAAGTGCAATGGTGAACACAAGCCAGCAGATTGGTGGATCTTTAGGAACAGCGTTGCTCAACACAATTGCAGCAACTGCTACTACTACATACGCAGCTGCACATACTGAGCTTGGAAAGGCTGTTATGCCATTTGCAATGACTCATGGCTTTACAGTTGCATTTAAGTTCAGCGCTGGACTGCTATTTGTTGGAGCAATCGTGCTGTTCTTCTTTATTAATATCGGCAAAGAATCACTGGTTGAAACTGAAGGCGCAGGCTTTCACTAATTAATAATTAATTAGTTTGCAGCTTGACCTAAGTGGCCAAGTAGAAGCTCTCGTACGCGAGCAGCATCTGCTTGGCCCTTTGTCTCTTTCATGACTGCACCGATCAATGCTCCAGCTGCAGGAATGTGTCCGCCGCGAACCTTTTCAGCGGTGTCGGCTTGTTCAGCACACACCTTTTCAATCGCAGCCATTAGCGCACCATCATCATTTACAACTTTGATTCCGCGCTTTGCAACAACATCTGAAGGCTTTCCTTCGCCAGCGATAACACCTTCGACAACTTGACGTGCAAGCTTGTCAGTCAGTTCACCTGCGTTTACAAGTGCCACAATTTCAGCGACATCTTGCGGTGTAATCGCAAGATCAGCCAATTCAACTTCCTTGTCATTTGCAATACGTGATATTTCACCAAGCCACCAGCTGCGAGCCTTTGCAGGATCTGCACCAAGCAACACAGTTGCTTCAACAATATCTAGAACATCGGCATTGATCATTGCCGCCATTTCCTTGTCAGGAACAGCCCATGCCTCTTGCAGACGCTTGCGACGAATTGATGGTCGCTCTGGCAAAGCTGCGCGCAATGTTTCGATCCATGCAGCATCTGGTGCAACCGGCACTAGATCTGGTTCTGGGAAGTAACGGTAATCCTCTGCTTGTTCCTTTGAACGGCCAGAACGAGTTAAGCCTGTGTCCTCTTGGAAGTGACGAGTTTCCTGTACTACTCGCCCACCGGCGTTCAATAGTTCAGCATGACGAATCATTTCACCGCGCACAGCACGCTCAACAGATCGAAGTGAGTTCACGTTCTTGGTTTCACTTCGTGTGCCAAGTTTTTCTGCACCAATCAAACGCAATGAAACATTTGCATCGCAACGCAAAGATCCTTGCTCCATCTTTACATCGCTAACACCCAATGAGCGCAAAATGTCGCGCAGTTCGGCTACATAGGCCTTTGCAACCTCTGGCGCGTACTTACCTGTGCCAGGAACAATCTTGGTAACGATTTCTACCAAAGGAATTCCTGCACGGTTGTAATCCAATAAAGAGTATTCAGCGCCATGGATGCGACCTGTTGCTCCACCTACGTGAAGTGACTTACCGGTGTCCTCTTCCATGTGTACGCGTTCTACTTCTACACGGAACTTCTTTGGACCCTCATCTGTTTCGATTTCAACATCTACATATCCATCAACACAGATTGGCTCGTCGTACTGAGAAATCTGGAAGTTCTTTGGCATATCTGGGTAGAAGTAGTTCTTACGAGCAAAGCGTGAAAATGGTGCGATTGAACAGTTAAGCGCAAGACCGATCTTGATCGTAGATTCGATCGCCTTTTCATTAACTACAGGCAGAGCGCCAGGAAGTGCTAAACAAACAGGACATGTCTGCGTATTTGGTTCTGCACCAAATACAGTGCTGCAACCACAAAACATCTTTGAGTTTGTATTGAGTTCAACGTGAACTTCAAGACCCAGTACCGGTTCGTACTTAGCAACTACATCATCATATGAAAGAGTCATCGCGCACCTCCCAAAGCTGGAGCTTTATCCAGTAATGGAGCACCCCACTTTGATAGCAGCGCTGCCTCAAGTGCGGCACCTACCGAATACATGCGCTCATCCTTCATAACAGGAGACATGATCTGGAAACCAACTGGCAGGCCATCTTCATCAGCTAATCCTGAAGGCAGTGACATTCCGCCAATTCCCGCCATGTTTACCGGAATTGTTGCGATGTCATTCAAGTACATAGCAAGTGGATCATTGGCCTTTTCACCGATTTTAAATGCTGTTGTTGGGCATGTTGGTGAAACTAGTACATCTGCCTTTTCGAATGCATTTGTGAAATCTTGAGTAATCAGTGTGCGAACCTTTTGTGCACTGCCGTAATACGCGTCATAGTAACCAGATGACAAGGCATATGTTCCCAAAATAATGCGTCGCTTAACCTCTTTGCCGAAGCCAACTTCGCGGGTCAAGTTCATAACAGATTCAGCTGAAGCTCCATCAACATCACCGACACGCAAGCCATAACGCATTGCGTCAAAGCGTGCCAAGTTAGATGAGCACTCTGATGGTGCAATTAAGTAGTAAGCAGCAAGTGCGTATTCAAAGTTTGGCGCAGAAACTTCAACAATCTCAGCACCAGCCTTTGCTAATAATTCAAGGGATTCTTCAAAGCGCGCACGAACTCCTGGCTGGTATCCATCTCCATTTAGTTCTTTAACAACACCAATCTTCATTCCCTTAACATCGCCGGCTTTTGCGGCAGCAACTACCTGAGGAACTGGAGCGTTAATACTTGTTGCATCCTTTGGATCATGTCCTGCAATCGCTTCATGCAATAGCGCAGTATCTAATACGGTGCGTGCACATGGGCCAGCTTGATCAAGTGAAGATGAGAAGGCAACTAAACCAAAGCGTGAAACTCCACCGTATGTTGGCTTTACTCCAACTGTTCCGGTTACAGCTGCAGGTTGGCGAATTGATCCACCAGTATCTGTGCCAATTGCAAGCGGTGCTTCAAAAGCCGCAAGTGCTGCAGATGAACCTCCGCCAGAACCTCCAGGGATACGAGTTAAATCCCAAGGGTTATGTGTTGGTCCGTATGCAGAGTTTTCAGTTGATGAACCCATCGCAAACTCATCCATATTGGTCTTACCCAGGATGACAATGTCATTCTTCCTTAGGTTTGCAACAACTGTTGAGTCGTACGGTGGTCGCCATCCTTCAAGAATCTTTGAACCACAAGTTGTTGGAATACCCTTTTGTGCCATTACATCTTTAAGCGCAAGTGGAACACCAGCAAGTGGAGACAACTTTTCACCTTTTGCGCGCTTTGCATCAACGGCAGCGGCTTGAGCAAGTGCGCCTTCAGTATCAACATGTAAAAATGCGTGAACATCAGTATCTACCGCGGTAATGCGATCTAGATGTGCTTGAGTTAATGCAACTGAAGTTGTTTCTCCGGCAGCAAGCTTTGCTGCCATTTCGGATGCGGTGTTACGAATCATTCTTCACCCAAAATCTGTGGAACTCGGAAACGTTGATCTTCTTGAGCTGGAGCTCCAGATAACGCTTCTTCTGGAGTAAGGCTTGGAACAACAACATCGGCGCGGAAAATATTGCGAAGTGGCAATGGATGAGATGTTGGCTCAACATCTGCTCCTGCAACTTCCTGTACGCGAGCAACCGCATCCAAGATAACCGTGAACTCATTGGACAGATTTACTAACTCTTCATCGCTCATTTCAATGCGGGCAAGGCCAGCAAGTTTTGCGACATCATCACGTGAAAGGCTGCTCATGCGGGTAAGTCTAATTAAAAGCAGGCTTAACTGCGAATCTGCCCATTTCCCGTAACGATCCAGGTTGTGGTGGTCATCGCTTCAAGTCCCATTGGGCCACGGGCATGGAGCTTTTGATTTGAGATGCCGATTTCAGCACCAAAGCCCATCTGCTCGCCATCTGTAAATCGAGTTGATGTATTGACCATTACTGCGGCGCAATCTGCCAAAGCGATAAAACGCTTCACACTCTCTTTATCTTCCGAAATTATTGCCTCGGTATGTTGAGTTCCGTACTTGGCAATGTGGGCACTTGCTGCATCTACAGAATCAACAATTGCTACATTCATTTCAAGAGTTCCGTACTCGGTACAGAAGTTTTCATCTGTTGCCAAGGTTGCAGGAATGCCGGCGCTCTTTGCAATTGCAAGAGTCGCAGCATCTGCATGCACGATTACTCCAGCCTCATGAAGGGCTTTCAGCGCTGTTGGCATAAAAGAATCTGCGATCTTTGAATGCACTAATAGCGTTTCTGCAGCATTGCACACACTTGGGCGTTGAACCTTTGAGTTAATAATGATTGGTACAGCTTTGGTTAAATCTGCAAACTCATCGATGTATACATGGCAAACACCGGCACCGGTTTCGATTGTTGGAACAGTTGATTCATCAACAACCATTCGAATAAGGCCCGCGCTTCCACGTGGAATTACTAGATCAACTTTTCCGCGAGCATTAAGCAAAGCCTTTACCGTTTCGCGATCTTCAGATGGAACCAGCTGAATCACATCAGGTGAAATAGAAGTCGTTGCCAAAGCTTCACGCATGACTCGAACTAAAACTTCGTTGCTATGCGCGGCGCTTGATGATCCTCGTAGCAACGCAGCGTTTCCGGACATCAACAAGATAACCGCAGCATCAACTGTCACATTTGGACGTGCTTCGTACACCATTCCAATCACACCAAAAGGAACAGAGATTTGTTCAAGTTCAATGCCGTTTGGAAGTGTTGATTTACGTAAAGTTATTCCAAGTGGGTCTGGAAGATCGCTCACTTGCCGCGCTCCCCCAGCTATTGCGCTTATGCGTTCAGGGGTAAGCAGCAATCGATCAAGCAAGGAAGAGTTCAATCCTGACAAACGGCCAGCTTGCATATCCTTTTCATTTGCCGACAAAATTTCAGAACTTCTGGCTTCAATTGCATCTGCAATCGCCAAAAGAACTGCCTTTCTCTGCGCGCCAGTCGCAACACTCAATGTTCGGCCAGCAATGCGAGCCGAATCAGCGAGCTGTGAAATTAATGCCTTGGCGTCCATAGGTTCAAGCCTAGCGGGAGTTAGCATGAGTTCGTGATCAAATTAATCCGCAGAGTTGTAATCATTCTTGTCGTTCTCTATGCCGCATTGTTCGGCCTTACAAAGGTAATTCACTACCCCGAACCAATCGCTGCCATAAAACTCGGATTAGCTCCAGCATCGAAAACTCCAGATTTAATGCCAGCTCATGTAATTGAGGCGGTACCAGGATCACCACTGCCAATAGGAACATCTGAAGAAATCACAGAAGTTACATGGAACGGGAAAAAGCAACCCTTTTCCACTTTCTTAGAGGATACAAACACCAATGCATTGTTGGTGATCCGTAATGGGAAAATTACCTACGAGAAGTATTTCAATGGCAAAACACAATCCACGGTTCTTCCTTCATACTCAGTTGCAAAGACAATGACCTCGCTTGTCATTGGTCAATTAATTGATGAAGGCAAGATTAAAGAAAGCGACACCTTTGTCAGCATCTTGCCGAAGTTTAAAGCTGGAACATCATTCGACAAGGTAACCATTAAAGATTTACTGGATATGAACTCGGGTGTTGGAGTATCAGATAATTACCCAACCGGTCCATCTGGTTGGGGTGTTGCGATCGCTCAGATGTATGCATCTACCGATATCGATTGGTTCTTGATGCACAATCGAAAGATGACTGAGGAACCAGGAACTTATCCTGAGTACCGATCTGTAAATACGCAGATGCTTGGGTTAATCGTTCAAAAAATTACGGGACAGAAATTAGCAGATGCTTTTAGTGAACGCGTCTGGCAAAAGGTTGGCGCTGATTTCAACGCAACATGGAATGTTGATCGCGTTGGTGGGCATGAGAAAGCTTTTTGTTGCTTCAATGCAACTGCTCGTGATTACGCACGTGTTGGATTAGCCCTTATGACCGGTGAACCAAATATTGCAAGCACTTCTTGGAAAGCACGACTTTCGACTCCTGCTGTGACTTTGGATTATGGATGGGGTTATGGCGCACAAATGTGGCATCCATACCCAGGTATTAATTTGATGCTTGGTTTACATGGCCAATACATCTATCAAGATGCTTTGCATGACACGGTCATAGTGAAGTTGTCCGATATGCCAACAAGTTCTGATGGAATAAGTTCAAAGGTTGCTGCAGTTTTAAAGGAGATAGCAGAAAAAAACTAGTCAGAGAAGAACTAAGTCGTCGCGATGTACTAATTCGCGTTCGTACTCTGCGCCAAGTGCTGCAGCCAGTTCCTTTGTCGATCTTCCAAGCATCTGTGGCAGATCCTCTGAATCAAATGCCACTAATCCGCGTGCAATTACCTTGCCATCTGGACCAACTAGTTCAACCGCATCTCCAGCGATGAATTCACCTTCAACCGCAGTTACTCCAGCCGGCAGCAATGAAACTCCACGTTCCAAAATAGCTGTCACTGCGCCTGCATCAAGGATTAACTTGCCATGAGATTTTGTTGCATGCGCAAGCCATAACAATCGAGATGTTGTTTTGCTAGCTTGGGCATGAAAATGTGTTCCGAATTTTTCACCAGCAAGAGATTTATCTGAATCTTCTAGAGATGTAAGCAACATTGGAATACCTGCCGACGTTGCAATCCGCGCAGCCTCAACCTTGGTAACCATTCCCCCACTGCCAACACCTGCTGCACCCGCGCCACCTAATGTCACGCCTTCCATATCTGCAACAGATGAAACCTCATAAATCCTCTGCGCTCCTGCCTGAGTAGGAGGAGCGTCATACAAAGCATCGATATCTGAGACTAAAACCAAAAGGTCTGCGCCAATTAGCAAGGCGACAAGAGCTGCAAGACGATCATTATCGCCGAAACGAATCTCTTGAGTTCCAACCGAGTCATTTTCATTAATGATTGGAACAACACCTAATTGCAATAATCGATACAAAGTACGTTGAGCGTTTTGGTAGTGCGAACGACGAACAACATCTTCGGTAGTTAGCAAAACCTGAGAAGCTGTAATTGAATGACGAGCAAAGCTTTGTGTGTACTGAGCGACCAAAAGCCCTTGACCAACAGATGCCGCTGCTTGCTGTGTCGCAAGATCTTTAGGGCGAGTTGTTAAACCAAGTGGTGCTAGACCTGCGGCGATTGCACCTGAAGAAACAACCACAACTTCAGCGCCTCGTTTTTTACAGGCAGCAACAACATCGACAAGTTTGTTTACTGCTTGAGCATCAAGTGCTGAACCGGCTTTACCTGTTAGAGAGGAGGAGCCAATCTTGATGACGATGCGCTTTGCAGAGGTGATCTGCTCTCGGCTCACTTGTCATCTCCATCCTCTTCGACTTCTTTAACAATCGGTGCTGAAAGTTTAGGTGTATGTGGGTCAACTACGTTGTATTCCCACTGCTGTGCGATTTCTTCATCACTTAGGACATCTTCTACGCGCTCAGGCATATTCCAAGTTGTCTCAAGACGTGAGTCTTCGCCTCGACGGTGAAGGTGACCAGCAAGTTGTTCTGCTCCAGCTTCGATTGTTGGCTCCCAATCAAAGATAACTTCTGTATCTCCATCGCCAATTCGAACTTCGCTTCCAGCAACCGCACCCTGCTTGTACAACTCTTTTTCCACACCAAGTTGAGCAAGGCGATCTGCAAGGTAACCAATAGCTTCAGCGTTCTTAAAGTTAGTTTGGCGAACCCAGCGTTCAACCTTCTTGCCGCGAATTGTGAATGACTCATCGCCATTTGCGCGCACTGTAAATCCTGAATCATCAACTGCAACTGGACGCAAAATAATTCGAGTTCGCTCTGGGACTCCAGCTTCAACACGATTTTTGTGAACTAAGCGGCCCATTGCATAAATCAAATCTTGAAGGCCTTCACGAGAAGCAGCAGAAACGGAGTAAACCTCGTAGCCCTTATCGCGCAGCTCCTGTTCAACCATCTCAGCCATTGCTTTTCCATCTGGCAAGTCGATCTTGTTCAAAGCAACGATACGAATTCGATCTTCAAGACCGCCATAGAGGGCTAGTTCATTTTCGATCGCTTCAAGATCTGCAACAGGGTTGCGATCTGTTTCCAAGGTTCCGCAATCCAAAACATGCACTAGAGCAACACAACGTTCTACGTGACGAAGAAATTCGAGTCCAAGACCCTTTCCTTGTGACGCTCCTGGAATAAGTCCTGGAACATCTGCAACGGTGAATCGAGTTTCTCCAGCTTGAACAACACCAAGGTTTGGAACCAAAGTTGTGAAGGGATAATCAGCAATCTTTGGACGCGCAGCAGAAACCGCGGCAATCAGCGAAGACTTTCCGGCACTTGGAAATCCAACTAATGCGATATCTGCAACGCTCTTTAGTTCAAGAGTTAATGTGCGCTCTTCACCTGGTTCACCAAGTAAAGCAAAACCTGGTGCGCGACGCTTTGATGAAGACAACGCGAGGTTTCCAAGACCACCAAAGCCACCTTGAGCTGCAATAAAAGTTGTTCCATTGCCAATTAAATCTGCAATTTGTACGCCTTGGGCATCATAAATAACTGTTCCATTTGGAACACCAAGAATTAAGTCCTCGCCTTGGTGGCCATCTTTGCGATCGCCGTAACCCTGGTGTCCTGATGTTGCTTTGCGATGTGGTGAATGGTGGAAATCAAGAAGTGTTGTAACACTTGGATCAACGATCAGAATTACATCTCCGCCGCGACCACCGTTACCGCCATCAGGGCCGCCAAGGGGCTTAAATTTTTCGCGCTTAACAGAGACGCAACCATCGCCACCTTTTCCGGCAGCGGCGTAGAGAGTTACACGATCAACAAATGTTGTCATTGTTTAACCCTCTCTTTTTCGTTGTAAATACTTGACTGCAATAAAAAAGCGAGCCGCATGATTACGGCTCGCTCTTTTACAAGAAACCTAAAATTAAGCTACCGGAGCCACATTCACTACACGGCGACCGCGAGCGCGACCGAATTCAACAACGCCTGCAGCTAGTGCAAACAGTGTGTCATCCTTACCGCGACCTACGTTCTTGCCTGGGTGAAAATGTGTTCCGCGCTGACGAACTAGAATTTCGCCTGCATTAACTTCTTGTCCGCCGAAACGCTTGATACCAAGGTACTGTGGATTGGAATCGCGACCGTTTCGTGTCGAGGAGACACCCTTCTTACTTGCCATTTACTTCGTCTCCCTTACTTCGCGCCGTTGATGGCGGTAATTTTTACACGAGTCAGTTGCGCACGGAATCCCTGGCGACGACGGTGACCTGTCTTGTTCTTGTAACGCAAGATGTCGATCTTTGGTCCCTTTAGCTCTTCGATAACTTCTCCAGTTACCTTAACGCCAGACAAAACCTTTGGATCTGTCGTAACTGCTGCACCATCTACTACTAGTACGGCAGGGAATGAAACAGTTGAGCCAGCAGCAGCGTCGATGCGATCAACGATAACTGTGTCGCCAACTGCGACCTTCTCCTGGCGTCCGCCAGCTTTAACGATTGCGTACACGTGTTACTCCAGTTCATGTTCTAAGCCTTGGGCTAATCGAGCCCGTCGGGCAGAGGGTAAGCGTACGCAAGCGTGTGCTTAGCGGTCAAATTGCGATGAGACGATCCTGGTCACAGCCTTTTCAAGCGCATAAATGGGGTCACTGGCCGCTCCCTTTACTTCAGCATCTGCCTGGGCGATCGCTCCCACGGCATCGGCGATTTGGGCCGGACTCCAACGATTTAGCTGGCGGCGGGCCTTATCGATCTGCCATGGAGCCATTCCAAGCTGGCCGGCAAGTTCAAAGGATTTTTGATTGCGGTTTGCTCCTGCAACCTTTGCCAATGAACGCAATGAAGAAGCGATAGCGCTGGTGATCATTACAGGATCTGTGCCGGTTTCCAATGCACTGCGCAGTGAAATAAGTGCGACAGATAAATTTCCATCAAGAGTTGCATCTGCAACATCAAAACCTGTGGTCTCAACTCGACCTTGGTGATACTTATCAACCATCGCTTCATCAATTAAGCCGGATGGTGCATCTGCTGCAATCTGCCCGACTGCACCTTGTAGTTCGCGAAGATCATTTCCGAGTGCGCCAACTAGAGCAGAGACCGCACCAGTGGATGCCTTGCGTCCTAAATCTAAGAAAAGAGATTTAACAAACTCTTCCTTGTCAGCTTCTTTCTTTAATGGATCACATGCAATTAGTTCGGGCTTCGCCTTTTTAATCGCATCAAGAAGCGCTTTGCCTTTAACTCCGCCTTTATGAACAAAGATCAAAGTCGTTGTTGGATCTGGGTGTTCGATATAACGGGTGATCTCTTCACGATTATCTTCAGGTAAATCTTGAAGATCGCGAATAATTAATGCGCGACGTTCAGAAAAAAGTGATGGCGCAAGCGCATCTGCAATATCGCCAACAATTGTGTCTGCGGCAAACAAAGTTGTTATTTCGCACTTTTCCTCTTTTAGCTGTGCGTTCAATTTTGTAAGCGCGCGGTCGGCAAGGGCGGTTTCTGAGCCGAGGATTAAGTACAACGCATTCATTGCAATCCTCCTAGCTCCAGTAGAACAACCTGATTATTCCCTTACTTTTTCGAACCCGTAAGTGATGCGCTTTGGCAGATATTGCCAGTGCCCCATCTCTATCGGTTCGAACTACTTGAGTGCCGAGTCTAGTCAAAGAGGCGATAGTTTCTGCAGCCGGGTGGCCATATGAGTTCTTGGCCCCCACGCTTATGACGGCAATTTGAGCCGAAAGTGATTTCATCAGCTCAGCATCTTGGTATTTCGAACCATGGTGGCAGACCTTGTAAATATCTACCGACCGAACACTTCCTAATATTTCATGTTGTGCAGGGGGTTCTAAGTCACCAGCGGTGAAGATGCTCCAATCAGTTGTAGAAACAATCATTGCGATACTTGAGTTATTAATGACTGATCCTTCACCCGGCATGGACTCAAAGCTATGAATTGTTATGTCGGGCCATAGCACCTGAAAGGTTATTCCAGCCATAGTTGCCGTCATTCCCTTTTGAACCGTTATTACTTGGCTGTTTTTCAAAAGCTGCAATGCGTGCGTGCTTTCTAATAGTGGTTCTAAGTTGTTACTTATCCATGTTTGCCGAACATTGCGGGATTTAGTCAATCCAGATAATCCACCGACGTGGTCTGCATGAAAGTGAGAAAGAATTAGTAGCGGCACTTCATTTATTCCAAGCGCACGTAAACATTTATCTTCAGAAACTGGATCTGGTCCGACATCAATAACTATCGCCTGTCCATGATGAAGGTTAATCACCATCGAATCGCCTTGGCCTACATCGCAGTTTGCTATCTGCCAATCTCCTGCTGGCCATCGCTGAAGCCAGGTCAATGAAATAACAACCACTAGCAGAAATGATGCCGTTTTCTTCCAGCTCTTTTTAAATAACCATAAAGTGGCGATTAATACAGCAACAATTAGGAAACCAATTCTTCCATTATGAATAGTTAAAACCGGAAACTCTGCAACCCGGCGGGCGATACCGGCAATTAACGCTGCTGGGATTCGAATTACTGCAACTAATGCAACTGTGAGAAAAGGTGCAACTGGGGACACTAATGCAGCGATAAACCCAAAGATCGTTATGGGAGCAACAAAAGGTGCCGCTAGTAGATTCGCGACAATGCTCATAGGTGATAAATACCCTGATAGGGCAACCAAGATTGGGGAACAAAAAAGCATTGCTGCAATTGGCGGAGCTAGCGCGCCAGCCAATCTCTTGTGAGTTGGTAATTTCTCTTCAATTAAGGGGGCAAATAGCAGTAGGCCCGCAGTGGCCAATACAGAAAGAGCAAAACCAGCATCTTGTGCCTGCCACGGATCGCCAATAACAACGACGGCAATCGCAAAGCCCAACGCCGGAAGTGAGTCGGTACGTCTATTACTTGCTTGCGCAGAAAGCAATACTGCAGCCATCGCGGCAGCCCGCAGAACAGATGGTGATGGTCTGACCAATGCAATGAAGCAGGTAAGTGCAATTGCGGTTGCAAACAATCGATACTTTGTTCGCTTGATAAAAAACTGCATGCACCACAAAACAAAACTTGAAACAATTGCAAAGTTGGCACCGCTGACCGCAACTAAATGCGTAAGTCCTGATCGCTTCATGGCATCTTTGAAATCAGGGCCTTGCTTAGCGGTATCACCTAAAACCATTCCTGGTATTAATGCACCTGCATCACCATCACCTGAATGATTGCGCAATCCAGCTCTAATTGAACCAAGTGCTGACGCCCACTTAGATGGCCGAGTTTCAATACTTATTTCGGTATCTACTAGCAGCAACGCTGCAACACGAGACTCTGAACTTTCAATCACACGCGCACGCCCTGCAATCAACTGGCCAGGTAGCGCATCTAACGATTTGCGGGCAATTACTCGAACCGGAATTCGTAACTGGAAAGTGCTTTCATCAACCGTAAACTTAATCAGACGAGCGGTAAATGAATACTTTCCCGTACTTGTTGCCATTGGATCGGTAATGACTTGGGCGGAAAACTCAATTGACGAATTAAAGTGATGAGCAATCTCAGAACTTTCCAGCGATGATTGCCGGATCGACATCGCCGTTGCGCCAACTAGTATGGCAACCACCACAACTAATAGACGAGATTTCTTGAAGCACAAAGGAATCAGAACAAGGGCTCCGAAACAAACACGCCAACTTGAAACCGCGCTTTGCAACAAGGCGCCACACCACAGTGCAGCCCCCAGGGCTAACGCCCTGTAATCAATTAAATCCTGACTTTTGCTTTGATCTGTGCGAATTTGGCCGCACCTATTCCGCTTACCTTTTGTAGATCATCTATCGAAATAAATGAGCCATTAACCTTTCGATAATCCACTATTCGCTGCGCAATAACAGGCCCAATTCCATCTAAAGCATCTAGTTGATGTGCGGTTGCTCGATTAATATTGATTGGTCCTGTATGCACAGACTTTGAAACTCTTACCCCCGCGCTATTGATCACCGTTGAGTCAACATAGATTTGTTCACCATCATTCACAATGCGAGCAAGGTTGATTGTGCTTAAATCCGCACCAGGTGCGCTATCCCCCGCAGCTTTAATCGCATCAATCACACGAGATTTTCCAGTTAGCGAATAGACACCAGGCCTATTAACAGCACCTGTTACATCAACAAAAATCTCTGGCTGAACTACTGCGATGGGAAGAATTTCTGGAGTTGCACTTGCTTGACTGTTGCCGCGAAAGACAACAAACATCGAAATGAGTAATAGAAATGCCCCAATAATTAATAATGCTCTTTTTTGAGTTTGTGAATAGTGAAGGTCAAACCACCAATTCCTTACTGATTCAAAAGCTGTACGCAACTGTTCCATTGCGCAAGTGTGAAATTGAAGGCCAAGCCTCTGAATGTAATCAGCTTTAGTTGTTGATAACGATATTTACAAGCTTTGGTGCGCGTGTAATTACCTTTGCGACCGTTGCACCTGACAAGGCTTCAACAATGCTTGGAAGAGCAAGGGCGGCGGCTTCAAGTTCAGCATCTGAGATTGATGGAGCGATATCGATGCGATCCTTGATCTTGCCGTTAATTTGAATTACAGCTGTTACCGCATCGGCAACAAGTAACTTCTCATCAACTACAGGCCATCCAGCAAGTGCAACACATGGCTTGTGACCAAGGCGCTCCCACATCTCTTCAGCTGTAAATGGTGCGACAAGTGACAACATGATTGCAATTGCTTCAACGGCTTCGCGAACCGCAGGATCTGCAGCACCACAACCAGAATCAATCGCCTTACGAGTTGCATTTACAAGCTCCATAACGCGGGCAACTGCAACGTTAAATCGGAATGATTCAACTGCAAAACCTGCATCGTGCAGCGCCTTGTGCGTTGCCTTACGTAAGGCAAGATCTCCGGTGCTGAAATCAACGCCAGCAGGGCTTGTTACATCACCAGATAATCTCCATGCACGGGTCAAGAACTTCACTGAACCTGATGGTGAAACATCAGACCAATCAACATCATCCTCTGGTGGACCTGCGAAAACCATTGATAGACGAATCGCATCGACGCCGTGATTTTCTAACTCATCGGAAAGGCGAACAAGGTTGCCGCGGCTCTTAGACATTGCTGAGCCATCCATAACAACCATTCCTTGGTTGAGTAAACGAGTAAATGGTTCATTGAAATCAACCATTCCCATATCGTTCAAAACCTTTGTGAAGAATCGACTGTACAGAAGGTGCAAGATCGCGTGGGTTACTCCACCAACATATTGATCAACTGGTAACCAAGTATCTACATCCTTCTTAGAGAATGGTTCGGTTGCATTTGTTGGATCTGCATAACGTAGGTAGTACCAAGAAGAGTCAACAAAGGTATCCATTGTGTCGGTGTCGCGCTTTGCATCCCCTGAACACTTAGGGCACTTCACATTTACCCAATCAGTTGCAGCACCTAGTGGCGATGTTCCCTTTGGCTTTAAATCTAAACCTTCAGCGTTTGGCAAAGTAAGTGGCAATTGATCTGCCGGAACCGGAACTTCTCCGCATGATGGGCAATGAATAATAGGAATTGGTGTGCCCCAGTAACGCTGACGTGACACTAGCCAATCGCGCAAACGATAGTTGCGTGCGGCAACTCCCTTGCCTTCTGCTTCTAACTTCTTATTTATCGCAGCAATAGCTTCTGCCTTTGAAAGACCATTCAAAGCTTCAGAGTTAACGAGCTTTCCATCGCCAACTGTTGCGATACCAGTTGAGTTTGGATCCTCTTCTCCGGTTTCTACTACAACGCGCACTGGTAGTTTCATTGCACGAGCGAAATCTAAGTCGCGCTGATCATGAGCTGGAACAGCCATGATTGCGCCAGTTCCGTAATCCGCTAATACGTAATCGCTAGCCCAGATAGGTAACTTTTCACCATTTACTGGGTTAATCGCGTAACGATTAAGGAATACACCGCTCTTTGGTCGATCTGTGGCAAGACGATCGATATCGCTGGCAGCTTTAATGGTTTCTAAGTACTTAGCAAACTCAGCTTCAATACCTGTTCCTTGAACAAGTTCAGCGGCTAATTCGCTATCAACTGCAACAACCATAAATGTTGCACCAAACAATGTATCTGGACGAGTTGTATAAATAGTTACAGGTTCATCGCGGCCTTCAATTGCAAACTCAACATTTGCGCCTGTGGATCGACCGATCCAGTTGCGCTGCATCGTTAAAACTTTGTCAGGCCAGTGACCTTCTAATTGCTGCATGTCATCGAGCAAGCGATCTGCGTAATCAGTGATCTTGAAGTACCACTGGTTCAACTTCTTCTTAGTAACAGTTGAATCACATCGCTCGCAAAGCCCAGCAACTACCTGCTCATTTGCTAAAACAGTTTGGCAGCCCGGACACCAGTTAACAGCTGAATCCTTGCGATAGGCCAAGCCACGTTCGTAGAACTTTAAGAACAACCATTGATTCCACTTGTAGTACTCGGGGTCGCATGTGTTGAATACGCGATCCCAATCAAATGAACATGCATAACGACGCATTGACGCCTTTTGCACCGCAATGTTTTCATAGGTCCAAATTCGTGGATCTGAATTTCGCTTGATCGCAGCATTCTCGGCAGGAAGACCAAAAGCATCCCAACCAATTGGGTGCATAACGTTGAAACCCTTTTGCGCCCAGTAACGAGCGATCACATCGCCAAGTGCATATGCCTCTGCATGACCCATGTGAAGATCACCAGATGGGTACGGGAACATATCCAGCACATACTTCTTTTCGCGTGGATCATCGGCACGGCCAGATTTAAATGGCTGTAGTTCATCCCAAACGGGCAGCCACTTTTCCTGCACGTAGGCAAAGTCGTATGCCGCGTGCTCGCGCTCTTCATTCACGTTGTTATTCATACGTGGAGCTAAGGGGATTTGAACCCCTGACCCCCTGCATGCCATGCAGGTGCGCTACCAGCTGCGCTATAGCCCCGATTTTCTTGCGAGTGCAGACCTTACCGCATTTGCTGCGGTGGCCTTAAGCCGAAGTTGCACCGCTTTCTTCACCATAGACCGGCTCTGGAATAGAACCAGCGTTGTGTTCGACCAAACTCCACTGACGAGGATTGCGTTCCAAGATCGACCACGATGCATTTGAAAGCCCGCCGATAACACCCCAGTGAGACATGGGGAGTTGAAGCAATGATCCAAGAATGCAACGTGCAGTACCACCATGAGTAGTAACGACAAGAAGCTGATCTGTTTTATCGCCTAACGCCTTTTTGATAGCGCGAACTGCGCGATCTGCAACTTCACTGCGACGTTCTCCAATAGTTCCTGCAGGATTATCTTCGCCATCAATCCAACGAATAAAATTATTGAAATCTTCAGCGCGATTTTCTGCGCCGGTTTTACCTTCCCACAAGCCACCATTTGTTTCACGAAGATTTTCATCTATCTGAACTGACAAACCAGTCAGATCTGCCAGTGCTTGTGCGGTATTGCGTGCGCGACCAAGATCGCTGGAAATAATTGCAGTTGGATTCATGCCTGCCAAGATTTGCGCGGCATGTTTTGCCTGAAATTCACCAACTTCATTTAATGCGATATCTGAATGTCCTTGAAAACGGTTTACAACATTCCAATCAGTTTGGCCATGGCGCCATAAAACAATTCGATTAGCGGCCATTAATGGCTGCCTCTTTCACCGCATCCAATTCAATTGAAGGGCAGTCATTCCACAAGCGATCAAGCATGTAGTACTTGCGGAGCTCTGCGCTCTGAACATGTACTACTAAATCCGAGTAATCAAGAAGAATCCACTGCGCGCCATGTTCGCGGCGAACAGGCTTATCCCCTATTGCTGAAAGTTGACGCTCAACCTCATCGGCGATCGCATCGACCTGCGCTTCATTTTGTCCTGTAACAATTAAAAAGACTTCGCTGAGAACCAATTGATCTGAAAGATCAAGTGCCACAACATCTACTGCAATTTTGTCGATTGCCGCTTTTGCTGCAACTTGGGTGATCTCTAAGGTTCTGCTGCTAATTGTCATAGAGGTTATTCTCTCGTATAAATGAAGCTACCGATGACGATACATCTGCGCTCAATCCTTCTCGAATTGTGGTTGCGGCAACATTAAGTGCCCCGATATCGATTCCATCACCCATATATCCAGGGCGTCCGATAATCACAAACTCAACCATCAAACGAAGTTCATCGATGCGGTGCCATTGATCTAACTTATCTGCCGCATCCTGACCAATAACCAGAACAATTGTGTCGTCAGGATAGTTTTGTTTTACCGCCTCGACCGTATCGATTGCATAACTTGGTCCCATGCGTAGGACTTCAATCGGATTAACCTGCACCTTTGAAGCTACTTCTGGTTTTAGATCTGAAAGAGCTAACTGACACATGGTGCGACGTTGCTGTGCGGTTGCAATTGGTGCATGTTCGCGAAGAAGTGGTTCGCCAGCTGGTATGACTAGCAATTGGTCAACAAGACCTTTTTCAATGAGTTGGGTAATTACATGCAAATGACCCAAATGAATTGGGTCAAATGTTCCTCCGTAAATACCTACTCGGGACAAATTAGTCTCGGTCTAGGCGAAGTACTAAGTAAAGAAGTAGTCCGAAAACTACAAAAGCTGTAACACCAAAAAAGACTGGTGATGCTGGAAGCTCGCGGTGGATCTCTTCTGCAAGATTAATCATGGTCCTAATACTACTACTTACCAGCTAGAAGCTCTTTGAACTTCGCCTCATCGATTACAGGTACGCCTAACTCTTGGGCCTTTGCCAACTTAGATCCAGGGTCACTTCCTACCAATACATAATCAGTTTTCTTCGATACCGACGATGAAGCTTTGCCGCCGTGAGCTGCAATGGTTTCACTGATTCCATCGCGCGAAAATGATTCAAGTCCACCAGTCACGACAAAGGTAAGTCCTGCCAAGGTCTGCGGAAGTGCCTCTGTGGGTTCATTAATCATACGAACGCCGGCTGCTTCCCACTTCTTAATAATCGCTTTGTGCCAATCAATAGAAAACCATTCGACAATTGAATCAGCGATGATTTGTCCGACACCATCTACAGCTGCAAGTTCAGAAGCTGTAGCTTGCGAGATTGCATGAATTGAACCAAGGGAAGCGGACAAGCCTTGTGCAGCGGTTGGCCCGACGTGGCGAATAGAAAGTGCAACCAATGTTCGCCACAGTGGACGGGACTTTGCTTCTTCAAGTGCTGCCAATAATTTTTCAACATTTGCCGCTGGAGTTCCGTCTTTCTTGGTAAAGAACTCTGAGGTTACTAACTTCTTAGCAGTTAGATCAAACAAATCTGATTCATCGGTAATGATCTTTGCATCTAATAGTGCAACCGCAGCTTCGTATCCCAAGATATCGATATCCAAAGCTGCACGAGAACCAATGTAGTAAATGCGTTCGCGCAACTGAGCCGGGCAACTTTGAGTGTTTGGGCAACGAATATCAACATCGCCTTCACTCATAGCGCGCAAGGTCGAGCCACATTCAGGGCACTGCGTTGGCATTTCGAAAGCTTTTTCTTTTCCTGTGCGCTTTTCTATAACCGGTCCCAGAACTTCGGGAATTACATCTCCAGCTTTTCGGATCACAACTGTGTCGCCAATCAATACGCCTTTACGAACAATCTCTTCAGCATTATGCAAAGTTGCATTTGTAACTGTAGATCCGGCTACCTTGACTGGTTCCATAAAGGCAAAGGGTGTAACTCGACCTGTTCGGCCAACACTTACTTTGATATCCAATAACTTTGTAGTGACCTCTTCAGGAGGGTATTTGTACGCAATAGCCCACTTAGGCGCGCGCGAGGTAAAGCCCAACTGTTGCTGCTGAGACAGAGAATCGACCTTAATAACTACGCCATCAATTTCATGCTCAACGTCGTGACGATGATCCGCGTAGTACTGAATAAATTTTTCAACCTCTTTACGAGTCCCACACACCTTGAAGCGATCACTTGTTGGAAGAGCTAATGTTTTTAGGACCGCGTAAGCATCACTTTGGGATTCAAAGGTAATTCCCTCTTTCGCTCCAACTCCATGCACCACAACCGACAAAGGACGTGAAGCGGTAACACGTGGATCCTTTTGGCGAAGCGAGCCAGCGGCACCATTTCGAGGATTAGCAAATAGCTGCTTACCGGCTTCTTCCAGTGATTCATTTAATTCGTTAAAGGCGGCAATTGGAAAGAAAACTTCTCCGCGAATCTCGATTAATGCTGGAATCTTTTTTCCAATTAGTTGGTGAGGCAAATTCTTAATTGTTTTTACATTCAATGTCACATCTTCGCCAGTCACGCCATTGCCGCGGGTTAATCCTCGAGTCAAAACTCCATTTTCGTAAGTTAAGTTGATGGCAAGGCCATCGACCTTTACTTCGCACAAATAAGACGGAGATGAAATCTCTTTTTCAACACGATCAAACCAGGTAGATAACTCATCTAGATCAAAGACATTGTCCAGGCTCATCATCTTTTCGATGTGATCACGCTGCTCGAACTGTGTCGAGAACCCACCACCTACATGTTGAGTTGGGGAATCCGCTTCACGTAATTCGGGATTCTTATCTTCTAACTTTTGAAGCTCTTTCAATAAATCATCAAATTGGGCATCAGTAATCGTTGGTTGGTCTAAAACGTAGTACTTGAATTGATGATCACGAATCTGATTGATCAATTCCGTCATTTGATGGCGAGCGTTATTTGTCATTGCGTCTCGCAGATAGTTGCCGATCCAACTACACGATCACCATCGTAAATAACCATTGCCTGTCCAGTCGCTAATCCAAGGAGGGGTTGATCTAACGTAGCGACAAGCAACGCTCCATCAAAGAAATAGGTACATGGGAGGGCAGCGCCATGTGCGCGAACCTGTACAAATCCGCGCTTTTCTTCTTTACTAACTGCAGGACCACACCAGACTGGTCTCTCACCGCGCATTGTTGAAATAGCCAAATCTTCGCGAGCTCCAACTACAACTGTGTTTGAAACCGGTTCGATCTTTAAAACAAATCGTGGAGAACCATCGGCTGTTGGAACAGTTAGACCTAAACCTTTTCGCTGTCCAATTGTGTATGTGTAGGCACCTTTGTGCTCACCAATTTTATTGCCATCTTGATCAACGATTGGTCCTACTTCACTTCCCAATCGATCGCGCAACCAACCCGCGTTATCGCCTGATGGCACAAAACAGATGTCATGGCTATCTGGCTTTTGAGCAACAGCAAGACCGCGGCGTTCTGCCTCTGCGCGAATATCAACCTTGGTGGTGTCTCCTAATGGAAAAATTGCGCCAGCAATTTGTTCAACTGTTAAAACAGATAAAACGTAGGACTGATCCTTAGAATGATCTACAGCGCGATGCAATGTCTTTCCTGAATCTGAAATTTCAGTACGTGCGTAGTGTCCAGTTACAACACCGTCGAATCCCATCGCTCGCGCACGATCTAAAACCGCGGCAAACTTAATCTTTTCATTGCAACGCAAACATGGGTTAGGTGTGCGGCCTGCTGAGTATTCAGCAAGGAAATCTTCAACCACACCATCGTGAAACTCTTCTGCCATGTCCCAGATGTAGAAAGGAATACCAATCACATCTGCAGCCCGTCGCGCATCATGAGAATCTTCAATGGTGCAACATCCGCGAGCACCTGATCGATACTTTTGTGGGTTAGCGGCAAGGGCTAAGTGAACTCCTATAACTTCATGTCCTGCTTCAACTGCGCGGGCAGCGGCAACGGCAGAATCAACACCACCGCTCATTGCTGCAATAAGTTTCATCGTAAGTTCGCCGCCCGTCCTCGGCTAATTACATCGGGCAATACTGACAATACAAAATCAACATCAGCCTGAGTTGAGGTAGCTCCAAAAGAGAAGCGTAAAGATGATTGCGCGGTGATGTCGCTATGCCCCATTGCGAGCAACACATGACTTGCCTCGTGAACACCGGCGCTGCAAGCAGATCCCGTTGATGCAGACACATGAGCGCCATCTAGTAGTAATAACAAGGTATCGCTTTGCGTGCCTGGAAAAGTTACATTTACTACGCCCGGCAAACGCTCAGAGGATTCACCATTTATATATGAATCTGGTGCAGCGATTTTGACACCTTCAATAAAGGAGTCTCGCAGGCTAGCAACTAGCTCACTTGGGTAGCTTTCACTCGCCGCCGCCGCAAATGCAACAATGCTTGGTGCATTTAATGTTCCACTGCGAATTTCTCGCTCTTGTCCGCCACCATGTAAGAGCGCTGGAATTTCATATGCACGACGTAAAATCAATGCACCAATTCCTAGTGGGCCACCGATTTTGTGTGCACTTAAAGTCAAAGCTGTAACACCAAGTGCTTTGTAAGAAACTGGAACTTTCTTGAAGCTCTGAACGGCATCTGTGTGTACTGGAATTTCTCCAGCGATTTCAACAACCTCATTTATCGGTTGCAAGACACCAGTTTCATTATTTGAATGCATAATTGAAATGACAGCTATTTCAGATCCGCGTGCCGAAACTACTTCTTGCAATACTTGAAGATCAATTACTCCATCACGACTTACTGGAATTGTGATTACTTCAGCACCTTCATGAGTTTGCAGCCAATGTGCTGGATCCAATATCGCGTGATGTTCGATTGCTGAAATAACAACGACATTCTTGCCGGTCTTCTTTCCATTCCAATACATGCCTTTCAGAGCAATATTGTTTGCTTCAGTTCCTGAAGCGGTAAAGATAACTTCAGATGGAAGACAGTTGATCTGCTTGGCAATGGCTTCACGTGCATCCTCTAAAGTCTTACGGGTAGCGCGACCATGCGAATGCAGGCTTGAAGGATTTCCAAGTTGTTGCATTTGCTGCGAAATAGCAGAGATTGCGGCAGGCGACATTGGCGTCGTTGCAGCATGGTCTACATAGATCGAAGGCATAGGCCTAAGTCTATGACTTGTGGGCTTTTACGCCTTCCGTTGCCTGAGGTAGCACGGCAAATAGATCGCCAACTACGCCAAAATCAGCGATCTCAAAGAGCGGTGCTTCTGGATCCTTATTAACGACAACGATGGTCTTACTTGTCTGCATTCCGGCACGGTGTTGAATCGCACCTGAGATTCCACAAGCAACATATAGCTGGGGGCTAACAGTTTTTCCGGTTTGGCCAACTTGATATGAATGTGGGTACCAACCAGCATCAGTTGCAGCGCGTGATGCACCAACAGCTGCGCCTAATGAATCTGCAAATCCTTCAACAGCAGCAAAATCTCCATTCGTTCCACGACCACCTGAAACAACAATGTTTGCTTCTGTTAACTCTGGTCGACCGCCTTGTACGGGAGGCTGTGAAGAGGTAACGGTTGCCTTCTTTGACGCATCCGCAACTTGCATGGACAAAGTTTCGACAGCAGCTGATGAATCAGTGGTGTTTGCATCAATTGAATTTGGGCGAACGGTAATGATTGGAGTTCCGTGTGAAACCTTTGAGTGAACCGTTGTTGATCCACCAAACACCAACTGAGTTGCGGTGATATCAGCTGCTACATCAACTGCATCGGTAATGATTCCTGAATTGCACTTTACAGCTGTGCGTGCAGCAACCTCTTTGCCGAAAGCATGTGAAGCAATTAAGACCGCAGCAGGCGACTGAGCTGAAATCACTTGTGCAAGCACATCGGCAACTGCTGCAACTCCATTAGTTGTAAAAGCATCTGATTCAACAACAACAATCTTTGCAATTGGTCCACGATTTAATGTTGATGCATAAGCAGCACCTTGACCTGTTGGTGCCATAACAACCGCTGTTACCTCGCCAATACGAGCCCCTGCCGTTGCTAATTCAGCATTTGTCTTCGTTGCTTTAGAGCCGACAAAGTCAGCAAGAATCAATACGTTGCTCATATCAACTTCTTCTCTGCTAGGAATGAAACCAGTTGAGTTCCACCAGAACCTTCATCGGTGACCTTGATGCCCGCAGCACGTGGTGGACGTGGTGTTGCATCAACAACAAGTGACCGCGCACCTTCTGCTGAAACTCCAACAGCTGCTAAATCTTTACTTTCAATTGTCTTTTTCTTTGCAGCCATAATTCCCTTAAATGATGGGTAACGAGGCTCGTTAATCTTTTCTACAACTGAAACAACTACAGGAAATTGTCCATGCATCTCATCCACGCCTGCTTCAGTAACGCGAGTAATTGAAACCTTGCTTGATGCAGGATCAACGGTGACCTTTGAAGCAAATGTAAGTTGCGCAGCACCAAGACGTTCAGCCAACATTGCTGGAACAACACTCATACGTGCATCAGTTGATTCAGTTCCACAAATAACTATGTCAAAGCCGCCTTGTGCAATTACCGCTGCAAGAACCGCAGATGTTGCGAGCGCATCAGCGCCTGCAAGCTTTGCATCAGTTACCAAGATCGCATCATTTGCACCCATTGATAGCGCTTTGCGAACCGCTTCAGTTGCACGCTCTGGCCCCATAGAAATTACAGTGACTGTGTTACCGCCACCGTCTTCATTACCGCCATGTTCTTCAGCAATTCGAAGTGCTTCTTCAACGGCATACTCATCAAGATCGTTAAGAACGGCATCAACATTCTCGCGATCGAGAACTCCATTGACCATCTTCTTTTCGGCCCATGAATCTGGAACCTGCTTTACGCATACGGCGATTTTCATAAGCGAAATGTTACTGGTGAGTAACCCAAATGGCTACCTAATCACATCAAATCAACCCTCTTTTTACGCCTGTACAGGGCAGGATAACCGCATGCTTCCAGCTGACCCTCGAACCCTTGGTTCTACCGTCACCGACGGTGGAACTAACTTCGCCATCTGGAGCAATGCAGCAGATGCCGTGGAGCTATGCCTCTTTAATGAGGTCAACGGCAAGATGGTGGAAACCCGCTTTGCGATGTCTCATCGCAATGGCCCAATCTGGCACGGCTATTTAGCAGGGGTTCGACCAGGACAGCGCTATGGCTATCGCATCTACGGCCCTTGGCTTCCCGAACACGGTGTTCGCTTCAACGCTGCAAAGCTGTTACTTGATCCATTCGCTCATGCCATTGATGGAGAGCTTGTGTACTCCCCCGAAATTTACGGACATGTTGCAGATGATGCTCTTGGTAATGGTGATTTAGGTCAGCGCGATCCGCGTGATAGCGCTGGCAAAGTTCCTTATTCAGTTGTAACAGAGGCCGTTGTTCGCGAAATTAATCGCCCACTAATTCCGTGGGCCAAAACAGTTATTTATGAAGCACATGTAAAAGGTCTAACAGCATTTAATAATGAAATTCCAGAACATGAACGTGGAACATACAGAGCATTAGGACATCCATCGACCATCGCACATTTGAAATCTATTGGCATCACCGCACTTGAGTTGCTGCCTATTGCACAATCTATAACCGAACCAGCGATTTTCGGTCGCGGGCGTAAGAACCATTGGGGATATAACTCGCTGCTATTTACTGCTCCGCATCGCGAATATGCAGCAACTGCTAATCCGATCACCGAGCTTCAATGGGCGGTTGATCAATTACATAACGCTGGCATTGAAGTCATCATGGATGTTGTTTACAACCACACCGCTGAAGGTGGCGTTGGCGGTCCTACCCTTTCCTACAAGGGTATTGATAACCATGGTTATTACCGTCAAGATTCAAATGGAAATTATGTTGATGTAACAGGTTGCGGAAATACATTTGCTGCAAGCAAGCCGCACAATGTTCGACAAATAGTTGATTCCCTTCGTTGGTGGATTGAAGTAATTGGAATAGATGGTTTTAGATTTGATTTAACAACAGCCCTATATACAAGCAATAGCGCCTTTAATTCATCACTTATGGCGGCTATTGGAGCTGACTCCGTGCTTCGCAACTTTAAAATGATTGCGGAACCTTGGGACATCTCACGCTACTCACTTGGCGATTTCCCTCACCCTTGGCGCGAATGGAACGATGCCTACCGCGACTCTGTACGTCAATTCTGGTTGGGCGATCTAGCTCGTGGGTACGGTGAAGGCGTCTCGGATATCGCTTCAAGCATTAGCGGTTCAAGTCGAATATTTCACTATCGTGGACCAACTTCGTCCATCAACTTTGTTGCAGCACATGACGGATTCACGATTCATGACATGGTTACCTATAACCACAAACACAATGAAGCAAACCTTGAGGAAAACAAGGATGGCAATGATTCCAATAGATCATGGAATGTGGGCCATGAAGGTGAAACTCATGATGTGCAGGTTAATGAAATTCGTCATCGCCTAAAGAAATCATTACTAGCAACATTAATGCTTTCATCTGGTGTTCCAATGGTAAATATGGGCGATGAGGTAAGTCGTTCACAACGAGGCTCTAATAATGGTTACTCACTTCCGATCGATCACGCACTTGATGCAATTGAAAGTTACGGTGGTGGATGGGCTCTTCCTTGGCAACTCAATGAGATGCAAGCCGACACATTAGCTGCGATGCAGTCCCTTGCTCAGATTCGCGAAACTTACCTAGCTGATGTGGCATCTGAGTTTTTCACAGGAGCATTGGACAAGGGCACTAATCGAAAAGATATTGCTTGGTTCTCGCTAGGTGGAAATGAAATGAGCGATGATCACTGGCGCGATGAAGAAAAGCGAAGTATCACTGTATTTGTTGAAGCAGATCCGAATAAAGGCTTGCTCTTAATGCTTAATTCATCTGCAGAAGAAACAACTTTTACCTTGCCAGATAGCAGCTGGGGCGAAACCTTTAGATGCATTTTTGATGCCTCCAAAAACACAATTAATTATGAGCCAGTAATTGCTGCGCCATCTGCAAAGGTTCAGGTACCAGAACACAGTGTTCTCGTTTGGCTCGTGTCGCGTACTAGATAGTAAGCAACATCGCGCACTAACATCTGTTTGTGCTTGCAATCATCGCTCCAGGTCAAGGATCACAGACTCCGGGAATGCTTAATAGTTGGGTCGCGGATCCAGCACTTAAGGAATTACTGATCACATGGTCAGATTCAATTGGTTTGGACCTATTGCGACTAGGTACTACTGCGGATGCAGATGAAATCAAAGACACTGCAAATGCTCAACCATTAATCGTTGCCGCATCCCTGTTAGGTGCGCACGCATTAGGAATTAAGAATTTTGCTATTACATCTGGTCATTCCGTTGGAGAATTAGCAGCAGCAGCTCTTTCTGGTGCAATTACCGAAAGTGATGCATTAACAATTGTTCGCGCACGTGGAATTGAAATGGCAAAGGCGGCCGCTACTGCACCTGCGGGAATGTCTGCTGTATTAGGTGGTGATCGCGCTGAAGTGTTAGCAGCGATTGCTGCTTTGAAATTAGTGCCCGCAAATGACAATGGTGCGGGGCAAATCGTTGCCGCTGGCGATTTACAGGCACTTGCCACACTTGGTGACAATCCCCCCGCTGGTGCACGTGTTCGTGCGTTGGCCGTTGCCGGCGCATTTCATACTTCATTTATGACCCCTGCGGTTGAACCCCTTCGAGATTTAGCTTCAACTATTTCCACACATCCTGTTTTGATTCACGTTGTATCAAATAAGGATGGCCACGTTGTAACTGATGGCACCGAAGTTCTTAATCGAATCGTTGATCAAATAGCTAACCCTGTTCGGTGGGATTTATGCATGGAGCAATTGAAATCACTTGGAGTCACGGGTGTCATTGAACTGCCACCTGCAGGAACTCTGGTTGGCTTATTGAAACGCGCAGCTTCTGAGATTGAAACTTTTGCACTTAAGAGCGCCGAAGATCTACCCGCAGCACGAGAGTTCGCAGGAAGGCACGCATGAGCATCAAAGTCGCACCAGTAGGACACAGCAGAATTTTGTCTGTAGGAACGTATCGCCCTCATCGCATAGTCCCAAACTCTGAAATTGTTGACCGTATCGACTCAACAGATGAGTGGATCCAACAACGCACTGGTATTGAAGCTCGACGATTTGCCGGCGATGACGAGTCAGTTATCTCAATGGCAAAGGCTGCATGCGAGATGGCTTTGAAGCGCGCGAAGTTAACAATCCAAGATATCGATACCGTAATTCTTTCTACGATTTCCTATCCATTTCAAGCGCCAAGTGCGGCAACCGAGCTGATTAATGAGCTTGGAAATCCAAAGGCGGCAGCCTTTGATATCAGCGCTGCCTGTGCTGGTTTTTGTTATGGCGTTGGAATGGGTAGCGATTTAGTGCGTTCAGGAACTTCAAAAAATGTTCTTGTAATTGGCGTAGAAAAGTTATCTGATTACACAGACCCGGATGATCGTGCAACCGCATTCATCTTTGCCGATGGTGCAGGTGCTGTAATTATTGGCCAAAGTGATCAGCCTCGAATTGCTCAAACAATTTGGGGCTCTGATGCTGATTCGCGAGATGCAATCACCTTGACCCCATCATTCTTGGATTTCAAGAAGAATCCTGACAAAGGTGTTGGCGAATTAGGATGGCCAAATATTTCTCAGCAAGGACAAACAGTTTTCCGTTGGGCTGTGTATTCAATGAGCAAAGTTGGTTTGAAAGCACTTGAAGCTGCTGGAGTAAGTGTTGATGAGCTTGGTGCATTCATCCCCCACCAAGCAAATATTCGTATCATCGAAACTATGGCAAAGGAAATGAAGTTGCCAGATTCAGTATTAATTGCAGATGACATTCGCACAAATGGAAATACATCTGCTGCATCGATTCCGCTAGCAATGGATCGCATCTTGGAACAACATCCCGACCTGCATGGAAAATTGGCTCTTCTAATTGGCTACGGAGCTGGATTGGTATATGCGGGGCAAGTTGTCGAACTCCCGCCTAAGCCCGAATAATTATTGAGATTTACCCCACTTACGGCGAGCAATACTCGTAAGTAAGCGGAAAGTTGATACACAATAAACACCTTGCACAACACCGATCGACAAAGAAGAGGAAATACGACAATGGCACTTGCACAAGCAGATGTACTTGCAGGACTTAAGGAAATCGTTGAAGAAGTAGCTGGCATTCCTGCTGCATCAGTTGAGATGGATAAGAACTTCACTGACGATCTAGATGTTGATTCACTCAGCATGGTTGAGGTTGTTGTTGCAGCTGAAGAGCGTTTCGGCGTGAAGATTCCTGATGAGAGCGTGACAGATCTTGTGACTGTTGGAGACGCAGTAAATTTCATCGTTAACGCATCAAAGTAAGTTTTAAATAAATGACTCGTCGTCGCGTTGTTGTCACTGGACTTGGTGCAACCACTCCTCTTGGTGGAGATGTAGCAACTACTTGGGCAGGCTTGCTAGCCGGCAAAAGTGGTGTTCGCTCTTTAACTGAGGAATGGGCGCAAACAATTCCAGTGACCTTCGCTGCGCGAGTGGCAGTAGAACCAAGTGAGCAGATGGAGCGCGTTGAAATCAGACGCCTGGATCGTTCAGAGCAGTTTGGATTAATTGCTTCACGAGAAGCGTGGAAAGATGCTGGATCACCCGAGGTTGATAAAGAGCGCCTTGGAGTCGTGGTCGCATCAGGTATCGGTGGAGTTACAACTCTGCTTGATCAATATGACATTTTAAATACCAAGGGTTCTCGCTTGGTTAGCCCACACACAGTTCCAATGTTGATGCCTAACGGCCCAGCTGCAAATATCGGACTTGAGTTACAGGCCCAGGCTGGAGTTCATACTCCAGTTAGTGCATGTGCATCAGGTGCTGAAGCAATTGGTTATGCATTCGACATGATTCGCAATAACCGTGCAGATATTGTCGTAAGCGGTGGAGTTGAAGCGGCGTGCCACGCATTGCCAATGGCAGCTTTTGCCGCGATGAAGGCTCTATCTACTCGCAATGATGATCCTGCTCGTGCTTCTCGCCCATACGATCTCAATCGTGATGGATTCGTACTTGGCGAAGGTGGCGGAATTCTTGTTCTAGAAGAGTACGAACACGCAAAGGCGCGCGGCGCAAAGATTTACTGCGAGATTGCAGGACAGGGATTATCCTCTGATGGTTATCACATCGCTGCCCCAGATCCATCAGGAGCTGGCGTACAGCGCGCAGTTAAGTTTGCATTGAAGGATGCTGATCTAACTACTGCAGATATCGTTCACTTAAACGCACATGCAACCTCGACTCCTGCAGGAGATGTTGCTGAAGCAAATGCTTTGCGCGCAGCACTTGGAAGCGATGCTGACCATGTTGCTGTGTCTGCAACTAAATCTATGACAGGCCACTTATTAGGTGGTGCTGGTGCAATTGAATCTGTATTTATTGTTAAGACTATGCAAGATCGTATGGCTCCCCCAACAATCAACATCGAAGATTTAGATCCAGCGGTTACCGTGGATGTTGTTCGTGACAAACCACGCGCACTTCCTGCAGGTGATATTGCCGCTCTGAATGATTCATTTGGTTTTGGTGGCCACAACGTTGTATTGGTATTTAAGAGCCTCTAAATGTCTCCTACATCGCATGACCCACGCGACCCAATTTCACGAATTGAGCGCCTGGTTGATGACGGAAAATTTGAATTTCTAGTTCCGCGCACAGAATGCGGAATGCTCGCGGTTACTGCAACTGTAAAGGGCTGCAAAGTTGTCATCTTTGCATCTGATGCAACTATTAAAAGTGGCGCACTCGGAATTGATGGCTCGAAGGTAATTGTCACCGCTTATAAGGCTGCAATGGGTGCTCAGCTACCGATTATTGGAATTTGGCACAGTGGCGGCGCACGTTTAAGTGATGGAGTTGCTTCCCTTGACGCCTTTGGCGAAGTTTTCCAATCAATGATTTCTGCAAGTGGTCGTATTCCTCAGTTGTCATTAGTACTTGGACCAACCGCAGGTGGCGGTGCATATGGACCAGCCCTAACAGATGTTGTTGTGCTTGCACCAGAAGGTCGCATCTTTGTTACTGGTCCTGATGTTGTAAAAAGCGTTACTGGCGAAGATATCGATATGGCCTTACTTGGTGGGCCTGAAGCTCATAAGAAGAACAGTGGTCTTGCACATGTGATTGCTGCAAGTGAAGATGAAGCGATCGACAATATTCGCGACCTAACCGCACTCTTTGCTAATCAAGGATTTATGAATCCGGATGTTGACGATATCGATCTTTCACAATTCATTCCAGAATCAAAGGTTCGCACCTATGAGGTTCACCCGCTTGTAGATGCAATCCTGGATAAGCATGCCGAACACATCGAGCTACTTTCAATGTGGGCGCCTAACATGACAACAATTGTTGGACGTTTAGGTGGAGCAACAGTTGGAGTGCTTGCAAATAACCCAGCACACATTGCAGGTGTTCTTGATGCCGCTGCCGGAGAAAAGGCCGCTCGCTTTGTCCGTACCTGCGATGCTTTCGGAATTCCACTCATTGTTATTGCAGATGTTCAAGGCTTCTTGCCTGGTGCGGGACAAGAATGGGAAGGTGCGGTACGACGCGGCGCGAAATTGTTGCATGCATTTGGTGAAGCTGTCGTGCCTCGCGTAACTCTGATTACCCGTCGCGCCTATGGTGGCGCATACGTTGCAATGAACTCGAAGTCATTGGGTGCAACTCGTGTATTTGCTTGGCCTGATGCTGAAGTTTCAGTTATGGGCGCTGTTGCTGCAGTTCGCGTACTTCACCGTCGCTTGCTTGCCGATATTCCAGCAGAACAACGTGAATCAATGGAGCTTGAGTTAGCCGCTGAACATGAAAAGGTTTCAGGTGGCGTTGCAAAGGCGATTGAGATTGGTGCTGTCGATGAAATGATCACACCTGCACAAACACGAAGTGCGCTAGCAAATTCAATTGCTAACGCACCTCACCGCCGTGGTTCACACGGCAATATTCCGCTTTAAGACTTGAAGGTTACTGAAACAGTAGCTGTAACCGTCTTTTCAATAGTCGATGTGTCATAAGCACCGTAATCAGCTGTCATAGTTGAATCAGGTGTTGTGATTTGAATTGGTCCAGCCTTTACATTTACAAGTGCTCCGATATTTCCGCCAACAGCCTTCGTAAGTGCTTCTGCTCGTACCTTTGCATCCTTCATGGCTTCTGCCATTAACTGTGGGCGAAGCTCTGGAAGATTTGAAATGTAGTACTGAGGTCCATAGTTGTTGGCATTAATTCCAGTTGCAAGCAATGAGCCAATTCCTTGGCTTAGCTTTGAAATTAATTGAACATCCTTTGAGCGAACAGTTACTTCGCGAGATGCACGGTAGGAAAGAATTCGACCCGTTGCATTTCCGTTGCTGTACTCCTCATTTGCAAAGGTTGATACTGCGCCTAGCGTTAATCCTTCTGCAGGAATTCCACCCTTAGTAAGGTAGTTAGAAAGAGCCGCAACATCAGCGTCAACCTTCTTAACAGCTGTTGCAACAGTTGGAGATGAAAGACTTACATTGAGAACCCACACTGCATTATCTGCGGTTGCTGTTGTCTTTGCAGATCCTGTAACAGTAATTCCATCACTGCTACGTGAAGCAAATCCCGAACCGACCTTCATCAATCCCCCACCAAGTGCAAGTGAGATAATTACTGCTGCGATGATGATCGTTACCGCTTTGCGGCGTTCGACTGTGATGATTGGGCTTTCGTTGAGTTGAGTCATATTTATATCTTAGCCACTAGATGGCGTGAAGTCGCGGTAGTTCTTGAAGGTCAACACTCCTAAAAGGTTCTAACTCTAATTCCCATGTATTTCCCATTAATGCTGCAATGCCATCACGGATAGATTCTTCGTCAAAAGTTGTCGCCAATAATGAAGTTAATTGATTTTCATTTATAAGCACCGCACCTGATTGATCAACCACGGCTCGATGAATTCCTAATTCAGGAGTAAATCTAAAAAGCTCGCCGCCTGTTTCACTTCCTTCAATGACTTCGAAGTTCAGGTAATGCCAGCTTCGTAAAACCGATGCGATCTTTGCCGCAGCACCTTGTTCGGAACGAAACTCCAATTGAGTGCGAAATGTTCCGGGTATTAATGGTTGAGAAGACCATGACAGCTTTATCCAATTTCCAAGAACCCCTTGGATCGCCCAATCGATGTGATGGCGCAGGGCAGATGGCGCTGAATGAATAGTTAAGAAACCTCGAACCTGCTGACGGTTTGAAGGCGTGGTTAAACGTTCCATGGTTCTCCTAGCAAGGTCCGCCAAATGCGACCTTCCCCAGCGGCATTTGCGACCAAACTTGCTTGTCGAACACCTCAATTAGACACCAGTGAGCCTAAAACTGTCTACTCCGCCTTTAGGCATACGGGGCGGTAGGCGGTACAGTTGACCTCAGTCGGACGCTTAATCAGTACCCGTTTCATGTTTTGCATAATCGGTATCGCTGGAGCAAGAGGAAGACCGTGAATCGAGGATTTCTCGAATCACCCACATATCGAAGGAAAATAAATACATGGCAACAGGCACAGTTAAGTGGTTCAACTCTGAAAAGGGTTTCGGTTTCATTGCGGTTGATGGCGGCGGACAAGATGTTTTTGTTCACTACTCAGCAATCCAGGGTAACGGTTACAAGTCCCTTGAAGAGGGTCAGGCAGTTTCATTTGAGGTCGTACAGGGTCCAAAGGGTCCTCAGGCTGATGCAGTAAACCCTGCCTAATCAACACTAACTATTAAAAAACCCCGCCGGGTAACTGGCGGGGTTTTTTATTTCACTTCTTAGGAAGCGGAGGGATTTCTCCAACCTTCAGCTTGCGAGCATTAACTTCCTTAACTGGAGATAAATCTTTTCCAGATTTCCATGCATCTAAATACTTCCATGGCAACACTTCGCCACGACGAACCCACCAAATATCTACAGGTGTTGGCCAAGAAATTCCAAAGTGAAGGTGTGGTGCTGTACCTCTTGCGCTTCCGGTTGCACCAACCGCGCCAAGAACTCTTCCAGCTTTAACTTCTAAACCTGGTTGAATGCTTGATGGAATAGAGCGCAGATGCGATCCATAATAACGAACTCCATCTGTGCCGATGATTGAAACGTACAAGCCACCACGATCGATACCCAGGTTAGTTTTACCGCTCCATAAATCTGTGCGATTTACTTCATCAACAACTCCATCAATAGGCGCAACGAATTTACACCCGGCCTTTGTCAAAATATCCGTTGCTGCATAATCATGATGTGCGCGTGCGTAATTAACCGCGCAATCTGCAACTGGGAAAAGATAAACAGGAGCAGCATTAGCTGGAGCAAGAGTTACTCCAGAAAAAATCACTGTTAGCAAAAGAACTTTTAACTTCATGTGATTAGGCTAGTGCTGCCTTATCTAATTTTGCGGTAACTGCCATGTGAGGAACAGTGAGCGCCCACACAACAACAAGTGCCATCCAGAAGAACTCATCTGTGAAGCTTTTTCCGCTTAGCGCTAATCCCCCAGCAACTGCAAAGGTTCCAACAAGTGCTGGAACTCCTGGAATGACAGCGTTAAGAAATGCTTTTCCTAGCTTTGCATCTTCAAGATTTTGAAGAGTGCGTGGAAGCGACAATGTCAGTCGCGCGGTATGTCGCATTGCATGCCAGCATCCGAAATACACAGCAAAAGCGATTAATGGCGGAGTAAATAGCGCAAGCGCCAGTAATAAGATCAGATCAACTGCTTCTCGAACTCTGCGAGTTATTAGCAAAGCCACAACTGAAATCACAGCAAAAGATGTAACCACCACCAAAATTTCTTGGTCAAGCCCCTGATGCCAATTGATTAATGATGAGTTCACCTTTGCTAGGGCGTCGGTACTTGCCGAATTAACAAGAGGAATAAATACAGGGGTAAACCCAGCTGCTGGGATATAAAAGAATCTAAGAAGTTTTGCTCTGGACGCAGAGCGCTTATCTATTTCATTAATAAATGCTGCATCGCCAATTCCAAAATGCACCGCACTCATTAGCAATATAAAGATGAAACCAATGATGTTAAACTTCAAAATTCCGATTACAGCAATGACCGCTACAGCTACATAGATGGTTACGAATATCGCCATCTTCTTTGGTTCATTCTTGGGCAAGGTAATCAGGTGATCCAACGCCCCATGAGGAATCCCAATTGCAAGGGCAATAACTGCAAGTGCAACTTGCCAGCCCATAGATTGCTTACCAAGTAATCCTGAAAATAGGATTGAAAGGAAAATAGCGACAGCTACGGAGACGCTAGAGAAGTTACGTACCATGCGAAAGAGCTTTACCGCGTTTTCTTCCATATCTCCCCCGTTTTCGACAACCCTATCAAAGCCAGTTGTGAGAAGATCTGTTGTGCAAAAATTTGGCTACATGGCGATGCTCGCCTTCACTGTGTGTGGCTCTTTTTGGCTAGAGGTATTTCTTAAGACGAGCGTCTTACGCCGTTGGAAGAGAGCACTTTTTAGCATCCTTCCAATCAGCACCTTGTTTCTAATTTGGGATGCATACGCAATTGCGCAAGGGCATTGGTTCTTTAACCGTGATCGAATGCTAGGAATCTACGGCCCATTCAATATTCCACTTGAAGAGTTTTTGTTTTTCATCGTTGTTCCGATGGCAGCAATTTTGACGATCGAAGGTGTAACAACAGTGAAACCTCATCTTCGTGAAAAAGAGTTCGGAAAGGATGAGCAGTAATGATCTATAGCGATATAGCTGTTGCAGCCGTCTGCGTTGCAGTCCTTGTTGATCTCTTTCTTTTTAAAAACTCTCTTTTGACTCGATCTGCTTTTTGGATTTCTTACGCAATCATCTTGCCATTTCAATTAATGACAAATTGGTGGCTCACACATAACCGCTCAGATGGAAAGGCGATTGTGATGTATGACCCAGACGCAATCGTGGGAATCCGTATAGCGGCAGCACCATTAGAAGATCTGCTCTTTGGCTTTGCCTTAGTGCTCTCCGTTTTGGGTCTGTGGGAGTTCTGGGGACGCAGAGGATTCCAACGCAACAAAAAACTACAGTAAAGTTCGGACACGTTAGGGGCGGTAGCTCAGTTGGTTAGAGCCCGGAACTCATAATTCCGTCGTCGTCGGTTCGAGCCCGACCCGCCCCACTTCAGTAAAGAAAATTACTTTAGATCGAATCGATCTGCGTTCATGACCTTGGTCCACGCAGCAACAAAGTCCTTAACAAACTTTTCCTTGTTATCACTTTGTGCATAGACCTCGGCGTATGAACGAAGTATTGAGTTAGAGCCAAAGACTAGATCTACTCGAGTTGCGGTCCAGTCAACATTTCCGGTCTTGCGATCACGGATGTTGTAGAGGTTCTCCCCTACTGGCTCCCATATGTACTTCATGTCAGTTAGATTCATAAAGAAATCGGTGCTGAGGGCACCAATATTCTTAGTAAATACGCCGTGCTGTGTGCCTGCATGGTTAGTTCCTAATACGCGCATTCCACCCATCAGCACCGTCATTTCTGGTGCGGTTAAGCCCATCAACTGTGCACGATCTAGTAGTAACTCTTCTGGAGATACCGCGTAAATCTGCTTTACCCAGTTGCGGAAACCATCGTGAATTGGCTCCAAGACCTTGTAGCTATTTACATCGGTCTGCTCTTGGGTTGCGTCTCCACGGCCTGGAGCAAATGGAACAGAGATCTTTACGCCGGCAGCGGCAGCAGCCATTTCAACTCCAATGTTTCCAGCTAAAACAATTACATCGGCAACGCTTGCGCCGGACTCCTTTGCAATTGGCTCAAGTGCAGCAAGAACCTTATTCAAACGTGCAGGTTCATTACCATCCCAATTGCGTGCAGGTTCTAGACGGATACGTGATCCATTTGCTCCACCACGAAGATCTGAACCGCGGAAAGTGCGAGCGCTATCCCATGCCGTTGCAACTAGATCTGAAACAGATAGACCAGTTGCTTCAATCTTTGACTTAACTGCCGCAACATCATAGGAAGTTGTTCCTGCAGGAATTGGATCTTGCCAAATCAAATCTTCTTGCGGAACATCTGGCCCGATGTAACGAACCTTTGGACCCATGTCGCGGTGAGTTAACTTGAACCAAGCGCGCGCGAATGCATCATCGAGCAATGCTGGGTTTTCATGGAACTTCTTTGAAATTTCAAGGTAAATAGGATCCTTGATCATCGCCATGTCTGCATCGGTCATCATTGGGTTATAACGAATCGATGAATCTTCAACATCTACTGGCTTATCTGCCTCTTGAATATTTGTTGGCTCCCACTGGTGCGCACCAGCTGGTGATTTAACAAGTGCCCACTCGTGCTTGAACAACATCTCGAAGTAACCGGCATCCCACTTTGTTGGCTCAGTTGTCCAAGCACCTTCTAGTCCGCTCGTTACTGTGTTGCGACCAACGCCGCGCTTTGTGTGGTTGTTCCACCCTAAACCTTGTTCGAAGATATCTGCAGCTTCTGGTGCTGGTCCAAGCAACGCTGCATTTCCATTTCCATGTGCTTTTCCAACTGTGTGACCACCTGCAGTAAGCGCGACAGTCTCTTCGTCATTCATCGCCATGCGAGCAAAGGTTTCACGAACGTGCTGAGCAGTAAGCAATGGATTTGAAACTCCGTTTATACCTTCAGGGTTTACATAGATGAGACCCATCTGCACAGCAGCTAGTGGGTTTTCCAAAGAGCTTGCATCGGTTGTATCTGCATATCGCTCATCACTTGGCTTCATTAATTCAGACTCTGAACCCCAGTAAATATCCTTTTCTGGATGCCATACATCTTCACGTCCAAAGGCGAAACCAAACGTCTTGAGTCCCATGCTCTCGTAAGCGATTGTTCCGGCAAGAATGAAAAGATCAGCCCAGCTGAGTTTGTTGCCGTACTTCTGCTTGATTGGCCATAGCAAGCGACGTGCCTTATCTAAGTTGCCGTTATCTGGCCATGAATTTAGTGGTGAAAATCTAAAGCTTCCGGTACCAGCTCCACCGCGTCCATCAGCCACGCGATATGTACCTGCTGAGTGCCACGCCATGCGAATCATTAATCCGCCGTAGTGACCCCAGTCTGCTGGCCACCATTCCTGTGTCTGCGTCATAAATTGGTGCAGATCCTTTTTCAAAGAAGCGACATCAAGGGTCTTGACCGCTTCACGATAATCAAAATCTTCTCCGAGTGGATTTGTCTTTCGATCATGTTGATGCAAAATGTCTAGGTTGAGGGCGTTTGGATACACGTAGGTATTTGTCTCAGCTCCGTGAGTGATTGCACCATGTGCAACTGGGCACTTTCCATCCATGATTTCCCCCTGTGTTAAGTAAGACGACGCCTAAGTATGGGTTGCCCTGTGTGTGCCCGCAAATTAAAAAGAGATAGGCTTGAATTATGACTAGAACAGTTAAGAAATGGACCGCGAAAGATGCAGCAAAGTGCATCGTTACCCCTTCTGATTTAGATCACAAATACAGTCGTGGAGTTCTTGGCGTGATAACCGGTTCGGCACGATTCCCGGGTGCGGCTGTTCTTTCAACTTCAGCTGCATCAGCAACTGGTTTAGGAATGATTCGTTTTCATAGCTCATCTGGTTTAGCTCACCTTGTTTTGCACTCGACGCCCTCTGTCGTTGTTCAGCCAGGCAAAGTAACTGCATGGCTTGTCGGAAGTGGAATTGAATCTAACAAGCTTGCGGATTTCACGACGTGGTTGCGTCACCGCTGGTACAAACTGACACGTCTGCAATCTGTTCCAACTGTGTTAGATGCAGGAGCGCTACATCTAGCAGGATCATTAGAACAACCAACTCTCATTACTCCTCATAGTGGTGAACTTTCCAAGTTGATGATCGCTCGTGGAGTTCAAGTATCGCCAGAGGCAATTGAAGGCGATCCCAAGAAATGGGTACAGGAAGCTGCCGACACTTTAGGCGTTACCGTTTTGCTCAAGGGCTCAACTACTTATGTCGCAAATGACTCTGTCTTAATCCAACTTCCAGTTGCAACTCCTTGGCTAGCAACCGCTGGAACGGGCGATGTACTTGCCGGCGTAATTGGCGCACTTGTTGCAACAAATACAATCGAAATCCTTAATGATTACAACCATCTGGCATTTGTTGCAGCCACAGGCGCGTTTATCCACGCTCGCGCTGCGGAACAAGCATCGAGTGGTGGACCGATTAACGCTGAAGCGGTTATTGAATTTATCCCGAGAGTTATCTCTCAACTGATCTAATCCGAAGCGCATCGGGTAACCCCTACGCGGCATCATCTGCAAAATCACTTTTGTAGATGTGTTCAATACAAATCCTCAAGCGTAAATTTACAGTGTGAACGATCGCGTTTTAATCGTCATGGACGATGCATTTGAACTTTCTACCATGGGTGCTGCATTAAAGCTCCATGGGACAAATGTCATTGGCGAAGCGCAAAAAGCTTCTACCGCAATTTCGTTGATGCGAAGCATGCAACCTAATGTCTTGCTGATTGATATGCATTTGAGTGAGGAGCATTCAATTGTGATCGCTCAGTCAATTCGCAAAGAAAACCCAACGATAGGAATTGTTTTATTAGTCGCATGTGCAGATTTGCGCTTGCTTGGCGAAAATAACTCTCAAGTTCCCTTTGGCACAAAAATAGTTATTAAGAAGTCTGTGAATAGTGTTGCTACTTTGTGTGAAATTATCTCTGATTCAAGAGAATTCAATTCCGATGAGCCTGTCACCTGGGTCAACGGAACAGTTTCTTTCCATGAAAAGGCGTTGCAGAACATGTTGTCGCAATTAACCGACACTCAAATAGCAACATTGCGTCTGGTCGCAAATGGCTTAACAAATGCTGAGATTGGTCGAATCCGTTTTGTGAGTGAAAAAGCGGTGGAACAGATAGTTTCAAGAATTGCCCAGGTTCTTAATGTGCAACCAGAACAGGGCAAGAACATTAGAGTCCAATTAGTGGGCGAATACCTACGATGGATTGGCGCGCCTAGACACTAGCCTGCCTCTTCTTTAATCCCACAAAGGTAATGTTCGCTCTCATGGAGCTAGGGCACATCAGGTTACGCTGGACAGAGGTCTTGGATGCTCTAGAGGCAAAGAATCGCATTGCTTGGATTGCATATTTCGATGCACGCCTGAGCGAACTAAATGGTGATGTCCTAACACTAGATTTTTCCGACAGTCGCAAATTTGCCACTTCCCATGAGTATTCGGAAACAAGGCCCAATTTAAAGGCTGAATTAATTCAAACTATCTACGAAGTACTGGGCATTAAATTAGAAATTATCGAGCGATGAAGTTTAAGAGTTTTCTACTTTCTATTGCGTTATTTCTTGGGTTGTTTATTTCGCCAGCTTCTGCAGTCACATCAACTCTTTCGATGAATTTACGGCAAACCCCAAGTGCTTCGGAAGTGCTCATTACTTTGTACGGAAACCTTAAACCCACTAAATCTGGAACAGTTGTAAAAATTCAGGTTGATACCGATGGGAAATGGAGCACCACCCGATTCTCCACAAAGGTTACAAAGGTAGGAACTTGGAAAGTAACTGCACTTGCGACCGCACTAGAAGCGAAGGTTCGCTACCGTGCCGTTGCAGTTGTTTCAGGTAAAAGCATCTACTCCCCTATTCGAGGAATTGAGATTAAGCAGCTTCCTGAAATCACAAACGCTGACCCTGCGCTCTTTATCGATTTGCTTGGTCCCGGGGGACGTATTCACGGCGCAGACATCAGTAGGTGGCAACATCCAAATGATGCACAGATCGATTTTGCGAAGATGTATGCAGCAGGCATTCGATTTGTTTTTATCAAAGCTTCGGATACACGAGATGTCGCTGATCAACTTTCACTTAAATATGTAGCGATGGACCACAACGCGGCCCAAGCGGCAGGAATCTATACGGGTTTTTATCACTACGCGGTTTTACCCGATGTAACTGATCCTGAAGAGATTAAAAAGGATGCACTTGCTCAAGCTCAAAAAGTAGTGTGGCGCTTAGCAACATTGGGTGGGTATGGAGAAAAGGATCTTCCTTATGCACTTGATCTTGAGAACAAATGTGTCCGACTGTCCACTTCAGGTGCTTGCCAAAAGTACGCAACGCGAAGCGCAGTAACCCTTTGGGCTACAACTTTCTTGGCTTCTGTTAAGGAAAAAACAGGTCGTACACCGCTTTTGTACTCCTATGCTAATTTTCTTGAAAGTTCGATGACTAGGTCAACGGAATTGGCGCAATACCCATTGTGGTTAGCCCAATATGCGATCGATCCAGCTAATCCGATTAATCAACCAGGACTTAAATCAATCGGTTGTTATGTGCATTCCTGGACAGGTGCTAATTGTGATTCTCAATGGACCGTCTGGCAGTACACATCCTGCGGAATTGCAGATAAATACGGTGTCCCAGGATCTCGTTTAGATCTAAACATTTTCCGCGGAACTCCTTATGCCTTCTTAGATTTAGCAAAAGGAACATGGCTTCCAAATTTGCTTGATCTGATGCCTTCGCAAGAGCCATCAACTTTGAGCATCCTCGATCAGTCAGCAACGACCACAAATAAATTAGCTACCTTTAAGGTCACTGTAAATCGACCAAATGGATCTCCTGTTGTAACAGGTGGGGTCAAAATGGTTTTTGATAAAACAACAACTCCAGATCCAAAACCTACACAAACAATTCTGCGTGAAACTAGCGGTGTATGGACACTGGCGCTAAAGGGCGTTCCTGCAGGAAGTTACATTGGGAAAGTTCTTTATCAAGATGTATCTGGAACGCACGCAGATTCAACTTTTCCAGTTGCATTTACTGTTGCTCAGGGACCGACACCATCTCCTAAGCCAACTCCTTCGCCTACAGCAACTAAGAAGCCAACTTCTGATGGCTGCAGAGGGCAGATTAAGAATTGACCTCAAGTAATTGATTGAGAGCTTCAAGTTCGCGATCTACTAGTTGTTGGTACTCAGAAATAGATTGCTTCTTATCTTTTGCGCTCCAACCTAGAACCGGCGCAATTAATGATGCGACCTCATCAGCTAGATAAACACCGTGTTCGCGCGCCTCAAATGCCAATCGTGTTCGACGAGAAATAACATCATCTACAGTTCTTGCACCTTCGTGTGAAGCTGCATAAACAATCTCTGCCTTGATGTATGGCAAGGATTCATCCAGCTTCTTAGCTAACTTTGGTTGTTCTGATATTAATTCAAGAATTTCACTGATGAGAGAGCCATAGCGATTTAAAAGGTGAGTAACAGTTTCAATATCAAGGCCTGAGTCTTGCGCAATACGATCCTTCTGTTGTTCGAGAGCAAAGTAACCGTCTGCACCTACCAGTGGAAGCTTTTCGGTAACTGATTCTTGAGTTAGGCGACGAAGTTCAATAACCGCACGATCAATCGCATCCTTACCCATGACTCGATAGGTCGTGTACTTGCCACCAGCAATAGATACAAATCCTGCCGCTGGGCGATCCACCGTGTGCTCGCGGGAAAGTTTTGTAGTCGTTGCGCTCTTCTTGTTCGCAACTAGTGGTCGCAAACCAGCGTAAACGCCAATAATCTCTTCAACATTTAACTTTGGTTCCAAAACTCTATTTGCTTGATCCAAGATGTATTGAACATCTTCGCGAGAAGCAAATGGCTCAGCGCGATCGCCGTCATATGGAGTATCTGTCGTTCCCACAATCCACTTATCGCCCCATGGAATTAGGAACAAAACAGAGACAGGAGTTTTTAGAATGATTCCCGCATCGGACTTAATTGCTGAACCAGGCAAAACAATATGTACACCCTTGCTCATGGTTACGCCATATCCAGGTGTTAATTCAAAGTTTTCATGAAGCTCATCGCTCCAGATACCAGCGCACATAACTGTGGCTCCGGCCTTAATGGCGATGCGTTTTCCAGTTTCAAGGTCACGAGCATTCACGCCAACAACGCGCTTTCCTTCGCGAATCAAGGATTCTGCTGTAACTCTTGTTGCAACTACAGCACCATGACGAACGGCAGTGCGTGCAACAGACATCGTATGTCGCGCATCATCGACCTGTGCATCAAAGTATTTAATCGCACCAGTTACTAAATCATGGCGCAATGAAGGTGCAATCTCATTAATCTGCTTTTGGCTTAAGTGTTTGTGCCAAGGTAGCGCACGCTGAAATCCTCGAAGAGCATCGTATAAAGCAAGACCTGCGCCAACATAAGTGCGCTCTTTAAACTTTTCAGTCAATGGGAATAGAAAACCAACAGGTTTTACTAAATGTGGACACAATGTTGACACCATAAGTTCGCGTTCATGCAAAGCTTCACGGACTAATTTGAAATCGTACTGTTCCAAATATCGAAGACCACCGTGAATCAACTTACTTGAGCGGCTAGATGTTCCGGCAGCTATATCTTGCGCCTCAATAAGAGCGACCTTTAGCCCGCGCGATGCAGCATCTAACGCCGCCCCAACACCAGTTACTCCCCCGCCAATGACGAGAATGTCGAACTCTTCGCTACCTAATTGCGAGATGGCAGAGTCACGTTGGTCTGGGCCAAGTTGTGACAAGAACATAAGCGTTGCATCTCCGTAACGACTGAGTACGCTAAGCCTAACTTACAGCGAGAGGTTTTGTGCATAGTGGCTTACATCGGCAGCTTAGATCAAGGAACCAGCAGTACTCGATTCATGATCTTTGATCACTCTGGCCAAGTTGTAGGTCAACATCAACTAGAACATCGACAAATACTTCCGCAAGCTGGCTGGGTGGAACACGATGCCGCTGAAATTTGGGAGCGCGTACAAGAGGTAATTACTGGCGCACTGAAGCAAGCGAATATTTTGGGCTCTGATCTAGCCGCAATTGGTCTTACAAATCAGAGGGAAACCACTGTGGTTTGGGATGTTGAAACAGGGCAACCTCTTTCAAACGCAATCGTGTGGCAGGACACTCGTACAACAGATTTCTTAGCAACTTTAACTGAGGATCAAAAGAAGAGCATTCGACATAAAACCGGTTTAACGATTGCACCGTATTTTGCGGGAAGCAAGATGAATTGGTTCTTGCACAATGTGCCTGCCGCAAATAACCCTAACGCTCGTTTTGGAACAGTTGATTCCTGGTTATTGTGGAATCTTTCAGGCGGCGTTCGAGGTGGAGTACATGCCACTGATGTAACAAATGCAAGTCGTACACTTTTAATGAACTTAGAGACCCTTGATTGGGATGATGAACTTCTAAACATCTTTGGAGTTTCACGTTCGGCACTTCCGGCCATAAAGTCATCATCTGAAAAATATGCGATGACTGATCCGCATGGACCGTTTGGTACTGCAATTCCTATTGCTGGAATCTTGGGAGATCAACAAGCGGCAATGGTTGGGCAGGTATGTTTCGATCGCGGTGAATCGAAGACGACATATGGCACAGGAAACTTTGCATTACTAAATACAGGTACCGAGATTGTTCGCTCAAATAATGGATTACTAACGACAGTGTGTTTCAAACTAGGTGATGAACCAACACATTACGCACTAGAAGGTTCCGTTGCGGTCACAGGCTCTGCAATTCAATGGCTTCGCGATCAATTGGGAATTATTACCAACGCCGCTGAGACTGAAGGTTTGGCTTCATCTGTTGCCGATACTGCAGGTATTTACTTTGTTCCCGCATTTTCAGGATTATTTGCACCTTATTGGCGTGATGATGCCCGCGGTGTAATTGTTGGATTAACTCGAGCTGCGACAAAGGCGCATCTGGCTCGCGCTGCACTTGAAGCGATTTGTTATCAAACCCGAGATGTTATGGATGCAATGGTCGCCGACAGTGGGGTGCCAATGAAAGAGATGAAGGTTGACGGCGGAATTACGGCAAACTCTTTGTGTATGCAGATGCAGGCCGATGTAATGGGAATTGATATCACTCGCCCTTTGATTGGTGAAACAACCGCACTTGGTGCTGCATACGCCGCAGGTTTGGCGGTTGGTTTCTGGAGTTCAACTGATGAAGTTCGGAAGCAATGGCAACAATCGCGTCGTTGGAGTACAACTAGTACAGAGGAACAAAGAGCCACAGGTTATGCAGGCTGGAAGAAGGCTGTAGAGCGAACCCTGAACTGGGTCGATTAAGACTTTGTAATTTCAATCAGGAAAGCATTTGCAGGGGCGAGAATTGGTGCCGTTAATCCGATTGCTGCAAGTGCAGAACCTGACATAGATACACCGCTCATCCATTCTGGTGGCGAGATAAGCATGTATCGAGGTTTTCCGGCCGGGAATACCGCCTTAACAGAGTAAGTCGCGTTGCGATCTAGTCCGGGAAATTTAAGTGGTGCAGGATGAATTGCGACAGTTGGCGTTAACTGTACGTAAGCAAAGATGGCGCGAGTTTGATCATGAGCTGTCACACCGTGCAAATAAGCATGAGCTTCAGGATAATCAACACGCACCATCTTGCCTGAATGTAGATGTGCGCGATTATCTTTGTAGTACTTCGCCCATGAGGCCAAATGTTTACGCTCTTCTGGCGTTGCCTCAGTAATATTCCATTCGATGCCCGCATGTCCAAATAATGCTGTTGTTGCTCGCATTGAAAGTTCTAGTGTGCGTCCAGTTTGGTGTCCATGAGTTGGGCCTACATGTGTACCAAGTAACTCAGGTGCAATAACTTGAGCAGTCCAGCGCTGAATTGTCTGACGCTCTAAAGCATCATTGTTATCGCTCGTCCAAAAACGATCAACTAAATCAATAATGCCAAGATCAATGCGTCCACCACCTGATGCGCATGATTCGATTTCCAAACCAGGGTGGCGCTTCTTTAATTCAGCGAACAGTTTGTAGATTGCTTCGGTTTGTCGATGAACACCTGCTGTTCCTAAATGTCCTGCATCAACAAGAATACGATTATGATCCCACTTAATGTAAGCGATGTTGTGCGCACCTAATACTGCTGATGTTTGTTCTAGTACGTGGTTATAGGCACCTTCATGACCTAGATCCAAAACTAATTGGTGTCGCCACAGCGGCGGAACGCGATCTCCTTCATGCAAAATCCATTCAGGATGTGCGCGATAAAGATCTGAATCAGGGTTAACCATTTCGCCCTCAAACCAAAGACCAAATTCGATTCTCTTGTCATTGATGTAATTAATGATTGGCGCTAAGCCCTGTGGCCACACTGCAGGATCGATTACCCAATCCCCTAGTCCGGAACGATCATTCCGGCGTGAATGGAACCAACCATCATCTAAAACAACGCGCTCAATGCCTATTTCAGCGGCAACATCGATTAACGCCTTAATTTTCTCTTCATCATGGTCAAAGTACAGCGCCTCCCACATATTCAATGTCAATGGACGCGGTCGCTTTGGATGAACATCTCTAGCACGCAAATATTGATGATACGACGAGCTAATTCCATCTAGGCCTTCAGCGGAGAAAACCGATAACAGCGCTGGAGCTTCGTAGCTTTCGCCTGTTGCTAGAACAATTTCACCAGGTAGTAAAAGTTCACCAGCACCAATTGATTGTGAGCCATCGAAAAGCCGTTCAACTAAGTAGTGAGAATTTCCACTCCACGCGATACTTGTAGACCAAGCACTTCCTGATTGGAAAGTAGTCTGTGGCGTTAATGCGATATCTGCGATTGAGAAGTTATGGCCACTTCGACCTTCACGTGATTCGCGAATCCAAGTTCCGGTAGCAATTTCTTTACGCTGTGGGTTTCGTTCATTTGACCAACGACCCGCGAAATCCAGAGTCTGAGTTGCTTCCTTTGGAAGCGGCAACCAGTGGATAAATTCATTTACTGTGTACTCAGTTTGGCCAAGGTTTTTCACTGAAGCATTTTGAGTTAATACCCCGTGCGAATCTAAATCAAAGGTAATTACAACTTCTAGTTCGGCATGAAAATCTGTGAATGTGACTGCTACATGATTACCAACATGATGAAAGTTGGATACTTCAAACTTAGTCGACCATGCTTTTCCGTTGCGATGACCTGAAAGCGCCGGACGACCTAAGAAACCTCTAGAGCTTTCGCGCATGATTCCTGGAAATTGCGGAACATCCCACGAGCTATTTGCAACCGATGGAGTAATCGCGGTTTGAATCGAGGCGAGATCGCCAGCAAGAGGAGCACCCCAATGTTGAATTACAAGGGCCCCTTGGACAACTTCGAGCAGCAGTGATGAAGATGGGGCGCTCAATAGTGCCGATTGCTTACTCACAAAGGTAGAGTATCGACACTATGGGTGAGAGTAAAAAACTAAATGCAGGCGTCATCAGAAATGATCGCCAAATGGCTGACGGTCGCACGATTCGTTACTACGACACCGCTGGACAAGCCCGCACAATTGAAGATGCTCGCCCCCAAGAAGAACAACCCGGCATTGGCGAACTTCGTTTAGATCCTTTGGTGAATGAGTGGGTTGCCATGGCCGCCCATCGACAAGGTCGAATCTTCTTGCCGCCAAAGGAGCTCTGCCCCTTGTGTCCCACAACTGGCGAGCTGTTAACGGAAATTCCAGAATCAGATTTTGAGGTCGTTGTTTTTGATAATCGTTCACCATCATTGCGCCCACCAGTCGGTGATTGGGCTTTGCCTGACATGGTTGGTCCAGACACTGATTTAGGTACCGCTGCGGGTAAGTGTGAAGTTATTTGCTTTACAGCAGAGCACGGAAACGCATTTAAGGATTTAACGCCACAGAGAGTGCGCACTTTGTTAGAAGCATGGATAGATCGCACAACCGAGCTTTCTCAAGAAAGTTTTATCGAACACATTGCGCCCTTTGAAAATCGTGGCGAAGAGATTGGCGTGACTCTTTCTCATCCGCATGGTCAGATTTATGCATATTCATATTTGCCACCTCGCGTTGAGAAAATGTTGGCTGCCGCAAACAAGTACAAGGCGCAAACAGGAAAGATCTTGTTTGATGAGATTGTTGCCCGCGAATTGCGAGATGAAGAAAGAATCATCGCAAGGAATGATCGCTGGGTAGCTTATGTTCCCTATGCAGCTCGATACCCATTTGAAATTCACATCACACCACTAAATCCTGTCGCAGACTTAACTGGTCTAACAGATGCCGATCGCGACGCTTTTCCTGAAATTGCTCTGGAAATTACTCGACGATTAGATGGCGTCTTTGGAATTGAAATGGCCTACATCGCTGCATGGCACCAAGCACCAGTACGTGTCGGACGCGATGTGATGAGACTTCACTGGCAGATCACAAGTGTTCGCCGTGCACCTGGAAAGTTGAAGTACTTAGCTGGCTCTGAATCTGCAATGGGTGCGTTCATTATGGATATGCGCCCAGAGCAATCTGCAGCTCAGTTACGAGAGGTTGTTCTGTAATGCGCGTTTTAGTTACTGGTGGCACCGGATATATCGGATCGACTGCAGTTGAAATTCTGCTGACACAGGGCTTTGAAATTTCTATTTTGGATGATTGCAGCATGGGTCATGCAGATACAGTCCCAGCAGGTGTGCGTTTTATTCAAGGATCTCTTCTGAATGCTTCAGAGGTCGCAGATGCTTTGCAAGGCTGCGATGCGGTTATGCACTTTGCCGGCAAATCTCTTGTGGGCGAATCAGTTGAAAAGCCTGATCTTTATCATTCAGTAAATGTCGATGGAACTCGTATTCTGTTAGATGAGATGCACAAGCAATCGATCACAAAGATTGTCTTTTCATCTTCTGCTGCTACATATGGCGAGCCTAAAGTTGTCCCAATTCTTGAAACATCTGAGACAAGCCCAACAAACCCATATGGCGCGACAAAGTTAGCAATTGATCACATGATCACTGCCGAAGCCGCCGCTCGTGGAATTTCAGCAGCTTCTCTGCGTTACTTCAATGTGGCTGGTGCGCTCAAAGCACAGCGTGGATGGCTGGCTGAGCGTCATAAACCAGAGACACATTTGATTCCCAACGTTTTACGAAGTACTGCCGATAACCCGGTTAAGATTTTTGGAACGGATTGGCCAACTGCAGATGGAACATGTGTGCGTGACTATGTTCATGTAATTGATTTGATTGATGCGCATATCAAAGCGCTGAATTCTCTAGGCGCACCTGGACATGAGATTTATAACCTGGGAAGTGGTTCTGGTTACTCAGTTCGCGAAGTAGTTGCAGCGGCAAGTGCAGCAACAGGGACTGATATTCCTTATGTTGATTCACCTCGTCGAGCTGGCGACCCAGCAGTACTGATTGCAGATATTTCTAAAGCGAAGGCAAAGCTCGACTGGTCTCCAACGCGAGAAATAACAACAATGGTTTCAGACACCTTGAAATCCTTTGGATAATCATGAGTTCCATTGAAGAGAAGTTTTTGGAAACTTTTGGAGCTGAACCTGATTTAATCGCTGCAGCTCCGGGACGAGTTAATTTAATTGGTGAACATATCGATTACAGCGAGGGCTTTGTTCTACCGTTTGCAATCAAGGACCGCACTTCTGCTGCTATTCGTAAACGTGATGATTCGACGGTCCGCATTGCCTCTGCTCAACGTCGTAACAAGATCGTGACCGTTGATATCAATGATGTGAAACCTGGCCTGAAGGGTGAATGGGAGCGTTACGCCCTTGGAGTCTTGTGGTCCATGGGTGTTAAAAGTGGTGTTGATTTGATGGTCGATGGCCATGTTCCTCTTGGGGCTGGTTTATCTTCTTCTGCTGCGTTGGAATGCTCTGTTGCAACTGCGGTTAATCATCTACTCGATATGGGATTTAGTCTCGAAGATTTGGCGCGACTTACTCAGAAGGCTGAAAATCAATACGTAGGTGTTCCATGCGGAATTATGGATCAATCCGTTTCGCTCATGGCCACAACGGGATCAGCACTTCTGTTGGATTGCCGAGATTTATCTACACGCAATATTCCCTTTGATGTTGCATCAAGCGGACTTGAGCTCTTAATAATTGATACACAAGCTCATCACGCATTAACCGATGGTGGATATGCAGAACGTCGAGCATCATGCGAATCTGTAGCGGCCAAACTAGGCATCAAATCAATGCGTGAATTAACCATGGCGCAGCTTGATGCAGCTAAGGCAGCGCTGACTTCTGTTGAGTACATCCGTGCTCGTCATGCAGTGACCGAAATGCAACGTGTTTTAGATTGTGTGGAAGCACTTAGCCAAGCTAACTTTGTAAAGGTTGGAGAATTGATTAATCAATCTCATGCATCACTCCGAGATGATTACACCGTTTCTTGCCCTGAACTCGATACCGCTGTCGATGCTTCTCTTTCAGCCGGTGCTCTTGGTTCACGTATGGTGGGCGGTGGATTTGGCGGAAGTGCGATCGCATTAATTGAGGCTTCTAAAACCGCTGAAACAATTAAGGCTGTTGAAAAGGCATTTGCCGAGAAGAAATTTAAGGCTCCGCGTTTCTTTACCTCGTTACCAAGTCAAGGCGCAGAGGTTATTTCAAGGATTTAATTACAGCGGATTGATTGAAAGAACTTCAACTCCACCAATTGCTCCAAGAACATTCAAAAGATCTGTTGGATCATTGCCTGGAACAGCAACGGTGATGTCATCGTATCCGCGGCCATCTTCGGCCTTTACAACTGCGAGCGCTCGAATGTCTCCCCCAGCTGCACCAATTGCAGATGCTAGAAGTCCCAATGAACCAGGACGATCTGGAAGAGCTACGTTAAGTTGAAATAGTGCCATGTGAAAACCTTATCCTTTATTCATTTCAGACTGATTACATTTGCCTTACATTTACGCCAAAACGATCCAACTACCCTTTACTGCAACCTTTATCGAAGGAAGCGGATTAGTAGCCGGCCCTGACACGACCGCGCCTTTCTTAAATGGGTCAAAGGATGCGTTATGGACTGAGCACACAATTAATTTGCGCGCTGCGAAGTACTTGGTCATTCCACCCTGGTGGGTGCAAATTGCTTGGTAGGCAAAGACGCCGGTCTTTGTACGAAAGAGGATTGCTGGCGCCCCATTGCTCAGTTGGAATTGGTAGGTCGCGCCGACCTTGACCTTAGAGAGTTGAACAATCTGATTATTCGCTGCAACGGCACGCGAGCCAGTTATTGATGTGATGGCTCCTACGAGCGCCATTCGAAGTGCTGACCTACGGGAGATTTTCATAAGCTCCCTGACTTGGATTCGAACCAAGAACCTGTCGATTAACAGTCGACTGCTCTGCCGTTGAGCTATCAGGGATTACGCGTGCAAGCGCAAACTCTAGCGCACACACGCTGAAGGGCAAAAATTAAAGGCTGCCAAGCGCTAAATCATGCAGGGATCTGCGGGCAGATTCCAAGGCCACTAACTGGGCAAAGGCAGCGTTGTACTCAATCTCATTTTCGACGGGGTTGAGGCGCTGAAGAGATGATTTCAATTCAGCGATAGATCGAGAAATGGCAACTTCACGCAATCGGGCAACGATGCTTGCAACATATACCTGGGTCGGTTTTCCATCAGCTCGAATAGGCTCAACTGTTAATTCGGTAAATAGCGCACGAAGATTTTCATCGGTGATTGAGTCAGGAGTTAATTTCTCGCTGATATCAATTGCGGTACGCATCGCGATGTAGGCAGGATGGGTGAATGCACCGCCTTCAATGGCGCTCCATAGATCTCCAGTAAACAACTGAGACTCCTGCAAACGAGCCTTCAATACCTCGCGTTCTAGAATCAAACGAGCTTCATTTGGGTCAGGTCTAAAGTTTGGAGTCGCTGAAGTCTCTTCTGGCTCTGCCTGGGACTTAGGCATCGCCTTAACTCCTTGCGCAACTGCACGTGTCACTACTTCTACTTCAGTGCCAAGCCAACCAGCAAGTAAACGTGTGTACTCAGGTCGTAATGATTTATCACGAATCTGCGCAACAACAGGTGCCGCTGCATTTAATGCGTTAACACGACCTTCAGGTGTATCAAGTTTGTGGTGTGCAAGCTCTGCACGGATCGCAAACTCAAATAGTGGAACTCTGCGTGCGATTAAATCGCGAAGAGCAAGATCACCCTTTTCTTGGCGCAGTTCACAAGGATCTAAACCATCAGGTTCGACCGCAACAAATGTCTGAGTTACAAACTTTTGATCCTCACTGAATGCGCGAAGTGCTGCTTTTTGTCCTGCCGCATCACCATCAAAGGTAAAGATTACTTCGCCACGGAATGAATCATCATCCATCAGCAATCGACGCAGGATGCGGATGTGGTCTGTGCCAAAAGCTGTTCCACAAGTTGCAACAGCGGTTGTAATTCCAGCTAGATGTGCGGCCATAACATCTGTATAGCCCTCAACAATTACAGCCTGCCGCTTCTTTGCAATCTCTTTCTTCGCAACATCCAGTCCATATAGAACTTGGCTCTTCTTATAAATCGGAGTTTCAGATGTATTTAGGTACTTCGGACCTTGATCCTCTTCATCGCTGGCAAGCTTTCGTGCACCAAAACCAACAATGTCTCCTGAAATGTCTCTGATCGGCCACATCAATCGATTGCGGAACTTATCAATTGGGCCGCGCTGGCCCATTTTAGAAAGCCCTGCTAACTCCAATTCATCAATTGTGTAGCCAAGTGCGCGAAGATGTTTTGTTAGACCATCCCATTCATCGGGTGAATATCCAACCCCAAACTGTTCGCAAGCAGCTTTATCAAATCCACGCTTGGTCAGTAGTTCTCGGCCATGGGCAGCTGTCGGTGAAGTGTTAAGCAGATTCTGATAAAACTTTGCCGCCTCAGCATGAGCTGCAATTAATCGATTGCGAGCACTAGATGTAACTACTGGACCTGATGAGTTTTCATCGTAACGAAGCGTGTATCCAATTCGATCTGCAAGGCGTTCGATTGTTTCGGTAAAGGTAAGGTGATCGATCTTCATCAAGAAAGCAATTACATCTCCACCAGTTTGGCAACCAAAACAATGGAAATAACCCTTACTTGGAGTTACATGAAAGGAAGGTGATTTTTCATCATGGAATGGGCAAAGGCCTTTTTTCTGTCCGCCACCGGCGCTCTTTAATTGAACGTAGTCGGCGACAACTTCATCGATGGGTGCACAATCGCGGATGTATGCAACATCCTCATCTCTAATGCGCCCGCTCATGTTCGTACCTTACCGATTAGCAAGTAGGCGTGCATGCAAGGCGTAGGCGCCAGGATCAGTTAGAGCTGCAACCTGGTCAATAATCACACGCATTTTGGCCACTTCATCTGCCGCCTCATTCCACGGCTTCTGAAAGTAGGAATCGAGTTCGGCTGGGTTGGCGAGCAACATCTCTACCAGTTCGGCGATGATGATCTGCTGTTTTGCATATCGATCCTGCGAATGCGCGGCGTTAATTAAGTAATGGCCTGCAATCGCTTTTAGAAAATCAACCTCGATCTTTTGTTCACGTGGAATCTCAAGATCTGCGCTGTACCGAGAAAGTGGGCCATTGCCATGCACTTTACGTGTCTCAACCTCTGCAGCTAAAACAAAGCGACCGATTAGCTGACTAGTTGAATCCTTTAAGCGAGCAAGGCTGCGGTGACTGCCATCGTAGTAATGAGGCCAAGCTGATAATGATGAAAGTCGTGCAAGCGCATCTAGTGCTTCTTGTTCTGTCGCATCGCTCTTGTAATCGGCAGTCATTACCTTATACAGATCCGAGAAATCATTATCAAAGTTCTTAACTGAAACCTGTCCAGCAAAAATGGCATCCTCTAAATCATGCACTGAATAAGCACAATCATCAGACCAATCCATGATCTGGGCCTCAATGCACTTCTTACCTGATGGCGCACCTGTTCGCATCCAAGTGAAGATTTCAACATCATCATCGTAAACACCAAATTTGCGTGGATTTTCTGATCGTGGCCATGGGTACTTTGTTGCACCGTCAAGTGATGCGCGAGTTAAATTAAGACCAATACTCTTTCCTTCAGCATCAACGGTCTTGGCTTCTAGACGAACTAACAATCTAAAGCTTTGAGCATTTCCTTCGAAGCCACCGTGATCTTTAGCAATTTCAGCTAACGCTTCTTCGCCGTTGTGGCCAAAAGGTGGATGTCCAAGGTCATGCGATAAACATGCGGTGTCTTGAAGATCTGGATCTGCACCAAGTGATTCACCAAGTTCGCGACCAATCTGTGCACACTCAAGCGAATGCGAAAGTCGAGTGCGTTGAAAATCATTTTCCCAAGGCACCGCAACTTGAGTCTTTGCGGCTAACCGTCGCAACGATGCTGAATGAATTACTCGAGCACGATCGCGCATGAATTCTGTGCGTCCCGGACGTTTTGCGGGTTCATCAAGAAAACGCTCTTGATCATGTGCTGAATAGGTCACGGAAGAACCTTAGTAACAATGTCAGCACCTGGTAAGTGATCGCTAACCTGAATGCCACGTCGACCAACAGTTATATAGGCCAAATACGCCCCTGCTTCGCGAATTAGATACTTATAGCCGCTATTTTCAAGGGTATTTGGGCCGGTTTGAACTGGTGAGCAGGTTCCCAGTACCCCTTGATCCTTCGCCATTGTTATTGCACGTGCACAATGGAATGGATCGGTAACAATGATGACATCGCTTACATAACGCTTCTTCATAACCGCTGCATAAGCTTTAGTACTTACTAAAGTATCGCGACCTTCCTCAATGGCAGTTATTTTGCGTGAAGGAATTCCATGCGTGCGTAGCCAATACTTACCTGAAGCTGCTTCAGTTGTTCGGTCTCCTGGTGCGCCTGCACCAACAGTGATAATTGAAGTTGCATAACCAAGATCATAAATACGCTTTGCTTCAACTAAACGAGCTTCAAGCGCTTCACCTGGTCGACCATTCAACTGTGCTGTTCCAAGAACAACAATCACATCAGCATTGCGAACCACCGGATTATTTGCTGCGCGCCAAACTTGTGAGATTCCATATGCAGGGCCAATTAACGCAAGAATTAAAATTACTGTAATTGTTCGGCGAATCCATCTAAAGAGAAACATTTATCCGCCTGAGAAAGCATCCTCTAGTTCTACATGAACTAGCTCGTCAGGATCATTGAGCCAACCATCTGGCAATGTTGGTGGGCGTCCATGAGATGTACGTCCGCGCGGTTTTTCTCCCACTTCTGTTGGATACGGCTGATCCTCTAATTGATCTAAGAGATCACGCATTTCTTGAAGAGAAGAAACCATTCCAAGATCATGTCTGATTTCGCGTGCTACGCGGAACCCCTTTAAATACCAGGCCATGTGTTTTCTCATGTCGCGCATGCCACGATCTTCAGATTCCAAGTACTCAACAATTAAGTTTGCATGACGGAACATCACTTCACGGACTTCGTGCAAAGTTGGAGTTATCTGCTTACCTTCACCTTTAAGAGATGAGACGAGATCGGTAAATAACCATGGTCGACCTAAACATCCACGTCCAACAACGACTCCGGCGCAACCACTTTGCTCCACCATCGATACCGCATCTGCCCCAGACCAGATATCGCCATTGCCCAAAACAGGCACACCAGTTGGCTTTAAATGCTCAACCAGGCGTGCAATTGCAGACCAATCCGCCTTTCCTTCATACATCTGAGCAGCGGTGCGTGCATGCAAAGCAACCCATGCAACACCAAGATCTGCGGCTGATTTAGCAGCTTCCAAATAAGTTTCGTGATCGCTATCGATTCCGATGCGCATCTTTACCGTTACCGGTATTCCAAATGGTTTTGCCGCTTCAACCGCTGCGCCGACAATATTGGTGAACAGTTTTCGCTTGAATGGAAGGGCTGCTCCCCCACCCTTGCGAGTTACCTTAGGTACAGGACAACCAAAGTTCATATCAATATGGTCGGCAAGGTTTTCTTTGCCAATCATGGTGACCGCTGCACGCATTGTTGTTGGATCAACGCTGTACAACTGAACTGAACGAGGCCACTCATCTTTTCCAGGGACAATCATTCGCAATGTCTCTGGACGACGTTCAATTAATGCACGAGCTGTAACCATTTCGGAAACAAATAGACCTGCACCTTGTTCGCGACAGAGTGTGCGAAACGGTGCATTTGTAATTCCAGCCATGGGTGCGAGAACAACCGGTGGATCAATGTAATGATCACCGCTTGCTAGTGGAAGTAAGAGTGGCTTTAGCAACCTAGTAAACGAGGTGCTAACCATGCCTCGACCTGATCCAGGCCGATGCGCTCTTGCGCCATTGTGTCGCGATCGCGAATTGTTACCGCATTGTCTTCAAGTGTTTCGAAGTCAACAGTGATGCAATATGGAGTTCCGATTTCATCTTGACGACGGTAGCGACGACCAATTGCTCCGGCATCATCAAAATCAATGTTCCAGTTCTTGCGAAGCTGTGTTGCAAGATCGCGTGCCTTTGGAGACAAATCAGCGTTACGTGACAAAGGAAGAACAGCTGCCTTAATTGGCGCTAGGCGGTGATCAAGCTTTAGTACTGCACGCTTTTCCATCTCGCCCTTGCTGTTTGGTGCTTCATCTTCGGTAAATGCATCCATTAAGAATGTAAGTGTGCAGCGATCTACACCTGCTGCAGGCTCAATGACGTAAGGAGTCCAACGCTCCCCCTTCTCCTGATCAAAGTAGGAAAGATCCTTACCTGATGCAGCAGAGTGAGCCTTGAGGTCGAAATCTGTGCGGTTTGCAATACCTTCAAGCTCGCCCCATTCGGTGCCAGCAAATTCAAACTTGTATTCGATATCTGCTGTGCGCTTTGAATAGTGCGACAACTTTTCCTTTGGGTGATCGTAGATACGAAGACGCTCTGGATTAATACCAAGATCTACATACCAAGCCATACGCGTATCGATCCAGTACTGGTGCCATTCCTCATCGCTACCTGGCACAACGAAGAACTCCATCTCCATCTGCTCAAACTCGCGGGTACGGAAAATGAAGTTTCCAGGTGTAATTTCATTACGGAAAGATTTTCCAATTTGGCCAATACCAAATGGAGGCTTCTTACGTGATGTTGTCATTACCTGATCAAAGTTAATAAAGATTCCCTGTGCAGTTTCTGGACGCAGGTAAGCAAGACCTGATTCATCTTCTACTGGTCCAAGGAAAGTTTTAAGCAATCCACTGAATTGCTTTGGAGTTGTGAACTGTCCCTTGTTTCCACAAGCTGGGCAGTTAATATCGGTTAAAGATTCTGGCTTCTTCTTGTGCTTTGCTTCGTACGCTTCTTCAAGGTGATCTGCACGGTAACGCTTGTGACAAGCGGTGCACTCGGTTAGTGGATCACTAAATGTTGCAACGTGACCAGATGCTTCCCATACTTCCTTTGCCAAGATCACACAAGAATCAAGGCCAACAACATCTTCGCGTCCCATAACCATGGACTTCCACCATTGACGCTTTACATTGTTCTTAAGTTCAACACCTAGTGGGCCGTAATCCCATGATGCGCGAAGTCCGCCATAGATTTCAGATGATGGGTAAACAAACCCACGGCGCTTTGCAAGTCCAACAATATTTTCTAAACGGTCTGTTGCCATAATTTAAACTCCGTCGGCTGGCTGTCGGCGAAAAGCAACGTGTGTTACTTCCGTGCGATTATTTTACTCGCTGTACGGCTTTTCATATGCACCCGGCTCATCGATGGCTTGGGCAAGAATCGGAATTGCATTCATTTTTACGTTGAGATTGCTCAAAGCTCGGCGGTAAGAGCCAACATTTTCCCAATGGGTAGTGAGGGACCACAGAGTCACATCATCGAGATTTTGCCCATACTCCCCACTTACATACCCATTACATGCGGAAAATGCTTCGAGCGCAGAATTAATCTGCGCCTCAAAATGCGAAGCATTTGCCAGAGGAACTGAGAATCGAGCGATAGCGAACATAGGGCAGAGCCTAATCGGATACCCTAAAACTATGAACTTAGCGATCCTGTTTTCAGCATTAACCGTTCTGGCCACAACTGCAGGCGGTGTCTTGGCATTTCGCTCGAAGGATCGTTTCCACTTAGTTCTGGGGTTGTCCGCTGGATTGCTATTGGGCCTTGTCGGCTTTGATCTTCTGCCAGAAGTTTTTGAGATGAATACCAATAGCTTCGCTGGGGTTCCAGCTGTATCAATAGCAATCTTGGCTGGATTCCTGATTCTGCATATTGTCGAACGTGGTTATGGCTCACACGAACCAGCAGAATCTCATTATGGGCATGATCATGAGCACCACTCAGTTTCTGGAATTATCGGTGCGCTTGCCATGGGTGGCCATGTTTTTCTAGATGGCGTCGGCTTAGGTGTAGCTTTCCAAGTTAGCTCATCTTTAGGAATCGCAGTATTTCTCGCAATTACAGTGCATGCATTTAGCGATGGCCTGAATACTGTTTCAATGTTGGTGAAGAGCGGACATTGGACCAAATCAAGCAAGTACCTACTTGGCGTAGATGCTATTGCTCGAATTGGTGGAGCAACGCTTGGAACATATCTTGCATTGAATGATGAGTATCTAGCTTTGTATCTTGCGCTGTTCTCTGGGTTTGTTATTTATATTGCGACTTCACACATCTTGCCTGAAGCGCATTCACGTCATGCTTCGAAGTGGACCTTAGTTACTACTGGTCTTGGTGTTTTTATTATGTGGGCAGTAGTAGCTGTTACCGCCTAATTACGCTTTTCCGCTAGCTCTTCAATTCGGAATCGCTACGCTTTTCCGCTAGCTCTTCAATTCGGAATCGCTACGCTTTTCCGAATCTTCTATCTCGTGCTGAGTACTCCTCGATAGCTTTCCACAATGTTTTACGTGTGACATCTGGCCACAAAACATCCATAAAAACTAGCTCTGCATAAACACTTTGCCACGGCAAGAAATTGCTAGTGCGCTGCTCGCCAGATGAGCGTAAAAATAGATCTACATCGCTCATTTGTGGGCTATCCAAGTACTTCGCAAATACCTTTTCAGTAATGGCATCAGCTTTGATTTTTCCACGCTTTACATCTCGAGCAAGTTCAGCTGCGGCATCAACAATTTCAGAACGTCCGCCATAGTTAACGCACATATTCAAAGTTAGAACCTTGTTCTTCTTAGTTAACTCTTCTGCCTCTTCAAGCTCTTTAATTACGCTGCTCCATAAGCGCTTTGGGCGACCAACCCAGCGAATGCGAACACCCATCTCATTCATTTGATCACGACGTCTGCGAATCACATCCCGGTTAAAGCCCATTAAAAACTTAACTTCATCAGGAGAACGTCTCCAGTTTTCAGTCGAGAATGCGTATGCGCTAATTTCTTTTACGCCATATTCAATTGCGCCTTCAACAACATCAAACAAGGCCGCTTCTCCTGCTTCATGACCTGCCGTGCGCTGTAAGCCGCGATTCTTTGCCCAACGGCCATTGCCATCCATCACAATCGCTACATGATTTGGAATCTTGATTGTCATACCCGCTCCACCATCGGCAATGAACGTAAGCCACGTTCAAGGTGCCATTGTAAGTAAGCAGCGATCAAACCACTAGCCTCGCGGCGAAACTTTCCATCACTTGCTGTTGCTACATCCCAATCACTACTGAGCAATGCGCCCATGAGTTCTAAGGTTTCTGGAGCAGGCGTTGCACACGCCGATGGTCTGCAATCGGCGCATACTGAACCGCCACCGACTAAAGAAAAGTAGCGATGAGGACCAGGCTTTTCGCAACGCGAACAAATTGTCATCGATGGTGCGTAACCAGCGACAGCTAAAGAACGAAGCAAGAATGCATCCAGAATCAACAATGGTTCATAACGATTTTCCGCAAGGGCTTTCATGCCGCCGACAACAAGTTGAAACTCTTGTAACGCAGGCTCATTTTCTTGGCTTGTAAAGCGCTCTGCTGCTTCAAGAATTGCTGCCGCAACAGTCCACCGTTGGTAATCCTCGGTTAACGCTTCACCGTAATTCATCAACGCTTCAACCTGCGTAACGGTGTCAAAGGTTTTTCCGGTGTACAGCTGAATATCGACATGGCTTCCGGGTTCTAAGCGCGCACCAAACTTTGATTTTGTCCGTCGCACACCTTTTGCCACCCCGCGAATACGCCCGTGATCTCGAGTCAGCATTGTGATGATGCGGTCTGCTTCACCCAGTTTTTGGGTGCGCAGAACAATTGCCTCATCCCGGTACAAACTCATACGGGTAAAGGTAGTGCGTGGATTAGCGAATTGCGCGGTTTATCGCAGACACGACAGCCTTTAATGAAGCTGTTGTCGTATTTGGATCAATTCCAACGCCCCAGAACACATCTCCATCAATTGCGCATTCAAGATATGCGGCAGCTGATGCATCGCCTCCGGCTGAAAGTGCGTGCTCGAAGTAATCAAGAACTCGAACATCAACACCATATGCCTGCAAAATATTGCAGAACGCAGCGATTGGTCCATTGCCTTGACCCTTAAGTTCGTGAAGCTCTCCACGATCTGTAAGTGAAACAGCTAGATGAACATCTTCACCCAGTACGGAACTTTGTGACAAGCCCTTAAGACGGAAGCGTCCCCATGGAGCGCTGTCGGTTGGAAGGTACTCATCTTCAAAGATGTTCCATAAATCATCAGCACTTACTTCGCCACCTTCGGCATCGGTCTTTGCCTGAACGTTCTTTGAGAACTCAATTTGTAAACGTCGAGGCAGGTCAAGATGGTGCTCGTTCTTCATTAAGTAAGCAACACCGCCCTTACCTGATTGTGAGTTAACACGAATAACCGCTTCATATGAGCGACCAATATCAAGTGGATCAATGGGAAGGTAAGGAATAGCCCATGTGTGATCACGAACCTCTTTACCGGCAGCCTTTGCATCGCGCGCTAAATGATCAAAGCCTTTTTTAATTGCATCCTGATGTGATCCAGAAAATGCAGTAAACACAAGGTCTCCGCCGTAAGGATGACGCTCAGGAACACGTAATTGATTGGCGTATTCAACTGTGCGACGAACCTCATCGATATTTGAGAAATCAATATGTGGATCTATGCCGTGAGTTACTAAGTTAATTCCAAGTGTTACTAAGCAAACATTTCCGGTGCGCTCACCATTGCCAAACAATGTTCCTTCAATACGATCAGCCCCAGCTAAATAACCAAGCTCTGCCGCTGCAACACCTGTGCCGCGATCATTGTGCGGGTGAAGAGAAACAATCACGCTGTCGCGATTATTGAGGTTACGGCACATCCATTCAATTGAATCTGCATAAACATTAGGTGTCGCCATTTCAACAGTCGCTGGAAGATTCATGATCGTCTTCCATTGCGGTGTTGGCTTCCACACATCATTAACTGCGTTACAGACTTCAACTGCAAACTCAAGCTCAGTACCTGTGTAAGACTCAGGTGAGTACTCAAATGAAACCTTTGTTTCAGGAACAGTTGCCACTAAATCTAAACAGATCTTGGCAGCATCAGTAGCGATCTTTTTAATACCCTCTTTATCAAGGCCAAACACAACTCGGCGCTGTAGCGTTGAAGTTGAGTTGTACAAGTGAACAATGGCCTGCTTTGAGCCTTTGATCGCTTCAAATGTTCGAATGATTAAAGCCTCACGTGCTTGCGTAAGAACCTGAATAACAACATCATCAGGAATTAAATCTTCATCAATAATCTTTCGAACAAAATCAAAATCAGTTTGGCTTGCACTTGGAAAACCAACTTCGATTTCCTTGTAACCCATGGCGACAAGAAGCTTAAACATCGCTAACTTGCGAGGCGTATCCATGGGATCAATAAGTGCTTGATTGCCATCTCGAAGATCAACGGAACACCACTTAGGTGCTTGAGTAATCTTCTTATTGGGCCATGTGCGATCTGGAAGATCTATTGGGTGGAATGGTTCATATCGATGCACCGGCATCTTCGAGGGTACTTGCTTCGGGAAGTTCATGTAATGCTCCTTATTAATTGGCGGGTTTTGTCATTGGTTAACCGGTACGACAAACCCCGCGGCGAGGGGACCGGTTACTTGGCCCCGCCACGGCAGCTAAGGAGAAGGCTGCGATTGCTCATACCTAAAGGGTAACGCCTGTCTTAAAGGACTGGCAAATAGCGATTAAGTTCGAATGCGCTCACCTGACGACTGTAATCAAGCCATTCTGCGCGCTTATTGCGAAGTACATATTCAAATACATGCTCGCCCAAGGTCTCGCGAACTAAATCGCTCTTTTCCATTGCTGTGATTGCTTCATTCAGATTTGAAGGAAGTGCAACCGCATCCTTTGAATCACTAAGAACATACTTCTCTTCAACGCCCTTTAGACCTGCTGCCAACATCACCGCATATGCAAGATATGGATTACATGCCGTGTCAGGAGATCGGAATTCGATACGGGTTGAGTTTTCCTTCTTTGGCTTATACATAGGAACGCGAACTAAAGCTCCGCGATCGCTCTGACCCCAGTTAGCAAAAGCAGGTGCTTCTCCCCCGCCATGTAAACGCTTGTAAGAGTTCACCCACTGATTGGTGATCGCTGTAATTTCAGGAGCGTGCTTTATTAACCCTGCAATAAATGAACGTCCTACCGCAGATAAATTAAATTCTGCATTTGGATCATAGAAAGCGTTCTCTTCGCCCTTAAACAATGAAACGTGCGTGTGCATTCCACTTCCTGGATGATCTGTAAAAGGCTTTGGCATAAATGAAGCGTGGAAACCTTGATCTAGCGCAACTTCCTTGATGACATGACGGAAGGTCATGATGTTGTCAGCAGTTGTTAATGCATCTGCATAACGAAGATCGATTTCTTGCTGACCTGGTGCGCCTTCGTGATGTGAAAACTCAACACTAATTCCCATAGCTTCTAGCAATGTAATTGCTTGACGGCGGAAGTCATGGCCAACAACTGCAGGTGTGTGATCAAAGTAGCCACCTTGATCAACCGGCACAGGAGCTACATCTGTTTCTGGGCGATTCTTAAATAAGAAGAACTCAATTTCAGGGTGGGTGTAACAGGTGTAACCCAACTTTGCAGCCTTATCTAAAGTGCGACGCAAAACATTTCGCGGATCTGCAGGAGATGCCGAACCATCAGGCATTGTGATGTCACAGAACATACGTGCCGCACCTGGAGCTTCTGTGCGCCATGGCAAGATTGAAAATGTTGCAGGATCCGGCTTTGCCAACATATCTGATTCAGTTACGCGAGCAAATCCTTCAATGGCAGAACCATCAAAACCAATACCTTCTTCAAAGGCGTTTTCTAATTCTGCTGGTGCAATTGCAACTGATTTCAAAAAGCCCAATACATCTGTAAACCACAAACGGACGAAGCGAATATTGCGTTCTTCAAGGGTGCGAAGAACGAACTCTTGCTGCTTACTTGTATCTGTTGACATGGTCCGCATTCTTACAAATGCAGGTTACGGCCATGTTAAATACCCTTAGATTACGAAGAAATCCGCTCGGTCAATAAGGGTTTTAGGTGCTAAATCGGTAGTAATTACTGCGTTAGCACTGATGCGCGATCCCTCGCCCACGGTCACATTTCCGAGCACGCGCGCTCCAGCGCCAATGATCACATTGTCGGCAATAGTTGGGTGACGTTTTCCAGTCTCAATTCCTCGAGCTCCTAAAGTTACATCGTGATACAACATCACATCATCACCGATGATTGTTGTTGCACCAATGACAACTCCCATACCGTGGTCAATGAAAAAGCGACGACCAATTGTTGCAGCTGGATGAATTTCAATTCCGGTAGTAGAACGAACTAAATTTGAATGAATCCGTGCAACTAATTTCAAACCGTTGTTCCACAAGAAATGAGAGATTCGATGCCCCCACACCGCATGCACACCTGGGTATGCCAAGGCGACCTCTAAACGATTTCGCGCAGCCGGGTCATGGCTGATTGCGTTATCGAGGTCTTCAATGATGCGACTGAGGATTGGCATTAATTAATCAACCAAGTCTTCGTAAAGAACTGTTGATAGGTAACGCTCACCATTTGATGCAACGATTACAACGATGTTCTTACCTGCAAACTCTGGACGTTTTGCAATCTCTGATGCTGCCCACAGTGTTGCTCCTGATGAAATTCCAGCAAGGATTCCTTCTTCGGCTCCTGCGCGACGTGCATACTTAATTGCATCTGGAGCTGTTGCATCCAAGATCTCGTCATACACGGTGCGATCCAAAATATTAGGAATGAAGTTTGGTCCGATTCCCTGAATTGGGTGTGGTCCTGGTGCTCCACCATTCAAAATTGGTGATGCAGCTGGCTCAACACCAAATACCTTGATATCTGGATTCTGTTCCTTCAGGTAACGACCTGTTCCGGTGATTGTTCCGCCTGTTCCAATTCCTGAAACAAATGCATCAACCTTTCCATCTAGATCGCGCCAAATTTCTGGACCTGTTGTTGAGTGATGAATAAATGGTCCAGCTTCGTTTTCAAACTGGCGAACTAAAACCGCACCTGACTCGCCTAGCTTTTCAGCGGCAGCAACAGCGCCCTTCATTCCTTCAGCAGCAGGAGTTAAAACAAGCTCTGCGCCGTATGCGCGGATGAGCTTGCGACGCTCCTTTGAAACTGATTCAGGCATTGTCATAATCGCCTTGTATCCACGAGCTGCTGCAACCATCGCAACTGCAATTCCAGTGTTTCCTGATGTTGCTTCAACAATTGTTCCACCAGGCTTTAGAGCACCACTTGCTTCAGCGGCATCGATCATCGCAATACCCAAGCGATCCTTGATCGATGAAGTTGGGTTGTAGAACTCGAGCTTTGCATAAACATTGCCCGCAGCGCCATCGGTAATCTTGTTGATGCGAACTAGCGGTGTATTTCCAAAAACTTCTGTGATGTTGTTATAAATTGCCATGATTCCCCCTGAAAAATAGATTTAGTTAGAAATTAAATTTGGTCGCGAAAAAGAAAATGAATTAGCAGCTACAAGAAGCTGACAGGCAAAAATCAACCACACGGTTTCGTGTAAATAACCAGGTAATGATTGATCGCATGTCTAAATTCTACTGAAATGCATTATTTAAGCGAGTTGCAAATGATTTGCAGATTACTGCTCATTCCAGCGTGAAGTCATTGGCAAACGTCGGTCTTTTCCGAATGCGCGGATGGAAACCTTGGTGCCAGGTGGATATTGGCGACGTTTGTATTCAGCCTTATCAACCAATGAAATAACTCGGCGAACCAGGACAGGATCAAAACCTTCGGCAAGAAGGGCTTCGTAGCCATGATCCTCATCAACATATGCGCGCAGTACCTGATCCAACAATGGATAGTCGGGCAAGGAATCTGAATCCTTCTGATCTGGACGAAGTTCAGCACTTGGCTCTTTGGTAATTGATCGCTCAGGAATTGGTGCTGCTTCCCCACGCTCCAACGCCAGCGCATTTCGATAGCGCGAAAGCGCCCACACATCAGTCTTGTAAATATCCTTGATCGGAGCAAAGCCGCCCACGGCATCGCCATACAGAGTTGAATAACCAACAGCTAGCTCACTCTTGTTTCCGGTTGCTAAGACAAGGTGGCCTTCTTGGTTTGAAATTCCCATCAACGTTGTTCCGCGAACACGTGCCTGCAAGTTTTCTTCAGCTAAACCCTTTAAAACCAAGTTATCCATATAGGAATCAACCATCGGCGCAATTGGTGTGATTCTGAAGTGAATGCCAGTGGCATCTGCCAGTGCTTGTGCATCTTCTACCGAATGGCCTGATGAATACTTACTTGGCATTGCAACACCATTGACCCGCTTTGCACCCAATGCATCAATTGCAATTGCGGCAACTAAGGCAGAATCAATTCCACCAGAAAGCCCCAGGACAACAGATCTAAATCCATTTTTACCTACGTAGTCACGAAGGCCCATTACAAGTGCCTGCCACATTTCTGCTTCATCTGAAAGCGGTGTGGCAATTGAAGAGTTAGCAGGAGTTTCATGTGCGGTTGGCTCTTCAGAGATAACTACATCTGGACGTGATGTGCCTTCGGCGCAATCAATATCAACGACTATTAATTGATCATCAAATTGTGCGGTGCGGGCAATTACCGATCCATCTTTGCCAACCACGATTGTGTCGCCATCAAAAACCAAATCATCTTGGCCGCCGGTCATGTTGACGTATGCAACAGGTGCACCAATTTCCTTAGCCCGCTTTTGCACTAGCCCCAATCGCACATCATCCTTATTGCGTTCAAAGGGAGAACCATTAGGAACCACTAAGAGCCCTGGGGTTCTGGTTGCAATCGAATCGAGTGAATGCCAAATATCTTCACAGATTGCAACGGCAACATCGACCCCATGAATTCGAATGACCAGGCTTTGATCCCCAGGTACAAAGTTTCGGAACTCATCGAAGACGCCGTAATTAGGCAGGTGGCGCTTTACATAGGTCGCTGCAATTTTTCCGTTGTGAATGATGGCAACTGCGTTCTTTGGACCTTGGTCCAAATATCCAACAACGGCCACTATGTCACCGGTAATACTGGCCGCTATTTCCTGAACTGAACGGATGCTCGCTGCCTGAAAAGATGGACGAAGCGCTAAATCTTCAACTGGATATCCCGTGACAATCATCTCGGGGAAAACAATCAGATTGGCATCTGCGGCCTGTGCTTTGGCAACGGTGTCTGCGATCAAAGCAGCATTGCCCGCAAGGTCACCAACCGTTGGGTTGATTTGGGCCAGCGCCACGCGCAACTTCATTTTTCAAGTGTAACGGGGGTACCCTTAACGATGTACCCGGGGACCACCAACGTGGCTTCGAGGAGAGGAAACAATGGAAACTTTATATGGAGGTGCGCTGCACCGACGCATCACAATCTTGGATCTTGCCGCTGCCAAAGAGCGCGGTGAAAAGTGGGCGATGCTTACTTCCTATGAATCCATGACCGCCGAGATCTTCGACGAAGCCGGAATCCCAGTCCTATTAGTAGGCGATAGTGCAGGCAATAATTTCTTGGGCGAGGAAAACACAATCCCCGTGACAGTTGATGAACTAATCCCACTGGCCCGCGCAGTTGTCCGCGGATCAAAGCGCGCCATGGTTGTGGCCGATCTGCCTTTTGGATCCTACGAAGAGTCCCCCGAATTAGCGCTACAAACATCGATTCGCTTTTTCAAAGAAGCAGGAGCGATGGCTGTAAAGCTAGAAGGCGCCCATCTAGAAAGCGTGAAAAAGCTTGTAAACAGTGGAATTCCGGTGATGGGTCACCTTGGTTTAACTCCTCAATCAATGCATCAATTAGGTGGATACAAGGTTCAAGGTCGCACAGATGGAGATGCCATTCTTGAGGCAGCCAAAGCACTTGAAGCTGCAGGTGCATTTGCGATTGTCCTTGAATTAGTCCCAGCTGAATTAGCTGCTCGAATTTCAGCTGCATTAAAGATTCCAACAGTTGGAATTGGGGCGGGCGTTAATTGCGATGCCCAAGTTTTGGTCTGGACCGACTTAATGGGAATCACCAAGAAGGCACCTAAGTTGGCAAAGGCGTATCGCAATCTGCGCGCCGAAATGTTGGCCGCTGCAGGTGAATTCGCAGATGATGTTCGTCAAGGGCAGTTCCCCACTGAAGCTCAGACCTTCAACTAGTGTTCACGGGTGGCCAAGTACGCAATTGATATCTCCCCGCTAAGAAAATCCAAGGATTTCTCCCTTCTGTGGGCGGCGGGTTTGATCTCGTACTTCGGCTCGATGATCACCTACGTTGCCGTTCCTTTTCAAATCAAAGAGCTGACGAACTCTTATGTCGCAGTAGCTGTCAGCGGTTTGATTGAAATCGTCCCGTTGGTCATCTTTGGTCTATACGGCGGGGTCCTTGCCGATTCATTAGATCGCAAGAAATTAATCTGGGTTACTGAAGCCCTGTCTCTAATTTTCACGGGCGCCCTATTAGTGAACTCACTAATGGATTCACCTAGTCTGATTTTGATCTACGTAGTTTCAGGATTATTTGCCGCCACAAGTGGATTGCGCCAACCTGCTATGCAGGCCGCCCTGCCTCGATTAGTCGACCATGACGATATGCCAGCTGCTGCTGCATTGATGAGTCTTCGTTGGCAAGCTGGTGTGATCATCGGACCGACATTGGGTGGAATATTAATTTCTACATATTCAGTTCCGGTTGGATATGCCGCAGATATTGCAACATTCATTATTTCAATCGCTTTGATTGCCATGATGAAAAAGATCCCGCCTTCTCACGAGGCTGAAAAGCCATCTCTGGCAGGGTTAATTGAGGGAATTAAATACGCCTTTAGTCGCAAGGATTTATTGGGGACATATCTAGTCGATCTGGCAGCAATGTTCTTCGCGATGCCAACAGCGCTGATTCCATTTTGGGCGGATCAACTTGGAGCCCCTTGGGCATTGGGATTGCTGTATGCCGCAATGACAGTTGGTTCAATAATTGTCACTTTGACCAGCGGCTGGATTTCACATGTTCACTTTTATGGAAAAGCAATCATGTGGGCGGCTATTGGTTGGGGTGCGGCAATCGCATTATCCGGAGCGACCAATTACCTGTGGCTGGTCTTGCTATTTCTGACCCTGGCGGGAGCATCTGACATGGTCAGTGCACTCTTTAGATCTGCAATGTGGAACCAAACAATTCCCGATAATTTCCGAGGACGTCTTGCAGGCATTGAACTGTTGTCTTACTCACTCGGACCATTGGCAGGACAAATGCGTGCAGCTTCAATGGCTGCGGTTACTACATTGTCGATTTCAGTAACAAGTGGCGGAATTATTTGCGTTGTTACTGTCGGGTTACTTGCCATTTTGATGCCAGAATTTAGAAAATTCGACATCAGAACCAGCAAATTTGCCCTCGAAAACAAGAAATCTGCGGAAAATTCACGCGTAAATCCAGAATCTGAGTAAAAAATTACCACTTGACAAGAATTTGCGGGATTTTTTGCAATTTTTCAGATTTTTTAATTAATGAAAAATAAAAATTTGCGAATTTTGCGCAAATGCATAAAAAAATAAATTATTTAATTTGCGACACGCGCTTTATTTTTTCTCACAAAATGTTGGCATTTTTACCAAAATGATGTCACGCTTATCCACGAACAGGTTTGGGTGACGGATCCGAACCATTCCGATAGGAGAAGTACGTGGCCGCAGCAAAGAAAGCAGCACCAAAGAAGCGCAAGAAGGCAGCAGCACCAGCTGCACCAAAGAAGCGCAAGAAGGCAGCTGCAGTAGCAGCAGCACCAAAGAAGCGTCGCAAGAAGGCAGCAGCTAAGAAGGCAGTAGCAGCTCCAAAGAAGCGCAAGAAGGCAGCTAAGAAGGCAGCAGCACCAGCTGCTCCAAAGAAGCGCAAGAAGGCAGCAGCTAAGAAGGCAACTGCAAAGAAGGCAGCTCCAAAGCGCAAGAAGGCAGCAGCTAAGAAGGCAACTGCAAAGAAGGCAGCTCCAAAGCGCAAGAAGGCAGCTAAGAAGGCTGTTGCAAAGAAGGCAGCTCCAAAGCGCAAGAAGGCAGCAGCTAAGAAGGCAACTGCAAAGAAGGCAGCTCCAAAGCGCAAGAAGGCAGCAAAGAAGGCTAAGTAAAGCCCTCAAGCTTATTAAAAAAACCCGCCACTTTATGTGGCGGGTTTTTTTATGCTCTTTTTAATTCCAGCAAAAAATATTAATAAGGATTATTCGTCGGCAGCATCTTTGCGAAGTGATTCCTCGATGCGTTCAAAGATTTCAGCAAGTGCTTGTTGATCAGCCTTTGTTAGATGGTCCATAAAACGGGTTCGAACACTTTCAACATGATCTGGGGCGGCGGCAACAATCGCCTTCCAACCCTTTGGGGTCATCACGGCGAAGTATCCACGTTTGTCATCAGGACAGGCTTCGCGCTTTACCCAGCCAGCCTTTTCCATAACCTTCATTCGGTGCGATAGTCGAGACCTTGATAAAAGGGCGTTGGCAGCTAGCTCGCTCATACGCATTCGGCGGTCTGGGGCATCACTTAACTGCACCAAAATTTCATAATCAGGCATTGATAAATCATGGCCATCAAGATCTGAATCCAGCACATCTAGTAGGCGGCGGCTAGCCAATATGTAACGGCGCCAAGCCTTCATTTCAGTGGGGGTAAGCCACCTTGGTGCGGTAGCGTTTTCACGTGCCATGAGTGCAGTCTACGGCAAAGGTTGAAGCTTCAACTACTTTTATTCTCTTCTAAAAAGGAGCACTTCGTGAGTTTAGAAAAAGCTGGTCTGGATCTAGCCCATAAGGATGAATCTGTTCGCGTGCAGGATGACCTCTATCGTCACTTCAACGGCCAATGGCTTAAGACCGCGGTAATACCAGCTGATCGAGCAACTGATGGTGCCTTCATCAAACTTCGTATTCAATCTGAAGAGCGAGTTCGCGAAATCATTGAAAGTGCAACAGGCTCGGATGAGGCGACAAAGATCAGCAATATCTACGCCTCTTTCATGGCGGCAGATGCGGTCAACGCAAAGGGCTACTCCCCTATCGCCGCTGAAATAGCTGAGGTTGATTCCATTAGCTCGCTGAAGGATTTCACTTCAACTCTTTCAAAGCTAGAAGCTCGTGGATTGTCAGGAATTTTCGGCACCTTCATCTATGCCGATATGAAAGATGCGTCAACAAATATTATGTACTTGCAGCAGGGCGGAATTTCACTGCCCGACGAGGCGTACTACCGCGAAGAAAAGTATTCAGATATCCGCGCAGCTTTCCTTGTCCATGTTGCGAAGATGTTTGACCTTGCAGGTGTTTCCAATGGGGCGGATTTAGCTGCAAAGGTCATGGCCCTTGAAACCAGCATTGCAAGCCATCATTGGGATCAGGTCAAGGATCGCGATGCGACCCTTACTTACAACAAGATGAATCGCGCAGAAGTTAAAGCTCTGATGTCAGCCTTTGATTGGGATCTCTACCTAACAGATGGCGAAATCCCAGCGGTGGTATTGGACTCTGTCATTGTGCAACAGCCTTCATTCTTCGAAGGTCTCAATTCAATTCTGGCCGCCTTTGATGCCGATGCTTGGAAGGCTTGGATGAAGTGGCACATTATTAGTGGTGCAGCTCCTTATCTTTCAGATGAGCTAGTTGATGAGAACTTTGCTTTCTACGGAAAGACACTGTCTGGTACACCTGAACTTCGCGAGCGTTGGAAGCGCGCAGTTTCGATGATCGAAGGATCATTGGGTGAAGCTGTCGGTAAGGTCTATGTTCAGAAGTACTTCCCTGCCGAGGCTAAGGCTCGCATGGAAAAGCTTGTAGCTAACTTGATCGAGGCGTACCGAATCAGCATCAACGAACTAGCCTGGATGAGCCCTGATACAAAGGTGAAGGCGCTAGAAAAGCTGGGCAAGTTCCGCCCAAAGATTGGCTACCCAGATAAGTGGCGTGATTACAGCGCTTTGCAGACAACTGCAGATGACCTATACGGCAATGTCGGCCGCGTTATTAAGTTCCAGCGAGATCATGAGCTTTCAAAGATTGGAAAGCCTGTGGATCGCGACGAATGGCACATGGCTCCACAAACAGTGAATGCTTATTACAACCCAGTGATGAATGAAATTGTTTTCCCTGCTGCGATCTTGCAGCCACCATTCTTCGGACTAGATCATGATGACGCCGTTAACTACGGTGGAATCGGAGCTGTGATTGGCCACGAAATCGGCCATGGCTTTGATGATCAGGGTTCTAAGTACGACGGCGATGGTGCTTTAAATAACTGGTGGACAGATTCTGATCGCGCAGCATTTGAAGAGCGCACCAAGGCATTGATCGCTCAATACGATGCCTTGAAGCCCGAAGAGGCACCTGATGTAAATGTGAATGGTGCGCTGACTATCGGCGAAAACATCGGCGACCTAGGTGGCCTAACGATTGCTTACAAGGCATATCAAATTTCATTGGGTGGAAATCCATCCCCTGTTATCGAAGGCTTGTCGGGCGAGCAACGTTTGATGATGTCGTGGGCGCAGGTATGGCGCGCAAAGGTGCGTCCAGAAGAGATGCGCCGCCGCGTTGCAACTGATCCGCACTCCCCTGCAGAGTTCCGTTGCAACCAAATCGTAAAGAACTTCACTCCGTTCTATGAAGCATTTGGGGTCACTGAAAATGATGCCCTATGGCTTGATGAACAATCTCGAGTTCAGATTTGGTAACACTTTGAGTTTTTCATTTGATATCAAACATGCTGAAAGCAATTCGCTTGCACGTGTTGGAACAATCAATACACCTCATGGGCAGATTCAAACTCCTGCATTTATTCCGGTAGGTACTAAAGCCACAGTTAAATCTGTGCTGCCGGAATCAATGAAGGATTTGGGTTCGCAAGCTTTACTGTCCAACGCCTATCACCTGTATTTGCAGCCGGGGCCAGATGTACTAGATGAGGCTGGCGGGCTGGCCAAATTCATGAACTGGCCTGGGCCAACATTTACAGACTCTGGTGGCTTTCAAGTTTTGTCATTGGGTGTTGGTTTCAAAAAAGTACTAGCGATGGATGCGCAGACAACTCGTCATGATGATGTGATTGCTGGCAACAAGGATCGCTTGGCCCATGTTGATGATGAGGGCGTGACATTTAAAAGCCACCTTGATGGATCGATGCATCGCTTTACTCCAGAGGTTTCGATGCAGGTCCAACATCAAATTGGCGCCGACATCATGTTTGCCTTTGATGAATGCACAACCCTGCACAACACCCGCCCCTATCAAGAGCTTGCAATGGATCGCACCTATGCCTGGGCGATTAGATGTCTTGATGAACATAAGCGATTGACCGAAAAACGAATCGGAAAGCCGTACCAAGCCCTTTTTGGGGTAATTCAGGGCGCCCAATATGAAGATCTGCGAAAGAAGGCGGCAACAGATTTGGGTGGCCTTGAATCTAACGGCCAATCCTTTGATGGCTTCGGAATTGGTGGGGCTTTAGATAAGGGTCAACTGGGAACTATTGTTTCGTGGGTCAATGAAATCCTGCCCGAAAATAAACCTCGCCATCTGCTGGGGATCGGTGCGCCCGAAGATCTATTTGTCGGCGTTGAAAACGGTTGTGACACCTTTGATTGCGTATTAGCAAGCAGAATTGCACGAACAAGCGCTGTGTACACGATGGAGGGGCGTTTTAACCTGTCTAACAGCCGTTTTAAGAGGGATTTCACGCCCATAGATACAGAATGCGACTGTTACACCTGTACGCACTACACACGGGCTTATATGCACCATGTATTCCGCGGAAAAGAAATCATCGCGGCAACACTGGCAACGATTCACAACGAGCGATTTATTGTTCGTTTGGTAGATCAGATGCGCCAAGCATTATTAGATGGCAACTTCGCCGATTTGAAGGCTGATTTCTTGGGCAGATACACCCACCGAAGTGGGCAAGCCAGGGATTAATTACCCCTTAACGATCTTAGGTAAATTCCAATTGTTTCTGATCGATACTTCGCGGACCAATACCACTACAACTCCCGAAATCGCCACTACCAGCGCCTCATTGAGATCGAAGGCATCTAGGACTAGGTAAACAATCGCACCTGATAGGCAAGCTGTTCCAATAGTTTCGCGGTGAAGCAGTACTGGTTCGGTCTGGCACATGATGTCGCGGAACAAGCCACCGGTTACAGCGCCAGTTAATCCAAGGACAGCTGCAGCAACTAGTGGAGCATCGTGAGAAATTGCGAACTGAACGCTAGAGACCGTTGCAACTGCAAGTCCCAAAGTATCTAAAGACAAAGCGAAGCGGCCAACATCTTGAGTCTTACCCATTGCGACTGTAATCAAGAATGCCGCAACGATTGGCGCAAATAACCAAGGATGCTGAACCCACGGTGGCTGCTCGCCCATAAAAAGGTTTCGCAAAGTTCCACCAGAAATTGATGCGATCGCCGCGATAAATAAAATTCCGCCGAAATCTAGGCCCTTGCTAGCAGCGACCCGTGCTCCAACTAGTGCAAATGCAAATGTTGAAACAAGGTCGAGGCCAAAGACCAAGAGCTCTAGATCCACGGAGAATTACTTCTTGTTAGCTAAGCGTGCTTCACGACGTGCTTGCTGTTCCTTTGGATCTGGAACAGGAACCGCTGAGATCAAGCGACGTGTGTAATCATGCTTTGGAATCTTCAAGATCTGATCGCGATCGCCTTCTTCGACAAGCAAACCATTTTGCATGACTGCAATGCGGTGAGACAAGATGTCAACGACAGCTAAATCGTGAGAGATAAACAAGCAAGCAAAGTTCAGCTTGCCCTGTAACTCTTGTAGTAGATCCAAGAAACGTGCCTGTACAGATACATCTAGTGCAGATGTTGGTTCGTCTGCGATCAAAAGATCTGGAGTCAAAGCAAGTGCACGTGCAATACCTACGCGCTGACGCTGTCCACCTGAAAGTTCATGTGGGTAACGGTTGCGGTAGCTACGTGGAAGTTCAACCTGATCCAAAAGATCTTCAACCTTGTGAGCTAGATCTGAACCCTTAGCAAGACCTGCAAGGAACAATGGCTCGCCAATTGATTCTCCGATTGGAAGACGTGGGTTCAGAGAAGAAGCTGGATCTTGGAAAACGATTCCTGTGTGACGACGAATCGCAGAAAGCTGTGCAGAGTCTGCACCTGCAATCTCCTTGCCAACAATTTCGATGCTTCCTGATTTAACAGGAAGCAATCCAATTGATGCACGACCAACAGTTGTCTTTCCTGAACCTGATTCGCCTACTAGGCCAACAATTTCACCAGGGTAAATTTCAAGGTTGAAATTCTTAACCGCTGTAAATGCTGGTTGGCGACCACGCTTTGGATATTCGATAGTTACATCTGTCAGCTTCAAAACTGGAGCTGGCTTTGCATCCTCCTTGTAAGGAAGTGCACGCTTCTTAGTTGAACCAAGCTTTGGAACAGCGCCTAGTAGTTGCTTTGTGTATGGATGTTGAGGCTTATTGAAGATCTGATCTGCAGATCCCTTTTCAACTGTGATTCCATCCTTCATTACAAGGATCTCATCTGCCATATCTGCAACGACGCCCATATCGTGAGTAATCAACAAGATTGCAGAGTTCAGCTTGTCCTTAAGGCCTCGCATAAGGTCAAGGATTTCAGCCTGAACAGTTACATCTAGCGCTGTCGTTGGTTCATCGGCAACGAGCAAGGCTGGATCACAAGCAAGTGCTTGAGCGATCATTGCGCGCTGACGTTGTCCACCAGAAAGTTGGTGTGGGTACTTCAAGATTGATTTTTCAGGATCTGGAATATCAACCATTGTGATGAGTTCTAGAGCGCGAGCATGTGCCTCTTTTGGACCCATATCAAAGTGATTGCGAAGAGTTTCAACGATCTGATACCCGATTGTGAACAATGGGTTCAGAGCTGTCATTGGCTCCTGGAAAATGTAAGCAACTTCGCGCCCACGGAACTTACGAAGAAGTGAAGATTTTGCGTTAAGCATCTCTTCGCCCTTAACTTTTACGCTTCCATCCATACGTGCATTAGATGCAAGTAGTGACATCAAGCCCAAAGCTGTCGTTGATTTACCAGAACCTGACTCACCAACAATTGCGGTGACCTTACCTGCGGCAAGTCCTAAGTTCATATCAATAACTGCTGGGTACCAAACTCCATCTACCCAGAAATCAACATTGAAATCGGAGATTTCAAGAACGTTGTCATTAGCCATTGTTATGCACCTACCTTGTTCTGAAGCTTCGCCTTTAGACGATCCTTCTTTGTAATTCGACGACGCTGACGTGGATCGAATGCATCACGCAAACCATCGCCAATGAAGTTCACGCACAATGCGATCGCAATAATGAAGAATCCTGGCCACCAGAACAGCCATGGACGAGTTGTAAATGATGATTCATATTGGCTAATCAAAAGACCCAATGAAACATCTGGAGGTACAACACCAAAGCCAAGGTATGACAGTGCTGTTTCAGTAAGAATCGCACCAGCCATAATCAATGTAATTGAAACGATGATCTGGCCAATTGCATTAGGCAAGATGTGCTTGAAAGCGATACGGATGTTTGATGCACCTGCAACGCGGGCAGCATCCACAAACTCCATTTCACGAAGTGAAAGGAACTGTGCACGCACCAAACGAGCAAGACCCGTCCAACCCAGCAAACCAAGGAATAGCGCTAGGAATACAGGGCCTACGCGGCCTGCAGCCTTGCCAATAACCGCTGCGATGATGATTGTTGGAACTGTTTGTAGGAAGTCAACAAGGCGCATCAAAACAGAGTCGACCTTCTTGCCGTAGAAACCAGAGAGTGAACCAACCACTACACCGATGAATCCTGAAACTGCACCGATCACAAACATGATCATTAGCGAACGACGTGCACCGTTCATTACCAATGCGAAGTAATCGCGACCAATGTCATCCTGACCAAATGGGTGCTCACCTAATCCAAAGTGAGAGCTTGGGTTGATTGAAAGCGTTGGGCAACCTGTGGTTCCACCAGGGCAATCATCAAAGCGAAGCTCTGGAATATCTTCAACATTCCACTTCCACCAACCTGGAATACGAACAGGTCCGATCTTTGTATCAAGAGCGGTAATGACGAAGAGGATGATGCTTGAAAGGATCACTAGTGCGATAACAGCTGCACGGTGACGGAAGAAACGGCGTCGAACAATTTGGCCTTGGCTTAAGCCTTCAACCTCTTTGTTTGCAATTGCGTTTTCGCCACCGGCAAGAATTTCGCCTGTTGACTTCTCTTTACGACCAAATAGCTTCATGGTTACTTACCCAATCTAATACGTGGATCAAGGGCTGAATACACTAAGTCGGCAATCAAGTTACCTGCTACAACAAGAATTGATAGAAGTAGATTTACACCCATCAATAGGTTCAAGTCATAACCGTTAATCGCCTTGATACCCAAAGTTCCCATTCCCTGCCAACCAAATACGCGCTCGGTAATAACCGCACCGCTAATTAGGCCAACAATTTCCCCAACAAAGAGTGATGACAATGGAAGCATCATGTTTCTAAATGCGTGACGGGTAATAACTGTTCTTTCATTAAGACCCTTCGCACGTGCTGTACGAATGTAATCCTGATTCAAAACCTCTAGTAGCGAACCACGTGAGTAACGGATCCAACCTGCAAGCGAAATAAGAATCAATGCAAATGTAGGCAAAATAAGGTGGGTGATGATGTCTAGGTTATTAATCCAGAAATCTGAGGTATCTAGCTGATCGTTGCGCTGGCCAAATGTTGGCACTGGGCGGTAATTAACAGCATCTGTTGAGCTGTACTCAGCCCAACTTTGCATTACGCGATCGGCAAAGATAAAGATCCCAGTTACAACACCAGTCAAAATCGCAGTGCGTGCAATTGGCCCGCGATCGATCTTGCTAAAGATGTAAGAACTTCCGTACCCCAAACCGATGGTGATCAGAAGAAGTGCGAAAATCAATAGGTATGAACCGTTGTTATCAAATAGCCATTGCAGTGGGTAGTAAAGAACTACACCGATAGCTGACATTGAAAGGGCAGCGTTTCGAGCTGGCTTGTTACTAAGCCCTGTTGAAAGGGCTGTGATTCCGCCGGCTGCTCCAAATGAAAGCAATGCGATCAATACAATTCCAAGACCAGGATTTAAATACCAGTCCGTTGCATCGATTGCGAACAACACTACAAAGTTTGTTGCAAATGCTCCGCCGAAAATCGACCAAAAGCGTTTGCGTTCTCCACCGAATAAGGAGCTCCAGAAGACTCCACCTACTAGGGAGAGAATTAGCATCCACTTAATTGGAATATTGGGTTCTCGTAAGAAGTTATTGAACTGAATCGCCATGAACTCTTTCAGAAGTACCGCAACCCAGAAAATTGGAAGTGAGTAAAGAAGGAATGCCAAGAAGGTCATTCCGTAGTCAAAGCGGCTGTACTGACGAAGCGCCGAAATGATTCCGAGCGCAAGACCAATCAGCAACGCTGCAAATGTTGCAACAAAAACTAGGCGAAGAGTTGTAGGAATCGCGTATGCAAGCTCCTCTTGAACTGAGGTAGCTTCACGTGTCATTCCTAGATCTAACTTGCCGATGAATAGACCCAGCACACCCTTCAGCCACATGAAGTAGCGAACAGGTGGTGGAACATCGAGCTTTAGATCACGGGTCAGGGCGATAATCGCCTGCTTGGCACCGTCATCATTGCTGAGGCGAAGCTCTGCTAAAGGATCACTTGCGTAAGCTGCAAGGTTATAAACCAAGAAACTTGATCCAAATAAAATCATGATCGATACGCCGATTCGGCGCATGATGTAGTTCAGCATGAAAAGCTCCTCGCCATCATTTCTTGTAATACTTAAATAAAATCAAGCCCCAAATAGTAGCGCGAGTGGCACCTGGTCTTTCAACCAGATGCCACTCGCTTAGTACTGTTTTTCCGTTTTTACACGGAGCTAATAGCTAAAAAGCAGCTATTAGTATGCCCACTCCCAGTAGTTCCAAACTAGGTTTGGAGACAATGGTGCTGGCTTTACGTTCTTTAGAGCCTTGTTGTAAGCAGTTACAGCTGGGAACTGGAACACACCAACAGATAGACCTTCAGCGTGAATGATGCGCTCTGCTGCAATCACCTTAGAAACCAAAGCTGAGTTAGACAATGGTGCCTGAAGTGTTACCAAGATTGCATCTAGCTTAGGCAAGTTAACACCTGTGCGGTTGTTTCCTCCACCGTAGATGAAGTTAGCGTTTGTTCCTGACTGTGATACCGCTGTTTGGCAGTATGCGAAGAACATTGCATCGTAATCAGATAGCTGAATCTTTGGTGACCATGAAGCCTGAACATCACCTTGTAGATCCAAGCCAGCCTTTAGAGCGTTTGCCTTAGCAAGTGCGAACTCTGCAGCACGACGTGGGTTGTTTCCTGGAACAAGAACCTTCACCTTAACTGGGTTGCTTGCGCTTGCGCTTGGGTAGTACTTCTTCACTAGGCGAAGTGCCTTAGCGTTTAGTACATCCTGTGCACCTACGTAGTAGCTAGAACCGTTGTTAGCAACAAGACGATCGTAACCTTCTTGTCCTGGAGCAAGGAATGTTGAACCTAGAACAACTGCACCATCGTTGATTGGACGGATTAGCTTCTCAGTGATTTCTTCGCGAGGAATTGCTAGTAGGAATGCCTTACGTAGATCTGCACCCTTTCCGCCATGACCCTTGAATAGACCGTTGTATTCAGGCTGTCCTGGAGCTGCTGCAACACGTGTGTCCCAGTGCTCGTAGCAAGACTGAATTCCACCCTTAACAGTGATTCCAGAAATCTTCTTTAGTGCAGCTACAGCATCTGCTGTTGCCTGACCTGCGTAGATATCTAGCTCGCCGTTAGCAAGTGCCTGTGATGCTGCAGTTCCATCTGAGATGAACTTGAAGATAACAGTGTCGATTGATCCGCTTAGCGCTGGACCTGAGTTGTACTTAGGGTTCTTCTTTAGTGTTACAGAAGACTTTGTCACTGCGCTGTCAACCAAGAATCCACCGTTACCTACGAATAGGAGTGGGTTTGTCTTGTCGTTAACTTCAGTGATGTTGTAACCCTCAGACCATACCTTAGCGATTGCCTTAAGGACTGCAGTGTTCTTTGAGTTGTATGCAGCTAGGAAACGATCGCGTGCTGCTTCGTTTTCCTTAACTGACTGAAGAGCCTTCTTGCCTTCTGAAATCAAAACAAGTGTGTGAACTGCTGATGGTCCAGGACCGAATAGATCCCAGTTAGCAATCTTCTGCTTGTACTGAAGTGTTACTGACATCTTGTCAGCTGAAAGAACTGGCTGGCCAACGATGTTGTCGTTGTATGTTCCGCCGTAACCGTTTGAGTTAAACGCTGGAACTGATTCGCTATCTGGATCGCCTAGACCAGCTGCCTTTGAGTACACGTTGCTTGAAAGCACGTGTGAAAGCAATAGATCTACAGCAGTGATAGGTGTTCCATCAGACCATACGCGGCCTGGGTTAACTGTGTACTGAACGCGGAAATCTGTTGCGCCATTCTTAACTACCTTGTATGAACCAAAAACCTTGTTCTGAACAACGTTCTTGTTGTCATCGTAGTAGTTGAACCCGATACCTTGTAGGTAACCAACTGCACTATTGATAGTTAGGTTGGTATCTGGTGTACCTGAGTTAAAAGATGTTAATGAGTTTGTGTCGTGAATAACGACAGTTGAACGTGTTGCAGCGTTTGCTGGTGTTAGCAGTGAAACTGCTAGCGCCGCTGATGCTGCAGCTGCGAGCGCAAACTTTGCGCTACGTGTGAACTTCATAGATCCTCCTTGAGGGTAAATGAAAGACGTCTGTGGAGAGTCGACCACCCCATAGGCGCTTTCGGTGGAGGAAGTCTGCCGTAGGTACCCCGGTCTAGCAACACGCCAATTGTTCGCATGAGCGTGGCTTTATAACGAGCAGATAACCATTTAAGGGTAAATAGGGTGAGAAATACCTACTTATTAGCGTCGGCGCGGGCCTTTTCTATGGCGCTTGTTGCCAGCTTGGGAGCGGCAAGAATAAAAAGGAGAGTTCCTAGAACCGCTCCTATTAAATAGGGCAGACGCAAGGCGGTCTCGCGAGAAACGAAGTGGTTGGCAATGGCCACAACCCCACCCCCAAGGAACATTCCAATTGGAATCGATCCCCACGCAAAGAATCTATACACACTATTAACACGTCCCAATAAATGTGAAGGGATGATGCTTTGTCGAAGTGACACGGTAATTGTGTTCCACAAAATTGCAGTTAGTGATCCGAAGATTGTTAATACCCAAACGATGTGCCAAGTGCTTGCAGTACCAAGTACGACATCTCCAATTGGACCCATAGCAAGAGCAAGCCACAGCGAAGGACCGCTTCCTAACTTTGCTGAAATTTTCGGCGCCATGATTCCACCGATGATTCCACCGATTGCTCCGGCGGTTCCCAATAAAGCAAACTCAAAAACAGATGTGTGCAGAACTTCTTGAGCAAAAAGAATAAAGGTTGCACCAACCATTGTGCCTAAGCCGTTCATGCAACCAAGAATGATTGCTAGCGGACGCAAAAGGTTATGGGCCCACAACCAGGCAAATCCTTCCTTGATCTCTGATTTGAAATTTAATTTTTCGCGAGGTGTGTCATGGAATGGCTTGAAACTTCCTTTAATGGAAGCGATCAATGCAACCGCTACAAAGAATGAACCCGCATCTACAAAGAACGGAAGATAGATAGCAATACCAATTATTAGCGAGCCCAATGGCGGCCCAATAAAGCTGTTAGTTAATGATTCGGCAGACCACATACGCCCATTGGCTTTTTCGAGATTTTCTTGATCCACAACACTTGGCATTAGGGTCTGTGCGCTGTTGTCGCGAAGCACTTCAGCCAGGCCAAATAAAAAGGCGGTAATCAAAAGGGTTATATATAAAGGCCAGTTAGTTTCAAGATCTGTGATCGACGATAGGTCATTCAATGACGGAAGTGATTCCTTGTTTAATAAAACAATCGCTCCGACGATCACAGTCAAAATGCCTCGGGCTGTATCCATTGCCACAATCAACTTCTTGCGATCAAATCGATCTGTAATTACTCCTGCATGAAGTGTGAAAATTAACCACGGCAATCGTGAGGCAAAACCTGCGGCGGCAATTAGTAATGGAGAACGCGTGACTGCTGATGCAACCCAGGGATATGCAACTCCTGAAATTCCATCACCAAGATTTGAAATCGCTGTTGCAGTCCACAAACGCCAATAAGAAGCGCCTAGTTTTTTGGGCATGTCTAAACTTTACTTTGTAACTTCTGCTTGGTCACCAATACGAAGTAAGAATCCAACTGACAGCCCAGCAATCACTGTTGCTATCACTCCACCGACATACATAGGTAAGCGCAGACTGTAATGCGCAAGAACTCCGCCAATGAGTGAGCCAAAAGGCATCATGCCCCACACAATTGTTCTTCGAGTTCCGTGAATGCGTCCATAAAGTTCATTTGGAATGACTGTTTGATAAGTCGCCATTAACAAAATGTTCCATTGCGAAATCGTGAAGGAACCAAAGGTGGCCAGAGCAACAAAGATATAAATATTCGGAGCTAAACCTTGACCCAAAAGGACTAATGAACTAGCAACGATTCCAAAGGTCATAATCGGGGTTCGACCAAACTTCTTAGATAATTTAGGGGCGACAATTCCACCCAAAATTGCTCCGACCCCTTGAATTGTGAGAACGACGCCAAATAGTTTCTTGGGAAGCTCCAATTCATTAATAACAAAGAGCACCATAGTTGCGGTGCCCATGGAGTAACAAACTCCAATCACAGAGGTTGTCACCACTAGGCGTCGCAATATTTTATGTTCATACAAGTAACGAATTCCGAACTTCATGTCTGCTACAAAGCTCTTCTTTTCCGGTGCCCCCTCTTCTCTTCTAACATCCTGCAAATACTTAATTGGAATTGAGAGTGCGAAGAAAGTTGCAAATGCGTACCCAAGGCTATTAATGAAAAACGGCAAATAAATAGCGATTGCATATAGAAAACCACTAAGTGGTGCCCCAATAAAACCTTGCACAACTACTTCAGAAATCTGTAATCGCGAATTGCCTTTCTCAAACTTTTCCTTTGGAAGAATTTGAGGAATCAATGATTGCGCCGTTGTATCTGAAGCAACCTCACATGTTCCCAATACAAAGGCGGTAATGAGAAGCCAAAAGATATTTACTTTGTCGGTTGCGATTCCTAATGAGAGAGCGCCTACAACAAGGGTTCGTATTGCATTAGCCCCAGCCAGTATGAAACGTCGATCGATTCGGTCGACAACTACCCCAATTGGGATTGCAAAAAGCAACCAAGGCAACATGACCATCGCACCGATGAGCGAAATGAGGACAGTGCTATCGGTAAGAGAAATTGCGAGCAAAGGAGCGGCAGCGATCAAAACGCCATCGGCGAGGTTTGAAACAATACTCGCCGCCCACATGCGGTTAAAAGCTGGACCCATCCTTCAACCCTATCGGATGACTTTAAATCAGTAGAAGTTTTTGAGCCTTTTCTACAGCGCTATGGCGACCATCTACTGAAAGCTTGCGATAAACATTACGGAGATGGGTCTTCATAGTGTTCTGTGAAATGTGAAGTTGCTTGGCAATTGCGCTAATTGGAATACCTGTCGATAGGTGCTTCAAGATCTCTAATTCACGAGAAGTTAGCTTTTCTTCGAGAGAGCCGGTATCTGCGTTCATCGTTTGTATCCGTTCTGTCATATCTCGAACAAGGTTTTCTACATAAAAGGTTGGATGGATTGCTGCGACTTTTACAAAAAGTGGATAAGTCTTTGTTTGACGTACAAAGGTTTCGTGGAAACCAACTTCAGCGCCAAGGTCAATGGCTTTTTGTAATGATTTCAAGGCAACATGTTCTTGATCTCTAAAGGCGTGGGTTTCAGACATCCACTTAAAAACTTTCTGGCGAGGAGTTTTATCAGGAAGTTTAGATATTACAGAATCAATTTTTTGAATGTTCTTACGAACTTCCGAATTAAATTCAAGCTGCTTCACCATATCAAGTTTTGGCATTCGCTGAATCAATTGATCGGCTCGTTCGTAATCTTCGATGACGTATCTCAAGAAGGCTTCGCTCATATCAATCATCCAACCCATTTGGTTGGTACGAGGAAATGATGAGAGGTACTTTCGTTGGTCGGAGATTGCAGTGATGGCTGATTCAATCTTTCCAAATGAAACATCAATACGAAGTGTTGAACCTTTAGCTAGGAAATGCCAAGGCCAGATTCCCCATCGCTTCGAAATATCTGCAACGTTGTTGTAGATTTCAGATGACTTTTCTAAATGGGAAAATTCCAATTCGCAACGTGCCATAACAATCATCGCATCCATCGCACCGAATATTCCTTTGTATAGACCATTGTCAGCCTGGTTTATCGCAATATTTGCCGCCTCTGCAGCTTGGAAAAATTTTCCTTCCCCAAACAAAGACATGGCCTGCATGCACTTAATTTGGTAGGCCGAATTTACCCAGGTTGTATCGATAAATAGATTGCTAGCAAGATCGTAATAATGAGTAACCGTTTCATAATCATCTTGAATAAAAGCCAGATCTGCTGCCAATCGATACAAAGAAATACGATCCTCATTGCGGGCTTTATCCGCAGGGTCGGTCTTGCTGATTGCCTCCTGAATCTTCTCCTTCGAACGATCCATCTCACCGCGGGCAAAGTAAACATAGGAATTGATCAAAGCAATTTGAGCCTTGCGAGCAATCCCGTCTTCATCATCACCGGTTAGAAATAATGCTTCTTCAGCGGTTGCCTCTGCCTTATTGAAATCTAAATTCACCAGATGCCCGATGGCGTTAATAATTAATTTTCGCGTTTCTCCTTGAGTCGTTCCATCTCCGGCATATCTTGACCAGCGAATTAATTCATCGCCTCGTCCAATTTGTGCCATTTCGCGAATTCCAGGGCGCAAAATCTCTGTAAAACGAACTAGGTCGCCCGATTGGAAAGAGTAATTAATTGCTGAGGTCAGATCATTAATTGATACAAAATACTCCGCAAGCTTCGAGTAGATTTCAAGGTTAGCCTGATTGTTCTTCGAACTTAATTGCGAAAGAGCATCATGAACTATTTGATTAAATTTATATGTTCTACGCAATCCTGAAGAAACTGTTACAAAAGCCCCGTCTGTAACAAGTTTATTAATGTATGCCTCAGAATAATCCTCACCTAAAACTATTTTTGCACACTCTAAATCAAACTCTTCCAGCAAGCTCAATCGCAAGAGCTTTGACTGATTTTCTGGCAATAAGGTGCTATAAGTTTCAAGAGCCAAAATTCCTAAGGGGTTACTTGAATTAGCTGAAAAATCGGTGGAGTGATTCCCCTGTGCAATATTTCGCGAAAGCATCTGCACTGCCGCTGGCCATCCCTCGCAAACTTCTAGAGATTTCAGCGAAGTTTCGTCATGAACGTCTATGCCATTGAGCTTTGCAACTTTTTCAACTTCATCGCATGAAAATTTTAAATCTTGGCTGGTTATTAAACTCAGATTACCTACCGATGCATACCGCGCTAAGGATGTTTCAGGAGTTAGGCGTCTGATCAAAACTAGGTGGATATTTTCTGCCAGGAGATCAACTATTGGTTGAGCAAAATCTGCAATACCTGCATTATCAATTCGCCCATTGTCTAAAACAAAGTTAATTGGTTGGTTCAATTGTGCGACTTCAAAGTTAATGGCTTTAATCGCAGTAAATGGATCCGAGCTTTGAATCTCTTTATTACCTTTTCCAAACTCAGGAAAGGTGTGTCTGATGCTGCTTAAAACATAACTGGGAAACTCTAAGAATGAGTCATCACTATTTACTGTGTACCAAAAAGTCGGGCGGGAATCCTGTGCCGCCCATTCAGCAACTAAAGAGGTTTTGCCGTAACCGGCTGGAGCAACAACCAAAGTGGCACCTGGTGTTTCTCGTTGAAATAGAGGAAACAGCCGAGAGCGGGATAGGAAGTTAGCCGGAATCGGAGGGGTGATTGTTCGGCTCAGCGCTAACCCTGCTAGCCCGTTCGGCTTGATCTCCATGCGTAAAGGGTGATGGGTGATCATGGGTTAATCAAGGTAACCTCACCCCATATGGGGTGATTAGTGCAGGTTATTTCCCTGCAGGGCTACCCTGAGCAGCGTGAGGCGTTCATGATCGATATTGCAGCTTTAGCCACTGCTGTACTGCTCTTTAATCTGATGCCTGCATTTGCCCCACCAACGTGGGCTGTACTTGTTTTATTTAGCCTAAACACCGATCTTCACCCAATAGTCATTGTGGGGGTCGGGGCAATATTTGCAGGCACAGGTCGTTACTTGCTGGCACGTGCAACAGGATTATTTCGAAATCGAATTAGCAAAAAATCCTTAAGCAACTTAGAAGCTGCACAAACTCTGCTTACTGAAAATACATCTCGCAAGGTGCTGACAATTGGCTTATTTGTTTTATCACCTTTGCCATCGGCTCAACTTTTTGAGGCAGCGGGATTAATGGGTGTCCGGTTGCTGCCATTGACCGTGGCTTTCTTTTCAGGCCGGTTAGTCACTTACAACTTTTATGTTTTTGGAGCGAGCGAATTAAAGGCTCATGGGATTGGCGATCTGATTACAAAAGAATTTAAATCAGTTTGGGCAATACTTTTTCAAATACTTATGATTACTTCAGTGGTACTTCTAACAAGGATTGATTGGAAAAAGTACTTACCTACAAAGCCAAGTTCTTCTTGATTTGCTCTGCGTGATCATTTCCGTGACGTGTGTAGGTTTCTAGCCAACGCTTTAGTGAGTACTCACCAGCTTCGGTGTGAGTTCCTTTTAATTCAAGTTGATCCGGAGTTAGGCGCTGAATAATGTCCAGTGATGCTGCGCGTACTGATTTAAATACAGCGATCGAATTTTCAACGGGAAGAGTTGTGTAACCAAGAGTCTCATTCTTAGCCCACATTCCTTCTTCATACCCCTGAATTACAGGGTTTGGCTCTGCAACTAATCTGCGAAGGCGTGCATATGACTGCGCCTCACTGTCTGCACAGTGGTGAATGACTTGGCGAGAACTCCAATCCTCCCCCGCATGAACATCTAACTTAGATTCAGGTACAGATGTCGCGATTGCTAGAAACTCTTGTGTGGCAGCTTCATATGCTGCTGCTAATTCTTGAATACTCATTGCTAACGTCCTTGAACGCTGTGTTGCCCGCGAGGTTCAATCATGTGTCCATCATCTTCAACCTTGTCTACAAGTAGCACGACGATGACGACTAAAAGGCCTGCAATAACTGCAAGTAGTGCCGTTGCTGTCTTATCTAGATTAATCTGCATGATGTCCTCTTCCTGTGTGCGTTTAGTGTATCCCCACAGATAGAAAAAGAACGGCGACTAGGTTTCCCCAGCCGCCGTTCTATACCCTCGTTAAAGAATATTTAGCCGATCTTTGCAACCTGAGCGAGTGACTTCTTAAGAAGCTCACCATCGATTACAGAGAATCCAAGAGCTCCACCGACATCCTTTGAACACTTCGTACTCAAGATGTAGTTTGCGAACTCCTTAACAGCCTTAGCCTTTGCTGCATCTGGATACTTAGTATCTGCAAGAAGGTAAGAAACGATACCTAGTGGGTAAGCGCCCTTTTCCTTAGTTGCATAATCGTAAGTTAGGTATCCGTTTGCATCCTGTGATGCTGATGCAAGGAATGCACCAACACCAGTTGAATCTGGCGCAACAGATGATCCTGCCGGGTTGATCAAGTTAGCGATCTTCAACTTGTTAGCTGCTGCATAGTTAACTTCAGCATATGTGATTGAGTAAGGAGTCTTACCAGCGAGCTGAGCAACTCCAGTTGAAGATGCTGCACCAACAACGCGACCAAGGTTTGCAACATCATTGATGTTTCCTGGGAATGAATCCTTGAACACCTTGTTCTTCGACTTTGTCCAAACAGAGCCAGCTGACTTGTTTAGGTAGTTTGTGAAGTTTTCTGAAGTACCTGATGAATCTGAACGATACACAACCTTGATTGGCTGGTTAGGCATTGTGTAGTGACCTGTAATTGTCTGAGTACGTAGAACAACTGGGTTGCCCTTTGCATCCTTTGCAGGGTTGCCGTTCTTATCTAGCTTGTAAACAGTCTTTACGGTTGAACGGTTGTTATCAGCAACGATCGCTGGATCATTCCAACGGGTAATTGTTCCAGCGAAGATTCCTGCAACTGTTGCTGCTGAAAGATTAAGGGTTGTCTTTGCTGGCAAGTTGTGAAGGATTGCAATTGGAGCTGCAACTAGTGGAACGTGGATGAGTGAAGAACGCTTTGTTGATGCTGTGTAAGCACCATCAGACATCCAGAAGTCACCAATTGACTTATCTGAGTTTGATTGTCCTGTACCTGATGATGATGAAGCGTAAACATATGTGTGTGCTGTGCTTGATGCGAAACCAGCTTTGCAACCTTCGATCAAAAGCGCTGGAAAAGATGCGCCTGAACCTTGAAGATCAACTGCATAAGCTGGAGTTCCTGCTACCAAACCGAACGCGAGTGCAAGTGATGCAACCTTCGCGAGCTTTGAAATTCTCATGTACTTCCCCTCATAGATGTTTGAACTACGGGGCAAACCTATGGAGCGAAAATGAACGAAGAGCGCTCGGAATCCGAACGCTCTTCGACATTTAGGTGAACAGTAAGTAAACGATTTAGCCGAATCGACCCGTCACGTAGTTTTCTGTGCGCTGATCCTTTGGTCGAGAGAAGATCTCGCTTGTTGGGGCGCATTCGACCATTTGACCGGGACCGCCATCGGAAAGGAAGAATGCTGTGTAATCAGATACACGTGCTGCCTGCTGCATATTGTGAGTCACGATAACGATTGTCATAGTGTCTGACAGGTGGCGAATAGTTTCTTCGATGCGAAGCGTTGAACCTGGGTCAAGTGCAGAACATGGTTCATCCATCAATAGAACTTGCGGGCGAACCGCTAGCGCACGTGCAATACATAGTCGTTGCTGCTGACCACCTGAAAGTGATCCACCATGTGCGCCAAGGCGATCCTTCACTTCATTCCAAAGTCCTGCACGCTCTAGGCACTCTTCAAGAAGGTCATCCTTATTTTCAACCTTAAGTTGAGCAAGCTTTAATCCCGACAAAACATTCTCGCCAATAGACATTGATGGGAATGGGTTTGGCTTCTGAAATACCATTCCGATTTGTAAGCGAATCTTTGTTACATCTGTTCCTGGTGCATAAACATCTTTGCCATCTAGCAATACTTCGCCGGCCATGGCAGCACCTGGAATGAACTCGTGCATGCGATTGATTGTGCGAATGAATGTTGATTTACCGCAACCAGATGGTCCAATAAGCGCGGTTACTGTTCCTGCACCAAAGTTCAGATTGATGTCAGCAAGTGCGTGATGCTTTCCGAACCATGCATGGATGCCACGTGTTTCTAGACCGGTACCCAAGGCACGCGTGCCAGGTACCTTTCCATTTGCGTTAGCAACATCGGCCAATGAACTTGGGCGAACCGCTGTATCCATGGTGTTCTCGCTTTCTTGTGAGTTAATCATTTGGCACCTTTTCGTGAACCTAGATAACGTGCCGATGTAAACAGAATTAGTACAAGTCCTACTAGAACCAATAAACCAGCCCATGCACGAGTAAGTGCTTCTGGTGAGCCAGCGTTAAATGACTTCCAGATGTAATACGGCAAAGAACCCATTGGGCCATTAAATGCATTTGGATTTACCTTGTCGCCACCACCGGTAAGCAACAGAATTGGCGCAGTTTCTCCGGCAATGCGAGCTACTCCAAGAATTACCGCAGTGATCAAACCGCTCTTAGCAGCTGGCAAGACAATCATTGCCACAGTGCGCCACTGAGTTCCACCAAGTGCAACGCCAGCTTCACGAAGATCATTTGGGATTAGATTCAAAACTTCTTCAGAGGTTCTAGCGATTGTTGGAATCATCAAGATTGTTAAAGCAAGGGCTCCCATGAATCCTGAGTATGCCTTTGTTATTGGATATAGGACAGCTGACAAAATGAATAATCCAGCAACGATTGATGGAACACCGCTCATCGCTTGTACTAAGAATCGAATCGGTCCTGTGAAACGACCCTTGATCTCAGTGAGATACAGAGCGGTAAGAATTCCGATAGGTACGCTCATGATTAGTGCGAGTGCAACCAAAGTTATTGTTCCTGTGATTGCGTGCAGCAGTCCACCATTTGAAAGTGGATCTGTCGGTGTCGCCATAGACATATCGTGCGTAAAGATATTTAACTTAATACCAGGCAAACCCTTTTGTAGCACTGTAAATAAGATACTTGCAATTGGCATTACGGTAACGATTGCACCAATTGCAACAACTGAATTTACAAGTGCATCTTTAGCAGCAGCACTTCCACGTTGAATTCCCTTAAGCGATGCGGTTAAACCCATGTAAACGAAGAAGAAAACCGCAAAAAGTGCAAGCTTTCCCTTCATTGGGGTAATCGCAACTACTGCATATGAAGAAAGTAATGAAGCGATGAAGATGCTTAGATCGACTAATCGATCCTTCTTTGAAGCCTTCCAAGGCTTAGTTGGCTGCACAGTTGTACTCATCGTCCCGACTTTCCTGTGCGCTTAACAATGACATTTGCAAGAGCGTTGACAACAAGTGTTAGCAAGAACAGAACCAAGCCGGCTGCCATAAGTGCCTTGATTTCATATGGGCTTGCATCGCCAAATTTCAAAATAATTAATGAGGCAACGTTTCCACCTGCGCCCAAAAGCACATGCCAGTTGACCTGGAAAACAATATTTAACACGGTGAAGACGGCAACGGTTTCACCCATTGCGCGACCAAGTCCCAACATCGCTCCACCAATGACACCACTGCGACCATGAGGAATAACAACAGCTTTGATCATTGCCCAACGTGTTGCGCCAAGTGCATATGCGGCTTGAATTCGATCGAGTGGTGCTTGTGAAAATACTTCACGAGAAACTGAAGTAATGATCGGAATAATCATGATTGCTAGAACTACACCTGCAACGAACGGTGATCGGGTGTAGACCGGAACCTGCATATCAAATACAGGAATCCATCCAAGGTAACGATGTAAAAGCTTTGCCCAGTATTCAACGCTGGGCATTAGAACTAAGAAGCCCCAAATACCAAACAAGATTGATGGAAATGCAGCCATCATGTCGATGATCGCAACCAAGAACTTCTTCAACCAACCTGGCGCGTAGAAGTTAAGGAATAACGCTGAAAAAACCGAGATTGGCAAGGCAATAACCACTGCAACCAATGCGCAAAGAATTGTGCCCACAAGCATCGCTGCAAGACCAAAATGGCTTTCAGTTACATTGCCGGCGTCATCTGTACTAATTGACCAATCGGCGTGAGTAATGAAGCCAATGCCTTCTTGACGTAGTACTTCAAAGCCGCGATATCCCAAGAAGATTGCAATCAATCCAAGGATTACGAGTGAAGAAACTCCTCCGGCTGTAACAACAGCGCGAAAAATCTTGTCTGAACGACGTGGTTCAGTAGTTAATTCGCGAGGTGATGGTGGAACAAGTGTGGTCAATTTGCTTACGCAAACTTTCCTGTTACCAAGTAATACACGCGACGTGATACAGAAACCGCGTGGTCTGCATAACGCTCGTAGTAACGACCAAGAAGTGTCAGATCGATTGCGCTTTCAACTCCGTGCGCCCAACTTGGATCTACCAATGTTCTAATCAACTGGCGGTGAAGTTTGTCCATCTCGTCATCATCAGTTTCAACTTCTAAGGCAACCTGGGTATCGCGAGATGCAATTACTGAACCGGTCTTGCGTGCAATCTTTTCTGCAGCTTCACCCATTTGTTTGAAGCTTGCTGTTAGCTCAGCAGGAATCGCGGCATCAGGATGACGCAAGCGAGTAATTTTTGCGACGTGATGAGACATGTCGCCCATACGTTCTAAATCCGCACTCATTCGAAGCGCAGTTACCAGCGCACGCAAATCTGAAGCAACTGGTTGCTGACGCGCAATGATGTCGATGATGCGTGCATCAAGTGCATGCTGAAATTCATCGATGCTGTCATCTGTCGCAATTACCTCTTCAGCTAACTTCAAGTCGCTATTGAGAATTGATTCAGTTGCCTTTGCGATTGAAATGGCAACCATGTCTGTGAGGTCAACTAGTGACTGAGAGACGCCATCTAGTTCATCTTGGAAAACTGATCGAATAAGAGCCATGGCGGCAACCTACGAGCCGGGGGTGAATAGATTCTGTCTGCAAAGTGAACGCAGGGTTAACTGGCGCGCCCAGGCTATAGAGTTGGTCACGTGAAGTTCCTCCGCAAGGAAGCAGATGCGCCAGATGAGCGTGCGCTACCGAGCATGCTGCTGGAAACCCTGTCTCAGTTAGATGGCGAAGCGGTTGTTCTGGCAAATGGAGAAGTGCCGATCTTTACTACCCCCGGCATCGACCAGATCGGCCTTTTGCGTGATGGTCGAATTCAAAGTGCCGAGCTTCTAGCGACCGTTCGCGTTGTTCGCAGAAAGCACTCCCGACAAACAGGAGTAATAGAACTTCCCCGCGGGCCTATTGGTGAAGGTCGCCATGAATTAACGGTCAATGTAATTCCACTTACCGAAAATGACTTAGTTCTTGTTTTGCTACGAGATGAAAGTGAAGCTCAACGTGTTGACGAAGTTCGCCGCGATTTCGTTGCCAATATTTCTCACGAATTAAAAACACCAATTGGTGCGCTCTCGTTACTTAGCGAAGCCGTATTGGGAGCAAAGAATGATCCTGCTGCCGTCGAGAAATTTGCGACGAGAATGCAAACAGAATCAAAAAGACTTACAGATCTAGTACAAGAAATTATCAATCTTTCAAGGCTGCAAGACTCTGATCCACTGTCTGTGCCTAGTGAACTGCACATTCAAGATCTCATTAATGAAGCGATTGATCAGAGCCAAGTCACCGCTGATAGTCGTCATATCTGGGTTTCCAATAGCGAAGTTGTTGATGGTCTAATTCTTGGTGATCGAGAACAGTTGATTATGGCGATTCAAAACTTGATTGAAAACGCGATTAACTATTCACCTGAAGGAACAAAGGTGAACGTCACTTCAACGGTTGATGATGGAATCATCGACATTTCAATAACCGATCAAGGAATTGGAATTCCCGAGGCGGATTTAGATCGAATCTTTGAGCGTTTCTATCGTGTAGATCCGGCGCGCTCACGGCAAACAGGTGGAACAGGATTAGGACTTTCAATCGTTAAGCACGTAGCGCTAAAGCATGGCGGTGAGGTTAAAGTGTGGAGTGCCGAGAATGTAGGCAGCACCTTCTCGCTTCGCTTGCCACTGTATGTACCTTCTGAGGAGATCGCACAATGACAAAGATTCTTATCGTTGAAGATGAGTCCTCATTTTCTGAAGCCCTGGCCTTCTTATTAGGTAAAGAGGGTTTTGAGGTAACTGTTGCTGAAGACGGCCGTCAAGCTTTAGATATGTATGCAAAAGATGGTGCAGACCTAATCTTGCTTGATTTAATGATTCCTGTTGTATCTGGCATCGAAGTTTGCAGAACTATTCGCACAACTTCGCAAGTACCAATCATTATGTTGACCGCGAAAGATGCCGAAATTGACAAGGTTGTGGGTCTCGAACTGGGTGCTGATGATTATGTAACTAAACCTTATTCATCCCGCGAACTTATTGCTCGCATTAAAGCGGTCTTGCGTCGCGGAATCTCAGATGAATCATCGGAAGCTGAACATGGAATTCATACCGTTGCAGGTATCAAGCTAGACATTGGCAAGCACCAAGTAACAATTAACGGTGAAGTTGTTTCACTCCCTCTTAAAGAGTTCGAATTACTGGAGTTCTTAATGCGCAATGCTGGTCGCGTACTTACTCGTTCGCAATTAATTGATCGTGTGTGGGGTGGCGATTACTACGGCGATACAAAGACTTTAGATGTTCACATCAAACGCTTGCGTGCAAAGATTGAAGCAGATCCAGCAAACCCTGTTTTAATTCAAACAATTCGCGGACTTGGATACAAATTAGAAAGTAACTAGCGAGTGGCAGCACTCCGACTATCACTTTAGGGCTGTACCACTCACTCCCTTCTTCTTGTTCGACCATAAAATAGAGGCATGACAACTCTAGAAAATATCCGTGAGAGTATAGAAAATCCAAAGTTCACCTATCGACAAAGAGTTGCCGTCCTCGCTAATTTGGCTGAAAATCTTCTTGATCCACCTCCTGTGCGAAAAGAGTGTCGCGAGGCACTAGAGGCACGAATTATTTGCGATATGTATGAAGGTAACGCGCCATACCGTCCTCGCTATTTACTTCCTGATTACGCAATTGTCTTAGAAAACGGTTCAGCTTTTCTAGAATTACCTGCCGCAAAGAATCTAGATGATGCTTTGGCATTTCTATTAATAATGTATTCCGCAACCCCCTCAATCACTGGATACCCTGTCTATTTCGGAGATCTCGATACATTGTTGCTGCCATATATCGAAGGTATTAGTGACGAAGATTTGTACGCAAAATTAAAGCGTTTCTGGATCAGCCTCGATCGAATGTTTCCAGATGCATTTGCGCATACAAATCTAAGTCCTGTGTATAACAGAGTCTCCAAGTTGATTCTCGCTTTGGAGCGCGAATTACTTCAGGTAGTACCAAACATAAGTTTAAAGGTGGATCCAGAATTAACTAGCGATGAGTACCTAATGGATGCGGTGAAGACTGTTTTTGCATGCGGTAAGCCACACTTCATAAACGATCCAATGATGCAATCAGATTTAGGTGCGCGCTATGCAGCGGTTAGTTGTTACAACTCCCTGAAAATCGGTGGCGGTTCACATACCCTGGTTCGGATCAATTTAAAAGCTACCGCAGAACAATGTAATGGAGGCAAGGATCAATTCTTTGATCAAACCCTCCCCCATTACCTTGATCTAACTGCAGAGCTCATGGAGTCACGCATCAACTATTTAGTTGAAGATTCCGGTTTTTATGAAAGTAATTGGCTCGTGAACGAAAGATTATTGGATTTGGATAAGTTCTCAGCGATGTTTGGAATTTTCGGTCTAGCTGAGTGCGTCAACATTTTGATGGAGCGAGAAGGTGATTCAGGAACTTATGGTCACAGCTCCATGGCGGACGATCTTGGTTATGAAATTACTAGTTTCATTGCAAATTGGGCATCCCAGAGAAAGATGCCTTACTGCAATGGAAATAACGGTAGAGCGCTACTGCATTCACAATCCGGAATTGATCTTGATATCGGTGTGACCGCTGGTACTCGAATTCCAATCGGCACTGAACCTTCCTTACTAGAGCATTTGAAAACCGTTGGCCGTCATCACCATTTATTTGCATCTGGAATAAGTGATGTTCTGTCATTCGATGAAACTGCGGTCAAAAATCCTCTTGCCGTAGTAGATGTCATAAAGGGTGCATTCAAATCCGGGATGCGAGATTTCACCTTTAATTTAGACAGCAACGATTTCATCCGTATCACCGGTTACTTGGTACGTAAATCAGATTTACAGAAAATGCCCGCTGCTCGCCATAGCAGCACTTATTTGGGTGCGGGATCTGTTGCTGATTCTCACGTCGACCAACGTAATGTGAAAAGAGTTGTGAGTCATGAAAGCTCGCCACGCACAGGTAGCTAATGTCATTCCATTCTCGTGGGTAGATGGTCCTGGAAATCGCTTTGTACTTTTCTTACAAGGCTGCAATTTTAACTGCCTAGCCTGTCATAACCCTCAAACTATTCCTTTACATACACGTCGGGTACGAGAATTAACCGTTTCTGAAGTATTGGATCAGATCAAAGAATCTATGCCATATATATCCGGTGTCACCATTTCTGGTGGTGAAGCCACAGTTCAACATGAATTCATCGCTGAACTGTTTACCGCAATAAAAGAGAGTGATGAGCTTTCGGCATTAACTACATTCATTGATAGTAATGGGAATGCCTCGTCCGAAGTCTGGGACCAGCTCGCCAAAGTTACGGATGGAATAATGCTTGATTTGAAGGCGCTGGATGAGCAGCGACATATTGAGCTGACCGGCAACACTAATTCAGTAGTTCTGGATTCGATCAAGCATCTTCAGAAACTTGGCAAACTGTACGAAGTTCGATTACTTCTTATTCCTGGCGTCAATGATTCCGATCAACAGTTGATTGATACAGCTGTGTGGTTAAAAAATATCGATCCTGCGATGCGCATCAAAATTAATGCATTTAAGACTCATGGTGTGAGGGCCGCAGCCAAAAATTGGCCGGAAGTCTGCGATGAGGATATGTCTCGGTACTCGGCAATTATTTCGTAGGGCTTTTGCGAATCATTCTTTGGTGAAACTTTCCGGGCTGACGAGTGCTTGGAGTGTCATCGCCAATTTTTACAAAACCTAATTTTTCGTAGGCGGCAATTGCGCTGTAGTTATCGATCCACACGCCTAGGCCTTGAACCTTCCAATCACGATCTTGGGCATCAACAAACTGCATCATGGCTCGAAATAGACCGTTGCCCCGAAATGCAGGATCACTCCAACATCCACCAATCCAGCATGTGGCCCCAAAGTCTCCTTCAAGAACTTCGAGGTACATCATGGCTGCATCATGTCCATCAACGGATGCAACTAGGAACTCGTTCTTAATGAACTTTTCACGCCAAGTAGCTTCATCTTCAGCACTTTCCTTCTCAAAAGTTCCACCGAATGCTTCAGGGTTGGCTCTTAATGAACGAAGCCTTATGTCGCGAATGCGAGCCCATTGATCTGCATCAACTATTTCAACGAGAACCTCTTGATTCATGTCCTAATGATGCCATCTGCACAATGAACTGTCAGAAAGATTAGAATGATGCAATGTTGATCAAGTGGTCACTAGCCGCCGTTAAGGCTCGCTCACTTGTTTTGGCCATGTGGATTGCCCTAACCGCTTTTGGTCTATTCGGTGCATCCAATCTGGATCAATATCTAACAACCTCACTTGTAGTGCCAGGCAGTTCTTCGGCAGCTGCCAACGAAATCCTGAATGAAAAGTTCAAGGAAAATACTGAAGGCACATTCACCGTTATGTATAAGTACAAGCAGGCAACAACGGAGGAAATTGAAGGTTTTAAAATTGCGGTTCGTGAAGCTGCTGCGGTAATTCCGGGTTCAGAAATTACTCAAGAAAAAGCCTTTGCAGGGACTCTGTACGCAAACATCGGAACCCCATTTGATCTTAAAGAGGCTGCCGAATACACAAAGGCATTTCGCTCGGCATTATTAACCCAAGGTCTGAAGGGTGCACTAGTTAGCGGTCCCCCAGCCATAGAAAGCGATGTCGTTCCAATTCTTTCTAGCGACTTACACCGAGGTCAAGTAATTGCAGTTGTACTAGCAGCATTACTTCTCGTAGCTACATTGGGCTTTACCTGGGCGGTTTTAATTCCTCTCCTTTTTGGTTTAGCAACAATCTCAACAACCTTGGGAATCATCTATTTACTGGCACAACATTTCTTAATGGTTTTGTATGTCCCGAGCATCGTTGAATTAGTTGGCTTGGGCCTTGCGATTGATTACTCGCTTCTGATGGTTAGTCGCTATCGTCGAGAAATAGAAATAAGTAAAGATCCTTTAGCCGAAACCATGAATACTGCCGGCAAAACTGCTGTCATATCGGGAGCAACAGTTGCATTGGGTCTTTCAACCTTACTTTTGGTTCCCGTTCCCTTTGTTCGATCTCTGGGTCTTGCCTGCTTAATCCTGCCTTTAGTTTCAATTGCCGCGGCAGTCACACTTCAACCAATTTTATTATCGGCATTAGCTAAGACAAGCAGTTCAAAGTTCAAAGGTTTTCTTAATTTTTCATTTGACCGCTTAATTGAGGTAGCAATCAAGCGACCTCGTGTGGTGCTTGCATCATCACTAGCCGTTGTGACGCTACTAATGTCGGCATTGACGTGGTTTCAAGTCACTCCAAGTTCGTTAAGCGCGATCCCTGACCATCTTGAGTCTGCACAAGCGCTAAATGCAGTGACATCTAAGGTTGGCGTGGGAGTAATAACTCCTTCAGAAATTGTTGTCGATCTAGGACCAAATACAACCGCACAGAAATTAGCTGATGTTCGATTTGAGTTTGTGAAGAGAATCGCAGCTGACAAAGAGGTCTTCACGGTAGCTAATGGCGAGAAGTGGCCATATGTTGATCCGACGGGGCGTTACCTGCGCATCTATGTTTTTGGAAACCATGATCTTGGCTCAAGTGAAACCAGAGGGCTAGTTTCAGATCTAAGAAATAAGTACATCCCCGAAGCTGGTTTTCCTACAGGGACAAAGTTCTATCTGGGCGGTGCCCCTGCGCAAGGCATTGATCTGCTTGATGCAATTTCAGCTTCGCTGCCGCTGATAATCACCTTAATTTTGCTCATTACTTTCCTGATTTTGTTACGAACTTTTCGTTCAGTGGTATTGGCTATAAAGGCGATTGTTTTAGATTTAATCTCAATTGCAGTTTCGTTTGCTGTTCTTGTTCTAGTCTTTAAATTTGGAATTGGCACCTATCAACTTGAGCAACTTGAAGCCTGGGTGCTCGTGTTGCTATTTGCCGTCTTGTTTGGCCTTTCAATGGATTACGAAATCTTCATTGTTTCCCGTATGCGAGAAGCTTGGGATCACGGTGCAAGTAATGAGGAATCAATTCGTGAAGGAATGCGAAACTCTGGAACAGTTGTAACTGCAGCGGCATTAATCTTCATAACTGCTCTCACCGGTTTGATAACTGGACACTTTGCAGGCTTGCAACAACTTGGGGTCGGACTAGCAGCTGGCGTTCTCATTGACGTAACAATAATTCGTGGATTGCTTCTTCCTAGCGCCATGATGTTATTAGGCAAATGGAATTGGTGGATGCCAGGGCAAGGAAAAACCCCGTCTAACACCTAAGTGCTAAACGGGGTTTTAGTCCCGTGACTACATTACTTAGTTACTGTGATTGCGAAGTGAATAGAAGGCAATTGATATCCAAGTGCCAATCCTGGGAAGTCACGATCAGCTGTCAAGATTGGAAGCATTCCGTAAGGAGTTCCCGCAAATGAAGGTTGATTTGTGTACATCAATGGCCATAGATCGATGATGTGAGTTCCTGGCTTTCCTGTGGCCTTCAAGTGCACAACCATGTATCCATTTGAATTAAATCCACATCCATAACCAATGTATGAGTTGTCATATGTAACAGCCAAAGTGTTATCGAGTTGTGTCCAACCCACTCCCTTGATTGCAATTGTGAACTCTTCTCCCGCTTTGAACTTATTTGTAGGTACTCCAGAACCATTGCGTGATTCAGGAAGTCCTGAAGGATCGGCCTTTGCAAGACCTGCACTTAAGACCTTCCCTTTGCTATCGACGTAATTGAAGATGCTCTCTTGTACATAGAAAGGAACTTGTGCCTCAATGACTCCATCCTTCTTTATCTGTACAACGTGCCATCCACCTAAGTGATCTGGAATCTGGATCTCTTTTGTTATGTCAGCTGACTTAACATCAATAGTTCCTAGTGGAACAGAGTTGTAAACCCAGCAAGTTCCTGTGCAGTTAACTCGGTTACCAACAACAGTTGCCCATTCAATTGTGTGGGTTCCAGATGTAGTTAATCCCTTTACATCAAGACTTACCTTTGTATATACGGGCCCTGCATCCTTGGACAATGTTGCAACAGCCTTTGTATTTGGGTCTAACCCAACTGATGACAATGTTGTCTTTTGAGTAACAGTTGGAGTTACCTTGTCGGGATATGTTAAGTAAGCCGCAGGTGCACCAGCATCTTTTGTAACTGTAAAGGTCTGAGTGCCGCCATTAGCAAATGGAACAGGTGCTTGAATGATGTTCAAGTATGGAATTCCAATTCCATCCAAAACATACAAAACATGCTTTCCAACCTCACCGGAAGCTCGGATTACTGCCTTACCTGTTCCGCGAGTCCATAGAGCCTGCATTTCACCGGCAAATTGATTGTCATACAAAACAGATCCACCAGCTGTGTAAAGGCTTGCGCCCATTCCTGTGTATGTAATTGTTATTGGAGTGCCAATTGGACCGCTCTTTGGAGAGATCGAAACGGTACGAAGCATCTGGTAGCCACCATGGGCTACAGCAACACCATCTACGACTGCATAAATATCATGCACACCACCGAAATCAGATGGCACCTTTGACTTAAAGGTAAATCCACCATTTGCATCGGTAGTTACTGTCGCCATGTTGACGTAGAACTTGGTGTACTTGACGCCCATATAGTTGATCGTGTTTGGCTGAACATCTGCCACCCAAGTACCTTCATTTGTGGACCACACCAAAGTCATTTGCTTATTTGGGGTTAAACCCTTTCCAATTACGGAAAAGGCACTTCCAACAAAACCCTGCTGTGGTGTGACCTCTAGATTGACGGTTGTTTCAGGTGTTGTAAATGCTCCCGCCTTTACCGCTGTATATGGAAGTGGCGCAACACCTTTAATGTCACTTGGAGCTGTCAATGTGATCAGCGTGGAGGCTGTGTCGGCACCTTGTGCCGGCACAACCATCGCCATCGCTAGACCACAAGCAACTGCGATACGCAGTGCCAGTGTTCTCTTCTTCATAATCTCTCTCCTAAATCATTGAATTGTGGGTGGGACTAACTGTTGTTATGCCTTTGGTAGCGCAAAGAGAGTTAGCTGTGAAGCAGGCATAAAGTTTGACTGCCAAGTTCCTGTTGCACCTTTTAGTGGGATATCTAGTTTGACTGTGCGGTAGTAACTGACACGGTCATACACAGTTCCACCTGAAGCGTTAAGAACACGCTTTCCATTTTCCATACGTGGAACAAGCTTTGTTGAAAGAACTTTCATGGTTGTTGAATCTTTAGCAACCATGGTTACCTTGAAGTTAATTACTCCAAGAGTGTTATACAAAGGTGCTGCACCAGTCTTTAAGACACCAGTCCAGAATGCTGCTCCGCTGTGATTTCCATATGACATTTGAATTGGATCTTTAACACCTGCGATTTCTATGTAAGCCTTTGCAGTATTGGTTGAATCCATTACCGCTCCACCCTGATCAGAATTATTTGCATAAATGCGGAAAACAATTCCTTGACCAACGATGTACTCACTTTGTACAGCGCAGCTAACACCAAAACGTGGTGCAAGGGGTCCTGATGTTCCGCTCGCTAGCACTGTGTCTACATAGATATGAATTGGAGAAACAACGCCTTGAACAGGCACACCAATCTTCACATTGAGTGTGTTTCCGCTCGCTGGCGCGAAATTAACAGCATCTGTTGGAGTAAATGTTCCGGTAATAGCAGTTGCACCTGCAGCTGCTGGCACCCAAGAGCACTTTGCAACAAATGGGGTTACGGTTGTCGTTGCAACAGCTTCACAGCCTGTAACAATCTTGCCATTAACTGTGAATGCAACCGTTCCAGCTGCACTTGCAGTTCCGTTAATGATGATTGGACCTAGATCAAAGACACCATTTCCGCCTGACATAACCAATGTTGAAGCAGCTGGCGCAGCAAGAGCTTGACCGCCAGTTGATACAGCACCGACAAGTGCTAGAACCGCTACTGCGATTCCTGAGATTACCTTTTTCATTTATTTCTCCTTAATTCGAGTTCGGGACTTAAATTATTTGGTCTTGATATTTCCGCTGACATCCATAGTGAATGCCGCAGTTTCTTTCGCTCCACCTTTAACACTGAATACGCCAGTAACCTTGAGATTTCCAGTTGCTCCTGCGTACTTACCGGTGCCACTTGTAATAGTTGCGCTTCCGGTGATTTTGATAGTTGTTGGAGCTGACTCATCTTCTGCGCAACCCTTTGATGAAGTATCAAAAGTTACGTTGATGGTGTTTCCGCCACCGCCGATAGAACCCTTTGCATCGAAGCCATCACATAAACCAGCAGGTGCTGCAGATCCAGAACCTGTCATATCTGTAAGTCCTAGAACATTTCCAGTTCCCTTAGCTGTTGCAGATGTAACTTGAAGGAATGTATCGCCCCAAACAATGTTGAGGCTTCCCTTGTAGTTACCTGAAAATGCAACAGTTCCGCCAGTTGCTGGTGCAGTTGTTACCTTTGGCTTTGTTGTTGAATAACCGGTTGGGCACTTTGGTGAAGCTGCAGTTACCTTCTTTACTGTTGTGCCTTTATAGCAAGTGATTGTTTTACTTGCCGCATTTGCAGTTGCACCGTTTGCAAACAAGAAAGCTACTGCTGTAAAAAGAACAAGCGCCTTTGCTTTTCTTGAGTAAATTCTTTTCATTGTGAACTCCCATCTCTCCCTGAGTTTTGCTGTTCTTACGAGAGAAAGACTGTCACTTCTGAAAAGTTAATAAAGAGTTATTGCGAGGGCTACCCCTTCACGCAGTATTGCGTCCATCACCTAATTACTGTGATCTGTTACTAAGAGTGCTAGCCCTAAGCGGTTAGTTTGACTTTGCAATTCTTTCGCGAGCTACCTGCATCGCTGGTGGTTCAGGACCCAATATTGCTAAGAAAATGTCCAAGCTAACTCGTGAAACTCGAAGCCATAGCTTTGAACGCTTTTCCAATCCAAGCAGTGTCAATTCATGCTGATCTAATGTTGCAATTGCGGCATTTGAAATAACTTTGTAAAAGAATTTACCTGCACCATCAAATGGAGGGTTCAAAATAAAACGAACAACTTCGGCAGTTCGTGCAACAGTTGCCAAATCATTCTTTCGGAAATCATCAAGTGTGGCTTCTAATTCAGCGACAGACTTCGGAGCATTTATCAGACCAAGTGGGACGGCACTTTTGCTCCACTGAGCTACATATTCATCTGCGCCTTGGTCGATTGAATAACCTAGCGCAAGGTGTGCTTTCAAGAACGAGTCAGTGAATGCGCAGTGCACCCACAATAAGAATCGTGGATCTTTTGCTTTGTAGCTCTGATCATGTCCTTGTTTGTTCTTGAATTCACCTTTTACATGATCATGCATTGCATTGACTCGGGCTGCTTCTCGCTCAATAACTTCTGCTGCAGCAAATGTTGTAACCGTTAGCCAACGAGTTGTTCCTGCTAATCGGCCTAATGGATCAGATTCATATCGAGAATGTTCCGCAACGCCTGAAAGCGGAGCGGGGTGAGCGGCCTGCAATAAAAGAGCTCTGACTCCCCCAACTAAAGTTGCGATGCATCCATGTACTTGCCACACAGCGCTGCCTGGACCAAATAAACCAGGACCAGAACCGATTGCAATTGTGTTCACCCAATCAGGACGACCATCTTTAGATCCTGAAACATTCTCGCGGAACTTATCTGCCAGTGGCTTTGTCAGCGGAAACTTATGGAATTCAAACACCGGGTAATCGTAGAAGCAGGCTTAATGCTGCGCCAATTGAAATTATGAGCCGAAGTTTGTTTTCTTGTAAGGCTTTCCCTTTTGATCGTAGGTAATCCAGACACCTACCTGCTTGCCATTTTTGAATGTTCCAGAGCGCATGATTACGCCATCTTTACGGAACCACTTCCAATCACCATGCATCTCTTCATTCTTAATCTTGCCAGTAGCCTTCAAGACTCCGTTTCCATAAAATTCTAGAAACTCACCGGTCTTCTTTGGGTATGCAGCATTTAGCTGCTGAATTCTTACCTTAATAATCTTCTTTAATAGCGGCTTGGGAAATCTCTTGTCGACAGCAAAGTGAATGGAACCTTTTGTTTGTTCGTATTGGGCAAGCTCTGCTTTTAAGAGCGAAGTCGTTGAGCCGCTATAAGGAAATACACTGTTGTGTTTCTTGTAGCCGTCATAACCAAATACCCCAATGCCTTCAATAACAAAAGTTGGGATTCCGTATTTGATAGTTTCTGTTGCGGTCGGTAGTTCTGCTGCGATCATTTCGCGCAGGTTTTGAAGGATTGCGCGCTGCCCTATTTCGAACTTCTTCAGGTGCTTATCGACTAACGCCTTGCTCACGATTTACTCCCGTTCGTTCCAAGCCGCATTAATTGTCTCAACGAAGGCTTCCAAAGGTTGCGCGCCAGAAATTCCGTACTTCATATCCACTACAAAGAAGGGCACCCCTGTCGCCCCTAGTTGGGTAGCCATGTCGCGGTCTGCCAAAACTTCATTTGTAAATTGATCTGATTCCAATACATTCATCACATCTACTGCTGGAATTCCAACAGATTCGGCAACTGCACAAATATCTTGGTGAGAAAACAGAGGCAAAGAGTTTTCGAAGTAACTTGAATACATCGCTTCTAGTAATTCATCCTGCTTGTTGATAGTCGCTGCATAAAGAAGAACTCGATGAGCATCAAAGGTATTGCCAGATAGGGTGTCATCGAGGTTGTAACAAAGGCCTTCGCCATCGGCTACCGCGCAAACATTTGCCTGCATCTCTTTTACTTGGTCTGCAGAAACTCTGTACTTTTCAGCTAAATGCTTTCCTGTTGGAACAACGCCTTGTGCATCTGGTTGTAATTGAAAAGCGCGATGGCGGATGATGATTTCATCCTTGTGCTCAAAGCCAGAAAGAGCCTTTTCTAGACGGCGCTTTCCGATAAAGCACCATGGGCAGACAACATCAGACCACACATCAATAATCATGAATTAATCACGCCAGTCGCAAGAAGAACAAGAATTAATGAGCCAAGGCATACGCGATAAATAATGAATGGGAGGAAGCTCTTTGTGGATACAAACTTCAACAACCACGCAATAACGATGTAGCCAATGACGAAGGCAACCCCAGTTGCGACTAGCGTTTCGGGGATCGAAAAGACATTTGGTGCTGCATCTGATGAAAAGGCATCCTTTAATTCATACAGGCCACTTCCAAAGACTGCAGGAAGGGCCAATAAGAATGAGTAGCGAAGTGCAGCTTCGCGGGTGTAACCAAGGAAGCGTCCCATCGCGATTGTTGCACCAGATCGAGATACTCCTGGAACTAGTGCAAGCGCTTGTGCTGCACCATACAAAATTCCATGTCTTGAATTGAGCTGATCAAGTGTTCGTTCACTCTTGCCGACTTTGTCTGCAAAACCCAGAATCAATCCGAAGATGATCATTACTGACGCAATCAGCCAGAGCGAACGAAGATCGTTTGTAATGATGTCTTTACCTAGGTAGCCCAAGACAACGATTGGAAGGCTGCCAACAATAATAAGCCAACCCATGCAAGCTTGGCCCTTTCCTTCAGCTGACAGTTCAGCACGGAGCAGAACTTGCTTGACCCACGACACCACAATTGCCTTGATGTCATTGCGAAAGAAAATAAGTACTGCAAGCTCGGTGCCGATTTGAGTAATAGCTGTAAATCGAGCACCTGGATCTTGGGCTTTATTCATGAACTCGCCCACGATGCGGATGTGTGCACTAGATGAAATAGGAAGGAACTCAGTAAGTCCTTGAACAATTCCTAAAAAGATTGCCGAGAACATACTGAGCCCCTGTCGCTATTAGTAGAGGTCAATAGTAACTAGTGCGCCAAGAGATTTACTCTTTTGCGTCGTGCTCCCCTGTGATTCTTCCAGCATGTGCTTTTGCCGATGGGTCCTTGCTGGATTTAATCAAGCTAGCCACAGTTGAAATAGCCAAAATTGATGCGATTACTCCAAGGCTTACAGGTGTAGGAATCTTTGGAATATCGTGGAACTGCTCATGTAAGTAGGTCATGATCAGCTTTACACCGATAAACATCAAGATAAATGAGAGACCTAGAGATAGGTAAATCAACTTATCTAGAAGGCCCTTGAGCAAGAAGTACAGAGCGCGAAGTCCTAGCAGTGCAAATGCGTTGGCTGTAAAGACCAAGAAGGTCTGTGATGTAACACCAAATGTCGCTGGGATTGAATCCAATGCAAAGAGAAGATCTGTCGAAGCAATCGCAATGATTACCAAGAACATAGGAGTTGCATAACGCTTTTCGTTCAGCTTGATAAACAATTTAGTTCCATGGAATTCATCAACCATTGCTACACGCTTGCGAATTGTGCGAACCATAAAGTTGTCATTTGGTTCAGGATCTTCATCCCAGTGCTTGAACAGACCAACGCCTGTCCAAACCAAGATTGCTCCGAAGATTACAAATGTGAATGAGAAAGCACCAAGGGCTGCTGCTCCGATTGCAATAAAGATTGCGCGCAATACAAGCGCAAGCATTACACCGATAAGCAGGATTCTCTGGTGGTAAATACTTGGCACGGCAAATTGAGCCAAGATAATTACGAAGATAAATAAGTTATCGATAGATAACGAGTACTCGACTAAGTAAGCCGCAAAGAACTCGGTTCCGAAAGTCGAACCGAAGTAACTCCACACCCAGGCACCAAAGCCAAGTGCGATGCTTACATAGAAGGATGTCCAGGCTGCTGCTTCTTTGAATTTAACATCATGTGCTGTGCGACTTGATGTAAATAAATCAATGGCGATTAAGGTTGCAATTAGCCCAACCGTTATCGCCCAAATCGTTGATGAAACTTCCATTGTTATTTCTCCCTTGACTCGCGTAATTGTTTAACGTGGCCAAGGTCTCCCTAACCGTAAAACGGCCAGCGCCCCGGGTTTTTACACCGTATTGACGAGGTAGCTGTATCTAGGTACTCCCCTTAATTAATTTAATTCTAAGGGGGCTTTAAGGGTGGCGCAAATTAATACGCGCCTGTTGGTACTTCCTGATTTTCTAAAATTGCCCATTCAGCATCGGTAAATAAGCGTGAGCGAATCAAGAATCGTTTACCTTCGGGTGATTCGAGAGAAAAACCACCACCGCGACCATCCACCACATCAACGGTTAGATGCGTGTGCTTCCAATACTCAAATTGAGAAGCCGACATCCAGAAACCAATTGGCTCCTGAATGCCGGCTACTACCAAATCCCCGAGCTTTACATCCTGACCCCCGACGCGGAATTCGCCAGCTGGGTAACACATTGGAGAAGATCCATCACAGCATCCACCTGATTGATGAAACATCAATGGGCCATGAATTGAAGTTAATTTTCGAAGAAGTTCTTCGGCAGTTTCACTTAATTCAACGCGTGATGGATTCTCCATGTCTTAACTGTAATCGGCTTAGAAGAATCCGAGCTTGTTTGGTGAGTACGAAACAAGCAGATTCTTTGTCTGCTGATAGTGATCAAGCATCATCTTGTGGGTTTCACGTCCGATACCTGATGACTTGTAACCACCGAATGCGGCTCCTGCTGGATATGCGTGATAGCAGTTAGTCCAAACACGACCTGCTTGGATTTCACGACCTGCACGGTAGGCAGTGTTTGTGTCGCGAGTCCACACACCTGCACCTAGTCCGTACAAAGTATCGTTTGCAATCTCCATCGCATTATCAAATCCATCGAACTTTGTAACAGATACAACTGGTCCAAAGATTTCTTCCTGGAAGATACGCATCTTGTTATTGCCTTCGAAGATTGTTGGCGTTACGTAGTAACCACCAGATAGTTCGCCGCCAAGATCTGCGCGCTCTCCACCAGTGATTAGCTTTGCGCCCTCTTTCTTTCCAATTTCAATGTAGGAAAGAATCTTTTCAAGCTGATCATTTGAAGCCTGAGCACCGATCATTGTTGATAGATCTAGTGGGTGGCCCTGAACAACAGCCTGTGTGCGCTTTGTGACATCACCCAAGAACTTGTCGTAAATCTTGGTATCAATCAAGCCACGTGATGGACATGTACATACTTCACCCTGATTAAGTGCGAACAATGTGAAGCCTTCGAGCGCCTTGTCGTAGAAAGCATCATTTTCAGCTGCAACATCTGCGAAGAAGATATTTGGGCTCTTTCCGCCGAGTTCTAGCGTTACTGGAATGATGTTTTCCGCCGCGTACTGCATGATCAAGCGACCGGTAGTTGTTTCACCAGTAAATGCAATCTTTGCGATACGTGGAGATGAAGCCAATGGCTTTCCTGCTTCGACACCAAAGCCGTTAACAACATTCAATACTCCAGGTGGAAGTAAATCTGCGATCAGTTCCATCAAGACCATGATTGATGCAGGTGTTTGTTCAGCTGGCTTTAGAACAACGCAGTTACCTGCTGCTAGCGCTGGAGCTAACTTCCATACCGCCATCAAGATTGGGAAGTTCCAAGGAATGATCTGACCGACTACACCTAGTGGCTCGTGGAAGTGATACGCGACCGTGTCTTCATCAAGTTCACCTAGTGAACCTTCTTGTGCACGAATTGCACCAGCGAAGTAACGGAAGTGATCGATTGCCAGTGGCATATCTGCGTGAATAGTTTCGCGGATTGGCTTTCCGTTATCCCATGTTTCAGCAACGGCAAGCATCTCTAGGTTTTGCTCCATGCGATCGGCAATTTTGTTCAAAATAATTGCGCGAGCTGTTGCAGATGTCTTTCCCCACGCCTTTGCTGCAGCATGTGCGGCATCTAGCGCTTTATCAATATCTTTTGCATTGCCTCGTGCGATTTCACAAAATACTTTTCCTGTAACAGGTGTGACATTCTCAAAGTACTGTCCTGAATCTGGCTTTACATACTCACCATTAATCCAGTGGTCGTAACGTGGCTTGAAAGTTACCTTGCTCCCAGGTTGTCCGGGTGCTACATAATCGGTCATTGTCTCTCCTTTGAAATAGTGACTCTGGTGTTGAACCGTTTGGACAGTACTCCCGGCTTACTTCGAAGTTAATAGCCCAAGCACATTTCATGGCAGATAGGTGGGTTAGCACTCATGGGAATCCGTATTACTAGTCAGTAATGTGTCCCTGTGAGCGCGAATCTGGTAATTGCCGATCTACAAGCCAGGGCAAGCAAAACGAAAGCCTTTGACCTACAGCGTTTCTTTCAAACAGGTCCAGGTCAGTACGGCGAAGGCGATCTCTTCATTGGTGTAGTCGTTCCTGAGATTCGAAAAGTTGCCGCCACTCATAAAGAGTTGCCATTTACTGAAATTGCGAAACTCGTTGATTCTCCGATTCATGAGGTTCGAATGTGCGGACTTTTTATCCTTTCTAATCAATATAAGAAACTGAAGGGACGGGATCAAAAGAAGAAGTATTACGACTTCTTCGTAAAAAGCATTAAAGCTGGCAACGTTAACAATTGGGACCTTATTGATGTCAATGCTCCGATTATTGGAGAGTACCTTCTTGAGTCAGATGACCCACTGGCTGTTCTTGCCACATTCGCTAAATCTAAAAATCTTTGGGAAAGGCGTGTTGCCATCATCTTCACCTTTTCCTTTATTCGCGTTGGTCAATTGGATTTAACAATTGCGATCGCCAAGTTGTTATTGAAAGATGACCATGACCTTATTCATAAGGGTGTTGGTTGGATGCTTCGTGAGGCAGGAAAACGCGATGTGATGCTTCTGCGTAAATTCTTAACAGAGCATGCTCATGAGATGCCTAGAACCATGCTGCGATACGCAATTGAAAAATTACCGGAACAAGAGCGCAAGAAGTGGTTAGTGGAAAGTAGGCATTAGCCAAGAAGTGGGCGAATTGCTCAATATCAAAGGTCAGTTCCCAGGAAATTGTGCTCGAAACTGTAAAATTCTCGCATGACATTTTCAGGATTAAATCTAGTTGGCGTTTTAGTTGCATTTTTAGTCTCATTTGTGAGCGGGGCTATTTGGTTCGGTCCTAAGACTTTCTACCCAGTTTGGATGCGCGCAAAAGGAAATGCATCAGGTCAATTGACCGGCGAGCAAAACAAACCAGTGCTCTTATTTGGCGGAACCATAGTTGGAATACTCGTTCAAACTCTTACTCTTGGATTAATTATCACTTCTATTCAAGTTAATAACCCAGATTTAGGAGCACTCGATGGAGCAGCCATCGGTTGCGCTCTAGGAGTTGGTATTGGAATGTTTGCATCTCTAAGTCACCGAGTCTTTGGTGGTGAATCTTTAAAGGTGTGGATCATCGAGACCGCTAATGATGCGATTAATTTAACAATCGCAGGCGCAATCATCGCTTCATTTAATTAAACGTCCCTCTACCTCAAAAGAAAGCAGCTATCTAATGAAAATCGCACTCATAATTTTTGGTTCCCTTTTGTCCTTCGCGGCAATCGGTTCTGCAATTTCAAAGTTGAAGAAGGTGCCAGATGTCATGGCAGCCATGAATAAGGTCGGCGTAAAGCCAAACCAGGTTCCAGTTCTGGCATTCCTTGAAATTGCAGGCGGTCTTGGAGTTATCGCCGGTATCTGGCTTCCAGGTCTAGGCGCTCTTGCGACAGCATGCTTGTTGTTGTACTTCGCAGTTGCCGTGTTTATTCACTTCTCAAAGAAGCATGGGCCAGCAGATTTTGGTGCGGCACTTGGAATCTTGATCATCTCAACCGTTACAACAGTTTTGCAGTTACAGCGCTAAACTTTTTACATGCACGAATACGAGGATGAGGTCGGTAAGCGTTGGGGAGATACCGACGCTTACCGACAATCCCAGGCTAAAACATCAAAGTATTCAAAGGATGATTTCCAAGCCGCAAAGGTAGATCAAGAAGCTGCAACAGAGCTTTTTGTTTACGCCTTTGGTAATTCACTTCCAATCGACTCCCCTAAGGCCCAGGAAGCTGTACGTGCGCACAGAGATGCGATCACAAAGTGGTTTTATGATTGTTCAGTTGAAATGCAAAAGAATCTTGCAGTTATGTACATCGAAGATCCTCGATTTAAAGAGTATTACGACGGCCGCGTACGTGGACTGGCTCAATATGTCCACGATGCGATTATCAATCAGTAATTAGGAAGCTCTCCAGCAATACCAAGCAACAACGCTCCGCATACCCGCAAATTGATCTCCTAAAGCGTTGAGCGCCTTCGGCTTAATTGGCTCTGAATTTCCATGAAGGTTATCCCAGCCGCGGCGCACGGCAAGGTCATCAACCGGCCACACATCTAAGCGCCCAAGGTGGAAGATTAAGAACATCTCTACGGTCCAGCGGCCAATTCCAAACAAAGGTACTAAATCGTTGATGATCTCTTCATCAGTCATATGTGCGAATTTGCGAAAATTAATCTCACCAGACAGTGATGCATCAGTAAGTTCGCTAATTGTTCTTACCTTTGCTCCGGTAAGACCAATAGATTGAAGCTGCTTTAATGAAAGTGCGCCGACTTTAGAGGAGGTAATCGTTCCTCCGCATTTTTCCTGCAGGCGCCCCGAAATAGTTCGTGCAGCAGCGGTACTAACTTGTTGCGCAATTACCGCTCGTACTAATGATTGATATTGAGTTACTGTCGGCTTTTCTAACCCAAAGGTGCATGGCGCAAGGTTCTTAATTGCAGGGGCAAAGGCCGGATCAATCTTTGTGATCTTACGTTTAATTGCCGCTAACTCTTTTGCACGATCCATGACTAAAACTAAGCCTTTTTAACGATGCTTGATTTCAAATTCATTGGCCCGAACCCATCGACCTTTGCATCGATATCGTGATCTCCAGGTCCATCTACTAAACGAATATTGCGAACCTTTGTACCGACTTTCAAGGTATTTGAACTGCCCTTTACCTTCATATCTTTGATGATCGTTACATCATCCCCGTCGGACAACACATTTCCGGCAGAGTCCTTAATTACGCGAAATTTCTCCCCCACCTCTTCAGATGGATTCCACTCGTGTGCGCATTCAGGGCATACAAGTAGCGCTCCCATTTCGTAGGAGTACTCAGATTTACATTCAGGACATGGAGGTAATTCGCTCATGGGCGAAGTTTAACCCCTTAGATCGTTGTTGACCCAAGGCATCGAATGACTTCAAATTGTGGCGAGATGCTCGTTAATCAATGGCCCTAGAGATTCATACCATTTTTCGTAACCAAGTTTATTGAGATGCAAACCAAAAGTATCCGGATCTTCGCAATACTCTAACTCAAGCTTGTTCTCATTCTTGTTCTTAAGTAGCGGGAAAACATCATGGAAGATGAATCCGGAGCTCTGAAGTTTTGGACGGATGGCATTGTTAACTTCAATCATGCTTAGTGAGAATTCATCACTTCTTGGAGTCAAAGAATGCCAAATTATCGGAATATCTGGCATTGCATCCTTCAATTTTTCAGCAACATTCAAGATGTTCTTGATGACTTGCGCCTCAGGCAAGCGGTGCTTACCAAAATCATTGGTGCCGATCATCACGATTAGAATCTCAGGTTGAGAAGCCGCGATAGCGGGAATAAGGGAATCAAGATCTTCAGTCGTGTGTCCTGGAAATGCAAAATTTGTCACATAATGTTTTTGTAGCCAGTATTGCCAAGGTCCTCCATGAACAATGCTGTCTCCCGCAAATACGACTCTTCTTTTCATTAGCTTCCTTCCTTCATCCAGAAATCCAAAGCCGCAGGCGCATAGTGCGCCCATGTAGCGTTTGAATGAGCGCCTTTATTTAAAACGCGTGTGACTAAATTCTTATTCTCTATATATCCGCGAGCTTTGATCTGTTTGTTAGCTAAATCTTGTGATCCCTCGTATAGAGCATCAAGACCTTTGGTTCCGCGGCTCATCCACAATTTATGTTTTCCCGGTAATGGGAACTCGTTCATCATTGTGTTTGCCAATGGATCCCCACCTATTACCCAGTGCGGGGAAAAACTGAGCGCTGTGTGAAAGAAGTCCGATCTTTCAATAGTGGAATAAATAGCTGCCAATCCGCCCATGCTTGCGCCGATAATGGCTGTGCTCTCTGGTGAAATGTTCTGATTAATGCGTGAGGTAATTTGAGGAACGATTGTTTCTGTTATGTCAGCAATTAGTTGGTCAGCATCTAAATCAGCTAAAAAGCTATCAACTTGAACATTGTAAAGACCGTAACTTTCAATCATCCAATTATCAGGATGCCCCATGAAACGTTTAGGGGTGTACTCCTTCAATCTGCCTAAATTATCTTCGTTATACGGGGTGTGATAAACGCAAATAACTGTAGGAGCAACGATGTTATTTTTTGCAGCGATTCTGACAGCTGATTGAGCCAACTCCCACGTTGCCCTTTGGTGTGGGTTGATTCCAATGTTTCTTTTATCTAGAACATTCTGGCCATCGAAGGCAACAATTATGTGTTTGCCGGGGTTCTTGGGTGTCCAATAGTCAACGGTGCGTTTTCCAATGCGCACCTTTTTAATGCTTCCACTGACACCGCGGACTTGGAACTCTTCAAGATCAATCACTGTTCATTAGCCCTTCGTCGATCCGCTGACTAAACCTGAAACAAGGTGCTTCTGGAGGAAAATGAAAAGTGTCATTACGGGAATTGTTGCCAATAAAGCACCTGCCGTGAATGGTCCCCAATTCTTTCCATATTGACCGTAAATAAATTGTTGCAGGCCAACTGCGACTGTCATATTTCTTCCATCTAGGCCCAAAATTACTGAGGTAATGAGGTACTCGTTAATTATTCCAATGAAGGAGAGCAAGAATGTGACGACGAAAATTGGTGTTGCCAATGGAATGATAATTTTCCTGAAGATTTCAAAATGTCCCGCTCCATCAATTTTTGCGGCTTCATCTATTTCAGTTGGCAAGGTGTCAAAGAAACTCTTCAACATCCAGGTGTTTACACCTAACGCAGATCCACCAAAAATTAGGATTAAGGGAAGTTGATGCCCTAAGCCTAAGAATGCAAAGCTTCTTCCGAAAGTATTGATAATTAAGAATAGAGTTGTAGCCGCAAGTAACTGCGGAAACATTTGTACAATCAAGATCGTTGAAAGGGTGAGCTTTCTTCCTCTAAATCTGTGGCGGCTGAGTGAATACGCAGCCAGGGCGCCGATGATTACCTGCATCCCGGCTGCCGAGATGGCAATGATTAATGAGTTCTTGGACCATATACCAAAAGGTTTTTCCTTGTTATTAAAAAGCTGAACAAAGTTGTCCAATCCCTTGTGAACCGGAATCAACTGCTGAGTACTGATTTGACCGGTGATGTCAAAGGCAGCTGAAATCATCCATACCAGTGGGAATAGAGCGAAGGCAGCTACGACAATTCCAACTACGTGGCGCCACAAAACCTTTTTAAGCCAGAAGCGCATTTTTCTATTTTTAGTGGAGTCATGTGATCTCATTTAATTGATCCCCTCCATAGTCTTCATTTTCTTCAAACCATAAATAGAGATCAGTCCAACAATTAAGAAGTTCAGAATAGAAAGAGCGCTTGCTAGTCCATAGTTATTTCCCTCTTGTGAGTTAAATGCGAGCTTGTATGTGTATGAGATCAAGATATCCGTGGCTCCGGCATTTCCATTTGAATTAGGAAATGTTGGTCCTCCACCAGTAAGTAAATAGATTGCACCAAAATTGTTTAGTGCCATTGCGATAGAGGCAACCAAAAGTGGAGCCACTGTTCTAACAACTAGCGGAAGTTTGATCTGAGTAAATGACTTATATGGGCTTGCTCCGTCAATTGCGGCCGCTTCTAAAATTTCACCAGGAATGGCTTGAATCGCGCCAGTAGTTATTAGGAACATATACGGGAAAGTGATCCATAGTTCAACAATCAATACCGCAACGCGAGCCCACCATGGGTGGGTTAACCATGGAATCGAGACATGAAACAGACGATCGATAACGCCAGTCTCTGCTGTAAAAAGTCCCGACCAAACCAGAAGCGAGAGAACACTTGGAATTGCCATTGGAATAATGAAAATAGTTCTATAAAACCTTTTAGATCGAAGAGCGGGAAAATTGAAAATTAGAGCTAAGACCAGGCCCATCAGGAAGCTAATAAAAACAAGTAAGAATGCGTTGGCAAAGGTCCATACCAACACCGCTAATAAAGGCCTACGGATCTCCTTATCAGTGATGATTGATGAGAAATTTCGCCATCCAACATTTGCTTTCCAGCCTGGATACAAAACATCTCCGGATTTGCTCGCCATCTGCCCATTGTCATTTGGCGCATAGATTTCACCTGACAGATTATTTACTAGCTCATCTTTTGCTTCGTCGTACATGAAAGCTGGTTGAGAAACTTCCAGACTCTCTAGATCTTGTGGCTGCAGTGAGATCCCAGAATCTAAATTGATTACTAGATTTTGAAGTACCGCAATTTGTGCCTGGGTCTCGTCTGGGCTTAAAACCGTAAAGCCGCCCAACTTAACGACAGTTCCATCAGTCAAGATACTTCGTGGATCAGGAGATACGGGATTAACAGTTTTGCCATCGCTGAGCCAATAGTTTCCACTTTCATATTTGAACAAAACGAAAACTTTCTTTGAGCCTTCTTCAATAAGTGTTTGGTATCTGACTGGTTCTTGAGTGTCGATAGGTACTTTTGAATCCTGCACAATTGCAGCGATAGCTTGCTCTTTAGAAAGTTGATGGCCATTGGAGTCGTTTGTAAATGCGACCGCACCTGAATAAAAAGCTGGATAAATGTGAAAAAGGGTTAAAAGCAGGACGCCTGGCAATAAATACTTAGCCGGCGTGCTCTTGCTTATTGAATATGTGTAGAAGATCAGAGCTGCGGAGACATAGAAAAATATCGCTAGGAACCAGGCTTTATCCTGAAAAAGCTTCGTGCCCATCACCAGAAGGATCAGAATGAATCCAAAGGCGAACAGATACTTGCTTCCTTTTGATACAGCTTTGATATTCACGATCCCCCTCTCTGAAATTTAATCGAAGTTGCAAAATGCTGAAAGGGACCTTGGTGATTTACCCTCGTGCACCAAGGTCCCTTATCAAGCAGATTTAGCTGTTACCTAGAGCCTTGTTCAGGTTCTTTGATGCAGATTCCATGGCTGCACCAAACTTAGCTTTACCGCTTGCCCAATCAGCAAATGCGTTGTTCCAGTATGTCCACACCTGATTCATCTCTGAAACATTTGGCATTGGGATACAAACTGCACCGTATGCACCGAACTTTCCAGCAACGCTGTTTGGATCGATGCTTGAAGCTGCCTCAATATTTGCTGGGTAGCTGTTATTTGCTGCAGTGATTGCCTTGCTGAATGCAGCAGATTGCACTACTTCAACCAAATACTGCTTCGCCAAGAACTTGTTCTTGGCATATCGGTTCATGTAAACAGCTGTAACGCCACTAAATGATCGAGCAGTTCCCCCATTGATTGACGGAATACTCGAAATCTCATACTTCATGCCAGCCTTATCTAGGCCTGCAATTGACCAAGGTCCAACGATGGCATAAGGAGCTTTTCCATTTGAAAAGTTTGAACCATCATATGTGTTTGCCTTATCGAAGATTTTCTTACTAAGCCATGAATCCATAAGTGATGCATTCTTAGCAAGCGCCTTTGAATTCAAACCAACCTGCTTAGTATTTGTATATGAACCATTCTTGTTTGCGAAAACATATCCGCCTAATGAATCAAAGAATGGCTGCATGAAGTAACCATCTAGGTGCGTCACGATTCCAACATTTGCCTTGCCTGATGAAATTAGTGATATTGCTGTGCTCTCAAGCTCTTTCCAACTCTTTGGCGCACCAGCTGGTACAAGGCTTAAGTTTGTTGCAAGAGCAATATTGCTAACTGCAATAGGAATTCCCCATTGCTGGTAATTGAAAGTGATGCCTGAAAGAACCGCTGATGGGTATGAGGCTTTATTGACCACAGAACTCAAAGATGTAACAACGCCTGACTTAACTAATGAACCAGTGTTGTCGTGGGATGCAGTAAATAGATCTGGACCTGCACCGGCTGGACCGAGCTTGCTCATTCCGCAATCTCCAAGGCCACACTTTGCGACAATATTTACAGTTACGCCTGTCTTTGCTGACCATGCTGCTGATGCAGCTTTGTATGAAGCCTCTTCACCAGAGTTAACCCACACGGTGATTGACCCAGCAGCCTGTGCCGGCGCCATCGAACCGAAAAATGCTAGAGAAACACCCAGGAGACCCACTCCCAAACGATGCAACTTCATAAATCCCCCTTAGTTCCTATAATTCATCGACGCGCGTCGACAATGATGTAATGTACATACAGCCAAAGTAAGAGTCAAGGGTTAAGGCCCACGTTTTTTAAGTTAGGAGTTCGCTAGTGACAACACGTGCTGATGTTGCGAAGTTAGCTGGCGTCTCCGAAAGCACCGTCTCCTACGTTCTGTCTGGGAAGCGTCCCATAAGCGAGGCCACAAAAAAGCGCGTTCTATCTGCGATTGATCAGGCTGGATATAAATCCAACTACGCAGCGGCAGCCTTAGCAGGCGGATCTCCCCGCATGGTCACCATGATGATCTCGAACTTGTTCACAACCCCTTCATCTCGAATTAATGGTGCCCTCGTCGACGGAATCGTCGACGGAGTCCGAGAATCTGGATTCCATAGCGTTATCTGGCCTGTCTCAAATGATGATGATGCCGATGTGAATCTTTTGATGAAATCAAATTTTTCAGGTGGCGTGATTTTGATGAACGTCAAGGAGAACGATCAGCGAGTACATCTTCTGAATCGAGAAAAGGTTCCTTTTGTTGTTCTGGGGCGCACAGATGTTGGATTTAAGTACAACTTCGTAGATCGAGATTTTGAAAATGTTGACCGGATTGCCTTATCTAAATTGAAGGAGCTTGGTCATACTCATATTGGAGTACTCCTGTCAGATGCCCCTATTCCTCAACATTTAAAAACTGAAGCCTCTCTTCTGAAACTTAAACTTAAGGCGATTGATATTCCAAATTCAGAAGAAAGTGGCGCTGAGTTGGCAGCTCGTTTCAAAAAAGAGCATCCATCTATTACTGGAATTGTTTCACTACTGGATGCAGCCACTATCGGTTTTGTGAACTCCGCACAGGGTAATGGGTTGTCGATTCCTAAAGATCTTTCGATCATCGGCGTAAATATGCTCGAAAGCCAAGCAGAATCAACTCATCCCGCTATTTCAACTGTAACTTTCGATGCCTATGAGATGGCAAGATCATGCGGAAAAATGATGGTTGAATCAATTGAAGCAGGAAAGAACAATAAAAAGAAGCGTACTGAATTGTGGGTTGGCGACTTTGTTGACCGAGGTTCGGCAACCCACATCCAGTAACCTTTTTAGCCTTGTAGTCCTAAAGCTTCCTTTAGAACTGCTTCGGTAATACCTAGCTTCTTAGCGGCAACTGCAAAATCTGGTGGCATGATCATTCCAAATGCCTCCTTCAGCGCATCCTCAGTAATTCCCAATTTCTTCGCAGCAGCTGCTAAATCAGGTGCGGGCATTCCAGGCATTCCCATTCCCCCACCCATATTTGGCATCGCCTGAATTTGCGATGAATCTACAACTCCGTGGAAGCAAGCAATCGATGATCGAACATCTGCAGTTCCTAAAAGAACGTAGTGGTAAATCCCCTTCGGAAACTCGGGTGTAGCGCTGTAAATACCATTGCACTGATCCAAATTCTTAGCGGTTAATTGCTTACCCTTAATGTCACGGTCACCATAGATTGGAAAACCATCAAGAGCGAAGCCAATCACATGTGATGGCTTACCCGTTGTATCAACCTTTGCAGTTACACAACTGGAAAGGCCGTGGTAATGGTAAGCACCTTGCATTGGAATTGGATGACCAGCGCACTTATCGACAAATGAGGCTGTGATTCCGTTTGAATCTGTAATGGTGAAGTTATTGGCCATTGCAGGAGTCTTATTATCTCCTTCAAACGGGTTGTACAAGACCGCTCCAGAAATCATTACACCAATTGATCCAAGTGATGTCTTGGTCAATGTCTTCGAGTATGTAGGCGTACTTGGAATAGTGAACTTATAGTTCTGCGCCTTAGTTGGATCTTTCACAACTGTCGCCGTTGTTGCATCCGGAACAACTACATCCTGTGACTTTGGGACGGCGTAATAAGCATCGCGCGGATGGTTAGGAATTCCATCTGGCTGCATAATGATTGCTTTACTTGTGTATGTAAGTTTGACTGTGGAATTCCACTTGGCTTTTTTTACTACTGAGGTTGTAGATACCGCTGTTGATGTTCCAGCAGCAGTTGCCACGTAAAAAACAGCCCCATTGAGCGAAATGACAATAAGTGCAGTAACTCCAAATACTGTTATTTTCTTCATTTGACACCAAGTTTTAACTTAAGTTCCGCTTCGGTAATTCCTAGTTTCTTTGCAGCGCTTGCAAAATCTGGTGGCATCTTGTTACCGAAGGCATCTTTCAATTCGGTCTCAGTAATTCCCAATTTCTTTGCAGCAGCTGCTGTATCGATAGCTGGAGCACCTTGACCACCAGGTCCTTCACTTGCCGCTAATGGGTCTACTGCTGTCAGACCCTTCACGCACTTTACGACTAGGTTCTTCTCTGCGGATTGGGCGTAGTAGTGGTAACCATCCTTCGCCGTAGTTCTTCCATTACATTCATCAAGCTTGATTGTGCTCTTAGAACTCAGAGGAGCAAAAACAGCGACTCCATCCATTGCGTAGCCAATAATTTTTGTCTCGGCATCAGGGTTGTCGATATGAGACTCATACTCGACCCCTTCACATCCGGTGTATGCATGCAGGTGATAACCAGCGGTTGGATTGAAGTGACCTCCGCAATCATCAAAGGCGGCAATTGTGTACGCACCTAAAATTGCGTCAACCGGTGCAGATGCAGAAATCACCAAACCGTTAATTGTGACTCCCAAATTTCCACGAGGGGAAGTTGTAGCACTAGTAATAACTGGTTTTACAGGAACAAGAATCGAGGTTGGAACTGGCTTAGTTGTTTCAGTCCACTCCCAAGTTCCTTCTACACAGTGATACTTATATGCCTCTTGTACATCTGGACGAGCTGCCCCTTGAAAAGCTTCTTTAGTATCTGTGACATTTACTTTGCCTGAATCGTCGTAGAGCTTCCACTTCACATCCTTGTAAATAGTCGATAGATCCATGATGAATTGACCATCAGCGTTATACATGTTTTCGCCATCGAGCCAGATCCCAGTTACCTCAGCGGTTGATGAAGTCGACTCAGGACAAAATGGCCCGATCTTTGTATCTACCGGAGCGCCAGTTACTTCAATTCGATAACAGGTTGATTTCTCGCCATTCGACAAGGTGCACTCTTCGGTAGTGATCGCTTTTGTCAGTGATCCTTCGAGGAAATTAGCTGCCACTACCCCTGGTGCCTCAAGTTCGCTTGTTGTTCCATCAGAGCCCAGCCAATTAACTCCTGCAAAGGCGATTGCCGCCGCTACGACTGTGGCCGTTGTAGCTACTGCGTACTTTTTTCTAGTCATATTTAGCATGGAAACTCTCTTCATCTCTCCTCGGTATTGCAATGAATATGAAGTTGGCATTATTTACCTAGGTAACTAATTTAAGCAAGTGCATTTGGTATATTTAATCCATGGAAAAGGCTGAGAAAAAATCCAGAACCCTTCCAAAGAAACCACCTCCAGGCTCTATTCGCCTGCTGCCAAATTCTCTTGCCTCGCTTTTTATCGCAGCGAGCATAGGTCGATTAAGTCATCTCTTCCCCCGATGGATGATCATCAAAATTGAAGCGAAGCATGACATCACCTCATCGCAAATCATGGTGCTATTTCTCTTGTCCCAGAATGACGAATTAACTATGGGACAAATTTCGGAAATGATTGATTTAACTCCCCGCGCAATAACCGGTCTGATGAAAGGCCTGGAGAGTAAAAAATATATTTCCCGCACTAAAGACATTAATGACCACAGGGTTACATGGGTGAAGCTGACTAGCGCTGGCAAGGCATTCATGAAAGCAATTCGTCCAATTGCTGCAGGTGAGTTAACTTCTTTGTTCAGTGTTTTAAACAAGAAGGAGCAAGTGGAACTCGTGCGAATTATTGAGAAGTTGACAGATCATATGAAAGCTCAAATCGACGAAAACTAGCTTCTAAAGGCCGTTTTTCTTTCGGAAGTAAGCAACCAAAGCATTTGCATGGCCATGGCCCATTTCAAACTTCTCTTTTAGGTGCGCGACTTGTTCCATATGCGCCAACTTTGAAACCTTCTTCAGTTCCTTCATCCAATGCTCAATCGGCTTTCCATACTTCTTTTCAATTGACGGAAAGTACGACGCCGGACCCATTACCTTTTTCTCAGCCATGGCTTAATGGTAAAAGAAGGGTCTCCCAAAATGCACTATCGCGGCTGTTAAAGTTCGTTCATGACACAGCCATTCCTGTATTCAGTTGAACGTGAATATCCAGTATCAATCGATCGGCTTTGGAAGGCCTGGACAGATGCCAATGAACTTGAAGCTTGGTACTTCCCCACAGATTTGAGCTCGACCAAAGGCGCATCTGTCTCTGAACTCGAAGTGGGTGGCTTATGGGCCTGTGGCGTGGAAGTTCCTGCCCATGGTTTCACCGCTTACTTCTTTGGTAAGTACACAAAGATTGTTATGAATGAACTGTTAGAGCACACGTTGCACTACACAACTTCAGTTGAAGAGTTCGCCAAAAGGGATTTTTCAACAGAATCACATTTGATAAGAATCGAATTTGAAAATCGTGGTTCCTCTTCATGGTCCAAGTTCTCTCAATTCGGCGTGCTACCTGAAGGCCAAGCCGAGATGGCACAGGCAGGTATGAACAGTTATTTGGAATCACTTGCTCAACACCTAGCTAGATAATTTATAGAGCGTCGAACTCCGCCTTACGTGCAGCAATCCAAGAATCCATTTCGCCAGATTTCATGAACTCCATCATTGCGCTCATTGCTGCCATGTGAGGGCCATCATTTGCCCCGAACATTTCTTTACCGTGTTGCTGGCTTTGGGCGGCAAGATCGTCAAAAGTTTCCCCTGAAAATACGAGATCACAAGCTCCGCCGAGTTGATTGCATGTCATTGATTTCATTCCAGTATTTCCTACATTCTTTTGAAAATTGAAAGGCTGACTCTCACCTTTTCCGCTCGCGGCAATTTTACTGGCGTAAACTAGCCGAAAAGGGGTAAATCATGGATATCAAATCAACTCAATCGGGTTCGTCATTAGTGGTAAACATTGAAGATGTAGCCGACAAGAATGCAATACTAGAAACGATTCAGGGATGTGCGGATGGAAGCTGTGCTTGCTCAACCGATGAGTATCAAAAAGTTGAGTCAATGCAAATCCTTCCAGGAGCTAATTCAATTCAGTTAAATATCGAGGTCAAAGCTGGAGAAATAATCGATCCGAACTGCATCTCCGAATGCCTAGCGCCAACTTTCGAAAGCTAAAGAAGAGTCGCCCTATAAGCCGGATCCTGTCCTCTTGCGAGGGATCACCATCCATCTAGATCTGTAATTGCTTACAGATTCAAGCAACCTACCCGTTGACTCGAGCGAGCAGCTCTCAAACGCCAACTGCGTGGTCTTGCTTCAGGCGGGGTTTACATAGCTAACTGCATTACTGCAATTACTGGTGGTCTCTTACACCACCGTTTCACCCTTACCAACATTACTGTTGGCGGTTTACTTTCTGTTGCACTGTTCCCGCGGATTGCTCCGGGTGGGAGTTACCCACCGCCTTGCTCTGCGAAGTCCGGACTTTCCTCGGTCCAGTCTAGAAATTAATCTAGAGCTGCAACGCGGTGATCCGGGCGACTCTTCTAGTAATAAGGATACTTGCTCTGCATCTGTTCTTGTAATCCCTTTAGAAATGGGCCACAGTTCACGAATGCAAACGGGACGAAGCGTTGTTTATGCGAAAAATGGTGGAGCTGCAGCAAGCCAGCCATTGGCGGTAAGTGCAGCGATTTCAATTTTGAAGCAAGGTGGCTCATTTATTGATGCCGCCATTGCGTTAAGCGCAGTCATATGTGTGGTCGAGCCAGGTGCTTCACATCTTGGTGGAGATGCATTCTTAGTGACTCACCATGCGGCAAGTAAAACAAATCTTGCATTTAATGGAAGTGGCGAAGGATCTCACGCTGCTACGCCCGAAAACTATAAAGATGGAATTCCACTACACGGATTCAAATCAGGAACGGTTCCAGGTTTAGTTTCAACTTGGTTTGAAGCACATGCTCGATACGGCACGATGCCAATGGCAACACTTTTAGAACAAGCGATTGATTATGCCGAAAATGGTTTTCCAGCAAATGCTGGCTTTGTTCGCAGAATTGCAGGGCACTTAGCTATTGCACCTGACACCAATGTTTTTAAGGACATGGGCGTTGATGTCAATGTGAAGATTGGTGATCTCGTTGTTCAGAAGAATCTTGCTAAATCTTTGCGAGAAATTGCCAAAGGTGGTCGCGAAGCTTTCTATGAAGGTCGAATCGCACAGCAATTAATCAAAGGTTCAAATGGTTGGTTTAGCGCTGAAGATCTAAAAGCGCACACAACGCGCGTCCTAGATCCACTTTCAATTAAGTATCGCGATTTAACAATTTACGGACAACCTCCCCCAACACAGGGAATGATCCTGATGGAAGAGTTATTGCTTGGCGAACGTTTTGATCTGGCGGCTTTGTCAGAGGCTGATCTTATTCACGTTGGCGTGGAGTCTAAGAAAATTGGTTTCGCCGATCGCAATGCAATCTTGGGTGATCCTGAATTTATTGATGTAAATGTTCAGAAGATCTTGGCTAAAGAAAATATTGACAAGCGCGCCGCTCAGATTTCAATGGCCGCTGCGGCAAATGACATCGCACCAGTTTCAGAAGGCAGCGATACAACCTACTTTTTAGTGGCAGATAGCAATGGAAATGCTGTTTCTTGGATCCAATCTGTATTCCATGGCTTCGGAAGCTCGTGGGTAATTCCAGAAACGGGAATCATTTTGAATAACCGTTTAACTGGTTTTTCACTAGATCCTGCATCTCCTAACATCATTGCTCCGGGCAAGCGTCCTGCACACACATTGAACGCATTTACTGCGGTAAATGCTGATGGAACTTTGCATCTAGTGGGCGGTACACCTGGAGCAAATATTCAGGTTCAAACAAATCTTCAATTGGTCGTCAATGTTGTAGATCTAAAGATGAATGTTCAGGAAGCAACAGAGGCTCCACGTTGGCAACATTTAAATGCGCCAGGTCAAAGCTCTGCTGAAGAAAGTGGCAGCGGGGTTCTAGAGATTGAAAATCGCGTGCCCACTGCTGTTCTATATGAACTACGCGCAAAGGGTCATGAGGTTCGCCCTCTTGCTGCATGGGGACATGGCTCATCGGTGCAATTAATGCAGGTATTGCCTAATGGAACCTATGCATTTGGTTCTGACCCTCGTTGCGAAGGTCACGCATCAGGAATTTAGAGTGAGGCGAGAGCTTCATCAAGAACGCTTAAGGCATCCTTAAGAAGTTCATCTGTAATCACAATTGGTGGCAAGAAGCGCACAACGTTTGAGTATGTACCAGCTGTAAGAATGAGTACACCCTTGCTTTGGCAATACTTAACAACAGCGTTCATGGCTGCAGTGTTTGGCTTCTTTGTACCTGGCTCTACGAGTTCAATTGCTTGCATTGCACCGCGACCACGAACTTCACCGATCACTGAGTACTTTGACTTCATTGAATTAAGAGCATCGCCAAGAATCTGACCGATGTGGTTTGCGCGCTCAACAAGCTTTTCTGCTTCCATGGTTTCGAAAACACCAAGTGCTGCGGCGCATGCCAGTGGGTTTCCACCGTAAGTGCCACCAAGACCTGAAGCATGAACTGAATCCATGATCTCTGCGCGGCCAGTAACACCTGCAAGTGGAAGTCCGCCTGCGATGCCCTTTGCTGTAACAACCATGTCTGGCACAACATTTTCATGCTCAACTGCAAACATGTTTCCTGTGCGAGCAAAACCTGTCTGAACTTCATCAGCAATAAAAATGATGCCGTTGTCAGTTGAATACTTTGAAAGTGCTGGCAAGAAGCCCTTTGGTGGAACGATAAATCCGCCCTCACCTTGAATTGGCTCGATAAGAATTGCGGCAACATTATGTGCGCCGATTTCCTTATCAATCTTGTGAGTAATCATTTCAATTGCATCTTCAGTAATTGTTGCCTGATCACCAACCCAGTGGAATGAGTACGGCATTGGCACGCGATAAATCTCTGGTGCAAATGGACCGAAACCTTCCTTGTATGGCATGTTCTTTGCAGTCAACGCCATCGTTAGGTTGGTACGTCCGTGGTAGCTGTGTTCGAACACAACAATGGCCTGACGCTTTGTGTAGTGACGCGCAATCTTGACCGCGTTTTCTACAGCTTCTGCTCCTGAGTTAACAAGAAGTGACTTCTTCTTAAAAGTTCCTGGAGTTAGTGCGTTTAACTTTTCGCATACCTCGATGTACCCCATGTATGGAGCAACAGTGAAACATGTATGCGTAAATGCTTGAACCTGATCGATCACACGATCGACTACACGTTGTGCTGAGTTACCAACGTTAGTAACACCGATACCTGAACCAAGATCGATGATCTGGTTACCGTCGATATCAAGCAAAATCGCATCACTTGCGCGCTCAATAACGACCGGGATCGCCATACCTAGTCCCCCAGATGTCGCCTCACTGCGGCGCTGTAGCGCCTCGAGAGATTTAGGTCCCGGAATAGCGGTAACCAACCGACGCTCTTGAGTCAATGCGGTAAGTGTTGTCATGGGTAAAGTCTAAGCCATCATTTCCTACTCGCGAGCCGAGAAGTTAGGCTTACCCAATGAGTTCCGAACTTCGCAAGAGCGCACCTCTTCTAGATGCTTATTTGAGCTACTTCGAAACCAAGCGCACAGCATTCACAATTCCAGGTCACAAGCAGAAAGCTCACCGCTTAGATGAAGGCCTCGGAACAGTTGTTGACACCGATACTCCGCTTTACGGAGGTTTGGATGAAATTAAGTTAACTGAAGGAACGCTTAAGAAAGCAGAGGCGTTAGCCGCATCACTATGGGGCGCAGATTACGCACGTTTTTCTACTGGTGGATCTACCCATGCAAACCAAGCGATCATCTTGGCGTTAGGAAAACCTGGCGACAAGATCGCGGTAACGCGAACCGCGCACCGTTCTGTTTTGAGCGCTTTAGTTCTAACAGGCTTGGAACCAATCTGGTTAACCCCTGAAATTGATCCTGCAACCGGCGTTCCGATTGGAATCCCCGTTTCTGAACTTGAGCGAGTATTGGATCAGAAGCCGATTGCTTTATTGCTCACTGAACCGGGTTACTTAGGAACAATCTCTGAACTTCCCGCATTGATTTCAAAGGCCCACGAGAATTCAATTCCTGTGATCATCGATGCTGCATGGGGCGCGCATTTTGGATTTAACGATGATCTTCCTAAGCATGTTATGCAATTAGGCGCAGATGCTTTGATTACAAGTGTTCATAAAGCGTTGCCTGGATATAGCGCATCTGCATTACTTCTTGCTCAAGGAAAGTTGCTCAACCTTGCGCGAATTGAACAAAGCTTTGAAACAACTCACACAACCTCACCGGCAGGTGCTCCACTTGCATCCATCGATGCTTGCCGTGCATTGCTTCAGACCCGAGGCAATGAGTTAACCGGGCAGTTATTGATCCATGTGAACGCATTTAAAAATGCTGTGCAATCTCACTTTGACGCACCAATTTTTCTTAATCCAGCAGACTTCCCTGTCGGTCGTTTTGATCCGGTAAAGGTTGTTTTACGGGCAAATGTTTTGGGACTTTCAGGGGTAGATGTTGAAAAGCAGCTACAGAAAGCCAATATCCGCGTTGAAATGGCGGATCGAGACACCATAGTTTTCTTAGCAACTTTGGCAGATAACGCTGGAGACTTTACCGTTTTGGAAGAAGCGCTAGTCCCAATCTTGAAATCATTACAAGGACCAGCTCGTCCAACAACTACATCGCTGAGTTGGTCAGTTGTTCCACAGGTTGGAATTTCAACACGAGATGCTTACTTTGCAGATACTGAAACTGTTTCAGCTGCAGATGCAGTTGGTCGCATAAGTGCAGATTTAATCGCGCCTTATCCCCCAGGTGTTGCAGTTGTTGCCCCAGGAGAAGTATTAACAGAACAGATTATTAACGGGTTAGCTGCAACTCAAAAAGCTGGTGTGCGAATTGCATATGCAAGTGATTCAACACTTGCAACATACAGAGTTACTAAGTAATTACTCAGGAAAATGGCAAGCAACCTGCTGCTTACCTAAAGTTACAAGATTTGGCTCAGTTGTTGTGCACGCCTCTTGCGCTTTCCAGCAACGAGTACGGAAGCGACAGCCTGATGGTGGATTTGCTGGACTTGGAACATCGCCAGTCAAAACAATTCTTGTCTGCTTACGAATTCTTTCCTGCTTTGGATTAGCAAGAGGAACCGCTGAAATCAGCGCCTTTGTGTATGGGTGCTTTGGATTATTGAAGATCTCTTCGCGAGTTCCGATTTCAACAATCTTTCCAAGGTACATAACCGCAACGCGTGCTGAAATGTGAGAAACTACTGAAAGATCGTGAGCTACGAATAGGTAGCTAAATCCAAACTTTTCACGCAAATCATCTAGAAGGTTAAGAATCTGCGCTTGAACAGATACATCTAGCGCTGATACTGGCTCATCCAAAACAACAAGCTTTGGACGAGTCACCAATGCGCGAGCAATACCTACGCGCTGGCGCTGACCACCAGAAAACTCATGCGGGTAACGGTTTCCGAACTCACGTGAAAGACCGCAAAGCTCGATCATTTCATCTACGCGTGGGTCTGAATCATCTGTTGCCATGCCATGAACGATTAGCGGCTCAGCAACAATCTGACGAACAGTCATGCGTGGATTTAATGATGCGTATGGATCTTGGAAAACGATCTGCATATCCTTGCGAACCGCGCGGATCTCTTCACGAGACATCGAATGGATCTCTTTGCCATCAAAGAAGATTTCGCCCGCAGTTGGATCAAGCAGGCGAAGAATTAAACGAGCTGTTGTTGACTTTCCGCAACCAGATTCACCAACAAGACCAAGGGTTTCACCTGGTGCAATATCAAATGAAATTCCATCGACAGCATGAATCTGTCCAACTGTACGCTTCAGAAGTCCGCGCTGAATTGGGAACTTCTTTTCAAGGTTAGAAACTCTTAACAATGGCTCGGTCATTTGAGCACCTTCACAAAGTTAGGTTCATTAACGCGGTGGCAACGAACTAAGCGGCCTGCTGCATATGTTTCAAGTTCAGGAACTTCTGTCTGGCACTTATCGATTGCGAACTCACAACGGGCAGCAAAAGCACATCCCTTAGGTGGGCGTGACATCACTGGAGGTGAACCCGGAATTGTGTACAAACGATCGGTTGAGAACTCATCCATTTGAGGAATCGACTTCATCAATCCCCATGTGTATGGCATCAATGGACGCTCGAAGAGATCATCAACTGGAGCCTCTTCAACAATACGTCCACCGTACATAACCGCTACGCGATCGCAGATACCTGCAACAACGCCAAGGTCGTGGGTAATAAGAAGTACTGCAACATTTAATTCGCGTGCAGATTTTTCAAGGATCTCAAGGATCTGTGCCTGAATAGTTACATCCAGCGCAGTTGTTGGTTCATCAGCGATCAGAAGCTCTGGGTTACATGACAATGCCATTGCAATCATTGCTCTTTGACGCATTCCACCCGAGAACTGGTGAGGGTAATCATCTACACGCTGTTGTGGATTTGGAACTCCCACAAGGTTCAGCATCTCAATTGAACGAACCTTTGCAGCCTTTGCTGAAATACGTTCGTGAACGCGGATCATCTCTGAAATCTGGTGACCGATTGTGTATACCGGATTAAGCGATGTCATTGGATCTTGGAAGATCATTGAAATTTCTCCACCACGAATTTCGCGAAGTTCGCGATCAGGTGTTGTTAAAAGATCAATGCCCTTCCAAAGAATGCGACCCTTTGGATAAACGGCAGGTGGCTTTGGAACAAGTCCCAAAATACTCATCGCAGTAACAGACTTACCTGAACCTGATTCACCTACAAGACCAACGATCTCGCCTGGATTTAAAGTTAATGAAGCGCCATTGATCGCTTGCACAACACCATCGCTAGTGTTGAAGTGAACATGCAAGTCATCGATGTGTAGCAATGGTTGTTGGGTCACTTTGTACCTCGCAGCTTTGGATCAAGTGCATCGCGAAGTCCATCGCCGATCAACACAATTGAAAGAGTTAGAAGCACAAGAACAGAGCCAGGAATAAAGAATACAAATGGCTTATCTGTTAGGTAGTTACGTGAGCTTGAAATCATCACACCAAGAGATGGAGTTGGTTCGCGGAATCCCACTCCTAGGAATGCATATACAGATTCGCTGAGAATCGCTCCAGCTACAGAGAATGCAAGAACAACAATGATTGGTGGAATCGCATTTGGACCGATGTGGCGCAAAATGATTCGCTTTGTTGTCGCACCAGTTGCACGTGCAGCCTCAATGTATTCAAGTGATTTAACCTGCATGACCGAAGCACGGAACAAACGGGTTGTTGAGTACCAACCGGTGAATACCAGCGCAGCGACGATCACCCAGAAAGATGAGCCAAATACAGTGATAATTGCAAAGCCGATCAATACGAAAGGAATAACCTGCCAGGTATCAATAAAGCGGCTGATAAGTGTGTCTACCCAACCACCGAAGTAACCAGCGATACCACCAAGAGTTACACCAACTAACACTGAAATAGTTGTTACAACGATCGCAACGGTGAGTGACAAACGAATACCAAATGTGACGCGGGTAAAGACATCGCGTCCAAGATCATCGGTACCAAACCAGTGACCCTTTTGACCTGGTGCAGACAAAATATCTGGACCCAGTTCGTCATACTTCCAACCGCTTACAAATGGCCCAATAATTCCAGCCAAAATCAAAGCTACAAGAATTACTAAGCCAACAATTGAAATCTTGTTTCCGAAGAAGCGCTTACGCACATCTTGCCAATATGACAGCGATACTGGAATCTGTTCTTCCATAGACATTAGTGCACCGCCTTTGAGTCAATCTTGATGCGAGGGTCGATAAGCGCATAGCTGAGATCCACAATGAGATTTACTAGAGCGCCAAATGTAATAACAACAATTGCAAGGCCAAGCACAACAGGCGAATCCTGCGATAACGCAGAGTCAGCAATAGTTGAACCCATACCTGGTAGCGAGAAAACCTTTTCAGTTTGAACTGCAACACCAAAGATCGCAATCAATGATGTTCCGTAAACAGTTACAACTGGAATAAGAGCGTTACGAAGTGCGTGGTGGAACCAGACTCGACGTGCTGACAATCCCTTTGCAAAAGCTGTACGAATGTAATCAGCGCGCAATACTTCTAGCAGTGATGAACGAAGCATTCGAGCAATAAAGGCTGCATCTACTACCGCCACAACTAGTGCTGGCAGAATCATTCCCTTCCAACTATCTGTTGGAATCACGCCTAAGGTCCAGCTTTGCGGCCACGGCTTAAAGAAGTTAAGCCAATCCCATCCCAATTGGAATGGAAGAACACCGAATAGGTACTGAGCCAAAAGACCAGATACGAATACTGGAATACCTTGAATACCTACTGAAAACACTGTTCCAATGCGATCGCCGAGGGAGCCGCGCTTGATCGCGCTCGTTAGACCTACGACTAAGGCAATAATCAACTGGAATAGCGCACCCCAGAACAGCAGGCGTGCACTTGTTGAAAGACCATCATGCAAAATTGTGTTTACTGATTTGTCATTCTTATATGAATAGCCAAGATCTCCGCGGAACAAGTTGCCCCAGAAACGGAAGTACTGAACGTACGTTGGCTTATCTAATCCATATTTTCTCTCGATGTTATCGAGGATCTCTGGTGGCAATGACTTCTCGCCGCTCTTTAGTGAGATCGGATCTCCAGGAATGATGAAGAAAAGTGCAAACATCAATGTCACAGCCGCCCAGATAACCACAAGGCTCTGAAGCAATCGCTTAATTGTGTATGTAAACATTTCTCACAATCCTACTGAATTTGTTTGTATTACTGAAATTAACAAGGGGTGTAAATCGAAGTGAGGGGCCCTCTTTCGAGAGCCCCTCACTCCTTAAGAACTTAAATTAGTTCTTTACGATTTGATCGAAAACAATCATTCCAAGAGGAGTGATTGGGAATACTGATGTGCTTGATGCAAGCACTGCAGCGATTCCACGGTTTACGGTCTGTGTAATAACAACGTCATTACGTAGAGCTTGTACCTCAGCACGACGGTACTGGCTCTGAGCAAATGACTTGTTAGTTGATGAACGTGCAGAGTTGACCAATGAGTCAAATGTTGCACTGCTGTAACGCTCTAGGTTGTCACCATCGATTGACTTTGAGTGAAGCAATGGGTACAAGAAGTTGTCTGCGATTGGGTAATCAGCAAACCAACCAGCGCGGATCATTTGACCCTTACCAGCACGCATCTTTGAGAAGTAAGTTCCGTCAGCTGCGAATGGATCGAGCTTTGCAGGAATTCCTACATCCTTAAGGTTAGCGATGATGATTGAAGCAACCTTGTCCCAGCCAGCACCGTCGTTGTATGACAAACGGATTGGAGCAGGAGTCTTGTTTCCAAGAGCAAGCCACTTCTTGTAATCAGCCTTCGCGCCATCTAGATCGCGAGTTGATGTCAGTCCTTGTCCTGCTGTGTAGCCAGGAAGTCCTGGTGGAAGTAGACCTGAAGCAGGCTTACGTACACCCTGGTAGATAACATCTGAAATCTGGTTGCGATCGATCGCCTTTGAAATTGCAGAACGTAGGTACTTGTTCTTTGTTCCACCAACGATTGGATCTTCCCAGTTGAAGCCCCAGTAGTCAGTACCAAGAGTTGTCTTAACACCCTTAGTTCCCCACTTACCTAGAAGCTCTGCGTAACGACCAGCTGGAATTGGGCCGTTGTCGCACTGACCTGATGCAAATGCGTTGTATGCAGCGTTTACATCAGATGAAATCTTGAATGTCACCTTTGAAAGTGAAGCAGTCTTTCCACCGTAGTTAGGGTTTGGCACGATTACAACTTCGCCACCTGCGCGCTTTGTAATTGCCTTGTCCAACATGAATGGACCGTTTCCAACAAGCTTTGTTCCATCTTCTTCAACCTTGTCAGATGCCCCGACCATTGAAGTTGGGATTGGTGAAAATACTGAGTGGCCTACGATTGATGGCCAGTCTGCAGTTGGGTTTTCCATCTTAACTACAAGAGTCATTGCCTTGTCATCTGCTACTACTGATGATGATGGGAATGCGCCCTTACCAGTTGAGTATGCATTCATACCCAAGATGAAGTCACCGTGGTATGCAACCTCTGAAGCCAACTTGGAATCCATTGAACGCTTCCAGCCGTTGACGAATGATGAAGGTAGAACTGCTTCTCCGTTAGAGAACTTCAGACCCTTCTTAAGTGTGAACGTCCAAGTCTTTGCGCCGTCCTTAGTTACCCACTTTGAAGCAACTTCACCGTAAAGGTTTCCGTTTGCATCTGTGTCTGTAAGTCCGTCAAATAGCATTGTTGCAACGTTGGCGCCTACAAGTGTTGATGTTAGAGCTGGATCGATGTGATCAGGCTCGCCAGCACCAAATAGCTGGCAATCAATATATGCAGGTGCAGTTGCTGCATGTGCTGCAACAACATTGCCACCGACTGCAAGGGCAAGAGCAGCAACAATTGCAGCGCTGCGCTTTCCTAGTGTCTGTACCTTCATGTAAACCATCCTTTAAATTAACTGCACTGACGAGGGTCATTGCATGGATTGGAGGGCCATTTGCTCTCCGAGGGTGGGCTTACTCTAGGCGAAATGTCCCTTTTTCCCAAGGTTTCTGCGTAACGATTGCATTAACTATGCGTAAAACGCACATTTGTCCAGGCCGGCCCTAACTCCTCGAAATCCGAGTTCAGGTCAATGCCTTTCTCAGCGTCAAAGAGCTCATCTAAGTCATACGCCTTCTGTGACTTCAGATCGGCCACCATCAGGTTGTACCCACCATGCGGTATCAAGAAGTTTCCAGATACATAAAAAATGAATCTGCTTCCATCGGCTAAAGGATATGAATCAGAGGAATCCCAATCGCCCGAGTTAAAGAAATATCGAAGTGATGGCCGACGATCGTAGAAACCTTTATAGATCGCATCGTGGTCATTGTCTTGAACCCGGGTGAAAAGAAATGATTGATTATCAAGAGCGATTGGATAGTAAGAACTACGACCTGCTCCGGCACGCATCTCCGTCAAAACTCCATCGATCAAAGTGAAGATTGAACCATTTCGTTCAAAGAGAATTGTTTTTCCATCAGGTGAATAAAAGGGCATCGAAGATTCGGGTTGGCCTGGCGTTAAATACTTCTTGTCGCCACCGGCCTTAGAAACAGTAGCCAGAACTCCATTTTCCTTATAGATAATAGTGTCGCCGTTAGGTGAGAACTTCGGATCTTCATCGCGAGCGCCATTTGGTCCCGTTAGGTTTGTAGGCTCGCTCCACGTAGCGCCATCCCAACGGGAAACAAACACATCCCAATCCTTTTCGACTATCCCGGAGTTAGATCCCATAAAGGTGATGGTTTGCCCATCGGCGGAAAAGTGAGCATTGATCGGCGAGACCATTCCGCGCCACTTCGCGCCCACCTGCATCTGTTGACCTGTTGGTAGATCGACCATCCATAGGGTCGCATCCCATGCGTCATATGAGCTGTATCGGTGATAGATCAAAGTTCCATCAAGAGATGGAGATGCACTTCTAGAGCGTGCAATAAGAATGGAAGAAAAGGTAATGAGAAGAAGGAACGCGACAAATACTGCGACACGCCTCTTCATAAATACTCCGTATAACCCCTTGACCATGTGGTGGAAATCTGTAAGGTAACCTAACACAAAGCGGTAGGTTTCCTAACACAACGGCGTGGGCTAATTGTGGACTTACCCAAGTACGCGACAGGAGTAGTACATGATGAAAAAGCGCTTGTTAGCTTCATTTGCAATCTTTGCACTTGCAGCAGGAAGCATGGTTGCAGCTTCAACGACAGCAACCGCAGCTGGAACACGCACAGTCACTGTGTGGTCCCCTTATAAGGGTGGCAATTTAGAGCTCTGGAATGCAGCAATCAAAAGAATCGAAGCTGCAAATCCTGGACTTAAGGTCACCTCAGTAGGTTCAATCGATATGGCTAAATCACTTGCAGCGATTAATGCAGGCAACGGCCCAGATATTTCTGTATCAAATGGTGCAGGAAACTTGGGTTGGTTCTGCGGCTCAGGTGCATGGCAAAACCTCAACACCTTAATTGCAGGTAAGAATGGCTTGAATGTTAAATCAACATTTAGCGCTGCAGCGGTTAACTCAACTATTTCAAACAATGTTCGTTGTGCCCTTCCATTGAACTCAGAAGTTTTTGCATTCTTCTGGAACAAGGATCTCTTGGCTAAGGCTGGATTTAAGGCAGCCCCTAAGACAACAACTGAACTACTAGAGGCTTCAAAGGCTCTTACAACTTTCAATGCTGATGGCAGCATCAAGACCGCAGGATTTGTTCCATGGGCTGGTTACTACGGCTTTGATATGGATTCAATGTGGCTTGGACAAATGTTTGGTGCAAAGTGGTACGCAGGCGACCGTTCATCAGCATTTGCTTCAGATCCAAAGTGGGCAAAGGCATTTGCTTGGCAGAAGGATTTCATCGCGAAGGTTTATGGCGGTGGAAACTTCGACAAGGGAAGCAAAGCGCTTACTAAGTTCGTTGCATCTCGCGGAGGCGAATGGGGTACAGATCACGACTTCATGACTGGCCGCGTTGCTATGAAATGGGACGCAAACTGGATGGCACCAATGTTCTGCACAGGTGACGATTGGTCAATGGCAGATAAGTGCACAGCAAAGGTGAACTTCGGAATCGCTGGATTCCCTACATCACCTGACAACACATCTGCATTTGGTTCAGGTGTAGTTGGTGAAGCACAAATGGGCATCTCAAAGGGTTCAAAGAATGTTAAGGATGCATGGATCGTTATGAAGGGTCTTGCAACTGATACAAAGCTTGCATCTGCTTGGGATGCTGCAAATGGTGCTCCATCAACACTTCTTTCAAAGGATGCACGTCCTGCGAAGTATCCTGATTGGTACCAGCCAATTTACGATGTTGCAGCTAATCCAAAGTCTGCATATCACGCTATGAAGAACACTGGCGAGCACCAAGAGGAAGCATTGCTTCAAAACCTCATGGCATCTTGGCAAGCTGGAGATACCCCAAATCTAAAGTCAGCGCTTGCTGATTTAGCTCAAAAGGTTAACCAGATCATTTCGAGAAATAGCTAAAAGGAAAAACCTAGTTCATGTCGCAAACGAGGGTAAACGCAAGCGCCCCTTTCAAAAAGAAAGGGGCGCTTGCGCCTCCCCGAAAATCACTTAAGGTTCCCCGCCTTTTCATCTTCTTATGTCTATCCCCTTGGCTGTTTGGAATTATTTTCTTCACCGCCTACCCAATGGTGACCTCTTTCTACCAATCCTTCACAAAGTTCAATTTGATTGACTCCCCCGAATGGGTTGGCTTAGAAAACTTCAACCGTATGTTTTTCGAGGATGATGATTTTTGGATTTCGCTCAAGAATACAATTTGGATTTCTGCAGTAAGTATTCCTTTGCGAATCTGTTTTGCGATCTTTACAGCTTGGGTCTTAACAAAGCCAAAGCGCGGTAAGAATCTTTATAGAACTATCTTTTTTCTACCGTCGATGGTTCCCGCCGTTGCCGGAACAATGGTCTTTACCTATATTTTCAATCCCGCTTATGGCCCTATCAATAAGATTCTAGAAAAGATTGGAATTGATGAACCACCATTTTGGTTCTTAGACCCGAAATGGTCTAAGTGGGGTCTCATCCTCTTGGGTCTTTGGGGTATCGGCGACACCATGATTATCTTCTTAGCTGGATTACTAGATGTTCCAAAATCACTCTATGAAGCGGCCGAACTTGAGGGTGCAACTGGTTGGCAATCCTTCCGGTACATCACACTGCCATTGATGACCCCCGTCATTTTCTTTTCAACTGTAACGGGAGTTATTGGAAGTTTTCAGTACTTCACTCAAGCCTTTGTTGCCGCGGGCCAAGTCAATGATTACTCGCATTCGATGTACTTCTACGCAACCCATATTTATCACAGCGCGTTCAAGGCGTACGAGATGGGTTATGCCTCTGCCCTGGCTTGGTTCTTGCTGGTAATTACCCTTCTTTGCACCTTAGTAATCCTCAAGACCCAGAAACGATGGGTTCACTATCCGAACGGGTCCCTATTTAAATGAGTCTCTACACAGCAGAACAGCACGCCTTGATTGATGCTCAATCAATTAAGGCACGTCGTGCAAAAAAGTGGAACACCTTCTTGCACATGGTTGGAAACCACTCACTACTGATTGCCCTTTCTGCAATTTTCATCTTGCCGCTTTATCTGGTGATCGTTATTTCTCTAATGAGCAAGGGGCAAGCTGAAACTAGATCTCTATGGCCAACTCCATTTGTTTGGCATAACTACGTTGAAGTCTTTACAGCAGTTCCCTTTTTGAAGTGGACCCTCAACACCTTGTTTGTCTCAATTATGGGAACTATCGGAACCGTAGTGTCGAGCGTTCCTCCTGCATACGTTCTTTCACGTTTACAGTGGAAGGGCCGCCAAACAACCTTCATCATTATTTTGTCCACAATGATGCTACCGGGGCAAGTAACGATGATTCCCGTTTACATCATCTTCTCAAAATTGCACTGGATTCCATCATTCCTTCCATTGATTGTGCCTAGTTTCTTTGCAAGTGCCTTCTCAATCTTCTTGCTTCGTCAATTCTTCACATCAATTCCAGATGAGATCTCTGATGCAGCACGTATCGATGGATGCTCTGAATTTAAATTAATGATGAGAATCATCGTTCCGCTTGCCAAGCCTGCGATTTCAGCAATTGCTCTCTTTGCTTTCTTGGGATCTTGGAATGATTTCTTTGGTCCGCTTCTATACATCGTTGAAAATCAAGATTTATGGACTTTGGGAATTGGTTTGAATGCATTCCAAGGTGAACACCATGTTGATACAAATATGATGATGACAGCTTCTGCGCTTTTCATGGCTCCTGTTATCGTTATCTTCTTCTTCTCGCAAAAAGTCTTCATCGAAGGCGTGACTTTGACTGGAGTTAAAGGCTAAATGCACGCCACACCTGCTGTCCCATCTCTGATTCGCGAGCTCAATGAGCGCAGCGTCTTAGATACCTTGCGCGCCAATGGCGCTTTGCATGCAGCAGAAATCGCCCGTCATATCGGCCTATCAAAGCCAACAACAGCAGACATTCTTCGATCTCTCATCGAAACGGGACTTATTCAGGAGTACACACCTGGTGAGGATGATCCAAAGAGAGCGCGTTCAGTTTATGAAGCGGTTAGCGATCTAAAGGTTTCATTGGCAATTGACATCGGTTCACGATTTATTCGTGCGGCCGTTGGTGACCTTAACGAAAAGATGCTTGCTGAAACTTCAGTAGCAGTTAAGTCGCTAGTCCTCAAGGACTTAATTGCGGTTATGCATACCGCTGTTAATTCAGTCTTAAAAGAATCGGGGTACTCACTCAAGGATGTCGCATCTCTTGTTGTAGGAACGCCTGGTGTTGTTGATCAAAATACTGGAGTCGTTGCAATCGCAGGAACAATCGCTGCACTGGATGGCGTAAATCTTGCAGATCTCTTAAAGAAAGAGTTCGGAATCGCTCCTACCGTTGAAAATGACATTAACTTGGTGACTGTCGCTGAACAAGCAGCAGGACACGGAAGAGGGATTGAAAACTTTGCAGTGCTTTCAGTTGGTTCAGGTTTAGGTTCTGGACTTGTCCTGAATGGCAAGATTCATCGTGGGCATCGCGGAGCTGCAGGAGAAATCTTCTACGTTCCTTTTGGAGATCCATTAGATACTCATCGCGATGCAACTAACCCATCTGGCGATCGAATCGCTGAACTTACGCGTGGTCTTGCTAAAAAGTTCAAGGGCTCTGTTTTGCAGGAGCCATACTCAACAGTTGAAATATTGAAGGCGGCCAAGGAAGGCGATGAGCTAGCTAAAGCTGTTATTAATTTAGAGGCAGAGCGCATTGCTTTATATGTTGCTGCAATTTCAGCGGTCACAGATGTTGAACTCATAGTTTTGTCTGGAGGAATTGGACGCCAAGCATCTTTCTTCCTTGATCCAATAAAGAAACTAGTTGGAGCAATCGTGCCTTTCCCTCCACGTATTGAAGTTTCAACCCTTGGAGACACAGGTATTTTGGTGGGTGCGCTCAATATCGCGACTGCCCATAGTTGCGATGCGGTTTTCCAAGATAAGCACAAGAACTCTCGCCCACTTGCTGGGTCTATGTAATGAAACTTGCTGTAATTGGTGGAGGCTCTACATATACCCCTGAATTAATCGACGGTGTCATCAAGCGTCATTCACGACTACCGATTACCCATATTCATCTAGTTGATATCGAGCCAACAAAGCTTGCAATCATCGCAGCATTTGCGAAAAGAATGATAAAAGCAGCACACGTTGATATTGAAATCGAGTTTGGAACTGATCTTCGTGCAGGTGTTCGCGGCGCGAGCTTTGTTGTTTCACAGTTCCGTGTCGGAACTCAAGCTGCACGTCACCGCGACGAGTTGCTGGGTCGCAAATACGGTTTAGTTGGTCAAGAGACAGTTGGTGTAGGTGGCTTTGCAAAGGCTTTGAGAACAATCCCTGCAGCACTAAAGGTTGCACAGACAATCGCTGAAGAAGCTCCACATGCGATTCTGCTTAACTTTACAAATCCTGCTGGCCTAATTACTCAAGCGCTTATTCAGCAGGTGCCACAAGTAACAACAGTTGGACTATGCAATGTTCCATGGAATACCCGTATGGAGGTTGCAGATGCAATGGGTGTTTCTTCTACTGAAGTTAATTTTGATTACATTGGCCTGAATCATCTTTCCTGGATCCGCGGCGTTGAAGTAAATGGGCAAGATCGAAGTATTGACGCAATTAAGGCATTTCGCGGATTAACAATTGATAAGGCAAAGCCGGGCGACTCCCCTGCGTGGACTCAAAGCTCAATTGATATGTTGCAGGCAATTCCTAATTACTATCTCTTGTATTACTACTCTGAAAAAGAGTGGGTCGACTACCAATCAAAGAATCCAACTCGCGCCAGCGAGGTTATGAAGATTGAAGAAGTGCTAATCGAGAAATTTAAAGATGAAGCACTTGTGACAAAGCCAGAAGAGTTGATGCAACGTGGTGGTGCTTATTACAGCGATTCAGCAGCCGAATTGATGGCTGATATTCACACTGATGCTGGCACAACTCACATTGTAAATACTCTAAATAACGGCGCTGTACCTGGTTTTCCAGATGATGCGGTTATGGAAATCCCTGCAGTTATTAGCGCCAAGGGGGCAAAGTCGATCAAGACTTCAGCCATGCGCGGGGATATCGATGGCCTTGTGCGTTCGGTAAAAGATTTTGAAATGTTAACTATTCAAGCTGCTGTACTCGGAGATGAAGAGAGCGCGTTACGTGCCTTAATAACAAATCCAATCGGCCCAGATATTGCTCAAGCACGTGATCTGTGGGCTGATCTTCGTAAAGAAAATGCCGGAATGATCGGTTTGTTCAATGAGTAAGGTGATTCTTGGAATTGATGGCGGAGGAACTAAAACTCACGCCTGTGTTGTAGATCTAGAAGGAAATGTCTTAGGCACCGCCGCGAATGGTGGAGCTAATTGGGAGCGTTCAGGAATCAATGCCGTTCAAAATAGTTTGAACGCAATTATTAATGAGGCTCTTGACTCGGCATCAGTTACTCGTGCAGATATCGTCGATTCAACTTTTGCATTAGCTGGAATTGATTGGGAAGAGGATCTCGATCTCTTTAAGCCGGTAACAGCTGCGTTAGATCTGGAAAACCGCTGCACAATTATTAATGACTCATTCGCTGCCCTGTTCGCGGGCGCACCAAATGGAATTGGGTGTGTATCTATCGCAGGCACCGGCGGAAAATCAGCTGGTCGCGATGGTGTGCGAACCGTTCAAACAATGGGAATGGATCTAGGAGAAGGTGGTGGCGCTGGTCAGCTAATTGGATTTACACTCGATAGCATCGCTCGTTCATTCCATGGAATCTCACCGCGCACTCAACTTTTTTCTTCGGTTCCACGGGCGTTGGGATATGAGGATCCAAAGGCATTTTTCACCGCAATTGCGCGGGACAGAGTTCATCCAGATGAATCACTTGCTCCCATAATCTTTGATCTGGCCAATAGTGGCGATGTGGCTGCAATAGATGTGGTTACCCATGTTGCCAAGCAACATGCGCGAGATATCCAGGGAATAGTTCTGCAATTAAATTTTCCTGCCGGTGCTATCCCTGTGGTTCGCGCAGGAGGCCTCCACACAGCGAACTGCGGTGTCTTTAATAACGCTTTTGAAGCCGAACTGCGTGCCCTCATCCCCAACGCAGCTATGTCTGTCTTAGAAATTGCACCTGTCTATGGAGCTGTTGTGCATGCCGCAAATCGCTACTTCGGAAGTACCCCTGAAGCATTTATCTCTCAACTCCATAAGGCAGCGCAGAAAGTCGAGATCTAATGAGCATCATTACCTTGAACCCTCAACAACAAGATATCGCCGATACATTTTGGTCAGATCACAACACAGATTTGAACTTCGAGATAACGGTTGTTTCATCACGCCCAACACAACTCGAGGGATACACAATTAGTGCATCTCGCGATGGTTCAACCATTGCTGCAACTATTGGAATCGCGCTGGATCATTCACTTCGATATGCACTCAACCATTTGCTTCGCTGGTCTGCCGGAGCAGAAAAAAAGCTAATTGCGGATGAAGGCCCAGATTTTCCGGTTCGAGGAGTAGTTGAAGGTTTCTATGGAAAGCCATGGAGTCATGAACAACGTCTTCGCGGATTAAAAAACTTTGGTGATTTCAACATGAACACCTACTTTTTGGCTCCAAAGGATGTTCCATGGCAACGATTCAACTGGCGCCAACCTTTTGATGCAGATTTCTTGGCAAAGACAGCAGAGCTCACCGAGATTGGTCGAAAGAATGCGATCGACATTGTCACCTGCGTATCTCCGGGGCTTTCCGTGAAGTACAGTGATGAAAATGATGTAGACGCTGTAATTACTCGATACAAACAACTCTTTGAACTAGGTGCACGCCATTTTGGAATGCTTTGGGATGACATTGCTTGGGAACTTCAGCACCAAGAAGATATAGATACTTATGTTTCTACCGCTGCCGCCCATGCGGATTTCACAAACCGTGTATGGAACAAGCTACTCGCCTTAGATTCCAAGGTTTCTTTAACCGTCTGTCCAATGCATTATTCAGGTCGGGGTAATGAGCCATATCTTCAAGAGCTTGGAAAATCATTGCACGCTCGAATTAATTTAATGTGGACTGGGCGATCAATTATTTCCGAGTACCTAGACATCTCCGATGCAGTGATTTTTGAGCGCACCACGCTTCGACCACCTCTGTACTGGGACAACTTCCCTGTTAATGATGGTGGACTTCAAAAGAATCTATATATCGGGCCTGTTAGAGGTCGCGAAGTCGGCTTACAGAAATATTCCGCTGGGTTGGTTTCTAATCCAATGTTGCAGTTTGAGATGTCCCAAATTCCTCTTTTCACAATCGGTGATTACTTATGGAACACAACCTCGTATAACCCAGATCAATCCTGGGAAAGCGCTTTGGTTGCGCTGATAGACAATGAAGCTGATCGCATTGCGTTACGAAAGTTTCTACGCACATCTATGGGCACCGCAGTAGGCGGAGACCCAGCGCCAGATCTACGTCAGGTATTCCGCAAAGGCGTAACCAATTGGCGTGCCGGTCGACTGGAAGAGGCTGGTCAAGAGTTCATTGCTGCAGGAAAAGATATTGTTGAAAACTTTGGATACTTAACCTCTTCTACTTTTTCAAAGCCTCTGATGATTGCCGAGATTGATAAGTGGCTAGAAAAGTATCTGATCGGTGGTGAAGTTCTCATTGGACTCGGAGAAGTAATCTCTCGCTGCAGCTTTGACAAAACAAAGGGATGCATCTGGGGAACCGAGAATCAGATCAAAGAGCTTGCCGAACTAAAAGAGCGTCTCGAAGCTCATCGTAAGAATCTTTTTGGTGATCAAATTGAAGGCCCAATCAACGAACTTATGGCTGAACTTCAAAGTTAAGGGGATGTAATGACAACCGTATTTATTGGTGACAGTGTCACCGACTGTGGTCGCGAAATCGAACCTCCCTTTGGAGATGGCTATGTTCGTGAGATTTCACGCTCTGGATTACTTACAGGTGAAATAATTAATGTTGGCACAAGCGGTCACAGATTGGTCGACCTTGAAAAACGTTGGCTAGCTGATGTTCTAGAGAATAAACCATCTCTTTTTTCCATCGCCATCGGAATTAATGACACCTGGCGCCGTTACGACGATAACGATCCAACAAGTGTTGAAGATTTTAAGGATCGTTACCACCGCTTACTAACCTGGACTAAAGCAGAATTGAACCCTCGTTTTGTTCTGTGTGAACCTTTTCTCTTGTCTGTTCGCGAAGAGATGAACACCTGGAGAGAGGATTTAGATCCAAAGATTCAGGTGGTCCACGACATGGCCAAGGAATTCAACGCAGTTCTAGTGCCCTTTGATCAGCATCTCAATTCGTTAGCCCAAACGATGCCAATGGCGGATTTAGCAGATGATGGAATTCATCCATCGCCATACGGTCATGAAGAGATGGCGAAGTTATGGTTGAAATCTGTCGGATTAATGTAGGTGTGATTGCTCGTTAAGAGTTCGTAATGCTCGAAGGCCGTCACTTGGCCAGATTGAAACAGTTGTTATTGAGCATGGAGAAACATCAATATGGAAGATGCTTTCGGCAGGTGCTCCAACAACTACTTTTGCAGCAGATTTAATAGTTCCGTTGTGGGTTACAACTGCCACTCGTTGCCCAGGGTATTCCGCGGCAATCTGGCTTAAAGCTGCATCAATGCGCACCGCGACGTTGTCGTAAGACTCTCCTTGCGGAGGTGCAAAACCAGTCGATGAAATCCATGATTGGTAGTCAGCTGGATACTTTTCCTTAACCTCATCGATTGACATGCCATCCCAAATTCCAAAAGAGCATTCAATCCAGGCATCTTCAAAAGTAATTGGCAATCCAGTGATGCGTGACAACGCTTCAGCGGTTTGAGTCGTGCGCTTAAGTGGTGAAGCGATGATGACCTCAGGATTTAACTTTGCAACCGCTGCTGCAACTTTTTCAGCTTGCTCTAAACCAATCTCAGTTAACTCTGGATTTAGTGGACCATCACCTGAAAACTTTTTAAATGGAGTCAAGATGGTCTCGCCATGGCGAATTAAGAAAATTGTTGTTGCTTTTTCACTTGATAACAAACGTTCAGTTAAGTAATTCTGCTGAGTCTGTACAACCTCGCCACCACCTGCTTGTTGATCAAGTGCTTTATTTGCAAGGCGATCCGCATGTGAGTTCTCATCTCGCGGAATCCATGTGTATGTAACTTGAGAAGGGTTGTGCGCAGAGCGCGCCGATTGTGCAAGAACTCGCATATCCGCGTGCTTAATCTGCCAGCGGCCAGACATTTGTTCTACAACTAACTTGCTATCCATCTTCACATCAACTGTGGCTGATGGATCAATTTGGTTGATGGCGGTTAAACCTGCGATTAATCCGCTGTATTCAGCAACATTGTTTGTCGCAACACCGATGAAGTCATACAACTCGGCGATAATTTTTCCGTTTTCAGTGATCACAGAACCATAGCCAGCAGGTCCCGGATTGCCACGTGAACCACCATCAGCGGTTAAAAGAAAGTGACGTGCCACTTAAACTCCACGCACCAAAATGCAACGGCACTCTTCACAGCGCACCACTTCATCCTCAGCAAGTTCAGCGATTCGCTTTAATTCGATTGTGTTGATTGAAAGGTTGCATCCAGTACATGCGCCGCCAACAAGCGCTGCAGCACCTGCTCCCCCAGTGGTTTCGCGTATCTTTTCGTATAAATCAACTAATGCCTTTTCAATGCTCTGCAATGTTTCGCTGCGGTCCTTTGAAATTGCATCTAAATCATTATTGATAGTTGCCATTGTATTTTCTTTGCGAATTTCTAGATCTGCAATTACTGCAGCATGTTCTGCCTCTTCAGCCTTCAAAGTAGTGATGCGTGAGTTGATCTCATCCACGCGCATCATGATCTCTAGCTCGACCTCTTCGAGTTCTGCACGTCGTGCGCCAAGAGTTCCGACCTCGTGTTGAAGTTGTTCAAGCTCTTTTGGTGACGCACTTCCACCATTTAGACGGGACTCGTCACGTGTAATTCGAGTAACGATCTGTTCTACATCGCCTTCAGCGCGAGCTAATTCGCGCTTTACATCGTTAAGTTCAGTTTCTGCTGCAATGCGAAGATCACGAGCATTGTTTGACTTGACTGTCGTGCTAGCTAAATCTGCAAGTTCTGGAAGGGTCGAAGCCTTGTGGCGAAGAGATGTCGCCTGCTGATCAAAACGCTGGATATCTAAAATTGAACGCTGGTCGCTTGGAGATGCCTTCATCGTTGTTTTTCTCCTGACCGCTTATGTAAGTGTGGGTTAAGTTTAGGTCAGCAGGTAGTGAAAGCCAAATAACTCTGTATTACAGTAAATCTATGAGCAATCCATTAGTCGAACGTTCCTTCAAGCACATGGCTTGGGCCAACAAGCAGATGCTTGAAATTCTAAAAGACCTTCCTGATGAAGCAATCAACTTTTCTGCGTGGAATCCGGACTGGACCGTCGGAAAGATTGCACACCACATTGTTATCGCTGAAGGACGCTTGATCTCGCGCATTGTTGAGCAGCCTGCACCAACAGAGTTTGATCCTCCACAGAGCGCATCAGACATTACTCATTTGATCACGGTGTGTGCTGCGCGTGATGCCCAGCTACTTTCCCTCATTGATACTCCAGATGCGATGCGGAAATTCATTCGATACGGCGATGAAGTTGAGTTTCTGACTTCAACCATCCTTGTCCAAGCTATTCATCACGCATCAGAACACCGGGCTCAGATTTCAGATATTTTGGCTGCAAATAAAATGGATGTTCTTAATCTCGATGAGATTGATTTGTGGTCATTTGAAAAGTTTGAGCGCGGTTTGTAATAAGTAAAGGCCCCACGATTTCTCGTAGGGCCTTTACTTAGGAGTGTGTGAATTACTTAGCTGCGATTGTTGAGATTTCGAACTCAAGCTTGATGTTTTCAGAAACTAGGATTCCGCCAGTTTCTAGTGCAGCGTTCCATGTAAGACCGAAGTCTTTACGGTTGATCTCTGACTCGCCTTCGAAACCGTAACGAGCGTTACCGAATGGATCAGTTGCTGTACCTGTGTACTCGAACTCGATTGTGATTGGCTTTGTAACATCCTTGATTGTTAGGTTGCCTTCAACTGCAAGCTTGTCTGATCCTGAATCCTTAACAGATGTTGATGCAAAAGTGATCTTTGGGAAGTTTGCTACATCAAAGAAATCAGCGGACTGTAGGTGACCATCGCGGTCTGCGCTGCGTGTATCTACTGATGCAACGTTGATATCGATTGAAATTGTTGCTGCACCATCAGCAACTGTTGCTGAACCTGTGTAGTCATTGAATGAACCGCGAACCTTTGTAACCATCGCATGGCGTGCGCTAAAGCCCACGCGGCTGTGTGAAGCATCGATTGTGTATGTACCTGCTGGCAAAGTTGAAAGAACTGACATTGTTAAATCCTTTATTTGAAAGTGTGGAACCGCTTCTTGCGGTACTTGCGAACCATAACCCAATTTAGTTGAAATTTCAACTAAATATAAATGAACAATAAAAAACAGATGCGAGTTATTCGCATCTGTTCGTTGTAAAACTTACTTGTGGGCGGTGAGGGTTTCGAACCCCCGACATTCTCGGTGTAAACGAGACGCTCTACCACTGAGCTAACCACCCGATATTGCAGACCCAAATCTTAACTTACGAGTCCACAATTTCCTAAATCACGCTTACAGAGCAGCGATAGCCGCCTTGTAATCAGCGTTTTCACGCGCAGCCCAGCCATTCTTCACTTCCCAGCGAAGGATGCCTTCTTTATCAACGAGGAAGCTGCCGCGAAGTGCGCATCCCTTTGACTCTTCAAAAACTCCATACGCCTTTGCAACTTCACCATGTGGCCAGAAATCTGACAACACTGGAAATTGATATCCCTCTTTCTCAGCAAAGACTCGTTGCACATATGCAGAGTCACAAGAGATTGCAAGAACTTGTAGATCATCATTTTGGAATGATGAAAGGTCATCGCGAAGTGCGCACAATTCGCCGGTGCACACACCAGTAAATGAAAATGGATAGAACATGATCAGAACATTTTTCTGTCCCTTAAATGAAGACAGAGTTACTTTTTCACCATGCTGATTTGCCAATTCAAAATCTGGCGCTGCGTTTCCAATTGATAATGTCATAGCGACAAACTTACCGTTTGCCCGCTTTACGTGCCACTAATCGAGTTGCTGCCCAATCACCTGCGAGCGCGATTGTGGATGTTTGACTTAGACCTGCAATTGGCGCAGCATCCTGAATATCGCTGGGTTCAACATGACCGGCACGACCTGCTTTGGGAGTTAATACCCAAATTGGTCCAGTCTCAGATAGATAGGTTAGGCCATCCATTAATTCATCGACAAGATCGCCATCTCCATCGCGCCACCACAACAAAACTCCATCGACCACATCAGAAGTTGAGCCTTCTAGAAAAGCTGTCCCTGTGATTGACATGATCTGATCTCGAATTGTGGAATCGCAATCAGAGTCATGGCCGACCTCCAAAATGAGGTCATCCTTGGCAAATCCCATCCGCGTAGGCACGGGCTAAGTCCACACAACTTCAGGCCTGCGCGCAAGAGGTAGGCACGCTCAATTTCACACCTTCTCAATTTCCACTTACGGGGTAGTAAGGACGAGAATAGGCACATGAGCGAAAACTTCGAAGCGCCCGACCTCAATATTGAACAGCTAGTCGACACCGACCCATCTGAGTCTGCTGAATGGAGAGCCTCCTTTGATGCGGCCCTCAAGGCGGCTGGTCCTGTACGCGCTCGCTACTTGATGCTTAACCTGCTGCAACATGCACGTGAAAAGAATGTAGGAATCTCAGCGCTTCGAACAACTGATTACATCAACACAATCGCTCCTGAGCATGAAGCACCATTTCCTGGTGATGAAGATTTAGAACGCAAGATCCGTCGCATCAACCGTTGGAACGCTGCGATGTTGGTTCACCGCGCACAGCGTCCAGGTGTTGGAGTAGGTGGACACATCTCTACTTACGCATCATCTGCTGCGTTGTATGAAGTTGGTTTCAACCACTTCTTCCGCGGTCAGGATCACCCAGGTGGCGGAGATCAGATTTTCTTCCAGGGTCACGCAAGTCCCGGAATGTATGCACGCGCATTTTTAGAAGGTCGCTTATCTGAAGATCAGTTAGATGGTTTCCGTCAGGAGCTTTCACATCCAGGTGGCGGACTTTCTTCTTACCCTCACCCACGTTTGATGCCGGACTTCTGGCAGTTCCCAACTGTGTCGATGGGTATCGGACCACTGAATGCGATTTATCAAGCACGTTACAACCGTTACTTACATAACCGTGGAATCAAAGACACAAGTGATCAAAATGTGTGGGCATTCCTTGGCGATGGTGAAGTGGATGAGGTCGACACATTAGGTGCGATCGGTCTTGCAACCCGTGAAAAGCTAGACAACTTAACCTTTGTTATTAACTGCAACTTGCAACGCCTTGATGGACCTGTTCGTGGTAACGGAAAGATTATTCAAGAGCTTGAAGCAATCTTCGGTGGCGCTGGATGGAATGTTATTAAGGTTGTTTGGGGTCGTGGTTGGGATCCACTTCTTGCACAAGATCGCGAAGGCGCACTTGTTAAGTTGATGAATGAAACACTTGATGGCGATTACCAAACATTTAAGGCTGAATCAGGAAAGTTTGTTCGCGATAACTTCTTCGGTCGCGATCCACGTACAGCTGCAATGGTTTCAAACTGGTCTGATGATCAGATCTGGAACCTAAAGCGCGGTGGACATGATTATCAGAAGCTATTTGCTGCCTACACAGCTGCAACTCAAAAGAATGGCCGCCCAACAGTGATTTTGGCTAAGACTGTTAAGGGTTGGACACTTGGTTCACACTTCGAAGGTCGCAACTCAACGCACCAGATGAAGAAGATGACGCTGGAAGACATTCAGAAGTTCCGCGACACATTGCATCTTGATATTCCAGATGAGAAGTTGGATAAGTACTTACCTCCTTATTACAAGCCAGCTGCAGATTCTCCAGAGGCAAAGTACGTTGCAGAACGTCGCGCAGAGCTTGGTGGATCAATTCCACGTCGTCGCGCAAAGTCTCGTCCATTAACAATGCCAGCAGAGACTGTTTATGACTCTGTAAAGCGTGGTTCTGGTCAACAGGAAATCGCAACAACGATGGCATTTGTTCGAATGCTGAAGGATCTTGTTAAGGATCCAGGACTTGGTGCTCGCATCGTTCCAATCATTCCTGATGAGGCTCGTACCTTTGGTATGGATTCATTGTTCCCAACGATGAAGATCTACTCACCACACGGACAGCAGTACACCGCGGTCGACCGCGAACTTATGCTTTCTTACAAGGAATCTACTTCAGGTGTAATTCTTCACGAAGGTATTAATGAAGCAGGATCTGTAGCTTCATTCACCGCAGTTGGATCTTCATACTCAACACATGATGAACCAATGATTCCTATTTACATCTTCTACTCAATGTTTGGATTCCAGCGCACGGGCGATGCATTCTGGGCAGCGGCAGATCAGATGGTTCGAGGATTTGTAGTTGGTGCAACTGCAGGTCGTACAACTCTTAATGGTGAAGGTCTGCAGCATGAAGATGGTCACTCGCTTCTTCTAGCTGCTACTAACCCTGCAGTTGTTGCTTACGATCCTGCATTTGCTTACGAACTAGGACACATTGTTAAAGATGGCCTTCGTCGTATGTACGGTGAAAATAGCGAAAACATTTTCTACTATCTAACTGTTTACAACGAGCCATACATGCATCCTGCAGAGCCAGAGAACCTTGATGTTGATGGTCTGCTCAAGGGAATTTACTTGTACTCACCAGCTAAGAATTCTCGCAAGAAGAGCGCGCAGATCTTGGCTTCAGGTGTAGGAGTTAACTGGGCTGTTAAGGCTCAGCAGTTGCTTGCTGATGATTGGGGCGTTAACGCTTCAGTCTGGTCTGTAACTTCATGGAATGAGCTTCGTCGTGATGGTCTTGAAACAGATCGCCACAACCTTCTAAATCCAACAGATCCACGCAAGGCCTACATCACCAAGAAGCTGGCTGATGCAAAGGGACCTGTAATCGCTGTCAGCGACTTTATGCGCGCTGTTCAGGATCAGGTTGCCCCATGGGTCGATCAGCCGTTCTACTCACTTGGAACTGATGGCTTCGGTCTGTCAGATACTCGTGGAGCACTTCGTCGTCACTTCAAGGTTGATGCTGAATCCATCGCTGTGGCCGTGTTGCAGCAACTTTGTAACCAAGGTGAAATCAAGCAAAGCATTGTCACCCAGGCTATGGCTAAGTATCGTATCCACGATGTCTCAGCTGCAGATGCTGGCAATACAGAAGGCTCAGGTTGATCTCTAGAATTCCAATCACAGATATCTCCCCCGCGGTTTACTTCGGGGGAGAATTTGTTGCGGTGAAAGCAATCGCAGAAGAGACAATTTCCGTATGCGCAACGATCACCATTGAAGGCCATGAAACATTAACCGCTGAAGTTTGTTTGTTTAACTCAAAGAACAAGATGGTTGATTGCCAGCCACTAGTTGAAAATTGGCCAGGCACAGATCGCTACGAAGGAAGTTTCACTGTTCCATCGGAAGGTGATTTTTACTTTGTTGTAAAGGCTTCTAGCACTTCGCAGTATCGCACCGTTACTGGTGAATCAGACAAATATCCAGTGCGGGCAGATCGCGATCGCGCACTTGTTGGATCTTGGTACGAGTTCTTTCCGCGCAGCGAAGGTGCAGTGCGAAATGCTGATGGATCTGTAACAAGTGGAACTTTTGCAACAGCAACTAAACGCTTACCTGGTGTAGCTGCCATGGGCTTTGATGTTTTGTATTTACCTCCTGTTCATCCAATTGGAATTGCGCACCGCAAGGGTAAGAACAACACTCTTGATGCAAAGCCTGATGATTGCGGAGTTCCTTGGGCAATTGGCAACGCCGATGGTGGTCATGATGCGATTAATCCAGCACTTGGAACGATGAAGGATTTTGAGGATTTCGTAAAGGCTGCGGGTAAGAATGGTTTAGAAATTGCCATGGATCTTGCTCTGCAAACTTCACCTGATCATCCATGGGTAAAGAGCAACCCTGAATGGTTTAACAAGCGGGCAGATGGAAGTATCGCTTACGCCGAAAACCCTCCAAAGAAGTACCAAGATATTTATCCAATTAACTTTGATGATGATTACGAAGGCATTCGCAATGAAGTTCTTCGCATCATTCGTTTGTGGGTATCAAAGGGAGTAAAGATCTTCCGCGTCGATAACCCGCATACAAAACCTGTTCACTTTTGGCAGGATGTCATGACTATTGTGCGTGAAGAGAGCCCAGAGGTGGTTTTCTTAGCAGAGGCATTTACGCGTCCAGCAATGATGCACGCCTTGGGTAAAGCCGGATTCCATCAGTCATACACTTATTTCACATGGCGCACCAGCAAGTGGGAGCTCGTTGATTACGCCAAAGAGGTTTCACAAACTACTAGTGCTTTCTTCCGCCCAAATTTCTGGGTAAACACTCCAGATATCAATCCATTCCACTTGCAAAGTGGAAACCCTGCAATGTTTGCATTGCGTGCAGTTCTAGCATCAACTTTGACTCCATCATGGGGAATGTACGCCGGTTACGAACTTTATGAACACCGCGCCTTCAAAGAAGGTGGCGAGGAGTACATGGATTCAGAGAAGTATGAGATCAAGGTGCGCGACTGGGAAGGTGCGGGTAAAAAGGGTTTAACGCTCGCTCCATTTATTGCGCAACTAAACTCGATTCGTAAAGCTCATCCTGCGCTGCAACGCCTTCGCAACTTAACCTTCCATGACACAGATTCAGATGCGATCATCGCGTATTCAAAGCGCCAGGGCAAAGATTTAATCTTGGTTGTTGTAAACCTAGATCCAAGTTATGCGCAAGGAACAACAGTGCATTGGAACATGCAAGCACTTGGCATTGATGGTCATGATTTTGAGGTTAAGGATCTCCTTGATGGTGCCTCAATGACATGGAATCCGCATACCTTTGTTTCACTCAATCCAGCCCGTCCTGTTGGCAAGGTTGCACATATCGTTCAGGTAAAGCTGTAACGATGGGAATCTTCTCGAAGTTCCTGGGCAAAGATGGTAACAACGAGATTCCTGCTGCAACATTCTTAAATCCGCATTCATCTCTTGGCGAGCTAGACCTTTATCTGATCGCTGAAGGCCGCCACGAACAGCTGTGGAAAGCACTTGGCGCACAAGTAAAACGTGATGATTCGGGAGCATTGCTAGGCACTGCTTTTTCTGTATGGGCACCCAATGCTCATGCCGTTTCCTTAATTGGTGATCACAACTACTGGGATCGCAATACTCACCAAATGCATCGCTTAGGTTCCTCTGGAATCTGGGAAATCTTCATCGCAGATATCGGTGCGGGTACTAAGTACAAGTTTGCTGTGTGTGGAATCGATAGTCGATGGGTTGATCACGCTGATCCAATGGCTCGCGCAACCGAGATCCCTCCCCAGACTGCATCTATTGTCGAAGAGTCGACCTATCAGTGGAAAGACTCCGAATGGATTGCCAAGAGATCACAGTTCCAATCTTGGAGATCAGCGGTTTCTGTTTATGAAGTTCACCTTGGTTCATGGAAGCTTGGTTTGAACTACCGCGAGCTGGCAGTTGAATTAGTTGATTATGTAACAGCACAAGGCTTTACTCATATTGAGTTTCTTCCAGTAACTGAACACCCATACGGTCCATCATGGGGATATCAAGTAACTTCGTTTTTTGCTCCAACTTCGCGATTTGGTTCGCCAGATGAATTTAAGTTTTTAGTTGATGCATTGCACGCAGCAGGTATTGGCGTAATTCTGGATTGGGTTCCTGCGCACTTTCCAAAGGATGAATGGGCGCTTGCAAAATTTGATGGCACTGCTTTGTACGAGCACGCTGATCCTCGTTTAGGCGAGCATCCCGACTGGGGCACATTGATCTTTAACTTTGGTCGCAACGAAGTTCGTAACTTCTTAGTTGCTAGCGCCTTGTATTGGCTAACAGAGTTCCACATTGATGGACTCCGCGTAGATGCTGTTGCATCCATGCTGTACTTAGATTATTCGCGCGAAGAAGGACAATGGCTTCCCAATAAGAATGGCGGCCGCGAGAATCTAGAGGCGGTTCAGCTGCTACAAGAGGCTACATCTACTGCTTATAAGACCCACCCTGGCATCATGATGATTGCTGAAGAGTCAACAGCGTGGTCTGGCGTAACAGGAGATACTTCAGGTGGCGGGCTTGGTTTTGGCTTCAAGTGGAACATGGGCTGGATGCATGACACTTTGCAGTACCTGCAGCAAGAACCAATTCATCGCATGTACCACCATGATGAAATCACTTTCTCAATCCTGTATGCCTGGAGCGAAAACTTCATGCTTCCGCTGTCACATGATGAAGTTGTGCATGGCAAGGGACAATTAGTAAATAAATTCCCCGGAGATCGTTGGCAGAAGCTGGCGACACTTCGTGCACTATATGGATTTATGTGGGCTCATCCAGGCAAGAAACTGCTCTTTATGGGTAGCGAGTTTGCTCAAAATGATGAATGGAATGAAAGCGCCGGATTGCAGTGGTACTTAACTGAGTTCGCAGAACATCAAGGGGTTCAAAAGGTCGTTGCCGATCTAAATGCAATGTACAAGCAAACCGCTGCGCTGTGGGAGAAAGATACAAACCCAGAAGGATTTAGTTGGTTGGTAGGAAATGACGGAGCAGCAAATATCGTAGCTTTTGCTCGGTGGGATGATCATGCAACCGCTTTAGTTAGCGTAACTAACTTTTCTCCAGTCCCGCATGAAAGTTATCAACTTCCATTTCCATCGGCTGGAACATGGACTGAAGTATTAAATACCGATGACCTTACCTATGGCGGAAGCGGAATTCGCAATAGCGCTGTGGTTGTTTCTGAATCTCAGATGGCTGCAGTTCGTATCCCGCCACTTGCAACTGTCTGGTTTAAGCGCTCTTAAATACCTTCGCAAAGTAAGGCACAGCCAGCAACATTGTGGCTGGAATACATAAAGCAATCGACAGTGAGGTTGCCTGAGCAGTCCAGGCAATGATCCAACGCATTACAAAGACTAAACAGATGTTAATAATTCCAATTTGCCCAATAACTACGCTTGCTGGAAAGCGTGATCTGGCATTTGCTGCATTCATCATGCTTGGCCCCAAGAATGATGATCCGATTCCAGTAAATGTAAATGAAATTGAAAGGATAATGATTGTGAGAAGTTGATTATCGTGACCTAGCAATGTAACTGCTGCGATTCCAAGCAGAAATGAAAGACTTGAAACTACTGATGCTACGCGTGCCATTTGCTCCATTGTGTAGCGGTCCAACAAACGATGAAAGTTCAATCGGCCAAGAATCATTGTCAGCATAAAGAGAATGTATGGAAGTGTATGTAACCCGCTAACAATTCCCATATCTTCCTTGGCAAAGATCGCAGCCCAATCGCCAATCGCAAACTCAAGCATGATCGCGCAGAGCAAACCACCAGAAATCAAAATATCAAAGTTAAAGCCTTTAAAGGTATCTCTGAGTTTGAAATCAGATTCTGGGTTTTCATTTGGTTTCACAAGATTTGGGGTCATGGTTCCGATCACCCGGAGCATCACAACGAATGAGAAAATCGCTACTACAAAAATGTGAACTTGCAGCGAGACTAGATCCACAAGTAAACCAGCAATGGCAGATGTGATTAAGGCTCCGCTGCTCCAATAGCCACTCAGCAAAGTGATTACCTGCTTCTTTGTCCTATCTTGATAGCTAAAACCTTGCGAGTTAATCGAAATATGAAAAGCTGAAATTCCTGCACCTTGCAGAATAATAAAAATTAAGAATATAAAAGTTGAGCTTGTTTGCGTCAGCGCAATGATGCTTATCGCCAAAGCAGCCGCCGCCAGTTGCATCATTCTCTTTGCGCCATATTTGTGTACTAAATGACCTACTGTTAAAAGCGAGACAGCATTTCCTATTGAACCTAAGCTGATGAGCGAGCCGAACTCACCATTAGTAAGTCCAAGATTGGCTTTAACTTCTGGAAAACGAGGCAGCCAGCTCATGATGCTTAAGCCGAACAGGAAGAAAATGACCTTAAGTCCCTGTAATTCCTTAGCTTCGGTAAGCATTAGAAAAGGGCGCTAGCTAACTCTTTGCGAGCAGCAATTAAACGCGGGTCTGAGGAGTCCACCAAAGAGAAGAGATCTAGTAGGTGATTCTTAACCTTGGTGCGATCATCTCCAGAAGTGAGTTTAACGGCATGAAGTAAACGGGTATACGCAGCTTCGACTCCCCCGTTAACCATCTCAACATCGGCCGCCTTTAATTGCAGATCAATACTTGTTGGATCTGCCATAGATTGAGCAATCACATCGTTGAGCTCTAGACCTTCTGTGCGCATTAACAACTGAGTTTGCGCTAATCCAAGCTTTGCAAGATTTTCTGCAGGCTTTCGTGCAAGCCACTTTTTATAGGCCGCTTCAGCAGCAGGATAGTTTCCAGCTTCCAAAGCATCCATCGCTTCGATCTCTTCTGGCTCCATCTGTTCGACGGGTGCTTCGCCAACACCTTGTTCTGCGGCAAGAGTGAGAACTTTATCCAGCACCATTCGCACCTGTGCCTCTGGATAGGCCTGTTCAAAAAGTGGAACCATTTGCTCGGCAATAATCGCTACTGCATATGGGACATTTTTAGTTTGAAAAGCCTGTGCAACTTCAGGATGGGTATCAATATTTACTCGAGCTAAGCTCCAGGCAGATTTGTAATCTGTTTCTAACTTTCCAAGAGTTGTGACCATGTCTGCGGACTCTTGACTGCGTGGTGACCACATCAAAACAATCACTGGCCGTACCAATGACAATGGGAGAATTTCTGTACTTAGGTTTTCTACTGAAACTTCAATTCCGGGCATCGGTAGTGATGTATCAACCTTTGGCTTAGTAAGTGAACTTAGATCAAAGGCCTGCCCGAAGTTAGGTGGCAAACTCATGCTGCAATCCTACCTATTCAGCGACTATGTCTACACCTGAATCTCGTCGCAACGGCAACACTTCTGAACAGTAGTTATCTGTTGCTTCCTCTAACCCCACATCGTGACCCACTTTTTCACTTAAATACCAGCGATTTTCAAGGATTTCATGGAACATCTGTGCGCGTTCTACACGGCCTCGCATTTCGGCAGGTACGCGATTGATGATTGGTTCAAAGACTTCACTTAACCACTTCTTCGCCATTTCATTCACGGACATTCCTGTTGTGTTTTCGCGTGAGCGATAGCGATCAAAGGAAGCCAATAATCTCTTTGCTTGAAGCTCTTCAGTTTCAAGTCCAGTTAATTCACGCAAACGTTGTGTGTGATATCCAGCTGCAACTAGCTTCGGTTGGAATGAAATCATCTTTGTATCACCATCGATGGTTACAGAAACCTCTTCAACAGCAAATCCTAAATCGTGAAGCTGGCGCATGGCCCGCTCAACCGCTTTGCGATCATTGGGATCCAACAGCTGGCGCTCTTTTAATGCCGCCCATATTCTGCGGTATCTACGAATCACAGCTTCGGAAGCACGTACAGGTTCCATGCCAGGATATAAAACTCCTGAAAGTGCAAGATCTTCAAGTTCGGCTGCCACATTGAAGTGAACGATCTCTAGATCATGTTCGCGTTGTCCATCGCTAAGAGTTTTCTGAAATTCACCGGTTTCAGCATCTACAAGGTATGCAGCAAAACCTTCAGCATCACGTCTAAATAATGTATTGGACAATGAACAATCGCCCCACCAGAAACCTAGTAAGTGAAGTCGGACTAGCAGCATCGCAAGAGCACTTGCCATCGTTGTAATCTCATGAGCAGTAACTGCACCTGACAACAAAACGCGATAGGGCAATGAATACGGAAGGAATCTTGTCACAATTGCACAAGGGAGTTCTTCACCATTGGCATCAGTGCGACCTTCAACAACGGCAACCTGCTCAACGCAAGGAGCTCCTTGCTGTGATAACTCACGAAGAATTTTGTATTCACGGTTTGCAAACTCAGCAACTGTTTCTTTCACGGCGTAGACCTCGGCATCAGGATCGTTGCTGGCTCGAACCAGGCGCACAACGTGGCGTGAAATACCACGCTTTTCAGCAAGCGCTGGATCTTCGGGCCACTCTTCCAAAGGAAGGTGCCAGGGCAGGCCAGTAACAGCTGCGATCTCCTCGCCTAATCCCGTGATGCGTAGCGCCATAGTCCGTATTCTCTCTCATATTTGTGACAAGAACATGAACACCACGTCTCAAATAGTGTGAAGTAATCACTTTAGAATGAACCCATGGCTATTCCAGAGAGAATCAAGAAAGCAACTACACGATCCCCCAAAGTTGCTAAATCACCAGTCGATTATGGGACCTTAGGTGCTCCAATCAATCGTTCACATCCTTTTTACTTTGGATTTATCGCGACTCTGGGAGCCCTTACTGCAATCATCTTGATGCGGGCGCTTGCAAGTGTTTCGCAGATCTTTGTTCTGATCTTGATCGCTTTATTCTTGGCTACAGGTTTAAATCCGGCTGTTGAAGCATTGCGTAAAAGAAACCTTTCAAGAAGCGCGGCAGTAACAGTAATCTTTTCATCTGTAATTTTATTTGTTATTTTCTTCGCATCTATCGTGATTCCACCAGTGGTTAGTCAGGGAACTCATTTAATTAATACCGCTCCAGCACTACTTCAAGATTTAATGAAAAATGACACAATCAATCGCCTAAATGAACAGTTTGGTTTAATCGACACTTTGCAAACAAAGTTGAAGTCGATTACATCTGATGGCACATTATTGATTTCTACATTTGGCGGAGTTATCGGTGTTGGAAAATCTGTGCTTTCAGGTTTCTTCACCGCACTTACTATCTTGGTTTTAACTCTGTACTTCATTACCTCACTTCCACAAGCGATTGATCTTGGGCTTTCACTTGTTCCTGCAAGCCGTCGCGATCGAGTAGGACGTCTAACCCATGCGATCATCGCTCGCGTAGGTTCTTTTGTTGGAAGCCAAATTTTGATTGCAGCTATGGCTGCTGTATTTGTTGTTGTTTTAGCAACTGTTCTTGGAATGCCATCCCCAATTGCAATCGGCATGATTGTTCTAGTTGCAGCTTTAATCCCGTTGATTGGCCACTTCTTAGGGTGTGGAATCGTCACATTGATCGCTCTGACCGAATCGGTGTGGGTTGGAGTAATCGCCTTCGTTGCGTATGTGGTTTATGTGCAGATTGAAAACTATGTAGTGACTCCACGAATCATGAAGCGCACATTGTCTGTACCTGGCGCTGTCACTATCATTTCAGCGCTCATTGGCTCATCTTTGCTTGGCTTAGTAGGCGGATTGCTAGCGGTACCTGTTGCAGCTTCCATCATTTTAATTCTCGATGAAGTAGTTATTCCTCGAGCAAATAACAGCTAAAACTCAAGCGGAAGTGGCGTAGTTGCGCCAGTAACAATCGAGTTAATCTCTGAAAGCACGCGATGCACCGATGGTTCCCCAAGCCATAAATGCTTTGCTTCATCCACTGCAATGATCTTCAACTTTGGAACAATCGCAAACCGTTCACGTGCAGCATCTGGTTGTAAATAATCATCTAGTTCGGGAACTAGAGCAGTAATTGGTCGTGGATCTGAATTCCAGAATTCAAGTTGTTCATTTGTAGTTGTGCGAAGTGGTGGACTTAAGAGAATTAACCCTTTATGTCGAGGATCCTTTGCGTGTTGCAACGCTAAATCAGTTCCGAATGACCACCCAGTTACCCAAACATTTTCCAACTTCAAAGTATCAAAACAGTATGAAAGCATCGCTTCCACATCAAAGTGCTCTGCTTTTCCATTATCAAATTCGCCTGAGCTGCTTCCAGCTTCACTCGTGGTGCCACGAGTATTGAATCGAACCACTGTAATTCCTGCCATTGCAGGTAAGCGATTTGCTGCCTTTTTATAAACATGGCTATCCATCATTCCGCCAGCTGTTGGCAGTGGATGCAAGCACAAAATCGCACCTTTTGATGGGCCAATGGGTGCTGCAACCTCGCCAATCAGATTAACGCCATCAGCGGTAATTACATGAAACGGGGTGCGCTCAGATTCAAAGACACTGCTTGGTCTAACTGTCTGGCTCATGCTTCAAATCCTATCTATTGCCGACTACGCTTGATGTCATGTCCAAGAAATTTAACTCACGTAATCCTGCAACTGGTGAAGTAGCTGGAACATATCCAATCTATTCCACCAAAGAGGTTGCAGCTGTCGTAGCACGTGCCCGCGAAGCGAGCGTAGCTTGGGAGAAGTTAGGTTTTTCCGGCCGCAAAAAGGTATTACTTGCTTGGAGCAACTTCATTATTAACAACATCGATCAGATCGCAGCACTTGTTTCACTGGAAACAGGAAAGCCACTGGGCGATGCAAAGCTTGAAGCATCAATTGCTGTCAGCCATATTGGCTGGGCTGCACGTCACGCAGAAGACATTATGCGAACCTCATATCGCGCGCCGGGCGCGCTTATGGCCAACATGTCTGCCACAGTTGAACGTTCACCACTAGGAGTTGTTGGTGTTATTGGACCGTGGAACTATCCGATCTTTACTCCTGTTGGATCAATTGTTTATGCCCTTGCTGCGGGAAATACCGTTGTATTTAAACCAAGTGAGTACACACCAGGTGTAGGCGTATGGTTGCAGGAAAGCTTTAATTCAATCTCACCCTTCGCAGATATCTTCACGACAATCACAGGTCTTGCAGATACTGGTAACGCCTTGTGCACTAGCGCAATCGATAAGTTGTCATTTACCGGTTCAACCCGTACCGCAAAGTTAGTGGCTGCAGCATGTGCAACAAATATGACTCCAGTTGTATTGGAATGTGGTGGCAAAGATCCTGTAATCGTTGCATCAGATGCCAATATCGATCGCGCAGTTGATGCAACCATCTGGTCTGCTATGGCAAATGCTGGTCAATCATGTATCGGCGCAGAGCGTGTATATGTTGATGAACGTGTGGCAGATGCTTTTATTGCAAAATCTGTGGCACTTGCTGAAACTTTGCATGCAGGTGCTCCTGGAGATGGAAATTATGGCCCAGCGACCATGCCTTCACAGATCAAGGTAATTGCATCCCACATAAAAGCTGCGATTAAAGATGGTGGAAGTTTTGCTTATGGTTCAATGAAATCTGTTCAGGAACCTTTTGTTCAGCCAGTTATCTTGGTTGATGTTCCGGAAGATTCTGCTGCTGTTCGTGAGGAAACCTTTGGGCCAATCATCATCATTAACCGAGTTTCATCGATGCAGGAAGCAATTGAGCTTTCAAATTCATCCCGATATGGATTAGGCGCAAATGTGTGGTCTAAGCGTCAAGGAAAAAAGATCGCTTCACAGTTAAAGTGCGGAATGGTTGCTATCAACTCAACCTTTGCATTTGCCGCAATTTCATCAGTTCCATTTGGTGGAGTGAAAGACAGCGGTTACGGACGTGTTCATGGACCAGAAGGATTACTTGAATACACCTATCCGCGCACGGTTGTTCGTACGAGATTTAGTATTCCGCTACGACCTCTTAGTTTTAAGCGCACAGCTGGTGAAGAAAAAATTATTGTTAAGCTGACAAAGTTATTAAAGGGAAGACTGGGTTAATACCTAGGAGCGTTACGAGTTCGTTCTGTATTTGGACGACGCTTATCTTTCTTTGCCCAGCACGCGGTGTGCCAATGTCTACGTCCATCTTCATCGTATTCAAGCCATGCAACAACGTGTGGAGTTGCAAGAGGAATTAATTGATCACACCCTGGGCAGCGATACGGCTTTGTAGAACCAGAGCCAGTCAAACGACGCACAATGTAAACGCCATCGCTGTGTTCTTCGAGGCTCTCACCCGTTGAGGCGATGTTGATCTCCCGAGGTTCTTCGGGCTTTTGTCGCTTCTTTGGGTAGTTTCTACGCGGGCTCACAGGTGTATTTTCGCATAGTAAAGTAGCCACATGAGCCTCATCGAAGTAAAAGGGCTGAAGAAAAGTTACGGTGATGTTCATGCCGTGCGCGATGTTGATCTGGAAATCGCACAAGGTGAGATTTTTTCACTTCTGGGTCCAAATGGTGCAGGCAAGACCACAACTGTTGAAATTCTTGAAGGTTTTCGAACTCGTGATGCTGGCTCTGTTTCAGTTCTTGGCTTTGATCCTCAAACTCGTGGGCATGAATCTCATATCTGGCGTAACCGCATCGGAATTGTTTTACAGAATTCAGCAGATGCCGGTGATTTAACGGTTCTGGAAACTATCAATCACTTCAGCGGGTACTACTCCAATCCTCGAAATGTCGATGAGGTAATTCATTCAGTTGGATTAGTTGAAAAGGCTGATTCGCTGATCCGTAATCTTTCTGGCGGTCAACGTCGTCGCCTTGATGTTGCACTAGGAATCATCGGAAATCCAGAGCTTTTGTTCTTGGATGAGCCAACGACAGGGTTTGATCCTGAAGCGCGCCGTGCCTTTTGGGCATTGATTCAGCAACTTCGCACAGATGGAACTTCAATTTTGCTCACTACTCATTACTTAGATGAAGCAGAAGCACTGGCTGATCGAGTAGCCGTTATCAATAAAGGCGTCATTATCGAAGTTTCCACCCCATCTGAACTTGGAGGCCGTGCGACAGCGCAGGCAACTGTTCAGTGGCGTGATGGCGATACTGTGAAATCTGAAAGGTCAGACAACCCGACCGCCTTGGTGGCGCAGCTTTCATCCAAGTTCAATGGCGAAATTCCTGAATTAATTGTTTCTCGTCCCTCACTTGAAGATATTTATCTTGAAATGATTGGAGGCACACATGAATAAGGTTCCAAGTGCTCTTCAATTAGGCTTACGTCGAGGCAACTTAGAGATTAAGCAGTTCATGCGCCAGCGTGAATCAGTTGTTTTTACCTTGTTATTTCCAGTTATTTTGTTGGCAATCTTTGGATCGGTATTTAAGGACACAATCGCTCCAGGAGTTACCTTTTCTCAATACTTTGTTGCGGGAATGATTGCATCGGGCTTAGTGAATACCGGTTTTCAGGCACTTGCGATCATGATCCCCGTTGAGCGAGATTTTGGAACATTAAAACGATTGCGCGGAACTCCAATGCCGGCATCTAGTTATTTCATTGGTAAAACGATCTTGGTTCTAGTAAGCACCGTTATTCAAATCATCTTGCTGCTTGGCTTCGGATTACTTTTCTTTGGTTTAAACCTTCCAAGTGATCCAGCAAAGTGGCTGACATTTGCGTGGTTGGTTGTACTAGGTAGCGCTTGTTCTACCGCCTTGGGAATCGCATTTTCAATTGTTCCCAAAAGTGGTCGTGGAGCATCAGCAGTTGTTTCGCCAATCGTGATTATTCTGCAGTTCTTCAGTGGAGTGTTCTTTGTGTTCACCCAGCTTCCATCATGGATGCAGCAAGTTGCAGCTATCTTCCCGCTGAAGTGGCTGACCCAGGGAATGCGATCAGTGTTCTTGCCGGATTCATTTGCTGGACAAGAGGTTGCAAAGAGCTGGGAAACTGGAAAGACCCTTGCAATTTTGTTGCTATGGCTTGCAATTGGAATCTTTTTCAGCGTCCGTAAGTTCAAGTGGGATCGTGATTAAGAAGGTCTTAGCGATTCTGCTGGCTGTGACTGTCTGCATGCCAGTAGCTAACGCTGCTTCCACGATATCTTTGGCAAAAGCTAAGGCGAAAATAACTCCATCTCCTTCACCAGTCTGGCCGCCAAAGGGCTTTATTAAAAGCAAAGATGGAAATACCTACGCAAAGATTCCTACCGCTAAAGAGTTAGTGGGGCTTGCCTCCAATGACAAGGTTTTAACGCGTGCCTTAGCTAAGACAGTTGATGGTGTTCCGGTGTGTGAAAAGTTCACCTGTGGTGCCGTTCAAGTCGCTTCAACTATTGGTTGCACCTGGTGGGTTATTACCGCCGATGTTAAAGGCGCAATTTCAGATGAGGACAAGACCCTTAAAGTATTTGGCTCTGTCCGAACAACCATTGGCGAAACAGGCCCAAAGAAGTACGCAACGATTTTGATCGTCAGCGGCGAACCAATTGAACTTCACCATTCAGTTGCAAACATTAAAGCTGCTTGCAGGCATGATGTTCCAGAAGAAAAAGTTCCTGGAACTACTTACACAATCAAGCCTTAGCGGTTAGCTCCTGGAACCCAGAGCTGATCTCCGATTTCCTTATTTGAATAACGAGCAAGAACGAATAGAAGATCTGAACAGCGGTTCAAATACTTTGCTGTTAATGGATTTACTCCGCCACCGAATGCGTGAATCGCAGCCCATGTACAACGCTCGGCGCGACGAACAACGGTGCGAGCTACATGTAGGTGAGCTGCGGCAGGGGTACCAGATGGCAGAACGAATGAACGCAATGATTCAAGGTCAGAGTTGTACTTATCAATCTGCTCTTCTAGATATGTAATCTGGGATTCAAGAACTCGAAGTGGTTCGAAAGCTGGTGAATCTACAACTGGAGTACAAAGATCTGCTCCAACGTCGAAAAGATCATTTTGAATGCGGACCAAGAGTGCACGTACTTCATCGGTTAATTCATCTGTTGAAAGCACAACTCCGATAGTTGAGTTTGCCTCATCAACTGTTGCGTACGCTTCGAGGCGAGGATCATTCTTTGAGGTACGACTCATATCCCCCAGAGATGTAGTTCCGTCATCGCCAGTCTTTGTGTAAATGCGCGTTAAATTAACCATGTCCGTAGCCTATAAGTAGACTGCACCCATGGCATCCCACGATCGCTTCCGCATAGTTGGCGGAACCTCCTTACGCGGAGAAGTCTCTGTAACAGGTGCCAAGAACTCTGTTTTAAAGCTCATGGCCGCCTCTTTGCTGGCTGCGGGCAGCACGACCATTAGAAATGTTCCAGATATCGCCGATGTAGACATCATGGCTGATCTGTTAACCCGACTTGGCTGCACCGTTGTACGCGGTGAAGACACAGTCACAATCGATGTCCCACAAGAGCCTGCACACCGTGCTGATTACGATTTAGTGCGCAAGATGCGTGCATCAATCAACGTGTTGGGTCCATTAGTCGCACGAGTTGGCCAAGCAGATGTGGCGCTTCCTGGTGGAGATGCAATTGGATCACGTGGTTTAGATTTTCATATCAAGGGTCTTGAATCTTTAGGTGCAAAGGCTCATATTGAACACGGTTATGTAATCGCTGAAGCGCCTAACGGATTAACTGGCGCCCCTGTTGAATTGGATTTCCCAAGCGTTGGTGCAACAGAAAACATTATGACCGCTGCGGTGTTGGCTAAGGGTGTTACAACGATCGATAATGCCGCACGCGAACCTGACATCGTGGATCTTGGTGAATTTCTGATTTCAATGGGCGCAAAGATCGAAGGTCTTGGCTCTCCGCTGATCACAATCACCGGCATTGATGTTTTGCATCCAACGGATCACACCACCATTACAGATCGCATCATCACCGGTACATGGGCCTTTGCAGCCGCGATGACAAAGGGCGACATAACAATCCACGGTGCGAGACCAGAACATCTGGAACTTCCATTAGAAAAATTGGCATCAGCCGGTGCGATCATCACATCAACCGCCGATGGCATCCGCGTAAAGATGGATCATCGCCCGAAAGCAATTGATGTTGCAACTCTTCCTTACCCAGGATTTCCAACCGACTTACTTCCAATGGTTATTGCACTCAACGCAGTTGCCGAAGGTCATTCATTAGTTACTGAAAATGTTTTTGAATCCCGCTTCATGTTCGTCAACGAGCTCAGCCGCTTAGGCGCCCAAGTCAGCGTTGATGGCCATCACGCCTCAATTACAGGCGTAGAACTGCTATCTGGTGCCCCAGTTGAGGCCCATGACATCCGTGCGGGCGCCGGTCTAGTCCTTGCCGCCCTAGTAGCCGATGGTGAAACAACTGTTGATCAGGCCTTCCACGTTGATCGCGGTTATCCAAACTTTGCTGAGCAGTTACAAAACCTCGGCGCTAATGTAACCCGCGAATAAATTTCAGACATAAAAAAAGTAATTCTCAGCTTCGAAAAGATGAAGAAGCAACTACACACTTTTCTACGCTAAGAATTACTTTTTTTGTAAGTTTATTTAACCGATTCTGTCAGGATCGATACGCGGTTGTTTGAGACAGACAGGAATCCGCCGCTTACATTGAACTGTGTATCTTCACCGTTTGTTCCATGGATGACGACTTGACCGTCAACTAGTACTCCAAAGAGCGGTGCGTGATCGGTGAGAACACCGATGTCACCTTCAACTGTGCGAGCAGAAACAGAAGTTGCTTCGCCCGACCAGACGCGCTCTGTTGGAGATACGAGTTCGACTTTAAGTGTCATGATGGATTACTTCGCCAAGCTTGCTGCTAGTTCAGCTGCGTTGCGCTCAACATCTGCAAGACCACCGCACATGAAGAATGCCTGCTCTGGAATGTGATCGTACTTTCCATCTGCAAGTGCTTCGAATGCTTCGATTGTCTCTGATAGAGGAACGAATGATCCGTCGATTCCTGTAAACACCTTCGCTACGAATGTGTTCTGTGAAAGGAAGCGCTGGATACGACGTGCGCGGCCTACAAGTACGCGGTCATCTTCTGACAATTCATCGATACCCAAGATAGCGATGATGTCCTGTAGATCCTTGTAACGCTGCAGGATCTGCTTGATGCGGTTAGCAACACGGAAGTGGTGCTCGCCGATGTAGCGTGGATCCAAGATGCGTGATGTTGAGTCAAGTGGATCCACAGCTGGGTAGATACCAAGCTCTGAAATCGGACGAGACAACACTGTTGTTGCATCTAAGTGCGCGAAAGTAGTGTGTGGCGCTGGGTCAGTAATATCGTCAGCAGGAACGTAAATTGCCTGCATAGATGTAATTGAGTGACCACGTGTTGAAGTGATGCGCTCCTGTAGCTGACCCATTTCATCTGCAAGTGTTGGCTGGTAACCCACAGCAGATGGCATACGGCCTAGAAGTGTTGAAACCTCAGAACCTGCCTGTGTGAAACGGAAGATGTTATCGATGAACAGAAGTACATCCTGCTTTTGAACATCACGGAAATACTCAGCCATTGTTAGTGCTGACAATGCAACACGTAGACGCGTTCCAGGTGGTTCATCCATCTGACCGAACACTAACGCCGTCTTATTGATAACGCCGGTTTCAGTCATTTCAAGGAACAAGTCGTTACCTTCACGAGTACGCTCACCAACACCGGCGAATACAGACACACCACCGAAGTTTTCAGCTACACGGTAAATCATTTCCTGAATCAAAACTGTCTTACCTACACCTGCACCACCGAATAGACCGATCTTTCCACCCTTTACGTAAGGTGTAAGTAGATCGATAACCTTGATACCGGTTTCAAACATCTCAGTCTTTGATTCCAACTGATCGAATGCTGGTGCATCACGGTGAATCGGCCAACGCTCTTTGATGTCGAGTGAAGAGGTTGGAACATCTAATGATTCGCCAAGTGTGTTGAACACGTGACCCTTTGTTACATCACCAACAGGAACTGAGATCGGTGTTCCTGTATCTGAAACTTCTGCGCCACGGACCATACCGTCAGTTGGCTGCATCGAGATTGCGCGCACGAGGTTATCGCCAATGTGCTGAGCAACTTCAAGTGTCAGGGTACGAGTAGTACCTGACATGGTTGTCTCTACATGTAGCGCATTAAAGATCGCTGGCATTGAATCGGCTGGGAATTCAATATCCACCACCGGTCCGATAACGCGAGCTACGCGGCCCTTTTTTGAGTTCGACATCATTCACTCCCTGCACTAGCTGAGGCCAACGCGTCTGCGCCGCCAACAATTTCACTGATCTCTTGAGTAATTTCGGCCTGACGAGCCGCGTTCGCAAGTCGTGTTAACGACTTGATTAGATCATCAGCATTGTCAGTTGCTGACTTCATTGCGCGACGGCGAGCTGCATGCTCTGAAGCTGCCGATTGCAACATCGCGTTAAATACTCGAGCCTCAATGTAACGAGGTAGCAATGCATCAAGCACTACACCTGCATTAGGTTCGAATTCATACATTGGTAGCAATCCAGTTGGAACTGGTGCATCGCTTTCAACAACCTCTAGAGGAAGCATGCGCTTTGCCATTGCATTCTGAATCAACATTGATTGGAATTCAGTAAAGACGATGTGGATCTCATCAACACCAGTTGCATCAGAGTTTGAATCAGCAACAAATGCTTGAATCAACGCATCTGCAACCTCTTTAGCGTTTTCATATGTTGGGTTATCCGAGAAACCTGTCCACTGTCCTGCAATCTCGCGATCACGGAACTTGTAGTAACCAACAGCTTTACGTCCAACTAGGTACGGCTTAACCTCAAGACCGCGTTCGCGAAGAAGTGCAGCTAACTGCTCCCCTTCCTTGATCGCGTTGTTTGAGTAAGCGCCAGCCATTCCACGGTCTGCAGAGATAATCAAAATCGCAGCGCGCTTTGGATTCTCGTGAGGTGTAGTTAATGGATGGTTTGTTGAAGAATAGGTAGCAACTGCAGATACCGCACGGGTCAACTCATTTGCATAAGGAGTTGAAGCTGCGACTCGTTGCTGCGCCTTAACGATACGAGAAGCAGAGATTAACTCCATTGCCTTCGTAATCTTTTTAGTCGCTTTAACGGATCGCATCCGTCGGCGATATATGCGAAGTTGAGCACCCATGAGCTACTTCTTCACCGCCGGAGGAACGTGCTTAGTAATCTGCTCTGCGCCTTCGCCATCTAGGGCTTCAGCTGGAGCTTCATTAATAGCTTGTGCTGCAGATGACTTGAACTGCTTCTTGAATGCAGTTACAGCCTCTTCCATCTTTGCGATGGTGTCATCATCTAGCTGCTTAGTCTCAGAGATAACAGAGTTGATCTCCTTGCGTTCGCGAGCGATGAAGTCCAAAAGCTCTGACTCGAAGCGACGAATATCTGCAACAGCAACATCATCAAGCTTTCCAGTAGTACCTGCCCAGATTGAAACGATCTGACGTTCCAATGCGTAAGGTGAGTACTGACCCTGCTTAAGAAGTTCAACCATGCGTGCACCACGCTCAAGCTGAGCCTTTGATGCAGCATCAAGATCTGAACCGAATGCAGCGAAGGCTTCAAGCTCACGGTACTGTGCAAGGTCAAGACGTAGACGACCAGCGATCTTCTTCATCGCCTTTGTCTGTGCTGATGAACCAACACGAGAAACAGAAACACCTACGTTGATCGCTGGGCGAACACCGGCGTTAAACAAATCTGTTTCGAAGAAGCACTGACCATCAGTAATCGAAATAACGTTAGTAGGAATGAACGCAGAAACGTCATTTCCTTTTGTTTCGATGATTGGCAAACCGGTCATTGAACCGCCGCCCAATTCATCTGAAAGCTTTGCGCAACGCTCTAGCAAACGTGAGTGTAAGTAGAAAACATCGCCTGGGTACGCTTCGCGGCCTGGTGGTCGACGAAGTAGAAGTGAGACTGAACGGTAAGCCTCAGCTTGCTTTGATAAATCATCAAACACGATTAGTACGTGCTCGCCGTTGTACATCCAGTGCTGACCAATTGCAGAACCGGTGTAAGGAGCTAAGTACTTGAAACCTGCTGGATCTGATGCAGGTGAAGCAACGATTGTTGTGTACTCCATTGCGCCAGCTTCTTCGAGTGCGCCCTTAACAGCTGCAATCGTTGAACCCTTCTGACCAATAGCTACATAAATACACTTAACCTGCTTCTTCTTATCGCCAGATTTCCAGTTTTCCTTCTGGTTAATAATTGTGTCTACAGCAACCGCTGTCTTACCTGTCTGACGGTCACCAATGATCAACTGGCGCTGTCCGCGACCAATCGCTGTCATCGCATCGATCGCCTTGATACCAGTTGCAAGTGGCTCCTTAACAGGTTGGCGCTGAACTACAGAGGGAGCCTGTAGTTCTAGTGCACGACGTGCTTCAGCCTTGATCTCGCCCTTGCCATCAATTGGATTTCCAAGTGCGTCAACAACGCGACCTAGGAAACCATCGCCCACTGGTACAGAGAGAATTTCACCAGTACGACGAACAGATGTTCCTTCTTCAATTCCTGTTGTGCTACCCAAAATAACGGTACCGATTTCACGGACGTCTAGGTTGAGTGCGAGGCCGAGTGTGCCGTTTTCAAACTGCAACAACTCATTCGCCATTGTTGATGGCAACCCTTCAACACGTGCGATTCCGTCGCCTGCTTGGCTTACGGTTCCGACTTCGTCGCGAGCTGCAACGCCTGGATCGTATGACTTAACGAAGTTCGCTAAGGCACCCTGAATCTCTTCAGGATTGATCTTTAGGTCTGCCATGTGTTTCTCCCTTTATTTGCTTCCAGCAAGAGCACGTGCGGCTCCAGCCAAACGATTTGAAACTGATCCATCGACGATCTCATCTGCAAACTTCACTGAAACTCCACCAAGAACTGATGGATCGATTTCAATGTTGATGCGAACAGGCTGTCCAACCTTGCTAGTTAAAGTTGTAGTTAGACGATCAAGTTGTGCTGGTGTTAGTGGAGCTGCTACGCGAACCAACGCAATTACGCGGTTACGACGAGCAGCTAGCGCCCATTGGTAATCAGCAAATGCTGACTCAATGCTGCGACCTCTCCATGCATTCACCATCTGTGAAACCAGCTTTACAGTTGAACCAGATGCGCCCTTGAGAATGTCAGCAACAAGTGTCGCCTTAGCATTCGTAGCATCTGATGTCAGCGCTTTGCGTAGTTCTGATGAACCAGCAAATGCTGCTGCAGCTGTGAAAATTTCATCCTCTACGCGATCTAGTTCGCCCGCAATGTTGGCAGCTGATGCTTCTGCTTCGATTGCTAGCTGTTCTAGAACTAGTACAAGATCCTTTGGTGCTGACCAGCGAAGGCTTGATAACTCGGTAACTAAACCAAGTGCAAGTGCGCCAATCTTCTTTCCGAATAGTTCAGAGATAAATGCTGCCTTTGACTTTCCATCGCGTGATGGATCGGTCAATGCGCGACGTACAGCAATGTTTGTGCTGAGTACATCTGCAACAAAGAAAAGCTCAGAGCTCAAAGCAGATGCACTGTTTGCATCTGCGCCTTTGACGGCAGCATCAAGTGATGCGCGTGAAGCCACAAGTGACTTACGGCTACTGCCTCCGAAGTGAGCTCTCATGATTACTTACTCTTCTCTAGATCCTCTAGGAAACGGTCAACGATTCGTGATTGACGAGCTTGATCATCCAAAGCTTCTCCAACAATCTTTGAAGCAAGTTCAACTGCAAGTGCACCAACTTCATTGCGAAGTGATGTCACTGCTTGTTGACGTTCTGCTTCGATTGAAGCGTGAGCAGTTGCAGTAATGCGAGCTGCCTCTTCTTGTGCCTTCGCACGAAGATCTTCAATGATTGCTGCACCTTGAACGCGAGCTTCTTCACGAAGTGTCTGCGCTTCTGACTGTGCCTTAGATAGCTGTTCGGTGTACTGAACAAGTGCACGCTGAGCTTCAGCCTGCGCCTTTTCTGCACGCTCGATGCCACCCTGAATAGCTTGAGTGCGAGCTTCGTATGCCTTTTCAAACATTGGCACAACGAACTTGCGAAGCACAATGAACAGAAGGCTAAACGCAATCGCACCCACTACTAATTCAGCAGTGTGAGGAATAAGCGGGTTGACCTTCTCTTCCGCAGCTAAGTTAACAAATTGCATCAGTTTTCCTTAATTTTCAGTATTAAAAATCGATTAAGTATTAGAGAACGAATGCGAGTACGAGACCGAAGAGTGCGAGAGCTTCAGCAAGCGCGAAACCTAGGAACGCGATTGGCTGTAGAACGCTACGTGCTTCTGGCTGACGTGCAACACCGTTGATGTATGCGGCGAAGATAAGTCCAGTTGCTACACCGGGACCGATTGCTGCGAGGCCAAAACCAACAAGGTTGAGTGTGCCTTCCATTTATTTCTCCTTATTTCCTATTAGTGCTCGTCGGCAAGGGCGCCGGCGATGTATAAAGCTGCGAGCAGAGTAAAGATGTACGCCTGCAAGCATTGGACCATGAATTCAAAGAAGGTCAACACAATGCCGATACCGAAGGCAAATGGGCTGATCAACTTCAAACCAATAACACCTTGAAGTAGATGTTCTCCACCCAAGATAAACACGAGCAACAACAAGTGGCCCGCAAACATATTTGCAAAAAGACGAAGTGAAAGCGTTAGCGGACGCACTACAAAGAATGTAAGAATTTCAAGAGGAGTAATCAAAATGTATGCAGCCTTTGGAACACCAGGCATGAATAAGATTTCCTTGAAGTACTTAAATGCACCTTGCTTGCGGACACCTACGTAGTGGAAAACGATGTAGGTAGATAACGCCAAAATGTATGGGAATGAAACGTGAGACATCGTTGGGAACTGAATCAACGGAATAATTCCGAAAAGATTGTTGACCAAGATGAAAGTAAACAAAGTAAATAGGTAAGGCACGAAACGTAAGAAGTCGTGGCCGATTACATCTTTTGCAAGGTTTTCACGAACAAATGAGTAAACAGATTCACCAGCAAATTGGAACTTGCTTGGAATGATTGCTGCTTTACGTGAAGACAAAATGAAGAATGTTGAAATTAAAACAACTGAAAACAAAACTAAAAGAATTGGCTTAGTTGTATAAACATTGTCACCAAAAATAGGTGGAAGTTGGAAGTCTTTGCTGCTTGGTGGGACGAATCCTTCACCCTCAGCTGAACGCAGTAGAACGCGCACACATACTCCTCAAAGGTTGATACAACGGGAAGACGGGGCAACCCTATGGGAGAGGGGTTATTTATGAGAAATCGAAATCGGGTCTAGAAATGTGAGATTGAGCGTGGGGCCAGGGCTATTCGCGGCCGAAGCGGAGCCAGACCAGGTAGATCGCCCCGCTGATTCCCACGAGCAGGCCGATCAGGGTGAAGATTCCCTTGTCTAGCCACTTATCGAGCCCGTATCCGATGCCACCCCAGAAAAGTAGGCCTGAAAGGAGGTATCCAAAGATGGACCACATTGCATTCTCTTCGCGGTTAGCCATGGTTACTCCTTATTGCTTGGTCTCGGGCAGAGGTAAATGTAGGCGCAGTTTCATGTAACTGGCAATCTCGCCCCATAACCAGGCGATGGTCAGGGCTACCGCGGTCACGCCAAAGGCGGTGCGGTTGATGGTCGCTCGATCTGTGTACTTAGCGATCGCCCACAGCAGTGCGCCAAGCGCAAACAACTTGGCAAAGTAGGAAAACATCGCCATCGCCATAGTTGATATTGGATCTAAGTTTCGAGTCATTCGCGAAACGGCGATATGGATTACAAAAAAGATGATGACAACAAATTGAGCAAGGAGTGCTCCCCAAAATCCACTTGATCCTTGAACTACTGCAGAGACTGCAATCGCAACCAAACTAACGATCAAGGTTGGAACAAATGCTCCGCGCAACAACAAAGACTCATTACTTTTTTCGCTCATGCATCAACCTTCTGACCCTTTTTAAATGTAAGCAATGCAACTGTCGCAGAAGCTAAGACAACTGCGGTAATCGTTGCGACCCACCATGGTGCAAAAGCTAAAACAGTTACCGGAAATGCGATCGTTGCAGTTGATAAATAAAGTATCAGTGCGGTCTTGTTAGTTGAATTACCTGCGCTGAGCAAACGGTGATGCAAATGCAAGTTATCCGGAGCAAATGGTGACTTGCCTGCTTTTACTCGACGACTGACTGCAAGTAATAAATCCAAAAAAGGAATCGCAAGCACTGCGAATGGAAGTAACAGTGGCAACAAGGTTGGCCCTAGTTTTTCAGCAGAAATTGCATTGGGATCAACTTGGCCTGTCAATGTAATTGCCGCTGCAGACAGCAGTAGCCCCAACAACATTGAACCGCTATCCCCCATAAAAATCTTTGCTGGGCTGATGTTATGTGGCAAGAAACCAAGGCAAATACCCACTAAAACGGCTGTTATTAGTGATGGTGCACCTGCTCGGCTAAAGCCGTAATCAACAGCTAATAGATAAGCAAAAGCGAAGAATGCGATACCTGCAATAGCAACAATTCCAGCCGCTAAGCCATCCATGCCATCAATAAAGTTAACCGCGTTAATAACAACTAAAACAATAAGTACCGTTACTAACTGTCCAATGCTCGGTGGCAAAGTGATGACGCCATTGATTGGAAGCCACAAGATTTGGATTCCATACAACAACAAGATTCCTGCTGTGAAAACTTGGCCAGCAAGCTTTGTCAGCGCATCTAATTCAAAACGATCATCTGCCATCCCTAACAAAATGATTGCAGTTGCCGCCAAGAAAATTCCTTGTGCTTCATGCCCAAATGATTTTCCAACAAGCGGCAAGTGATTAACAATTGCAAAGGTAAGTGCCATCGATGCCCACATAGCGACGCCACCCCAACGTGCAGTTGGGGTGCTGTGAATATCGCGTGCGCGCACACCAGCAACTGCGCCTAAACGAACAGCTTGTGTGCGTACAAGCGGAGTAATCAGGTAACACAAAGCAGCTGAGATCAGCAGTGTTATTAAGTACTCGCGCATTGGAAGTTGTTATGCCTGGTAAATAGGAAAACGTGCAGTTAGAGCATGAACATCAGTTTTGATTGCTGCATGAACTGCTGCATCATCAGTCTTGATTGCACGTGAAATCAATGATGCGATCTGCTTCATCTCTTCAACACCCATTCCTTGGGTTGTAGTTGCAGGTGAACCAACGCGAATTCCACTTGTGATGCCTGGCTTTTCTGGATCGTAAGGAATTGAGTTCTTATTCATAACAATTCCAGCAGCTCCACAACGCTCATCGGCAACCTTGCCAGTTACGCCAGTGCTGCGAATATCCATCAGCGCCAAGTGGGTTTCAGTACCACCAGATACTGCGCGCATACCTTCTGCTTCGAGTGCTGCTGCTAGCGCCTTTGCATTAACAATTACATCCTTTGCATACTTTTGATATGCAGGAGTTGCGCACTCAGCGAGCGCAACCGCCTTGCCGGCAACTGCAGACATGATTGGACCGCCCTGCATTCCAGGGAATACCGCCTTATCAATCGCTGCAGCGTGTTCAGCCTTAGCCAAAATCATTCCGCCTCGTGGTCCACGCAAAACTTTGTGTGTTGTAAATGAGACAACATCTGCATATGGAACAGGTGAAGGGATCGCCTTACCTGCAACTAAGCCAATGAAGTGCGCCGCATCTACCCACATGATTGCGCCGACTTCATCGCAAATAGCGCGAATCTTTTCAAAATCAATCAGTGATGGGTAAGCGGTTGCGCCTGAACAGATCATCTTTGGCTTTGTTGCAATTGCTTGATCACGTAGCTGGTCGTAATCAATTAGTTCGTTGTCCTGGCGAACACCGTATGACTCGACGTTAAACCACTTACCTGAAAAGTTAACTGGTGATCCATGGGTTAAGTGACCACCATGTGGAAGTGACATCGCAAGAACTGTGTCCCCTGGCTTTGTGAAGGCTTGATACACGGCAACATTTGCAGATGCACCTGAATGTGGCTGCACATTTGCATGCTCGGCACCGAACAAAGATTTCGCACGTTCGATCGCAAGGTATTCCGCCTTATCAACCTCTTCGCAGCCACCGTAGTAACGCTTGCCTGGGTAACCTTCTGCATACTTATTAGAAAGTGTTGAGCCCAGCGCTGCAAGTACTGCGCGAGATGTGAAGTTTTCAGATGCGATTAACTGCAGATTGGTCTGTTGACGCTTGAGTTCAGATAAAAGAACCGCTGCGATATCAGGGTCCTGCTGAGTTAAAAGGTTGAAATCTGGGCCATAAAAGGTTTCGGACATGCCCAAACCCTATAGGGCGATGGGCTTACGCGCCCGTAGCGCCAGGAACGATTGCCTGAATTTCCTCAAGAGACACAGCCCCAACCCGAAGCACTCGCACACCTGTTTCATCCGCCTCAATAACAGTAGAGATCGGCCCCTTTCGCAGGGTTCCATAATCAAACTTCAAGGCAACATCTGAATCTAAAACCATCACATCGCTGAGCGCCTTTGGTGATGGCATTCCTTTACGAGATGCACTGGCAACTGCCAATGGACCGGTTTGCGCAACTAACGCCTTTGCAAACTTTCCTTTTGGAATTCGAATACTGATGCGATCTAGTTGATTGTTGTCGCCAAGATCCCAGCTAAGTCCAAGTTGTGGTCGCAAATTAAGTGAAACCATTCCGGGCCAGAACTTTTTCATTAAGCCTTTTATCTCGGGTGTTATTTCGCGAACAACACCTTCGGCGGTCTTTGTGCTTCCAACAATTACTTGAGCTGCCGTAAACAATGGATCTCCACGAAGCACATGCATCGCACGAACTGAGTCTGCTCTAAATGCATCGCAGACATATGCGTAGCTGTGCTCCATTGGAATCACGATGATGAAACCATCGGCGATCGCTTTAGCAGCCTTGTTAACATGACGAGATAACTCACCTTTTTTAAGATCTACTTCTTTAGCCATGGTTACCTCCTCACCGCACTTGTCCAACGTGGTCGACCTACTAGGTCATCATGCAGGGCAATTTCTAGAAAATCCATAGCCAACACATCTGCAATTGCAGGACCTTGCTCTTCAGTATGTTCAATCACCAAGACTCCCCCGCTCTTTAATAATCGAGCAGCTGCGGTGATAAAGATCTTTGGAATTTCCATTCCGGTTGGGCCACCGAAAAGGGCCACATGTGGCTCGAACGCTGCAACATCACGTGGCAACTGCTGAGCATCTGGAACATATGGTGGGTTTGCAATCACGACATCGCACTTAATTCCGGGCAAAACATCGGCAACATCACCTTCAACTACGCGAACATTTTCAGCGATCACAGAGACGTTTTTCTTAAGCCAGACAAGGGCTTCAGGGCTTTTTTCAACAGCGATAACACGTGTTGTTGGAGCCTCAGTTGCGATTGCTAATGACAGCGCGCCAGAACCTGCACCAAGATCAATAACACTTACTGGTGCCGGCAAATTTTCAATGTGCTGCAATACAGCTTCGACCAATAGCTCTGATTCAGGACGCGGCACCAAAACTCCAGGACCCACTTCAATATTTAAGTATCTAAACCCTGCAACGCCTGTCAGATATTGCAACGGCTCAAAGTTCAAACGCCGATCCAATAAGTCAAAGAACTGTTCTTCTAATACATCTTTATCTTCGATGCCCAGCAACGTCGATTCAACTAATACAGGGTTATGAAGATCCATACGTGACAGACCCAAGACATGTGCAAGAAGATGTTCGGCATCAACTTCGGAAATACCAGATTCAGCTAACTGAGACTTTGCATCCCGTAGTAGCTGCTTAATATTCATATTAGTTTGCGTTAGCCAAACGTGCTGCTTTGTCAGCATCTAGCAAGGTTTGGATCATGTCATCCAAGTCGCCATTGAGAACCGCATCCAAGTTATTTGACTTGTAGTTAACGCGGTGATCGCTGATGCGGTTTTCTGGAAAGTTGTATGTACGGATTCGCTCTGAACGATCCACTGTACGAACCTGGCTCTTGCGTTCGGCAGATGCAATTGCTTCAGCCTTTTCTTGAGCATCTGCCAGCAAACGTGCACGCAAAATACGAAGCGCAGATTCTTTGTTTTGCAGCTGGCTCTTTTCATTCTGACAAGAGACAACAATTCCAGTTGGAACGTGGGTTAAACGCACCGCAGAGTCGGTTGTATTAACTGATTGTCCGCCAGGACCTGATGAGCGGTACACATCTACGCGCACATCATTCATGTTTAGCTCGACATCAACCTCTTCTGCTTCAGGCAAAATAAGCACGCCCGCCGCTGAAGTATGAATTCTTCCCTGGCTTTCAGTTTCTGGCACACGCTGCACACGGTGAACTCCGCCCTCAAACTTCAGGCGTGCATATGGAGATTCTCCAGGTGCTGCAGTTCCCTTTGATTTAACAGCTACAGAAATATCTTTGTATCCACCCATTTCACTTTCGGTGGCATCAATGATTTCAACTTTCCAGTTGTGCTTTTCCGCATAACGCATGTACATACGCAAAAGATCTCCAGCAAATAGCGCTGACTCATCTCCACCAGCACCTGCTTTAACCTCCAAAATAACATCGCGATCATCATTGGGATCACGAGGCAACAACAACTCTTCTAATTTTTCAGCGGCTGCATCACGCGCTGCCTCTAACGCTGGAATTTCAGCGGCGAAATCTGGATCAACATCTGCAAGTTCTGCGGCAGCTAATAAATCCTCTTCTGAAGATTTCCATGCCTTGAAACCTGCAACAACTGGGCCCAACTGCGCATAACGGCGTCCGAGCTTTCGGGCATTTGCTTGATCTTCGTGAATAGAAGGATCAGCCATCTTCGCTTCTAGTTCTGCGTACTCACGCACCATTTCATGTGCTGATGCAAAGCGATCATTGCTCATCGACTGCTCCTTTCTATTTCGTTGGTACTTCTTAATTAAACATTAGGGAAATAAAAAAACCGCGACCGCAACCCGACAAGGGCTGCGATGCGGTTTCTTTAGAAAGCTAGTTCTTCTTACCGAAGCGCTCTTCAAACTTAGCCACGCGACCACCAGTATCAAGGATGCGCTGCTTACCTGTGTAGAACGGGTGGCATACAGAGCAAACTTCAACATAGATTGAACCGCTTGCAACTGTTGAACGAGTTACGAACTTCTCGCCGCAACCACAAGTTACTTGGGTCTCTTTGTACTCTGGGTGGATATCTGGCTTCATGGTTATTCCTTATATTTATGTCTGGGTCCCATTTCTGGGTGAACCAAACGGACGGTTAACAGGCTCATAGGGTACTTCAGCCACGCTCAGAGGCGAAATCCGAGCCTACTTAGCCAATTGAAACGACGGCACGGCGGTTAGCTGCGCGGCCCTTGGCTGTGGCGTTTGAGGCCACTGGATCCTTGAATCCCTTGCCAATCAGTGTCACCGTCAACTGCTTTTCAGCCAACAAAGCCTTTAAGTAGGTATAGATCGCCGTTGCACGAGCTAGCGAGATCTTGTCGTTCGTAGCTTTTGAGCCGCTCTGGTCGGTGTAACCGTAAACAGTTAACTGAGTAAAGCCCTTTGCCTCCATGTCAGCGGCCACCTTATTGAGCGCCTTCTTTTGAACAGCTGTCAACGAAGTTACATTTGTAGCGAAGTTAGTTGTTCCAACTTCTACCAACTTCTTTGGTGCCACATAGATTGGAAGAACTGGGTTGGCAACTGCGCCTTGTGGATTGGTTGCAACAATCTGAAGCGTTGATTTAGGTCCAAGCAGCTGCTTGATCACACATGATGTTGAGGTCGTTGTACAAACAACCGCTGCACCAAGCTTGACCTGAATCTGCTTAACAGAAGAAATGTTCTTCCATGAAACCAATGTTGTTGTTGCAGATGTTGGCTTGTAAATCGCACCATTAACAATTGCAGCAACAGTTGAAACTTGGTTAACGATAATTGTTACCGGAAGATCTGTGATCTGGCGGAATGAGTCGGTGAACTTAACGGTCATAAAGTAGACACCAGTTGTGCGAGGCTTGCCACTTATAGTTCCACCAGTTACCGTACGAGTGATAGCAACACCAGCTGGCAACCCAACTGCACGCAAACTTGTAACTGAACCTTCACCGGTTACATCTAGCGCAATCGCCAAGTCTTGACCCAAAGTAATCGTGGTCGCACCGTTTACCGATACTGCGATTCCTGATGGAGTCTTAATTGAGCGAATATTTGATGTCAGGCTCTTATTGGTTGCAATTACAGTTGCAAATACATCGTATTCAGAGCGTGGGCTTAGGCCTGCAATTGTTGTGGTGATGTACAGGTCGCCATCGGCAGTCAGGGTCTGACCTTCCAACGAATTGATCGAAATAACCTTGTTAAATAAGCACTTATTGGTGCTCTTTCCAACACAGAACTTCAGGTCGAATTCCTGTCCTGGCCACTTAACCGTTGCATTGATAACCGCGTTTGAGCTCTGAACCTTTGTAATTTCCTGGACAGTTACATCTGTTCGTGGATCAACTTGGATGTAATAAGTGATCTCTGCCGAACCATTAGTCGCGTTTAGCGCACATGTTCCTGTGCTCTTCCAAGTGATGACACCAGCTGGAGTCACAGAACAAGTTGATGAAGTTGAGCTCCATTTTAACGTTGAACCAACTGTTGTCTTTCCTGGCAACTCAAACTTTTCATCACCAAACACAACGCTACGAGCAAAGTTTGCTGTTTCAAATACTGGTGCAACGTAAATTGGTTCAGCGACAGGTGGAGTCGTAGGCGAAGGTGTTGGGGTTGGTGCTGGTGGAGTCGGTGGTGTTGGCGGAGCAGGCGGTGGAGTTGCTGAAACTGGAGTAAATGAACTGCTTCCATTTGCTACTACAGAGAAACCAATTGCATTCGCAGCACGAACACTGACTGTGTAGCTAGTTCCATTAGTTAAACCTGTGAAGCTACAAGTCAGAGCGGTAGTTACGCATGTTTGGCCATCACTTAGTACAGCTTCGTAGCTAAGGATTGCAGAACCGCCAGTTGTTGATGGAACTGACCATGTAACGATTGCACTTGCATCAGATGGAGTACCAACAACTGAACGTGGTGCTGAAGGTGCGGTCTTAACAACTACAACTTCTGGGTCACGGGTAAGTTCAACTGTAACGGTCCCATCTTGTGTTGCGACTCCTAGGTTCTGTACCGAGTTGCCTGCAATTGCGTAAACAGTTGCACCCTTTTTGATTTCGGCATTTGTAATCACCATTGTGATTGGCTTACCTGAAGCGGTGTCTGGAACCGTTCCATCTGGTGCGATCCAGGAAATCACCATAGAAAGGATGTAGCTTCCGCCTGAAATAAGAGCGGCTGCACGCGTGAAACTAGTCAATAAATTAAATGTAACTACGGTGCTTGTTGGAAGTGCGCCGGCAGGGATAGTTACAGCAGCCTGGTTTCCTGTTGTATTTAGCGTGACAGTTGAAGACATAGATGCAGAAGCTTGAATACTTCCTAATAATTGAAGTGCATTTTCATCAACACCTGAAAGTGAAAGCTGTGTCCATTGCGCATAAACTGTGGCTGTTGCACCAGGTGTGTAGGTCGCACCTGCTGCACCGATCAAGGTTCCACCGCTACCTGAGCTGTACCAACCCTTGAACACGAAGCTTGTTCGTGTAGGAGTAGGCAATGTCAGAGCAGATCCACCAGCTGTGTAAGTTGCTGATGAAGTTGGTGAAGTTCCCAATTGTGCGTTGTAGGTAATTACATACTGGTTAAGAGTCCAGATTGCATAAACAACGCCTGAAGCAGTTGGTGAATAAGTTGTACCAATATCTGTGCCGTTGCGTGTTGTTGACCAACCACCGAAGGTGTAGTTGGTTCGAACGTGATCTCCAACAAGTGGCAGAGTGATTGGCGTGCCAGCAAATGTGAATGATGAGTTACTAATAGAACTTCCTGTGCCGCCATTTAAGTCATAAGAGATTGTGTAAACATCGGCTGTCCACTGTGCAGTGAAAGTTAAGTTAGAGGTTCCAACAAGAATTGAAGCACCTGCTCCATACGTTGTCGTTCCGTTGCTCCAACCGTTGAATGAGTATCCAGTTCGAGAAATTGCAGAAGCTAAATTGAAGGTCTGGCCGTAATTAAGAGCGCCTTGGATTGGCGTTGTAGAGCCACCGGCAGCCGCATAAGTGATTGTGTAATTAATCGCATTCCACTGTGCGTACAGCAAGTAATGCTGAAGACCAACTACGTAATCAACGCCTGCCTGGAAGATCTGACCGCTCTGATCCTTCCAACCTGCAAACTCATAACCTGTGCGCGTTGGAGCCGCAGCAGTAGTGATGTGATCGCCATCGTTCTTCAAAAGGTTGCTCGGAGCTGAGTCTGTAGAGCCATTCAGAGCGTAAGAAACCTCAAAGACGCGTACCCAAACCGCTGCAAGGGAAATATTCGATGTTCCTACTGTGTATGTATACCCAGGCTGGAATGTTGATGAGCCATTGCTCCAACCCACAAATGCATAAACCTCACCGCTAGACCCATTTGGCTTTGTAATAGCAGAAGCCAAAGTGAAGCTCTGTCCCATGGTCAAAGAACTCTGCGTAGGTGTTGTTGATCCACCGTTAGCGTTATAAGTAACTGTATAAGGAATCGCTGTCCACAAGGCATACAGAGTTACAGATATTGCGGTTGTAAATGTGCCGGACAATGCAGTTCCGTTTGTCGAAGTAGCCCAACCAGCAAACTGGTAACCAGTCTTTGCCATAGTTCCAACAGTTGCCAAGGTGACTTCACTTCCACCTGATGTGTACGTGTCGCTAGTCTTCGAGGCGGCACCCGATGCACCATTAGAATCGAAAATCACGTTATATGTATTTGCCGACCACTTTGGATACAAGGTTACATTGCTTGTTGCAATTGTGATTGCATTTCCAGAATTTAGAACCGTTCCGCTTCCATCAGAGGCAACCGTCCAACCAGTAAATGTGTAACCAGTTTTGACAAGAGATACATTTGCGGCAACCGATACTGTGTTGCCGATGTTGTAACTATTTGAATCTGTTGGCGCAGATCCTGATGTACTTCCAGCAGTTGAGTATGTAACTGAGTAAGCAACCGGAGTCCACTTTGCGTAGAAAGTGATGTTTGAGGCACCCGCAGTGATCGATCCACCAGATACCAAAACTGTGCCTGTGCCATTTGAAGCTTCAGTCCATCCTGCAAATGTGTAACCAGCGCGAGTCAGCGCTCCAGTATTTCCAACCACAGGAACTGAGGTGCCGATTGTGTAGGTGTTGCCATTCGTCGGAACAGTTCCACCATCGCTGCTGTTGCCGTTATATGTAACGGTGTAGCCAATTGCGCTCCATTGTGCGAACAGAGTGGTATTTCCAGTGCCAGGCATTGCATATGGGCTAGTTAGAGCAGATCCACCAGTTGAGCCAGTAAACCAACCACTAAATGTGTAACCGCTCTTTGTAGGGTTGGCAGGCAATGTAATGCTGTCCCCAATGGAGTAAGTAGATGGCGATGTATCTGACCCTCCACCACCGTTGTATGAAACAACGTAAACAGTCTTTTCCCACATTGCGTAGAAAGTCATGTTTGCAAGATTTACTGTGTAGGTCTTATCAGCAAGTGATGGCAGATAAACGGTGCCGGTATTTTGAGCATCGATTGTCCAACCCTTGAATGAATAACCAGTTCTTACTAGTGCGCCAAGATTGTCTTTGACAGTTACCGATGCACCGTTGAGATACTCACCGGAATCTGTTGGGATCGATCCCCCAGTATTGCTATTACCGTTATAAGTAACTGTGTACTTAATCGCTGTCCAGACTGCGTAATAAGTTGTATCAACCAAAACTGTTACCGAAGCAGAATCTGCCTTTGATACCGATCCGCCAGAAGTTGTTGCCCAACCAGCAAATGTGTAACCAGGGCGAGCAAAGGTGTTGGCGCGAAGATTGAATCCAGTGTCAGCGGTCTTTGATTCTGTGACATTTGTACCACCCACATAATCTGGGTTGTAAGTGATTGTGATTGCCCCTGCGGTCCACTTTGCATACATCGTGATATCCGCAGCTGTGCCATATGTACCCGTGCCAGCTACGTAGTCAGTACCAGTTCCAAGTGCTGCACTGTTCCACCCTGCAAATGTGTATCCGGTACGAACCAGGGTTCCGGTATTTCCTGCCACAGTGGTTGCTGTTGCACCTGTAATCCAAGCACCAGCTGATGGAGTAGTTCCACCCGTTGAATTGTTTCCGCTGTAAGTAATTACATAGCTCTTATTAGTTGTGACCGCTGAAGACAAAGTACTGACAATAGAATCGGCGTTATTTGTATCGCCTGTTGCGATAATTCCCACCTTGTAACCGGTGTTATCTGCAATCGCTGAAAACTCAGTAGAGGTAATGGTTTTAGAGTTTCCAGATAAGCCTGAAACTGTCTGTAAAAGGGTAGTTCCATCTGCTGCGTAGATCTTGAGTGCGTATGCAACCGCATTTGTAACAGCTGACCATGTGACGGCAAAGCTCTTAAGGACACCAGCTGTTGCAGTGGCATTTGGAGCATTTGGCTGAGCCAGGCTGCGCTGTGCGACAGTTAAAGTCATTGTGACTGTTGCGGTGTTGTACTTACCTGTATCAGTTGGCGTAAACAAGGCGGTTATGACTGACGTACCTACAGCTACAGGAGTCGCTGCTGCTCCTGAAACCGTGGCAACTGCAGTAGTTGCAGATGAATAAGTAAATGTTCCAGGGATTGCACCAGTCACTGTTGGGTCCGTAATTGTAAGTGCGCTATCCCCATAGTTCTTTGTCGCATTAGCGAGTGAACTAAGCACCGGAGTTGCCTTAGAAATTGTGAATGATTTTACAACTCGTGTGGCAGCTGAATAGTTTGAATCACCTGCTTGATCTGCATTGATCGTACAAGTTCCAGATGTAAGCACCGTAACTGTAGTTCCGGAAATTGTACAAATAGTGAGATCTGCTGATGTGAATGCGACAGTCAAAGTTGAAGTTGAAGTTGCAGATAGCGATGCAGGCGTTGCGCCGTAAGTGATATTTGAAGGCGTTGTGAAAGTAATTGTCTGCGTATTCACGGTGAATGTAAAGGTCAGGTTTGCAGATGTTCCAGCCAAATAGTTTGTGTCGGAAGCTTTTGTTGCTGCAATTAGACATGTTCCAACCGAGGTTGCCGTCAAAGTGCCTGAGGTAAAAGTACAACCTTGAGCCGATCCACCGCTAACGATTGCATATGTAACTGCACCATTTCCGGATCCACCTGTTGAGCTCAAACCGGGTGATGCTGTGTACGCACTGCCTGTGTAAGTCGCTGTAGTAGAAGTCGCCGCAATATTTACAGTCGCTTGAGAGGCCTTATTGATCGTGAAGGATTGAGCTACCAAGGTTGCCGCTGAATAAGCGCTATCTCCTGCTTGAGTTGCATTTACCGTACAAGTTCCAGCAGTGACAATGTGAAGCGTTGTTCCAGAAACCGTACAAACCCCTGCCGTTGCAGAGGCAAATGCGACAGCCAGATTCGAAGATGCCGTCGCTGAAAGTGTGAAGTCGGCATCACCGAAAGTTTTATCTGCAGGCTTAGCAAAAGTAATGCTCTGCGTTAAAGCGGTAATTGCGTAATTAACGGTTACGTCAATATTTGCACCGTTGGCATCAGTAACTCGAATAACCGGGGCATAGTTTCCGCTGGCAGTTGGAGTTCCTGTGATTGCACCTGTATTTGCGTTGAGGCTTAACCCTGGAGGCATCATTCCGAGAATTACTTGGTAGGTGTAATTGCTCTTTCCGCCAGTGACGGAAGGAGTAAAACTTGTAATCGCTGTGCCTACTGTTCCCGATTGATCTGCAGGATTAGTCATGGCTAGAGCTGCATAGATATCTAAGCCAATACCAATCCATGAGGTGTTGGTGATTACTGAATTTAAAGTTGCAACTGATTTGAAACAATAAGCTGTGAATGTAGTTCCTGAAGTGCAATATGAACCAATGACCGATGTGCCAACATTGTAAGTTGAATCGGTAACAGCTGAAGTTGAGTAAGACAGACTTGTACCGCTATTTCCTCCCGAACCCGGAATACCATTCTTAGTTCGCCCATAATGGATCGCGAGTGATGCTGCATCGGTTGTTGAAGTAGTTGCAGTGAATACCACTGTCTGTCCTTGCGTAACGCTAGCCGTTGCATTTCCACTGGTAACTGAGACAGTAGAGTTATTTCCAACTTTATAAGTAACAGTCAAGCTTGGAGTGGCGGTCTGAATACGTGTAGAGGCTGAAACCTTTGTCGATTCAGAGCTGCTTGAGAACTCACCTGATGCAATCGCTGAAATTGAGAACTGATAAGTGGTGTTACTTGTTAATCCAGCGATGTCTATAGAAGTTGCAGTATTTAAAGCTGAAACGGAAGAAATTGACGTTGATCCAGTGGCGTCGTACCACTTGATCAAGAATGACGCAGCGTTTGAAACGGTAGTCCAAGTGACGGTAATGATTGTTGAGCTTCCGGATTTAGCGGTGGCTGCAAGGTTCGCAGGAGTTGCCAACGCCGCTTTGCTAAAGGTGAAGGTTAAATTGGCAGAAGTTGCCGCTTGGTAGTTAGTTTCGCTTGCCTTTGTTGCTGCGATGTAACAAGTACCGGTAGATGTAGCCGTCAATGTTGAATTCGCCGCGCTACTAGATAGTTGGCAACCTGTTGCTGATCCACCTGAAACAATCGCGTAAGTAACAGCGCCGCTTCCAGAACCACCACCTGTACTAAATGTTGGTGTCGCTGTGTAGGCAGTTCCTGAGTAAGCCGCTGATGTTGTGCTCGCAGAAATTGTTAAAGTAGTTTGAACTGCCTGCGTGATAGCAAATGACTGAGAAACTTGGGTGGCAACTGAATAATTACTTGTTCCAGCTTGATCAGCATTTAAGGTACAAGTTCCAACAGATACAATTGTGACTGTTGTTCCGCTAACGGAACATACTGGCGTCGTGCTTGAAGAAATTACAACCGATAATCCAGAAGTAGAAGTTCCACTAGCTGTGAATGTTCCACTTCCGTAAACCTTGTCAGAAGGTTTTGTAAAGGTAATTGTTTGGCTTGCTGCGCTAATGTTTAATGTTCCTGTTGCATATGTAATAGTGTAATTACTTGCCGAGCCAGTTGAGAATGCCGCCGCTGAAGGGGTAATTGTGTAAGTACCTGCAGCAGTTGGATTAGCCGTTGAGTACGCATAGCTAACTGAAGAGATTGCATCAGAACCGATGAGCGCACCCGAAGTAATTGTGAATGAATTTGTTGGCGAAAGTGCAGAACCTGTGTAGGTAGCAGTTGTATTTGCGGCGGTAATTGTTACTAAAGCCTTGCCAATTACAACGTTTGTCGCACTCGAAATAACCTCGTTGTAGTTAGCTGTGCCTGCCATGGTCGCTGTAACCACACATGTAACTGCGCCCGTTGTACTCAAGACGCCAGAAGTGATTGAACATCCCCCCGTAGAGGTTGCATATGTAACTGATCCTGCGGTGGTTCCGCCACTAACGGTGAGGGTTAGGTTGGTTCCGTAGGTGCCAGATGTTGATGTAATTACCAGGGCTGTTTGATTTGCCTTGCCCATAACCACATTTGTTGCCGAAGATGAAACATCGTTGTAGTTAGTTCCGCCCGCCATTGATGCGGTAACAACACACGTTACAGCGCCAGTTGTACTGAGAACTCCGGATGCGATTGTGCAACCAGCGGTTGGTGTCGTGTAAGTAATCGCCCCAGCTGTAGTACCACCGCTTGAAGTTAGAGTTAAGTTGGTTCCAAATGCACCTGATGTCGAAGTGATTGTCAAAGGCGCTTGAGTTCCCTTGTTAACAGTCAATGTTGCATTGTTCGACTGAACAACACTGAAAGAAGTTAACTTCGTATTGGTCACAACAACCGAATAAACGCCGGCTTCACTTACCGCGCTTGGAGAAAATGTGTAGCTAGCTGAAGTAGCGCCGGTAATAGTTGTTGAGCCTTGCTTCCACTGATATGAAAGTGTTCCTGTGTCAGAAAGTGCTGTAACCGTGACAGACAAAGTCACGCTTTGGCCGACAGATGTAGTCGCATTCGCTGGGTGCGAGGTAATTGTTGGCATCTCAGGCTGAGGTGACAAGTTAGAAGCAGAAGTAACAGAACCACCTGGAGTAGTTACGGTGATAGTTGTTGCTGTACAGCAAGGTGCGTTATCTACGAAAGTAATGCTTGTTGAACTTACTACGGTGAAGCTTGCAACATCGGAAGTTCCGATCTTCACCGAAGTTGCACCTGTGAAGTTAGTTCCAGTAATAGTGACCGTTGTTCCGTAAGTAGGGCTTGTAGGTGTAAAAGATGTAATTGTCGGAACTAGCGCAGTCCACTTAGCGAACAGCGGTAAGTCAGCAGCAGTTGAGTACGTCGCACCTGAAGCCGCATAAGCAGTTCCACCTGTTCCGGTGCTTGTTGTATACCAACCTGCAAAAGTGAAACCAGTACGAGCCAGAGACCCGGTGTTGCCACTAATTGACGTTGCGGAAGCCCCTGTGATGTATGAGCCAGAAGTTGGTGCGCTTCCACCTGTTGCACTGTTTGCATCGTAAGAGATTGTGTATGTCTTTGCGGTCTTTGCTGACGCTGCTTTTGTGGACTCAATTGAATCCGTGTAATTGCTATTTGCGATAGCTGTGATTGAAACTCGGTATCCGGTGTCATCTAAAAGAAGGCTGTCGGCAAGTGTTGCACTTGTTCCGCTTAGCCCTGTAACTGTCTTAACTACTGTTGTTCCTGTTGTGTCATAAATAATTGCTGTGTAGCTCGATGCACCTGTTGCTGCAGTCCAGGTGATATTCAAGGAATGAAGAACACCTGGCGTATTAACTACATTCGGTGCATTTGGCTGTGCGATCGAACCTTGGGAAACTGTCAGAGTTAAAGTAATTGTCGCCGTCGTGTAGTTGGTTGTGTCCGTTGGAGTAAATGTTGCCGTAATAACCGTCGTTCCTAAAGCCAACACAGAGACAGTGGCGGTAGAGATCGTTGCAACGGATGTTGTGCCAGAAACGTAACCAAAAGATCCCGCTAATGAATTGCCAACTGTCGGCGCTGTCAGCGTGAAGTTTGCAGAACCATAACTCTTTGAAATATCAGCGAAGTTTGAAAGTACTGGTACTCCTTTACCAACCGCAAAGCTTTGGGTCGCTTGCGTTGCTGCTGCATAAGTACTGTCACCGGCTTGATCTGCGGTCAGAGTACAAGTACCCACTGCGATAAATGTGACCGTCCCCGATGAAATAGTACAAACGGATGCCGTCGTACTTCCGAGAGTCATCGCGATATTTGATCCACCACCTGTGGCAGTCAATGTGTAGGTTTGCCCAACCTTTGCAGATAATGGAGCGGTTGATGTTATTGACGCAGCCTGCGTCAATTTCAAAGTTGCCGCATTTGAAGTTGTATTTGTACCGTTATTTCCTTTCACATGCCGCACAACAACTGTATAGCTACCCGTCTCTGCCGTTGTCACTCCATTAATTGTCAGAGAAGCGTTTATCGCACTAGGGATATCGGTGCCATCCTTTTTCCACTGATAGCTGAGCGATCCGCCATCAACGATTGCTTGAACACTTACTGTGAATGTCACGTTTGAACCACTTGAGACAGATGTTGAGGCTGGCTGCGAAGTAATTACAGGCGCATCTACTGTTCCCATGAAGTAACTTGCGGCCGTGACGTCACCACCGGGATTTATCAAGTGCAGGTCGTACCCACCATTACTCAAAATTGGAGTTACAAATGTCAGCGATGTCGTGCTTACAACTGTAAAACTTGCGACATTTGTCATGTAAAGCTTTACAGCGCTTATATCAACGAAATTTGTACCTGTGACAGTGACAGTTGTTCCTCCATTAGTAGTTCCTGAAGTTGGAGTAAAGGAGGTAATGGTGATTAAGGAGTAATACTTAATTGCGTTTGAAGTTGTAATTGCTCCACCGTTATAACTCAATACGATGTTCTTTAGACCTGCGGTTGTAACAGTAGGTGTCGTGAAAGTTAGAGACGTAGAGGTTTGTGCTGTGATGGTGGCCGTCACACCATCAACCGTCATCGAAGAGATTCCCGACAGTGCCGTACCTGTAATGATGCGAGTCTCGCCACCGGCTAATTTCGCAGTTGCTGTATTAATTGAAGTGTATGTAGGTGCCGTTACCCAAACTGCATAGAGATTTATAATCCAACCATTTAATGCATCATAAGTTGCCAATGAATCAGCCTGTGCGGTCGTGATCGTTGCACCTAAAGCAATTGTTGTGCCGAGGCCATCTGCTGCGCTATTCCAGCCTGAGAGCATGTATCCAGTTCGGATGTATCCAGAAGTTGCAAAAGACTTACTGTCTCCATCTTTGTAGGTAATACTTCCCACGGTGCCACTGGTGTTTGAGTTTCCGCTAGAGAAGATCAGGAAGTTCTTTACCACCCAGACTGGATACAAAATAATATTCGCTGCAGAGTTGTACGTAGATCCCAATGCTCTATTTACCGTTGCTGAACCATCAGTGGAAGTCCAACCTTTGAGCTCATATCCAGGACGAGGGAAGGCGCTTGTACCGTCAGCGAAATTTTTAATCGTCACAGAACTGCCAAAATTAAAGCTTGAAAGCACATCTGATCCAGAGGCATTTGCACCAGACTTGTACGTGACGGTGTAAGTCTCAACGCCAAAGGTCGCAGCAACGGCGTAGTTTGCACTTAAGGAATTGAATGTAACACCGGATGCGATTGCATTTGTTAAATTAGTGCCAGATAGCACAGTCCCATCAATGGTGATTGATACGACTTTGTATCCGGAATTAGGAACAAAGGTAACTGTTCTATTAGTTCCGTAATCAATTCCGGTTCCATAACCTGAAATCGATCCATTAGCACCTATGGTTGCTGTGATGTCGAACTGATCAATATTCCAAATTGCGTAAACCGTTAAGTCAGCAGCCGTTCCATATGTTGCTGCAAATAGGTAACGAGTCCCCGATCCAGCTGCGGATGTGTTCCATGATTCAACGTGGTAACCAGTTCGAGTGAATAATGAAGATACGTCAGAAAGTTGCTTCAAAGTTGGCCAGGATGCAACGGTAAAAGTCTGAGTTAGGTCATTACCAGTTCCATTGGTACCAGCTTTATATGTAATTGTGTAGGTAATGGCTGACCACTGGAAGTACAAAGTAATTGAACCGGTAGGCGTGTATGAATCTCCGCCATTTCCGATTTTGTTTCCACCAGAAAGGGAATCAAACCACCCTAGGGGTGTATAGCCAGATCGCGCCGCTGGAGTATTAAGAACAATTGCGGTTCCGCCTTTAACAAAGCTAACTGCCGCCGGATTTACTCCGCCCCCGTTACTTGAGGTGTTGTATGAAACATACCAAGTTGAATTTACGGTCACTGCGATTCGAGGAGTACTTGCTGTGCTGTCACTGTAATTTGTACCGCCCACTGAATAGTAACTGAAGTAATAAGTTGCACCTTCGGTCAAGCCCGTAAATGTTCGCGTGGTTGTTCCTGCCGCAACCGTTGCTGTTACCGCCGCAACCGTTGATCCACCTGTCAATGCTGAATATCCATTAATTTGAGTGCTTGTCGCGTTCGATGCATGGGTTATCGAAACGGTAATTGAAGTTGTGGAGTTATCTACCGCTGTAATTGAAACAGTTGGTGCATTCAATGCCGCCTTATTGACCGTCACATTAACAGCAGTGCTGGTTGATCCTGCGTAATTGGCAGAATCGGTTGGAGTGAATTCGGCAGTTATATTCCTATTTATTCCAACTGTCCCCGGCGTCCATGAACAGGTCGCGGTCCATGGTGAAGCAGTAATGGAAACATTTGAACATATTGCTGTTGATCCCTCTTTGAAGGTAATTGAACCAGCTTGCACCGCTGTTGCTGTAAGAATTACGGCGGTTCCATAAGTTGCAGAAGTTGCACCAGCAGCAAGTGCAACAGAAACACTGGTTGCACTTAAAGCAGCACTATCTTGAGTATTAAATAGAGTTGTGGAACCGCTCTTGCTCGCAGTCACCGTGATTGTGCTTGTTACACCAGCTGCAAGTCCAGTGACCGTAACCGCTCCAGCAATATTTGATACAGATCCAGAGCTGGCAGAGAGAACCCACGTATATGCAGCATCGTAATTAGAAATTGTGAAAGTAAATCCTGCTGTTGTACGAACTAAAGAAGTGAAAGCTGGGAACAAGCCAACTGCTAGAGATGATGCCGTCAGATTAGAACTTCCGGTTGTATAACCAGTTCGCGCAGCGGTCACCGTAATGGTTGCTGATGTATTTGCATTTAATCCTGTAACGGTCACAAGTCCTGACCCACTAATTGCGGCACTTCCAGCAGTTGTTGTAACTCCATAGGTATAAGTAGCTGAATCATATGAAGCTAGCTGTGTTGTAAACCCGTCTGTGGTTCTTGTAGCCGTTCCCAAGGATGGGTTTACTGCAGCACCTTTAGAAACGGTAAATGTCGTTGCTAAATCCTTTGTAACACTATTTGCATCAGTTGCTCGGATAGTTGCAGTGAATGTTCCATCGGTGGTTGGGGTACCTGAGATATAACCGTCAGACGTATTCAGAGTTAAACCTGTTGGCAAAGATCCAGAGAGGATTGAGTATGCAATCGCAGTACGTCCGCCACTAACTGCAAATGAAACGTTGTAAGCCGTGCCCACGGTGAGGCTTTGAGTAGCCGATGCGGAGAACGTCATCGCAGCGCTAACTACTATGCTCCATTGATTTGTTTGTACGATGGAGTTGCCAACGTTAGTTGCAGAGTAGTTTGCATCCTTTATCTGAAAACATAAATTTCCGTGAGTTGCAGCGGTCGTAGGTGTTCCAGATAAAACTCCCGAGGAACTCAATGTCAGCCAACTTGGCCAAGTTCCACAAGCCCCGGTATACGTTTCAAATGTGAAAGGTGATTTTCCGCCAGTTGGTGAAATTGAATAGCTGAAGGCTGTGCCTGCGGTTGCATTTAATGTAACCGTTCCAAGTGATGCTAAACCAGCAGAATATGTCGCATACACGCTATTCGATGTCGTGCTGGCCGTTGTGCCATTAAGTGAATTTGTTACGATCACAGTAAATGGGCCATCTAAGCCAGTTATATTGTTTTGAGGTGAAGTGTAAGTAGCAGCATCAGCCAAGCTGATATTCACTCCATTTTTTTGCCATTGGTAGGAAAGCGTTCCTCCGGAAACTGCCGTGGCTACAACTGAGAAATTTTCTCTTTGAGCATATGTTCTCGTGATATCTAAAGGTTGAGTGGTGATGTTAGGTGCTGCAGCAGCTGCGTTCGTTGTGACTTTTGTACGCGTCGATTCGCCACCTGTAAGAGTTGATGGTGCATTTGTTCCATTTGGAATTCCTTGTACAGAGACCCAATAATCAGTTGAAGCAGTTAATCCCGTAACCATGTAAGTAGTAGAGCCGCCGTAAACATCGCTTGACTTAACCGCAGTGCCGCCAGAGGAAGCGGAGTAAACCTTTACAGCCATTCCATCCGCGCCAGTTACGATTGAAAATGTCACATTTATCGCAGTTGTGTTATTTGCTACCGCAGCAACTGTCGGCGCATTGGCCGTTGCAAGGTTCTTCTTAGGTTTATATGTCGCGGCCGAATCGGTTTGTGCGCTTGACCCACTTGCATTGTGGGCAATTACAGCGAATGTATACGAAGTGCCATTTGTAAGCCCGGTAACCAATAATGATGTTGTGCTTCCGTTGGCCGTATTTCCAAATGTAGAAAATGATCCACTACTTGGCTTATATAAAAGCGTATAGTAATCGATTGCTCCACCGCCATTTGATGCAGAACCTGTCCAGGAAACCGTCGACTTGGCGTCTTCGTCATTTGTTCCAACAACGTTTGTAGGCGCGTCAGGCGTTGTCGAAGGCGTGGCTGTCTTAGTTGTTGACGCTCCTGTTCCAATTCCGTTTGTTGCGGTAACTGTAAATGTATATAAGGTTCCATTTGTTAACCCAGTCAATGTACAGCCGGTTGCCGTTCCATTTAATGATGTACATCCGGTGGCTGTAATCGCCCCCCCTGAATAAGAAGCGGAGACGTTATATCTAGTAATAGAGCTTCCGCCATTACTTAAAGGTGCTGTCCACGAAAGAACTGATTGACTATTTGCATTAGAAGTTGCGTTAAATGACTGAGGGGCGCCTGGCGTAACTGCGGGCGTAAACGTCGTTGTTGCAGTGGCTCCAGTGCCAACAAGGTTATTTGCATAAATTGTAAATGTATAAGCGGTGCCATATGTAAGCCCCGTTGCAATACATGACAATGAACTATTATCAAGTGACGTACAACCTGTAAATGAAACTGATGTTCCATCGCTCAATGCTGCACTTACCGTATAACTTGAAATGCTCTGCCCGCCGTTACTTAGAGGCGCAAGCCATGAAAGGCAAACTTTTGAAGTGAAACACATTGATCCTGCAAATGATCTAGGAGCACTAGGTGTGGTTGCAGGCGTGGCTGTTGCAGTTCCCGCAGACCCTGTGCCAGCTGCATTCGTTGCTTTAACGGAGAATGTGTAATTGGCGCCATTTATTAGACCGGTAAAAGTACAACCAGTTGCAGTGGAGTCCAGAGAAGAGCAGCCAACAGGAACTGCCTGAACGATGTTATTTACGCTATAAGTAGCGGTAACTGTGTAGCCGGTAATTGCAGAACCATTTGTCGCAGCGCCTGACCATGTAAGAACTGACTGTTGATTCTCATTTGAAGTCGCAGTAACTGTTGGTGCGCCTGGAGCCGATGCTGAAATCGTCAAGGTGCCAGTTGCATAAGTGATTGTGTAGTTCGATGCATTGCCCGTCGAGAAAACCGCCACAGACGGCGTGATTGTGTACGTTCCAGCATTTGTTGGATTCGCTGTTGAATATGTATATGTAACAGATGAAATAGCGTCGCTTCCAGCCAATGATCCGGAAGTAACGGAGAAGGTATTTGTTGGAGATACAGCCGAACCCGTCCAAGCCACAGATGGACTTCCTGCAGTAATTGTTATTGGGCGTGCGGCAATTACAACATTTGTATCTGAAGAAATAATAGCGGCGTAGCTAGCATCGGCAGCCTTCGTTGCTGTAACTACACAAGTTAGTGGGCTAGTAGTTGTTAATGCCCCCCCAGAGATGGTGCAACCCGCGGTATTGGTTACAAAGGTGACAGAACCAGTACCAGATCCCCCGCTGCTGGTAAGAGTTAATGAAGTCCCGTAGGTACCCGACGTCGAGGTAACAGACAATGCAGATTGAGAGAGAGTGAGCGTGGCAGCATTTGAAGTGGTTGAGGTATGTCGAGATGTATTTTGCGTGTGCGTTACAACAACCGTATAGCTTGCGACATCCGCACTAGATGCGCTTGCAATAGTTAATGTTGCTGATATTGCGCCTGAAATATCTGTACCATTTTTTTTCCACTGATATTCAAGAGTTCCACCGTCATCAACCGCAGTAACAGTTACAGTGAAGGTCGCTGATTGCCCCGCTACTTTGCTTACTGACGCCGGCTGACTCGTAATCACAGGTGCCGCTGGCATGATGTTAATTGTGGAAGTTGATGTAACCGACCCACCAGGATTTACGATGGTTATGTTGTTTGATCCCGATTGCATGATTGGTGAAGTCAAAGTAATTTGCGTCGAGCTATTAACAGTGAAAGTGGTTACAGGCGCTTGATAGAAACCTATTGAAGTAATGTCGACGAAATTAGTTCCCGAAATTACTATCGTATTTCCGGGAGATGATGTAGCCGATGAAGGTGAAATTCCTGTAATTGTAATTAATGCATAATATTTAATGGCGTTTGCGGCCGAGGTGCTCCCACCTGCATATGTAAGAACGATATCTTTTTGCCCCGCTGATAGCGCCGGAGTCGTAAAAGTTAAAGTTGTAGAAGTTTGCGCAGTAATTGTCGCTGCGGTTCCACCTACTGTTATTGAAGTTATCTCATTCAAGACTGTTCCAGTGATGATTCTGGATTCCCCACCAGCTACTTTGGCAGTTGCTGTGTTAATTGAAGTAAATGTTGGGGCGCTTCCCCAGACTGCCGTGAGGACTACATTTACGGCGCCCATTGTGTAGTTATTTGTTCCAGGTTGGTAAGTTGTAGAACCATCAGACCAGCCAGCGAAAATATATCCACTTTTTGAAAGACCAGATCCGCTAGCAACAGAGAATGTTCCACCAGTTGAAACATTAGCTTGAGTGGGAAGAGTTCCACTGCCGCCATTGATTGCGTATGTCACTGTTTGTGAAGTAGCCGAGTAAGTTGCTGTGATCGAATGCGTAGAAGTAACGCTCGAGAATGTGTAGCCACTTGCGATTGCAGATGCCAAAGTTGGCGTTGTGCTACTTGAAAGCGCTGTCCCGTCAACCGTAATTGAAGCTACAACATATCCAGAATTGGGCGTGATGGTAAATGTTTGACTTCCGTTGTGGCTCACTGACGTAGTCGAAGGCGCGATGGTTCCATTACTGCTTTGAGTTACCGAAATTGCGTAAGTTGCAACTGGCCAATATGCATATAGAACAACATCGCCATTTGCCGCCGATGGGAGGGTTGCTCCTTCCAGGTAAAGAGTTCCTGAACATGCTCCGCCAAGTGTCGTAGGAGTTGTACACCAACCTGCATTAATGGTGTATCCGGCGTTCGCCCCATAACCATTAGATACAGCTAATGAGGCTTGCCCAATAATCATGTCGAAACGGCTGATGTGTGATGAATCAGTGGACAGGTTGTACCAATAGACGTATTGATTTATACGCCATTTTGCATAAGCACCAAGGCTTGTTGTGGTTCCGGTTGGCGAATAACTTCCGCCTGCTGATCCAATAGGAACAGTTAATTCAGCATTTGAATACCAGCCATCAAATGTGTAATTAGTCTTGGTTGGTGAAGGCAGAGTGATTGCGGATCCACCAGTTGTGTACGTAGCAGATGATGTTGTATTTCCGCCGGTTGCGCTGTTGTAGGTGTACGTAACTGTGTACGTAAGTGGTGTCCACTTTGCATACAAGGTTGTTGCACTTGTAATCGTGAAACTTCCCGTCCCTGCTACATAAGTTGTGCCATTTCCATCCGCAGCCGTATTCCAACCCGCGAAGGTATAACCAGTTCTTACAAGAGATCCTGAATTTGTAGTTGTAGTGAAAGTCGCTCCGTGCGATGAAAATGCAGTATCTGGAGCTGTGCCACCTGTAGCGTTGTTCGCGTTGTATGTAACTGAGTAGGGAACGGCAAAGCGAATGATTACAACGCCATTTCCGCCATTTCCGCCTGCTGTTCTTTCGCCGTCGTCACTCGGATTGTTTCCATCGGAGCAACCATCACCGTAGGCCGCACCACCACCTCCGCCGCCGCCGAAGCCGTTTAATCCCGGCCAACCTTTTGTCGATCTTGGAAGTTGTTGATTCGATGCTCTACTGCTGTTTGCGTTGCAGTTCGCGCTTAAAACTACTTTGCTTTCTTCAACGCTTCCATCTGTGAGATAACCAATCGAAACTGAAGTTACAGAGCTGTCGACCTGTTTCGAGCCGGCTCCACCACCGCCTTTTCCGCCAAATTCGCCACCGTAAGGTGTTGTGGCATTTGAAGTACCGTTCGCATGTGCGCCAATTCCACCAGAGCCACCTCCTCCGTACCAAAGTTCTTTTCCAGAAATATCGGACTTGAATCCATCAGATTTGGAGGCGTTTACTGGACCAGTGTGAGTATCAGAACCTGGTCCTGAGCCACCATGGCCTCCCGCAGATCCAGCTACCGAATTTTCAGTTGTTGCAGATCCACCATTTCCGCCAATCGCAAAAGTGCCAACTTGATACGAACCACCGCTCCAAGCCCATCCGCCTCCTAGAGCGCCACCGTTGGCATTCCATTCGGCAACGTTATTTCCGTCAAGATCTAATGATGAAGTTCCACCAACGCTTTCGCCAGAACCTCCGGCACCGACTGTTATGTGAGCACTTGCTCCTGAAGTTACAGACACGGTTGAAGTTTTTCCTGCTCCGCCACCGCCTCCGCCTCCGCCATCACCACGCCCGCCCGCGCCTCCACCAACAATCAAGAAGCGAACAGAATTTACGCCGTTGGGAATCGTCCACGTTGACCCAGATGTGAAAGTTAAAATGCAATCATTGCCAGAAACTGTGACCGTCGCATTACCTGTTGTTTGTGCACATGTTGTTGAATCAGCAACTGCGTTTGCCTTATCGGCACCAATTCTTGGAAACGCGATTGGGATAGCCTGTAGCAAAGTCACTGAAAGGGTAAGCGCCAATAGCGAAGAGACAATTCGCCGTGGATGTACCTTGTACACGCGCATTCAACTCCCAAGAAACCCTTTTGCCGCGCAAATACCTATTAATTAAGGTCTAATTGAAGCAATTGAGCCTGAGTACGCTCCGGGGATTGGCAGTTTGGGGTGATACAGCAAGAAAAAGTGGCAGGTATCTGCCAATAAATAACTAGCTGATGTGAGAAATTGTGCTGAAGATTGCCGTCAGCGTGGATTTATCTGAGCCCACCGATAAATTCCAAGAATCAGATAGCTCTTCAAAGATTTTTGAACCAAGACTTGTCGTCGAATTACCACTGCTTTGCTTAGTCACATTGTTTGTAACCGACAATTGCAATTGAGATTCTGAAATTGAGTTAAGTGAAATTTCGATTGAGTTAGCACCTGCATGTTTGATTGCATTGTTAATCGCTTCGCGAATAATTTCACGTAGACATTCATTCAGAACCACGTTGCTTGAAATAGTGCTAGAAACAGCGTCATTCAATGAGAATTTAATGTCGGCAATTCCAGTCCAGAACTCGCTAAGGTCATTTGCGTATTCAAAGAAGGGCTGTACGGACAGGTCAGATGGATCTGTTTCGATCGTGAGCTTCATCTGCTCGTAGAAATCTGAAAGAGACTCTGGATCGATAGCTTGATTCTTGTTGATTTGTAATGCTAAAACTTGCAGTTTTGCCTGCAAACCACCATGTAGTTCGCGGGCCACTTTCTTGCGCAAATACCAAAGCTGCTGACGGACCGCTGAAATACTGCTCGCAATTTCAATGTTCACAAGCTCTGCTTTTCTGCGAGATTCACGTGTGCGATCTACGGCAAGCTCAAACCAGCAAGCAGCAAAGATAATCAGGAATACAGAAAAGCCAATGGGGGCAATCAAATTGGTTTCGTATCCTGCCGTGACTCCAAGTGTTGTGAAAAGGGCTCCTTGCAATACTGCAATTAGTGTTGCGATTCCAAGTACTGCTATAGCTGGTGCTTTCCTTTTTCCGAATAACTTCAGATGAAGGTAAAAGATGGTTGAAGAAAGGAGCATAAATGGCAGACCTACAGAAAACAGGGCGGAAAGATCAAATAGATATAAAAGGGCAGCTAAGTCAAAGACCGCAAAGAGCGTCAAGGTGATTGCTGGGCTAACAGAAAGAGAAACGGGTGCAAGTCGCGTTAATTTATGTCTACCTGATGAGTGGCGAATCTGGCGAGCGACCTTTCCTCGGTCAAGTTCACCAATGCTCTTAAGCTCTTTTTGTTCATCAAGTGCGTGACTTAAAGGACGCACAACATCGTTGATAGCTAAATGAATCTTTTCAACGGTCATTGCATTTCCGCTTGAACTCTTAAGGTCTGCCTCAAGGTAGGTAATGATTGGTGAAATCGCAGAGTCAATCTGGGTGGTGATTTCCGCACGGCTATTTTCAACCTCTTCGCGAAGATTCTCTTGAATAATTTTTAGAGCCAAGCGCTCTTCGGCCAAGACCTTGCTTGTATAAGTTGCGTATTTAAGAGCTCCAAGAAAGATCGAAAATGTAAATACTTGCCCGAAAATTGAAATCGGGGCAAAGACAAGAAGCTCTGGCACATAATCCCGTGGAACTCCCCCGGGAACCACAAAAAAACCATATAAAGCAGGGATTCCTGTGCCCATCAATGCGGCAGAGGAAACGGCGGCAATTACGAATTTATAGGAAAGCTGCGCACTGGTTCTCGAGTTAACCAAAATTCGAATGAGCAAGAGTGTGGTTGCGATCGTAATTCCTGCAATTGCATCAGAAAGGTGCGCGTTAAACCCAGGAAATATTTGTTCTGTTGGGAATAGGAATCCGGTGCCAACGATGTTGACGAGCAAAACTAAAGGCAGCAGTTTGCTTGATAAAGCTCGTGTGAAGATTTCTAGATTAAGAGATTGATTCTTCGCCATTTAGACAGACTCGGATCGATGCGAAGAAATCGCTTCGAAATACTTGGCGGCAGCTGCTACTCGTACATTTTGATCTGCATCTTTGAGAATTCCTAGCTCCTCCAAAGTGCGTGTAACTGCGCTTTCAGTGGCGCTCAGCGACCGTTGACGTATGTCAGCGATTTGTTGGTTGGTCTTACCTTCAGAAACTAATTTTAAAATCTGCAATTGAGTGCGTGAAAGATTAGCAAGCGGGCGATCTGTCAGCTTGTCGTGACGATATTTCTCAACACCTGATTCCAATAGAACCGCTTCGATGGCTTCAATTAAAACCATTGAATCAGTTAATAGCTTCTTGTTTAGGTATGCCTGATTTTTCTTTACTTCATGTTGTTCGCGAGCAAAGCGAGGGTCGGGCAAATCTGTTAGAAATACGATTCCGACTTCAGGTGTAATCAAAGTTAGTTGTGAGGCGACATCCAGACCTGTCGGGCCGGCACCAAGATCGATATCAAGGATCACAGCATCTGGATCAACCGAGGTAATCAGGCGCTTGGCATCTAGGCCATTAGAAGCTGTGGCTACTTGAAAGCCTGAGTTCTCTAAAGAGTCAGCGATGAGAGAACGTAGGAAGTCGTCGTTTTCAACGACAAGCACCGTTCTTTTGTACTCACCTTTTGCACTCATGCGGTCAAGGGTAGTCAAGATTCGGTCAATTGGCAGGAGACCCCCATTTACGATTGGCAGGTATCCCCTAAAAAGAGAAATCAAAAGAAAAACCCTCCGCATGAAGCGAAGGGGTTTTCTTATTTAAAGCTTTTACTTTGAGTCGTCTGGACCCGCAGTTGTCTTCTGGATCTGCATCAAGAACTCGACGTTGGACTTTGTGCCCTTCATCTTCTCAAGCAGAAGTTCCAAAGCAGCTTGTGGCTCTAGTGCATGAAGAACGCGACGTAGCTTCCAGACAATATTGAGCTCTTCTGAACCCATAAGGATCTCTTCCTTACGTGTACCTGAAGCAACAACGTTGACCGCAGGGAAGATGCGCTTGTCAGCCATCTTGCGATCAAGGATGAGCTCCATGTTTCCAGTTCCCTTGAACTCTTCGAAGATAACTTCATCCATACGAGAACCTGTGTCAACAAGTGCTGTTGCAAGAATCGTTAGCGATCCGCCATCTTCAATGTTACGAGCAGCTCCGAAGAACTTCTTTGGTGGATATAGCGCAGCTGAATCAACACCACCAGAAAGGATGCGGCCTGATGCAGGTGCTGCAATGTTGTATGCGCGACCAAGACGTGTAATTGAGTCAAGAAGAACAACTACATCGTGACCTAGTTCAACTAAACGCTTTGCGCGCTCAATAGCAAGCTCTGCGATTGTTGTGTGGTCATCAGCTGGGCGATCGAAGGTTGAAGCAATAACTTCACCCTTAACGCTGCGCTGCATATCTGTAACTTCTTCTGGACGCTCATCAACAAGAACAACCATCAAGTGACACTCTGGGTTGTTAGTTGTAATTGCGTTAGCAATTGATTGAAGAACCATTGTCTTACCAGCCTTTGGAGGCGAAACGATAAGACCACGTTGACCCTTACCAATTGGTGCGATCAAATCGATAACACGAGTTGTAAGCACATTTGGCTCTGTCTCAAGGCGCAAACGCTCCTGAGGATAAAGCGGGGTTAGCTTTCCGAACTCAACACGGTTACGTGCCTCTTCAGGAGTCATTCCGTTAACGGTTTCTAGAGTGATCAAAGCGTTGAACTTCTGCTTTGTTTCACCTTCGCGAGGCTGACGAACCTGACCTGTTACAATATCTCCCTTGCGCAGACCGTTCTTACGAACCTGCTGCAATGAAACATAAACATCGTTAGGGCCTGGCAGGTATCCACCTGTGCGGATAAATGCATAGCTTTCGAGAATATCTAGAAGTCCGCCAACTGGAACGAGAACATCATCTTCGCTTAGAACTGGCTCGCGCTCTTCACGTTGTCCGCGGTCACGGTTGCGATCGCGATTGCGGTCACGTCCACGGCTGCGGTCATTGCGATCAAAGCGACCACCACGATCGTTGCGATCATTTCCGCGGTCGTTGTTTGATTGAGGTGCTGAATCATCACCATCATCATCTGAATCTTGTGTGTTGTTTGAAGGCTTTGATTCCTTCTTGCGGTTGTTACGCGCTTCGCGACGTGCTTCGCGTTCAGCCTTTGCAGCTTCGCGGTTCTTCGCCTGTAAATCAGCGATCGCCTCTACGAGTGCGTCCTTCTTCATCTTTGCTGCGCCTTCAACACCAAGTTGTGTGGCAACTGTCTTCAACTTTGGAAGGGTCATTGCAGCAAGCTCTGGACTCTGTGAGCGAACTGGTTCAATTTCTGTTGTCATGTATATCTTTTCGCTATTGGTTCTGGTTTTTAACTTAAAGTTTTAAACCGTGAGAACCTGGGATTTTGTTTTTGGCTTTTTTTCTTGAGATTACCTGATGTGTTACTGGCTACTAGATGAGCCGTTCAGATGAGTGAAGATTAGCAGGAACGCCCTGAAAATCCCAAAATTACGCTGTGACTACCGCTACCCCAGCGCGTGAAACCCCAAGAGGAATCATCTGGAACTTATCCCCTGCCGCATGTGCCAGCTCTGCCGCTTCAGACTCTCCACCAGTGTGAAGGACCAGAACTGTGGGACCTGCGCCTGAAATAAATGCAGCTACCCCTGCTTTACGGAACTTAGTCATTAGCGCCAAGCTATTTGGCATGCCATCTTTACGGTAGCTCTGGTGCAAATAATCTTCAGTTGCAGTCAGCAGTAAATCTGGGCGGTGCTGCAACGCCTGCACTAAAACCGCTGTATTAATTGAGTTTCGAACCGCATCTTGATGTGGGATTGATTCTGGCAACATCTTGCGTGCCTTTGAAGTTGAAAGCTCAGTAGACGGAACAAATGCAAGAACGCCGATACGTGGATCAACTTGAATATTTAATGATTGAGCAACAACATGTCCGCGCTGGTTTTCCTGCCATGCAATATTTGCACTTCCGTAAATTGCGGCTGAAACATTGTCAGGATGGCCTTCCATCTCATTAGCAATGTTCAACATATCTTCATGGCTCATGCGCTCGTTGCCACCAAGTACCAATGCGCGAGCAAGTGCTAAGCCACCAACAATTGCAGCTGCTGATGATCCAAGGCCGCGACCATGTGGAATTACATTTAATTGGCGAAGCGCGATTCCGCGAGGACGCCCACCTAAGAAATCAAAGCCTTTGTACATCGCTTTAATAACAAGGTTCTTATCTGTTGTTGGAACAGCATCTGCACCTTCACCAGTTACATCAATATCAACGCCCGCTTCATCCAAGACCTGAGCCATGTAGCGATCATGCATCGTTAAAGCTAAACCAAGGCAGTCAAAGCCAGGTCCTAAGTTCGCGCTAGTTGCCGGAACCTGAACCTGCATAGGTTGAGCTTTAAATGTTGGCTTCATTTTTATGCAAGACCTAATGCTTTAGCAGCAAGCTTTGCATTAACTGGAACAACAACTGGCTTCTTTGCAGCTTCAAGTGCGTAAGGAATGTCCTTAAGACCATGTCCTGTCACTGTAATAACAATTGTCTTGTCCTTTGGAAGCTTTCCAGCCTTCTTGTACTTGATCAGACCAGCAAGGCCTGCAGCAGATGAAGGCTCTACGAAGATTCCTTCCTTTGCTGCGATTAAACGGTATGCAGCCAAGATTTCGCGATCTGTAACAGAATCAATTACTCCGCCTGAAGAATCTCGCGCATCAATTGCTTGCTGCCATGAAGCAGGGTTACCAATGCGAATCGCTGTTGCAATTGTCTCTGGGTTCTTAACAATTTTGCCCTTAACAATAGGCGCAGAACCTGCTGCTTGGAATCCGTACATCATTGGAAGCTTTGTTGAAAGGCCATCCTTTCGGTACTCCTTATAGCCCTTCCAATATGCAGTGATGTTTCCTGCGTTACCAACTGGAAGTGCATGAATATCTGGTGCATCGCCCAACATGTCAACAACTTCAAAGCTTGCAGTCTTCTGACCTTCGATGCGGAATGGGTTAACTGAGTTAACAAGTGCAACTGGGTAGTTTTCTGAAAGCTCGCGAGCAAGGGTTAAGCAATCATCAAAGTTGCCGTTAACCTGCAAAATAGTTGAATCATGAATAACCGCTTGAGCTAACTTGCCCATTGCGATCTTGCCCTTAGGAATCAAAACCGCTGGACGCATTCCAGCTTTCACAGCATAGGCAGCAGCAGATGCTGATGTGTTTCCAGTAGATGCACAGATAACAGCCTTTGCGCCATCTTCTGCAGCCTTAGAAATCGCCATTGTCATTCCGCGATCTTTAAATGACCCAGTTGGGTTTAGACCTTCGTACTTAATCCAAACATTGTTGCCAAGAAGTTCTGAAAGGTTGCATGCATAGATAAGCGGGGTTCCACCTTCGCGCAGTGAAACGATTGGCGTCTTAGCACTTACTGGAAGACGATCGCGGTACTCCTCGATAACTCCGCGCCACTGATGTGCGCCAGCTGCCTTCTTGCGAGGAAATATTGCCATTAGCTTTGTGCTCCTTCGACGCGAATCACGCTTTCAACTTTGCTAACAATGTCCATCATCTTTAACTTCTCAACACATGCATCCAAAGCATCTTCAGAAGCTGCGTGAGTTACAACGATCAATTCTGCATCTGCACCTAATCCAGCTTGGCGAACAGTTTGGATCGATACATTTTCACTGGCAAAGGTTTGAGCGATTGAGGCTAAAACACCTGATTTATCAGCAACATGCAGGCGCACAAAGAACTGTGATTTAACTGCGCCAATAGGAGCAATATCAAGGTCGGCGTAATCTGATTCGCCATATCCAACAGTTGAATATGCAGCATGACGAGCAACGGCAACAAGGTCGCCCAAGATTGCTGATGCGGTTGGCGCTCCACCTGCTCCGCGACCGTAGAACATCAACTGTCCAGCAGCTTCGGATTCAACATAGATCGCGTTAAAAGCATTACGCACAGATGCCAGTGGATGTGACAGCGGCAAGATCACTGGGTGCACGCGCACTGAGATCTCATCTTTAACAGTTAGCTCTGCGATCGCAAGTAACTTGATAACACTGTTCATAGATTTTGCAGCAAGGACATCATCAGATGAAATCTGTGAAATACCTTCGCAGTAAACCTCATCGATTACTACTGTGCTGTGGAATGCAAGGCTTGCAAGTAGTGCGGCCTTTGCAGCAGCGTCATGGCCTTCAACATCAGCGGTTGGATCTGCTTCTGCGTAACCGAGCTTCTGTGCTTCCTTTAATACCTCGTCGAAGGCGCGGCCTTCTTCATGCATCTTTGTAAGAATGTAATTTGTTGTGCCGTTAACAATTCCCATGACGCGAGTAATTTGATCGCCCGCTAATGATTCGCGCATAGAGCGAATAATTGGAATTGCACCAGCAACTGCTGCTTCATAGTAAAGATCAACCTTGGCTGCATCTGCTGCGTTAAATAATTCATGGCCATGTGTAGCAAGCAAAGCCTTGTTAGCGGTGATGACAGATTTGCCATTCTTAATCGCTTCAAGGATCAAAGACTTAGCAGGTTCAATGCCGCCCATAACTTCGATAACAATGTTGATACTTGGATCAGAAACAATTGATTGAAGATCTGTTGTAATTAAAGATGCATCTACGCCATCGCGGGCGCCGGCTGTACGAACCCCAACCTTGCTTAACTTAAGTAACGCACCTGAGCGCTCTGAAAGCTCTTGTTCATCATCTTGAAGCAGGCGAGCAACCTGGCTGCCCACGACGCCGCAGCCGAGCATGCCAATAGATAATGTTTTGACGCCCGAATTCATGGGCTCATTCTTTCACAGATGGGTTGAACGGCGTTAAATATCCAGCGCTAAAAGATCTTCAATACTCTCTCGGCGAACAATTACGCGAGCTTTTCCATCTTTTACTGCAACAACTGATGGACGAGGCACATGGTTGTAGTTGCTAGCCATGCTGCGTCCATACGCACCTGTTGCAGGAACAGCTAGTAAATCCCCTGGCACGATGTCTTCGGGTAAATCAATTTCACGAATAATGATGTCGCCAGTTTCGCAATGCTTTCCGACTAAACGGCTTGTTGCCTTTTTAGCGGTGCTGGTGCGGTTTGCAAGAATTGTTGTGTACTCGGCACCGTATAGCGATGGGCGAATGTTGTCGCTCATGCCGCCATCAACTGAAATGTAACGTCGGTGTGTGCCATTTTCTAAAGTCACATCTTTAACTGTGCCAACTTCGTACAAGGTAAACATTGTTGGCCCAACAATTGCTCGTCCTGGTTCAATTGAAACAGTTGGCAGTTGCAAATTAAATGTTGCGCAGTGCTTCTTTACCGCGTTGGCCAATGCTTGCATCGCATCACGTGGAACAACTGTTACATCGTTTTCGAGATAAGCAATTCCATATCCGCCACCGAGATCTAGCTCGGGCAATTCTTTCTTGAACTCATCACGATACTTTGCAAGGAAGGTTACGAAGCGCTCTGCCAAGATTTCAAAGGATTCAAAGCCAAAGATCTGCGAACCAATGTGTGCGTGGAAGCCGCGAAGCTCTAATGAAGCATGTCCATGAACCGCGGTAATCGCCGCCCATGCTGCGCCGCTTGCGATTGAGAAACCAAACTTCACATCTTCATGCGCAGTAGCAATTGATTCGTGGGTGTGGGCTTCAATACCTGGCGTTAAACGAAGCAGAACTCGCTGCACCTTGCCAGCCTTTGCCGCAGCCGTTGCCACTCGATCGATTTCATACATCGAATCAACAACAATTGTTTCTACGCCAACACTGATGGCCTTTTCAATTTCGGCAACTGATTTGTTATTGCCATGAACTTCAATCTTTTTCGGATCAATTCCGCCGGCAAGGGCAACAGCCATTTCGCCGCCAGTGCTGACATCGATTCCGATACCTAAATCCTTGATCCAGCGAGCAACTTCGGTGCATGCAAAAGCTTTAGATGCGTAATACACAGTGCCAGCTTTATCGCCAAAAGCCTCTTTTAATGCTGCATTCCACGCAAGTGCGCGTGCACGAAAATCTGCTTCATCAATAAAAAATGTTGGTGTACCAAACTCTTTTGCTAACTCTTGTGCAGTAATACCTGCAATAGAAAGTTCAGCACCAGTTGTGACAGATGAGGACCACATGGGTTACATCCTCTCCGGTGCACTAACGCCTAATAGATCTAATCCATTAGCGATGACCTGCTTTGTTGCAGTACATAGTAATAAACGCGCAGTGTGCAGCGCAGTTAATTCTTCTTCACCCATTGGAAGTACACGGCAATCGTTGTAGAAGCCGTGATAAGTACCGGCTAACTCTTCAAGGTATCGAGCAATGCGGTGTGGTTCGCGGAATTCAGCAGCGCTTGCAACTACGCGAGGGAATTCGGCAAGGGCGCCTAGTAATTCATTTTCGCGATTATGAACTAATTGCGATGGATCAAAATCCTTCAGTTCAAGTGAAGCGCCAAGCTCTTGTGCATTGCGCAAGACAGCTGCGATACGTGCGTGGGCGTACTGCACGTAATAGACAGGGTTTTCATTTGTATTGCGCTTCAAAACATCTAGATCCATAACCATTGGAGTGTCCACTGGGTAACGAATCAATGTGTATCGGGCAGCATCTACGCCAACTTTTTCAACTAGCTCTTCTAAAGTAATAATCGTTCCGGCGCGCTTAGAAAGCTTTACTTCCTCGCCACCTTCCATGATTTTTACAAGCTGGCCAATAAGAACATGGATGTTGTATTCAGGATCATCACCGGCACATGCAGCGGTTGCCTTTAAACGACCGATATAACCGTGGTGATCTGCACCCAACATGTAAATACAGATATCAAAGCCACGTTCGCGCTTATTAATGTAATAGGCGGTATCTGATGCAAAGTAGGTGAGCGATCCATCGCTCTTGGTCATTACGCGATCTTTGTCATCACCAAAATCAGTGGTGCGCAGCCAAACAGCGCCATCAACTTCAAATACATGGCCTTGTGCACGCAGCTTTTCCATACCGTGTTCAACTGAACCTTCATCATGCAATGAACGCTCTGAGAACCACACATCAAAGTGGGTATTGAAGGTATCTAGAACTCGCTGCTGATCCTTGAGCTGCAATTGATAAGCAGCTTCGCGGAATGCAACAACACGATTTGCCTCGGGTAGTTCTTTGATGCCAGCATTTTGTGCAACAACCTCTGCGGCCAAATCTTTTATGTAATCGCCTTGGTATCCATTTTCAGGAACAGGATTTCCAAGTGCAACCGCTTCAACTGATTGACCGAAGTAATCCATTTGGTTTCCGCGGTCGTTGATATAAAACTCGCGAGTTACAGATGCACCAGCTGCGGTTAATACTCGACCAAGTGCGTCACCAACCGCTGCCCATCGTGTGTGACCTAAGTGCAACGGGCCAGTTGGGTTAGCTGAAATAAATTCCAAGTTGATCTTTACTCCTGCGAGCGCAGAACCTTTTCCGTAATCCTTTGTTGCCTTTAAAATTGTTTCGACAAGGACCGCTTGGCTTGCACGATTTAAAGTGATGTTAATAAATCCAGGTCCTGCAATATCTACCTTTGAAATTCCTTCAACACCGGTTAGCTGCGCCGCAATAATCTCGGCAACTTCGCGAGGATTTTTGCCAGCAGGCTTTGCTAACTGCAGCGCAATAGAAGATGCATAATCACCATGATCGCGATCCTTTGGGCGCTCCAGCTTTATCGCATCTGGGGTCTGGCCGCTGAGGGAGCCAGCATCGATCGCTCGGCTGATGGCAGCCTTGATCGCGCTCTCTAAAACCTCAATTTGTGATGGCACTGCGCAAGGTTAGCGTGTGGGGTGGCGAGCGTTATCAAATCGTTAAGTGAAAACAGCCTTTTTGGCCATTTTCACTAGTGACCTTTTCTCACCCTAGGACTACTTTTGGCTCACTACTCACCTACTCCAAAGGAATGGAAACAATTTCATTCTGGGTGATTTACCCCCGAAAGGTCGTTTATTAGATGACAAAGCGTCGTAACGCAGTCGTAGCTGTAATTTCAGCTGCAGTACTTGCACTAACTGGCTTCGTATCTGTTTCGTCTGCATCAGCAGCGTCAGTACAAGTTGGCGTAATTCTTCCAGATGCAGCTTCTTCAGCTCGCTGGGAAACAGCAGACCGTAAGTTCCTTGCAGCAGCATTCAAGGCTGCAAAGGTAACTGCAGATATTCAGAACGCAAATGGCGACAAGGCTAAGTTCGCAACTATTGCTGATCAGATGATGGCAAAGGGCGTAAAGGTTTTGATCATGGCTGGACTTGATTCACCATCAACAGCTGCTATCCAGGCAAAGGCTAAGAAGGCTGGCATCAAGACAATCGATTACGATCGTCTAACACTTGCTGGTTCAGCTTCATACTACGTTTCATTCGACAACGTAGCAGTGGGCAAGCTTCAGGGTCAGGGCATCAAGGCATGTCTAGACAAGGCTGGAAAGAAGACAGCTTCAATCGTTTACCTAAACGGTTCACCAACAGACAACAACGCAACATTGTTCAAGCAGGGATACGACTCAGTTCTACGCCCATTGATCAACTCAAAGGCGTACACACTTGTTGATGACCAAGCTGTTCCAGATTGGGACAACGCAAAGGGTGGCGTAATTTTCGAGCAGCAGCTAACAAAGGCAGGCGGAAAGCTTGATGCAGTTGTATCAGCTAACGAAGGTCTTGGACTAGCAGCAGTAGCAGTACTAAAGAAGAACGGTCTAAACGGCAAGGTATGCGTATCAGGTCAGGATGCAACAGCAGACGGACTTGCAGCGATCCTTACAGGTGACCTTTCAAACACTGTTTACAAGGCTGTAAAGCAGGAAGCAAACGGAGCTGCAGCTCTTGCGATCGCATTGATCAAGGGAACTAAGGTTACAAACGCAACTGGAAAGACAAACGATGGAAAGCGCGATGTTCCATCAGTTCTTCTAGTACCAGTTGGAATCACAAAGGCAAACGTAAAGACAGTTATTGCTGATGGATTCCAGTCACGCGCTGATGTTTGCAAGATTGCAACAGAGGCTGTTTGTAAGGCAAACGGTATCTAATTCATTAGAAACCAATCTGTTTTACAGATGAATAATTGAGTGGTTCCGGCCTGAGAGTTATCTCGGGCCGGAACTGCTTTATTTACAGCAATACCGAATACTCTAAGCAAAGTTCATAGCAACAGATCCACTAAGGGAGCACACTTCATGAGCGAACCAATTCTTTCGCTTCGCGGAATTAATAAATCCTTCGGTCCAGTTCACGTTCTTAAGAACGTGGACTTTGATGCATATGCAGGACAGGTAACAGCTCTTGTGGGTGATAACGGTGCGGGTAAGTCAACACTTATCAAATGCATCGCCGGCATTTATCAAGCCGAAGAAGGCGAGTTCCACTTTGAAGGGAACAAGGTTGAAGTAACCGGTCCTCGAGATGCAACCGCTCTTGGAATTGAAATTGTGTATCAGGATTTAGCTCTGTGCGATAACTTGGACATTGTTCACAATATGTTCTTGGGCCGCGAGGTTAAAAAGGGTGTAGTTCTTAATGAATCAAATATGGAATCACTTGCTCGCAAGACTTTAGATAGCTTGAGCGTTCGAACTGTTAAATCAATTCGCCAAAATGTTTCATCACTATCTGGCGGACAGCGTCAAACAGTTGCTATCGCTCGCGCAGTCTTGTGGAACAGCAAGGTTGTAATTCTTGATGAGCCAACAGCAGCACTTGGTGTTGCTCAGACCGAACAGGTTCTTAACCTTGTTCGTCGCCTTGCAGATAATGGTTTGGCTGTAATTCTTATCAGCCACAACCTCAACGATATTTTCCAGGTTGCAGACAACATTGCAGCTTTGTACTTGGGAACTATGGCCGGACAGGTCAAGAAGAGTGAAGTAACAACAAACCAGGTAATTGAATTAATAACTACAGGTAAGTCAGGAGGTGCAAAGTGAGTAACGATGTAATCGTAGAGAAAGAGTCACTTGGCACAGTTGCCCATAACTATTGGAGCAAGGTAAAAGCTGGCGATATCGGTTCACTTCCAGCGGTTCTTGGATTGGTTGCACTTGCAGCGATCTTTACAACAATGTCTGAGTTCTTCTTCACTAACCGCAACTTTGCAAACCTTTTGACTCAGGCAGCCCCTGTCATTGTTATTGCTATGGGCTTGGTTTTCGTCCTATTACTAGGCGAGATCGATCTTTCAGCTGGTTACGCATCTGGTGTGGCTGGAGCGGTGCTAGTTCTGCTTATTACCAACCATGATTTCCCTTGGTATGCAGCTCTTGCAATCAGCGTGGGTGTTGGTGCAGTTCTTGGTCTTTTGATGGGAACACTTGTTTCACGCATCGGAATTCCATCATTCGTAGTTACCTTGTCTGCTTTCCTTGCATTCCAGGGAATTTTGCTTCTGCTTGCAGGCGAAGGCGGAACAATTCCAATTGATAACAACGTAATTTTGGCTGTTGAAAACAGCAACCTGACACCTATCCAAGGATGGATTCTTTATGCAGGTGTTGGTGGTGCCTACGTTCTTTTGGGGTTAAACCGAATTAACTCTCGCCGTCGCGCAGGGTTGAAGGCAGAGCTTCTTAATCTTTGGATCCTCAAGACTGTTGGTCTTTTAGTGATCACCGGAGCAGCGGTATTTGCTCTAAATCAAGAGCGTGGAAATCCTCCAATTATTAGTACTCGCGGAATTCCAATTGTTGTTCCAATTATTTTGGCAATCCTTGTTGCGGGCACATTCCTACTTGGAAGCACTGCTTGGGGACGTCACTTGTATGCAGTGGGTGGCAACGCTGAAGCTGCGCGTCGTGCAGGTATCAATGTAAAACGCATTCGCACATCTGCTTTTGTTTTGTGTTCATCACTTGCGGCGGTTGCTGGAATGCTCTTTGCGTCACGCATGAACTCAATCTCTCCTTCAACTGGTGGTAGCTCAACACTTCTTTACGCTGTTGGTGCCGCTGTGATCGGTGGAGTTTCATTGTTCGGCGGAAAAGGAAAGATGCGCGATGCCATCCTTGGTGGATTGGTAGTTGCAGTTATTGATAACGGCATGGGACTACTTGGTTACGGTGCAGGAATTCAATTCCTGGTAACTGGTGCGGTTCTTTTGGTATCAGCAAGCGTTGATGCGATCTCACGTCGAGGAAACATCACAAACTAAAGTAAAACAAGCATTAAATAAAAGAACCCCTGGTTATGTTATTAACCAGGGGTTCTTTTATAAGCTTTGAATTACTTCAAGCCCATCAAATGCTCTAGAGCAAGCTGATCAACCGCTTCGTAGCCATATCCGCGCTTACCAGCCGCTTCAACATCAAATGAATCCTTTGCAAGATCCTTCCATGTCTCTCCTGCTGCAAGTGTTGGCTCTGCAAGACCTGGAATGTTTGATTCCTTCATCGCTGCAATAACACGTGAATCTGCGCGGAAGGCTGCTGCGCGTTCCTTGAGTGCAAGGTAGGTGCGCATATTTGCAGAAGCTGATTCCCAGACGCCCTTGTCATCTTCGGTACGTGCTGGCTTGTAATCAAAGTGCTTTGGACCTGTGTAGTTATAGCGCTCTAGAAGATCCACCAAGAAGAATGCAGACTTTAGATCTCCGTGACCGAACACTAAATCTTGGTCGTACTTTGGACCGTGCTGTCCATTAAGGTCGATGTGGAACAACTTCTTGTGCCACAACGCCTGTGCAATTCCGTGAACAAAGTTAAGTCCAGCCATTTGTTCGTGACCAACTTCTGGGTTCAACCCAACAAGCTCTGGGCGATCTAGAGAATTGATAAATGCAAGTGCGTGACCAATTGTTGGAAGGAAGATATCTCCACGTGGTTCATTTGGCTTTGGTTCAATTGCAAACTTAATGTCATATCCATTGTCCGTTACAAACTCACCAAGTGTGTTGAACGCTTCGCGGAAGCGATCGAGTGCAACGTATGCATCCTTTGCTCCATCTGACTCAGCACCTTCACGGCCGCCCCAACAGACATATGTTGTCGCACCAAGTTCAACTGCAAGTTCAATGTTCTTCATAACCTTGCGGATTGCATAGCGACGAATGTCTTTGTCATTTGAAGTAAATGCGCCATCCTTGAAAACAGGATGTGTAAATAGATTTGTTGTCGCCATTGGAACCTTCATGCCGGTTTCGGCAAGGGCCTTCTTGAAACGATCGATGTGACCACGGCGTGCGCTTTCATCACTTCCAAATGGGATCAGATCATCATCATGGAAGGTCACGCCATATGCGCCTCGGGCTGCAAGCTCATTAACGGTACGAACTGGGTCCAAAGCGTCGCGTGTGGCATCTCCAAAGGGGTCACGCGCCTGCCAGCCGACCGTCCAGAGGCCAAATGTGAACTTATCTGCAGGTGTTGGGGTCAATGACATGGCTGATGCCCTTCTATGGATCTCGCGTGGAGATGCTTCGTTTTGGAACATTGCTAACTTACCTCTAATCTTGTCCCCTATCCATACGGAAGTGGTAACACTTTGGTAAGGATTTGCGGGAGTGGTGAAATGGCAGACACGCAGGTCTTAGGAACCTGTGTCTTCGGACGTGCGGGTTCAAGTCCCGCCTCCCGCACACTGATTTTTATGAAAGTTAGACTCTAAAGATGGCAAAGAAATCTGCAGCCAAAATCAAAATGGAAGCCGCTGAAATAAAGCGCGCCGCTGCTGCGCGCCGCGAAGAGAAGAAATTAAGAAATATCTGCGAAGTTACGAATGGCGATGTTGATCTGGATTACTACGCATCCGTTGATGGGGCGTGGGTTGAAATCGGACTTGCTGCTCCTGCACGTCGAGCCTTAATTGATGATGGAATGTTCAAGTTATCTGATTTACGAAAGACCTCATTAGATGCAGTTAAAGAGTTACATGGCATGGGCCCTAATGCGATTCGCATTTTAATTAGCGAAATGAAGAAGGCTGACCTTTCCTTTAGGAAATGAATCTACCTTTTAGCCAATTCTGGTAATCATTAAATTCATTTTAGCAATTTCAGCTGTCTGTAATTTAACAATGGCTTCACCAAAACTCTTAATTGACTCATTGTTTGCATCTTCAATCATCTGAGTCATATGAAGCGCACCATCATGATGGCCCGTCATTCCCTTTAGCCATAATCGATCAAAATCTACGCCACTGCTTTTTTCAAGAGTTTTCATCTCTTCATCGCTCAACATCCCACCCATTCCATGAGACATTGAGTGGCCCATATCAAGATCGGCGCCGGCATCTGATAACCACTGTTTCATTTGCAAGATTTCATCAGATTGACCATCGCGGATGGCTGTAGCGAGGGCAAGCAGCTCTTGGTCTTTACTTCGAGTTAAAGCAAGATTGGACATATCGACCGCTTGTTGGTGATGAGGAATCATCATTTGTAAGAACATGATGTCCGCACCCGTTAATTCACCCTGGTTGATGTTCTGCTCTGAATCCATCATTGATGAATGGCCCATCCCAAAAAACCCTTCACGATCATTGGAAGAAAAGCTCATGGCAATAATTACGCCCACCAAAGCAATAATGATCGCTGCTAGAACACCAGTCTTCTTATCAACATTAATCTGCACGATTTGCTCCCTAAGGTTGCTACAACTGTACTTCTTGCAAAAGCTTTGCGCATTGTGTGCTGCAACATGCAAGTAATTCGCAACTTTTCATTTGTTTATTGATGTGATTGAGTTTGCCCTGTTCACGAGTCCTACGTATTAGCCCCGGCTTAGTAGGCGGCAACCCTCCAACGCGGTGGGGTGCTCCGGGTGACGAACTGGTCAGGAAGCTGACAAGCGCGGTATTTATTACTAAGTACTCACTTAAGTAATTACCTACCTTCGTTTGCAGATGAATGACACCTACTGCGATGGAGAGATAACAATGTCTAACAACTGGTCCTTTGAAACACTGCAGATTCATGCAGGACAATCACCTGATCCAACTACTGGTGCGCGCGCTTTGCCGTTGTATCAAACAACCGCATATCAATTCCGCGATACAAAACATGCAGCTGATTTATTTTCATTAGCTGAACTTGGAAATATCTACACAAGAATCATGAATCCAACTCAGGATGCCGTTGAACAGCGTATTGCAGCTCTTGAAGGTGGCGTTGCAGCACTTCTAGTTGCTTCTGGTTCTGCCGCAACTACCTTTGCGATTCTTAATGTTGCAGAGGCTGGCGATCACATTGTTTCTAGCCCAAGTCTTTACGGTGGAACCTACAACTTGTTCCACTACACACTTCCAAAGTTTGGCGTTGAGGTTACTTTCGTAGATGACCCAAGCGATCCTGAAAGCTGGCGCAAGGCTGTTAAACCAAATACAAAGGCGTTCTTCGGCGAGACAATTGCCAATCCAAAGAATGAAGTTTTGGACATCAAGACCGTTGCAGATGTCGCTCATGAAGTGGGTGTTCCACTAATCGTCGATAACACCGTTGCTACCCCGTATTTGATTAAGCCAATTGACTTCGGTGCTGACGTAGTTATCCACTCTGCAACTAAGTTCCTGTCAGGTCACGGAAATGCTGTAGTCGGCGCGATCGTTGATGCAGGAACCTTTGATTATGCAAAGTACCCAGACAAGTTCAAGGGATTCAATGAACCAGATCCAAGCTACAACGGCATTGTGTATGCACAGGCGCTTGGAGTTGGTTCTGCCTTTGGTGCAAACCTTTCTTATATTTTCAAGATTCGTTTGCAACTGCTTCGTGATGTAGGAGCTGCAGTTGCTCCATTTAACGCATGGTTGCTTGCTCAGGGTCTTGAGACTTTGTCGCTGCGCATTGAACGCCATATTGAAAATGCCAAGGCGATCGCAACCTGGCTTGAAGCACATCCAAGTGTTTCAAAGGTTAACTACGCATCTCTTGCTTCATCACCATGGAACAAGTTGGCAACTAAGTACGCCCCAAAGGGATCAGGAGCGGTTTTGTCCTTTGAACTTAAGGGTGGCGTTGAAGCGGGTAAGAAGTTTGTTGAATCACTGAAGTTGTTTAGCCATGTGGCAAATATCGGTGATGTTCGATCACTTGTTATCCATCCAGCAACAACAACGCACTCACAGCTTTCAGCTGATGAGCAGATTGCTGCAGGTGTTACTCCAGGTTTGGTTCGTTTGAGCCTTGGCCTAGAAAACATCGATGACTTGAAGGCAGATCTAGAAATTGGTTTTGCCGCAGCGAAGTAATCTCTCAAAGAAATTGAAAAAGGCCCCGACAGTCGACCATCGGGGCCTTTTTCTAATTCTTACCGTCAATTGCTGAATGCGTAGGCAATCAAAAGAACTCCGAAGGCACCTAGCAAAAACTTGATTTCACGACGGGCTAAAACTTTTAACGCCGCTGGCACAAATGTTGCGCCAATAATTAGTGCGCCAGGAATAAAAATCAGTGCGCTGTGTGAAGCGATATTTGGCTGTCCCCACTGGTAACGAAGATTGATTAATCCGCAGGCAAATAGCAAATAGCCGCCCATGCGATAGTTATTGATCCAGTTGCTTTCAACGGCTTTATTTTCTTTTGAGGTGTTTTCCATTAGGTGAGTCTAGAAAGCCAAACAGGAGCGCCGCTTTCGCGACACTCCTGTTTTTAGGATTCTTAAGTTAGAACCTAATTACTTTCGTAATTAGTGATCGTCCTTCATGCCTTCTGCAATTGACTTCATGCGTGCGATCTTCAGAATTGTTAGACCGAATACACACTTAGCCAATACGTCAGCGACTGTGTAACCAACCTGTACGCCAACGAACTGTCCTGCAGTTGCATCTCCACCCATACCTAGGATGTATGACACTGGGTAAACGCCCCATGTCGCAACTAGAAGTAGACGCAAGCGACCAATTGTCGCTGCAACACCTTCTGGCTGACGATCTAGTGACTTACCTAGTTCTACGAACAATACGTACAGGATGTACAAGAATGGAATTGTTGATAGAACACCGTATAGAACCTGTGTGTTCTGATCATTTGAAATTTCACCTGGGTAACCAAGCGCGATCATCGCAGCTGATGCTGGGACCAAGCGCATAATTAGTGAGCGAGAAACTTCCTTAGCTAGTGCTAGTACTGCAATTACTTCTACTAGTAGTAGAGGCACAGTTAGTAGCCAGTCAACATAGCGGTATGCCTCGTTGAATGAACCCTGAGCACCGGAGATATTTACAGTCATATCTGCAGATGATTCATTGAATGAGTTGAAAATACGTAGGTAGTGGTAACCAGCAATGAATGTAACCATTGATGACATCACTAGTGCGTTGCGGTACTTAGCTAGTACGCGCTGTTGTGAAACGAGGGTGTAGATCGTGCATGCGAGCATTGAAACAAGTCCAAACGAGAATACGTTGTAGACCAGGTTCCACTGGTTGCTATCGAGTTTCAGCATTTATATATGCCTCCGTGAGGTTTTGTGGAGAGATCATTCGACCTCTGAAGTCTTCAGTCACCGGGAACCTCGAGGAGCCTCGTTGACCTTCGACAGTGATTAGTGTGAACCTGTTGCAAGGCGTTCGCACCTCGAAATGTGCAATTTCGTGAGGATATTTTCACCCTCAAAACACAGAATGAGCGTGAAAAATGGCCAGGACCGAGGTTTTCACCCCAGCCCTGGCCATTGATGGCAAAGCTACTTACTGGCCTTCCCAGCGCTTCATTTCTGCTGCGAATGGGTCCAGACCCATTGGACCAAGCTTCAATGCGTAGTTGTGGAACTTCTTCATATTGAACTTATCTCCTAAACGAGCCTTTGCATCTTCGCGAGCTGTCATCCATACGCGTTCTCCTACCTTGTAGGAAATCGCTTGTCCTGGCCAGCCAAGGTAACGATCAGTTTCACTACGTGAATGATCATCATCTAGAAGTGCTTGCTCATTCAAAAGCTTGCGTGAACTTTCAGCGTTCCACACAACACCGTTGTCATCCTTGTATCCAAGGTGCATTCCGATATCAACAACAATGCGTGCGGCACGTAATGCTTGTGCAGATAGGTAACCCATTTCAATTCCTGGCTCATCAAATGCGCCAAGTTCATTCATGAAACGTTCGGCATAAAGCGCCCAACCTTCGCCATATCCACTGATCCATGCAGCTTGACGCTGGAAGCGAGTCAAGCGATCCTTTTCAATAGTTGCAGTTCCAATTTGAAGGTGATGACCTGGAACAGCTTCGTGATACCAAGTAGAAACAAGGTGCCAGTTACTAACCTCGTTCTTGCCCAACATTGGAATCCAGGTTGTACCTGGACGTGAAAGATCTTCAGATGGTGGGTTGTAATAAGGAGCAGATGCGCTTCCTTCTGGTGCAAGACGTGCTTCGCAAATTGCAATGCGTGGATCGATATCGAAGAACTCACCGTTCATTCGCTTCATCGCTGCATCTGTGAAATCTTGCAAATACTTAACTACATTTTCTGGTCCAACAACCTTGTATTTAGGGTCATTTTCAAGGGTGTCAGCTACTTCGCGAAGAGTCTTTGCTTCAGGATTAATTACCTTTGCAAGCTCCCACATACGATCGTTGATCGCCTTGAGCTCCTTCTTGCCCCATTCATAAGTTGCTGGAAGATCTAGTTGTGCGCCTGTGAAGTAACGAGCCCAAACCGCGTAACGATCTGCACCAACTGCATCATTTGGCATTGCAACTGGCAGATAGTTTGTACGAAGGAAATCCGCAGCTTCTGCAGATGCTTTTTCAGCAAGCTTTGCGGCCTCATGAATCGCTGGGTACTTTCCATCAGCATCAAAGTTCTTGCACATTGCGCTGTAGCCACCATTTGCATAGCTATCAAGCTGAGCGATTACGCCATTTACCTGACGCTGAGCAGTTGTTTTTCCTGCCTTTGCCACTGTCATGATGGTTTCACACCAAGACTTATATGCGCCATCGACAGCTGCTAAACGCTTAGCGATGTTGTCGAAATCTTGTGCTGAATTCTTTGGCATTAATTCAAAGATTGAACGTACATTTGATGGTGGAGATGTAAGCACATTCCACAAAACAAATGACTCTTGGCTGTCATGCAATGCAAGTCCAGATTCAAGGCGTTCGGTCATAACTGTTTTTGCAATGCGATCAATTTCATCGATTGGCTCCATTGCTGCAAGCTTCTTCAAAGTTTCGCGGGTTAGATTTGCGCTTACTTTGGCAGCTTCCATCGAGAAGTCATCTAGCTTGTCCTGGTTCAAACCATTTCCAAGATAGGTACATCCCATTGGGCTTAGGGCAGCCTCTTGATCGATGTAAACATCGCTGATTTCAAATATCGGAGATCTATGTGTCATGGCGCAAGTTTGGCAGTGGTCATGGGCTTTGTCCACGGTTAATTAAGTGAATATGCCCTAGGCTTTATAGATGAGTCAAACACCTATTGTTCCTCCAAAGCTTCGCGGCTGGTTTCACCTTGGTGCGACTCCGGCGGTAATTATCGCCTCGCTAGTGCTTTTTATATTAAGTAAGGAATCCCTAAAATTTGCGGTTGCTATTTATTCGATCACCGCAATTATGTTGTTTAGCGTTTCAGCGGTTTACCACCGCGTCCCATGGGTTCCCGCAAAGAAAAAGATTTGGCGTCGCTGGGATCATGCAAATATTAATTTATTAATTGCAGGTTCCTACACACCATTTGCTGTTGCATTGCTCGAAGGTCGCGATCGCACAATCCTTTTATCTGTTGTGTGGATCGGTGCGGCAATGGGCGTTGGTCTACGAGTATTTTGGATTGGTGCACCACGCTGGTTATATGTTGCTAATTATTTATTGTTGGGATGGGTTGCAGTTTTCTACACACCTGCTTTGTATCGTGCGGGTGGTTTATGGGTGTTACTTCCAATTGCAATCGGCGGACTTTTTTATTCAGTGGGAGCGATCTTCTACGCCCTTAAGCGTCCAGGCCGAGAAGCCAAGTACTTTGGCTTCCACGAGCTGTTCCATATCTTTGTATTAGCAGCGTGGATTAGTCAGTACATAGCGATCTCGGTGGCGATTTACAGTAAGTAAGCGTTTGCTCTAACCTAGGGCACCCCTAGAGATTTGAATAACGAGCAGCGAGGTTAGACATGGCCGAGAAGAAGAGCTTCCTTAATTGGGTTGGCTTTACCGGAGAAGATGAGTCTTCCAACGTTCCTTCATCTGTCGATCGTATTCGCGAACTTGAAGCACAGATCGCAGATCTGAAGTCTCGTCGCGACATCACTGGCTTAACAAAAGAAGAGTTTGAAATCCTCGCAACTGAGACAGCGATGTCGATGATTAAATCTGCGCAGGCTCGCGAAAGTAAGGCGCAGGCTGCCGCATCACGTTTAGTTGCTGAAACAACACGTGCAACAAAGGAAGAGCTAGAAGCTGCGGATGCAAAGGCCCGCCAAATTCTTAGTGGTGCTGAATCACGCGGTCGTAAGTACATCCAAGCCGCAGAAACAGAAGCAGAGGAAAAAATTGCGCTAGCTGAATCCGAAGCTGAAGCGCTAATGGAGAGCAAGAAGCGCGAAATTTCAACACTTGCAACTGCAGCTCGCCGCGAAGGTGAACGCATCATCACTGAAGCTACAACTGAAGTTTCAGGTTACCGTCAATGGTTATCTGGCGTTATCTCTGAAGCAGAGCGTTTGTATCGAATTCAGAAGCAATCATTAGATGCAGCAGAGTCTGCAATTCAACAATCTCGCAACCGTCTAGATGGTGCATTCCAACGTCTTGAAGAGTTGCAAAAGAGCGTACTAGATAATCTGAATGCAGATGACACATTAATTAACCCAGGTCCTCTTAAGGTTTCAAGTCAGCGCACACGTCCGGCACTTGATGCTCCCCGCAAGGCTGTGAAGAAAACTGCAAAGAAGGCTGCAAAGAAAGCTCCAGCAAAGAAGAGCGCAGCTAAGAAATCTCCAAAGCGTTAATTAACAGAATTTAAATAATTATGGCCACTCCCCGAGGCATCCGATACATACCTGCCATCGATGGCTTGCGTGCCGTAGCTGTAATTGCGGTAATGCTGTATCACCTTGGTTTTAAGTGGATTCCTGGTGGGTTCTTAGGCGTAGATCTCTTCTTTGTAATCTCTGGATACGTCATTACGCGCTTGCTGTTGGATTCAATTCAGCGAAGCGGCGGATTAGATCTTCGTGCTTTTTATGTTGCCCGAATTCGACGCTTACTGCCTCCCTTAGTTTTCATGATCATCACAACAACTGTGGTTGTTGGCTTGTGGGCACCCGACACAATGCGCAGATTCTTAGGCGATACACCCTTTGCTTTATTCGGAGGAATGAATTGGTGGTTGGTATTTCGTCATACCGATTACTTCGAAGCAATTGGTCGTCCACCGTTGCTGCAGCACACCTGGTCCTTAGGTGTTGAAGCTCAGTTCTACTTACTGTGGCCGTTGATTCTTTTATTGGTGCTTAAGTACTTCGGCAAGAACAAGATCCCTGGCGCAGCGCTATTAATCGCTGCATTTTCAGGCATTGCCTTACTAGTTGTTTCACTACAAGTGGATGCTGCAAGTGCATCACAAGTTAGCCATGTGTACTTTGGAACAGATACTCACAGTATCGGTTTGTTCTTAGGTGCAGCCCTTGCGGTTAGTTGGATCCCGCAAAACTTGCAGGAAACTGTTAGTAAGAAGGCGCAAGATTTCATTGATGGAATCGGGGTCATTGGATTACTGGGAATCATTGCCTGTTTCCTCTTTGTTGATGAAACAGATCCAACTCTGTACAAACTTGCATTCCCATTAGCTGGAATCTTTGGTTGCGCAATCATTACCTCGATAGTTCACCCAGCTTCACGTTTTGCACCAATCTTGAGCAGTAAGCCTTTTGTTTGGATTGGTGAGCGTTCTTATGCAATTTACTTATGGCACTGGGTTGTCTTCCAAGTAACTCGTCCAAATTACGATTTGGAAGGTTCCGAATGGGCCTTGTACGCACTGCGAATTCTTATCGTTTTCGCACTTGCAGATATTTCACTACGTTTAGTTGAACTTCCAGTTCGCACAGGGTTAATTGATTATTGGTTTAAAGGAATGAAGTACCGCACCAAGCGGGTACAACTACGCCAAAAGGCAGGCGTAATTCTGATTGTGTTATCTGTTGCAACTCTGACCGCCACCGCTGCAACAAGTGCGATCGCCAAAGGTGATCGTCAGCTTGCAGAGCTAAAGGAACAGCTGGAACAACCAACAACAACGCCAGAGATTAAAGAGGGTGGACTTTGGGTTACGGGAGATTCAGTAATTCTCGGTATTCGATTTGAATTAGATACACGCCAACACATTGGATTAATTAATGCCCGCGTTGGTCGCCAAGCACCTGAATTGCTAGAAGTTATTCAGCACGACAAGGTGAATATGCAAGGTGCGCCGATTGTTTTGAATCTTGGTAACAACAACAAGTTAAGCGAAGATCAGGTTGCTGCGATCTTTGAGGCAATTTCCGAACAACCAAAGATCGTTGTTGTAAACACTGCAGTTCCTCGCGGATGGCGCGATGAAAACAACGCACTTATTGCTCAATATGCAGCCCGTTATGGTGCGCAATTAGTGGACTGGGCAGCTGTTTCAGATGGACACCCAGAATACTTTGGACCAGATGGAGTGCACTTAGTCCCAGCAGGAGTGCATGCTTACGTGGATGCGATCACCAGTAAGTTGTAAAAGTTTTCAACATAAAAAAGCCCTCACCAATCGGTGAGGGCTTTTTACTTAATTACAGATTTACTTGAACTCTCCTGGAATTCCAAAAGCTGTAGCTGATGCAGTCTGTCCATCTGAGTAAACAGATGAAACGCGGAACTGTGTCCATCCTGAATCACTTGCCTTTGTAACATTCTGAGTTAGTTGATCAGCTGGAACAGTTGCAATAACTGTCCATTCGCCTGTTCCGTTTGCACGAATTTCAACGTTATATCCTGTTAATCCATCAACAGCCATTGGAGCAACCCAGCGAAGCTTCAATCCATCTGCGCTCTTGAGAGCAACAAACTTTGTTGGAGCTTCAACCGCTGCTACTACAGTACCGGTTGACTCTGTTGCGGTAGCTGATGCTGAAGCACTTGGCTCAGCAGATTGTGAGATTGATGGTGCAGGTGCTGCAGCATCATCTGAATCTGTTCCAGCTGACTTTGACCAAACGATCGCTACCAAAACTGCAATACCAATTACTACAAACCATGCTGTGCGGTTAGAAGTTGATTGCTTTGGTGCAGCAACAGGCTTTGGAGCTGCAGGTGCTGCAACGACTGGCTTAGCAACTACCGCTGCTGGTGCAGATGAAACCGCAACCGCTGCCTTCTTAACAACGCGCTTTGCAGGTGCCTTCTTCGCTACCTTCTTAACAGCAGCTTTCTTAGCAACAACCTTCTTCGCACTCTTCTTCGCTACAGCTTTCTTAGCGACAGCCTTCTTTGCAACCTTCTTAACCGCTGCCTTCTTTGCGGTCTTCTTTGCAACAGACTTTTTCGCTACAGCTTTCTTAGCTACCTTCTTCTTAGCCACTGCCTTTTTTGCTGGTGACTTCTTCGCAGCTGTCTTCTTTGCAGGAGACTTCTTTGCTGCTTTCTTTGCGGTCTTCTTAACGGCCACGTCGAACTCCTTGGGTTGCGGTACGCGCGTAATTAACGTGCGTTATGGGGTCAAGGTTACCCCAGGCTCGCAAGCAATTGGATGACATGAGGTGCAATAGAACGAAGTGATTTTCCACGGTGACTGACTAAATCCTTTTCCTCTGCGCTCATTTGCGCGGAGGAAATGCTTAATCCCAGCGGCTGGAAAATCGGATCGTAGCCAAAACCATTCTCGCCCACTGGGGCGTGAAGAATATGGCCTTCAAATCGACCTTCCGCCACCTGTTCGCGGCCATCGGGCAATACCAAGGAAGCAACACACATGAAGTGCGCAGTGCGCTTTTCATCTGGAACATCTTTGAGCTGATCTAAAACCTTTTCTAGATTTGCCTGATCATTTCCGTGTGAACCTGCCCAACGAGCAGAAAAAATCCCTGGATCTCCATTTAATGCGTCAACACATAACCCTGAATCATCTGCGATCGCCGGCAAACCTGTTGCCTGGCAGGTGTAACGAGCTTTTAGCAAAGAGTTCTCTTCAAAGGTCGAACCGGTTTCCTCGACATCAACTAAATCCGGAAATTGATCAACACCAATTAATTCAATCGCACCTGGCGCTAATGCATCCAGAATGCGACGGAACTCGGTGATCTTTCCTTGATTACGTGTTGCTAAGACAAGTTTGTGCGACATTACTTCGCAAGCACATCTTTCTGAAGTTGGCTAAGCGTTGAACAACCAGCTACAGCTAAATCAAGAAGTTGATTCAACAGTGCGCGATCAAATGGTTCACCTTCGGCTGTTCCCTGAACTTCAATAAAGCGTCCATCGCCTGCAACAACAACATTCATATCTGTACCAGCGCGAACATCTTCTTCGTAGCAAAGATCCAACATCGGAACACCATCGATGATTCCAACGCTTACCGCTGCGACTGAATCATTGAGTGGCTTTGCGCTTTCCTTAATGTGTCCTTGTGACTTCGCCCAAGAGATTGCATCAGCGAGTGCAACATATGCACCTGTAATTGCAGCGGTGCGAGTTCCACCATCTGCCTGCAAAACATCACAGTCAATAACAATTGTGTTTTCGCCAAGTTCTTTCATGTTTACAACGGCGCGTAGAGAACGTCCAACTAAACGTGAAATCTCTTGTGTGCGGCCGCCTAGTTTTCCTTTTACGCTTTCACGATCAGAACGTGTGTGCGTTGCACGAGGAAGCATTGAGTACTCAGATGTAACCCATCCATTTCCGCTGTCCTTTAGCCAACGTGGAACACCTGGAGTAAATGATGCAACGCAAAGAACGCGGGTCTTTCCGAACTCAACTAATACAGATCCTTCGGCATGATCTAACCAACCGCGAGTGAACTTAATATCGCGAAGATCATTTACCGTGCGCCCATCATTGCGTGCCATCTATTGCTCCTTTATTTAAAGCGAATTGGTTACAGCTCTTGGTGTTCGACTTTAGTTACTTCTGGACCTAGAAAACGTCGAGCTAAGGTTTCAAAGGCCTTTGCATCACCGGTTGCTAAGAATCTATGTGTTGCAGGTGTAGAGCTATGGGTTCGCAATGAACCATTTTCTACAAGTGTTCTGTACAAATCTTTTGCTGTCTCTTCTGCGCTAGAAACTAGAGTCACGCCCTCACCCATTACATATGAAATAACACCTGTTAATAATGGATAGTGCGTACAGCCCAATACCAAGGTGTCGACCTTTGCATCCATCACGGGTGCTAGGTATTCGTGTGCAACCTTTGTAATTTCAGGACCTGACGTTTCTCCGCGTTCTACAAACTCAACAAATAATGGGCAGGCAATTGAAGTGATGTTCAACTGTGGCGCTGCTGCGAAGGCATCTAAGTAAGCCTTTGAATCAATTGTTGCGCGGGTACCAATTACTCCAACATTTCCAGATCGAGTTGCTGCAACTGCTCGACGAACCGCTGGCTGAATTACTTCGATTACTGGAATTGAGTAACGCTCGCGTGCATCGCGAAGCATTGCTGCGGATGCGGTGTTGCAGGCAATAACAATTGCCTTCACGCCTTGTTCGACAAGGTAATCCATGGTTTCGAGTGCGAATTCGCGAACTTCAGCTAATGGACGTGGACCATATGGACCACGCGCTGTATCGCCAATATAAAGAGTGGATTCATTGGGAAGTTGATCGAGGATTGCACGAGCAACAGTTAATCCGCCAACGCCTGAATCAAAGATTCCAATAGGTGCATCACTCACAGGCTTAGCCTACCTTGCAGTTGCTGAGTAAAGGGCAAGCGAACTATTGAGAATCATCCATAAGCGCAGAAATTAAACTCTCTTGCAGCCAACCCAGCCAGCTATAGACCGCATAAACAGCACGCATTGGGTCATCTGGTGCCAAGAGTTCTAAATCTTCATGCGAATTTTCTTCAACCTTTAATCGAACTCCTAATGCAAGGCGCACATCATTCATCGCACCAAGCCATGCATTAGCTCCATCATGATCTAGTTCGATTTCACCATTAATCGCTTCTTGTAAATGCATGCGCATCGCCATGGCGTGTGCCTGCTTCTTCTGTCGCAAAGTTGATTCTGTGTAGCGACGAAACTCAGATGCATCTACTTGATCCGCGTATGCATTCGGCAAGAGTCGAAGTAGAACTTCATCTTCAGGCGGAGTGTCGTGAACTGTAATTCCCACCATGGCGGCAAGTGGGTCATCATTGTGATGATCAACCCGCTCTGCCAATAGTTCGATGATTTGCTGAACAAGGTTGGTTAGAACTTCTCGTTCCGATTCAGAGAACTTTGCAAGGTAAGAGTTATCTCCGTGACGGAAGAAACCGTGCTCGTTATCTGTCATAGCGCTTGATCGCCTCGTTGAAGTGTTGCCCATAAACCATATTCATGCAGGCGAGCAACATCGTGCTCCATCTCTTCCCGGCTACCGGTCGAAACAACAGCCTTACCTTCTGTATGCACCTTCATCATTAATTCATGAGCTTTTTCTTTGTTGTACCCAAAGAGCTCCATCAATACATATGTCACGTAGATCATTAAATTAACTGGGTCATCCCAGACGATTGTTACCCAAGGAATATCGCCGTTGAAGATCGCTTTTAGCTCTTCTTCAATCTTGTCGTTGAGTTTTACCATCGTTATCGAATCACAATCGCAAATGGTTCAGAGGCAATGTCACCTGTTATCTGAACTCGCATCGTGACTACCCCTCGCTTGCTTTCATTTGTTGTAAAAGTAAATAATCCGTTTGCATCAGATACTGATGAGGTTCCAATATTTTGCCACTTTCCATTTACATTCTTCTGCAAGAAGGCGCCCTTAGCTGCGATTCTAGGCAAGAGTTGTGCCTTAATCACTATTGGCGATGTCTTCAATGCAGAGACAGGTCGGTCAATTTGAAGCTTGCTCTTAACTGTAATTTTCTGTTCACCGCTGATGGATTCTGCACGCTCCCAGGTTCCAACAGTTGTGAAACGAATTAATGCGCTGCCACCTAAGGTCATCGGCGTTGAGACGGTGCCATCTGCCGCTGTAGTTAAGTCGGTGATCTTTGTCCATGCCGATTCATTTGGTCGTTTTATTTCTAACGCAACCGCTAAACCTGCGATAGGTGTTAGATCCTTAAGGGTGACTAAACCTTTAACGGTGAAAAGATCGCCATAGAAAGTATTGCCCTGTGTTAACCCTTCAACTGTCATTGTGTTGAGGACTGGATCTGGAGCGATTGCAAGTGCAGCATTTCTGATTTCTAGAGTCGCTGAATTTTCTTCCATACCCAAAGTCCAGATTGCGGCGCCACCTAAACGATACTTAGCAACCAGTGCCATTCTGTCTGCGTAGCTTCGAGCATTTTGATACCAAACAGTTCGATTAACTGTGCATGCAGTTGATGCGCCTGTAGCTGAAAGACCGTTATAACTTTGGGTGTAGCTATATGTTGCCTCGCTGAACTTTTCATCAAACATAGGAACGGCGTTATCAATCGCAGCTTTTGCCGCCGCGTAATTCATTTTGAATGTTGATGCTTTAGCTCCACCAATTAATCCTGGAGGGGCAGAGGTTGGGCACTTTCCATTGACAGAGGTGATCCAATCGCGTCCGTAACCAGGCAAGCCAACATAAATTTTTGATGCAGACATAACGCTAAGGGCGTAAAGAATTGTCTTTTCAGTCCATGTCAAAGGTCCCATTGGACCAGGCTTTGCAACTGAATAATCGTAGGTCATGATGCGAAGACGATCGATGCTGCTTGCAATATCTGCCCACGCATAAACGTAATAACCTTTTTGCTTTTCCTTTGGGTCATAAAGGTAAGGGGTAGAAATAGACAACAGTTTCTTATTTGCGTGTAGAGCAACGCTCAGTTCTTTAATAAATGCGACCCAGCGTGGTGCCGTCTTGCTCCACGAAGAGTTTCCATCAACAAAAGCAAAGCCTTCGTAATCAAGATCGATTCCATCAAAGTTATTTTTCATAACTAAATCAACAATGGTTTTAACAATTGTTGTCCTAGTTGTTGCGCTAGCCAAATATCCTGAAAGAACTAGCTTGGCGGTGCCATCAGTCATAGTAGGAATAACCTGCAACCCTGCACGGCGCATTAAGCACACAGTGTCAGCGATTGGCCACGATGGATTACCAGTCACATAATCATCACGAATTACTGTTGGGCTTTTCAGTGAGTACCAAAACGGCATCACTTCCTTCATTAAATCTTTATTTGTAAAAAGGTATGAACTCTCGATCGCTTGGTTTTCTGCGGGGCCATATTGAGATGCATCGCAAACCGCTGGTTGTCCTGCAATTGCCGGTTGGGCGGAAGGAAGTTTGCGCACCAATGGAAGTACGGTTCGAACTGAGTAATAAGGAATCCATCCCGACAAAATCTTTCGAGGTGCTTTATCTACCGCAAAGGATGGTTGGACAACTGCAGTTGCAAGAACAATGAGCGAGAGTGCGAAGCCTAAAAACCGCTTCATGATTATTTATCTTCGGGTGCTGGTTTCAATCCTGCATAAATCTCTTTGCAGGTTGGACAGATTGGATACTTCTCTGGATCTCGAGAAGGAATCCACTTCTTTCCGCAGAGAGCTTTAACTGATTTTCCAGTGACCGCTGATTCAACGATCTTTTCCTTCTTCACATAATGTGAAAAACGGTCGTGGCCACCATCATCTTCAAGCAGTTCTTCGGATGGGCGGGTCAGCAGATCGGTATCACCGTCTGTTCCGATTTTCTTAAAGATGCCCATGAGGTGGATAAGAATACCTTTGAGCACCCCAAAACTACGGGTAGAATTCGCAAATGAAGGACTTACTAAGAACCGAGCACCTGTCACGCGCTGACGTCGAATTATTACTTTCGACAGCCGCTGAATTTGCTGAGAATCCACTTCGTTCAAAGACCGCGCTAGCCAATAAGAGTGTCGCGATCTACATGACTAAGCCTTCAACTCGTACCCGTCTTGCATCAGAAACCGCGGTCGCCCATCTTGGTGGAACACCTATCTTTATCCGTGGCGATGAATTGCAGCTGGGTCGTGGAGAAACTATTGCCGATACCGCTCGAATCATCAGCGGATATTGCAGTGCATTAATTATTCGTACCTTTGCGCAATCAGATGTTGATGAACTTGGAGCAAATGCTTCTATTCCAGTTATTAATGCGTTAACAGATGTTGATCATCCAACTCAGTTGCTCGCAGACTGGTTAACGATTCGTGAAAAGTTTGGAACAGATATATCTGGTCGCAAATTTGTTTACCTTGGCGATGGAAACAATATGTCTCACGCCTGGTTAATCATGGGTGCGATTATGGGTGCACATGTTGTTGCTGCGACACCTGCAGGTAAGTGGGCACCAGATCCTGTTGTAGTTGCAGTTGCAAAGAACATTGCAGCAAACAGCGGTGGAACAGTTGAAATTTCAAATGATCCAGAAGCGGCGTCAAAGGATGCATCTGTTTTGTATACAGATGTATGGATGTCAATGGGTGATTCAGAATCTGATCGCGCAGAAAAGGTGCTGGCACTCTCTCCATTTGCTGTCACAGAAAATTTAATGAAGTTAACGACAAAGGATTCCTTATTCATGCACTGTTTACCTGCTCACCGAGGTGAAGAGGTTGAAGCATCCGTCATCGATGGTCCTCGATCTGTCATTTGGAGAGAGGCATATCACCGTCGAACAACCATTCAATCGATTCTTTACCACCTAGTAAGTGGTGACTTGAAGGGCTACACGCACTAACATTTAAGGCATGCGCGTAGCCGTCCCGAAGGAAATCAAAGAGGGAGAAAAGCGCGTTGCGCTTGTCCCTGATGTCATCAATAAATTAACTCGATTAGGCCTTGATGTAGTTATCGAAGCTGGTGCGGGTACCCATTCACAAGCAACTGACGCTGATTTTTCTGCAGCTGGTGCCACTGTGAAGCAAGGCGATGTTCTTGCAGATGCCGATGTGGTTCTTTCAGTTCAACCACTTACGCCACAGCAGATGGCGACCTTGAAAAAAGGTGCGATCACAATCTCATTCTTATCACCAGTAACTGCAGTGGATTCAATTGATGCCGCTGCATCAGCTGGTGTTACAGCATTTTCACTTGAACTTGTTCCACGCATTTCTCGTGCACAATCAATGGATGCATTAACTTCACAAGCTTTGTGCGCTGGTTACCGTGCAGCGATTGTTGGTGCAGAACTTTCTCCACGATTCTTCCCAATGCTTATGACGGCAGCTGGAACGGTTACTCCGGCACAGGTACTTGTACTTGGTGCAGGTGTTGCTGGTTTGCAAGCAATTGCAACAGCACGACGTTTAGGTGCAGTTGTCTCTGCATACGATGTTCGACCTGCATCTGCTGATGAGGTTCGTTCAATGGGTGCAGCATTTATTGAATTGGAACTTGAAGCACTTGAAGGTGCTGGTGGTTATGCACGTGAGATGACAGAAGAGCGCGCAGCTAAGCAACGCGAACTTCTGACTCCTTACATCGCAAAGTCTCATGTTGTTATTACAACCGCTGCGGTTCCGGGTCGCCAAGCTCCACGTTTGATGACACAGGCGATGGTGGATTCAATGGCTCCAGGAACAATCATCGTTGACCTTGCTGCAGAAACCGGTGGCAATGTTGAAGGTTCAAAGCCTGGCGAAATTGTTGAAACATCTGGCGGAGTTCGCATTTGGGGCGGCAAAGATGTGCCTAGCCAGCTGCCATTCCACGCTTCATTCTTGTATTCACGCAACGTTGTGAATCTACTGTCACTGTTTACAGTGCCTGCAAAGGATGATCAAAAAGTGGCCTTTAACCTTGATTTTGAGGATGAAATTATTAACGGTGCTGCCGTGACACATGGTGGATCACGAAGAGGAGCAAAGTAATGAGTGCGATGGCGATTCTTTCGATCTTCGTGTTGGCCGTGTTCGTTGGCTTTGAGGTGGTCTCCAAGGTGTCATCAACACTTCACACACCATTGATGTCAGGTGCAAATGCGATTCACGGAGTTATCTTGGTCGGTGCGATCATCGTTGCCGATCACAGTGAAACAAACCTTGAACTTGGACTTTCTGTTGCCGCGATTATCTTGGCAACTATCAACATGGTGGGCGGTTTTGTTGTTACCGACCGAATGCTTGAGATGTTCAAGGGAAATAAAAAATGAGCCGCACTCTGTATGACCTTATTGGTTTGGCAGCAGGCGTTGCCTTCATTCTTGCGCTAAAGGGTTTGTCTCATCCAAAGACTGCACGTCGAGGAAACTTGATCGGTGCATTTGGTGCGAGCCTTGCAACCTTGGTTGTGTTCTTCTACGCAAATCCAGGTTCATCATTGCCGCTTAATCACCTTGGATTCATTCTTGGTGCGATGGGAATTGGTTTGATTATCGGCGTGCCAGCTGCACGCAAGGTTCAGATGACACAGATGCCACAACTTGTCGCACTATTTAATGGTGTGGGTGGTGGCGCAGCTGCATTGGTAGCGATCGTTGAGTATTTGCACCTTGGTGCTGAGGCAACTACAGCTGAAGTTATCTTCACTGTCTTTACCGTGATTGTTGGCTGTGTTTCATTCAGCGGATCGATTATTACCTTCTTGAAGCTTCAAGAGTTGATGACTACACGCCCTGTAATTTTCCCAGCGGGCCGCTTTATTATCGCTGCAACGCTAGTTTCAGTAATTGGTGTTGGTGGCTGGGTTGTTAGCGCACTTGGCACTTCCCCACTATTGATTCTTGCTGGTTTATCACTGCTCTTTGGTGTGTTGTTCGTGCTTCCAGTTGGCGGCGCAGATGTGCCAATTGTTATCTCGCTGTTGAACGCATTTACTGGTTTAACAGTGGCGGCCAGCGGATATGTTCTTGATTCAACATTGCTGATCATTGCCGGAACACTTGTTGGTGCATCGGGAACTATCTTGACCCGTTTGATGGCAGAGGCAATGGGACGTTCATTGTTTGGAACTTTGTTCGGAGCATTTACAGCGAAGCCTCAAGATGCAGCTGCTGCAGGAGAAGAGCGACCAGTTCGTTCAGGTTCACCTGACGACGTTGCGATCTTACTGAACTACGCACGTCGCGTTGTTATCGTTCCAGGATTTGGTCTTGCTGTTGCACAAGCACAGCACACAGTTCGCGAATTAGCTGACCTGATGATTTCAAAGGGCATCGATGTTGCGTACGGTATTCACCCAGTTGCAGGTCGTATGCCAGGACACATGAACGTTCTGCTTGCAGAAGCAAACGTTCCTTATGATCAACTTCTTGAAATGGATGAAGTGAATCCAACATTTGGTCAGACAGATGTTGCGATCGTTATCGGAGCAAACGATGTTGTGAACCCTGCAGCACAGACAACTCCTGGTTGCCCAATTTACGGAATGCCAATTCTTGAAGTGAACCATGCAGCGAACATCATCTTCCTGAAGCGTTCAATGCGCCCAGGTTTTGCTGGTATCGAGAACGAGCTTCTTTACGATCCAAAGACGATGCTGCTGTTCGGTGATGCGAAGGCGTCATTAACCAAGGTTGTTTCTGCTCTCAAAGCCCTCTAAAAGCAAGCTTTTCTAGTTAAGCAGTTCCATGAAATCCAGGGCCTTTTTGTAATCGGTTGACGCTTACACCTGAGGTCGCTTAGGACAAAGATACGATTTCATCGAACTCTTAACTTCGAAAACTTGCTTCGGTTTGCTGGTAGTTGAAAGTTCAATTAACCTTGGATTCTGAACTAAGGAGATCGAAATGCCTGCAGTAACCGTCAGCGACATCACCGTATTGCCTCGTGTAAGCGAAGTTGTAGGTGCACGTGCACGCAAGGTGAAGAGCATTACGACTGCGCCTCAAGGTTTCGAGGGCGAAGGCTTTCCGGTTCGTCGTGCATTTGCAGGTGTAGATCTTGCAGAGCTGGATCCATTTATTCACTTGGATCAAATGGGCGAAGTTGAATACGCACCAGGTGAACCAAAGGGAACTCCTTGGCACCCACACCGCGGTTTTGAAACTGTTACGTACATTATTGATGGAATCTTTGATCACCAAGATAACAATGGTGGTGGCGGAACGATTTCAAATGGCGATACACAATGGATGACAGCGGGTGCGGGAATTCTGCACATTGAAACTCCGCCTGAGGGTTTGGTTATGTCAGGTGGTTTGTTCCACGGATTCCAGTTATGGGTTAACTTGCCTGCTGCGAAGAAGTGGTCTCCTCCTGCATATCAAGATGTTCGCGCAAAGGATGTTGCGTTGTTGTCATCTGCAGATGGCGGTGCGTTGTTGCGTGTTATCGCTGGTGAAGTTGATGGGCACTTTGGTCCAGGTTCAACGCAGACTCCAATTACTTTGTTGCATGCAACTGTTGCTGCAGGTGCAGAGCTTCGTTTGCCATGGCGCAAGGATTACAACGCACTTGTGTACACAATGGCGGGTCATGGATTTGTTGGCGATGAAGCGCGTCCCGTGCAAACAGGTCAGCTAACAGTTTTTGGTGAGGGCGACACAATTGTTGTGCGCGCTGCGAATCAGCAGGAAGCGCGTTCTCCAGAGCTTGAACTATTTATTCTTGGTGGAGCGCCAATTAAAGAGCCTGTTGCATGGATGGGGCCCTTTGTTATGAATACAAAGCGCGAAGTTCTGCAGGCGTTTGAGGATTTCCAAAAGGGATTGTTGGGCTCAATTCCAGCGATTTATAAGGATGATGCGAAGCCAAAGGCTCCGTTGAACCGAAGTGGTGAGGGTGCGAAGTTGGGCGGGGATGTACTTGATGTACACGGTGCGCCAACTGACTTACAAGAAGGTTAATTAACCTGCGATACTTCACCAATGATCTGGTGGCCCAATGAAGTTCCAACTCTGCACTATGGGTTGATCACTCTTCGCAAACCTGAAGAGCGGGACATCGTTCCTTTGTTTGAAGGTGTTAAAGATCCAATCATTCCTAAATTCACTCGCATTCCTGCTAATTATCAAATGGCTACGGCTGAACATTATGTTCGTGAGCGCTCCCCTAATGGATTCGCAATGCGTACGGAACTCCAATTGGCACTTGAATATGACGGCAAGTTTGCTGGTGCGCTTTCCTTCCACACCCTTGATTTAGAAGATGCAAAAGCGGAAATTGGCTATTGGCTTACCGCTGATACTCGAGGCAAAGGCGTGGCAACCGCAGCAACTAAGTTAATGACTCAATATGGTTTTGAAACGATTGGTTTTCACCGAATTGAAGCTTTAGTTGTGGAATCAAATAAACCATCTCTGAAAGTCCTTGCTAACGCTGGGTACACACAAGAGGGAGTTCTTCGAGATAAGTGCGTGCAGGATGATGGCACTCGCGAGAACATGATTATGTTTGCAGCCATTAGAACTGACTGGGAAAACTAAAGTGGAGTCCCTTGCAGTTGTTGTTGCAGTGCTTTTCTTGATCGGGATATTTGCTGGACCAATTGCAATCGCACTCTCGTCGAATTTATTGATTAATGCGCTGGCAGGAAAGCCTGGCTTTGTTTATGCCGTGTTGCGCTTCATGAGAAAGTTTCTGCACATTGCTCTTGTATCTCTTGGAACCCTAGTCGGGGCACAGTTTCTTGGGATCTCGGGGTTGCCGATATTTCCGCGACTTGTCGGATTGACCGCAGTAATTACTTCTTACATAGCTTTGCGTCGTGAGTACTTTCCTGAGGTGCGCATCATTGGAAACCTTTTCAAGCGTTCCGGCAATAGAGGCAAGAACGGACGCTCATCAGGAAATGATGGCCATGGCCCCGAAGGTCAGTCTTAAGAAACTAAGTAGCTCTCAACTTTTGATGGAATAACCTGCGGGGCACTTTGCTTTGACGGCCGTTATCTTCTTTACCGCCTTACCCTTAACGCACGAAATTGTTTTAGGGAGTAAGTCTTGAAGCTTTACTACTTGAGCTTCAAGCTCTTCAATTCGCGCGTTTAATTCATCAATATTCGCTTGATCTATATCTTGTTGCGCTTTAGATTCTTTTTGCAAAGCATCATATTTTGAATTAAACAACGCTTCGGCGGATCGCAAGCCTTGATTTGCATCGTCCGTAGTTTTTTTAACCTGCGTTTCCAAGTTAATCATCTGAGTTACTGCAGATGCAAAAGCTAAATTAGAATAACGACTGACAAGAGTAAATATTGCATATGACGAACCGCAATTCTTTCTCAAATCTCCACCAGTAATCACGCCCACGACTAAAATTTCCGTTGCTGTAATACTCAGGACTGGACCACCGCTGTCACCTTTACAAATAGGATTAGAAATTGGCTGTACCACCGCACTGTCTGGCTGTGAAGCAACAGGTGTCGCCGAAAAGCTTCCTTCTGTACTGAATGGAAACTTTGCTGCATCACCAATATCGTTTATTGCTCCATATCCAAATAACTTTAACGGCGATGTCTTACTTTTTAGGCTTTGAACTTCTGCTTCTGAAGCTAAACGAATTATTCCATTGAAAACTTTAGGCTTACCCAGGACAAGAAACACAATGTCATCAACGCCAACCGTATTGCCAACACCATTCTTAAAACTTGGTGTTATTTGCACTGACGAAACAACATCGGATGTCGAAATGGAATCCATAGATGAACCGGGGTCACCCACGTATACCTTGTTAGTCATTAACCCATCTGAGTTCAAGACGCAGTGCCCTGCAGTGGCAACAATTGAAGATGCGATTAAAACACCACTACAAAGTGTGACATTTGTTGCTGAATACTGAGTCTTAATTGGTACCACGTAGGCACTTCCAGATGCATCTTTTCCATTTTCTATTGCAAAAGTTGAAGGCGCAAATAGAATTAAGGAAAGTAAGCCCGAAATGAAAGTTAGAAATTTCTTCATACTCGAATCCTAGGCTTATTGGGCGCTTGTATTTGAATGCAGGTGGTCAATCTTTTAAGTGGAGGTGCCGGGAATCGAACCCGGGTCCTTCGGTATTAAAACAGGGCTTCTACGGGCGTAGTGTGATTAACGTTTTCTCAGCCCCGGGGTTTTTACACACATTTCCCCGACAAGCTCAGTTGCAAAACTGTTCTCCTTCAAAGTCTGCAACACCAATGAAGTGAAAAGCCCCCTAGTCGACGCTAGATTCCAGGTCGAGAGCGGCACCTGGGCTAACGGATTCACAGTAGCTTATGCAGCTAGTGTGTAATCAGACGATTTAACGTCTGCATTTATTTTTTTGCACGGATTATTGGTTAACGAGATCATTCCGGCTTCCTCGGCCCGCTTCCCCTGCCTCAACATCCAAAGTCGAGACCGTTCACCCCCAAGATTTAAAGTGCTTTCACACTTACAACTTGGAGAAAAAGAAACGTATTTCTTATCCCCTATTTAATTTTCAATTCATCTGTAGAACATCGAATTGGGCCATTTAATTCCCAACTTTCTGCGCCGTCGCAACGTTGCCTCAAAAATTGAGGTATCGAAGCGGCGGTGAATAAAGTGTAAATCAGAAAAGCGGGAAGGTGTTAATCCTCGTACTTTGAGGCAGCTCTTGATGCCTTGCCGCTCAAGCTGCGTGAAACTACGCGCGAAACTTCACGATCAGCCTCGCGTTCTTTAATCGCTTCACGCTTGTCATGAGCCTTCTTGCCTTTTGCAATAGCAATCTCAACCTTTGCGCGGCCATCTTTGAAGTACAACTGGAGTGGCACAAGGGTTGTTCCAGAATCCTTTAACTTGCCAATCAATTTGTTGAGCTCTTGCTTATGAACAAGAAGTTTGCGATCGCGACGTGGCGTGTGATTTGTCCATGTGCCTTCGGTGTACTCAGGAATATGAACACCCATCAACCACAGTTCGCCGTTATTAACCATGGCAAAGCCATCGATCAAGGATGCGCGGCCAGCACGAAGTGACTTAACTTCTGTACCAGTAAGCACCAATCCGCATTCGATTACATCAGCGATTGAATAATCGTGACGTGCCTTCTTGTTTTGAGCAATGACCTTGCGGCCTATCTCTTTAACCATGCCGCATCACCACCCCAAGTTCGAAGCAACTCATCTATTGAATCGCAGGATCCAATTCTCTCACCCAGACCGCTTCTCATAGACCAGATTTTCATAAGAAAAAAGAGCCCCCGATTTATCGAGGGCTCTTTTTTGAGAATAATGCGAACTAAACCTTCAGGTAACGGCGAAGGGTAATTACTGAAGCCAGGATTGAAACTACCAAGCCAGTTGCCAATAGATAAGCCGATGAAACCCAAACCTCGCCCCAGCCAAAGAACTTGGTGAAGGAAAGCAATGGCGCAACCTTTGAATCAACCACGCTCTTCAAAGCAGCAAGTAATCCAGTAGCTAATCCCCAACCGATAACAGCTGAGATAACACCTTCAAGCAAGAATGGAAGTTGGATTGACCACGAAGATGCACCGACAAGTTTCATGACGCCGGTTTCACGGCGACGGTTGAACGCTGCAATACGCAATGTATTAGATATCAATAGCGCCGCTGTTAATACAGATGCAAGACCAACAGCAAGTGCACCATTACGAAGCACCGCTAGCAATCTAAAGAACTTCTCCAAAATTGTTCGCTGATCTTGAACAACATCCACACCTGGACGTCCGCTAAATGCGCTAACAATCACTGAGAATTGAGTTGGATCCTTAAGCTTCACACGGAATGACTCAGGTAATTGATCTGCAGTTACATTTTGTGCAATCGCTGAATCCTTAAAGCGTTCCTGGAAACGTGTGTACGCCTGTGATTGTGATTCATAGAAAACGCTATCTACAACTGACATCTCTTGAAGATCCTGCTGAATAGATAAGCGCTGATCAGCTGTAACAACACCTGATGCACATGAAGGAGAATCTGAAAGATTTCCGCAAAGGAATACAGATACTTCGATCTTGTCGTACCAATAATCCTTCATAGCGCCCACTTGAGCGTTTGAAAGAAGACCGATACCAAGCAATGACAATGAGATCGCTGTAGTTACAACAACAGCAAAGGTCATAGTTAAGTTACGGCGGAGGCCAATTCGAACCTCGCTTAGAAGAAACCGTGCGCGCATGTTCTCACTCCGTCCTTAACCCGTGTACCCGTAAACGCCACGAACCTGATCGCGAATTACATGTCCACCATCGAGTTCGATAACGCGCTTGCGCATCTGATCCACGATGCCAGCATCATGTGTTGCCATCAAAACTGTTGTGCCTTCGCGGTTAATGCGATCTAGTAACTTCATAATTCCCACAGATGTTGCTGGGTCAAGGTTTCCAGTTGGCTCATCGGCAATAAGAATTGGTGGGCGGCTCACGTAAGCGCGAGCAATAGCTACACGCTGCTGCTCTCCACCTGAAATCTCTGAAGGCAAACGATCGCCCTTATCTTCCAAACCAACTAGCTCTAGAACTTCAGGAACCTCACGGTTGATTTCCTTTTGTGAATATCCAAGGACGTGCAAAGTGAAAGCAACGTTTTCAGTAATTGTCTTGTTTGGAAGTAAACGGAAATCCTGGAAAACAGTTCCAACTGAGCGACGAAGCTCTGGGACCTTGTGCTTTGCCAATGTGCCTAAGTCTTTACCAGCCACGTGGATAGCACCAGAGGTTGGACGTTCTTCGCGAAGAACCAATCGCAAGAATGTTGACTTACCTGAACCTGAAAGACCAACGAGGAATACAAACTCGCCCTTCACAATTTCAAGACTTACAGAGTCAAGAGCTGGGCGCTCCTGACCTGAATAAATCTTGGTGACATTCTCAAAGCGAATCATTAAATCTCCCATTGCATCTGCGGGGTGGAATTTCGGGGAACCACCTTCGACCTGCGCTTAGTTTAAGGAAGGCAGGCGGAAATCGTTGGATGTGACAGGGTCGTAAGCGTAATAAATGTGTGAGATTGCGCAGAATCAGCGAGTTCTCAGTATTTATGAACTGCGGCGCCAACGAATTCCGGCTTCGATGAACTCATCGATTTCACCGTTCAATACAGCTGATGTGTTTCCTGTTTCATAATCAGTGCGCAGATCTTTAACCATTTGATACGGCGCTAATACATAGGAGCGCATCTGATTTCCCCATGAACCCGAGTTATCGCCTTTCAGCGCATTGATCTTCGCCTGCTCCTCTTGGCGGCGGCGCTCTAAAAGCTTTGATTGCAGAACAGCCATTGCTGTTGCCTTGTTCTGAATCTGCGAACGTTCGTTCTGGCATGAAACAACAATTCCTGTTGCAATGTGGGTTAAACGAACCGCAGAGTCAGTGGTGTTAACCCCTTGCCCACCAGGACCTGATGAGCGGTACACATCAACGCGAATATCTTTTTCATCAATCTCAATGTGATCGCTTTGTTCAACAACTGGAACAACTTCAACGCCTGCAAAGGAGGTGTGGCGGCGGCTTTGTGAATCAAATGGTGAAATACGAACAAGACGGTGAGTTCCTTGTTCTACTGACAAAGTTCCGTATGCATACGGTGCTGAAACTTTAAAGGTTGTTGATTTGATTCCAGCTTCTTCAGCGTATGAAGTTTCAAGAACATCCACCTTGAAGCTATGACGCTCGCAGTAACGCAGGTACATGCGCATAATCATTTCCGCCCAGTCAGCTGCTTCTACGCCACCTGCTTCAGAGCGAATCGTGATCAATGCATCGCGATCGTCGTACTCACCGTTCAACAGAGTTTGTACTTCTAACTCGCTCACAGATTTCTTGACGGCATCTAATTCTTTTTCAGCGTCTTCAATTCCACCAGGCTCACCCGCGGCAAGCTCAAAGAGGATTGGTAAATCTTCAACGCGTTGGCGAAGTCCAGACAACTTTGCGATCTCGGATTGAACACGAGATAAGCGGCTTGTGATCTTTTGTGCAGCTTCTGGGTCATCCCATAGATTCGGAACGCCTGCTTCAACCTCTAACTCTTCCGCCTGCTTGCGAAGCCTTGGTAGATCTAAAACCTTTTCGATTGAAACAAGGGTCGCATCAACAGCATCTATCTCTAATTGATATTCGCGTGCGGCCATGCTCGAAGGATACTTGGCAAACAAAAGACCCCCGCACCGGATAGTGCGAGGGTCTTTCGTAACGCTAGACGTTTGCAGGTGAACGAGAGCTCACATAAGCAAACGAAATTTAATTACTGTGCTTTGCCAAGAATGCGATTGACCTTGGTGCCACACACTGGGCAGATGCCTTGTGCCATGCGACGACCAGAGTCAGAAACCTTTACAGTTCCTTCGAATTCACGCTTCTCTTTGCACTTAACGCAGTAAGCGTCACCTTTGTATGTCTCTGCAGTCATTCTTTTCCTCCTATCGACGCTTGCGATCCCGTCGGGATGCTCCCCGTGTGGGGCAGGCGTTCGTGTACGAGGTTACCCGTCAACACGCTCATTTGAGCGTATCTAGGCACCTTTATTTAGAAGTTTTTTAAGGGCTTCTGGGGCGGCGAGCGCGTTTTCAGCCGCCTCATACCCGCTTAGGTAGGCCTCAGCCAGCTCCTCCTTAGGGAATCTAGCCAACATCGCCTTGAACTCTGGGCCGTGATCGAAGATATCTAGGTGGATCGCCTCATGGAATAGGACGTAATCCAGGACGTAGTCGGGGGCGCCCTTCAACCGATCTGAGATCCGAATTGAGCGGTCAATCCCGGTGCAGGAACCCCAGCGCTCGCGCATAGCCCGCCAATTAACCGATGCCGGGCGGGATGAAATCTCAGGGGCAAACTCTGAAAGCAGCTCTCCGATGCGCTTCTGGAGGCTCTCCTCGCTCATCGTGGCTGCAGCTTCCTGTGCGCGGATCTTGGCAACCATCTCGGGGACCATGGCTCGCTCATCCGCCTTGCTCATTCGAGCGGGAATGGAGACGACGATCCGTCCGCCCTGACGATAAGCGGAGATATTTTTCTTTCGACGGGTAGATCTAATGACGATGATCTCGCCCTCTGAGATTCCGGGCAGAGTTTCATCCTCAAGGGTTGGTTCAAAGCGATTCAACTGATCATGGGAGTTCTCAAATTCAGACATTACGAACTCTCCCTTTCTATTGCCCACAATCCAACTGAACCAAATTACCTAATCAGCTCTGCCAGCCACCGCCGATCAAAAGTTTTCAGTGGCATTACCGAACCAAGAAAATAGTAGGACATCTCTCAACCAAACCTTGAGAGATTTACCTGTCGGCGGCGCGAGTTCTTTTCCAGAAATCGCAGTGGTCATATTTAAAGAAATTCTCCGAACTTTGTGGCGCTTTTTTGCCCTGCACTACCTGACAAAAACCGCCTTTGTCAACGTCGTGCTCATTTGATAATCGGCCAAGAAACACTTACTTTACGACTACGAACTCCTCGGATAACAGTTCTACGTCAGCAAGGGGAAGGCTGACTTAGAGCAAGTGACCGGGGAGTTCGCTTTTCTATTTCCAGGTGTTTTTGAAAGTGTTCAATGAATACACAACAAAGATTCTGCAAATGAAGCGGTTGAAAATGGGGTCTAGAGCAGCCCTGACAAATCATCAGGAATTTCAAGGCTCTTCATATAACTCTCAGCATTCAATAAATCATCTGCGGTTGGAAGAATTCCACTCCACACACGATCGCGAGCCTCTACATCTTTAATCTCGCGAACTTGCTTCCAAAAAGCTGTTGCTTCGCGCGCAAGTCGAGGTGAAACCTGTAATCCAAGCAGTGATGAAAATAGTTGTTGAGCCGGTGCAGATGTTGCACGACGACGACGCAAAGTTTCTTGAAGCGCTGCGATATTTGGCAAGCGATCACCAGCTGCAAGTGCAACCACTTCCTCGCTCCAGCCATCAATCAATGCTAAAACAGTTTCAAGCTTTGTTAAAGCAGCGCGCTGTGCAGGCGATTCTTGTGGCGTGAAGATGCCGTCATTTAATGCGATTGTGAAACTTTCAGGGTTTGATGGATCGAAACCATTTCCTGATTCAAATGCGCGCTGTGCCTGATCTTGAATCGCATCCATGTCGATGTTGATTCCCTTGCCGTAATCTGTAATCGCGGTGCGAATGTATGCAACTAGCCAAGGGTTATGTGCAAACAATCTCGCAATCGCAGCTTCACGCATAGCATGGAAGATTCGAACCTCATCCATTGGAATATCAAGATCTGTAGCCCATTCCTTAATGTTCTGCGGAACAAGTGTTGGATAAGCGTTATCAAGCAGTGGCAGACCCACATCATGAGCGCCAGTTACTTTGCCAGCTAATCCACCGATCGCTTGACCCAATTGAGTTGCAATCAATGAACCAATAAAGGAGTTCAGAAGCGCAGAGATCATTCCAACTGGAATCTGCATCTGAGGTTGTTCGCCGACAGGAGTTTCTGGTCCTTCACCTTCGCCAAAGGATGCTTGGTTCAGTAAATCGCCAATTGCAGATGACAATCCAAGGGCTAAAGGTTCAACAGTTGTTTGCCATCCAGCAAGAGTTGAATCAACCCAATCAGTTCTTGCTAGTGCAACATTTCCGGTGCTTGGAGATTGTGGGAAAAATGTTGCTTCATTAAGCCATAGCTCTGCAATAGAAAATGCTTGTTCAATATCTGACACATCATTTGCCCCAATTGGAGATGAACCTTGGGCGGTCGCAAACTTCTTTGCGGTATCTCTAACAATATTCTTTGGAAGAGGTTCATTTGATCCGGTGAAACCTGGACCATTAATTCCTAACTTCGAGAACTGCTCTTGAATCTGTTGCTGCATCTGTTGCATCATGGCAGCGAAATCAACCGGCTCATTAGAGTCGTCTGAGTTTCCTGGCGTGAATCCAAATGGCGTCATAGTTCAATCCTCCCAGTGTTGGAACAAATTTGCTTGGGGATTCATTCCCGCCTTGATCACATCCCTTCATTCCACGGAGGCCATGCTGAACCAGTAGGGTAGGCACATGTCCAACGCATTTGCCGCATTGATCTGGTGGGTAGTTCCCGCTGCTGGCCTCATTGGCGCGCTTGGCTACGTTGTGTGGGTTACAAAGTTTGAAGGAAAGTTCCAACAGGAAACTCAGCGTTCTGTAGGCCAGTTCCAACGTTTCCAGGATTCGCTAAGAGATTCTCAGGCTCGCGATGCAGGTGCTGGCGTAATTATCGCTGGAGCAGCTGGCGGGGATGACAGTTCTAGTGATGATGCTGGATCAGATGCAGGTTCTGATGCAGGAAGTTCTGCCGACTAAAGGCGCTACGAAGTCACTTCGATGTTGAGATTTTCTAAACTCCCCCGCATTGTCACAATTACCTTAGGACTCTTTTTCGCTTTAGCAACTATTGCTCCACTTCCATTTGCAATTGTGTTGCCGGGTGAAGCGCAAAATATATTCAAGAATGTCATCACCATCAAAGATCTGAAAAGTTATCCTGCTTCTGGCCGTATTGATTTGATGTCGATTCGCGTAACAAATCCCGATACTTGGATCTTTGGACCAGAAATTATTTACTCGTGGATCAGTGCTGAACGAGCGGTGTATCCAAAGTCTGCAATCTATCCGCCTGGCACAAGCTCTAAAGAGGAAAGCAAAAAAGCAAAAGCTGACATGGTCGGTTCGCAGGACAGCGCAATTGGTGCTGCGATTAATTACCTGCAATCTCATCCAGAAATCATGGAACCGATTGATAATGGCACCACAACTTTTGTTGCACCTCTTTCAACAATCGGGCGAAATCGTGCCAATGCATTGGATGCTAAAAAAATTAAGTTCAAGGTTGATGAAACCGGTGGACCCAGTGGTGGGCTCGTGTTTTCTATTGGTCTAGTTGAACTTTTGACCGAAAAGGATTTGATGCAAGGTCGCCATATCGCAGGCACGGGAACTATCAGCGTGCGCGGAGTAGTTGGGCCAATCGGTGGCATTAATGAAAAGATCGCATCGGCTCGCAAGGTTGGAGCAACTTTGTTCTTTGCCCCAGTTGAAAATGCTGAAGAGATCGCGAATATTCCTGAAGGAATCAAGGTCATTACTGTTGCAACTCTTGCGCAAGCAATTTCATATCTGGAGCGAACTGTGACAAAAGCAGGATAGGTGAATGTTTCCAGCTTGAATTTTGTCCAACTGAGTTTTAAAAGAATCATGTCTCAGCCATCATTTGAACTTTGCAAATTAAACTGACTTCTAAATGACAATTTGCAAATTCCTTGCAACAAAATCACATTTTTAAGCCTTTATTAACTTTTACAGTGGTCATTTCCGCGCGTTAAGAGTTCAATTGGTAGCCGTATTCACGTTGCGATAGTTTTGCCCCATGACAAATAACCCTCAGTTTCAACGCCCTACATTTAACTTCCGAGGACGTAAGAGCCCACTAGCTCTTACTATCGGAATTCTTGTAATCATTGGAGCGGTCTTCACAGCCTTAAGCGGTTTCTATGCGGATTGGTTGTGGTTCAAGTCGGTTAACTTCACAAACACATGGTCGACAATTCTTTTGACTAAGGCAACACTGTTTGTGATCACAGGTTTGTTAACAGCAGGATTTGTTCTACTCAATGTTGTAGTGGCATACAAGCGTCGTCCGCTGTATGTACCAATGTCACTTGAGGCAGACAACCTTGAGCGCTATCGCGGACAGATTGAGAACATCCGTGGACGTGTAGTTGTTCTTGGTTCATTAGCTTTGTTCTACTTTGCTGGAACTTCTGGAACAACTCTGTGGAGCACTTGGCTGTTGTTTAAGAACTCAACACCATTCGGAGTGAAAGATCCACAGTTCAACATGGATATTTCATTCTTTGCATTCCGTCTTCCATTCTGGCAAACATTAATTTCATGGGCGATTTCAACAATCGTGTTGGCAACTATTGCTTCAGCTGTAGTTCATTACCTTTATGGCGGAATTCGCCTACAGGTTCGTGAAGATCGCACAACAGTTGCTGCACGCGTTCAGCTTTCAGTTCTCTTTGGTCTAGTTGTTCTATTGAAGGCTGTTGCCTACTGGTTCGACCGTTACGCCTTGGCGCTAAAGGAAAGCAAGCTGATCACAGGTCTTACATATACAGATGTGAACGCAGTACTTCCAGCAAAGGCAATCTTGGCTGGCATCGCGCTGGTGTGTGCGCTTCTATTCTTTGCAAACATTGTTCGTCGCTCATGGGTACTTCCAGCGGCAGGAACTGCCCTTCTAGTTATCTCATCTGTATTGATCGCTGGACTTTATCCAGCTGCAATCCAGACATTCCAGGTAAAGCCAAGCGAATCATCAAAGGAAGCGGCTTTCATTCAGCGCAACATTGATGCAACACGTGCCGCATACGGTCTTGAGGATGTAACGGTAAGTGATTACCAGGCAACGCTTTCTACATCTGCAGGTCAGCTAACAAATGATGCGGCAACAATTGCAAATATCCGTTTGATGGATCCGAATGTTCTTTCAGCAACATTCCGTCAGTTGCAGCAGATCAAGCCTTATTACACATTCCCAGATTCATTGGATATTGATCGCTACACAATCGATGGCGTGAAACGCGATGTTGTAGTTGCGGTTCGTGAGTTGAATATCGAAGGAAACCCTTCTCGTAACTGGATTAACGACCACCTTGTATACACACACGGTTTTGGTTTTGTTGCAGCATACGGAAATACTCGCGATGCCGATGGAAAGCCATCATTTGCAGTTGGAGATCTGCCACCTACAAAGGGTCTTGGAAAGTTTGAGCCTCGTGTGTACTTTGGTGAGAATGTTCCTAACTACTCAATCATTGGTGGAGTAAAGACTGATTCTCCAGTCGAGTTCGACTATCCAGATGATGCATCTGCAAATGGTCAAAAGAACTACACATACTCAGGTTCAGGTGGTGTTCCAGTAGGTTCATTGCTGAACAAGGTTGTATTTGCTCTGAAGTACCAAGAACAGCGCATCCTTCTTTCATCATTGATCAACAAGGATTCAAAGATTCTCTTTGAACGTAATCCTCGCGATCGCGTGGCAAAGGTTGCACCATGGCTGACTCTTGATGGAGATTCATACCCAGCGATCGTTGATGGTCGAATTCTTTGGATCATCGATGGCTACACAACAAGTGCTGGCTACCCATACTCAAAGCAGACCACTCTTTCTAATGCGACATCTGATGCGTTAACAACTAATTCATCATCAATTACTGCGCAGGGCAATGAAAACATCAACTACATCCGTAACTCAGTTAAGGCAACTGTTGATGCATACAGCGGACAGGTGAAGTTGTACCAGTGGGATGAGAAGGATCCAGTCTTGAAGACATGGAGCAAAGCCTTCCCTGGCACTATTCAGCCAAAGAGCAAGATCTCAAAGGATCTACTTGAGCACATCCGCTACCCAGAGGATATGTTCCGTGTTCAGCGTGAAATCTTGAGTTCGTACCACGTTACATCTGCTGCAGCTTTCTACGGCGGACAGGATTTCTGGCGCGTGCCTCGCGATCCATCAACATTTGGTGCGAACGCTGGAGCACAGCCTCCTTACTACTTAACACTTCAAATGCCTGGTGAATCAAAGCCTGAGTTTGCATTGACTACTCCATTTGTTCCACGTGGTGGCCGTGAAAACCTTTCAGCATTTGCAGTAGTTAACTCAGACTCAGGTGAAAACTACGGAAAGATTTCTGTTCTGCAGTTGCCACGAAGCACAAACGTTGCAGGACCTTCACAGGTTGCATCTAACTTCGAAGCAAAACCTGAAGTCGCAAATTCATTGTCATTGCTCCGCCAAGGTGGATCTGATGTTGTGCTTGGTAACTTGCTAACACTTCCAGTGGGTGGCGGCTTGCTCTATGTACAACCTGTTTATGTTCGTGCAACTTCTAACAGTGCGGCTTATCCATTGCTTCAGAAGGTTCTAGTTTCCTTCGGAGATCAAATTGGATTTGATGACACACTTAAGGGAGCGCTTGATCAGGTATTCGGTGGAAACTCCGGAACCGCAGCTGGTGGACAAACAACAAATGGTTCAACAGGTGTGACAACTAATTCATCTCTTGCAAACTCTCTTGCTAGTGCAAAGAAGGCGTATGCAGATGGATTAGCTGCTCTTGCAAAGGGAGACTTTGCAGCTTATGACAAGGCGCAAAAGCGATTGAAATCTGCACTTGATGCAGCGATCAACGCGCAATCAAAGAAGTAAGGAAGTCTCAAGAAGTTTTGATCTCAATATTAGTGTGAACATTCACAACTAATATTGAGTGATTTACTTCAAAACTTCTTTTGATAAAGGCCAGATTCATGCGGGTAATTGCATGGATTTGGTCTTTATCTATTGGTGCGCATAAGATTGCATCACCGACGCGGGGTGGAGCAGCTCGGTAGCTCGCTGGGCTCATAACCCAGAGGTCGTAGGTTCAAATCCTGCCCCCGCTACTAGTAACAACAGCATAAAAGGGTCCTCGTAGAGGGCCCTTTTTGCTTCCCCCAAACTCCCAGCGGAATTGTTTTTAGTGATTCCATTTGCCTAGTGAGTTTATTTAAATGGGTAAATGGGCGAAGCGCAGAGAGGTTGAAGCGGCTCTCTAGCGAGCCCATACCCATTTAAATTATTTAATGCGCAGTGAATTGGTAACAACGAGGACGCTGCTCGCTGCCATGGCGGCAGCCGCATACAACGGCGACATCAACCCCGCCGCAGCAATTGGCAATCCAATTACGTTGTACACCAACGCCCATCCCATGTTCAGACGAATAATCTTTAGTGTTTTCTTTGAAAGCTTCAGCGCAGAGATAACAGATCCAAGACCAGTATTCATCAAGGTGATGTCAGCGCTATTTATCGCTGTATCTGTTCCAGTTCCCATCGCCATTGAAAGATCTGCAGCGGTAAGTGCTGCTGCATCATTAATTCCATCTCCGATCATTAATACGGTGTGGCCTTCGCTCTTCATGCGTTCAACAATTTCCAACTTTGTTTCAGGCATCGCATGCGAAACAACATGTGCGGCATCGATTCCAACTGTTGTCGCAACAGAGGCTGCGACCTCGCTGCTATCTCCAGTTACAAGCCAAGGAGTAATTCCCAAATTGCGCAGCTCTGAAACAGTTTGTGCGGCATCGCTTTTTAATTGATCGCCAACTGCAAAGACAGCAACTGCAACGCCATCCCATGCCATAACAGCAACTGTTAATCCTGCAGCTTGTCCACGTTCAACAGCGGATTTAATCTCTGAGTGAAATTCGGTTGAGCTGTGTGCAACCGCAGCAGGTGAGCCAATTAGTACAACTGGAGATTGCGCACCAATTGAGACGCGACCTGCAGCACCCGAACCTGGGGTTACAGAGAAATCAGTTACTGCAAAGGTTGGTCGAGCATTTGCGCCGCCAACGGTAGATACACCAGATAATTGTGAGCTTGCATTTGCTAGTGCATGACGAGTAATCGCTTGAGCAACAGGGTGGTTATTCAAGGCTTCAATAGCCTGAGCAGAGGCCAAAATATTTGCTGGTGTTACAACTTCTGCAAATGAACGACCCAAAACAGCAGCTGCAGCGGTGGAAATAGTTGCATCCTGCACATTCATAACGCCCTCAGTAAGCGTTCCTGTCTTATCAAAGACAACAACATCAACATTACGTGCGACCTCAAGTACGCCAGGCTCGCGAAGCACGATTCCTCGCGCCGCTCCTCGTCCTGAAGCCACCAAAAGGGCAACTGGTGTTGCTAAACCAAGTGCACATGGACAAGCGATAACTAGAACGGCGATCGCGTGAGAAATTGAAACAGTGAGCGTCGAGCCGGTTGCGTACCAAACCGCAAAGGTAGAAATCGCACCCGTTGTAACAATTGGCACGAATACCGCGCTTATGCGATCTGCAAGTCGTTGAATCGGCGCCTTTGTTCCTTGAGCGCTAATCACCATTGCTGTAATTCGAGCAAGCTCTGTATCGCTACCGACGCGGGTAGCGCGAACAATTAAACGACCGTTGTGGTTTACCGATGCACCAATAACCATAGATCCTGGACGCACATCAACAGGCTTTGTTTCACCGGTAAGCATTGAGTTATCAACTGCGCTTTCGCCTTTCACAACGATTCCATCTGTTGCAATGCGATCTCCTGGGCGAACTTCAAACTCGTCGCCAATTTGTAGCTGCTCAATTGGCACAATTAGCGGGAATCCCCCACGAACAATTGTTACCTCTTTCGCGCCAAGTGCTAATAAAGATGTGAGCGCACTGCTCGCCTTTGCCTTTGCGCGGGTTTCTAAATAACGACCAAGAATTACAAAGAAGATAACTCCTGCTGCAACTTCGGTGTAGACATCGCCAGCACCCGTTGAGTTTGCATAGATTGACCAGCCGAATGCAGAGAGTGATCCCATTGAAATCAAGTTATCCATTGTTGGATGCATGATGTTTCGGATCGCTGCTTTATGAATTGGATAAGCAACAAGAAGAACAACTGGAGCGCTAAGTGCAATAACTACCCATGCAGTTGGAGAGTACAAAGGATGTGGCAGGCCGACAGCATCTAGAGCTTGATGAACCCACATATCGATCTGGTGATGCCAGCTCATAACCATCGAAATTGCCACTGCAGGAACTGCAAAGATAAATGCGAAGAACAATGCACGGGCCGATTTCTTACTGTGCAGAGTTACAGATTGGGCATCAACTAACAAGGTTGCTGAATAACCAGCTTTTTCAACTACTTTGATTAAATCCTTTGGACTCATGTCCGCTGGGGCCAAAATATGAGCTGTTTCTGTTGCAAAGTTGATTGTTGCGCTGACGCCTTCGACCTTATTTAAAGCCTTCTCTACAGAGTTCACACATGAAGAACAGGTCATTCCCTGTACTGACAGTGTTACTGGTTCTAATAGTTGGCTCATTACCGACCTCTTCGTCTCATCGTGCGCTTTTCAATCTCTTCTTAAAGTTCTGTTGTGCTTATGGATTTAATCCATTGATCACTGCATTGTGCAGCAATCCATTTGTTGAAACTCCGCTGCCACCAAAGGGACCGTTTTCGCCAGCGGTGTTTGTGAAGGTTCCACCTGCTTCGCGAACAATGATGTCTAACGCTGCCATGTCCCACACAGCAAGTGATGGCTCAACAGCAACATCTACCGCCCCTTCGGCAACAAGCATGTGTGACCAGAAATCTCCGATTCCACGCGTGCGCCAAGCATTTGCCAGCATCTTTTGGAAAGGCTCTAGGCGATCTCCCCAACCAACAAAATCTGAGTATGAAATCGAAGCATCAATTAACAATGAAATCTTTGAAACAGAGATCTTCTTCTCGTTAATTGATTGAGCAATCGCATCAAAATCAACCGCTGAGTCATAGGCGAAATCATCACCTGATGTATCGCCAATACTTAAATCGTTTGGACCAGAATTAAAGCGCACTGTTGCACCATGTCCCTTTGCCGCTGCCCAGCGACGCGCTAACGCAGGTGCACTTGCAATTCCAACAACTACTTCTTCGCGGCCTGATGCATCTACTTGCACTAGTGCAATCAATGTTGCCCAGGTTGGAACTCCGCGCATAAAGTTTTTTGTTCCATCAATTGGGTCAATCACCCAGTAGCGTCCAGAACTTCCCTTATCGCTTCCAAACTCTTCTCCAACTAATCCGTCTGACTCGCGATGGGTTGCAAGTGCTTCACGGATCGCTGTTTCAACAGCGCGATCAGCATCTGTCACAGGAGTGTTATCTGGTTTGTTGGTAACGACTAAATCTTGTGCTTGGTAACGATCAAGGGTGATCGCATCTGCCATATCGGCTAATGCATGTGCCAGAGCTAAATCATCCAGCAGATCAATTGAATCCTTATTCGTACTCATGGACGCAGTCTATTCTGTGAGGCAGCCATGCTTCTTGTAGAAAATCAGCCAATCACGCCTACAAAAAAGTGAGATTAGTCCTCTGTGACAGGTGCTGGTGAATCCTTCACGGCAAGCAAAGAACGAAGGCTTGCAAGGCGCGCAGTTCTATGAGGATTTGGAATGCCATCTGGGGCAGCCCATGCATCTAATTTGCAGGAACTCTCTGCATGCGAGCAGTTTGAAAGACAGTTAGCGGCTACTTCAGATAGATCGCTAAATGCATCCACAATGCGCTGATTATCAATATGGGAAAGGCCGAAGGCACGGATTCCTGGAGTATCAATAATCCAACCTTCGCTATCAACTAGCGGCAAAGCGATTGCACTAGATGATGTGTGGCGACCACGTCCAGTAGCTTCATTCACATCTCCGGTTGCACGGTTACTTTCTGGAATCAAAGCATTAATCAGTGTTGATTTACCAACGCCAGAGTGTCCGACCAAAACAGAAATCTTGCCTTCGAGAACTTGGTGAAGTTTCTCTAAATCCTTTTCGCGAGAATCACTCTTGATTGCGGTGTGAATGATTTCAACATCTAACTCTGCGTACTCAGCCAAGAATGCAGGGACTTCGCTGATGTCGGTTTTAGTGACAACAATCTTTGGAGCAATTCCCTCTGTAAATGCAGATACAAGGAAGCGATCAATCAATCCACGTCGAGGTTCTGGATTGGCAGCGGCCACAACAATAATCAGCTGATCGATATTCGCAACGATGGTGCGTTCAAACTGTGCTGCGTCATCAACTGTGCGACTCAAAGAGTTTCGGCGCTCCTGAACTGCAACGATTCGAGCAAGGGAACCTTCTGCACCTGAAGTATCGCCAACCAAGGAAACGTTGTCACCAGTTACAACAGATTTTGGTCCAAGCTCGCGCGCACGCATTGCAGTAACAATGACGCCATCATCTGTAATACATGTTTGGCGACCACGATCAACAGTTGTTACAAGTGCAGAAATTGCATCGTTGTGTGAAGGTCGATCTTTGCTTCGCGGGCGGGTGCTACGTGATGGGCGAATTCGCACATCTGATTCATCGTATTCGCGAGGTGTCATACTAAAAGTGAGCTCCATAGCCCTGGGAAATCAGGCAGTGTTTTGCGGGTAGTAGCGATGTTTTCTACCTCGATATCTGTAACCACTAGGCCCAAAACAGCGCCCGCTGTAGCTAATCGGTGATCATCGTAGGTATGAAATACGCCGCCATGTAATGGTGCGGGCGTAATGTGAAGCGCAGTCTCTTCCTCAACAACATTTCCACCAAGTGCGTTAATTTCACGTGTAAGCGCTGCAAGACGATCAGTTTCATGCAGGCGCAAATGCCCAATTCCGCGTAAATGTGATGGTGAATCTGCAAGAGCAGCAAGGGCGGCAATTGATGGAGTTAACTCGCCAACATCATGCAGATCAATATCAATTCCATGAATTGTTCCGTTTCCGGTCAAAGTTAATCCTGCATCACTAAATGCAACTGATGCACCCATCGCGGTAAAGATTGAACGTAGTTGATCACCAGGTTGAGTTGTTGCCTTTGGCCAATCCGCAATCGTCACATTCCCACCACACACCATTGCTAATGAAAGGAATGGTGCCGCATTAGAAAGATCTGGTTCGATTACTAAATCTTTACCGTGTAAATCTCCTGGCTTCACTGTCCATGTTTGGTTTGCCGCATCAACTTCAACGGTTGCTCCAAAATCACGAAGCATCTCTACCGTCATCTCAATGTGTGGCATTGAAGGCAATGATCCGCCTTGGTGCTTTGCAACAATTCCATTAGTAAAACTTGGAGCAACTAATAGCAGAGCAGATAAGAACTGGCTTGATGCGCTGGCATCAATCGTCAGCGCGCCACCTGGGATAGATCCCGTACCTTGCAACTTCAAAGGCAAGCTGTAGCGACCTTCGTGGTCAATTGAAATTCCAAGCTCTTCTAGCGCTTTTATTACTGGGCCGAGTGGGCGTTCGTATGAACGTGGATCTCCATCAAATGCGACCTCACCTGTTGCAAGTGCAGCAAGTGGCGGCAAGAAACGCATAACTGTTCCGGCATTTCCAACATCTACCTTTACTCCACCGCGCATGGGGGCCGGAGTGATAATCCATTGAAGCTCTTCAGAACCATTTACGACAACTGTTTTTTCTTCAATTCCGATACCGAGTGCTTTTAAGCCTGCAACCATTAGTTCGCTATCGCGCGAAACTAGTGGGCGGCGTAATACTGATGGGCTCTTTGCTTGAGCAGCCAAAATAAGGGCACGGTTAGTTACTGATTTTGAACCAGGAATTACAACGCTGATATCAACTGGTGTTGCACCGCGATAAATCGCTGGCCAGTGAGCGCTGTTTGTCATCGCCTTATTCTAACCGTTAGCCGACCCTGCGATACCCTTGAATTATGTGTGGACGTTATGCGCAAACCGCAGATATGCGCGAGCTGATGGAGCAGTTTGAGGTAACCGGTACTTCTCCCCAAGCCTCACTTCCGCTGAATTGGAATATCGCTCCGACTAATCCGATTTACATTATTCGTGCCAATGACCGCACTGGAAAAGATGTTGAAGCAAAGCGCGCATTGACCACTGTTTCGTGGGGATTAATCGGGCCGTGGTTAACCGATATGCAAGAAGCCCGAGCATCTCAATCTCGTGCAATCAATGCTCGCAGCGAATCAATTCATGAAAAACCAACTTTTAGAAATGCCTTTAGATCTACTCGTTGTTTAATTCCGGCAGCTGGGTATTACGAATGGGCAACTGCGCTGGGTAAGTATTCGCCCAAGCAACCCTTTTATATTTCTGCGCGAAACGGCAATCAACTTCCTATCGCAGGAATCTGGAGCAGTTGGTCTGCACCCAATGGTGAGGTTATAGAAACCGCATCGATCATTACGCAAGAGGCCCAAGGCGAGTTAGCAACAATTCACAGCCGCATGCCAGTCTTTATGCCGCAGGATCGATGGGAGCTCTGGCTTAATCCTCGAAACACAGATGTGAATGAGTTGAAGTCATTAATGGTCGTAGAAAACCCTGAATCGATTGTGGTTGCTCGCCCGGTTTCAAACGCGGTCAACAGCGTGGCAAATAATGGAAAAGAGTTGATCGTTGAAGCCGATTTGGGAGAGCCAGAAACCCTCTTTTAACGATAGTGTTTTAGTGATGTCAACGGATCTAGTTAAAGAGAGCTCAGCGGATCGTGCTGTCCGCTTCGAGCGAGATGCCCTTGCCTTCACAGATCAGCTTTATGCAGCAGCGCTTCGATATACAAAGAATCCGCATGATGCAAAGGATTTAGTTCAAGATACATATTTGAAAGCCTTTGCTTCATTTCATCAATTTGAACCAGGCACCAATTTAAAGGCGTGGTTGTATCGCGTTCTGACAACAACATTTATCAATACTTATCGCAAAGATCAGCGCCGCCCACAATTAAGTGGCGGAGAGATTGAGGATTGGCAGTTAGCCGATGCCGCTTCGCACACTAGCGATCAGGGAAAGTCTGCTGAAGTTGAGGCGCTTGAGAATCTTCCAGATAGCGATATCAAACGTGCTCTTCAAGATATTCCTGAAGAGTTTCGTATCGCTGTGTACTTGGCCGATGTTGAAGGCTTTTCATACAAGGAAATCGCAGAGATCGTTGGCGTTCCAGCGGGAACCGTAATGTCACGTCTGCATCGGGGAAGAAAACAGCTGCGCGAACGGTTAACAGAGTATGCAAAAGAATTGGGCTACACCACCGATAAGAAATCGGGGGTTAAGTCATGACCTTCAACTTTGCACTTGGATGTAATGAAGTCCTGAACTCATTTGTATTGCTGATTGAAGGCAATATCGAAGCGCCACAGATGAACATGATTGAAGTTCACATCGCAGCATGTCCTGCATGCGAGGCCGAACTTGCACATGAACAGGCGATGCGTGAATTGATGCAAAGCGCATTACGCCGCAGCTGTAATGAAAAAGCACCAGAAGATCTACATGATGCGATCTATCGCCAGATTCATGCTCAGATGACAGGTGCATTTACAGAGGTTGTAACTCAGTACAGCATGACTGAGATTTCCATTGAAATTGATGAGTTTGGCCAGATCGAACATCGCGAAGTAACGATTGAGCACACTGAAGAGATTCGTTTCCTCAATGGGCTTGATGACACTGATCCACATGGACGGGGTCTCTAAATATGTTGCCTGCAGATGAGGTTCTTGGCGCCGTTGGGTTAACTGAAATGGTTGTTCGCCCCGGCGATACATCTGTTGCTATTGGTATTGGCGATCTACCAATCATTGCGCCTTCGCTACTCATTAACTTAATGGAGCATGCGGCGATCTTGTCATTGGATCTTTATCTAGAGCCTGGCGAAACAACCATCCCTGTAAGCGTTGAATTTATTTCGTTATCGCCTGCAAGTATTGGCGCAGAGCTACGGGGTACTTCACGTGTGATTGAAATTGAAGGAAAAGAATTAACCTTTGAATGTGAAGTCTATGAACATGAACGCCAGATCGCTGCGGCCCTAATAAAAAGATCAGCGGTGGAGCGAGTATCTTTCCTCGCCCGCACCGCTGCTCTCAATCTTGTGCACGATTCTCATAAAAACTAGAACCGCTTCTTGCTGCAACTAAATAGAAACTAAGCCTTCTTAGTCGCCCAGAAGATCTCTGCAATCTCATCGATCTTTGCGATCAATGAATCTGCAACTGCAACATCCTGAGTTCCCTTTGTGCCTGCTGCGCCTGCAAGCTTTGTTGCCTCATTGAACAATGAGTGCAGCTGAGGGTATGCCTCGAAGTGAGGTGCCTTGAAGTAATCAGTCCACAGCACCCATAGGTGCTCCTTAACCTGATGTGAACGCTCTTCCTTGATCGCCACTGAACGTGAACGGAAATCTGCATCTGTATTTGCTGCGTACTTCTCCATGCATGCCTTTACAGATAGCGCTTCAATCTTTGCTTGCGCTGGATCGTAAACTCCACATGGAAGATCGCAGTGTGCGTAGACAGTTGTCTTTGGTGCAAACATTTTCTTCTCCCCTATTAAGCACTTCTCTATGTAATGGAATTGCAGTGCTTATGGTGCGAGACTACCGCCCGTGAGCAAATTTGGCACAGTCAAGGTCGCAGGGGGCTCGATGTCCCCCACATTTAACGATGGTGACTGGCTGCTCGTTTCTTGGTTTGATGCAGGTCTACCGGCGCTCGTTGGAGATCGCATTCTGGGCAAGGTTGTTGTCCTAGAACGTGAAGAGCGCCCAGGAATCTTCTTAGTAAAGCGCTTACAGAAATCCCATGGCGGTATCTATTGGGTGCAGGGCGACAGCGATGAAAGCACCGATTCACGCACCTGGGGATGGATTCCGGGCAATGAAATTGTCGGCGTTGTGAGATTTAGATATCGCAAGAATCGCACGAAATAGTCCTTCACTTTTTAAACATTATTAAGAATGTTCTCGGGAAATAAAAAGCGCCTCCGCTATTAACGAAGGCGCAATTTATTAAATCAATTAGCGAGTAAAGGCCTCTAACAACAACGCCTTTTGCTCATCCTCGTGCAGGTGATGGCTTCCAGTTGCTGGAGATGCTGTTGCACGACGTGAAACACGGCGTAGTACGCGATCACCAAATCCATGTCCACCATGCGCATCAGATGTGCGAAGTGCAACGTGAGACCAAGGACCCTGGTTTGCAGGTTCATCTTGAACCCATAGCAAGTTTGCATTTGGATGCTTGTTTGCCTCTGCAACCATTTCATCAATTGGAAGCGGATACAGAAGTTCAACTCGAACAATTGCTGTTGAGTTCTCACCAAGCTTTGCGCGCTCTGCAACTAGGTCGTGATAGACCTTTCCAGAACAGAAGATAACGCGTGATGCATTTTGAACTGAATCATCACCGATCACTGGTTGGAAGTGACCTGTTGTGAAATCAGATAGAGCAGACGCTGCAGCCTTCAAACGAAGCATCGACTTTGGAGTAAATACGATCAAAGGACGACGTGCAGGGTTCTTCATGTGCCAACGCAACAAGTGGAAGTAATTTGCAGGGCTTGCTGGCTGTGCAACAGTCATGTTCTGCTCTGCGCATAGCTGCAAGTAACGCTCGATACGTGCTGAAGAGTGATCCGGACCTTGTCCTTCATATCCATGTGGAAGTAGAAGAACTACAGATGAACGCTCGCCCCACTTCTGCAATGCAGAAGAAACGAATTCATCGATAACGGTTTGTGCACCGTTTGCGAAGTCACCGAACTGGCCTTCCCATAGAACAAGTGCTTCTTCACGCTCAAGGCTGTAGCCATATTCAAAGCCCATAGCAGCGTATTCGCTGAGCAATGAGTCAACTACGAAGAACTGATTTTCATCGCTGATAAGTGCGCGAAGTGGAGTCCACTCGTTGCCATTTTCCTTATCGATGATTACCGCGTGACGGTTTGAGAAAGTTCCACGACGTGCATCTTGTCCAGCAAGACGAATTGGGTGGCCTTCCTTCAACAATGAACCAAATGCAAGCATTTCACCTGTAGACCAGTCGATAGTTGCATCGTTCAAAGATTCCACGCGCTTTGCTAGCTGTGGCGTTAACTTAGGGTGAACGCTGAATCCTTCTGGCACTGCAGATTGAGTTGCTGCGATTTCGCGAGCAAGTGTTTCTGTAATTGCAGTGTTGATCTCTTGTGCTGCTGGAGCAACTGGAGCCTTGAAGTTTTCATCATGCTCTGGCTCGATGTTGTTAACCGCAGCAAAGATTGACTCAAGCTGTGCTTGGTAATCGCGTGCAATCTCTTCAGCCTCTTCAGGTGTGATATCTCCACGACCAACAAGTGCTTCGGTATACAAGGTACGTGTTGAACGCTTTGCATCAATCAGCTTGTACATCATTGGTTGTGTGAAGCTTGGCTCATCACCTTCGTTGTGACCGCGACGGCGGTAACAAATCATGTCGATTACAACATCCTTGTTGAACTCTTGGCGGTATTCAAATGCCAAACGTGCAACGCGAACACATGCTTCAGGATCATCACCATTTACGTGGAATACAGGTGCTTGAATAATCTTCGCAAAATCAGTTGAGTACTGAGATGTGCGTGATGCATGTGGTGAGGTTGTGAAACCAACCTGGTTATTAATAACGATATGGATTGTTCCGCCTGTGCGGTATCCAGCAAGACCTGACAACTGAAGAACTTCAGCGTTTACACCCTGGCCAGCAAATGAGGCATCTCCGTGCATCAAAATTGGCATTACAGAGTAAGCATTTTTCACATTTAGGCGATCCTGCTTTGCACGCACAATGCCTTCAAGTACTGGGTTTACAGCTTCAAGGTGTGAAGGGTTTGCAGCCAAGTAAATCTTTGTCTGCGCTCCAGTTTCAGAGGTAAATACACCTGATGTACCCAAGTGGTACTTCACATCGCCAGAACCTTGAACTTGGTTCTCTGCATAGTGACCTTGGAACTCTTGGAAGATTTGTCCGGCTGATTTTCCTGCAACATTTGCAAGAACATTCAAGCGACCGCGGTGTGGCATACCGATGCACACCTCTTCAAGATTGCTCTCTGCTGCTGCAGAAACAACTGCATCAAGAAGAGGAATAACAGACTCGCCACCTTCTAGTGAGAAGCGCTTTTGACCAACAAACTTTGTGTGTAGGAATGATTCAAATGATTCGGCGCTGTTGAGCTTACGCAATACACGCAGCTGCTCTTCGCGAGGAAGTTTGGCGTAGCCAACCTCAACCTTGCTCTGAATCCATTCGCGTTCCTTTGGATCCTGGATGTACATGTACTCAACACCAACTGAACGGCAGTATGAGTCACGAAGAATTCCAAGGATCTTGCGAAGTGGCATGAATTTCTTGCCACCGAATCCACCCGTTGCGAATTCACGATCAAGATCCCACAAAGTTAATCCATGAGTTACAACATCTAGATCAGGATGTGAACGCTGGATGTATTCCAGTGGATCAACATCTGCCATCAAGTGACCGAATGTGCGGTAAGCCTGAATTAACTGCTGAACACGTGCAGTCTTGTTGATCTCTTCATCACGAGTAAATGCGAAGTCACTTGCCCAACGAATTGGCTCGTAAGGAATACGTAGCGCTGCGAAAATCTCATCGTAGAAACCTTCAGCACCTAACAAGTATTCGTGCATGCGACGCAGGAAATCTCCTGATTGCGCGCCTTGAATAATGCGGTGGTCGTATGTACTAGTAAGGGTAATTACCTTGCTAACAGCCATGTTTACAAGGGTTTCTTCGCTTGCACCCTGGAACTCAGCTGGGTAATCCATCGCACCAACACCCAAGATCAAACCTTGTCCCTGAACAAGACGTGGAACTGAGTGAACAGTTCCGATTGTTCCTGGGTTAGTGATTGACATTGTTGTGCCAGCAAAATCATCAACTGTCAGTGCACCAGCACGAGCCTTCTTAATTACAGCTTCGTATGCTGCCCAGAACTGTCCGAAATCTAAATCTTCGCAACCCTTAACAGATGGAACCAACAGTTGGCGTGAACCATCTGGCTTTGCCAAGTCGATAGCAACTCCAAGGTTGATGTGCTCTGGCTTTCCAATTGCTGGCTTGCCATCTAATTCGCCAAAGAACGCGTTCATCTCTGGCATTGCACGAACAGCCTTGATCATTGCGTACGCGATGATGTGAGTGAAGGAAACCTTTCCTCCACGACCACGTGCAAGGTGGTTGTTAATAACAATTCGATTATCAATCATCAACTTCGCAGGAATTGCGCGAACAGATGTTGCAGTTGGAACTGATAGTGATGCTTCCATTGATTGAACAACGCGAGCGCTAACTCCGCGGATCGGTTCAAGAGTTGATGCACCTGGTGTAATCAAAACTGGGGCTGGCTTTACAACTGGATCTGCAGGTGTTGGTTGAGCAACTGTTGTTTCGCGAACAATTGGTTGCTGTGAAACTGGAGCCGCTGGTGCAACTGGTGCTGCAGCTACTGGTGCAGGCTGTGCAACAGGGGCAGCTACAGGTGCAGGCGCTGCTGCTTGTTGTTGCGCCTTAGGAATTGGTGGAACACCTTTGCTTGGTGCAGCTGATGTTGCTGGCGCACCTGGCTTATTGGTTTTGAAATACTCAACCCATGCAGGGTCTACGGAAGATGGATCCTGTAAATACTGCTCGTACATTTCATCGACGAGCCAATCATTTGCACCAAAATCCTGTGCCGACACTGGCAATCTCCTTCTGCATTGATTACAGGCTTAGCCTATCTGCCTTGGCCCCGCATGAATAATCCTAAAAAGGCCCTCATCGGGCGAGATTGACCACATCCCCAATGCTCCAGATTTCTTTCAACCTGCGAACTGGCTGCATTTAGTCCACCCTTAACCCATGCCAACAGCGATCATCACCGGAGCCAGCAGAGGCCTGGGATTTGAGAATGCCAAAGGGTTAGCTGCCCTGGGCTATGACATCGTCATGATCGCAAAAGATCAGAGTCGGCTTTCACTCGCGCAGCAATCGCTGCAGCGCCATCATCCTGATCAGCACTTCACTACCTATGCCGTTGATCTTGAGGATCAGGTAGCAACTCGTAGCACCGTTGAGTTAATCGCGCAGCAACAGCCAACTACAGAGATCATGATTCTGGCGCATGGGGTCATGAGCGAAAAGATGTCAAAGACTTTAAAGACAACTGATGCTGAGTGGCGACGAGTTATGTCGATCAATCTTGATTCTGTTTTCACATTAGTAAATGGTCTTGCACCCGCAATGGTTGAAGCACGCAATGGCCGAGTCATTATTTACTCTGCATGCTTAGGTCGAATGTCAGGTCCTGGAAATGCAGGAGGACTTGCTCCATACAGAATTAGTAAGGCGGGTGTTAACGCACTAGTGCGAAACCTTGCACATGAAACTGGACTTGGAGCTCGTGGAGTTTTAGTTGATGCTGTTTGTCCTAATCATTCACAAACAGATATGGGTGGCCCTGATGCACCCCGCACCGCTGCAGAAGGTGCAGCATGTGCCTTGTGGTTAGCAACTCGTGAATTTAATCCTGGAGACACAACAGGGGTTCTGTGGGAAGACAATCAGATTGTCGAGTGGTAACTAATTCTAGAAATCTGTTGGCACTGCGCGCAAAGCTGAAATCAAAGTTGCACCAGCAAGAGCCGCCAAAGGAATAGCAACAAACCAAAGATGAGCTTCAACTTGATAAGAAACTACACCGAGTGCAATCAAGTTCGCCAATACTGCAGGTGAGCGTCCGAAATACTTTCCGCGCTTATAACCAATAGCTGATGCTGCTAATCCGGCCGCTCCAAGGAGTGCAAAAAGCAATACTCCAAGGAATGGGAGTAATTCAAATGAATCAGCGGTAAAGGTAAGAGCAACTAGCCATAGAGCAAGGGAAACTATGACTCCAGACTCAATAAAGAGTAGGGATGCCACTATTTCACGAGCCTTGGCTGGATCCTTTTTCATGGGTTGGAGATTAACTTAGAAACTGAAACTAAGCAGCGCTTTCCTCGCGCTCCTCTTTTTCAACATTAAGTTCAATCAATTCACCATTTGCAGTGCGAGCGGCAACCTCTTTCAAAGAAGGCCGTCCAGCTTTGCGCTTCTTTGCGATGATGCGACCATCTTCAAATAGTTCGCCTCCCCACACACCAGCTGGCTCTTGGCGCGACAACGCACCTTCTAAGCACTGTGTGCGCACGGGACATCCACCGCAGAGCGACTTCGCTTCCGCAACCTGCATCTCATCCTCAGAAAAATAGAGTTCAGGATCTGCAGTGTGGCATGGCAAATTAAATGATGACCCATCGCTGTGTGTGCCCGTTACGGCATCCAAACCGATCTTCTCATCTGCCCAGCCTGGTACTAGTAGTTCACTGAAGAGAACGCTCATGTTCTCACCTCTTCTTTCCTTGTTGGCCAACTGTCGTTGGGTATTGCTATCTCTTTCGGTTTTCAGTGGTTATCGGGAGATATCCGTACTGCTTTCTTTGCCTTCACCTGAATTTATTTTTTAGTAATAAACATCGGGGAAAACAAAAAGGGCTCCGAATCCTTTTGGATTCGAGGCCCTTGGCTTCAGTTCAATATCGAATTATTCGATTGAACCACCATTGGCCTCGTATCCGGCATAAAAAGCTGCGTAAAACGCTGGCTTTGCGGTATGCCAAGTAGAAGGCTTATTGGTTGTATGAGCAGAAGGAATCACAGCAGAACGCAAAGCGTTTGCTAATACGAATGATGCGTTAGACATATTCGTTTCCTTTCGACTCGTTTCAACTCCGCCATGAAGTTGAAGGCTTAAGGGTATTGCATGGGTTGTGTTACTGGCAAGGTAATTAATTCCCCGCGTAAATCAGGGTAATTGGGCTATATGTGCGATGAATTAAGGGGTGAGGTTAGTTAGCCAGGCCTGCTTCAGCCAAGAAGCGTGATGCTTTTCCTCGATAGCTAAGTCGAAGATCTGACTTAGCTCGAGTAATTCCTACATAGAAAAGGCGACGTTCTTCATCTATCGATGCTTGATCTCCTGTGGTGCTGTTGTTTTCAAGAGGAAGAATTCCATCGCTAACTCCCATAAGGAATACGCGTTCCCATTCAAGACCTTTTGCTGCGTGCAATGTTGCAAGTGTTGTCACAGGCATTGTTGGTGGATTGTTTTGCTGAACACGATCTTCAACTTCGCGAAGGTAGGTACGCAAATTCTTTGGAGTAAATCCATTGTCACTATCTAATTCACGAGCAAGGTGAAGTAGCGCTGCGATTCCATCGATTGCTCCCCCAGTTAAATATGGCTGAGCAAGGGTGCGAAGTTCATCGAGCCATGAAACTCCTTCAGTTGGAATAACTGAAGCGGTGCGAACCTGCTTTAGAAATTCGCGAACCTCTTTGCGATCAAAGAAGCGTTCCGTGTTACGTACTTGGTAAGGAAGGCCGGCTGTATTCATCGCCTTTTCTAAACCATTTAACTGGTTGTTGGTGCGAGCAAGAACTGCGATCTCTTGTGCCGGAGTTCCTTCGGAAATCAGCTGGGTGATGTCACGAACAATTCCGGCGATCTCTGCAGCCTCATCGTTGTAGGCGTTAATTGTTGGCTTACTTCCATGATCATTGATCGCAACAAGTTCATTTCCCATTGCACCTTTTCGCAAGATGCTGTTTGCGGTGAAGATAATTTCAGGTGTTGAACGATATCCAGTAGTTAGGCGAACAACTTCAGCTTCTGGAAAACGATGTGTAAATGAGTTCAAGAAGACTGGAGTTGCGCCAGCGAATGAGTAAATAGTCTGGGCTGGATCTCCAACAACGCACAGCTCTTGACGAGAACCCAACCAGGCATTGATTAAACGTTGCTGCAGTGGAGAAATATCCTGGTACTCATCAACTGTGAAGAATCGGTATTGATCTTGTACGCGTTCGCGAACTTCGCGCTCTTCTTCAATCATGGCCGCGGTTAGTAAAAGCACATCCTCAAAATCGATTGCACGTTCTTGATGCTTCACGCTTTCATAAGCGGTGTAGACCTTGGCTAACTGTTCTGGATTAATGCGTGGCTTTACTGTGCGCTTTTGAGATTCACTCAAGTAATCAGATGGGGCAACCTGTGACACCTTCGCCCATTCGATCTCAGTTGCGATATCTCGCAGTAAATCGCGGGATGTAATTGATAGTTCGCCCTGTAATTGAGCGCGTTTGATCGCTTCAGTCAGAAATCCGCTCTTTGTCGTCAGTAGATCGGGTGTGCGACCGCCAAATACTTGAGGCCAAAAGAAGGTCAGCTGCTTTAAAGCCGCGGCGTGAACGGTGCGAGCTGCAACAGATGGAACACCTAGTGAACGCAAACGTGTGCGCATTTCTCCTGCTGCACGAGCTGTAAAGGTAAGTGCCAAAACCTTATGAGGATCCATTGTTCCGATCGCAGCTGCATATGCGATGCGGTGGGTAATGGCGCGAGTTTTACCTGTTCCGGCACCTGCGATTACACACACTGGACCGCGAGTAGCAAGAGCCACTGCACGTTGTTCATTATCTAAAGCTTCAAGAATCTCTTCTGCACGAAGGTTTCCTACGGTCTCCACGATTCACCACCACGTAACTGTTCGCGGGTGTATCCATCATCGCGTGTGTACCAAGCTTCAATCATTCGTCGCGCAACTGAAATTGTTGGAGGAAGCAAAATATCTTCAGCGATAACCGCTGCCTTCATTTCATCACGTGAAAACCAGCGTACTTCCGTGATTTCTGTTCCATCAGGTCGTGCCTCTTCGGGACGATGAGTAATCGCCTCAAAGGCAATCATGATCGATGCAGGAAATGGCCATGGCTGTGAAGTTAAGTAGTTGATGTCGGATGCGTAGACACCTGCCTCTTCAAAAACTTCGCGCGATACACATTCTTCAAATGATTCACCGGTTTCGACAAAACCTGCGAAAGTTGAAAAGCGCTTGTCCGGCCAGATGGGTTGATGACCCAAAAGAATTCGATCATCTTTATCGCGAACCAAAACAATCACTGCTGGATCTGTTCGTGGATGATGTTGCGTTGCATCCTCAACACAGACACGAACACTTCCACCAAGATCGCTAACAGTCTTTGCTCCGCATCGTGCACAATGTGTGTGGTTTGCATGCCAGTTAGCTAAACCAACTGCGTGCATCGCAAGTGCTAACTCATCGGCATCTAAATTGCCGCCGACTTCGCGCAAAGTTTTGAATCCTTCATACTTACGCTTTTCAAACTCTTCAGTGCCATCATCTTCTGGCTGATTGATCCAGGTGGTGCGCCATGCAAAGTACGCCTGATTATCATCGCGGCCGATTCCGAGGAAGAAGCGATCTCCTTCAATAAATGTTTCCTGCAGCGCCTTCACGGCTGCGGCATCTATAAAGGTCAGCGAATCATCGGCTGCGCTTAAACGAGCATCAACTAAGTGAATAATCTGGGCTGATTTCCAGAGTTCAGCCAACTTTGTGGCATCCGAGCGCAGCTCGCTTTCGCGATTTATCGGTGACAGAGCGCTCATAGGGGTGAACGCTACTAGCCTTGGGCGGTGCTCGTAACCTCGTGGAATCTGCTGCATGGAATGGCCATTCCGCCCAGCAATGATGTCGCCGCCGACCAGATAAAGCTGGGGCAGGCTATTCAAGCGATCGGCGCTGATGTAATTGGCATTCAAGAGGTTGATGAAAAGTTAGAGCGCTCAGGAAATATTTCCCAGGCACGTTTAGTGGGCGAAGCAATGGGCACAGAACATTGGGGCTTTGCTGCAGGATTAATCGGAACACCTGGATACTCATGGCGCGCTGTCGAACCAACAGATGTACCAATTGTTGTTCATGGAAACTCTTTCTCAACTGATGGAAGTGAGTTAGTTGGTGGATATGGAATCGGCATCGTTTCAAAGATTCCAGTAAAACATTGGGATCGACTAGAACTCAAGAAATCTCCATTTGGAATGCCCATCATGATTCCAACTGAAGGTAAGAATGGAAAACAAACCGTTAGACCAATCTATGTAGCAGATGAGCCACGTGTTGCACTGGCTGCTACTTTGGAAAATGGTTGGACGGTTATTAATACTCATCTTTCTTTTGTTCCCTTTGTGAACTACCGCCAACTGGCAAAAATAAAGCGTTGGGCAAAACATTTGTCTGAACAGTATGGGACTCAGGTATTAATTATTGGAGACATGAATCTTCCAAAGGGTTTACCAACGGTTGCATCGCGTTGGAGTTCTTTGGTTACTCAGAACTCCTACCCATCGTGGGGTGCAAAAGTTCAATTTGATTACATTCTTAGCAACACATTAAAGCCTGAACAGTTTAAAGCTCTTCCAACAGTTGTGACTGGAATGAGTGATCACTTACCAATTAGGGTTCAGATTAATCACCAGAATTAACGATCAGATACAAGCAAGAAATTAGGCTTACGCACACTATTGCGACACCACGTAAGCAGAAACGATCACTAAGACTCCACCCACTAGCTGCATCCAGGTAGGGGCTCCTCGGCCCAAGACAATGCTCGCTGCAACCCCCGAAATAGGGATTAAGTTAAGGAATACTCCAGGAGTACTGCCAGGCAATGCTTTTATCGCATAGTTAAATGCCACAAAGGGAAGCCCCACGCCAAATAATCCAGAAAAGATTGCTGAGAGCCAGATTGAGCTACCAACTTCGGTTGGAATGGATTGGTTACTTAATAAGAAATAGCCACCCAAGAAGATCGTGGCCACAAAGGTTTGGCCCACGGCTAAATCTGTTGCCGAGTATTCCCCTAGATACTTTCGAACCACATTTGCATACACACCAAATGTTGCCGCAGATAAAACAAAGTAGATGGCGGTAGATGTTGATTGTTCATGAATGCCATTGCTGCTAGAGATGTAGACACCTACAAATCCAAGAATAAAGAATGCCCACTTGGTCAATGACAATCGATCACCCAACCACAGCATTCCAAGCAAGACAGTAAACAAAGTCTCACCAGTAAGGATCAAAACGCCGGTGCTGGCGGTTTCGTGTGTGTAACCAGTGTTTCCTAACAACCATGCAACTCCAGGTTGAAGGATTCCAACAGGAATAATCAACCGCCAAGGAATGTTTGGTTTTACTCGTTTAATAATTGTGACAATCAACAGAAAGAGAAAACCGACGCCACATTCAATTAATGACAAAAAGACTGGAGAGAACTTAGTTATGGCCAGATCCGCTAAAGGATTTGAGATACCCCAGCTAATAACTGCAGCTAAGAGGATTGCATAACTCATTAAGGAAGCGTACCGACAGATCCAATCAAAGAGATCAATGCAGCCTCATCTAATAGGTCAGCTGGCTGGTCAGTGATTCCAGTTGGAACGTAATGGAATGCGGCGGAGATCTTTGAAATATCGCATCCCGATAACTTCGCCCACGCTAAGCGGTACATCGCTAACTGAACCTGAGCGGATTTTCCTAACTGCTTAGAGCCAGTCTTCCAATCCACTACCTGGAAGCCATCTCCATCAGCATAAATAGCGTCAATTCGACCTCTAATAAGGACCCCAGCAATGGTTGTTTCAAAGGGAACCTCAACTCGTGCTGGCGTGCGATTGGCAAAGGTGCTCTTGAGCCAAGCGGCTTTGAGATCTTCTAGCTTTGAATCATCATCGAGTGGATCTAAGTAATCCAGGTACTCATCACCAAACAATGTGGCTGCATCAGTAAATTGACGTTCTACCCATAAGTGGAAGGCAGTTCCGCGACGCGAATACTGATCTTGACCACGAGGCATTGGACGGCGAATATTTAGCGCAAGCTCTTGTGGGTTTTCATGCAAAGCAACCAATGTCGATGTAGACATGCGTGATGGCAGTGGAACTTCCACTACATCTGATGCACGATTGCGTTGTTCCGTAATCAAACTATGTGCATCCATGATCCAAGAATTAACTTCGGCATCTTGAGAATCAACAAGTGGGTGAACATCAGATGCATTGACTAATTCAATCGCTGCATCAAATTGTGCGCGCTTATCCCCTAGATAATCTCGTGGCCATACAGCGGTGACAGGATTTTCTAGCGTTGGATTCTCTGCTTCCTCATCTGGTGCTGCAACCTCAGAAATCAATCGACCGCCGTTTGCACTTGCTGATCCTGCGATCAAATTAAAGATCTGTGAAGGTGAGACCGCATTTGCCCCATCACGCCACCATGCTGTTGTGCACAGCAAGTGCGTACGGGCACGGGTAACGGCAACATAGGCAAGACGCATCTCTTCCCGCATCTTGATTTGATCAACGCACTGCGATCCAAAGGCCTTGATCGCCTTTGCTGCATCACTATTTTTAGTGATTCCATCTAATGTGAAATGTGGAAGCTCATGTGCATCACCGCGAAGTGCAAATGGCACATGCTTTTCATTCTTTAACCAGTTATCCGGATCGCTGCGATTTACTCCAGGGAAAGTGCCTTCGGATAAACCAGGCACGGCAACAACATCCCATTCAGCACCCTTTGCCATGTGAACAGTAAGGATTTGGACCACATCTGTGCGTACTTCAGGGGCTCCAACCTTTAATCCGCCCTCTTCATCAGATGCGACATCTAGCCAATCCAAGAAGGCCGAAACTGATCCACCGCTGCGTTCAAACTTTGAGGCTTCATCTAGGAATCGATCTAGGTGACGACGACCGGTTTGTGAACCTTCGCGCAAAGTAATTTCAGATTCCAGAGTCAGATAGTTTTCAATCTCTGTCACTAGATCGGTGATCTGACCACCTGCACGTGAACGAAGACGGCGAAGATCTTGAGCAAAAGTAACTAGTCGCTGATATCCAAGATCACTGAATCCGCTCTTCTTAGCCGATGCAATCTCATCCAATGCATCGATGATGGACCCTGCAAATTGATCATCAGCTTCTAGTTGGTCCGGATTTCCTGCAGCGATCTTCTTAATGAAGCTCTTGGAATCTGCATGCATTGCTTTTGCGCGCTCACGGCTAAATGCACCGAGCGCTGCAATATCGCGAGGACCTAAATTAATTCTTGGACCTGTTAAATGTCGCATCAATGACGAACCAGCATCTGGATCTGTAATGATCTTCATCAAGGTAACAACATCTGCAACTTCAGGGATATGAATCAAACCGCCGATACCGATTACTTCAACTGGCAAACCTTGTTCACGTAGTGCATTTTCAATAGAGGTGATTTGACTGCGCTTTCGAACCAACACCGCAAATGATTTGTTGTCATCTGGATTCCACAACGCTTTAAAGTATGCAGCGATTGCTTGGGACTCTGTTTCAACTGTTTCGTACACACCGTATGCAAGTTCACCATCGCCTGCGCCATTTCGTGCTTCAAGTTCTACAACTTGTTGACCACCCGCAGCTTTGATCTCTGCGCTGATGGTGTTTGCTGCAGCCAAGATGATCTTGTCATTGCGGAAGGTTGTTGGAAGTGAGAACTGCTCGATTCCGGTTTGTCCTGCCGCCTTTGGGAAGTACATATGGAAGGAGGCCATAGTGCCGGCGGAAGCTCCACGCCAGGTATAAATAGCCTGCGACGGGTCTCCCACAGCCATTACTGGATGGCCAGTTTCGGATACAAAGTTGCCGTACAACGCAGACAACATACGCACCTGTGATTGCGAAGTATCTTGATACTCATCGAGCAATACGACCTTGTACTTACCCCGCTCTAAAGTGCCAACATCTTCAAAGTTCTGAGCAATGTCCGCAGCTAATGACATCTGATCATCAAAGGACAGTTCACCTGCTGCTTTGCGACGCTCCATAAAGGCTTCAACCATCGGTAGCAATGAATTACGTTGACGCATTGCACGAGCAACTGCGCGGGTATCTTCATTGGTGCTGCCAGCTAGCAACTGCAACTTTTCCAACATTTCGTTGCCGATCGCTTCGATGTCAGCAGCTTTAACCTGATGTTCAAGCATCAACTTTGAAAGACCCAATAAATCCTTAATGACGGTACTTACCGCACTGTCATTGCGGTATGAATCATCAGACCAGTTGCGCACTACATCTGATGCGATCTGCCAAATTGCTGCCTCGCCAAGTGGATCAGCATCTGCATCAATTCCGTAGCGGATTGCATGTTCACTTAACAACTTGCCTGCATATGAATGGTAAGTCGTAACTGCAGTACTAGTTGAAGTGATGTGTTTGAACTCTGGCAATTGCGATAGTTGACGCAAACGCTTGCGGATACGAACTGATAGTTCACCAGCAGCTTTTCGGGTAAAGGTAAGGCCCAAGATTTGATCAGGAGTGGCAAAACCATTTGCAACTAAATACAAGACTCGGTTGCTCATGGTTTCAGTCTTGCCAGAACCCGCACCTGCAATGACAACCGCTGGCTCTAATCCACTACTGATAATCGCCGACTGATGCTTTGTGATTGGCTTGATCTGAGAACCAAACTTTGGATGTGCCTGAAGCTTGGCGATGATTTGCTCAGGTGTGTACTTCGCCTCTGTCATCACTCGATCACCGCCCGACCATCGCTTTGAACAGGACAGGATTTCCTTACTGGGCAGCCTTTACAGCGCTTATTCACGGTGGCAAAGAAGGTTGCAGCTCCCATGCCCTCGCCAATGGTTTCAATAGTTGCCTTAGTCTCTTCAAGATCGATCGCATACTGCTGACGAATAGATGCTCCTGCAGTACTTGTTCCCAGATACACAAGTTCGGCGCCAGAAGATTTATTGCCGTCGGCAAACCCACCCTCGGCTACACCTAATTGATAACTAGCAAGCTGCAGATTCTTCTTTGCATCCTCTTTGCTAATAGCGGTGTTACCGGTTTTAAAGTCAATGATGAACAGTGAGCCATCTGCTTCAACTTCAAGACGGTCAACGGTTCCGATTATGCGAGCACGACCCAGCTTTACATCAAAGCGAAGTTCGGCTCCCTTTACTTCACGCTTTGTCTCCTTGTGGTATTCCACAAACTTTTCAAGCATGGTGACCGCAGATTCAAGATGAGATGCGCTCACCCATCCGCTTTCTGGATCAATCAACTTCCATGAGCTTTGTAGATTCTCAATTAACTGCTCGCGAGTTGTACCTGGCTCTTGCACCATCTTTGCCGCAAATGCGTGAATCGCAGAACCCAAAACTTGTGCGGTGCTATCACCATCTGATCCGCCATTGTTTTGCAGGAACCATTTGACTCCACATTCCACAAAGCTTTCAGCACCTGATGGAGAAACAATTACCTCTTTGTCAGGATCAATAACTGGTGCATCCGTACTTAGCGGAACAGAACCAATCCAACTATCTGGATTTGCAAGGTGAATTCCTTCGGCGCTCATCGCCTTTAACAACGCTGCAGCCTCTTTCGCCTTGGGTCCAGCTAACTGTGAACGAAGTTCGGCAACTAAAGCAGGCGCTGTAATTGGGCGAGGAACATCTGTTAATACATGTTCATCCTCATCGCTCTTGTTAACCATAACTTCAACAGCTTCAAAGAACTGCGATGGCTCTTCATCTTCGCGCTGAACTGCCGTGACGAAAAGTGATTGCTGGGCACGGGTTAGAGCGACATGGAACAAGCGTTGTTCATCCTGCATCAAGCCATTTGCGGCGATGACATCTAGCTGATCACGAGGAATATCAGGGTTTCGCTTACGTTCTACTAAACGCTCTGCACCCAATAGCGAAGAACGTTGCTTCAAGTTTGGCCAAGTTCCCTCTTGCAAACCAACAATTGCAACAACCTGCCATTGGCGACCCTTCGCGCTGTGCACTGTAAGAATTTCTACAAAATCTGGACGAACACCTTTAGCTGTAATCACATCGCCGGCAATATCTTCAGTTGCAATCTCGTTGATAAAGGCGGCTGGACCTGACAAAGGAAAACGCTCAGAGAAACGTTGAGCAGATTCAAACAACTGCATCATCGCATCTAGGTCACGATCTGCTGCTGCTCCTCGGACTCCTGGACGCAAAGCTTGATTGCGCCAAGCGACAGATAGCTTCTGCCCATCACTTGTTACCGCGTTGTCCCAGATAAACCACAACAGGTCATCGGCTAAGGCTGCCTTGTTACGCGCAATTGCCTTTGCGCCCTTTAGCAATGCATGAACTCGAAGAACGCTGTCAGCACCTTCAATAAACAGTTCGCCATCATTGATTGCATCCAACAACAACTGAGTACCTGAACGCTCATCTCCTTCAGGGCGGGCGGTAATCATTGATCTGCGAATTCGTCGTAACGAGATTGAATCTGCTCCACCGAACTCGCTCATTAACAAACGCTCTGCAGTATCCAAATTCAGAGGCTGGGCACCGATCGCTACACGTGCCAACAACAAGAATGGTGCAATTGCAGGATTGCCAGCTAACGCTTGGAGCTCGGATGCAACTGGAATACCAACTTGTGAGAATGCACGACGTAACGCAGATGCCTGAACTCCTGGTGTACGAAGTACGACAGCCATATGGCTGTAAGAAATACCTTCACGCAAATGTGCACTGCGGAACTGGTGAGCGATAAAAGCAGCTTCTTCTGCCCCGCTTCTAAAGCGATGAACCCCAACAAAACCGCCACTTTCTGCCACACATGAGCGCTTACGGGTTACTGGAGATCCTCGGAAACCCTGAACATATTGGTGGCCAACTTCAAAAATCGCGAGTGCATTGCGATACACCTTGTTAAGAACAACCTCTTTTGCGCGATATGGATCTAACGCAGCTGCTAATCCATCAGGATCTGCGCCACGGAAACGTCCGACCGCGCTATCTGCATTAGCGCAGATGATTACATCGTTTCCTGCAAGCAGAGCCAATAGCTCGCGTTGTGCTGGATCGCTTTCCTGAAACTCATCCACCATGATCGTTGTGAAGCGATTACGCAATTGATCCAACAAATCCTGATTATTCCGCAGATAAATCGATGCACGAGAAACCAATTCGGATGGATCGATACGCAACTTTGCATCCTGTGCGCTGAACTCGCGCATGATCATGGAATTGGTATATCGCTTCCAGAAAGCGGCCGCTGCTTCCCAATACTTTTCACCTTCTTGTTTACCAAGAACCGCTAACTCATCTGCATCAATGCCACGTTCTGATGCACGCAAAATCAAATCGCGAAGTTCGCGGGCAAAACCATTAGTAGTTAACGCCTTATGTAAATCTTCGGGCCATTCTTTAAAGCCATCTTCAATATCGCCCTTAAGTAATTCACGGATGTAACTTTCTTGTTCTGGTCCGCTGAGCAAAATCGGATCAGGATCTCCCTTTGCTTTCATCTTCAAGATTGAAAATGCAAGCGAATGAAATGTTCTAGCCAATGGTTCAAACATCGTCTTGGTTGTGCGCAGCGCGATCGCATCACGTAATTCAGAAGCTCGCTCGCGACCATAGGTCAGCAGCAGAATTGAATCTGGATTTTGTCCTTCAGAAATTCGCGCTAATGCTGCTTCAACTAAAACAGTGGTCTTTCCAGTTCCGGGTCCACCTTGAACAACAATCGGTGAACCACGGTGGGACACAACCGCTTGCTGATCGGCATCCAAGGTAAGTGCGGTCGCCTGAAGTACCTGTCGTACAAGGCTGAATGGCTGCTTACTCACAGTGAGCATCTTGCCTCAGACACCTGACAAATCTTGCGACGCAACGGTCAGAATCAAATGGTCTTGCTGCGAAAACCGCCTCAACTTTTCTCCGCATCACCCATTTGATTCTTCCTAAAGGTGCGACAGCTTTTGAGCAAGAAAAAGCCCGCGTAGAAAGGTTGAAGCGGCTTTCGAAGCGGGACTTTTTCTTGTGAATTGTTAGGGATTAAGCGTTGAGGTTCGCCTTCTTCTGACGAGAAGTCGCACGTGCGCGCTCATTCTGATCAAGAACAACCTTGCGGATACGTACAACCGCAGGAGTTACCTCGACGCACTCATCTTCACGACAGAACTCAAGTGCACCTTCCATGTTGAGCTTCTTAGGCGGAATCAAACGCTCTGATTCATCAGTACCTGAAGCACGCATGTTTGTAAGCTTCTTTTCGCGAACACAGTTGACGTCCATGTCATCTGAACGAGAGTTCTCGCCGATAACCATACCTTCGTACACTTCATCGCCTGGCTCTACGAAAATAGTTCCGCGATCTTGTGTTCCGTACAACGCATATGAAGTAACTGTTCCCATGCGGTCTGAAACAAGTGATCCAGTTGCACGGGTACGAATATCTCCGTACCAAGGCTCGTAACCATCAAATACGTGGTGTAGCAAACCAGTTCCGCGAGTTTCAGTTAAGAACTCTGTACGGAAACCAATGAGTCCACGTGATGGAACCTTGTAATCAAGACGGATCCAACCGGTTCCGTGATTAACCATTTGCTCCATGCGACCCTTACGAAGTGCCATCAACTGAGTAAGAACACCTAAGTACTCTTCAGGTGCATCAATTGTTAAACGCTCCATTGGCTCGTGAACCTTGCCATCAATCTTCTTAATAACTACCTGTGGCTTACCAACAGTTAGTTCGAAACCTTCGCGCTTCATGATTTCAACGAGAACAGCAAGCTGTAGCTCTCCACGTCCCTGAACTTCCCATGTATCTGGGCGATCAGTATTCAGTACGCGCAATGAAACGTTACCGACGAGCTCTGCATCAAGACGGCCCTTAACCTGGCGTGCAGTAAGCAGTTTTCCGCTCTTGCCCGCTAGTGGAGATGTATTGATACCGATTGTCATCGAAATCGATGGCTCATCAACTGTAATAAGTGGAAGTGCGTGTGGGTTTTCAAGGTCAGCAAGGGTTTCGCCCAATGTGATTGTCTCGATACCTGCAACCGCAATGATGTCTCCTGGGTGAGCTTCAAGTGCTGGAACACGTTCTAGCGCTTCAGTAATGAGTAGCTCTGAAATCTTTACACGTTCAATAGTTCCATCAGTCTTAATCCAGTTAAGGTTCTGACCCTTCTTAATTACACCTTCGCGTACGCGACATAGTGCAAGACGACCCAAGAATGGTGATGAGTCAAGGTTTGTAACGTGTGCTTGCAATGGTGCACCTTCGTGATAAATCGGTGCAGGAATTGCAGAGAAGATAGTGTCAAACAAAACATCTAGGTTTTCTTCTTCTGGCATTCCACCATCTGCAGGACGCTTCAGAGATGCACGACCTGCTTTAGCTGATGCGTAAACAACAGGGAACTCGATCTGCTCTTCATTTGCTCCAAGATCAAGGAACAGTTCGTACGCTTCATCAACAACTTCAGCGATACGTGAATCGGGACGGTCAACCTTGTTGATCAACAAAATTACTGGAAGATTCTTTTCGAGTGCTTTACGCAAAACGAAACGTGTCTGAGGCAATGGACCTTCTGAAGCATCAACCAACAAAATAACGCCATCAACCATTTCAAGTCCGCGCTCTACTTCGCCACCGAAGTCGGCGTGGCCCGGAGTATCAATGATGTTAACGATTGTGTCGCCGCGCTTTACAGCGGTGTTCTTTGCAAGGATCGTAATTCCCTTTTCGCGTTCTAGATCCATTGAATCCATCATGCGATCCTGGCCTTCGCCCTGAACCTTGTGTGATGCGAATGCGCCGGATTGCCACAACATGGCATCAACCAGTGTTGTCTTTCCGTGGTCAACGTGAGCAATGATCGCTACGTTACGTAGATCTTCGCGCTTCTTTTCAGGTAATCCTGCTAGGTGTGCTTGCTTCTTAGACATTGAATCTGAACTCCACTACATCTCCATCGGCCATTACATATTCCTTGCCTTCCATACGAACCTTGCCCTTTGCTTTCGCATCAGCCATAGATCCAGCGGCAATGAGATCTTCAAAGCTGACGATTTCAGCCTTAATAAATCCCTTTTGGAAATCTGTATGAATAACACCAGCGGCCATGGGTGCGGTGTCACCTTTGTGAATCGTCCACGCGCGAGCTTCCTTTGGACCTGCAGTTAAATATGTCTGCAATCCCAAAGTATCGAAACCAACACGTGCCAAGGTTGCAAGACCTGGTTCTTTCAAACCAATTGATTGCAACAATTCCAATGCATCCTCATCGCTGAGCTCTGCAAGTTCTGCTTCTGTTTTTGCATCCAAGAAAATCGCTTCAGCTGGTGCAACAAGTGCCTGCAACTTTGCTTTCAGTTCTGGATCATTTAATTCAGCAGCATCTACGTTAAATACATATAAGAAAGGCTTTGCAGTTAATAGGTGAAGCTCCTGCAAAAGTTCACGATCAATTGAACTTTGAGACAATGGCTTTCCAGATTGCAACCAATCATTGGCAGCCTTTACAGCTTCAAGAACTGGCGCCTTTTCCTTTGCGATGCGGACTTCCTTTTCAAGACGTGGAATCGCCTTTTCGATTGTCTGCAAATCTGCGAGCGCTAATTCTGTATTGATCGTTTCCATATCTGATGCTGGATCGATACGACCATCGACGTGAACAACATCGCCATCGTTGAAAACGCGGATCACCTGACAGATTGCATCGGTGTCACGAATATTTGTAAGGAACTTGTTGCCAAGTCCTGCGCCTTCAGATGCGCCCTTAACAATTCCGGCGATATCCACGAAGGAAACTACGGCTGGAAGAAGTTTTTCTGAGCCAAAAATCGTTGCTAGCTTGGCTAGACGCTCATCCGGCACTCCCACGATTCCCACATTGGGCTCGATGGTGGCGAAGGGGTAGTTAGCGGCCAGAACATTGTTCTTGGTCAGAGCATTAAAAAGGGTCGACTTTCCGACGTTAGGCAGTCCGACGATTCCAATAGAGAGGCTCACTGGGGTAAGCCTACGGGGGTTTGTCGGTGCTCCCTGCCACGATAGGCCCATGCCCGCATACGTAGTGACCTTATTAATAGGACTAATCGCAGGATCTGCGATCGGATACCTATTTTCAGCCCTCAAATCCAAGGATTCGGCGGGCAATCAAGCCCTGCTCGATGATTACAAGGCCCAGCTAGAAGCAGAGCGCACCAAGACTGAATCTGCGATCAAGTTAAATGCTGAACTGATGGCGGTCAAGGATTCAGTTACAAAGTTAACTACCCAATCCAATGAGGCAAACCGCATCCGTACCGAGGCGGAAGCAAAGCTGAACACAACAATTCTTGAAATGCGTCGTGCATCTGAATCAATCTTTGATGAAACAAAGAAGATCGCTGGGGCACTTTCTAATTCACAGACCCGTGGCAAGTTTGGCGAGGCACAACTTGAGCTATTGCTGCAGGGTGCAGGACTTCGCGAAGGGCATGAATACACAGCGCAACGATCAACAACTGATTCTGACTCATCAGGAATTCCAGATATCACCGTAACGATGCCTGGTGGCTCTCGTTTGTTTATCGATTCCAAGTTTCCCTTTGAACGTTTCCTTGAAGCCTTTGGCACAGATGATCAATCTGAACGTGATGAGTATCTACAGCAGCACACCAAGGATTTGTTGAAGCATGTTGATGCGCTCGCAAAGCGTGGGTATCACAAGTCGCAAGGCTCACCAGATTTTGTTGTCCTCTTTGTTCCCTTTGAAACGCTGCTTTCTGAAGCACTTCGCCTTGATCCAATGTTCCTTGAAAAGGCCTTTAAAGTCGGCGTAACTGTTGCAACTCCAACATCAATGATGGCGCTGCTTCGCACTATTGGTTACATCTTCACCCGCAATAAGTTGGCGGAAAATGCTGATGAGATTCAAAAGGTTGCCAGCACTTTTCTAAAGAACATCACCCTGCTGCACACCAAGATCGTTGCAGTTGGTAAGGCGATCTCATCTACTTCTAAGGCGTATGAGGATCTTGTGCCAACAGCTGAAAAGACTGTTTTGGCACCGGCGCGAAGAATTCATAATTTAGGTGTTACAGGGGATAAAGATAAGTTGGCTATTGAGTATCCTGAGGCACCTGGTGCGGTTCGAGATCTGAAAAATGCAGAGCTCGAAGCAACCGATGATTACATTGATGCAGAAGAGGTAGGCGAATGAGTACATTGCAGAAGATTCAGATCCAAGGTCCCGGCTTAAAGAAGCCTGGAATCGTTGTTCTGCAAACGGTATTTATCGGCTTCTTTGTTTTCATTGAGATGACAATCCGCACCGGCGTAGGAGTTCTTACAGGTATCGCAATCTGCGCTGCGCTGTATGGCTCACTTCGCTTTGGTCGCCCAGGAACAACCTATGTTTCAGTTGTAACTCCCCCTTTGGCATTTGCTGCCTCTGCACTCTTTTTAACAATGGTTTTAGATGGCTTTAGACCATCACGAGTTGGTATTGATTTCATCGCAGCCCTTGCATCAGAGGCACCATTTTTAATTCTTTCAGCGCTCTATGGCTGGTTTGTATATTTGAATCAAAAGGCTAAGAAGAAGCCTTCAAAGCGCAAAGTAGCAGCCGAAGAAGATTAAGCCTGACCCGCTGCCTTCATATCTTTACGAAGCTCTGGTGGCAGTGCGAAAAGTAATGACTCTTCTGCAGCTGTAACCTCTTGAACATCCTGGAATCCATGTTCATGCAACGTTGCTAAAACATCCTTAACAAGAATTTCAGGTACAGATGCACCGCTTGTAACCCCAATTGTTTCAACACCTTCAAACCAGTGATCCTGAATCTCTTCAGCGTAATCAATGAGATGTGATGCCTTTGCACCGTACTCAAGTGCAACCTCAGCTAAACGAACTGAGTTACTTGAATTTTGTGAGCCAACAACAATTACTAAATCTGCTTGTGGTGCAATCTCCTTGATCGCTTCTTGGCGATTTTGAGTTGCATAGCAAATGTCATCACTTGGTGGCGATTGAATCTCAGGGAAGCGTTCCTTCAAGATGTTTACAGCTTCCATAGTTTCATCAACCGACAAAGTTGTTTGAGATAACCAGACCAGGTTCTTACCGGGTGTTGGTTGAATATTTCGAGCACCATCTAAACCATCAACGATGCGAACGCGATCTGGTGCTTCACCAGCAGTGCCCTCAACCTCTTCATGGCCATGGTGACCGATAAGCAAAATCTCTGAATCCTCTGTCGCAAAGCGACGAACCTCGTGGTGAACCTTCGTTACCAATGGGCAGGTTGCATCAATAGTTTTTAGATTTCGTTGGGCTGCCTGCTCATGAACTAATGGTGAAACTCCGTGAGCTGAAAAGACTACGATCTTGCCCTCTGGAACCTCAGATGTTTCATCCACAAAGATCGCGCCCTTTGCTTCAAGAGATGCAACAACGTGAACGTTGTGAACGATCTGCTTGCGAACATAGACAGGTGCGCCATACAGGGCCAATGCTTTTTCGACTGTAATTACGGCTCGATCCACGCCCGCGCAATATCCGCGAGGCGCCGCCAGTAGAACTCTCTTAGCCATGGGGGCAGTCTATTAGGCTCATCCCATGTTCGAAACTTCAAGTGAGTCCCCGGCTCCAGTTCGGGTCGTCTCTGAAGCGATCAAGGATTATGTAGACCGCCTGGGTCCAATTTGGATTGAAGGCGAGATCAGCGAGCTAAACGAGCGCAGCGGGATGATGGCATTTATGCGCCTGCGCGATACCAGCGTTGATATGTCTATTTCAGTGATGTGCCATAAATCGGTAATCGCAACTGTGAAGCCGCTACCGGATAACGCACGAGTTGTTTTATATGCAAAGCCATCCTGGTACACAAAAAATGGTTCCCTTTCATTTTCAGCCCGTGAAATCCGCCAAGTCGGTGTCGGCGAATTATTGGCACGCCTTGAAGCTCTGAAAAATCAATTAGCGGGCGAAGGACTTTTCAATTCAGATCGCAAGGTTGCACTGCCATTGTTGCCAAAGGTCATTGGATTAATTTGTGGTCGCAACACAGATGCAGAAAAAGATGTTGTCGAAAATGCAAAGCGTCGCTGGCCAAGTGTTCAATTTGAAATCCGTGAAGTTACGGTTCAAGGAGCTGCTGCTGTTTCTGAAGTTTCAGATGCGCTTCGCGAACTTGAAGCTAACAAAGATGTTGAGGTCATCATCATTACCCGTGGTGGCGGATCCTTTGAAGATCTACTGCCCTTTAGCGATGAAGGCTTGGTGCGATTGGCTGCATCATGTGAAACCCCAATTGTTTCTGCGATTGGCCATGAAAAGGATTCGCCCCTGTTGGATTTAGTCGCCGATTACCGGGCATCGACACCAACGGATGCTGCAAAACGTGTGGTTCCAGATATTTCTGAAGAGATCGCAATGATCGGACAGATGCGCGACCGAGCCCGTCGCACACTGATTAACCGCATCGATCATGAGGCTACAAGAATTACTAACTTTAAGAACCGCCCAGTTATGAAGGACCCACATGTATTAATTACAACAAGGGCTGAAATCATTACTGGGCTGCGCGATAGATCTAACCGTTCCTTTGCGAGCCGCTTGAAGTTAGCAAAGGAAGAGCTCAAACAGGTTAAAGCCCGTGTTCGTGCGCTTTCACCACAAGCAACTTTGGATCGTGGCTATTCGGTAGTGCAGTTAGCAGATGGTCAGATAGTTACAGATCCAAAGAAGTTAAAGCAGGGCGATGAGTTAAGGCTGCGTCTTGCAAAGGGCGAGACAAAAGCCACAGCCCAAGGAAACTAAAGAGAGAGTAGATTTGACCTATGGCCGAAGCAAAAAAGATCTCATATGAAGCAGCTCGTGACGAACTAGCTGAAGTTGTTGAATCCCTCGAAGAGGGCAGTGCGACTTTGGAAGAGTCATTGAAGCTTTGGGAGCGCGGCGAAGAGTTAGCCAAGATCTGCCAGGAATGGTTGGACGGGGCAAAGAAAAAACTTGATGCAGTAAAGCCTGAATAGGAATCACGATGCCAAACTTTTCATACTCAGATCTTCTGCCCATTGGCGAGGATAAGACTAAGTACCGTCTTGTCAGCACAGAAGGCGTAAGCGTTGTAAAGCTTGGCGATAAAGAGTTTTTACAGGTCGATCCATCGGCCCTTGAAAAGTTATCGGCTGAAGCAATCCATGACATCAACCATTACTTGCGTGCCGAGCACCTTCAACAATTAACAAATATTGTTAAAGATCCAGAGGCCTCACCTAATGATCGCTTTGTTGCGATCGATCTTTTAAAGAACGCCAATATCGCTGCCGGCGGAGTTCTGCCGATGTGCCAAGACACAGGTACAGCACTTGTTATGGGCAAGAAGGGCCAGTTTGTTTTAACAACTGGCAAAGATGAGGTCGCGATTTCACAGGGAATTTATGATGCCTATACATCTTTGAATCTTCGTTATTCCCAGATGGCTCCAGTAACAACCTGGGAAGAGAAGAACACTGGCAACAACCTGCCAGCCCAAATCGAAATTTACGCAGATAGCGATCACCAGAACGAGTACAACTTCATGTACATCGCAAAGGGTGGCGGTAGTGCCAATAAATCATTTTTGTACCAGGAAACAAAGGCTGTCTTGAACCCAACCTCATTTATGAATTGGTTGGATGAAAAGCTTCGTTCAATTGGAACCGCTGCATGTCCTCCGTACCACCTTGCAATTGTCATCGGCGGAACAAGTGCCGAGCACACTGTAAAGACTGCAAAGCTGGCATCGACTAAGTACTTGGATTCATTGCCAACTTCAGGTGATGCGGCAACTGGCCATGGTTTCCGAGATATCGAATTAGAGCAAAAAGTTCTAGAACTAACCCGCACTTTGGGAATCGGTGCACAGTTTGGTGGCAAGTACTTCTGTCACGATGTTCGCGTAGTTCGCCTGCCTCGACATGGTGCTTCGCTGCCGATTGCTATTGCGGTGTCATGTTCAGCGGACCGCCAAGCAAAGGCCAAGATCACTAAGGATGGAATCTTCCTGGAAGAGCTAGAGCGCGATCCAGCACATTTCTTGCCTGAAACAACTGATGAGCATTTAAATGATGATGTTGTGGCGATTGATTTGAACCAGCCAATGGCCAATGTTTTGGCTGAGCTATCAAAGCACCCAGTAAAGAGCCGTCTTTCACTGACCGGAACCCTGGTTGTAGCTCGCGACTTAGCCCATGCCCGCATCAAAGCGATGATGGATGAGGGCAAGCCAATGCCTGAATACCTAAAGAACCACGCTGTTTATTACGCAGGTCCGGCAAAGACACCTGAAGGGTATGCATCTGGATCCTTTGGGCCTACAACTGCAGGTCGCATGGATTCATATGTTGATTACTTCCAAGCAAATGGTGGATCAATGGTGATGCTTGCAAAGGGGAACCGATCAAAGGCTGTTACCGATGCCTGTAATTCACATGGCGGTTTCTACTTGGGATCAATCGGCGGGCCGGCAGCACGCCTTGCTCAGGATTGCATCAAAAAGGTTGAGGTCTTGGATTTTGAAGAGCTTGGTATGGAGGCTGTCTGGAAGATCGATGTTGTTGATTTCCCGGCCTTCATCGTTGTCGATGACAAGGGCAATGATTTCTTTGCTGAGACAAGTAAGCCAATGATGATTGGCAAGAAACCGAACTAAGAGTTAGCGGTTCGGCTTAGTAGTAATTAGAGCGCTTGTGCTTTGCCAACGCCTTGCATGGTGTCTCATAACGGATGCTGATGTAACGAAGTCCCCAACGGATCTGAGTCACTGGGTTAGTGCGCCAATCTGTTGAAACGACATTCATCTTTGTAGCAGGAAGTGCCTGAGCAATTCCATGAGCACCTGAACGAGAGTTGCGAGCCTTGTAATTCCAATGGCTTTCCTTGGTCCACAGCGAGTTCAAGCATTTGTACTCTTTTTCGCTAAAGCCGTACTCGTTAAGCAAAATTGATTTAGCAACCTTCTTGGCACCAAGTGGGGTGCGGGCCAGCTCGACCTGGCGGCTAACCGCAGATACAAGGGCAAGCTCTGAAGAGAAGATCGCTCCCGCTGCTGTTGCTGCAAGATCATCTTCAGCAAACAGAAGGGTTGAGGATTCGGCTGGCTCCACGATCGAGGCCGACTTTGGGGCATCCAAAGAAACCTCGGAAACTGGTGCGCTCTCTAGAGCGTTGGCTACAGGTAGGACTGTCGCAATAAGGAGCATCGCGGTTGTGACACCCCAAATCGCAACTGACTTCGTGGTGAACTTCTTCATCGCTAGCTTCATGGCAACTGCTCCTTTCTTCTCTGGTCTAACCCGTGGGCACTCACCCGCGGTTTCTTTCCATAGGCCATCAGCCTCAAATGAGGCTTAAGACTTAAGGGGAATGGCTTTATGGTGCGGTAGTCGAGGCTCATCGGCAAATCAAAGCCCGCGTAAGTCGTAAATTCTCAGGAAGTGAATTCCCTGTGGATGGGTAAAACCGCAGGTCAGATAGGCGAATGTCCGATATGTCCGAAATGTGACTGTGACATTGTTTTAGGGGTGTTTTGCTCCCCTGTGTTCGCCTTAGTTCGCTGCCGGACCTTCCAGCATTTCAGTCACAAGAGCTGCGATCGGCGAGCGCTCGCTGCGGGTCAGGGTCACATGGGCAAAGAGCGGATGGCCCTTCAAGGTTTCGACAACTGCGACCACGCCATCGTGGCGGCCGACCCGAAGGTTGTCTCGCTGGGCGATGTCATGGGTCAGGACGACCCTGGATGCGGTTCCGATTCTGGAAAGCACGGTCAGCAGGACGCCTCGTTCTAGAGATTGAGCCTCATCCACGATCACAAAGGAGTCATGCAGAGAGCGGCCGCGGATGTGGGTCAAGGGCAGAACCTCGATCAAGCCGCGGTCGATGATCTCATCGATGACGGGCTGGCTAACAAGAGCGCCCAAAGTATCGAAAACAGCTTGGGCCCATGGCGACATCTTTTCGCCCTCGGAACCTGGAAGGTAGCCCAGCTCTTGGCCGCCAACTGGATAGAGCGGGCGGAAGATAACTACCTTTTTGTGAAGACGTTTTTCCATAACAGCTTCGAGTCCGGCACATAAAGCCAGGGCAGATTTACCGGTTCCGGCTCGGCCGCCCAAAGAGACGATGCCGATATTTTCATCCAGCAAAATATCCAGAGCGATTCGCTGTTCCGCACTTCGTCCATGAAGTCCAAAAGCTTGGCGATCGCCACGGACTAATTTGAGCTGCTTGTCCTCGGTGACTCGGGCAAGGGCTGATCCCTTTTCTGAATGCAGCACTACCCCGGTGTGAACTGGAAGTTGGTGGGCGGATTCATGATCGGCAAACTCGCTGGCGTACAGATCATCGATCGCACCATGGCTGACATTGATCTCTTCAATTCCGGTCCAGCCACTATTGGAGACAAGTTCCGCTAAATACTCCTGGGCTTCGACTCCGACAGATGAGGCTTTAACGCGAAGTGGCAGATCCTTAGTTACGAGGACGACATCCTTGCCATCTGACATCAGGTTTTTGGCGATCGCAAGGATTCGAGAATCGTTGGTGCCGTCGCGAAGGAAGCCATGGGGCAGCGTTGAAAGATCGGTGTGGTTGAGCTCGACTGAAAGGGTTCCGCCTTCAGGAGTAACTGTCAGAGGTTGATCAAGACGACCATGGGAAACGCGTAGATCATCAAGTGCGCGAAGTGCAGCGCGGGCAAAGTAGCCAAGTTCGGGATGGTCGCGTTTGGTCTCGAGTTCACCGATAACTGCGATCGGGATGATGACCTCGTGTTCGGCAAATCTATGGAGGGCGCTGGGGTCTGCAAGCAAGACGCTAGTGTCTAAAACAAAGGTTTTAATGGCTTTTTGACCTTTAGCTGCCAATTAACTCTCCTAGATTTAATTGTTATCGCCGTCGTGCTTCGGACAATGAAAAGGTAGAACTGAGGGCGAGGCAATTTGCGCAGACACGCGATGGCCAAAAGTTAATTTTAGGTTTCGATTTATGAACCGAAGCGGCGCTGTCTTACTGAATAGGCACGCAAGGCGCGAAGGAAATCTACGCGACGGAAATCTGGCCAATAGGCTTCACAGAAGTAGAACTCAGATAGCGCGCTTTGCCATAACAGGAAGCCGCCAAGTCGTTGCTCGCCAGATGTGCGGATTAACAATTCAGGATCTGGCTGGCCTGCGGTGTACAAAAACTTTGAAATATCTTCGGTGGTTAAGGTCGCTGCAGCTTCGGCTAATGAGTGGCCGGCCTTTTCCTCTTCGCTCATGTAGCTCTTCACCGCATCCACGATTTCGCGACGTCCGCCATAGCTAATGGCAACGTTTACTTCAACGCCATCATTGCGAATTGGCTTTAGGGCGTTGAGTTTGTCGGCAAGCCATGGCGGCAAAAGATCTAGCGCACCAACAGCTTTGATATTCCAACGGCCGGTGGCCGCTAATTCATCAACTGTGTTTCCAATAATTCGAAGTAACTCATCGATCTCTTCTTGAGATCGCTTGAAGTTATCGGTCGATAGCAACCACAAGGTCACGACCTTCACTTGGGCATCATCACACCAACCAAGAAAATCAATGATCTTGTTTGCGCCAGCTTTGTGGCCATGTGGATCATTGACCGTTGGATTGGATTTTGCCCAGCGACGATTTCCATCAAGGATCACGCCAACGTGGTGTGGGGTTTTAGAAAAATCTAAGGAACGAACTAAGCGCCACTCGTATAGTGGATACAGCAGCGACTTAATTAACTTACGAATACTGGCGAACAACTCTGCGCTCCGCGGCAATGGATGCGATCGGAAGTGTGCCGGCAAGGATCAGCCACAGCATCTTTGTTAGAGACCAGCGGGCCTTAGTTGAAAATTGAATCGCTGTGATGATGTAGATCGGATACAGGTATCCGTGAACCATTGGGATCCACACGGTGTAATCGTGGAATGTTGGGTTTTCAAGCAAGTACTTCGCTGGCATATAAACAAACCACAGAAGTAAAGACATAGTTCCGGCGATTAACGCCATGATTCGAAATCTAAGAATTGCACCGCTCATGGGGTAACTCTACGGCGATAGAAGGGCAGATACAGCACCACGCCCGCCATAAGCCACCAAATGACTACATAGGAAAGGTGTTGCCAATAGAAACCTGGGATCTTTGAGGTCAACTTCTCAGGTGTAACTCGAGTTCTTTCCAGTTGTTGATCCCGCGTTGATTCGCTGCTGGCCAGTATGTAGCCGTCATATAAATCTAAATCGGTCAGCGATGTGACGACCGCGCTATCAAGACGAGAAATCACACCTGGTGCGTTCTCTGCACGATCTCCGAATTGGCTAGCAACTAACAAACCTGTCACATCAATATTCATAGATTGCTGAATATCTGGATTGAGCAAACGTTCAGACCATAAACCGCGCACAACCAAGATCGCCGATTTAGTTCCAACTTGTAAAAGTGCAACCTCCCAATCGGCAACTTTGTTTGCACCGTCTATTTGATTGGGGGCTCTAAAGTTGGCAATGTAGTGCCCTGTTGCAGAAACAGTTTTATTCAGCGCGGTCGCCGGAATTGCCTCGCGAGGTGCGGTTACAGATTCCAATGCAACTACATTGGTATCGATTGTTGTTGCAACCTTCAAACTATTCTTTAAATCTGCGGCACGTTGTAACTGCCAAATTCCAAGACCAACAAAAACGGCAGCGATCAACAAGACCGCTACTGCTTGAAGAGCTTTTGTTACAAAATTACTCTGCTGATTCATCGCTTCGATCAACGCCCATGAATCGCTTGTAAAAACTACGCATCAAGAAAGCAACGGCGACGATCAGTGCGGCAACTGTGACTGAACCAGCTGCACCCATGTCAATGTTCTTAGTCATGCCATAATCATCCCATGCAATCGCAAGAAGCGTTCGACTACAACGACCGGTACGGAGTTAAGCAAAGCCGTAGCTGGGTTGCCGTTGCGCTCATTACCGCGATCCTTGGTGTTGGTTGGATTACCTGGGCTGGGCTGCATCATTCAAACCCTGCAATCCGAACTCAGTTGATCACCTTTGTAGTCGACAACGACCGAGAAGTTTCTGTGCGATATTCCGTTGATCGGCACAGCACTAACGCCGCAACGATCTGCACAATAATTGCTCGTGATTACGACAAGAACATTGTTGGCCAAATTGATAAAGAAATCCCGGCTGGCCAAGCAAAAGTCGAACTGGTCACCGTTGTTCCTACGCGTAGCGAAGCGGTTAACGCCGATGTATCAAGTTGTCGCGCCAAGTGAGTAACCAGTACCTTTACGCCTTATGACGCAGACATGGCTTACCCAAGAAGCAGCGGATCGCTTGCAGGCTGAGCTGACCCAGCTTGAAGGTCCAGGTCGTAAAGATGTCACTGCAAAGATCGAAGCAGCGCGTGCTGAAGGCGATCTAAAGGAAAATGGCGGCTACCACGCAGCTCGTGATGAGCAAGGAAAGATGGAAGCACGTATTCGTCAGTTAAAGCAGATGCTTGAGAACGCTCATATTGGAACACCACCTGCAAGTGCCGATGGAAAAGTTGGTGCGGGAATGGTTGTTACAGCGGTTATCGCTGGCGACGAAATGAAGTTTTTAATTGGTTCACGTGAAATTTCATCTGGTGATCTAGATGTGTACAGCGAAAAGTCACCTTTGGGTGCAGCTGTTCTTGGGCAAGAAATTGGTGCAAAGGTTTCTTACACAGCACCTAATGGACGCGAAATCTCCGTTGAGATTGTTGCTGCCGAGTTCTACGCCTAATTATTAACTTGAGAAGTTCTTGTACTTACGAATACTCAAAGGAATAAAAATCACCATCAGCAGAACCATGTAAAGCAATGAAGTCTCCAACGGGTGCTGGCTTGGCCATGAATTTGCGGTTGCTCCAAATTGATTCTTTAGACCAAACATCTGGCGGCATGCGGCAACCATTGTTGATACCGGGTTCCATTCAGCAAAGTACTGAAGCACCTTTGGCATTCCTGTAGTTGGTGCAAAGGCATTTGAAAGGAAGGTCAGTGGGAAGGTAACCAAGAAACCAACGCTTTGAACTGTGCGAGCTTCCTTTACTGACAGACCAACCAAAATTCCGATCCATGACAGTGCGTAACCAAACATAAATAGGAATACGAAAGCTAAGGATGTCTGTAGGACTCCTGATGTTGGACGCCAGCCGACTGCAAAGCCAGCAAGTGCCATCACAACAAGGACCAAAATATTTAGCAGTGCATCTCCAAAGGTTCGGCCAAAGATCACAGCGCCCCGAGAAATTGGTAGAGATCTGAAGCGATCGATCAGACCCTTCTTCATATCCTCGGCTAAACCAATAGCGGTAGATGCCAATGTGAAGGCAACTGTTTGCACGAAGATTCCCGGCATTAACAGCTGCACATATCCACCAGGCTGACCAGTATCGATAGAACCACCGAAAACAAAGCGGAACAACAAAACAAACATAACTGGCTGAATAGTTGAGAAAACAAGAACTTCAGGGACTCGGGCAAGCTGTAAAAGCTGTCGCTTTGTAATTGTCACTACATCACTGATTGCGTACTTCACTTCTTGCCTCCTCTCTTTGGCTTTACCGGTTCGGCGACTGTCTCTTCTGCAACATGTCCTGTTAAGGAAAGGAACACATCATCCAAAGATGGACGCTTTAATCCGATATCTAAAGGGTGAATCTTTGCTTCATCCATTGCACGTAATGCATCCATAAGATCCTTTGAACCATTGAGCACTGGTGCACTAATTGTTCGTAGATCTAAATGAGTAGCCTGGCCGCTGATCTTTGCAACGATCGCTTGTGCTGCAGCTACATCTGCATTTTCAACGGTGATCTCTAAACGCTCTCCACCAACCTGCTTTTTCAAAGCATCTGATGTTCCACGAGCAATCACAGTTCCGCGATCAATTACCGCTATCTCATCTGCAAGTTGATCTGCTTCTTCCAAGTACTGTGTTGTTAAAAGAAGAGTAACTCCACCTTTAACAAGCTCTTGAATCACTCCCCACATATCTTGGCGGCCACGAGGATCAAGTCCAGTTGTTGGCTCATCCAAGAACAAAATCTTTGGCTTAACAATTAGTGATGCAGCAAGATCTAAGCGACGACGCATTCCACCGGAATAAGTCTTAATTGGGCGACGCGCTGCTTCTACTAAATCAAAACGTTCAAGCAATTCATTAGCGCGATCAATAGATGATTGGCGTCCTAAGTGATACAAACGACCAAACATCACCAAGTTATCCCAGCCGGTTAATGTTTCATCGACAGCTGCGTACTGTCCTGATAATCCAATGAGTTCACGAACTTTCTCAGGATGCTTAATGACATCGATGCCTGCAACTGTTGCACTACCTGAATCAGGCTTTAACAAAGTTGCGAGTATTCTCACAGTTGTAGTTTTTCCTGCACCATTTGGCCCAAGTACGCCTAAAACAGTGCCTTCTTCAACATCAAGAGACAGACCATTGAGTGCGACGACCTCGCCATTGCGATAGGTCTTTACCAAGTTTTCTGCGATTACTGACTTCACGGAGTAACCTTACCTTTATGTCTACTAATAGCCCATTAAACGCCTCAGCTAAAGAGCACTCACACAAAGAAATTATGATCATTCTCGGTGGTCTTATGACTGGAATGCTCCTAGCCGCCCTTGACCAAACTATTGTTTCGACCGCTCTTAAGAATATTGTCGAAGAGTTTGATGGCCTCAACCACTACACATGGGTTGTTACCGCATACCTCTTGACATCCACAGCGTCGACTCCGCTCTACGGAAAGATCTCCGACATCTACGGACGTCGCATCGTATTTCAGTTTGCAATCGTTACCTTCTTAATTGGTTCATTCCTTGCTGGTGCTTCACAAAATATGGAGCAGCTCATTGCAACTCGTGCGCTGCAAGGTCTTGGTGCAGGTGGCTTGATGGCACTGACCTTCGTCATTATTGGTGACATTGTTCCGCCACGCGATCGCGGTAAGTATCAAGGGTACTTCGGTGCCGTGTGGGGCTTGTCCTCTGTTGCTGGCCCTCTTCTTGGTGGATTCTTCTCAGATCATCAAACAATTCTTGGTGTAACTGGATGGCGTTGGATTTTTTACATCAATCTACCTATTGGAATCGCATCTTTAATTATCACCTCTGCGGTTTTGCATATTCCAAAGGTAAAGCGCGATCACACTATTGATTACTTAGGCGCTGTATTAATGGTTACTGCTGTTAGCGTAATTTTGCTCTCCATTTCTATTTACGGTCCTCAAAATGGTTGGACAGACTCACGAACAATCGGGTACTTGGCTGTTGGAATTCTGCTCACCATTCTCTTCTTGCAATGGGAAAAACGCGCAAAAGAGCCGATTCTTCCACTTCACTTATTTAAGAATCACACCTTCTCGCTGACATCCCTTCTTGGTGGAGTTATCGGTGCAGGAATGTTTGGTGCAATCGTTATGTTGCCGCTATACCTTCAGGTTGTTAAGGGTGATTCAGCAACATCAGCGGGCTTAAAGCTAATTCCACTAATGCTTGGAATTGTTTCGACCTCAATCATTTCAGGCAAGATGATTTCAAAGCACGGTCATTACAAGCGCTTCCCAATCATGGGTACAGCGATTATGACTGTTGGAATTTTACTTATGACACGCTTAGAGGTTGATACTCCTTATTGGCAGGTATCAATCTTTGCAATTCTGGTTGGTGCAGGCCTTGGTCTTTCAATGCAGACTATTGTTATTGCACTTCAGAACTCAGTTGAATTCCGCGATATGGGAGTTGCAACAAGTTCAAATACCTTCTTCCGTTCACTCGGATCTGTATTTGGTACAGCAATCTTCGGAAGTATCTTGACCAACCGAATCGGACATTACTTGCAGTTGAACTTCGCTGAACTTGCTGCAAAGAATCCCGATGCTGTTGCAGGATTTGATCCAAGTAAGTTAAGTGGAATTACAAATAACACAGCGGTTCTAAAGACGCTTCCTCCTCAGATTCAAGCAACCGCGCTTGATGCTTTTGTGCACGCATTCCACATCGTGTTCTATGCAGCAGCACCTGTGACTGCCATTGGATTTGTGTTAGCTCTCATGCTTCGTGAAACACCTCTACGTACCTCTAAGGATTACGCAGCGGCTCGTGAAGAGGCAGCTGGAGAAACTCTAGGTTGATCAAATCTCCATTTAAGGAGCTGCCACGAGAGGTTTCGATCCTCGTGGCAGCTTCCTTTTTTGTTGCTATCGGCTTTGGAATTGTTATGCCAGCGATTCCGGTTTTTGCTAAATCCTTTGGGGTTAGCAACGCGGCAATTGGATTGATGGTTTCCGCCTTTGCAATCACCCGTTTTAGCTCAGGTTTAATCTCTGGTTCCTTAGTAGATCGATTTGGCGAACGAGCTGTCTTTTCGACAGGTGTAACAGGTGTAGCCGTATCAACCTTTTTAGCAGGGATGGCTCAGAACTATCACCAGCTACTTATCTTTAGAGCAGCAGGCGGACTTGGTTCTTCAATGTTCTCTGTAGCTGCTTATTCGGTGATCATGAGATCTGTTGATGATAATCACCGTGGCCGTGCGCAATCGGTGTACCAAGGAGCATTCTTACTAGGCGGAATTGCAGGTCCTGCAATCGGCGGACTACTTTCAACAATTTCATTACGTGCACCATTTTTTGTTTATTCAATTCTCTTGATGTGCGCAGGAACTGTTTCATTTTTCTTTTTAAAGGGCGACAAGATAGGTGTTCACTCAACTTCAACTAGTGATGATGCTTCAACAACAGTTGCTGAAGCGCTACGCATGAAGCCATATGTGATCGCATTAGTTCTAACATTTATTTCTACATGGGTTACCTTCGGTTTACGTGCATCAATCCTGCCGATCTTTGTAACCGAGGTTTTAAACTCAACAACAGCGGTTGTGGGTTACGGCCTAGCACTATCGGCCATCATGCAAGGAATTTTCTTGCTGAGAGCTGGAAAGTTTTCAGACTTAAAGGGTCGTAAAGCATCAGCTGTTATCGGAGCAAATATCGTCTTTGTTGCAGTCTTAATTCTTACCTTTTCAACACATGTTTGGATGTTCATTCTCTCAATGGCCATTCTTGGACTTGGTGGCGCTTTTCTAACAACAACTCCAGCCAGCATTGTTGGAGATGTTATTAAGGGTAAGGGCGGCAAAGTTATTGGAATTTTCCAGATGGCAGGTGATGCAGGAATGATGGTTGGACCAATTGTTATTGGTGCGATCTCAGATGCGTACTCCTACAGAGCTGCATTTGGTGCTTCTACAGCCATATTTGTCATCGTTTTGGTCTTGGTCTATCAAATTCCAGAGACTAGAAATGTCGAAGGGCCCCAGGTTAAAAACCTGAAGCCCCTCGAAGAAGATCTTTAATTAGTCATCGCCACGCAGGATAGACAGGAAGCGTAAAACTTCCATGTACAACCAGATGATTGTGACCATAAGACCAAATGCTGCGCGCCATGATTCTGACTCTGGAGCTCCAGCTGCGATTCCATTTTGAATTGAATCAAAATCTAGAATCAAGAAGAAAGCTGCAAGAACCATTCCACCTGTTGCAATGATCAATCCAAGTCCACCTACGTTGTAGATGCTTGCACCGAAGAATGAACCGATGAGTGAAACAATTCCGAGTACTAGATAACCCATTAGTGCGGTCATCAAAACCTTTGTGAACTTAGGAGTTACACGAATTCGTCCGCTCTTGTAAGCAAACAACATTCCTGCAAATGCACTGAGTGTTACAAGGATCGCCTGGCTAACTATTCCGTTATATGCGGTGTTGTATGCATGGCTGAGTGTTCCAAGTGCAAGACCCTGGAAAGCTGCATATGCGATTGCAAGTGCTGGCTTAACTGTCTTGCTAAATGCGTTCACCATTCCGAGAACAAGTCCACCGATGAAGCCGATCATAAGAGCGCCGCCACCGAGGTTAAGTGTCCATGCTGCTGCACCGACAGTTACAAGAACCGCGAACAAAATTCCGGTACGTGTAACAACATCATCAATAGTCATGCGACCTGTGCGCAATGATGATGCGGCAGGTGCGTTGTACAAATTCTCTAGCGCTGCTGGGTCTGAGTTAATTGTGCTCGGATCAAATGCAGCGTATCCACGCTGATTAAACGCCCGTCCAAGAACAGGGTTTGAACTGCGCATATCTTTTCTCTCCTTTTGTAATGCCACCAGAAGTTCTGGTGGTTGTGAAGCAGGATAATCGTACGGTTAAGAATCTTCCCAGGCCAAAGGAAGGCACGCTCAAATGCTTAAAAAGGACTTAGAACCGCAGGAATTGAGGGATTAGGCGCGGGGAACCTTAATTATTACCCTTTTTGTCTTAGCCCCTATGGCGATACTCATTCTGTAAGTACCAGCTTTAGTGAATTTCACTCCGGGGGTTTGATAGCCCTTGTTCTTGAGAACAGTTATAGATCCCAGTTTTATGCTCTTTCCGTTGACTAACTTCAGAGTGGTAACAACTTTTGTTGATTTAGTTCCAACAGTTGGAATACCAATTCTCAGTGTTCGTCCAAGTTTCACAGTAAGTGTTAGCGAATTACCTCTTAAAGTTACTCGTGAAATATTTGTAGTTGAATTTGAGGCGACAAATCCCTGAACAGAGCTTGTCGTCGGTGTTGGTGTTGGCGTAGGTGTTTCTGAAACGCTCGGTGTTGGAGATGGTGTTGGAGATGGTGTTGGAGATGGTGTTGGAGATGGTGTTGGAGATGGTGTTGGCGTAGGTGTTGGCGTAGGTGTTGGCGTAGGTGTTGGCGTTGGTGTTGGCGTTGGTGTTGGCGTTGGTGTTGGTGTTGGTGTTGGTGTTGGTGTTGGTGTTGGCGTTGGCGTTGGTGTTGGCGTTGGCGTTGGTGCCGGGATCTCTTCGTAAGCTACCGCAATAGTGTGAGCTGCCGATACATTTGAGAACTGATATCCACTTGATTTTGCAGTTGTAAGTGTCGGAGTCGTTGATGAACTCAATGCTCTTCCATCAACAGATATTGAAAACACTCGATATCCACTAGCCGGTGTAAAGGTATATGTCGGTGAGTTGGAACCATAAGAAACGGAAGTGCTACCAGCTGAAGAAATGGATCCGTGTGATCCTGTTGATGCCACAATCTCATATGACTGCAACCCTGTTGTAACTGCAATGCTTGAATTAGCTGTCACATTACTAAACGTGTAACTTCCCGCAGAAACTAAACTGGCCAGTGTGGGGTTTGTGGATCCGCTTAATGTGGTGCCATTTAGTGTGATTCCGGCTAATTTGTAGCCTGTTGCTGTAGCAAAGTTAACCTTCTTGCTGGCGCCTGAAACTACTGTCGCAGAGGCAGTTATCGTGGAATGGCTATCGGGCGTAGTTGTTACCGTGTATGAGGTCACCGGAATCAATGAATACGAAACACTTATCTCGTGGCTGGCCTCAACACTTGAGAATGCGTAGCCATTAGTAGTGGCGTCAGCAAGCGTCGGAGTAGTTGAGGAACTTAAGGGAACTCCATCAATTAAAATCGCATTAACCTGGTAACCAGATGAGGCCGTAAAGCCATAAAGGTTTGAATTAGATCCATGATTTACGGTGCTACTTCCGGAGTTTGAAATACTTCCACCAGAACTCGAGGTTGCGGTGATTGAATAACTTTTCAGTGTGGAAGTGACAGAAATACTGTGATTTCCAATTACATTTGAAAATGTGTAATTGCCTGCTGCTATCAGGTCAGCTAGCTTCGGAGATGTTGTTCCATTCAGCACAACCGAATCAAGGGTAATACCCGTTATTTCATATCCAGTGTTACCTGAAAATGAAACTATTTTTGACGTACCTGTTTCAATTCCAGCACTAGCCGTGATTGAGCTGTGACTATCGGCAGTCGTAGAAATCGTGAATCCTTGCGTCACCGTCACCGTCATTGTTTCTGTAACACCTGAATTAAATTTAACGGTATCAGTTGGTGTGAATGTTGCCGTGACTACACATGTGCCTGGACCGACAATCGTTGCAGTTGAACCGCTTATCGTAAGCACCGAAGTACTACCTGATGTGTAGCTAAAGTTTCCAGCCGTGTTCGCTGTTGGTGCTGTGAGTGTGAAGTTTAAATCTGTTGTCTTCTTAGTGTTGCTGCTCCATGTAAGTATCGGATCACCCTTTAAAAGCTGGAGAGTATCTGTGGTCGAAATTGCAGTTCCATTAATTGTGATTTTAAAAGTGGTTGAACCCAGGGGTAGATTTGAAAAACCTAGATTTGTGAATCTAACAATTCCTGCGACAGCTGTGGCAGTCTCTTGGAGAATCACAGCGTCGGGAATGGGGCTATAAGGATAAACAGCAGGAAATGCAGTGTTTAAAACTGTCACGGTGACGACAGATGTGTTATCTGTGACCATAACATTGTTGCCACTGTCTCGTATTTCCCAAATTGGTTGAGTTGCCATGGGATGCCCGTAAGTTGTGTTGATGTCACGTCGCGTGTTGTTTAAACTAGCAGGCGGCCCACGAAGTGCTAAAACTACTTGTGTTGCTGAAACAAGATTTGGTGAGTCAAAACTTAATGTGCAATTACTTCCCTCAAGGCCAGTAATTGAAAGACTAGAGAACTGTGCAACCCCACTCACCGAGGTCTTTGTTGCATTTGACGTACGACAATCTGTTGTAGGTGTTGTCACGCTGACTATTGTCGATGAATCACTAGTTATTAAATTCCCTGCAACATCTTGAATTTTCACAACAGGTTGAGTTGAAAAAGTAACCCCTGCTTGTCCACCCACGCCTACTGTGGTTAAAGCCAACTTGTAAGGATCGCCAATCACTGCTGTGACTGTTTGTGTATCAGTGAATCCTGCTGTTGTAAAAGAAAGCGTGTAAGCAGTACCTGGAACCCCATTTAAACCTAGATTAGAAAAAGTTGCGACGCCGCTGGAAGCTGTCACTTGTTTTGTGCCAATTAGTGTTCCCCCACTGCTGACTGAGGCGATTACAACTGAGGCACTATCTGTTGTAATAGTTGCACTATTTCCATCTTTTAGAGTTACAACAGGTTGCGTTGTGAATGCAACACCATTTTTCGCTCCGAATGCAACAGTTGAAAGTGAAATGGAAGCAACTGTAGATCCGGGATTTACAGCGATGCTTGTTGAAGATACTTGGCCAAAACCGTTCGAGTTATAGGCGGAAATCCTGAAGATATAAGCCAGGTAATTTGTTAAGCCCGTAATCGTTGCACTTGTTGAAGTTGATGCGGTGTGTGAATACGTTGTCCATGTTGAACCAGCATCGGTGCTGTATTCGATCTTGTAATCACTGATTGAAGCTCCGTTGGCAGAAGGGGCTGACCAAGTAACTGCTGCGGTCTGACTTGAAGCAGTTGCACTGACGGAAGTTGGAGTTCCTGGAAGGCCACTTGGAACGACCAAACCAGAACCATCTGAATAACTTCCGGTACCTGCGGCGTTAACAGCAGCAATGCGAAATGAGTAGCCGGTGCCATTTGTAAGGCCAGTGACTGTAATTGCCCGTGCAGTGCTAACTAGATGGTCAAAAGTTATCCAGGTAGTTGTACCTGCAACTAAATATTGAACTGCATAGTTAGTAATTGGAAGAGCAGAAGTTGATGGGGCGCCCCAGCTTAGATTTATCGAACCGTCTTGAGTTGTAGTCCCTGGGGTTACTCCCTTATCTGGAACAGATAGATCAATGTTTACCCGTGCACTGTACTCTCCCAATCCAGCAATATTCTTAGCTGCAATAACGAAGGAATTCTGACAGCCAAGAGGGATTCCCAAAGTAAGAGAGTAAGTAGTAACTGAGCTTCCAGTTCTAAAGATTGGCTCTGTTACTACTGTTAGGCAATTCTGTAATAATGCGATTTCATAATCAGTAATCGGTGATCCACCATCTGAAGTCGGTGCAGTCCATGAGAAATTTAATGAACCTGCTGTATATACTGCAGTTAAATTCGTAGGTTTTCCGGGGACCGTTCTTGGAATAACTGCAACAAACTTTGAAGATGCTGCGATGTTGCCATCTCCCAAATCATTGAACGGAACTACACGAATATAATAACTTGCTCCATTTGTTAAATTCGGAACAACGAAAGCTCTAGTAACGGATGTAGTGGTTGCGAGAGTGGTAAAGGTTCCGGAATACGAGCTAGATATCTGAACCTTATAACCGCGAATAGGCGAATCACCATCCCACTGTGGTTCTGACCATGTGACCTCAATCGATCGATCTCCAGGAGAAACTGCAAGATTTTTTGGCGCCCACGATCTCTGGCCCGGAATAATCTCTGCCGAGGTAGTGGCGAAATTTCCATAGCCGACATCATTTTTAGCTGACACTCGAAATAGGTAAGACACGCCATTTATAAGTCCGGAAATAGTTTTTGAAGTTTCAGTATTTGAAGCTGTGTGCGAAAAGGATGTCCAACTTTTTCCAGAATCAGTTGAATATTGAAGGACATAATCTGTAAATGAAGGTCCGGTTGTTGGGTAATCCCATGACAGAGTGGCCATTGTGTTTCCGGCTGAAACGCGAATCGCCGTAATTGCATCTGGGACCGGTAAATTGGTCTGATACAAGGTGCTTGCCGTATTGAGAATAAGCACATTTCCTAAACTAGAAAGAGTCAGGCCCGCACTGCCGGAGAAAAATAGATTTGCATTCTCCGGGTAAAAACCAGATTGTGTAAAGGTTGTACCACCATTGGTGGAATAAAAAAGGTGTGATGATTCCGGTTGCCAATTATCAGTGTAGACAAATTGTGTTTTTCCGTCGTCAGAGATAGCAACATAGTGAATTCGATTTGAGTCACCTGCGGTGTGGTAGGGAGTAAAGAAATCTTGATGTGTGAAATTCGCCCCTCCATCAACACTTTTATACAACAACTCACTCTGTCCATTTTGAGTTGTTGGATGTGAGTCACCAGCAAGAATGAAAACACCATCTGAGCTCATCGCAATTGATTGGACTCGAATACCGGTATCGGTGAAATTAACTCCATAATCATTTGAGATTAGTAAGTTTCCATATTGAGTTGTCCAAGCAACTTTGGCTCCATCTTTACTTGCTACTAAAGCGGGCCGAATTGCTCCGCCTCCTGATCTGGTTTCTGAGTACTTACTCCAATTCATGCCACCATCTACGGAACTCCAAAATGAAATAGTAGAAGGCACAGAAGAGGTCACCATAATTGCAGATATTTTTTGTCCATCATTAGAAATGGTCAGGTTGCTCCAAAGGTCTGCACTTGGAGGCGTAATGCTTCTCCACGTATCACCATGGTCCTCACTGATACGCAGAGAATTATCAGTTTCATTCGTGACCGTTCCAGCATAACCAACTAGTACATATGCGCCATTATTTGATATCGCAACTTGCGTATTCAGTCCTACTTCATTCAAAACTAGAAAATAGTTTGCACCATAATCTCTAGAGTAATTAATGCGTCCGTGATCGTACACATACGCTCTGTATTTTCCTTCTCCGGACATGGCTACAGAAGTGATGTCATTTACTTGTTGATCATAAATTGGAGGTGTTGTGAAGCGAGTAAAATCACTAAAAGGATCTGCATGAGATTCGCTTGCATTGAATAGGCCAAGCAACAGACCCAATCCAATAACTAGTAGAGCTCTTCTCGCGTTCCGCTTTAAATACTTCTGCATTGTTTTACATTAAGCGTATGTACACATAAGTGCGACGAGGGGCTAGTGTTTTCCCTAACGCACCTAGGCAACACTTAAACAAGAGAGAGATAATTAGTCATGATTCTCGCAACTGCGATGCTGATCGATGATGACTCTTTCGTCAGAACTACACTGCAAGCAGGGTTGGCTCATTACGGCATTCAGGTCTCGGATTCATTAGAGAGCGCGTCAGCAGCGATCAAAGCAATCGCTGAATCCAATGCTGATGTAGCGATAGTTGATTTAGATTTGGGACCAGGTCCATCTGGCATCGATGTCTGCCATACCTTGAGAACTCATAAGCCCAACTTAGGTTTAATCCTTCTCACCTCGTATCAAGATCCACGAATATTTGATCCGTCTTCTTCTAACTTGCCTAAGGGTTGCCGCTTTATTTCCAAATCAGAGCTAACAGATTTCAATCTATTGGTGCAAACTATTCTCAGCGCACGGATGAAGCCTTTTCATTCCAAAGCAGAGGGCTCAAGCGATTCCTCGACACTAACTGCAACTCAACTTGAGGTTTTGAAACTTGTCGCAGAAGGACTGTCTACTGATGAGATTGCAAAGATTCGCGAGGTCTCTCCTAAGGCAATCGAAAGTTCGATCGCAAAGATTCACAAGGCGGCAGGATTTAAGAAATCTAAAGCTATGAATCAACGAGTTCAGTTGGCTCGCTTTTACTTCCTCTTATCTGGAAAAAAGCCACCCGGGGCGTAGATAGGTGAACCTTCAATTCAAGAGTCTGATCAGACTTTCATCAGCTGGCTTTGCTCTGTATTCACCAATTTCAGTCCTTGCCTTCCCTGTTAGTTTGCTTGTCGTAAATCCTGATGCCTCTCCTCTACAACTCCTTTTGTTGGGTTTTCTCCTTACCCTTCTGACCTACATTTTTTATTTCCCATTTATGAAGTTGCAACCCAGGTTTAGATTTAAGCCCGGAACTTTGGCAATAACCTTTTTTGTTTTTGTAATCAGCGCCACTGGTGCCTTTCGGGGTGTGCTCTTTTATGTGCTTGATTCTCAGTTCGACTACGAACAGCCAAGCTCATTCCTTAACAGGGTTTTAGCTTCGTCTCTAACTTCAATTTTTTGGCTAGCGGCATCAAATGTGGTCATTAATATCTCCAGATCCTTCCGCAGTAAGTACCAAAGTACGCTCAATCAATACTTGGCGGCACATTTAAGCGCCGGAACTACTGATATTAAATTGACCCCAGAGTTTCTTGAATTCGCACACCTACGTCAAGATTTAACAAATTCGCTGATTAATCTTCTCGAAAGCTCTAGCCCAGAATCCTTTGGGCAAGAGTCTGAGAAACTTACATTGCAGATAAATGAGCAACTAAGGCCTCTGAGTCGTCGAATTTGGCTACGAAGCCTCAACGAATACCCCGTCATCAATGTAAAAATTCTCATTAGGGACTCTCTTTCCGCCCTTACATTTTCACGCAAACTCTTCATGTTAGTAATGCTTTTTCTAGCCCTGCTCAATAATCTCTTTCTTCGAGGTATCGGTGAATCACTGTGGAGATCGGGTACGTATCTCTTAGCTACATTCCTAATCCTATTTTTCGTCGATAAGTTGCAATTGCTCGGAAAGAAGATTGCAAGAAATGTTCTTATTATTACTCTCATTTCTTTGGTTCCCATATATCTCAGCGAAATATTGGCGGGAATCTTAGGCTTTAATCAAAACTATTTAGCAACAGCACTTATTACGCCTGTTCCGATTGCAGTAATTGTTGTTCTTTCATTTGTGGATTTATCCAACAAAGATAGAAACTTCTTACTTGCTTTGCTTGAGGATAAGAGCCTTCAAATCCACACTGAGACTTCAAAGGGAATCGATCCCAACAAAAGACAACTTGCTTCCTACTTGCACAATACTTTTCAATCTGAACTTCTGGCGCTTTCGCAGCAATTAGCGGCGGCGGCTTTAACTCGGGATAAAGAGAAGACCGCCAATGTGTTGCAGCGAGTATCCGCTGTAGCTAATCGTTCATTATCTGAGGATCTTTCGCGAATGAATCAGGATCCGCTTGAACGATTAGAAAGTGTTGTTGAATCCTGGGAGAACTTGCTTGAGATTGAATTGCAAATAGGTAAAGATTTCTTAGTTGCGCATTTGGACAGCATCACCTTCATTCAAACGCTCGAAGAGGTCGCGACAAATGCCTTTAGGCATGACAAGGCCACAAAGTTGACGATCACAGCCGAAATTGGCGCGGTCGGTATTCGGGTTAATTTCCAAAGTAATGGCTCGCAGCCCATTTCAAAATCTAAGGGCGTTGGCACTTTGTGGTTGAACCAGGTCAGTCTGACCCCTTGGAGTATTGAAAAGAATGAACTGGGAACCTTAATTACCGTTGAGCTTTAAAGCTGGTGCCCCCGGTCGGACTCGAACCGACACTGGAAGGATTTTAAGTCCTCTGTCTCTGCCATTGGACTACGGGGGCGTAACCATGGTTCTTAAACAACGGAGGCAAATCTACCGCCCTTTTTGAGGACAGATTCCAACATTGGTCGGGTCAGCTTTCCCGTAAATGTGTTCTGCTGGCTTGGGTGATAACTGGCTAGCAGCAAGTACTCGCGGCCCTCGTGGCTGTATTTCAGCGATGCACCGTGCGAGAACTTAACTTTCTTTACCGGATGACCTAATTCCTTGAGGGTCTTAAAGATCGCATCCCAGGCAAACGAGCCAAGCCCAATGATTGCTCTGGTTGTTGGAAGCGAGAGTTCAAGATCCCGCAGAAAAAATGGCGCACACATATCGCGTTCTTCATTTAATGGTTTGTTGCCAGGAGGTGCGCAACGAACCGCGCAGATAATTCGAGTGTCCTTTAATTTCTGTCCATCATTAATTGAGGTACTTGTTGCAATCTTTGCAATTCCGATTTTGTTAAGAGCGCCGTACAACCAATCCCCTGATGAATCACCGGTAAAGATTCGACCTGTTCGGTTTGCACCATGTGCACCTGGTGCTAATCCAACAATTAATAACTTTGGCTTGTCTGAACCAAAGCCCGGAATTGCTTTACCCCAGTACTTTTCATTTTCATACGATTTACGTTTTACAACAGCAACCTCTTCACGCCATTCAACAAGGCGTGGGCATTTACGACAGCCGATAATTTCTTTGTCGAGCAGTGGTAAAGATTTAGCCTTAGACAAGCGAGCGAGCCATTCCATCCAAAATATCTGATTCAGATGCAACAAAGCCGGTGGCACCGGTTGCCTTAATAATCTCTGAAAGAACTAGTGCCCCTGCTGGAATTACATCCACACGTCCTGGATGCATGTAACCAAGGGCTAAACGTTCTTCGCGGTTCTTAGTTAAAAACATTGTTGAAGCATCATGTACTTGTTCGGCAGTAATACGTGCCAAGTGAATTGCATAGCGATCGTATTCAGAAAGATTTAGAGCTGCTGCAGCAACAGTTGTTGCCGTACCTGCGACCGCAACAAGTGTTTTTGCCTGTGTAATAGGCACTTCGGCAGCTGCCTGAGCAATCGCAGCTTGAATATCGGTGCGGGCTAATTCAAGTTGCTCCGATGTTGCAGGATCATTAGCGAAGTGGCGTTCAGTCATGCGAACACAACCGATATTTACACTTCGGGCAGCTTCAACCGTTGAAGTTCCAAAGACAAACTCTGTTGATCCCCCACCAATATCAATAACTAAGAATGGGCCTTCAGAAGGATCTAAATCTTGAATCGCACCAGCAAAAGAAAGCGCTGCCTCTTCATTTCCGCTGATTACTTCAGGTTCAATGCCAAGACGTTCGCGAACTCCATCAACAAATAAGTGGCGGTTGGTGGCATCGCGGGTTGCACTTGTTGCACAAAAGCGAATCTTTTCTACTCCACGCTTTGCAATCTCTGCAGCAAACTTATCGACGGCAGTTAATGTGCGAGCGATCGCATCGGGATGAAATTGACCTGTTTGATCAACACCTTGACCTAAACGAACGATCTCCATATCGCGAACAACTTCGCGAAAGTTAGTGCCATCAATATCTGCAATTAATAGACGAATTGAGTTTGTTCCACAATCAATCGCAGCTACTCGCATGGGTTGTTCTTCCACCATTCATGTAGCTTTGCTAAAGCCTCATCGCCTAGCGGATTTACATCTGGTCCTGCAGCAAGTGAGTGTGCAACCAATGAATGCAAACATTTAACACGGTTTGGCATTCCACCTGCTGAAACATTATCTACTTCAGGCACATCAATGCCTAAAGCTGAACGTGATGCAATGTAATCATCATGTGCTGCGTGATAGGCACCAGCTAATTCTGTATCGTTTTCTAAACGTTCATTCATTTCGCCCATTAACCCAGTTGTTTCTAGGGTTGAAATAACAGCTGTTAAACGTGGGCAGGTGGCGTAATAAAAGGTTGGAAATGGGGTTCCATCCTCAAGCCGAGGTGGGGTTTCAACAACCGCAGGCTTGCCGCATGGGCAGCGATATGCAATTGCATGAACATCGCGAGGAGTGCGTCCTAGCTGAGTTTGAATGCAATCAAGATCTGCCTGAGTTACTTCGCGCATTAGTTACCGGTTTCGCTAATTGATGCGATTAAACGAGAGTACCACGGTTGTCCATCAGCTAGTGAGCTAGCAATTTTGGTTGTCCCGCTTTGTGCGGCATCTGTTTCACCTTGAGTCACGATGTATTGACGTTCTCCGGGCATAACAAAGTGCAGACGTTCACGTGCTTGAGACTTTATGTATTCAGGATCCTGCCATAGCAATAATTCTTTTTGAGCTTTCTGCAGAGCGGTTTGATCTGCAGAAAGCTGCGACTTCAATGCACTGATCTGTGCACGTTGTGTGAAGTAATGCTTCACAGGCGGTGCGATAGTCAGAGCAAGAAAGAAAAGAATTGCTGATAACGCCAAAACACGATTAGAGGTACGTCGACGACCAAAGCGAAGCTGTCGACGTGCCATAACTAATTCTTACGCCTTGAAACGAGGGAATGCATCGCGACCTGCGTAGCGACCACCCTGAGCTAGTTCCTCTTCAATGCGAAGAAGCTGGTTGTACTTAGCAACACGCTCTGTTCGTGCAGGTGCACCTGTCTTGATCTGTCCGCAGTTAAGCGCAACAGCCAAGTCGGCAATTGTTGTGTCCTCTGTTTCACCTGAACGGTGGCTCATCATGCTGCGGTAGTTAGCACGGTGTGCCATTTCTACTGCATCGATTGTCTCTGTAAGAGTTCCAATCTGATTTACCTTAACTAGAAGTGCGTTTGCTGTGTTTCCAGCGATTCCCTTTGCTAAACGCTCTGGGTTAGTAACAAATAGGTCATCTCCAACGATCTGGATTCGTGAGCCAAGGACCTTAGTCATCTCAGTCCAACCAGCCCAGTCTTCTTCATTTAGAGGATCTTCGATTGAAACGATTGGGTAGGCATCTACTAGAGATGTGTAATACGCGATCATTTCATCAGATGTCTTTACTGCGCCTTCAAAGTTGTACTTACCGTTCTCGTGGAACTCAGTTGCAGCAACATCCATTGCTAGTGCAATGTCAGTACCTGGCTTGAATCCTGCAGCGGTGATCGCTTCGAGGATCAAATCAAGTGCTGCACGGTTGCTATCTAGGTTTGGAGCAAAGCCACCTTCATCGCCAACTGATGTTGCAAGTCCGCGCTTCTTAAGAACCGCCTTAAGTGCGTGATAGATCTCGGCACCCCAGCGAACTGATTCGCGGAATGTTGGTGCGCCAATTGGGGCGATCATGAACTCTTGAATATCAACGTTTGTATCTGCGTGTGCGCCACCGTTAAGGATGTTCATCATTGGAACTGGCAACACATGTGCGTTTGGTCCACCTAGGTAGCGGAACAATGAAAGATCTGAAGATTCAGCAGATGCCTTTGCAACAGCAAGTGATGCACCAAGGATTGCGTTTGCACCAAGACGTGACTTGTTCTTTGTGCCATCGAGCTCGATCATCGCTGCATCGATAAGACGCTGGTCCTGTGAATCAAAACCAATGATTTCTGGAGCAATTTCATCATTTACAAATGCGATCGCCTTTTCAACACCTTTGCCTAGGTAACGCTTGCCACCATCGCGAAGTTCAGCTGCCTCAAATGCACCTGTTGATGCACCGCTTGGAACTGCAGCGCGTGCTTGTGTGCCATCCTCTAATTGGATTTCAACTTCAACCGTTGGATTTCCACGGGAGTCGAGAATTTCACGGGCACCTAATGCTTCGATAATTGCCATTGCGTATCTCCTTTGAGTTCTTAACCTTTTGCCGACCTCAACGCTGAAATGGCACTGTCTTTAATGGGGCAATCCTACCCTGCCTTATGCGGGGCCTATCTGTTGGGCGATACGCATGGCTTCCTTGCGAAGGGCAGCTTCTGCATCAATTCCATTGGAATTAGCCCAGGCGATAACAGCCAAAAGCGCTTGGCCCACTGCGCCTTCATCTGCGGCGCCTTCAATTGAAACTGAATCTGGTGTTGCAACGTCTACATTGTATTTTTCTGCTCGATATAAAAGTTTTTCAATTAATGGAAGTGCAGGCTGAGACATCGCAACTCCATCTAGAGGTGAGGTTCGACCCTTTTCCTTCTTTTTGATCTCTTCCCAATTTTCAAGAACCTCTTGCGCATCACGAACTTCTACACCTTCAAATACATGCGGATGTCGTCGAATTAACTTATCTGCAATCCCTTGAGCAACCTCTTCAATTGAAAAGGGATCTGTTGGATGCTCTTCTGCCATACGCGCATGGAAGTACACCTGCAATAAAACATCGCCAAGTTCTTCACGCATATCAACGCGATTGCCTGATTGAACCGCGTCAACAAATTCATATGACTCTTCCAGTAAATATTTCAGAAGTGATTCATGAGTTTGTTCAGCATCCCATGGGCATCCACCAGGTGAACGCAAAGTATTCATGACTTCAACAAGGCGTTGAAGTTGTGAACCTTGCATCAGAGAAGAGTTAATTGCCTGAAGGAGTTACTGCTGTTGATGCTGAATCCGCCGCAACAACATCTGCAACAGTTGCATCCCACTTGCCGTAACGTGGATTAACAGTCACACCAAGGGCCTTTGCCTTTGCTACAACAAGCTTCTGCAACTCTGTTCCGACCTGATCCTCAGTTACACCAGCCGCAACTAGTGCTTGGCTGATCTTGTCTGAGTATGAGATTGCTTCGATATATGTATCTAAATCATCTGGCGCGATTCCTGCGTTTACAAGTGCAGTTGGAAGTGATGCTGCTCCACCGACCTGATCAAGAATGCTTGCACGACGTGTATCAATTTCAGCCTTAGTAACAGTTACCTTGAGCTCGCCGCCTACTTCGCGAAGAAGTGTGCTGAGTAAGTGGAAGCGAAGTTGTGAACGGTTCAGCGCTTCTCCTGTTTCGAGCTGCATCTGAGTTGTATCAACTTTTGCGCGCTCAGCAAGGATTGCATCGATGCTTCCCTGAACAGTTGCTTGCGTGATCTTTGTATCGCCAACTGTTGCTGCCGCACCAACTTGAGAACATCCAGTTAAAACAAATGTTGCTGCTACTGCGACAAGGGCAAGAATCTTCTTCACTATGAGCTCGCTTTCGGTACTTCGCTAAGTTGATGTACGGCCTCTACGACCCAGGCCAGAAGAGAAGTATCCACTATTTCAGGGGCATTCTGGGACGGATTCCAACTAGTTGCCTTGGGAAGTGCCACTAAAACCGTGCTCATTGCGCCCTTATAGAGCGAACCTGGATATAGACGTGAGAGACGTAACTGACGGGATTCAGGAAGAACTAATGGTGCAAGGCGAAGGAATTTTCCTTGCACAACAACTTCAGTCAGCTTCACCGCTTTAGCTTGGGCGCGAAGAGATGCAACACCCAGAAGCGCTTGTGCTTCCTCAGGTAATTCTCCAAAACGATCAAGCAATTCAGCTTCGATGGCTGAAACGTCTTCAGGTGATTTCACATCGGCTAGTCGGCGATACAAATCAAGGCGCAATCTTTCACCTGGAACATACTCAGATGATAGGTGAGCATTAATCGGAAGTTCGACCTTGCATTCAGAAATCTTTTCCTCAGTTTCTATAATTCCAGATTTATATTCTTGAACCGCTTCTCCAACCATTCGCATATATAAATCAAAACCAACATCTGCAATGTGTCCTGATTGTTCGCCGCCCAAAAGATTTCCTGCACCGCGAATTTCAAGATCCTTTAGAGCTACTCGCATACCTGAACCGAGATCTGTGTTAGATGCGATTGTTGTTAAACGCTCATGAGCTAATTCAGAGAGTGGTTCATCATTGGGATACAAGAAGTATGCGTAGGCACGTTCGCGGCCGCGACCAACACGACCTCGAAGCTGGTGAAGTTGTGACAAGCCAAAACGATCTGCACGTTCAACAATTAATGTATTAGCGTTTTGAATATCTAAGCCGCTTTCAACAATTGTTGTACACACCAAAACATCAAAATCCTTATTCCAGAAAGCAAGAATTACATCCTCTAATTCGCCTTCAGACATTTGACCGTGGGCAACACGAATGCGCGCTTCTGGAACTAGTTCTTTTAGTCGCACAGCGGTGCGATCAATGCTCTCAACACGGTTATGTAAGTAGAAGATCTGACCGTCGCGCAGTAATTCGCGGTGAATAGCAGCGGTTATTTGAGCCTCTTCGGCTGGACCCACATAAGTAAGGATTGGATGGCGCTCTTCAGGCGGTGTTGTGATCGTGGACATTTCACGGATACCAGTAACAGCCATTTCAAGGGTGCGTGGAATAGGCGTTGCAGACATTGCTAATACATCCACAGTTGTACGCAGTTTCTTTAATGACTCTTTTTGTTCAACACCAAAACGTTGTTCTTCATCGACAATAACAAGACCCAGGTCTTTGAACTGCACATCATTAGAGAGAATTCGGTGAGTTCCTACAACGACATCAACTGTGCCCGCAGCTAAGTTAGCAAGGATCTCTTTGCTCTCTTTAGCGGTGTTAAATCGTGAAAGACCTGCAACCTTTAATGGGAAGCCTGCATAACGTTCTTCAAATGTCTTTGAGTGTTGCTGGACTAACAATGTTGTGGGAACAAGGACTGCAACCTGTTTTCCATCTTGGACAGCTTTAAATGCAGCACGGATTGCAATCTCTGTTTTTCCGTAGCCAACATCGCCGCAAATAATGCGGTCCATTGGGTACGGCCGCTCCATGTCTTGCTTAACATCATTAATTGTTGATAGCTGATCGGGTGTTTCGATGTATGAAAAAGAATCCTCCAGCTCGCGCTGCCACGGTGTATCGAGTGAGAAAGCAAAGCCTGGTGAACTCGTGCGCGCTGCATATAGACGAATCAATTCACCAGCAATTTGGCGAACAGCCTTTCGTGCACGGCCCTTTGCTTTTTGCCATTCACCGCTACCGATGCGGTGCACGGTAGGTGTTTCGCCACCTACATACTTTGAGACTTGTTCTAGTGCATCTGTAGGGACAAAGATCCGGTCCCCGGGTTGCCCACGCTTTGCAGGTGCATATTCAATAATTAAATATTCGCGCGTTACTCCAGCAACTGTGCGCTGCAATAACTCGATATAGCGGCCAATTCCGTGTTGTTCGTGCACAACATAATCACCACTCTTTAATTCAAGCGGATCAATTGCTTGTTTACGCTTTGACGGTAAACGTTCGCCATCCTTAACACTGCCCTTACTGCCGGTTAAATCTCGTTCAGTCATGAAGAAGATCTGATCATCGGCGCTTTCAAAGCCATGCGCGATAACAGATGTTGTCAGATGGATGCTTCCCTTAGTTGGAGTCGCCAACAATTTTTCTACGATCTGAACAGGAAGATCTGCGCCTCTGAAGATTCCTGCATACCTTTCCAACATTCCATGGCCATGTGTTGCAAAGATAACTGTGCGATGTTCTTCTAGTGCCTGACGCAATGCATTGATTGTGCGGTCGATATCTCCGCGCATTGGATCAATTGCTGCGTAATCTAAGAAGGTTGTTTCGGGATCTAAATCAGTTCCAAATGGACTTAACTGACGCTTAGAAATACTTGTCCGAGTTTGCTCTTCTTCAAACTCATCCCATGACATATATGTGCCCGCACCATCATGCAAAGGTGCGATTCCGCCATGTGCGGCGTTTGACCAAGAGGCGTTAAGGAACTCTTCATTAGTTGCAAGCAAATCAGCGGCGCGAGTTTTAATTCGCTGCTCATCAATAAAGACTAGCTGCGTGCCTTCGGGCATTCGTGAAAGCAGACTTTCGGTGTTATCAATCAGCAGTGGAATTAATGACTCCATGCCTTCAAAGGTCATTCCCTCACTTATCTTGTCCAGCATTTCCGCTGCAGCTGGATAATCATCTTTGATCTCAATTGCTCGATGTTTAATCTCTGTTGTAAGAAGTAGCTCGCGGCAAGGATAAATATCAACACTTCCTACAACTGGCTTAAAGGTGCGTTGATCAGCAACTTCAAAGAAGCTTAAATCTTCAATCTCATCACCAAAGAAATCAATACGAATTGGGTGATTGCTCAGCGGTAAGAACAAATCAACAATTCCACCGCGCACCGCAAACTCACCACGACGTTCAACTAAATCTGTACGTGTATATGCAAGGGCAGACAGGTGACGAACTAGTTCATCTAGTGACTGCTCTTTCCCAATTTCTAATTTCATTAATGGGATGGATCCAAGATCGCTGATGATTCTATGAATTGCACCGCGCACTGGTGTTACAACGATTGGATTTGTCTGCTGCTTCTCTTTCAGCGCATACAGAGTCTGAATTCGCTTTGCGATGGTGTCACTTCGTGGACTCAGACGCTCATGAGGCAACGTTTCCCAGGCCGGAAACTCCAAGACATTGTCATGAAGTTCGCGAAGTTCGTTTACTAAATCTTCGCTACTTCGACTTGAGCTAGTAACGATGATGAGCGGATGTGATTGTGCCCGTGCCGCTAGCAAGAATGGATACATGGCGGTCGGTGCCACGATATGAGATGCATCGGAATTAAGTGGCAAGGCTGGAATTAACCCGCGCATAATTACTCTCCAATGCCGTAAGGCCCCAACTCCTAAAGGAGGGGGGCTTGATATTGCTAAGTGTAATTTGTTTCGCGCCAACCTGTTACCTGAGAGGATTGACCAATGAGCCAGAGCCCAATCGCAGCTGATGATGCAGGACTTCGTAGCGATGTGCGCCGCCTTGGAGATTTGTTAGGTCAAACATTGGTTCGCCAAGAAGGTCCCGAACTTTTGGCATTAGTTGAAGAGGTTCGCAAAGCGGTTCGTGAAGGTTCCGGCGCAGAAATACTTGCAGATCTTTCAATTGATGATTCTGTTCAACTTGTGCGTGCATTTAGCACTTACTTCCACTTAGCAAATGTTGCCGAACAAGTTCACCGTGCCCGCGTGCTTGCAGATGCACGTGCGACAGGTGGTTCGTGGCTTGCCCGTGCAGTTGATCGCATTGAAGAGGCGTTGAAGGCACAAACCCCGGGTCATGAATTAACAAAAGAAGAGATTGAACAATGGGTAAGCACAATGTCAGTGCGCCCCGTCTTTACCGCGCACCCAACTGAAGCAGCACGTCGTTCAGTTTTAAATAAGTTGGGAAGCATTGCAGATCTTTTAGATGATCCACGTAATCCATCGCAGCAGGATCGCTTAGCTGAAACAATTGATTTGTTGTGGCAGACAGATGAATTGCGATTGGGTCGACCAGAGCCACTTGATGAAGCATTAAATGCTTTGTACTACTTGGATGATTTGTTTACTCAAACAGTTCCAGAAGTTCTCAATGATTTTGCAAAAGAGATGAAGCGCATTGATGTTGATGTTCCTATCACCGCTCGCCCACTGTCCTTTGGAAATTGGATTGGCGGAGACCGCGATGGAAATCCAAATATCACCGCTGAAGTAACTACCGATGCGATGGTGCTTCAAGTTGGCCATGCGATACGTGTAACAATCGCTGCAATGAATGCCTTACGCCAGATGCTTTCGGTTTCAACCAAGATTGTTGGTGCCACTCCTGAACTTTCAGCATCAGTTGAAAAGGATCTTGCCAATATCCCTGAGTTTGAACCACGTTTCTTGCGCTTAAATGCTGAAGAGCCATACCGCTTAAAGGCAACTGCGATCGTGCACCGTTTGGCTTTCACACGTGATCGCCATGCAAAGGGCGCAGCCCATGTTCCAAACCGCGATTATGCAAACACCGCAGAACTTCTGGCAGACCTTGTTTTGATGCGCGATTCACTACTTGCTCACCGCGGAGAATTGATTGCTACAGGCTTACTTGAGCGCACAATCCGCACTGTTGCAGCCTTTGGAATTAATCACGCAACCATGGATATTCGTGAGCACTCAGATGCCCATCACCATGTTTTGAGTCAAATTACTGGTGTTGATGGTTACCTGGCCAAGTCTCATGATGAAAAGTTTGAGATCCTTACTCAAGTTCTAGCAAACACAACTACCTTTAATACATCGGCCTTAGACGCATCGGGCAAGAAAACTCTGGATACTTTTGTTGCGATCAATGATTTGATTGATCGCTTTGGACCAGAGGCAATTGAGACTTACATCGTTTCGATGACTAAGGGTGCTGATGATCTAATTGCTGCAGTTGTTATTGCGCAACATGCAGGGCTTGTATCGCTGAAGGAAAAGAAGGCACGTATTGGTTTTGCCCCACTACTAGAAACAGTTGCAGAACTTCGCGCAGCTGGCGAAATTCTTGAAAAGTTACTTAGCAATCCTGCATATCGTGAAGTTGTTGCTTTGCGTGGAAATACTCAAGAGATCATGCTCGGTTACTCAGATTCCAACAAGGATGCAGGAATTGCAACCAGCCAGTGGGAAATCCACCGTGCTCAGCGTTCTTTGCGCGATGTTGCAATTAAGTACGGAGTAAAGCTTTGTTTGTTCCATGGTCGTGGTGGTTCTGTCGGTCGTGGTGGCGGACCAACATATGAAGCGCTGATTGCTTTGCCATGGGGTTCAGTTGATGGCCAAATTAAGATGACAGAGCAAGGCGAGGTAATTAGCGATAAGTACGCACTTCCATCTCTTGCTCGTGAAAATGTTGAGTTAACACTTGCTGCATCTCTGGAAGCCACAGTTCTTAACCGTGGCCCTCGCCAAACACCGGCAGAGCTGGATGCATGGGGAAATTGCATGCAGTTACTGAGCGATGCCTCATTTAAGCGTTACCGATCTTTGATCGAACAACCAGATCTGCCTGCGTATTTCTATGCATCAACACCTGTTGAGCAGCTGGGAAATCTCTTCTTAGGCTCACGTCCATCACGTCGTCCGGATGCATCCAGTGGGCTTGATTCACTGCGTGCGATTCCATGGGTGTTTGGTTGGACTCAATCTCGTCAGATCGTTCCTGGCTGGTTCGGAGTCGGCTCAGGATTAAAGGCAGCGCGCGAAGCAGGACATTCTGATTTGCTGCAGAAGATGCTTAAGGATTGGCACTTCTTCACAACATTTATCAGCAATGTTGAAATGACACTTGCTAAGACAGATCTTGCAATGGCAAAGCGTTATGTAGAAACACTTGTACCCGCAGAACTTCACCACTTTTTGGATGAGATTCAACAGGAGTTTGATTTAACTGTTGCAGAGATTTTGAAGTTAACAAATAAGACAACGCTGCTTGGCGATCAAGAGATCTTGGCTCGTACATTGCAGGTTCGCGATGCATATCTATCGCCGATTCAGTTATTGCAGATTAACCTGCTGAAGCGTGTGCGTGAGGCTGGAGATTCTGCAGATCCTGTTTTGCAACGCGCATTGTTGCTAACTATTAACGGTGTTGCAGCTGGTCTTCGTAATACTGGCTGATTTAGCTACTCTAGTTTGTTTAGCTGTTATGGGCCGATTGTGTTGCTTCTAAACCTTTTGTAATAAGCGATTCGACTACATCTGCGCCACGATCAATAAACTCACCTAGCGCTTTTTGCTCTTCCTTTGAAAACGCCTTCAAAACAAAATCAGCAGGATCTTGTTGACCCATTGGGCGGCCAATTCCTAGACGAACTCGGTAATAATCTGGCCCACCAAATGCTGAAGTCATTGATTTCAAACCATTGTGGCCGTTATCTCCACCAGCAATCTTGGTGCGAATTGCAGCAAATGGAATATCAAGTTCATCGTGAAGTGCGATGATGTTTTCAGGATCAACTGAATAAAAATTAGCTAGAGCTTTTATTGGTCCGCCAGTTTCATTCATATAGCTTTTTGACTTCGCGATAATGACTGAATGTTCGCCCGCCTGTAATTTGAAGGCTGCGATATCTGTACGGGATTTATGTGTTGAAAGTTTGACTGAATGGCGACGAGCTAACTCATCGATCACCATTTGTCCGATGTTATGACGGGTGGCAGCGTATTTTTCGCCTGGATTACCCAGACCCACTACCAACCACGTCATAACAACGAACCTTAAAGGTTAAAGCGACTTACGTTGGTTATTCAGCCGCAGCTGGTGCTGCTGCATCTGCTGCAGGGGCAGCAGTCTCTTCAGTAGCTGAAGCAGTTGCCTTCTCAGACAAGTGAACAACGATTGTCTTTGGATCTGATTCAAGCTCAACACCTGCTGGCAACTTCACATCTGATGCGTATCGTGAAGTACCTGATGCAAGTCCCTGAATATCTACTTCTAGGAAGCTTGGGATAGATGATGCATCAACGCGTACATCGATTGTGTTGTGTACGTGCTCAAGAATTCCATCACGATCATGCTCACCAACTGTGTGAACAGGAACTGAAACAACAACCTTCTCGCCACGACGAACCAAAACTAGGTCTACGTGCTCAAGAATCTGCTTTAGGAAATCGCGAACGATCACCTTTGGAAGTGTTAGCTCACTCTTGCCATCAATTGTGATGTCCAAAAGAACGTTTGACTGCTTTAGAGCAACGCCAAGTTCCTTTGCAGGAAGAGTGATGTGAAGAGGCTTCTCTCCGTGACCATAGATAACTGCAGGAACTAAGCCATCGCGACGTGCACGACGTGATGCGCCCTTACCAAATTCAGTGCGGGTGGTTCCGACGATCTTTACTTCTGCCATGAAAAAACTCCTGTCGATTAGATCTGACAGGAGTTAGACACCTTGCCGTCGATAACGGTTCCGTTTGAAACCCTCGCCAGAATGGTTGGAGTCTATGAGATAAGGGAGAAAGCTCCAAATCCCCGCTTAGGAGTGACCATCAAAGAGGCTAGTTACTGATCCATCTTCAAATACTTCGCGGATTGCGCGACCTAGAAGTGGAGCGATTGAAAGCACTGTCAGATTGTCGAACTTCTGATCTTCAGAAATTGGCAAGGTATTAGTAATAACAACTTCAGATGCACGGCTGGCCTTTAGGCGATCAACCGCTGGACCGCTAAATACAGCGTGTGTAGCAGCGATGATTACATCAGCAGCACCTGCTTCAAATAGTGCATCCACTGCCTTAGTAATTGTTCCTGCTGTGTCGATCATGTCATCGATAACTACACATGTTTGACCAACAACATCTCCAACAACGCGACCTGTTACAGACTCATTTGGAATACGTGGATCACGTGTCTTGTGAATGAATGCGATTGGGCATCCACCAAGTAGATCCGACCAACGCTCTGCAACGCGCACGCGACCTGAGTCAGGAGAAACGATTGTTAAACGTGTGCGATCAACTTTGCTGCCAACATAGTTTGCAAGCATTGGAAGTGCGAAGAGGTGATCTACTGGACCATCGAAGAAACCTTGAATCTGTGATGTGTGAAGATCGACAGACATCAAACGATCTGCTCCTGCTGTCTTGAAAAGATCGGCCATCAAACGCGCTGTGATTGGCTCACGTCCGCGGCTCTTCTTATCTTGACGTGCGTAACCATAAAAAGGTGTAACCACTGTGATGCGCTTTGCAGATGCGCGCTTCAATGCATCAACCATGATGAGTTGTTCCATGATCTGCTTGTTAACAGGGTTTGTGTGGCTCTGAATTACGAAGGCATCGCAACCGCGAACTGATTCTTCGAAGCGAACAAAGATTTCACCATTTGCAAAGTCATATGCAGACATTGGTGTTAGAGGGATGCCGAGTTCGGTAGCGACCTCTTCAGCTAGTTCGGGAAATCCGCGGCCTGCAAATAGGCGCAATCTCTTTTCAGAAGATAAACGGATCTCGCTCATGTATCTAGCCCTTCTTATTGCTTGCTTCGGCGGCTTGTGCGGACTTCGTATGTGCGCGCTTGCGCAGAACCCAATCTAATACATTTCTCTGCTTTGCTCGGCCAACACCAATCGCGCCTGCCGGAACATCTTCAGTAATCACAGATCCAGCAGCTGTATATGCACCATCTCCAATAGTTACAGGGGCTACGAGCATTGAATCGCTGCCGATTCGGACATGATCGCCAACGGTTGTGTGATGCTTTTCAACGCCGTCGTAATTAACAAAGATTGTTGCAGCGCCGATATTGCTGCCTTCGCCGATAGTTGCATCTCCGACATATGAAAGATGTGGGACCTTAGATCCGGTTCCGACCACTGCGTTCTTCATCTCAACAAATGCACCAGCTTTGGTTGCATCGCCTAGTTGAGTTCCGGCACGTAAATATGTGAATGGGCCAACTGTTGAGCCCTCACCAATGATGGTTTCCGTAGCGATTGATTCAAGAACTGACGCGCCTTCTTTCACGACGCAATCAGTCAAAGTTGAGCGAGGGCCTATGACAGCGCCAGTTGCCACCTTTGTTGATCCAAGCAACGCTGTGCCTGGGTGCAGAGTTACATCATTTGAAAGTTCAACAGTTGAGTCGATCCACGTTGTTGTTGGATCAATAATTGTTACACCCGCACGCATCCATTGATCATTAATGCGATCGCGAAGCATTGCAGCACTTTCAGCTAATTGGACGCGATCGTTAACTCCAAGTGTTTCGGTGAAATCATCAATCATGATTGCAGCGATTGATTCGCCTGCAGACTTAAGAATTCCGATTACATCAGTTAAGTACAGCTCGCCTTGGGCATTATTATTGGTTAACTTGCAGATTGAGGCTGCAAGCTTTTCACCATCAAATGCGTATACGCCGCTGTTAATTTCAAAGATAAATTTCTCATCATCAGTTGCATCTTTTTCTTCGACGATTCGAAGTAGTTCATCATTGTCATCGCGGATGATGCGTCCATAACCAGTTGGCTCAGGATGTTCTGCAGTTAATACCGATGCTGCAAATTTTCCAGCAGCATGTGCGGCAACAAACTGCGCAAGAGAGTCTCCGGTGAGCATTGGTGTATCGCCGGCAAGAATCAGAACTGTTCCCTTAGGAGCGTTACCTGCGAGCGCTAACTGCGCAGCATGTCCTGTGCCACCGCGGTGTTCCTGAAAAACTGTTGTGGCCTTTGGGGCGATTTCAGCGATGTGAGCTTCAACCGCTTCGCGACCTGAGCCGACAACGATGCGAAGTTCTTTAGGTGAAAGATGATCAACCGCGTGCAATACATGTCCAAGTAGCGAACGACCTGCGACGCTGTGAAGAACCTTAGGAGTTGCCGACTTCATACGTGTGCCTTCACCTGCGGCGAGGAGGATCACGGTTTGTACGGTCACGAGTGAACTCTATCGGAGATGAAAATCTTGGCGGTGATGGTGGCTCCGCCACCAGGTATCGATCCTGGACCCTGGGCTTCAAAGGCCCATGTGCTAGCCACTACACAATGGCGGAACGCATATTCTCCCTCATAAATGGTGGTGCTGACGACCATCTAGAGGGTTACGAGATTACTTTCGCCCCTGCCACAGGGCCATATGCCCGTGCAACGCTGCCTACTACCCCGCTAGAGGTCAGTGCGACCGCTAAATCAAGGCCCGCCTCTTCATCGGCAACTAAGAATGCAACTGTTGGGCCAGAGCCAGAAACTATTGCTCCTAGCGCGCCATATTCCTGACCAACATCTAAAACTAAACGAAGTGCAGGGCGCAATGAACATGCAGCTGCCTGTAAATCATTTACTAACGCTGCACCAACTGATGCTGAATCTGCAGCAAGCAACGCCTGCATTAAACCTTCATGTGTTTGTGGTTCAACAATTTCAAGTTCGGCACGTAAGCGATCGCACTCTGCATATACAGCTGGTGTTGATAATCCGTGCGTGCTTAACGCAAGAACCCAGTGATAGGTGCCGCGAGAAAGTGCAGCTGTTAATTGATCACCATGTCCACGGCCAATGGCGGTTCCACCACTGAGCATGAATGGAACATCGCTTCCGATTTGAGCAGCAATTTCAGACATCTCATCTCGAGTCATTCCAAGTGAATACAAGTAATCGATTCCAACAATAGTTGCGGCAGCATCTGCGCTTCCGCCAGCCATTCCGCCGGCTACCGGAATTGATTTCTTAATTTCAATATGAGCATCAACGGTTAGGTCGTATTCCTTTGAAATAAGTGAAACCGCTTTTGCTGCAAGGTTGTTTGCATCCGCTGGAACCCCATGAGTCTGATCGCCAGTAATCGAGATTGTTAATCCAGCACCGGGTTCAGCTAATTTAATAGTTACATCATCAAAGATTGAAATTGCTTGGAAAACAGAAACTAGGTTGTGATAGCCATCTGCTTCTTTTGGTCCAACAGATAATTGGAGGTTGACCTTTGCAGGTACGCGCACGGTCACACTCTTTACTGGCATGTCGCGACCCTATAACTGCAATTAGAAAATGTCAGGTGCAACGGCTGCAATCTTGCAAAAAGATTCAACTTGCAGTGCTTCGCCTCGAAGAGTCGGGTCGATTCCTGCTTTTATCAATATTTCTTCAGCCGCAGATGATGAGCCATACAGGCTAGAAAGTGCTGATCGCAGCATCTTTCGGCGCTGAGCGAAGGCTGCATCGATGATTGTGAAAACCTTTTCGCGCATCTCTTCAGGACCGGCGGTTTCGCGACGGGTAAATCCAACTAACTTTGAATCAACATTGGGTGCAGGCCAAAAGATTGATCTAGACACAGTTCCCACATTTTTTACATCTGCCCACCATGCCGCTTTAACACTTGGAATTCCATATTCCTTGCCGCCTGGCTTTGCGGCTAAACGATCTGCAACTTCTGCTTGCACCATTACTACACCGGTGCGAATTGATGGAAACTTTTCAAGTAGATGAAGAAGTACAGGAACTGAAACGTTATATGGCAAATTAGCTACAAGGACCGTTGGCTGAATAGGCAATTCATTCACCGCTAATGCATCCTTGTTAATCACCGTTAAATTTTCTGGATGATCAAAGTGATCGGCAACAGTTAATGGCAGTTGTTGTGCAAGGCGAGGATCAATTTCAACCGCAACAACAGATTTCGCAATTTCTAACATTGCAAGGGTTAGCGATCCAAGACCTGGCCCAATTTCAAGTGCGATGTCATCTGATGTAACACCTGCTGTACGGACAATCTTTGTGCAAACATTTGAATCAATAACAAAGTTTTGGCCCAAAGATTTTGAGGGCTTTAAATCTAACTTTGCCGCAAGTTCGCGGATCTGCGCCGCACCTAACAATGTCATGGGGCAAATGACCCAAATACTCGTTCAGCGTTATTACTGAGAGCTGTAGCAAGTTCTGCTAAATCTTGATTTCGTTCAGTTGCCATAGCGCGCACAATATTTGCAATCTGCGCAGGAGTATTTCCCGCACCTCTGTTAGGTGATGGTGCCAAAAATGGTGAATCTGTTTCAACCAATAATTGATCTAGTGGCACCAGCTTTACCGCTTCGCGCAAGGCTGGTGCGTTCTTAAAGGTCAGAGTCCCGGCAAAGGAAAGGATGTAGCCACGATCGATACAAATCTTGGCCATATCAACATCGCCGGAAAAGCAGTGAAACACAGTCTTTTCAGGCGCACCGACTTCGAGCAGCACAGATAGAACATCATCGTGTGAATCACGATCATGGATAACTAGTGCTTTGTTAGTTTTCTTTGCTAATTCAATGTGCCACTTAAAGGAATCTTGTTGGCGTTTGCGAAGTTCAGGCGGGGTGCGGAAGTAATCCAAACCGGTTTCACCAATTGCGCGCACACGTGGGTGTTGTGCCAGCTCTTCAATAAACTTTAAATCTGCATCAAGATCAGGGACAACTGGTGCTTCATTTGGGTGTAATGCAACTGCGGCTAATACTGATGTGTTCCACTTCTCAGCCGCCGCCACACACCACTTGGATTGTTCTGCTGAATAACCAACTTGGACGATGCGATCTATATTTACAGATTTTGCTTCGGCAATTACATCAGCAACTTCTTGTGAATCAAATGCTGCATCGGTAACGATCTCCATGTGGGCATGTGCATCAACTGTTGGAACCGGAAGTGGTTCTGGCAGCGGTGCGCGAGGTCGATCGATATCGCGGTTGTGGCGATCAGCCATCTGTTACGAAGCAGGAGTTTCTAGACGAGGGAACAAAACTGGAGTCTTAGTAACTGTTGCACCTTGTGGAAGTTGTCCCCATGTCGCAACATCTGAAATCTTTTGCGCCGATAAATCACCAAGTGCTGCTTGTGCTCCAAGGCTCTGCCACAAAATTTCGCATGTCTGTGGCATCACTGGATGTAGAAGTACAGCTAGTGCGCGAAGTGATTCGGCGGTGTTATACAAAACCTCTTCAAGAACCGCTTGGTTAGCAGGATCTTTAGCAAGAATCCATGGCTCTTTAATAGTTACATAACCATTTACCTGCTTGCAGAAATCCATAATCGCCATAATGCCGCCTTGGAAATCAAGTGCGCACATTGCAGCATCAGCCTTTGCAACAGTTTCTTTCAGCGCGGTCTCTAGGCCTGCATCGTGACTGACCGCTGGAAGTGAGCCTGCACAGTACTTTTCAACCATTGCAGCACTTCGTGAAGCCAGGTTTCCAAAGTCATTTGCAAGCTCTGATGTATATCGAGCGCTCATGTCTTCCCATGAGAATGAACCATCTGTTCCAAATGGAATTGCTCGCAAGAAGTAATAACGGAATGCATCGATTCCAAAGTGATCGGTGATGTCCTTAGGAGCAATACCGGTCAACTTGCTCTTACTCATTTTTTCGCCGCCAACAAGTAGCCAACCATGAGCAAAAACCTTCTTAGGTACTTCAAGACCTGCAGCCATTAACATCGCTGGCCAAATAACAGCATGGAAACGCAAAATATCTTTTCCAACAAGGTGAACATCTGCTGGCCAGGTCTGAGCAAACTTCTTGCCACCTTCAGAATCTGGCGCATCTGTTAAGCCAACAGCGGTTGCATAGTTAAGCAACGCATCAAACCAGACGTAAACAACTTGATCTGTATCCCACGGAACTGGAATACCCCAATCAAATGTTGAACGTGAGATCGAAAGATCAGAAACTCCGCCTTCAAGAAATGAGACAACTTCGTTGCGTGCACTTTCGGGTTGGCAGGCATCAGGATTGTTTTTGTAATGCGTAAGCAACGGCTCAACAAATGCTGAAAGCTTGAAGAACCAGTTGTTCTCATTTACTAATTCAATTGGTTTGCTGTGGATCGGACAGCACTTCGCGCCATCGATATCAATCAAATCACCTGGGAGCTTGAACTCTTCACATCCAACGCAGTAAGGACCTTCGTACTTGCCTGCATAGATGTGGCCTGAATCCTTTAGTGATTGTAAAAACTTTTGAACGCGCTCAGTGTGACGCTTTTCTGTTGTGCGGATGAAATCATCATTTGCGATATTGAGATGTTCCCAATTTGGCTTCCACGCTTCTTGAACTAACTTGTCTACCCATACTTGAGGTGCAACATTGTTTTGCTCAGCGGTACGCATCACTTTCTGACCGTGCTCATCGGTTCCAGTTAAGAACCAGACTGATTCACCTTTTTGGCGGTGCCAACGGGTTAATACATCTCCAGCAACAGTTGTGTAGGCATGCCCGATATGAGGAGCATCGTTGACGTAATAGATCGGCGTCGTTAGGTAGAAAGATTTACTCACTTGCTCATCTTATTCGCATCGACGACAGCGGCATAAACGAGGCGCTTTGAGATGCCAAATTCATCGGCAACAGTTGCAATAGCTGACTTTCGATCCATTCCTGCAGCCTCAAATTCACGAACTCGGCCGACCATATCTGCCGCGGTCAAAGAAGCAGAATCGGTAACTGCGCCGGCAATCACCACAGTAATCTCGCCGAGAATCTCGTTGGTATCCGCCCAAGTCGAAAGTTCACCTAGTGAACCGCGAATTGTCTCTTCATATCGCTTTGTCATTTCACGGCAGATTGCACCTAAACGATCTGATCCAAATACATTGACAGCATCTTTAAGCGAATCGCTTAGACGATGTGGAGCTTCAAAGAAAACCATCGTGCGTTCTTCAAAACGGAGTTTTTCAAATGTGGCAAGACGTGCACCTGCCGTGCGAGGAGGAAAACCTTCAAAGGAAAAACGATCTGTTGGTAAACCAGATAGTGCTACCGACATTGTTACCGCGCTTGGTCCAGGAATTACCGAAACATCTATTCCTTCAGCAATTGCATCGCGCATCAATCTAAATCCAGGATCGCTAATTGTTGGCATACCCGCATCGGAAACAACTAAAACTGTTGCTCCACTTTTTAGCTCAGCAATTAATTCGCGCGTACGGTCCTCTTCATTGCCTTCAAAAAAGGATAGAACTTTTGCCGTGAAGGTCACTTCGATATCTGCGCACAAACGATGAAAACGGCGTGAATCCTCAGCCGCAATAATGGATGCTGATTCAATTGCGCTCTTTAATCGAGTGCTGGCATCACCGGGATTTCCCAATGGAGTAGCTGCCAAGATGAGCGTCATGGGCTAATCCTCTCAGTAATTTGTGTCATTCGCGCATACTCTTGTCCCATGGCAGCCATTGCACCAATAGTGATCGCATTGATCTCCTTTGTGTTGCGCATATTTAATCTGGGCACACCAAAGGGATTTGTATTTGATGAGGTCTATTACGTCGATGGAGCCCGAGATCTTCTGAAATATGGCGTCGAAGTTGATGGGGCAAAACCTGAATTCATCGTGCATCCCCCAGTTGGTAAATGGCTTATCGCAAGCGGAATAAAGCTCTTTGGGGACAATGAGTTTGGGTGGCGTATTGCATCTGCGGTAATAGGAACGCTTCTGATCCTGGTCTTCGCACGTTTAGTGCATGTTCTCTTTTACTCACCATTCTTAACTGCACTTGGTGCGGCTCTCATGTCTGTAGATGGCTTACTGCTGGTTCATTCACGCACAGCTCTGCTGGATCTGTTCTTAACTTTCTTTACCCTAGTTGGTGTCTTGTTATGGCATCGTGATCGACATTGGTGGGCAGGTCTTGCATTTGGACTGGCACTTGGCTGCAAGTGGAGTGCTGTTTACTTTGTAGCAATCATCGCAATTATTAGTCTGTATCGAATCTTGGTAAACCATGACGTTAGAGATACTTTTACTTTGGTTGCAAAAAAATTTGCTCAATATGGTCTATTACCAATAGCTGTTTACATCTTTACCTGGACCGGTTGGTTTATTTCAGATCGTGGCTGGGATCGTGAATGGTCCTCTAATCCATTTATTTCTTGGTTGCATTATCACCAAGAGATGCTCAACTTTCATACCGGATTAACCGATAAACATCCTTACCAAGCAAATCCTTGGAGCTGGTTGGTGATGGGAAGACCAACTTCATTTTTCTATGCAACTCCAAAAGATTGTGGTGCAAAAGATTGTGCGCAAGAGGTCTTGGCCTTAGGTACTCCGTTGCTGTGGTGGATTGGATGTATCGCGATCGCAGTTGTCATTGGTTATTGGATTAAATCTTTGATTGAACGCAGAACTGATGCTGCTACAAACATTGTTGTATTAGGTATTGCGGCAGGTTACTTGCCTTGGTTTGCGATGCAGCAACGCACCGTTTTTTCTTTCTACGCAATCATCATTGAACCATTTATGATCCTTGCAATTGTTTACTGCGCAAAGTTGTTGCTTGATGGTCATTTAAAGGCGGGGCTTTCACAAGCGATTGTTGCGGGTGTATTTACCCTTGTGCTGCTCTGCTTCCTGTTCTTTATACCTTTATTTATAGGCCAGACAATGACCTATGAAGATTGGCACCTTCGTATGTGGTTTGAATCCTGGATTTAATTATTCGTTAGCAGCGCGAGCTTGGTTGAGACGCTCAACCGCTTCATCTGCCAACTGCTGATCAAAGATTTCATCACGTGAAGGTGATGCAGCAGCCAATGCTTCACGTTCTAGACGCTCTTGCTCTTCGCTCCATTGCCCAGGAATAGTTAAATCAATTACGCGCTTTGGAACAACTGCCTTTGGCGCGTTTACATATGTTGGAACCGGAACTTCGGTTGGTTGCCATTCATTGCGTACGGCTGCGGAACCCTTAGGCAAGATAACAACGCCCTTCAGTTCGCGCTCTGACAATGGAATCCAATGTTCTGTTGAAGGCTTTGGTTGGACAACTTCTGCCAAGTTTGTTGCTGAAACACCAGAGCTGCGGCGATGAAGTTGTGTGACTCGGCGCTTATGAAGTTGATCAGCAATTACATGTCGACGAACATTTGCAACATAGATCAACATTCCTGATGCTGGAACTAAGGCATACATAAATGGCATTGAATTCATAACTCCACCTACAACTGTCGTAACAAGTGAAAATGCAATTAAGACAAATGAAAGTCTGCGACGTAACAAGCTTTGGCGATACTTTGCTTCGCGGTCTAAATCAATATGAATCGCACCAGTTGATGCTTCGTGTGGGGATTGATTTGCGACAACGCGAAGCGCGCTCTTGAAACGTTCTACAGATTTTCCAGAAAATTCATTTCGATCATGGATCCAACGGGGTGCAAAGTAAGCGACCCACATACCGATGATCGCTATATAAATTAGTCCCGAAGCCATGATGGGTAAATCTAAAGGAAGGGGTGATGCTTTTTTGGGATTTAAGCGCTACTTGATCGCGGAATTTTCCTTCACAAAACAGATGTGATCTCGCCATTGCCCATCAATATGTAGGTAGCGAGGACGCTCTCCTTCAAGCACATACCCAGCTTTTTCAGCTACTCGTCGAGATGAAGCATTCTCAGGTCGAAGGTTGATCTCGACTCTGTGAAGTCTTAGTACCTCAAAGGCGTACTGGGTAAGCATTTCAACAGCTTTTGTTGTGTACCCGCGGTTGGCAAAGTTCCGATCAATCCAATATCCAATGTGCCCACCACGCATTGCGCCATAAATAATTCCTCCTAGGGAAATCTGGCCGATGAGGTTGCTCCCCTGCCAGATTGCGAAGGACATAGAGCGTCCGGCGCGGGCCTCGTGGTTGAGGATTTTTACCATTTCAAAGTAAGAAGGCAGTTCTCGATAACTTTCCTCGCTTATGGGCGGGATTGTCGCCTCCCATGGCGATAACCAGTCGCGATTTTCTGCACGAACACGGTTCCATTGCGCCCTGTCACGAAAACGAAGCGGCCGAAGATAAATCTCTTGATCCTGTAAAAGTACAGGCCAGTGATTGCTCATGAAACTAGATGTAACGTCGTTCTAAAACAACAACGGTAACCTGATCACCGGTCTTTAATGATGTGTCACTTTCAGAGACAGCGATGAATGCGTTTGCATCAGAAAGTGTTGATTGTTCATCTTGGTTAGCTAAAGGGGTAACTGACTTTCCATCTTCAGCCAAGATTGCGCGAATATAAGAACGCATTCCACCCGCGGATTCAATTGGCTTTTCAAGAGCGGCCTTTACTGATGGGCGATGAATTGTGGCAGCACCCAACATTGTGCGAATCATTGGGCGAACAAAGAGTTCAAATGAAATGTATGAAGCGATTGGATCGCCAGGAAGTGTGACAACAGGTGTCTTATCAGGGCCAATCGTGCCAAAGTTGTGACGACCACTTGCCTCAATCGCCATATCAACGGTGGTGATTTCGCCAAGACCTGAAAGAGTTCTGGTGATCAAATCAAAAGAATCATCATGACGTTCGCCGCTGATGATAATTAAATCTGCACGTACAAGTTGATCCTCAATAACTTTTTGCAGTTGAGCTTCATCATCTGGGATTGAGTGAACACGGTAAGCAACTGCGCCAACTTCTCGGACCGCTGTAGTTAATAACCATGAATTTGTTTCATATTCATCATTAGCATTTTTTAGCGGTTGTCCTGGTTCTACAAGATCTGGCCCCGCCGAAAGTACGACTACGCGTGGATGTGGACGTGTTGGAAGATGATCGCGACCAATAGATGCAGCTAAACCAATTTGAGTAGATCGAATACGAGTTCCAGATTTAAGAACTAGGCGATCTCCTGCATAAATATCATCGGCAAGGGTTGCACCATGGGCATCTAGTAATGACATCTCGAATGGCTCGAGTGGTTTGCAGATGGCAAGCAATGAGGTTAGAAACTCATCTACTCGTGTGTGTTCTGACATAATCGAACCCTACTTGTTGAACAGTTTGATCTTTGGGATTTAGCGGGAGATTTAAATGACAGATCAAAAAGCGGCGCTACGAGATCGAGCCCGTCGTGAACGCGAACAAAAGTTTATGCCGTGCAATTTCAATGTGATTCTAAAGGCCCCTGAAATTGCCTACGCATCCACAATCGCTTCCTATGTTTCATATGAGTATGAGCCAAGCACCGCCGAAATCAATGAAGCATTTTTGCGAGATGGGAAAACCCTCGTTTTGCCCCGCATTAATGGTGATCAACTGGAATGGGTGAAGTGGGATGGAAATCCAGAAAAGTTAGTAACTAAGAAAAAGATTTCGGAACCAATCGGTCCAGCCCTTGAAGATCTGTCGAGCATCGCTGCCATTGTTGTTCCCGCACTTCGTATCGATCAATCCGGTTATCGATTAGGGCAGGGCGGCGGATATTACGATCGCGCGCTGCCACATTTACAGGCATGGAAAATTGGATTGGTATACGCCGGTGAACTCAATAGCGAGACCTTGCCGCATGAAGCTCATGACATCCCATTGGATGCAGCAGCTTCACCTTCGATTGTGGTGCGATTTAACCGTTAAGTAAGTTTCGCGCCATAACAATGCGCTGAATCTGATTAGTACCTTCGTAAATCTGAGTTAGTTTTACATCACGCATCATGCGCTCTACTGGGTAATCGGTTACATATCCGTATCCACCAAGCACCTGAATCGCATCTTCAGTTACCTTCATTGCGATATCACTTGCAAAACACTTGCTGGCAGCTGAGAAGAAGCGAAGATCGCGTTCACCATTTTCACTTTTCACCGCAGCTGAATAAGTAAGCAATCGCGCTGCTTCTATGTTCATTGCCATGTCTGCCAACATAAATTGAACCGCCTGAAAATCAAAGATCGGCTTCCCGAATTGATGGCGCTCATGTGCGTACTTTGTTGCAACATCGAAGGCGCCTTGAGCAATTCCTAGTGCCTGTGCAGCAATTGTGATGCGTGTGTGATCAAGTGTGTTCATTGCAAGTGCAAAACCTTGACCCACTTCACTGATGCGACGGTCGTCGCTGAGTTCAACATTGTCGAAATAAACCTCGCGAGTTGGAGATCCGCGCATACCCATCTTCTTTTCAGGTGCACCAAATGAAACTCCTGGATCTGATTTCTCAACAACAAATGCTGTTATGCCCTTTGAACCAAGTGATGGATCTCCTTGAGCGATTACAGAGTAAAACTCTGACTCGCCAGCATTTGTGATCCACTTTTTGCTTCCATTCAAAACCCAACCATCGCCCTTGCGCTCTACCTTTGTGCGTAACGCAGATGCATCTGATCCTGCCTCTGACTCTGAAAGACAGTAAGAAAAACCCTCACCCTTTACCAATCGCGGTAACCAGCGCTTCTTTTGCTCATCATTTCCGCCAAGGATCAATGGAACTGAACCAAGTTTGTTAACCGCTGGAATAAGAGATGAAGAACCACAGGCACGAGCAACCTCTTCAATAATCAAAACAGTTGCTAATGCATCTGCCCCGTCACCACCAAAATCGGTTGGCACATGAGCGGCGTATAAACCATTCTTGATAAGAGCACTCTTTGCTTCTTGCGGAAAGCGATGTTCTTCATCAACAGCCTGCGCATGGGGTGCAATCTCTTTTTCAGCTAAGGCGCGAACGCTTGCACGAAGCTCTTTGTACTCTGAAGGTAGGTCAAATAAATTTTCCATTAGGACTCATTCTTATCGCGTTGTGCCAGCTCTTGTAAATACTGATTGTAGTTAGCTAAGTCATCTGGTTGGCCCATTGCCGCTTGGCGTGCAGCATTTCGATCAATTCTCTTGGCCTCACGAGTGTCATCACGAAGCCAGTTAATGAATGTGGCAACAAGTGCGATCAGGATAGGTATTTCTCCCATTGACCAACCGATTGAACCGCCAAGTTTTTGATCACTTAGCAGATCTGTAAGCCAAGGAGTCTGCAGGGATTTGAAGTAACCCTTGTCGATCAAGGTTGTTGTAGACATCAGAGCGACAGAGAAAAACGCATGAATGCTCATGGCTGCAAATAAAACAACCATCTGTACAAGATGCGGGATCTTGCGAGGGTTTGGATCGATTCCAATAATCACGAAGAAGAATAAGAATCCAGCTGCTAAGAAGTGCAAGCTCATTATTAAGTGGCCAATATGGCTTTGCATCAAATCTGCAAACAAATTGGTGAAGTAAAGACCGAATAACGAGCCATCAAAAATCATAAGTGCCACAACAGGATTAGTGTAAAAAACTCCGACCTTTGAATGAAGTGCCGCTAATAAAGATCCTCGTACACCACGCTCTTCAGGGGTTCTGCCTTGTGGAAGTGTGCGAAGTGCCAAAGTAATTGGTGCTCCAAGTACTAAGCCAATTGGAGCAATCATTCCCAAAAGCATGTGGGCCATCATGTGATATGAAAATGAGAAGTGCGCATACAAACCTAGGCCGCCACTTGTAGCAAAATCAGTAACAGCAATTCCTAATGCAAAAGAAATAGTGCGACCGACTGGCCACTTATCTCCGCGCTTAGTTAAAACCATTACGCCCTTTATATACAGCGCAACCATCGTGATCAAGATTCCAATCATTAACGCATCTGGTTCGTAGCTCCAGAAGATGCGCGAAAGATTTGGTTTTGGCGGTGTTGAAATTCCCACAATTGAAAGTGCTGCATCATATTTATCAGAACCAGGACGATCAGGTGATCCTGTAGATGAGAGCCACGATCCCATTAAGACTGTGACAACCATGATGATTGCTTCAGTTGTAAGAAGTTTTGCAAAGCTAACCCAGTTGATTGAACTTTTCTTTTCAAGGTTTTTGCGATGCAGGTACCCGATAAATACCAAAGCGATAGTTGCAACTACCTTTGCAATAACAATGTAAGCGTATTTAGAGCCCCATGCGGCGGTGAAATTAAGTCGAGCCCACGCATTTACGCCGCCACTAATGACAACGGCGATGGCAGACCACAGGGCTAGCTGGCTAAAACGTGGAACTGCAATTGCTCTATCAGTTTCAGAAAGCAATCCAATTGCAAGGATTCCACCGACCCACAGTGCTAATGCGAAAACGTGAATAACTAATGAGCCAATGACTAATGAGTGCGAACCGCCTGAGGCGGAATGACTTTGAAACACTGGTGCGACAAGCGCAACTAATGCAATGATCATTGAGAAAATCAATGTCAGTATCTTCTTAGCGGTAAATGATATTCCTAAAACAATGAGTGCGATTAATGCTTGAAAGGCAAGGTAGCGCCCAAGGGTAATTTGGGTAGTAAATGATCTAAGAACCGTTAAATCCAAGGCACCTGACACTGGAGTCGCAAGAATTTGCGCCAAGGTAAAGACAATGTTTCCTAATGCGCCTACTACCCATACAGCAGCTGAAACTTTGAAGATCGTACGAAGTTTCTCACCTGAAGTCGAAAGTTTGCCTTCTAGATCTAAAAGCAAGAAAGCCATCCCCAGTAGAACGCCTACCGTGGCAAACCCGCCAAGTAGTGAAAGAAATTTAAAACTTACTGCAAGAATGTTCATCGTTCAGAGAATAATTTGCGTGCATACAGTGAAAGACCAACTGTTACAAACACCGCTACAACAAGCAGAAGAATTACAAAAATATTTGTACCCCAACTGCTGCTCGCAGGTGTTTGTGACTCTGTAGCTTTTGGAGTTGGCTCAGTAGGTGAAATGCTGCTTGGTGCCATGTACTTGAATGTGAATGTTCCTTCAAGAGGAGCATCGCCTTCAGAGGCCAAGTAATAGGCAACTGTATAAATTCCAGTTTCTACCAAAGGCTTAACTCCAACTGTTGCGCTCATGTCGGAGATTGCAATTGTTCCATCATCAACGCGGACGCCATTTGGATCCGTGACAGTAATTGAACTGGCATCTGGTGCATCCGAAAGTAATGTGACTTGTCCTGTGACCGTCACATTTGTAGGTGAAACCGACAAAGTTGAGCCGCTGATTGGATTGGTGCTGACCAAAGTATTTGCTGATGCTGCGGTTACTCCTAGAAACGCTACAAGCAGAACAGCTGCCACACGTAAGCGGATCACAATTACCTTTCATAAGCGCTTGGGAAGCGCTCAATTCGCGCCTATCGTCTCACCTCTTTACACTTAATGCCTAGCCTTTTTAAGAATGGAGCCTGTGATGCCTACTTATCAATATGCATGCAACGCATGCGGCCATGAGTTTGAGGCTTTTCAATCCTTTTCAGATGCATCACTGACCGAATGCCCACAGTGCAAAGGCGAGATCCGCAAGGTCTATTCCGCGGTCGGAGTTGTCTTTAAGGGTTCTGGTTTTTACAAAACAGATTCAACAAAGTCTGCCCCGGCATCGACGCCTAAGGCTGATTAATTCTCGTGATGAGGCGGCTTGTCTGACTTCATCTCTTCTTCGCGCCTAGCTTGCTCGGCGGCGGCTTCAGGATCGATCTCATCTGAAGTTACGTTAGGAAAGAGATCGCTCATGGAGTTAATTCTACATCGTTAAGGGAAAGAGAACACTATGTTCGAAAAGTTGGGTCACACCTTAGTTAAGCACCGCAAGAGCGCAGTGATTCTTTTTATTGTTGGAATCTTGGTTGCAGGCGGCGTTGGATCAATGGTTTTCAATCGTCTTGATTCAGGTGGTTACTCAAATCCCAATAGCGATTCTTACAAGGTTTATAAGTATCTAAAGGACGAACTAAAGCTTTCTGATCCAGCTGTTGTAATTGTCGTAGATGCAGGGAATACAGATGTAACAGATCCTGTAATCACTCAAAAGGGTCTTGCGCTAGAAGCAAAGATTGCTAAAGAAAAAGATGTAACAAAAACTCTTTCATTCTGGAGTTCTGGACAGCAACCAACCTTCAAATCAAGTGATGGAAAAGCTGCATACATCTTGGTTTATGGAACCGGCGAAGCCTTTACACCAAAGAGCCAAGAGCTCGGCGCTTTCTTCCAAAAGAATTACGATGGCGAATATGACGGCCTAACTTTGTATGCAGGTGGCGTTGGAGTTATCGGTCATGCGATCACCGAAAAGATTTCAAAGGATTTAACAATCTCTGAGGCCATTTCGATCCCACTGACATTCATCTTGCTCGCATTTGTCTTTGGTGCGATGGTCGCATCTGCAATGCCACTTATTGTTGGCGTTGCAGCAATCTTGGGTGCCTTCTTTATTCTCTTCTTATTTACCTTGTTCACCGATGTCAGTATTTATGCGCTGAATCTAACGACAGGTATGGGCCTTGGACTTGGAATCGATTACGCATTACTTATTGTGAATCGCTTCCGCGAAGAGCTTCATCATGGAAAAAGCGTTGAAGAATCGGTAGTTAATACGATGGCAACAGCAGGAAAGACTGTTTTCTATTCTGGATTAACAGTTCTAGTTACCTTGCTTTCGCTTACCTTCTTCCCTCTTCCATTCTTAAAGTCATTTGGCTATGCGGGTGTTTCAGTTGTTGCTCTTGCGGTTGTTGGCGCGCTGTTTGGTTTGCCACCGATTCTTGCACTAGTAGGAAATAAGATTGATAAGGGTGTAATTCGTAAGTCAGCAATTACTCCTAAAGAAGATGGCCGCTGGGCACAAACTGCCCGCATGGTTATGAAGCGTCCAACGGCGGTAGTTGTTTTAGCTTTAGTGATTCTAGGAATTCTTGCAGCGCCAATTACCAACATTAAGTTTTCTCAAGGTGATTCACGCATGTTGCCGGCAAGTAATAAGGCAGCAATTGCAACAGCACTTCAAGCCGAACGCTTCCCTGGCCAAACAGGAAATCCAGTTGAAATTATTGTTTTGAATGGATCTGACAAGTTAGATCAAATTAATTCTTACGCTGCAAAGGTTAAGTCGGTACCAGGAATTGTTGCTGTTGTACCTGCAGTAACAATTGGTAAAGATGTTCGCGTTGTTGCATACCAGTCTATGTTGCCTAGAACTCCAGAAGCGCAGAAGTTAATTCACACAATTAGAGATATTCCAGCACCAGAAGGAACTTTGATCGGTGGCGTTGCAGCTGATTACACAGATTCACAAGATGGAATTTCAGCGACATTGCCATGGGCACTTGGTTGGATCATTCTGAGTGTTCTTGTTTTGATCTTTATCTTTACCGGTTCAATCATCCTGCCGATTAAGGCTGTAATCCTTAACTTCTTGTCACTTGGCGCAACAATGGGAGCCCTTACTTGGGTATTCATTGATGGACATCTGCAATGGCTTGTTGGTTCATTTACATTGACAGGAACTTTAGATACCTCAATCGTCATTTTGATTGCCGTTGTTGTCTTTGGTTTATCAATGGACTACGAACTGTTTTTGCTTTCACGTATTCGCGAAGAGCACCTTGCTGGCAAATCAAATGTTGAATCGGTTGCAGTTGGATTGCAACGGTCTGCGCGCATCATCACCGCTGCTGCAGTTCTACTCGCTGTTGTGTTCGCCGCATTCATTACAAGTGGTGTTACATCAATTAAGTCCATGGGCTTTGGTGTGGCACTTGCTGTAATCCTGGATGCTTCGATCGTCCGCGGTCTATTGGTGCCGGCACTTATGCGTTTATTTGGTGAGCGCAACTGGTGGGCGCCAAAGTGGATGCAGCGATTTACTCTGCGCCACTAAGTTCGCGTACCCTAAGCACATGGATCTAATCGCTTCCCTGCAATGTGCAGATCAGCCTGGAATCGTTCATGCGATGACTTCTGCTGTTCTTGCCTGCGGTGGAAACATCATCGAGAACCAACAGTTCACTGATCCGACTACAAATACCTTTGTGATGCGCACGCGCTTTGAGACTTCACAGGGCATTGAAGGTGCAAACAAGAGCCTGAATGAAGGTTTATCAAAGTTCAACCCTTCTCTGCATATTCGCCCAACAGCACAGAAGCCACGTGCACTTGTCATGGTTACAAAGGAAAGTCATTGCTTACGGGATCTTTTGTATTTAGAAGAACTAGGCGAGTTAAACATTGAAATTCCACTTGTTATATCAAACCGCGAAGAGCTACGTGGACTTGTCGAATCTCATGGTATTAACTTTCTCTGTCTTCCAATTACGGCAGATACAAAAGCCAGCCAAGAATCTGAAATCTTAAAAAAGATTGATGATCTGAAGATTGACTTCGTTGTTCTTGCTCGCTACATGCAAATCATGTCTGAGGATTTCTGCAACAAGCTTCCTGGAAAGATCATTAATATCCACCACTCATTCTTGCCTGGTTTTAAGGGTGCAAAGCCTTACCACCAGGCACATGATCGCGGTGTAAAGATCATCGGAGCTTCAGCGCACTTTGTCACTTCAGATTTAGATGAAGGTCCAATCATTGAGCAAGATGTTGCTCATGTAACTCATGTTGCAACGCCAGAAGAGTTAATTGCTATTGGACGCGATATCGAGCGACGTGTTCTTGCAAAGGCTGTGAAGTTCTATGCAGATGACAAAGTTTTTATCGTTGGAAAGCGCACAGTAGTTTTCTCTTAACTTTAATTGCGTGTCCCCGGCGGGAGTTGAACCTGCGACCTACCGCTTAGGAGGCGGTTGCTCTATCCACTGAGCTACGGGGACTTTCACACCAAAGGTGCTTGGCAAAGGTTAGCGGTATAGATAACCTTCCCTTGAATCCACGTTGGATTTGAAAACGAACCGAAAGGCCAACCATGAGAGCGCTCGTTATCGGCGCAGGCGGAGTTGGCAGTGCAATCGCAAATATCGCATCACGCAAGTCATTTATCACTGAGTTAGTTATCGCTGATTACGATGCTTCAAAGGCGCACGCTGTCACACAGAAAATCCAAGACCCTCGATTTACATCAGTGGAGGTGGATGCCGGCGATCTGGTTGCTCTTGAAGGATTGATTAAGAAGGTCAATCCTGATGTAGTTGTGAACGCTATTGACCCTCGCTTTGTAATGCAGATCTTTACCGCTGCTCAAAACGCTGGGGTTAACTACATCGATATGGCGATGTCGCTTTCTATTGCACATCCAACTGATCCCTTCAATAAGACCGGGGTTAAGTTAGGTGATGATCAATTCGCTCAAGCAGAAGCTTGGAAGAAAAACGGCAAGTACGCACTGGTCGGAATTGGAATCGAACCTGGCATGAGCGACATTTTTGCTCGTTACGCTCAAGATTATTTGTTCAGCGAAATTGAAGCTGTAACTATTTTGGATGGTTCAAATCTAACTGTTGATGGTTATGAATTTGCTCCATCATTTTCAATTTGGACAACAATTGAAGAGTGTCTCAATCCTCCATTGATTTGGAAGGATGGCGGTTGGCACACTTCACAACCTTTCACCGGCGGAGTTACCTTTGATTTCCCTGAAGGAATCGGCCCAGTTGAATGTGTTGATGTTGAACATGAAGAAGTTGTCTTAATTCCTCAAAAGGTAAAAGCAAATCAAGTTACATTTAAGTACGGCCTTGGAACAGATTTCATTAATACTTTGAAAACAATTCATTCACTTGGTTTGTCTAAGAAGGAAAAGGTAAATTACCGAGGGATGGAGATTGCACCACGCGATTTCTTAGCGTCACTTCTTCCAGATCCAGCGAAGATCGGCCCACTGATGCACGGTAAAACTTGCGCAGGTGCGCATGTGAAGGGTCTTGATAAAGAGGGCAAACCTTATGCCTGCTACATCTATAACGTTGTAGATAATCAGTGGTCAATGGACAACTATGGCGATCAAGCGGTTGTCTGGCAGACGGCGGTTAACCCCGTAATTGCTATGGAATTGATCGCTAATGGCACCTGGAAACCACAAGGTGTTGTTGGTCCTGAATGGTTAGAACCAAAACCTTTCTTGGATCTAATCGAGCAGTACGGCAGCAGTTGGCATATTCGCGATGAAGATCCAGCAGGCTTGGCTTTGTAAATGGCTAAACGGACATTCGATGTCGTAGTGATCGGATCAGGTTTTGGTGGTTCGGTCTCTGCGCTTCGATTGCGCGAAAAAGGATATTCAGTAGCTGTACTTGAAGCTGGTCGCAGATTTAGAGACAGGGATTTTCCAAAGACTTCGTGGAGACTCAATAAGTTTCTCTTCGCTCCGGGATTGGGTTTATATGGAATCCAACGTATCCATGTTCTTCCAGATGTCTTAGTTCTGTGCGGTGCAGGTGTTGGTGGTGGATCTTTGGTCTACGCCAACACCTTGTACCAACCAGGTGATGCTTACTTCAACGATAAACAATGGGTATCCATTACAAATTGGAAGCAAGAGCTAGAACCTTGGTTTGACCAAGCACGTCGGATGTTAGGTGTAACTGAGAATCCATATTTTTCTAACAGCGATAAGGCGATGAAGGATGTTGCTGATGAAATGGGTGTTGGACATACATTTCAGATGGCACCCCTTGGAGTTTTCTTTGGCGATGGCAAAGGCGTTTCTTCAAAGGATCCCTTCTTCGGCGGAGTCGGACCAGATCGCAATGGCTGCAAACAATGTGGTGCATGCATGACTGGTTGCCAGTACAACGCGAAAAATACTTTGCCGAAGAATTATCTTGGCTTAGCAGAATCTGCCGGAGCTCAAGTTTTTCCAATGACTACTGCAACAAAAATAGAGCAACATAAAAGTGGAGAATGGAAGATCACGACTAAGAAAACTGATGATCCATTTGGCTCTCGTGGAGATGTTTTTTATGCAAAAGATCTCATCGTGTCTGCAGGAGCATTTAACACTCAGAAATTACTGCATAAAATGAAGGACTCGAAGGTGCTGCCCCAATTATCAGATCGACTAGGCGATCTGTCCCGAACAAACAGTGAAGCGCTCACTGGCGCGATTATGAGCGATACTTCAATTGATTTTAGCGAAGGAAGCGCTATCACCTCCTCTTTCTTCCCAGATGAGCACACCCACATCGAACCGGTTCGTTATGGAAAAGGAAGCAACCTGATGGGGTTGCTCCAAACAATCATGACCGATGGTTATTCTTCAAAAGAACGTCGGAAGCAGTGGTGGAAATTATTCATTGCTAAACCTTCAGCACTTCTAAAAATATTGGATGTCCGTAAGTGGAGCGAAAGAACTGTCATAGCTTTAACGATGCAAAATGTTGATTCCAGTATCTCTGTAAGGCCAAAGAGAAGTTGGTTTGGTTGGCACTTAACTTCAACTAATGACCCAGAACATCCAAACGCTACCTATATTCCAGCGGCAAATGAAGTTGTCAAGCGCATTGCAGCTAAGCACAGCGGTATCGCTGGTGGTCACATTGGAGATTTAATCGATGCTCCATTCACCGCTCACTTTGTGGGTGGGTGCGTAATTGGAGAAGACCCTCAAAGCGGCGTGATTGATCCATATCACCGTGTTTGGAACTATCCAACGATGCACATCGTCGATGGCTCAACTATTACAGCAAATCTAGGAGTAAATCCTTCATTAACTATTACTGCGCAGGCAGAACGTGCTTTATCGTTATGGCCAAATAAGGGTGAGCAAGATTCACGTCCGATGCAAGGTCAGAAGTATCAGATGCTCTCCCATGTTGCACCGCACGCACCATTTGTTCCACGAGGAGCACATGGTGAACTTCGAGTTCGTTAGGGGATCACAATGGCCACATGGGCGTTAGTTACAGGAGCAACTGCGGGAATCGGTGAAAGCTTTACCCGTCTGCTTGCGGAAAACAATTACAACGTTGTGTTGGTTGCTCGCGACATGCAACGCCTTCAAGAGCGTGCCCGAGAGCTTGAATCCAAGTTCAGTATTTCAACGCACATCATTCAGGCAGATCTTGCAACAGAGGCCGGCTGCGCATCTGTCGAGCATTACATCGCTAACAATCAAGTTGATGTACTGATCAATAATGCAGGCTTTGGAATCAATAAAGCCTTCACAATGTCGGCTTTAGATGCAGAGCAGCAGTTGCTAGATGTTTTAGTCAGAACTCCTATGCGTTTAATGCACGTTGCTTTGCCTGGAATGAAAGAACGTAACAAGGGTGTTGTCATCAATGTTTCATCAGTTGCTGGCTACATCGCAGGTGGTACTTACAGCGCGGCAAAGTCCTATCTGACAGTTTTGTCAGAATCACTTCATACCGAACTAGCAGCTACCAATGTGAAGGTAAGCGCACTCTGCCCAGGGTTTACCCGCACCGAATTTCATCAAAGAGGTCGTATGTCCATGAAGGGACTTCCAAACTTCATGTGGCTTAACTCCGACAAGCTTGTTGCGCAGGCCTGGAGTGATGCTCTTAAGGGTGAAGCGGTTTCAATTCCAGGATGGCAGTACAAGCTGTTGGTCTTTGTTGTTCAAACTCTTCCTCGATCAGTTGTCAGGAAGGTTGGAATGAATTTGCGGGTAAAACAACGTAAGTAGTGGTCATACCCGTAGGTATCTCGGCGGGTTTTCAGCCTTCTTTAAGCACCTAATCGCTAGTATTGCCGCATTACAACGAAAGGTTCTTACATGCTTCGCAAAATCGCCTCAATCTCAGTAGCACTCATCGTCGCCGGTGGCGTCATGGTTGCTGTCCCTGCAGATGCAGCTACCAAGATCTCTAATGGTGTTGCTTGCACAAAGAACGGTGCGACAACGAAGACAAGCGGTGGCACATACAAGTGCGCAAAGAATCCTTTGGTTTCAAACACAAAGCTAACTTGGCTTTCACTTGACTGTGTGACAGCAGCAAATGATGCAGTTAAGGCTCAGAAAGCAGCAGTAACAACAGCTGCTAACTTCAAGGCTCAGCTTCCAGTAATTGATTTGGGAATCACAACTGAAACTGCAAATAAGGCAGAGATTCAGACAAAACTTGATGAAGCAAACCTTCGTCTGACCGCAGCACAAGCAAAGTTAACTGCAGCAAAGACAGATGCAGATAAGAAGCTTCTAACAACAGCGGTTGCATCATGGACATCTGCGACTCGCGCTTATGCAAGCAAGATTCGCAACATTGATATCACTATCAAGAAGTTAGAGGCTGCAAAGCTTGCTGCAACTAATAAGCCAGCAGAACTTGCTGCAAATGTTGCAGATGCTCGCGAAAGCGCAAAGCTGATCTGCACTAAGGGCTTCTAAAGACTCTTTATAAAAATCCCGCTGCCTGGTTGGTAGCGGGATTTTTTATGCCTATGGGTTCCCCTATTACTTTTCACTAAACCTATTCCTATGCTGGCCGCATGCAGCCGTTGCGTTGGGTGGGGTTGGCTTTATTAGCTCTTTACTTGGCTCTGCATGAATTCATTGGAAACCCTTGGATTGAGTTTCTTGGATACAACCTTGTTGCAGTTGCGGTTGTTGTAACCGTTATAGCAGCCCCGCACATAAGTGATCCATTGGCGAAACCATTCACAGCAGGCGCAATTGTGGTCTGGGCAACCGGATCAATTGTGGCCTCATCTTCAACCATTTTTGCAATTAGCGCTGCCATCGAAAGTATCGCAAATCTACTTTATTTGCTCTTCTACCCGATCACCGTCATTTCATTTCCACGTCTATTAATTGCATCGAGAAAGTTATCAATTCTGGAATTAATTGATGCATCCATAGTTGGTTTAGGGCTTGGAACACTTGGTTCAGCAATATTCCTAAAGCCTTTAATGACTCACTTTGGAGGAAACTTAAGTGAGACCTTCTTTGCGGTTATGTTTCCAATTTCGGATCTAGTTTTACTTGCAGTCGTTGTGGCTTCAATTGCGACTCAGGGCATTTCAAAGCGAGGCGTAACATTGTTAACTGGAACTTTGATCTATGCGCTCACGGACATTATCTTCCTGTGGCAGCAAACAAATAACCAATATTTTCTGGGTTCTATGGTGGATGCCGGGTGGCTAATTGGTTTGGTTGTGATTGCCGAAAGCTTTTGGCAGCAAGGTATTGATGAACACAAAACTAACGGTTTGAGTCCAGTTCTAGTATCGATCTCGGTTTCGCTAAGTGCGACTTTGTTGGCCCTGATCGCTTTGCAACCTACGTACTTTCCGCACTTTGTTCTAGTTCCAGCGATTGCAACCCTGCTCCTTGCTTTCACCAGAATGGCTATTGCATTGACTCACGCACGAAGTATTGGTGAGGAACGAATCCTTGCCAGAACAGATGAGTTGACTGGTTTACCTAATCGCAGGCGATTAGTCAGCGAGATAGACACCTTCATCGACAAAAAGGGCTCATTGCTTTTGCTTGATTTAGATGGATTTAAACCAATAAATGATCTGCATGGGCATGAGACCGGTGACAAGGTTTTGCAGCAAGTGGCCATGCGCTTTGAACGTGCATTGCCTGCTGGCGCCTTACTTGCGCGACTTGGCGGAGATGAGTTTGGAGTCCTATACGAGGGTGGGCAAGAAAGTGCAGTGGAGGTTGCATTAGCTCTTAAAGCAACGCTGTCCTACCCATTTCACATTAATAACCAGGAAATTCGTTTAGGCGTCAGTGTTGGTGTTGCTGAAAATAAAGGTGAACGAGACTTACTAGTGCGCGCAGATAACGCGATGTATAAGGCTAAGCGTGAGGGCCTAGGGGTTTATCAGCTTTAATCTCCTGCAATCGTGCCAAGGATTCCAAGCGTTCAACTGCATGATCGACGATTCGTTCTGGATAATTTTTGCTGTAACCATCGAGGAATAACCACGGTTCATGAATCTCTGATGCCGAAAGATGCGCCAGTTCTGGAACATACTTTCGAATGTAATCACCCTTTTCATCAAAGCGCTTACCTTGTTCAATTGGATTGAAGACTCGGTAATACGGAGATGCATCTGTGCCGCACCCTGCTGTCCACTGCCAACCATGAGCGTTTGATGCAACATCAAAATCAACCAGGTGCTCCTTAAAGAAGTCCGCTCCCAGCTGCCATTCGAGATGCAAATCCTTAACTAGAAATGATGCAACAACCATGCGTGTGCGGTTATGCATCCATCCTTCTGTGACTAATTGACGCATTGCTGCATCAACAAATGGGTATCCAGTGCGACCTTGCTTCCATGCTTCAAATGCTGCATCCGGCTTGTTGTAACGCATTTCAGCAAAACGTTCGGCGTAATACTCATTTTCTGTATGTGGGTTGTTATGCAAAACATCTGCATAAAATTCACGCCAAGCAATTTCTTTACGGAAAACAGTGTGGGCCTTAGATTCGCCGAGGTTTGCAAGCAATGTACGTGGATGAATTTCGCCCCACTTCAAATGTGCACTTAACTTACTTGTGCCATCAATCCCGGCCATGTTGCGTGCTTCGTCATAATTATCTAAACCGTTTTTCTGGAACCATTCCCAGCGCTTAAAGGCGGCTTTCTCGCCCGCTTCAGTAATTGAAGTTCCAGCAGGTAACTGCCATGTCGGAAAGTTGCGATCAGATTCCGACGGTTTAACAGTATTAATCTTCTTTGGAGTTTCAGCTGGTTTACGCCATCCATGAACACACCACGCGTTATAGAAAGGTGTGTAGACGCGATAATTCAAACCATCACTAGGTTTGCGTACTCGACCTGGTGCAACTGCATACGGCGATCCGGTGCGGACTAGATTGATTCCAGCTGCCTCGACTCGTGCATCACGAGCAACACCATAGGGTTCAAACTCTTGCGAGATGTGAACAGTTGTGGCTTCATATCGCTTCATCAATTCTTTTAAGACCTCAACCTGATCGCCAACCATGACATGCAAAGAGTTATTGAGGGATTCATCTAACGCGCGAAGTGAGTTTGCCAAGTATGCAAGACGCTTTGTGCCCGTTGCATCAATAAGGGTTTTATCCAAGATGAAGACCGGGACAATCGCATCTGCTTCTTCAATCGCAGCAAGTAATGCAGGATGATCACTAATTCGAAGGTCGCGGCGAAACCAGATGATTGAAGTTTTCGCCTTTGACATGGGATGATTAAATCATCATGCAGGAGATAAAGCGCATCCAAGTCCGTGGGGTTCCGGGCGAGGTTATTCGCGCTCAATTTGGCGATCGAATCGTTGATTACTGGATTCCTAAGCAAGGCACAGATCGATTACTGATCGCTCATGACGGCCAAAATGTTTTTGATGGCAAGACATCCACTCACCGCGGACAAACCTGGAAGATGGCTCAATCTGCGATCCATGTCAGCGAAGAGCTAGGGATCAATCCCCCAGCAATCGTCGCCGTGTGGCACAGCTCTAATAAGCAGAATCCTTGGGGTCGCGCTAAGGATTTAGCACCACAACAATTTTTTTCTAACGGCGAATATGTGGATCCTCGTTGGAGAATTTCTGATCCATCGGTAAAGCTCCATTCAGATCAATACCTGGAAAGTGTTTTTAATGAGATCGTTCCTACTATTGCGCCATTTGCGACTCCTGAAAAAACAGCTGTTATTGGCTCAAGTATGGGCGGACTAGCAACGCTGTATGCAGCGATTAAGCACTCTGAAAAGTTCTCCACCGCTTTAGCTTTATCGCCACATTGGGTAATTAGTGATGAGAATTTCGCAAAGGCGATGGTGGATGCACTACCCACACATCACAAAATTTGGATGAGCCGCGGCGATAAAGGTTTAGATAAAGAGTATGTGCATCTTCAATCTTTAGTCGATGAGTTAATGCAACAACGGGGATTTACAAGCAAATACCAAAGCAAGGTTTACAAGCGAAGTAGCCATAATGAAAGATCCTGGGCAAAGTACTTACATGAACCCTTAAGGTTTTGGCTTAATACTTAACGGTGTAGTTGATAACTTTAGAACTAACCTTTTCCCCTGCGGCGTTCTTGGCGATAGCCACGATTTCAAACTTTGTGCCTGATTTGTATAAGCGATTATGAAAGAAGACTCTATGTAATCCACCAGCGACATTGTCATCCTTGAATGTGCGGTGATCGGAAGTTCCAAGAATCTTCCAGCTCTTTCCGGCTTGGCGAATCGCAAATGTAACTTCAACAAAATCATCACCCGGGACCTTTGCAGATAGTGCGCTCCAACCCGGGGTTGAGAAATCTGGCTTTGGATTCAGTAAAGAGATTGACAGTGGGGTTTGGGGTGCAAATGCAGAATCAGCTTTCACAATTACCCATCCGCGCGATGGTAGAGAAACTGTCATTGATTGATCTTTGACCGCAACTTCGGCCTTACCTAACAACGTGCTCCACTGCGATCCCTTCGTAGAGACTGAAAATGTTGCCTTCTGAGGTTCATCATTGGAGTTATAGGCGACAACAATCTCTTGGTTTTCAGCAAAGCGACTGATTGCAAAGACTGAACCATCACCATATCGAAGTTGCTGAGAACCAATGCGTAGCGCTGGGTTTTTCGCATATAAACCCTGCAAAGCCGAGATATTGTCTTCGAGAGGATTTTTTACAGAAAAAGCAGAAGCGTTTCCAATCGGTGAGTTACCAATTCGAAGTTCGCTCTTCCAGGCTTCAACCTGAGTCGCAAACATATCTTGACGAGCTAATTGATCTCCGCCATCCCCTGTCATTCCCTTTTCATCACCGTAGTAAAGAACTGGGCCACCACGTAATGTAAATAAGAGTGCGTTTGCTAATTCAGAGCGCTCAACCAAAACCTTCTGGCCATCGCTTTCAGAAATAATTGCAATGAATCGGCCAATGCGTCCCATGTCGTGATTACCCAAGAAAGTCGCTAAAGAGTATGCACTGGTATTGGTGGTCGTGTATAAATCATCTGCATTAAACAAAGTAACGAGGTCAGCAGCTCCACCGCCAGCTTTTGCAAAACGCGAAACCTTTGCTTGGAAAGGAAAGTCCAAAACGCCTGGGAATTTTTGCTCAGTCACAAAACTTGCCAAGAATGGAATGTCGGAGTCTGCAACTTCTCCGAATATTGGAAAGTTAGTTTTTCCAGCTGCTTTAGCTGTTGCTAAAACCTTTGGTAAAAATGCCTTCCAAAACTCTGGGTTCACATGCTTAGCTGTATCAATTCGGTACCCATCAATATCAAATCGTGTAATCCAACTGGACCAAAGATCTGTCATGCCCTTAACAACCGCGGGCTTTTCGGTGAAAATATCATCTAGCCCTGAAAAATCTCCTTGAGTTACAGAACTACCAGACCAAATTGAATCTCCGCGGTTGTGGTAATTAGTGATGTCATTGAGAAATGCCGGCTTTTTAATGCTCTTGTCATATGAAGATGTGCGAGGAACATATGCAAAAGAGTTCTTGGCACAGAGCTGTGGGAAAGAGGCCAAACCAGCCACTTTTGCAGGGTCAAAGACCTTTCCAGTACAGGTTTTATAAGGGAAATCCGCTGGTTCGCGATAAGAGGTTGATCCAATTGTGTACTTGATGACATCGGCTGTGTGGTTAACAACGATATCTACGATGACCTTCATGCCTAACTTATGAGATTCAGATACAAAGTTTTTGAAATCCGTTTCAGTTCCGTAGTGCGGATCAATGGTTGTGAAATCAGTTCCCCAGTAGCCGTGATAACTAGCTGATCCTTGCTGCACAAATTGATTGACAACAGGTGGAGTGATCCAAATAGAGGTAAAGCCAAGGCCTGCAATGTATTTTAGATGTTCAGTTAATCCTTTGAAATCTCCACCATGATAAAAAGCGATATCGGTTGGATCATCTCCTCCACCAAGTCGTCCACCAGTTAAACCACCACCATCATTTGATGTATCACCATTTGCAAAACGATCTGTCATTACAAAGTAAACAGATTCACCTGCAAGTGGACCGCGTGCAATCGGGCGAGAAAGAGAAGTGAGATCCTCAGCTGCTTGCGTTGGAGTAATCATTGCAGTTGCAATTATTATTGGTGCAAAGGCTGAAAAAATCTTTTTCATTTAACTTCCCATACTCCTTGAATCGCGGAATCTGATTTGATTGAGAAGATTTCACCTTTAATTTCATGTCCATAAAGGGTCTTAGTCACTTCATATCCGTAAGTGCTCAAATCAATAGTTGTGTTAATTGGTCCTCGTGAAACTAAAACAAGCAGCGATTGTTTCTTGGATTCACGAAGGTAGGCGATGTAATCATTTTCGACAGCAATCCAGCGCAATCCGCCATTAATAAGTGCATCCTGAGTTTTGCGAAGCTTTACAAGCTTTTTTACCTCTGCGAAGAATTCAGTATCCCAACCGCTTCGATCTTCCCAATTAATAGTGCGGCGAGCATCCTCGCCCCATGATCCCTCTAACCCAATCTCATCACCGGCAAAGATTGAAGGCACACCTGGATAGGACAACATCATTGTCATTGCTGTTTTGTGGGCCTGAATATCCCCTAAAACAACTGTTCTGAAACGTGCTGTGTCATGGGAATCTAGCAACATCATGCTGGCGGTTAATGAGCGCCATGGAATTGAGGCGTTGAACTCTTGAATGGATTCAACTAACTGCTTGCCATTGATCTTTGGCATAGCAAATGGAAGTCCTTGGAAGCCGCCAGTGATTTCGGGATTGCGGTTGATCCAGTTCCAGAATGGACGCATGAAACCTTGATAGTTCATCGCACCTTGCCAGCCAAGACCATTCAAATCACTTGCAATGAAATCTCCGTTTTCAGCGACTAACCAGGAATCAGGATTTACCTCTTGCATTGCTTGGCGAATACCTTGCATCACTTCAACATGATGATTCTCTGCACCTTGCACACCGGTCATATTTCCAACATCGATGCGCCAGCCAGCCATTCCAAACTTTGGAGAGATCCATTTCTTCACTATGGAGTTATTGCCTTCGTAAACTGCTTTACGTAACGCCTTTGATGCGTAATTCAACTTTGGCAGTGACTCAAGTCCATACCAACCGACATAGCCCCACTTGATTGATTTGTCCCAGAAAAAGTAGGTGCGCTCTTTGGACTTCTTATCTTTCTTAGCCTTTGCAAGCCAGTTGTGTCCAGCACCGCAGTGATTAGAGGTTAAATCACCAAGAATTCGAATTCCATTTTTCTTTGCAACTCTAATTAGCGATTGAAAAGCTTTATCTCCACCAAGAATTGGATCAACATGATCAAAACTGGTTGCGTCATAACGATGATTTGATTGCGAAGGAAAAATCGGTGTGAAGTAAATTCCATTAGCACCCAGCTCGGTCACGTGATCTAAATGCTCTTGAACACCGTACAGATCGCCACCATAGAGCTCTTGACCGGTGAACTTTCCGCGACCACGAGGCAATAAATTCCATTCGCGTGGATACGCCCAATCGGGAGTGATATTTACCTTGCCAGATCGTGCAAAGCGATCAGGGAAAATCTGGTAAAAAACAGAGGATTTAATCCACTCTGGGTTACCTGGAATAGCCACAATTTGAAAATCATTATTGCTATGAACATCATGATCAAATAAGCCACGAGCATTGAGCCATTCATACTTGCCATGACCGATAAAGGCGAAACGATACGAGTTCTGAAGGTTGAGGATCTCAACCTTCACTTGGTACCAGCTTTCAACCTCATTTTTTGAACTCAACTTCATCTCAAAGATGCGAGGCTCACCGTCGTGATAGAAGCGAAGCATCGCCTTTTCAAAACAATAATCGTTGGGAACACGTACTTTGAGAGTAACTGAATCGCCAATTGCAGGAGCGCTATTGCTTACATATAGATCGCTACCGTCGTGATGAGGTGTATTTTTCATTAGCCCTTATTTGCACCAGCGGTTAAGCCAGATACAACATGCTTTTGTAGGTATAGGAAGAGAATCATGACAGGTACTGATGCAATTAGTGCACCGGCAGCAAATGGTCCCCAGTGCGCGTTGTATTGACCATCAATGTACTGCTGCATACCAACCGCCAAAGTGATTGAGTTTTGATTTCCACCCAAAATAACTGAGGTGATCAAAAATTCATTCATGGTTCCAATAAAGGAAAGTAAGGTGATTACCGCAAGTACTGGGCGTGCTAATGGCAAAATAATGCGGAAGTAAATTTGGGCGTGGGATGCACCATCAACTTTGGCAGATTCATCAATTTCAGCAGGGATGGTGTCGTAAAAACCTTTCAGCATCCATGCGTTAATTCCGAGTGCGCCACCAGCAAAAACAATAATCAATGCTGATGTTTGACCCAATGCTAAGAATGGAATGCTCTTTCCAAGATCGGCAAGCATCAAGAAGATTGCAGTTGCAGCGAGCAGCTGAGGAAACATCTGAACAACCAAAATAGTCATTAGCGTTAACTTGCGACCCTTGAAGCGGAAACGGCTTAGCGCGTAAGCGGCTGTCGCACCAATAAACATCTGCAAAACAGCATTAGAGGCTGAGATTACGATCGAATTTCGAAGCCACTTTAAGTAAGGCTGATCTGGATTACTAAGCAAGGTGCGGAAGTTTTCTAGACCAGGATTGTCTGGAATCAGTTTTTGTGCACTTAATGAGCCCAGTGTGTCAAAAGAAGCAGAGATCATCCAGACAAGTGGGAAAAGTGCAAATGCAACAGCAACAATTCCTACCGCATGTCGCCAAGCAATCTTCTTACCCCACTGTGCTGGAGTCAGAGGACGCTGCTTTAAAATCTGTTCAGTGCTCATGTCATGTTCTCGATTGTCTTAGATTTCTTGAAACTATAAATCGACATAGATGAAACAAGTAAGAAGTTAAAGAATGAAACCGCACTGGCCAGTCCGTAATCATTTCCCTTACCCGCAGCGAACGCAATTTTGTAAGTATAGGAAATCAAAATATCTGTATGACCTGCGATTCCTCCTGAAGAAATAATTGTTGGACCACCGCCTGTTAAAAGGTAAATCGCACCAAAGTTAGAGAAGTTATAGGCATAACTTGCAATTAAAAGTGGTGCCAGAGTCATTAAAACTAATGGCAACTTGATCTTTGAGAAAACCTGGAAAGGTGATGCTCCATCAACTTGCGCAGCTTCGATGGTTTCAGTTGATAAGGATTGGATTGCACCAGTTGCAATAAGGAACATGTAAGGAGTTCCTGCCCACAACTGAACTAGAAGTACTGCAAACTTTGCCAGCCATGGATCTGAAAGCCAAGGAATTGGGCTTCCTAAAATCTTATTAATGACACCGTTATCAACATTGAACATACCCGCCCACACCAAAGTAGATAACACCGATGGCATTGCATAAGGAACAATCAATAAAGTGCGGTAGATCTTGCGAGATTTCATGCGGGGGTGGTTTAAAACCAAAGCAAGTAGCAAACCTAAGAAGAAGGTACTGAGTACTACTAATCCTGCATAAATAAAGGTCCATGCCAACACCTGAAGCATTGGTTGGCGGTAGCGCTCATCATTAATAACCTTTGAGAAGTTACGCCAGCCAACGGTTGTGGTCCAACCAGGCTCAATCTCTTCTCCTGCTTGACTCACCATCGATCCACTGTCATTTGGAGAATAAGTAGTTCCAGTGACGTTGTCTGTAACCTGATCCTTCTTTGGGTCATAACTTAAATTCTGAGCGACTAGCTCAACTGCATTTACATCTGAAACTGAGTAAAACTTTCCTGCACCAATTGGAACCTTGTAATCATTGAATTCGTCAAGAATATTGAACACTTCATCTTCAGTGAGTGTTGTAAATCCTTTGACAGATCCGACCTTTCCATCTGCTGTCAACGATAAATCAGATGATGGAAGAGCGGAGTAGCCGTCGCGAGTACCAACACCATAGCCATTTGAATCTTGAATAATCAGTGCAATCTTTTGTGTGGTGTTATCACGCACAACCTGCATGTTATTTGAGGTGTCTCCTACTGGTGCAAATGAGTTTGAGACCATGACTTCAATAGCGGTCTCTTTATCTAAGAAGTGACCATTGGAATAATTAGTGAAAGCTACATAACCAGTAAATAGTGCTGGGTAAACCTGGAACATCAATAGCAAGACGACACCAGGAACAATATATTTTGGTGCAATTCGTCTCTTACTTAAGAAAATGAAATCCAAAACTAATGTTGAAATTACAAAATAAATCGCGAAGAACCAGGTTTTATGTGAAATTAGAATAGGAACGCACCACACAGTAAATGCGTTGAGCGCTCCAAGCAGCATGATCTTCAGCAGTAGTGCTGGAGTCTTATTGCTGAATTTCACTTATCTATTCTCCTGAAATTGAACTGGAGTGGAAAGGGGCGCCGGGATCCCGACGCCCCTTTCAACTACGAGGTTATTAGCTAATTGCCTTCTTGATGTTTGCTGCTGCTTGAGCAAATGCTGCTGCTGCAGTCTGCTTTCCATCAGCAACGTTCTTCCAAGCATTTCCCCATGAATCCCATACTGAGTTCATCTGAGGAATGTTTGGCATAGGAGTTCCAGTTGCACCGAATGCACCAAATGCTGCTACATCCTTATTATCTGCAACCTTAACTGCCGCTGTCTTTAGAGCCGGCAAACGATCACCGAGCTTGTAAAGAGCTAGCTGGAAGTCATCGGAACCTGCAACCTGAGTTAGGAACTGACGTGCAACAATCTTGTTCGCTGCAAACTTGCTCATCATGAAGCCGTTAACTCCAACGAATGGACGTGAAAGAGTTCCGTTAACTGCAGGTACTGATGCAATTGCGTAAGGAATTCCTGACTTCTTAATGTTTGCAAGGTTCCAAGGACCAGTGATCATGTATGGAGCCTTACCTGCGTACCACTGTACGAAGTCATAATTTGATGACTTGCTTAGTAGTCCGCTTGAGAAGTAACCATCAATCTTTGATGCGTTAGCAGCAAGAGCCTTTGAGTTAATTCCTAGATCCTTCGCATTGATACCACCTGAACCAACACCGAATACATATCCGCCAAGTCCTGAGAACAATGGCATGTGGTGGTATGGATCTCCATAAGGAACTTCAATACCGACCTTAGCTGTTCCAGCTGCCTTCAATGTTGCCCATGTCTTTTCTAGATCAGCAAAAGTTGCAGGGATTGTTGGAGATAGCTTTGTGTTAACGATCAACGCAATGTTTTCTACGTTGTATGGAAGGCCGTATAGAAGACCCTTGTATGAGAAACCTTGAATTGAAGAAGCTGCATATGCGCCCTTGTCGATGTTAACCATACGATCAAGAACACCTGAAGATGCAAGCTGACCAACCCAGTCATGTGGACCAACTAGTAGATCTGGACCAAGACCCTTTGGTGCTGCAGTGATAAGTTCATCTTTAACCTTACCGAAGTCTTTAATAACTACTGTAAGAGTTACGCCATTCTTTGACGCCCAGGAAGCTGCTGCTTCACGAAGTGTCTTTGCGCGACTTTCATCAGACCAGATGACGAGAGACTTTCCTGCTGCATGTGATGCTGGAACCACAAATGCAGAGGCCGCAAGAACAGCGGTAGCTATGGCACTTACGATGCCGAGACGCTTTTTGTTCATTTATATCCTCCATGGATGGAATTCACGCACACGAGGGCGTGCGCTGTTGGGGCAATTCCACCCTTTTGTGCGTGGGTAAGCAAACCAAATGGCGCTTGTTTCCTTCTTTTGAGCGGTCATTTACTAAATTGTTATAAAGGCTACGAGGGACTGAAAACGCTTGCAGACCAGAGTGCGCGATCGTCTGAAGTGGGGTTCGATAGAGCCATGGCCGACGAGATTGTTACCCGCGAAGAGATCAGAGCGATGCGTCGTTCTTACAGTGATGCTGGCTTAGAAACATTGCCAGACAATCCATTTGAAGCTTTTGCACTGTGGTTAAAACAGGCACATGAAAATTCAGTAATTGTTGAAGCTAATGCAATGGTGCTTTCAACATTAGCAAGTGATGGACAAATTACAACGCGAACTGTTTTGTTAAAAGATATTTCCGAAGGTGGATTTACCTTCTTTACAAATTATGAATCCTGCAAAGCTCATGGAATTGAATTAAATCAAAATGTTTCATTGCTATTTCCTTGGTATGCAATGGAAAGACAGGTTTCTATTAGTGGAATTGCTGAAAAAGTTTCAGAACAAGAATCAGATGATTACTTTGCAACGCGACCATGGGGCTCACAAATCGGCGCATGGGCAAGTCATCAATCATCACCGCTTGCATCCCGCGAGGAATTAGAACAACGCTATGAAGGTGCTGCACAGAAGTGGCCCGAAGGAAGTGTTGTTCCACGTCCACCACATTGGGGCGGCTATCGCGTGACTCCGCTCAATATTGAGTTTTGGCAAGGCCGATACTCACGTTTGCATGATCGCTTGCGCTATGAGCGGGCTAACACCGCTGCGGATTGGGAACTCTCTCGCTACTACCCGTAGTCTTAGCCCATGAGCGCAGACATTGTTATTCCTTCCAATTTAAAACCGGTTGATGGTCGTTTTGGTTGTGGTCCATCAAAGATTCGTCCAGAAGCACTCGCCGCATTGTCGGCAAGTGGAAACACAATTCTTGGAACATCGCACCGACAGAAGCCTGTGAAGAATGTTGTAAAGCGCGTCCGCGAAGGTCTTACATCTCTATTTAATCTGCCAGAAGGTTATGAAGTAGTTCTTGGTAACGGTGGATCAACAGCGTTCTGGGATATCGCAACATTTGGATTGATCGAAGAGCGTTCACAGCACCTTGTATTTGGTGAGTTTTCATCAAAGTTTGCAGCTGCTTCAAAGGAAGCTCCTTTCCTAGGCGAACCAACAGTTATCAAGGCTGAGCCTGGTTCACATCCTGTTTCAGTTGCTGAAGCAGGCATCGATGTTTACGCGATGACACACAACGAAACATCAACTGGTGTTGCGATGCCAATCATCCGCCCAGCAGGTACAGATGGTGCACTTGTACTAGTTGATGCAACATCAGCTGCAGGTGGCTTGATGGTTGATGCAAAAGAGTTTGATACCTATTACTTCGCACCTCAGAAATCATTCGCATCTGATGGTGGATTGTGGATTGCAATCATGTCGCCAGCAGCGATCGCTCGTGCAGAAAAGATCAAGGCAAGCGGTCGTTGGGTTCCAGCGTTCTTTGATCTTGGAATCGCAATCGAGAACTCACGCTTGGATCAGACCTACAACACACCTGCTCTTGTCACACTCATGTTGCTTGCTGAGCAAATTGAGTGGATGAACTCAAATGGCGGATTGTCATTTGCAGCTGGTCGCAGCACACAATCTTCTGACATTTTGTACTCGTGGGCTGAAAAGACAAGTTACACAACTCCATTTGTTACAGATGCAGCTATGCGTTCAAAGGTAGTTGGAACAATTAACTTTGATGATGCAATCGATGCAACAAAGATTGCTGCAGCACTTCGTGCAAATGGAATTGTTGATACAGAGCCTTACCGCAAGCTAGGTAAGAACCAGCTTCGTATCGGTATGTTTCCTGCTGTAGATCCAAGTGATGTTGAAGCACTTACTAAGTGCATTGATCACGTTGTAGCAGCGCTTTAATGCCAAAGAGTTTTCATCGCGACCGTTTTTTCTGGGTCGTTGCGATTCAGACCGCCATTGTTAACTTTTACTTAGGTGGCTTTGGTCCGGCACAATCACTTTTGCGTGCAGATCAAGGCACTTCGCTAACAATCGCTGGTCTACACGGCACCGCGATGGGCGTTGCATCTATCTTGGCTGGATGGGCTAATCCTCGTATCGCACATAAATATGGTCGATCAAAGGCAAGTTGGATCGGGCTTTCAATCTTTATCGTTGGATTAACTTTGTTCGTTGTTTCTCCCCCTGTGTACATCACATTGCCTGCAACATTAATTACCGGCTTTGGTGTTTCCGTTGTCATTAATACGATGCTTACAAAGATGTCTTCGCATTACGGAAAGGCTGCAGAGGTCGCAATTCCGCAAGCTAACGGAGTCGCATCAGCAGGTTTTGTAACTGGAACTGCATTAATTGGAACTATCGCAATCGCATACCCAAACTTGTGGCGTCTTGGACTATTACTTGCACTTCCTGTCGCGCTCATTCTTTTCCTTGTTGGTCGTGAAAAAGAGGAAGAAGAGCACGTTCCAGATGAAGAAGGTCCACAGGGCGGAAAGTTATCTCGCAAATTCTGGATATCTTGGTTTGGTTTTGTTGCATGCATTTCAAGTGAGTTCGCAACATCATTCTGGGCAGCTGCATTACTGAAGGATCGTGTTGGATCTACTGCAGCGATTTCAACTGTTGCAATCGTTGCGCTTGGTACCGGAATGGGAATAGGTCGCTGGTACGGCGGATTAATCCTGAAGAATTTGAAGTTAGATACTCAATTGCTTTCAATTATCGCTCTACAGTTTGTTGGATTCGTCGGCTTCTGGTTGTCACACAACATGATCATTTCGCTTGTGTGCTTACTAGCCGTTGGAATGGGTATTTCAATGCAGTTTGCCCTATCTGCGATTCGTTTAATTAGTTTGAGCGATGGACGTCCAGATTTAGCTATTGGCCGCGCTTCATTAGCCGCGGGAACAGCTATCGCAGGAGCGCCATTCTTGCTCGGAATCTTGGGCGATAGCTTTGGAATTTCACGCGCATACATCATGGTTTTTGTGCTGATTGCAATTGCTTTTGCGATTGTTAAAGCGATTCCATCAAAGGTGCTTGAGGCTGCGTAATGAGTTACAAAGTTCGCCGCTTAGTTACTTTACTTGCACTAGTTGGACTGTTAATCGTTATTGCGATTAACAGTCTTTAAAACAGCCGCAACAGAAATATCTGCCGGAAGTGTTACGCGGTTCTTGTATTTGAACCAGATATAGAGCGATGCAAATAAAGATATTCCGCCGCACACAGCAATAGTTGGGCGGATTCCAATAATGTCTGTGGTCGCGCCAATTAGTGGTGAACCAAATGGAGTGCCACCCATAAAGATCAATAGGTAAAGACCCATTACTCGTCCACGAATTGCAGGATCTGTGCTTGTTTGAACAATCGAGTTTGCAGAAACCAAGGTTGTAAGTGCGGTAACTCCACAGATCGGTAGCCAAATTACGTAACTTAGGTAATTTGGCAGGATCGATAGCACCATGATGGATGCAGAAAATGCGATTCCTCCACGGATTACAAACTTTGTATTTCTAAATCGCTCTAACCGTGCAGAACCAATCGCACCGGACAGCGAACCAATTGCGATAAAAGTTCCCATCAAGCCAAAGTTTGCGGGTCCTAAACCAAACTCTTGAGTTGCCATAAGTGCATTAAAGATCTGAAAGTTAAGTCCAAAGGTAGCCAAGAAGAAAACCATCAGCATTACAACGTAAATATCAGGACGGGCCTTTGCGTAAGCAATACCTTCGCGGATACTGCCATCTGATTTAGGTCGGTCTAGATGGAAAAAAGCCTTTTCATTTAGGTTAGACAACGCAGCAATAACAAAGAAATATGAAAGCCCGTTAACAATAAATGAAGGGCCAGTACCGAATGCTGCGATCAAGCCACCTGAAATAGCGGGACCCACCAACCGCCCAGCGTTGAAGTTGGCTGAATTCAGCGATACGGCGTTAGGTAAATCAGTTTGTCCAACAACCTCGGTTGTAAAAGCTTGGCGCACAGGAGCATCAATTGCCGTTGAAATTCCAAGGATTCCAGCCAAAACAAATACATGCCACAGTGCAATCAGATCTGTCATCACTAAGGCACCAAGTGCAAGGGATGCGCTTCCTCCAATGATGTTTGTAAGGATTAAGACTTTGCGCTTATTAAATCGATCGGCCAATTTTCCGCCGTGCAATGAAAATGCAAGAACTGGAGCAAACTGAACTGCGGTTACTAAACCTAAGTAGGTACCGTTGTTATTTGTAAGTTCGAGAACTAGCCAGTCTTGGGCGATACGTTGGGCCCAACTGCCGATGTTAGAAACTGTGTTGGCAGGGAAAAGAATTCGGTAATTACGATGGCGAAAAGAACGCCAATTACCATCCTCTTTAACCTGAAATCCCATTACTCTTCTTCCATGACTACTCGACTACGCAATGCGGTAACTCTAGTCGCAATTGGAATTACCTGCTGGGTGATAGCTGCGGTGATAGCTATTGCAGTTGGTGCAGATGCAAAGATTATTTGGACATGCGTAAGCGGAGCCGTGCTTGGCTTAATTGGTATTCGTTACACAATTCGTCGAGATCGACGAAGCGGCATTTAAGAAAAGGTTTATGCACCCAGCGCGGTAGCGATACCGCGCAGCACACGACCAAGACGATCAGCCTCTTGTGCATTTGGATGACGTCCATGACGCAAACCATTTCCAACGCGATCAAGAATCTTGATTGTGTCTTCAATCATCGCCGCAAGATCATCGCTATTTACGCGTGAGTTCTCTACAAGTGATGGAGGTGCATCAATGATATGTACTGAAAGTGCTTGTGGACCTTTACGGCTGTCAGCAATTGAAAACTCAAGCTTTGTTCCAGGCTTAACCGTTGCAACGCCTTCTGGAAGTGAGGTTGCAGCTAAATAAACATCTTCGCCTTCATCATTTGCAATGAAGCCAAAACCTTTTTCTAATGAGAACCATTTAACGCGTCCTGTAGGCATGGGGAGGGCTCCTTGCTAGTTTTCTTTACTCGTATGTAAATCGGTATCGCGGGTGCGATAGCAGGTGCTTAGTTTAACACCGGCTCTGTGAAGGTCGCTTCGGAATGTGCTCCGCAGCCATGATCCACGCTCACTACGCGTGCATCATCAGGTGCAATTGCGTTGGCACATACGCCAAATGTTGAGCGCAATGATCCTGCAATTGGAATAAAGAATCCGCAGCTGTGGCAAGGCTTTGGTGATGACTGGGCAATCGGTGCATTAGGTCCGCGCTCACCTTCATACCAACGCTTCGCAGCTTGATCGCGTCCTTCGATAGACATTACTCGCGCACGACCTAAACCAAGTTCAACAGCCATCGCAGTATCGAGCTCTTCATCTTGTGGCAACGCTTGTTGTCCTGCAACTAAACGAGTGTCATCAAGTGAGCTTGGAACAATGTCACCAACTCCAACATCGCCCGGCAAAATTCGATCGCGATAAGGGATCCATTCAGGTGCACGTAATGCATCTGGACCTGGAAGGACAACTACATCACAAATTGTTGGTTGTGACTCTTCATCAACCTTTGCAATGGTGATGCACCAACGCCAACCTTTGTACCCTGAAAGGTTTGCTTCAAACAAATAAGTCGCAACACGGTTTTCATCATCAAATTCGACAGAAACAAATCCACCAACTTGATCGCGAAGTTCAGCAACATCAAGGGCTGCATTTCGGGCAAGATCCTGCGCATCAAATGCTGCAGTGGTGCTTTTCTTCTTGGCCATGGTCTAAGGGTAAAGCAGAACGCCGCCTCTGTGTTAATCAGAGACGGCGTTAAGCGTAAGAATTGGTACTTAGAAGTCCATATCTCCGCCGCCTTGTGGGGCAGCTGGAGTCTTTTCTGGCTTATCAGCGATTACTGCTTCTGTTGTAATAAATAGAGCTGCGATTGATGCTGCGTTTTGCAATGCAGAACGTGTCACCTTCGCTGGATCAATAATTCCTGACTTGATCATGTCTACATATTCTCCAGTTGCAGCGTTAAGACCCTGTCCTGCTGGAAGGTGACGCACCTTCTCAACAACAACTCCGCCTTCAAGTCCTGCGTTAACTGCGATCTGCTTGATTGGAGCTTCGATTGCATATTCAACAATCTTTGCACCAGTTGCTTCATCACCAGTTAAACCAGTTAGACGCTTGAACACTGCAGCGCCTGCTTGCAGAAGTGCAACGCCACCACCGGCAACGATTCCTTCTTCTACTGCAGCCTTTGCATTGCGAACTGCATCTTCAATGCGGTGCTTGCGCTCCTTGAGTTCAACCTCAGTTGCAGCACCCGCCTTGATAACAGCTACTCCACCAGCAAGCTTTGCAAGGCGTTCCTGCAACTTCTCGCGGTCGTAATCTGAATCAGATGACTCGATCTCGTTACGGATCTGCTGTACGCGACCCTTGATCTGTGCGTCATCTCCAGCGCCTTCAACGATTGTTGTCTCTTCCTTGCTGATAACAACCTTGCGAGCCTTACCCAAAAGATCAAGCTCTGCTGCCTCTAGACGAAGTCCAACCTCTTCTGAGATAACTGTTGCACCAGTAAGGATTGCAATGTCTTGAAGCATCGCCTTGCGACGATCTCCAAAACCTGGAGCCTTTACAGCTGCTGAACGGAATGTTCCGCGAATCTTGTTAACAACCAAAGTTGCGAGCGCTTCGCCTTCTACATCTTCAGCGATGATCAATAGTGGCTTACCTGATTGCATAACCTTTTCAAGTACTGGAACTAGATCCTTGATGTTTGCAATCTTTGAGTTAGCGATCAATACGTAAGCGTCTTCTAGAACAACCTCCATACGATCTTGATCAGTTACAAAGTATGGAGAGATGTAACCCTTGTCGAAGCGCATACCTTCTGTGAGCTCTAGCTCTAGTCCGAAAGTGTTTGACTCTTCAACTGTGATTACGCCTTCTTTTCCAACCTTGTCCATTGCTTCAGCGATCATCTCGCCGATAGTTGCATCTGCTGCAGAGATAGATGCGGTCGCAGCGATCTGCTCCTTTGAATCAACAGCCTTTGCCATTGAAAGAAGTTCAGCAACGATTTCAGCAACTGCCTTTTCAATTCCGCGCTTTAGCGCCATTGGATTTGATCCCGCAGCTACGTTACGTAGACCTTCGCGAACTAGTGCTTGAGCTAAAACAGTTGCAGTTGTTGTTCCGTCACCGGCAACATCATCAGTCTTCTTTGCAACTTCCTTGACTAGCTCTGCGCCAATCTTTTCCCAAGGGTCATCAAGTTCAATTTCCTTTGCAATGGAAACGCCATCATTAGTAATTGTTGGGGCGCCCCACTTCTTCTCGAGAACGACGTTACGTCCGCGAGGTCCAAGGGTTACCTTGACCGCGTCAGCCAAGATATTCATGCCGCGCTCTAAACCGCGACGTGCTTCTTCATTAAAGGCAATCTGCTTTGCCATGAGTTGTGCTCCTTGTGTTAGTCCATCTTGGTCGGGGGCTTTATCACTCGCACCCCGAGAGTGCTAACGCCAAATCTAGAGCCTTTATTTCCGAGGCGCAAAACGAGGTGTGTTAGCGAGCGGTACGGGTTGCCATACGCGCTTCGCGTAGGCGGCGAAGACGCTTAACTAGCATTGGTGAAGCAGCTAGGGCGTCATCGCGGTCAATCAAATCATTAAGTAGTTGGTAGTAACGAGGAGCTGTTAGGTCGAAAAGCTCCTTGATTGCAGCCTCTTTAGCGCCTGCATAGCGCCACCAATTGCCTTCGAAATCCAGGATACGAACTTCGAGGTCGCTGAGGCCAGTATTGATCGCTGACTCTTCTTGTGCGGACATGGCCGAAATCTTATGTCAGGCGCTGCTCAAAGTGTGGGATTTAGAGCCTGTCCAAAATCATCTGAATATCTGTGATTTTGGTCCATGGGTTAACGATCGCAAATCGCAGAATCGGCTGACCATGGTGTGAAGAAGGTGGAATGAATCCAACTTGGTCGGCTAGTAACTGATCACTCCACTTTTGATAATCGGATGCCGCCCAACCCTTGCGAGTAAAGGCCACGATTGAAAGATCAGGTTCGCGAAGTAGTTCGAGGTTTGGATGTTTGCGAACTAACTCAGCGGCATCACGAGCAATTGTCAGCGTTTGTTCCATCGCTTCCGAATAGGCATCGGTGCCATGTGCTGCAAGTGAAAACCAAAAGGGTAAACCCCGTGTGCGACGAGTTAAGTTAATTGCGTAATCACTTGGAGACCATTGATCATCTTTTAATGTGTCTAAGTAAGAGGCGTGCTGCGAATGAGTCTCTTTCGCTAGCGCTGGATTTCGATACACAAGTGCGCAGGCATCAAATGGTGCGAACAACCATTTATGTGGATCGACGATAAATGAGTCAGCTTCTTCTACTCCATCAAAATCTTTGCGAACAGATGGTGCGCACAATGCTGCCAATCCATATGCGCCATCAACATGGAACCAAATTCCACGATCGTGCGCAGCTTTTCCAACTCCCTTAAGGTCATCGATAATTCCCAGGTTAGTTGTTCCAGAAGTTGCGACAACTGCAAATACTCGATTGTTTGTGGTCGCATGTAATTGATCAATTGCTGCAGCAACTGTTGCGCCTTGAAGTTTGCCGGTTTCATCAACAGCAACCTTTAATACATCTACATCCATCACATTTGCAGCGGATTGAATAGATGAATGCGCCTCTTCGCTGCAGGCAATGACCCAACGCCCTGTATTTGAATGCTTTTTACGCGCTTCGGCGCGAGCAACAACTAGTGCTGAAAGATTTCCAATTGTTCCGCCCTGTACAAAAACTCCACCAGCAGATGCAGGTAACCCTGCTAAATCAATAAGCCATTGAATTGCTTGGTTTTCAGCAAAGACTGCGCCGGCTCCTTCTTGCCAAGATCCACCGTACAAAGCACTTGCACCAACCACTAAATCAAAAAGGTTTGCGTACTCGCTGGGTGCAGATGGAATAAAGGCAAGGTTGCGAGGATGGTCAGTTGAGATACATGCCTTTGCTAAAACATTTGTGAATACCTGCAGCGCTTCATGTCCGCCTAGACCTTTGGCGGTTATTGTGTTTCCAACTTCAGCAAATAAATCCTCTGCACTGCGTGGTCCATCTAGTGGTGGATCATCTTTCAAGCGCTCGAGGCTGTACTTCAAAACTTCAGCGGCAAGCGCTTCTACCTCGGGTGTGAACTCATGCATGTGCTTTCGCTTTCTTTACAATATTTCTGAGCATCGTTGGAAATACAAATAAATGGAAAGGTGAAACTGCGTACCAATATAACTGACCACCCAATCCGCGTGGATTAAATGTTGCCTCTTGAACAATCTTTGTCTTTCCGTTTTCTTCTGTAACTGTGAATTCAAGCCAGGCTTTACCGGGCAAAACCATTTCTGCATATAGCTTTAAGCGGTGGCCAGGTTCTAACTCTTCTACTCGCCAAAAATCTAAACTTTCTCCCACGCGTAAGAAATCAGGATCGCGACGTCCACGGCGCAGCCCCACACCACCAACTAAGAACCGATCCAAAACTCCACGTGCCCACCACAATAAATCTGAACCAAACCAACCGTTATCGCCACCGATGCGTTCGACTTGGCGCCACACACTTTCAACTGATGCATCAGTAAATCTCTCGCGGCGATCGCGCAGCACCATTTCTCCAGCCCAGTCAGGGTCTCCCTGTGCTTTTTGCCACGGCGCTGTTGGCATTGTTGCGTCAGACCAGCGGGTTTCAACGTTGTGAGTAGTGATCTTGGAAAGAGCTAACTTGATGGCATTTTCGACATCAATTAAACCTTCAGCAGGTTTAGGAATCAGCGCATCAATACTCTTTGCAGGATCTGCAACAACTTCGCTAATTAGAGAACCAACAAGTGGACGTGCAAGCGCGGTTGGAACTGGCGTTACTAAACCAATCCACAAACTCGATAACCCAGGTGTCAAAACTGGAACCCGGATGATCCAGCGCTTTTTCAATCCAGAAAGCTTGGCAAACTTCTGCATCATGTCGGCATATGAAAGAACTTCAGGGCCGCCGATATCAAAAACTTGATTAACAGGTTTTTCAAGGTGAGCGGCATTTTTTAAATAATACAAAACATCGCGGATAGCAATTGGGTGAGTTTTATTCATAACCCACTTTGGTGTTGTCATGATCGGCAAGCGGTGAGTTAAGTGGCGCAACATTTCAAAGCTTGCAGAACCAGATCCGATAATAATTCCAGCACGAAGTTCGAGTACTGGGACAGATGTAGTTGCCAACGCTTTGCCTGTCATTAAACGTGACGCTAAGTGCTTGCTAATATTTTTATCGTTAGCGATTCCGCCTAAGTAAATAATCTGTGAAACTCCCGCACGCTCTGCCGCTTGAGCAAAGTTGCTAGCCATCTCACTTTCGATCTCATCAAAGTGTGGGCCTAAATTAATTGAGTGCAGCAAATAAAAAGCGGTGTGGACTCCAGCTAAAGCACGATCTAAATCCGCAATGTTTTCAGCGCTACCTTCACTGATATCCACCTGCGATGACCATGGTTGACCCAAAATCTTATTTTTGTCGCGCACCAAGATTCGAACATCACTGTTTTCGTCAATCAATGCACGTACTAAACGCCCGCCCACATAGCCAGAAGCTCCCGTAACGAGGAACTTACGGTTTTGATTGGGCGTGGACATGTTGTGAAGCCTAGACTTACTCCATGCAAAAGACACCTCAGAAACCTCGCGTAGTAATACTTGGCGCGGGTTTTGGTGGGCTCACAGCGGCTCGAGCCATGGCCGATACCGCTGATGTCACGGTGGTTGATCGCCACAACTTTCAAACATTTTTGCCTTTGCTGTACCAGGTTTCAACGGCTGGACTAGCGGCGGACCATGTTGCGCATCCAATTCGAGGCGCACTTCGCAAAACAGGTGTTCAGTTTCGAATGGGTTCTCCAATTTCAGTTGATCACAAAAACAAAACTATTAAGTTAGACAGCAGCGAAGTTCTACATTTTGATCAGTTGATTGTTGCTTTGGGATCGGCAACTGCAGATTTCGGAATTCCTGGAGTCACAGAACATGCATTAGGTATGAAGAGCGTTAATGAAGCGATTGCGATTCGAGCAGAGGTCATGCGCCGTTTTGAGGATCTGTGCCGTTTTGAAGATGACACAATCTTTTCAATCTCTATCGTAGGTGGTGGACCAACCGGTGTTGAAATGGCTGGCGCTTTTGCTGAACTTGTTCGCGGACCGTTGAAAAATGATCAAGCGCACGCTGCTGCTCATATCAAAATTAATCTCATCGAAGCAGGTCCACGAATCCTGCCGATGTTTTCGGAAAAACTTTCAGCACGAGCTAAGAGTGATTTAGAAAAACTTGGCGTAACGGTTCATTTAAACACCGCAGTTGCAGAGATTAAGCCACGATCGATCCTGATTAAGGGTGGGGATGCACTTCCATCTGAAGTAACTGTCTGGGCGGCCGGTGTTAAAGGCGAGCCTGCCGGTGGAGATTTGAATCTTCCACTCGTAAATACACGTATTGATGTTGATCAAACATTGCAGGTAAAGCATTACCCACACATCTTTGCTATCGGAGATATCGCAGGTTTTGTCGGTGAAAACGGCCGTTTTCTACCGATGGTGGCGCCAGTTGCAATGCAGCAAGGTCGTTTTGTTGCAAAGCAGATTAAGCGTTTGGCTCAAGGCAAAGCGTTAGAAAACTTTAAGTATGTTGATAAGGGATCTATGGCGACTATCGGTCGTCACAAAGCAATTGTTGAAGTGAAGAACCTGCGCATGGTGGGAATTCCTGCTTGGTATGCATGGTTATGGCTGCACCTGTTTTATTTATTAGGTGGACGCAACAAGATCGGCACTATGGCTGATTGGACCTGGAACTACCTGACATTTGATCGCGGAAATCGTCACATCATGGATACGCTTTAATCATGAGTGAATACATCAAAGTAGATGGACATGATCTGTACTGCTACGAATGGGAAAACGAAGGCGAATCTGTAGTTCTTCTTCACGGAGGAATGAGCCAAACAGCTCATTGGGCGGCCGGCATTGTTCCTTCGCTCGAGGATTACCACGTATTTGCTTACGACCGTTCTTCACATGGCTTCACTTCATTTCGTGAAGAGAGCATTAACTTTAAGTATCAACTTCGTGAAGCAATTGCATATTTAGAAACAGTTGTTAAAGAGCCTGCGCACATCATTGGATGGAGTGATGGAGGCATCATCGGAATGATGATCGCAATTGATCGCCCAGATCTTGTTAAATCCCTTGTTTTGATTGGTGCTAACTACCATTACAACGGAACTCTTTCTGAGTTTGAGATGGGCGAAATTAGTGAAGAAGATCGCGCTGAATACGCTATCTACTCACCAGATCCAGCTGAAACGCAAGATGTCATTTATGAGCGTTTTATGAAGTTGTGGCCTTCGGAGCCAGAGATTCCGGTAGAAGATCTTAAGAAAATCCAGTGCCCTGTATTAGTTATGGCTGGTGATGACGATGTTATTAGCCATGCACACACAGTTGAATTATTTGAAGCACTGCCACTTGGTCAGCTTGCAATCGTTCCAGGAACTTCACACATCTTGCCTAAGGAAAAGCCGGGATTAGTTAACCTGTTAATCACAGAGTTTCTTGAAGACCTAAGTTATCCAGTAACTCGTATGCCGATTCGTAGAACAAATCCAGTTAGCAATCAACCGGAGTAATTTTTCCTGTCGCTACATCGTAAATTGCACCACCAACTGAAACTCCAGTATTAAGCAGTCGATAACTTCTAACTTTTTGCACATCTTCAATTAATGCTTGCTGCTGATCTGCAACGGTTTTGAACTCAAGTTCGGATGTATCAATTCCATACTTTGTATCAATCTCGCGGTGAATTTCTGCCTCATCGACTTGAGCCATACGACAATTTGTATGAGGCATGATCAAGATGCGTTCAACGCCTAACAAATACGTTGCTAGAACTAATGTACGAAGTACGTCATCGGTTACACGTGCACCTGCGTTACGAAGAATCTTTGCATCACCTGATCGCATACCAACTACCGATAATGGGTTGATACGTGAATCCATGCAGGTGACAATCGCTAAACCTTTTTGTGCTGTACCTGTTAGTTCTGAGTATTTGAAACTCTTGATGTACTCATCATTGGCTTCAAGTGCATCTTTGAATGATTCAAATGGAAAGGAGTTATGTGGCATTTCTACTCCCCCCATTTAAAAGGTAGTACTTGCTCTAGAAAGATCTGGAGCCCCCCGTCAGGATTGAACTGACGACCTGCGCATTACAAGTGCGCTGCTCTACCACTGAGCTAGAGAGGCCTGCTCTTCGACTTTCATCGAATACAGCAGGGGCAATTATGGCAGTGATGGGCCAAATCGCAAAAACAAGAGATCCTTTCGCTAAATCAAGGCTTAATGAGAGACTTCCCCTCGTGATTAACAACTATTGGATGAGCCCAGAGACCACCTCGATCAACCGCCTACCGATGCTCAACATCGAGCACTTTGAGCAGATCTCTTTGGATGGAACATGGCGCTTCCAGCTGTTGCATTCGCCAACTGAAAAGTTAGGCAAGCGATGGGCTTCAATCCCGGTTCCTGGTTTGTGGACTATGCAGGAGCCATCAGATGTTTTCTTCGATAAGCCAATTTATACAAATGTTCAGATGCCATTTGAAGAACAGCCTCCTTTTGTTCCTGCAGAAAATCCAACTGGTGTGTACGAGCGCGATTTTGATGTTCCCAAAAGTTGGAATGGTAAGCGAATTGTTTTGCAAGTTGGCGGATATGAATCCGTTGCACTTGTTTACATCAACGGTCAAGAGGTTGGTCTTTCAAAGGATTCACGTCTGGCAGCAGAGTTTGATGTAACAAAGTTTGTGAAGAGTGGAAACAATGTACTTCGAATTGATGTAACGAAGTGGTCTGATGCAACCTTTATTGAGGACCAAGACCAATGGTGGCATGGTGGCATTACCCGTTCAATTAAGTTGTATGCAACAAACAAGGTATTCATTGAAAAGTTTGCAACTATTGCAGGGCTTGAAAAAGATCTAACGACCGGAACTTTAGATGTGCGCGCGAAGATTTCATCAATTGATAATGAATCTACCGACGGATACTCACTACACCTATCAGTCCGAGAGTTACCTAAGGTTAAGAGCGCATCTATTTCTAAGGTGCTAAAAACATTTGTGGCCCCAATTTGGACAGAAACTCCAGAGGAAGTTGCAATTGCGGCTCGTGATTACTTCCATGCGAAGTTCTGGAATGGAAACCTTCCACAGTCTGCAAAGACAGCTGTTTCAATCATGGAGCCACCGCCAGAGGGTGAAATTGCATTACAAACAAAGCTTCCTAGGATCAAGGCCTGGTCTGCTGAAGAGCCAAATCTGTACACATTAGATATTGAATTACGTAACCCCGAAGGCGCTGTAATTGAAGTTTCGCAACAACGTATCGGTTTCCGATCAATTGTTATTAAGGGTCAAGATTTCTTAGTTAATGGACAGCCAATAACTTTCTACGGAATCAATCGCCACGACTTCAATCGTTTTACTGGTCGCGCACTAACCCGCGATGACATGCGTCAAGATTTACTAGAACTCAAGCGCTGGAACTTCAACGCCGTCCGCACATCTCATTATCCAAATGATGCAGCATTCTTAGATCTTTGTGATGAGCTGGGCTTCTATGTAATCGGTGAAGCAAATATCGAAGCACATGCATTTATTTCATCAATTTGTAATGACACTCGTTACCTAACGGCATTTGTTGATCGTGTTGGTCGCATGGTTCAGCGCGATATTCACCATCCATCTGTTGTTATGTGGTCGCTTGGAAATGAAACAGGTGCTGGCACAAACCATGAAGCAGCTGCAGCATTTGCACGCAGCTTTGATCCATCACGTCCACTTCATTACGAGGGTGGACTTCGTGGCAATTGGATGGGTAGTCATTCACTTACAGATGTGATCGCACCGATGTATCCAACAATTAATGCGATCAAGGAGTATGCAAAGTCTCCAAAGGCTGATCGTCCATTGATCATGTGCGAGTACTCGCATGCGATGGGTAACTCCAATGGCAACTTGGCTGAGTATTGGGAAGCGATCGAATCAACTCGTGGCTTGCAAGGTGGATTTATTTGGGAGATGTGGGATCACGGTCCTGTTCAAACATTGCCAGATGGTTCAAAGCGCAACGCATACGGTGGCGATTACGGCGAAACTAAGCATGATGGCAATTTCTGCTGCGATGGAATGGTATTTCCAGATCGCACAGCTAAGCCTGCAATGCATGAATTTAAGGCTATTGCAGCCCCTGCTGTAGTCACCGGCGTTAAGCCAGCAACAGGTCAGTTCGCAATCTTTAACAAAAACTTCTTTAGCGATCTAAGCCAATACCAATTGCAATGGTCCATTACTTGCGATGGAGTTATTCAGGATGGTGGAGTTGTAAAACTTCCTAAGGTTGCACCCCGCAAAAAAGTTAACTTCAAGGTTTCATCAAAGAAGTTAGCAAAGGGAACATCACGTGGAGAACGTTTCATAACCTTCACCCTGGTTCGCGTAGCAAGTACTCCTTGGGCATTACCAATGTCAGAAATCGGTTGGAGCCAGATCGCTCTTCCTTCAACAGCGCTAACTGCGCCTAAGAAGGTTAAGGAGCTAGGCGATGTTGTAGATGAGCACGGCCAAATTATTTTGCCGTACGGAATCGTTGCACCATCTGTCTCATTGTGGCGCGCACCAACTGATAATGATCGCATCGGACATATCGCTACCAAGTGGGAGCGTTACGGAATCCGCGAAATTTCGCGCACCGATTGCGTTGTCACACAAACTCCAACATCTATCAAAGTTGTAAATACTTGGGAGACAAGCACCGGCGTTCTGTTTAAGCACACGCAAATAATTACTCCAGTTGTTGATGGCTTTACTGTTAAGGAATCTGTAACAATTCCAAAGGCATTTGATGATCTTGCACGAGTAGGAACTTTGTTTGAATTAGATGGTTCACTTAACGAACTGACCTACTTCGGGACAGGTGCACACGAGTCATATCCTGATCGTAAGATCGGGCGCATTGGTCGTTATGTTTCATCTGTCGCAGCTCAGTACATTCCATATGTACGTCCACAAGAAAATGGTGGACATGCTGCGGTTCGTTGGTTTGAAGTTACTAACGCAGCTGGAAATGGCCTCCGTTTTGCAATGGGCAAGCCAGCGCAGGTGTCTGTAACCCCTAACAGAGATGCGGATTTAGCTGATGCGACGCATGATGTAGACGTAACAGCGTGTGGAAACACAGTTGTTCATATCGATGCCGCACATCGCGGAGTAGGTACAGCTTCATGTGGTCCAGATACTTTAGATAAGTACATCATCAAGACTGGTGTACATACCTGGGAGTGGACGGTTACTTCTCTTTAATCTAAGTGTGACAACGGCCAAGTAATTGCAATTGGATATTTGCAGGTACGGCCGTCACCAGATGATTTACCACGTGCACGTCGCCACATCCATGGCAGTGCAAATGTTGCAAACCAAACAATTGTGATTGCCGCTTGCACAAATTTATGTTGCGGTTCTTGTGCTGCAAGCGGGCGACGCCATGAAGGATCAAATGGAAGTTCAAGGGTTTCTTGTACCGCTTGTGCCACACGATCATGACCCATTGGATTTAGATGCAAACGATCAAAAGCTAAAAAGCGGGGATCCTTAAAGGCTGGCTCTTCATTAGCATCACACAAAATTGCGCCGACCTCTGCAGCGATAGCACGAATGTTTTCATTGAAATCTCTAAAACGAATCTTCCAGGTCTCGGCTAATCGACCTTCACTGCCGCTATCTTCTAGAACAGTAAACAACATAACTGTTGCACCAGATGCAGCTACGCGACGAACTGCTTCGGCATATAAAGGTAAAACAAGATTGGGGTTGTACTTGGGGCGGATAACATCATTTGCGCCGGCGTGAAAAGAAATCAGTGTTTCTTTGCCAGTTACCTGAGCAAGAGCTGGTTCGATTTGTTCATCGATTACCTGCTTTAACAACTTTCCGCGAATAGCCAAGTTTGCATATTTGAAATCTGGGTAGTGCGCAGCCATAACATCGGCAACGCGATCAGCCCATCCACGATACTGACCGTACTTTTTCTCATCACACATGCCTTCGGTGAATGAGTCACCAAGTGCGATAAAACGGCTGTATTTCAAGGCTTTTCCTTACTTACTGCGGCGCTGCTGATCTACGTGGAAGAGTGCGATTGAAGTCGCAACGCTTGCGTTAAGAGATTCAGTTGATGCACTGATTGGAATTGAGATAACAAGATCGCACTTTTCCTTTGTAAGGCGTGCAAGTCCTTTGCCTTCTGAACCAACGATGATCATCAATGGCTCTGTTGCAACTTTCATGCTGCTGATGTCATCTTCTGATTCTCCATCAAGTCCAACAACAAACATTCCTGCTTTTTTAGCTGCATCAATTGTGCGAGCAAGGTTTGTAATTTGTGCGATTGGCAAACGTGCTGCCGCACCCGCTGATGACTTCCATGCAGATGCTGTCATTGTTGCTGCACGACGTTCGGTCATGATCACACCTGCTGCACCAAATGCTGCTGCAGAACGAATGATCGCTCCTAAATTACGTGGATCTGTAACACCATCCAGCGCCACGATCAATGATGGGTACTTTGCGCGTTCCATGATCTCTTCAAAACTTGAATACTGGAATGGCTTAATAGCAAGAATAATTCCTTGGCTATTTGGTGAGATGCCTTCTACTTCGGCACGGTGTGCTTCGCGGATTGGAAGACCGTGGTGAAGTGCAAGCTTTAAACTTTCGGCGACGCGATCATCAACATCGATACTGCGCGCAACTAATAATTCTGTAGATGGAACATTCTCACGGAGAGCTTCCAAAACTGCGTTACGTCCTGCAACGATTTCGCCACGAGGACGATCACCCTTTGGCATACGTGGAGAACGTGTCTCGCGCTTTTCAGCGGCCTTCTTGCGCTTTGCAGCTGCGTGATACGGACGATCTTCAGCCTTGGGAGTTGGTCCCTTACCTTCAAGACGACGCTTGTTATTTCCACCAGTACCGGCAGATGGTCCCTTTTTTGATTGGCGAATAGCGCCTTTACGGGATGAATTGCCAGCCATTGTGAGTCTCGTTTCGTCGTGCAGGTTAAGAAATGGACCAGCGAGGCCCTTGAGCAGTGTCCTCAATTGTAATTCCTAAAGCAGCAAGCCCATCACGGATAGCATCTGATGCAGCGAAATCCTTACGCTCACGAGCAGATGCGCGCTCTGCAAGAGCTAATTTAATGACGCCATCTAGCGCTTCGGTTAGATCTGAGCCACCAGATGAAGCAAATGCAGCATCAAATGGATCGCAACCCAATACTTCAAGAGCTCCACGGATTTCATCGGCGTTCTTTGAAACCGCTGCCTTGTCATTATCGGTAATTGCTTGATTTCCAAGTCGTAGATTTTCGCTAATAGTTGCAAGCGCCGCCGGTACAGCTAAATCATCATTCATTGCAGCGGTAAATTCTGCGCTGATCTTTGGCGTTGGTTGCGAGCCAGTCAGTTCAGTTGCGCGAGTTAAAAAGTTTTCGATGCGACGGAAGTTTGTTGCCGCTTCTTGCAACGCTTCTGGTGAGTACTCCAACATGGAACGGTAATGAGCTCCACCTAAGTACCAACGCAGTTCAATTCCGCGAACATCTTTCAGGATCTCATGAACCTGCAAAGTATTACCAAGTGACTTTGACATCTTTTCGCCAGATTGTGTAACCCATGCGTTGTGTAACCAACGCTTAGCAAATCCATATCCAGCTGCCTCTGATTGGGCGATTTCATTTTCGTGGTGAGGGAAAACTAAATCTAAACCGCCACCATGAATATCAAATGTTTCACCAAGGTATGCATGCGCCATTGCTGAACATTCCAAGTGCCAACCTGGACGACCTGCACCCCAAGGTGTTGGCCATGATGGTTCTCCGGGCTTTGCAGCTTTCCACAATGCAAAATCGCGAACATCTTTTTTGTAAGTTTCATCAGCATCTGCTGCTGGTTGTAAATCATCTAAGTGCTGACGAGACAAAGTTAGGTAACGATCTAATTTACGAACCTCAAGATAAACATCGCCATTGCCCGGCGCGTAGGCAGCACCCTTTTCAATGAGCGTCTTCATAAGTTCAATCATCTGTGTGATGTGCCCAGTTGCGCGAGGTTCGTAGGTTGGCGGCATAACATTTAAAGATGCGTATGCAGCGGTGAAAATACGCTCATACTTCATCGCCAGCGCCCACCAAGGCATCTTTTCTACATCCGCTTTTTGCAGGATTTTGTCATCAATATCGGTGACATTTCGAATAAAAGTAACGTTATAACCGCTCTTTATGAGCCATCGGCGCAAAATATCAAAGTTAACTCCACTGCGAACATGGCCGATGTGTGGTGCTGCCTGCACGGTTGCGCCACATACATAAATAGAAACCTCGCCGGCAACTAGCGGTTTAAATTCGCCAACTTCGCGTGTAGCTGTGTCATAGAGATTTAATGTCATGGAGCAACTACCAATGCATTTGCGATTACATAAATACCTTCACCACGACCGGTAAATCCCATTTGATCAGATGTTGTCGCAGCAACCGAAACTGGTGCGCCAAGTGCATCACTTAAGACTTTCTGCGCTTCATCGCGACGTGGCGTGATCTTTGGTTGGTTGCCGACAATCTGCAAAGCAACATTGTTAATGACAAAACCTTTTCCAGTTACAAAGTCGCGCAACTTTTCAATCATTGCAACACCAGATGCGCCAGCCATTTCGGGCTTATCGACACCAAAGAATGTTCCGACATCACCAAGTTGGCAGGCAGATAACACCGCATCGCACAACGCGTGCACCGCTGCATCTCCATCTGAATGACCAACTAAACGTGGAGCGTCTTCCCAAGACAAACCTGCGAGCGCACATGGTCCGCTATCGCCAAATTGATGGGCATCGACTCCAACGCCGGTACGCAATTTAGAAATCAATGATCGTTGCTTTCTACGATCTCCTGAAGCTTCGCGATTGTTTCTTCCTCGGTATCGCCCTCAACAGTTACAACAACTTCATCGCCGCACTTGACTCCAAGAGTCATAACGCGAAGAACGCTTGCACCATCAACTGCGGCGGTTGCTTGGCCATCAACGATCTTTGCTAAGCGAACTGTGCTTCCAGAACCTTTTGCAGTTGATGCGAAAAGTGCTGCTGGGCGGGCATGCAGACCTACGGCTGATGCGACTACTGAGCGGAATTCCTTCATAGGGGTAGCGTAACGGCACTCACAAAGTGTTTAATATGAACATCTATTCAACCCGCTGCACAAATGTGAAAGTTGGAAAATGACCGTCAATCCGTTGCTTATGGGTCACCCATTGTCATCGACCGAGCATGCCCGTCACGCACTTCTATATATGTGGCGCATTCGTAAATTTGAAGAGGCTGTAGAAGATCTCTTCGGTCGCGGAATGATGCACGGCACTATGCACCTGTCGATCGGACAGGAAGCATCTCCAACTGGAATGTGTATGGCGATGACATTGCAGGACCAAATCACCTCTACACACCGTGGACATGGTCACTGCATTGCAAAGGGTGCGGATTTAACTCGCATGATCGCAGAATTACTTGGAAAGAAGATTGGTTACTGCGGTGGTCGCGGTGGTTCGATGCACATTGCAGATGTTGAAACTGGAAACCTTGGCGCTAATGGTGTTGTTGGTGGCGGATTGCCAATTGCAGCTGGCGCAGCACTTGCTTCAAAGATGATGAACCGCGGAACAGTTGCTGTTTCCTTCTTTGGTGATGGTGCGATGAATGAAGGCGCATTTCACGAAGCTGCAAATATGGCAGCGATCTGGAAGCTGCCAATGATTTTGTTCTGTGAAAACAATGGCTACGGAATGTCTTCATCTACTGCAAAGGCATTTGCAATTGATAACTTGGCAGATCGCGGCAAGGGATATGGAATCCCAGGAGTCAACGTTGATGGCAATGATGTTGTTGCTGTCTACGAAGTTGCTCAAGCTGCTGTAGATCGTGCAAAGGCTGGCGAAGGTCCAACCTTGATTATTGCCGAGACCTATCGTTGGAAGGGTCACTCGCGTTCTGACAAGAATTTGTATCGTACAAAGGAAGAGATTGAGGAATGGCGTACTAAAGATCCAATTCCTCGTTTTATTTCTCGTGCGATTGAAGCTGGATTGTTAAATCAAGAACAGTGCGATGCGATTCAAAATGAAGCGATTGAAGCCATTAAAGCCGCTGTAAATGAGGCGGTTAAGGCTGAATCTGCAGAGCCATCAGGGCTATTAGACGCTGTTTTTAAGGCGGTGTCAGCATGAGCGATCGCATGTTAACTATGGCAGAGGCTGTTCGTGAAGCGATGTCTATTGCATTTGATGAACGCCCAGAAGTTTTCTTGTTGGGTGAAGATGTTGGTATTTACGGTGGAGCCTTTGGTGTTTCTGGCGATATGTACCACCGCTACGGAGCAGACCGAGTTCTAGATACACCAATTGCAGAACTTGGAATTGTTGGCGCCGCAGTTGGTGCAGCACTGTCTGGCATGCGACCAATTGTTGAAATTCAATTTTCAGATTTCACTGCACAAGCAATGGATCAGATAGCAAACCAAGCAGCAAAGATTCACTTCATGTTGGGTGGCGCTTTGCACGTACCAATGGTTTTGCGTACACCGCAAGGTTCAGGAACTGGTGCTGCGGCGCAGCATTCACAAAACTTAGAGCCATGGTTTGCATCGGTTCCTGGATTAAAGGTTGTTGTTCCATCTAACCCAGCAGATGCAAAGGGCTTGTTGCTTGCAGCAATTGATGATCCAAACCCAGTGATTTTCTTAGAGCACAAACTGTTGTACAAGATTCCTGGTCGCGATCCTGTGCCAGAAGGCTCAGCGCGTATTCCGCTTGGAGTATCAAAGGTTGTTCGCGAAGGTAAGGATCTAACGATCGTTGCAACAGGAATCATGGTAAATAAGTCTTACGAAGTTGCAGAAAAGTTAGCAGCAGAAGGTATTTCGATTACCTTGATTGATCCGCGCACAATTTCGCCATTGGATATGGGTCCAGTATTTGAATCAGTTGAAAAAACTGGTCGACTATTGGTTGTTCAAGAAGGCCCTGCACATGCAGGCTTTATCAATGAGGTAATTGCTCAAATGGCTGGCTCTTCATCATTTGGCTCATTAATAGCGCCAATTCAGCGCCTTGCAGGTATGAATATTCCGATCCCTTACGCACCACAGCTTGAAAAGGCTGCGGTTCCACAGATCGAAGATATTGAAGCTGCTGCTCGCGAGATTGTTAAGAACTGGCGATGAGTTTCAAATATCCAGTTGTTATGCCGAAGATGAGCATGACTATGGAAACTGGCGAGCTAATCAACTTCCATGTTGCTGTTGGCGACCAGGTTAAAAGTGGCGATGTTCTGTTTGAGGTTATGACAGACAAGATCGACATGGAGGTTGAAGCACCTGCAGATGGCGTTATTGAATCTTTAGTTGCAAACCCAGGTGATGTTGTTGAAATTGGTAAGCCTGTATTAATCATGCTGACTGAAACAGAAGTTATGGCATTTGATTTTGGTGATGACAATGAACCAGTTGTAGCGGTTGAAGTTGCAGCACCTGCTGCCATTGTTGAAACACCAGTAGTTGCAGCACCTGCGCCAATTATTGTTAATACAAATGTCAAAGCTGTTCCAAAAGCACGAGTTGAGGCAGCAATTCGCGGAATTGATTTGCGCACCGTGCATCCAACAGGTCCCGATCGCACAATCACAATGCAAGATGTCAACAGCGCACAATTAGATCCTGCAATCATCAAGCGCCAAGAAGCAAACAAGGCTTTGATTGCCAAGGGCATCGAGATGACCCGCGGAATCGCGCAAGCATCCTTTACCCGAAGTGTTAACGCTAACTTTGATCATGCCCAATTTATCGCCGCCTGGGCCAACGTTTTACGTGGTCGTCCAGATTTAGCAGCACATGAACATATTGGCGTTGCTTTAATTATCGAATCTAAGTACGGAAGCGCTTTGCCGGTTTTTAGAGATCCAGATCAATCAGCGATCTCAGATTTAGCAGCATTAGTTGCATCTACAACAGATGCGGCAAAGAACGGAAAGGTGCCTGTAGCAATGCTTTCAGGGGCCACAACGACAGTCTTTGATCTGACCAGCTATTCAATGAGCTCTGCAACTCCGTTGCTTTTTCCTAACCAAGTGACATCAGTGACGATTGGATATGAAAGCGCAACAACAAAGATTGTTTCGTTGACTATTGATCTTAACTTCTGCGACTTTTATGATGGTGCACTACTTCTAGATGCTCTCGTCGCTTCTTTGTAGAAGCACCTAACTAAAGGACAATCGGTGACAACACTTACTGGCATACCTGCAAGTTCAGGCGCCGCTGTTGGTCCCTTCTTTGTTCTTAATACAAATATTCCAGTTGCAACGGGTCAACCATCTGATCAAGGATTTGAAGCTGAAGGTCATGCGCTCAACCTTGCAATTAAAAGAGTTGGTGCAGATCTAGAGGCACGTGCTGCACGCACGACCGGTGAACTTCAAGAAATTTTGTTAGCAACTGCCGAGATTGCAACAGATCCTGCAATTGCTGAAGAGGCTGCAGGTTTTATTGCAAGTGGTCACACCGCAAGTTATGCCATGGTGAAGGCAGCGGAAGTTTTCCAAGAGTTACTGGCAGCATCTGGTGGATACCTTGCAGAGCGCGTAAGCGATGTCGCAAATATTCGCGATCGTGTGCTGTGCGAGATCGCAGGTATTGCATACCCTGAAATTCCTAAGTTTGATGTTCCAACTGTTTTGATTGCTCAGGATCTTTCACCTGCAGATACTGCGGACTTAGAAACCGACAAGATCCTTGCAATTGTCACCGTTGGCGGTGGACCAACAAGCCACACAGCAATCATCGCTCGATCGAACGGAATCGCAGCGATCGTTGCATGTCCAGGTGTTGTAGATGCTGCAACAGTTAACGCTGGCGGAACGATTGCAGTTGATGCGACAAAGGGCCAGGTAACTTTTAACCCGGATTTAGCGTTAAAAGCAGAAATTGCCAGCACTATTGAGAAGATAAAGCAGCGTAAATCAAGGGTTATTGCACGATCTGCCGATGGCTATGTAACAACCGATGGCAAGGTGGTTCCGATTTATGCAAACATCGGTCGCGTAGAAGACACCGTTGCAGCAGTTGCTGCAGGTGCTGATGGTGTTGGTTTATTGCGCACAGAACTTTTGTACTTAGATCGCAACGATGCTCCAACGTTGCAAGAACAAACCGCAATCTATACCGAACTTTTCACACCGTTTAATGGCAAGAAGGTTGTAACTCGCACATTAGATGCTGGCGCAGACAAGCCAATGGCTTTTATTAACTTTGATCACGAACCAAACCCAGCATTAGGTGTTCGCGGTTATCGCACTATTGGTGGACATGAAGATTTATTGCGCACTCAGTTGCAAGCAATCGCAAACGCTGCCAAAGCAACAACTGCTGAGGTTTGGGTAATGGCACCGATGGTGACTTTGCCGGGTGAGGCTGCAGCATTTGTTTCTATGGCTCGTGAATACGGATTAAATAAAGCTGGGGTAATGATTGAAGTGCCGGCTGCGATTTTTCATGCTGATGAAATTACAAAGGTGTGCGACTTTGTTTCAATCGGTACAAATGATCTAGGGCAGTACTTACATGCTGCAGATCGCGAATCTGCACCATTGGCAGGGTTTAACGATCCTTGGCAGCCAGCGTTATTGCGTGCAGTTCATCAAGTCGCACAAGCCGGAATCAAGAACAACTGTCCTGTTGGTGTCTGCGGTGAAGCTGCATCAGATGCAGCGCTGGGATCTGTCTTAGTTGGTTTGGGAGTATCTTCACTTTCGTGCAGCGTTGCCACACTTACAGATGTTGCGCAAGCAATTACCGCACATTCTTTACAACAATTAGTACTGGCCGGTAATGTCGCAATTGCCGCAAACACAGCGCAGGACGCTAAGAATTCGGCCCGTTCGCAACTATCTGAACTGGTAAATCTCGGCCTTTAATCGTTATAAATAAATTCACAAATGTCCTTGATTTTGGGGGTAGTGAAACAGCACACTTATGCAAATGTTCAACGACTGAACGGATGTGATGATTGTGAAGCAGCGCGAGACGGAGCTAATCCTTCGCGCAGCACGCCTGTATTACGAGGGCCACTATTCGCAAGATCAGGTCGCATCAAAATTAAATACATCGCGATCAAATGTTTCGCGCATGTTGTCTGATGCAAAGCGCATGGGTTATGTCGAAATTAAAATTGTTTCACCAACACACAAGCATGAAGCCTTGTCAGCACAGCTTTCAGAGTTACTAAAGATTAAAGATGTGCAAGTAATTACAAGTGAATCCAATGATTTAACACTCAACACCGTAGGCCGTGCAGCTGCGAGCGCACTATTGAAAAACCTACGAGATAACCAAACTATTGCAATCTCTTGGGGCCGAGGCCTTGAAGCAACCGTTGTAAATACTCACAGCGAAACTTTGTCGGGTCTCAAGGTCACACAGGTCATGGGTTCACTTTCATCAGTGAATACATCTGTTAGTGCTGAAGAGGTTGGCCGTAACTTGGCTAAGAACCTGAACGCACAATTTGTTCCTTTCCTATCCCCTGTCGTTGTTAGCAACGCCAAGGTTCGCGATTCATTATTGGAAGAGGACAGCATCGCTAAGACACTTCAACTGGCCCGTGGTGCTCACGTAGCCCTAGTAGGAATCGGCTCTGCTGGCTCTTCCTCATCCGAGATGGTCTTTAGCGAGTTCAAGACCACCAAGGCAGAGCGCGATGAATTGGCCAAGGATTACGCCGGGGATATCGCAGCCCGCTTTTACAAGCGAGATGGCAGCCCGCTATCGGCCAAGTTGGATAACAGAGTTATCGGATTGACCCTAGAAGAGATCAAAAATATCCCGCGTGTAATCGGGGTTGCTTCAGGTGCCGAGAAGGTTTTGGGCGTGGTTGGGGCGGCAAAAGCAGGCTTAATAGATACCCTAATAGTGGATTTAGCGTGTGCTAACTCCGTAGTGAAATCACTTCAACCAACGGCGGTGAAGAGCGCATGAGCAATCTAGCGAAGCTATTTATTCTCATTGGCATTATGTGGCTCTTCCAATTGTGGTTCGCCTATAAGCAAGCAAAAATTTTCCAAGAAGATATCCGCGGCCTCCGTAAGCAAGGCACCATGGCAATTGGCATGGGTGGACGTCGATACCGCGGAGGTCGCGCTTTTGTTGCGCTGACATGCGATGACAGTGGAATCGTTAAAGATGGAATGGTCCTTAAGGGCTTCACCATCTTTGCTAAATCAAAGCCACTGAGCTCATACACAGGATTCTCCATCGAAGAGATCGCTTCGGGAAACCGAATCGCTGAAGGTGAAAAGAAGAAGGTGCAAGAGGCTGCACAAAGCAGCGCTCAGCACATCATCGAACACTTTGAGCGGATCAAAGCTGGTGGAGAGTAATGACCAAACAATCCGTACGGGTGGTCATTTAACGGTTGTACAACCAACCCAAAAACACTTAGGAGGTGTGCATTGAACCTACATTCACTGATTCTTTTGTCAGCAGATGTAACGGTTGATAAGCCAGAGGGCTTTCTCGGCTCTCTAGCAACAGCAGCGGAAGACTTTATTAAGGTCTTCAATAAGGGTGGCGAAGTTCTTCTCTCACTTATGGGCGGAATTCTTCCAACACTTATCGTTCTGCTAACCGCAGTAAACGCACTAGTTCGTTTGATTGGTGCAGAGAAGATCGAAAATCTAGGTAAGGCAGCTGCACGTCCAGGGCTACAGTGGTACCCAGTTCGTTACATCGTCCTTCCATTCGTATCTGTTTTCGTGTTAACAAACCCAATGGCATACACAATGGGACGCTTTTTACCAGAACGCTTCAAGCCAGCGTTCTATGACTCAGCGGTTTCATTTGTTCACCCAATCTTGGGAATTTTCCCTCACGCAAACCCAGGCGAGCTCTTCGTATACGTAGGTATCGCAACAGGTATCCAGCAACTCGGTTACGGTCTTGGTGACCTAGCTGTTCGTTACATGCTTGTCGGTCTAGTCGTTATCTTCATTCGCGGAATTGTTACTGAAGCAATTACTGCTCGAATGATGAAGAAGGGTGCATAACATGAGCGCAATCAATAACCTCATCGTTAAGGTCGGTCGTTCTGTTGGTGGAGTAGTAGGAACTCTCTACCAGGCAGGTCGCGATTCTGTAGATACAGTAATTCGCAACGTGATCCCATTCATGGCGTTCATCTCATTCATTATCGGTTTGATTCTTACAACTGGTATTGGTGACTGGATCGCTAAGGGACTTAAGGGATCTGCATCAACTCTTCCAGGGTTGCTACTTATCTCAGTTGTTTGTGCAATTCCACTTATCTCTCCATTGCTTGGACCAGGAGCGGTAATTGCACAGATCGTTGGAACACTTCTTGGTGTTGAGATTGGTAAGGGAAACATCCCTGCTCAATACTCACTTCCAGCGCTATTCGCTATCAACCCACAGGTTGGTTGCGACTTTATCCCTGTAGGTCTCGCACTTGGTGAAGCAGAGCCAGAGACTGTAGAAGTTGGTGTACCAGCGGTTCTATTTAGCCGTCTAGTAACTGGACCTCTATCAGTTGTAATCGCTTACTTCGCAAGCTTCGGCCTTTACAGCAGCAAGTAGTAGTGAATTTAAACCCCAAGGTGTGGGTAACTGCACCTTGGGGTTTAATACTCTAAGTAGAAGAATTAATTTTAAGAATTATCCAAAGGGAGAATGAAAATGGGCTCATACAAATCAGTAGTTATCTCAGCTGGCAAAGGTGGTTGGGGCGGACCTTTAACAATCACACCTACAGATGATCGCCCATACATTTACTCAGTTACTGGCGGTGGAATTCACCCGGTAGCAGCTCGCATTGCAGAGCTAACAGGCGGAACACCATTTGATGGTTTCAAGAGCAGCGTTCCATTCGACAAGATCGCAGTTGCAGTTATCGACTGTGGTGGAACAGCGCGCGTTGGTGTGTACCCAATGAAGAAGGTATTAACAGTTGATATTCACGCAACAAGCCCAGCAGGCCCACTTGCGATGTTCATTACTCCAGAGCTTTTCGTGTCAGGTGTAAAGCCAGACGACATCAAAGAAAAGTAAGCAATTGTCAGAGATCGTTTACTCAACAACGGTTACAGCCGTTGGTGAGCTGGTTCCTGATTTTGCCGAACAAGGAGTCCTTGTATTTTTCGGCGAGAATGCACCAGCTGAGCTTCATGAGTTTTCAATTATTCATACGCCAGATGTGCAGACTCGAGCACCACAAGTGGGAGACACAATCACACTTGCAGATAACACTTACAACGTTTTAGCGGTTGGCTCTGTTGCCAGCGACAACCTTTTAAATCTTGGCCATTTAGATCTGAAGGCAAATGGGTTAACAGAACCTGAAATGCCTGGTGATGTAAATGTTGAAGCAGTGTCGCTTCCAGTTGTAAAAATCGGAGATCGCTTAATCGTGATCTCACAACCTTAGAAAAGAGCTCACGGTGTCTTACTCAACTCGTTTACGAGAGCACGCACAGAAGATTGGTCGCGATACCCGCATCGCACTTGTTGGCGCAGGCCAGATGGGTCGCGGATTCGGTAATCAACTAGGTCACATGGATGGCATCGCGCTATCTGTTGTGATTGATATTGATCCAGAGCGCATCAAGATTGTTTATGCAGATTTGGGTATTACCGACATCGTTTTCAGCGATGATAAAGATGTACTGTCAAAGGCGATCCTTGATGGAAAGCACACCGGAACTTCAAATTCGGAAATCGTTTCTGAGCTTCCAGTAGATGTTGTTGTAGAAGGCACTGGAATTCCAGATATTGGCGCTCGAATTACTCACTCTTCATTGCTTGCAAAGAAGGATGTAGCTGTTCTAAACGTTGAAATGGATGTAACTATCGGGCCACTACTTCACAAGATCGCTCAGGACAATGGCGTTGTGTACGCCGTGTGCCATGGTGATGAGCCTGTAGAAGCCAAGGTATTGGTTGATTACGCACGTGATTTGAACTTTGAAATCGTTGCAGCAGGTAAGGGTAAGAACAACCCATTTGAGCCTTTGAGCAATCCTGATTCAGTTCGTGAACGCGCGACAGCAAAGAAGATGAATCCAAAGATGCTGTGCTCATTTACAGATGGTTCAAAGACCATGACTGAAATGGTTGCACTTGCAAACACAACTGGATTGCAGCTTTCAAAGCGTGGAATGTACGGACCGGCATCATCTGTAAAGACATTGCAGGACACATTCGCATTGCAGGCAGATGGTGGAGTTCTAGATCGTCCAGGTGTTGTTGATTACTGCACAGGAGATGTTGCTCCGGGTGTATTCGTTGTAGTTCGTCACAACGATCCATACATCGCACACGAGATGAGCTACCTATCAATGGGTCCTGGACCGTACTTTGCTTTGTACCGTCCATACCATTTGGCATCTGTTGAAGCACCAATCACTGTGTACCGCGCAATCTTGGATCGCGAATCATCATTGTTCGCACCACATCTAAACGCTGAAGTTGTATGTATGACTAAGAAGGATCTTGCAGCGGGCGATGTTATTGATGGTATCGGTGGCTACACAGTTCGTGGTTATGCAGATAACGCACTTGATGCAAAGCGCGACAACTTAGTTCCAATTGGTTTAGTTGCAGGTGCAAAGATCATCAAGCCAATTGGTGTTGGTGAACTACTTACTTATGATCACGTTGAACTAAAAGAAGATTCATTAATCGTGAAGCTTCGTCGTGAACAAGATGCGCTAGGACTTACCTACGCTTCTTAATTTTTATCCTTAGGGTTTAGCCCTAGCTCTTCCAAAAGCGCCCGCTGACGTTTCGTTAGCGGGTCTTTTGTTTTCTCCGCCCGAACCTCTTTGGGATCTGGCTTTAATGTGGGATGCAGCCCTAATTGGCGACGCTTTTCTTCCTGCAATTCTGTGAACAATCCGCTATTGCGATCACGTTTTGCGTGGTGTTTAGCAATGATTTCAGCCGCTTTTTCAACGTGATCCTTCTTTTTGCGGCGACCCAACATGTGGGCAAGCATGACACAATTACCGCTATGAAGTCAGGAATCAAAGCGGCGTTAGTAGTGCTGGCTGCAGGTTCTGGAACTCGTTTCGGCCACACGACTAACAAGGTGTGGTTGCCTCTAAGTGGTCGTCGCATTATTTCTAGATCACTTGCTAACGCCTCAAAGAACTTTAAGCATGGTCGCACCATCTTGGTGATTAACCCTGATGATGAAGAGATGGCACGCGCAACCATTGAACGCGAGGTACGCGGCTTTGATGTTGAGGTTGTTTACGGTGGTTCAACCCGCCATGAAAGCGAGTACAACGCCCTTCAGCACCTGGCTCCTGCCATTGCAGCGGGCGAGATCGAAGTTGTTCTGATCCACGACGGTGCTCGCCCCCTTGCAACGCCGGCACTGTTTGTTGAGATTGCAGAAGCTGCACATCGTCACGGAGGTGCAATTCCTACAATCGCCGTAGATGCACGCGAGATGGACACAGCGCGCAGCGATACAGTTGTACGAGTACAAACTCCGCAAGGATTTGTTGCACAACAATTACTAGAGGCTTATAACTCGGCAGCTATTGATGGTTTTGCAGGAACAGATACCGCGGCTTGTATGGAAAAGTATTTTCCGAACATTAAAACGATGTCGATTACGGCAGATGTTTCAAATGTGAAGATTACATATCCGCAGGATTTAGCTATCGCTGAACATGTTCTAGCGCGAAGGGGGTACAAAGATTGAGTAAAGAAGTTTTAGAAGCTGAACTTAACTGTGCTCACTGCCGTAAAGAAACTGTGCACGAGCTTGTGTATGCAGGCCGCTTACTTGTTTCAACCACCTGTTCTGTCTGCAATACCCGCGTTGAACACGAAAGCAATGACCTGTGGGATAACTACATCAAGGATTTGCCACACCGCATTGCAACTAAGCCAATCAGATTGTGGAAGCGCTTCTGGCGTTCTCCAACCAAATCAATGTGGGCTATTCCAAAAGCTACCTTTGGCAAGCCATTTAAGATGCTGAGCGAATACAGGAATTTAAAGAAGCAAAAGTAAGGTTACTGGGCGATTGTTTGTTGCCAGTGCACGAAAGACTCCATCAAGGCAATTTCAGCAGCTGAATTAACCCGCAGGCTTTCGGGATCTGCATCAACTACAGCTGTCTTTGCATCACTCTTTAAAGGAACAAACCAAGTTGAACCAGCTCCAGCAAAATCAATTGCGCTGTGACGAATCATTTCGGGGGTTGAAATACGAAGCATCGATGTGCGATCGATTGTCTTTTCAATCATTTCATCAGGTGTGACAGCTTTCAGCGTTTCAGTAAAGGCTGCAGCTGGACGAACCGCATCAACATCACCAATCATCGCTTCGACAGTGCGATGGAATTGATTAGTTCGAGTAAGCGGGCGCTGAGAATCATGAATAGAAACCAGATCAAAAGCCTTGGAATCCTTTAACGCTGCTGCCAATGATGCAGGTGAATTGGGTTCACAGATCAATATTTCGCAGCCAAAGTCTGCAACGCGATGAGCATCGCCTTCGGTTACGGCGATCGCTAAATGGGTATTGATTGATGTTTCCATTGAGAATGCACGTGCAACACCAAAGGTGGTGTGAGCAATGGAGTTTTTGTTAAGTAATTCGAAAGCGATTGGCGATGTAATCGCCACAACAACCTTCAGAGAAGGTGTGCTCATGAAATTAAGAAGCTAGAACCTCGTCAAGGATTACTGCAGCCTTTTCTTCATCAGTGCGCTCTGCAAGAGCTAGCTCTGACACAAGGATCTGCTTCGCCTTGGCGAGCATGCGCTTTTCACCAGCTGATAGGCCACGATCTAGATCGCGACGGTAAAGATCGCGAACAACTTCGGCAACCTTAATAACATCACCTGATGCAAGCTTTTCAAGATTAGCTTTGTAGCGACGAGACCAGTTTGTTGGCTCTTCTGTGTATGGCTGACGCAATACGCTGAATACGCGATCTAGGCCAGCTGAATCAACAACATCACGAACGCCCACTAGATCAACGTTGTCTGCAGGAACGCGGACTGTTAGATCTCCTTGAGCAACCTTCAACACTAGGTAGGTCTTTTCTTCACCCTTGATCACACGAGTTTCAATAGCTTCGATTAATGCAGCCCCGTGGTGAGGATAAACAACGGTTTCGCCGACCTTAAATGTCATGTGATGCCCTTCGCTAGAGGGTCAATTCTACCAGCATTATTTACTTCAGGAAACCTCGAATAAGTAGCGTCCTGTACTGCTAATTTGATGTGAGACAATTATGTCTATGCGTCGCACACTCACAGCAGTTGTAATTACATCATTAGCGGTCTCACTTACTGGTTGTGGAGCAGGTACAACTGCCTCTACACGTGAAGTACGTCAGGTAACAGATGGTGTTGAAGCTTCTATTACTAAAGATGGCAATGACATCAAGATTGTTAACCTTCTTGTAGTTGCTGCAGGTGGTGGAAACGCTGTTTTGGTCGGAACTGTTGTTAATAACAGCGACAAAGAGGATGCACTTCTAGGTGTAGCGATTAATGGAACTGCAGCTACATTTACAGGCAACAATGTTTTGCCAAAGAACACACCAATTATTTTTGAAGGCCCAAGTGCAAACGCTAAGGCTGTTCTTGGTGGCTTTGGTGCACCAGCTGGATCACGTGTGCAGGTTGGTTTGTTCTTCGCACATGCTGGCGCAGTAACTCTTGATGCAATTGTTCGCGATACTCGCGATACATATGCAGGCGTTACTCCTTAATTACTTCTTACCCTGATTCGCAACAGCTGCAATAGCTTCCTTTGCTGCCTCTGGATCTAGATACTCGCCACCCTTTACGACTGGCTTAAAGTTTTCATCTAGCTTGTAGTACAGCGGAATTCCAGTAGGAATATTTAAACCTGCGATATCGGCATCACTAATTCCATCAAGATGCTTTACCAATGCGCGCAATGAGTTTCCGTGAGCTGTTACTAGAACGCGCTTTCCAGCCTTTAGATCTGGCACGATCGCTTCATCCCAGTAAGGAAGCATGCGAGTGATTACATCCTTCAGGCATTCAGTCTTTGGTGCTGCTGAGCCAAGATCTGCGTAACGAGCATCCTTTGCCTGGCTAAATTCATCATTGTCATCAATTGGTGGAGGTGGCACATCAAAGCTGCGGCGCCATAGCTGGAACTGTTCTTCGCCGTACTGAGCCAATGTCTGAGCCTTGTCCTTGCCCTGTAATGCGCCGTAATGGCGTTCATTTAGGCGCCATGAGCGGTGCACAGGGATCCAGTGGCGATCGCATGCATCCAAAGCCAACTGCGATGTATGGATAGCACGACGTAGCAGGGATGTGTGGACTACATCGGGCAGTAGGCCGCGTTCTGCCAACATCGAACCGCCACGGCGCGCTTCGGCCTCTCCCTTATCTGACAGGCGGACATCCACCCATCCGGTGAAAAGATTCTTGGCGTTCCATTCGGATTCGCCGTGGCGCAGAAGTACTAGTTCGAAGTTAGTCATGGCTGCAGTCTAAACCAAATGCTGCAAATTAAACCAAATGTTTGAAGGCCTCTAAATTGGCCAGCGATTCTCCGCGTGAGACTCTCCAGGCCCATTCACGGCGAATTGCATTTGCAAAGCCGAGTTCAAGAAGTGGGTTGAAGGAACTGTCGCTGTACTGCAAAACAGAGCCAATTAAACGATCGAGTTCGCGATCTGTGACAGCAAACAGTGGCAAGCGGCCAACTAAGAAAATGTCACCTAGTTCATTTGTCGCAAATGCGATTCCGTACATCCCGGCGTTCTTAGACATGCACCATGCATGCACAGCGGCGGCGTTGTCATCAGGTTTGCGAATGACAAAGGCGTTAATACTTAAAGAATGATCACCAACAATTAATGCACAGTGAGTTTGTAACTTCTTTTCACCAGGAAGTGATACTAAAAATGTACTGTCATCTTTGCGTTCAAATTCAAGATCATGTGAATCTAGAAACTCTTCAATTGTGATGCGTGGGTCGATCGCAGCCATTTACGCTTCCATTGACTTACGAACCGCGCCGATCACTTGATCGTAAATATCTAGCGTTCCGCGGGCTGTTGCATCCCAACCGAAGTGCGATGCATGCTCGATCGCACCCATTGAAAGCAGTACTCGACGCTGTGGTTCCTGAAGCAAGCGCGCGATAACCGATGACCACGCCTTTGGATCATGTCCATCAACAAGAACACCTGAAATACCATCGGCAACCGCTGTACGAAGCCCACCAACAGCAGTTGCTACAACTGGTGTTCCGCAGGCTTGTGCTTCAAGGGCCACTAGACCAAAGCTTTCGCTGTAGCTAGGCACAACAACTAAATCAGCTGCGCGATACCACTGTGGCAAATCTTTACGAGAAACAGGTGGAGCAAATCGAACAACATCATCGATTCCAAGCCAGGTTGATAGCTCTTTCAAACGATCGACCTCTTCAGTGTTTGCACCTGATGCTCCACCAATAACGTTAACAATTAACTTGTGACGCAAAATCGGTGAGTGCTTTACCAGTTCGCTGGTTGCACGGATTAAAACTTCTGGACCCTTATGTGGCTGGATGCGGCCAACAAATGAAACAACTAAAGCATCCTGTGGAAGTTCAACCGCTGCGCGTGATGTGCTGCGACTTTCACCTGGTGTGAATGTGTACAGATCTACACCCGGGCTAACAACATGCACGATATCTGGGCAAGCGTCATACAGAGATACCAGGCTTGCACCTTCAGCATCGGTATTTGCGATCAATGCATTTGCAGCGGCAACAACCTGAGTTTCACCTTGCACGCGGATCATTGGTTCTGGTGTTTCACCTTCAGCTAAGTTCAAGTTCTTTACACGCGCCATGGTGTGCATGGTGTGCACCAAAGGAATTCCAAGCTCTTTAGCTGCTTGCATCGCAACCTTGCCTGAAATCCAATAATGCGAATGAATAACATCGTAATTATCGGTTTTTAGAATGCGTAGAAACTCTTTTGAAAGACCAGCGATATGTGCAGGTAGTTGTTCCTTTGTCAGGCTGCCGTGACCACAATCAATATGACGAACTCGAACACCTGGAGAAATTTCAACGATGTCAGCTTGTGATGCATCTGTGCGACGGGTGAAGATGTCTACCTTTACGCCCATTGCGGCCATGCGTTGTGCTGATTCCAAAACATAAATGTTCATGCCACCAGCATCGCCAATTCCTGGTTGATCCAGGGGCGAGGTATGCACCATTACAGTTGCAATGCGGCCGTTCATATTGTTAAGGGTACGCGCGATTAGAAGGTTGCGCGAATGAGGCCGATTGGCTGACCTGCACCGAGCGTTACAACAGGTACTTCATGCGCATCTACACCAAAGTGAGCAAGGGCAGCTGCTGTAATTGCTGACATCGCACGTGCATTGCCATCACCAATTTTGATTGCAAGTGTGCGGCCATCAGGCAATGAGGCAACGTTGATCGCCTCTGCCCCATCCTTCATGAATAAACCAGGGATGTTTTGCATCATGCGGGTTGCAAGACGACCAGGGCCAGAAACCATTTCAGGGTAATCACGGCAAGCCTGCGCAACTGTTTGATGCACAGGATCTGCGCTAATTGTTAATGCACGAACTGCGCGAGCAAGACCTAATAATGAAAATAGGAATAACGGCGCACCACATCCATCAATACTTGTTAGTGCAACTTTTTCACCGCTCATGTTTTCAACTTCAGCTTTGATTGCAAGCTGCAGCGGATGAGTTGGATCTAAGTAAGAATCTATTGGCCAACCATTTATTACGCAGGTTGCAAGCATTCCTGCATGCTTTCCACTGCAGTTCATCGCAAGTCGTGTTGGCTCTGATGTGCGACGAAGTTCTTCATCCAATGGGCGATCAAGGATGCACTTTAAGGAATGTTCATCTAATCCAGCTTTCGCCAGAATCGCTTGTGCGCCTTGCTGATGCATCGGTGTACCTGCATGTGAAGCACACACCAACGCCAATAAACGTGGCTCAATATCTAGTCCAGCTCGCACCATTGCAGATGCCTGAATTGATTTAAGAGATGAACGTGAATAAATATTTAAAGTCGGATTGCCCTTTTGAAAAAGGATTGATCCATCAGCGTTAAGTAGTACTAGGTGACCTGCGTGAACAGATTCAACTACTTCGCTGCGAGTTACTTCGGCTAATACTTCACCCAACATTTATTCAGACTGACGTTCTAGTGAAGACCAGATGTGTGCCTGAAGTTCATGTCCATTTGTTGCCATGTCGTAGGCGTAGAAAAGTTCACCTTCAACAAGCCCGTATAAACGTACACCTTCATTAACAACCTTCGCAGATGGTGCCGAATAACCTCGATCCAAAACTAATTGAATCTTTGGACCATCAAATTGGCCAACCCAGCCTTCGGAAATTCCAGTGTTGTGTGAAATCAAAACTTCCAAAACATTGTTTGGCTTAATGCGCCAAAAACCTGCCTCTGATGCCGCTGGGCGAATGATTTCGCCTTCGGCATCGATGATCCATGAGCGAGAAAAGTAATTAAGGAAGTTACGACCATCATGGTTAAAGACAACCTCGCTAGCGAATTCAAATGGCTCGATGCCTGGATACTCGCCGCGACCTTTTCCACGCCATGTTCCAACGATCCACGCCAATGGATTCAAGTCTGGATGCAAACCTTCAGGGATTGTAAAAGCCATTAGCGACGCTGCCTCCAGTTAGTAATTCGTCGCGCTTGTGATTGGCGACCTTTAAACGCATAAATAATTAGCGCTACACCTAATGCAATGGCAACAAGGCCAAGGATGATCGAGGTGAACAGCTCCATGGGCTAAGAATAGCGGTTAAACGATTACCTCTTGATTTGCTGGAATTCCATCGACCTTTAAGGTCGCATCAGTTGGAGTATTGCGCTTAACAATTGCCAGCGCGATTGTTCCTAATTCATGGTGACGGGCAACTGTGCCAACAAAGCCCACAACAACGCCATCATTTTCAATCTTTGTGCCGGCTGCAGGAAAACCAACATCGCTGCCATCTAAATGCAGCATTACTAAACGACGTGGTGGATTTCCTAAGTTAAAGATCTTTGCCACTGTTTCTTGGCCGCGGTAACAACCCTTTTTCATATGTACCGCAGTGTTTAAAACACCTAATTCATTAGGGATTGATTTGTGGTCTGTTTCAAAACCAATTCGTGGACGGCCTTCAGCAACGCGTTCTGCATCTAGCGCCCAGGTACCAACCTGTGTTGCTACCTCGCCAAAAGTTTGCTTCATCTGATCAACTTCATCGCGCGGTACCAATGCAAACGGCCCACCGATTGAATCTGCAGCCCCTGGTGCACGAAGCACAACAAATTCACTGCTTGCATCGCGAACATCGACGCGCAGCATGAACTTCATCTTTGTTAAGTATTCGACAAGTTTTTCAACGTATCCGGGATCTAAAACTAAATAAGTTGTAGATCCATCATCGACTAAGTTAAATTGAAATTCGACATGGCCTTGCGCATCCAAGATCAACGATGGCATCCACACACCTGGCTGTAAATTGCTAACGAACTGTGTAGTTAAATCATGCAGCCATTGCAAACGATCAGCGCCAGATACGGCAACGATATTCATGTGTGAAAGATCGGCCCACGCAGTTCCAGCTTCTAGTGCGCGTTGTTCTTTGGTTGGTTCGCCGAAATGCCAAACAGCGCCCTTATCGGGACCATCTTCAACTAGAACGGCGCTCATGCGCCCAATCTACTACTAGGGCTTAACGCATGCAGCGCAGGTGCCATAGATCGCAAAGTGCGTGACATCTGTTTTAAAGCCGTAATCATCAGCCAATGTATTAACAAAGTTAGCTGCAACCTCGATAGGTGCATCGCCGACTGATCCGCAATCACCGCAGACCAAGTGCAGATGAGTTAGCTCTTCAGCTGCGTGATAGGTCGCACCGCCGTGGCCCAAGTGAGTGTGCTGAACCAATCCAACATTTTCAAGGGTTTCAAGGTTGCGGTACACAGTTGAAAGGTTAATTCCAGGATGTGTTTCGCGGACCTTTTCTGCAACCTCTTCGGGTGTTGCATGTCCAAGTGCGCGCACTGCAGACAGAACTAATTCGCGCTGTGGTGTTAAGCGCAATCCCTTTTCATGAAGCTCATGCTTGTTTGCCATGCGAGAACTGTACCGCCTTAGTTCTTACGAGCGCGAAGTAGAAGCAGGTAGATCTCGCAGCCTAGGCAGAAGTTAAAGGCTGCGTTCAAGAAGGCCGCGCCTAGTGCAAAGGCAACCGCGATTGTGAAGAGAAGATCCACGCCAGTTGAAGCTCCTGCGATTGCCACCAATGCAAATAACAATCCAACGCTTTGTGCGAATTGTGGTGGACGAACATCCTCTGCAGGAACTTCGCCCTTAAGACGTGGCTTCACAAAAGTTTTGTAGATGAATGCCTGAGGTGTGAACTGAGGACCTTTGAATGCACCGATCGCAAATGCGATTGCTTGCGCAACGATGAACCACACATTGTTAGTTGCAAGCGCTGTTGCTAAAACAATTGTTGTGATGACAGCACCAAAACGCGGGCCACGTGCATCAATGATTGTTGTGATTTTCTTTGCATCAATTACCTGATTCATGTGAGAACTCTAAAGTTGTTACAACAGATAAGCGAGTTGCGAGTTATTCGCACTTACTATCTGATTGCAGAGATAGCAGCTAATACTTGATCGCGCTTTGGTGCACCAACAGCACGGCCCACTTCGTTGCCAGCGGCGTTAATAAACAAAGTCGTTGGGGTGCTTCGGATATCTAACTGACGTACCAATTCAAGGTGTGCTTCAGCATCTAGTTCGACATGTGCCACATCGCTCATATCGGCGGTGACATCCTCAATCAGCAAACGAGTAGCCCGGCATGGGCCGCAGAAGGCTGATGAGAACTGCAGCAGCGTGGCTCGTGAGCCCAGATCCGCCCCGATCATCGCTGGAGTAATTAATCCCTTGTCTGATTTCACAACAACCTTGCCTCGGGTGTTCTTATGCCAGAAGCCGTATCCACTGGCTAAGACCAGCACGATCACAATTGGAAGCAGAGATTTCACAGGGGTAGTCTGTACCAATGGCGAGAGTTCTTCTACTTACGAACACTCTTGGCGCTAGCGCAGAGGTGCTTCCTGCACTTGGTTTGCTGCAGCATCAAGTTCGCATCTTGCCTGCCGAAGCTAGCGTTCTAGTTGATGCTCCTGAGTTAGATCTTCTAATGATTGATGCACGCCGCGATCTTCCAACTGCAAAATCATTAACAAAACTTTTAACCTCTACAGGTGTTGGTTGCCCAATCATTGCAATCACAACTGAAGGTGGATTAACCGCAGTGAATGCTGACTGGGGCATCGACGATGTCATCCTTGATACAGCAGGTCCTGCAGAAGTAGATGCACGTATTCGCATTGCACTTGGAAAGCATGCGATTGAAATGGTTGCATCAGATCCACATGCAGGCGAAATTCGCACTGGCGAAGTAGTTATTGATGAAACCACTTATACCGCTCGCCTAAAGGGCAATGTTCTTGATTTAACATTTAAAGAGTTTGAACTTCTAAAGTACTTAGCTCAACACCCAGGTCGTGTTTTCACCAGAGCGCAATTGCTACAAGAGATCTGGGGCTATGACTACTTCGGTGGAACTCGCACCGTAGACGTACATATCCGTCGCCTTCGTTCAAAGCTTGGTCCAGAGTTTGAAGCAATCATCGGCACCGTCCGAAATGTTGGATACCGCTTTACCGTTGACGCTTAACAATGCGCCACATACTTAAACTGCATCGCGATCTAGATACTAATTCGCTGCCACAAGCAGATCACGATTACACAATCGAATCCTTTGATCCTGCTCTTCACAAACAACAATGGCTTGACCTAAACAACCTCATCTTTGCGCACCACCCAGATCAAGGTAATTGGGCGATGGAAGATCTAGAAAACCGTATGGCAGAACCCTGGTTCGATCCAAAGGGTTTCTTTTTAGCTACAGAAAACGGTGTTATTGAAGGCTTTGTCTGGACCAAGATCCACCAGGACTTAATCAATCAAGACCCAGTGGGCGAGCTTTATGTCGTTGGAACCCACCCAGATCACGCTGGAAAGGGCATTGCTAGGGCCTTATCTGTGGCAGCGATCAATTACCTTGTAAACAAAGGACTTAAGCACGCAATTTTGTATGTGGATGCAGACAACGACAAGGGCTTAAAACTGTATGACTCGTTAGGGTTTAACTAGCCCTTTAGTGCGATGTTGTTGAAGTAGGTGCGTGAAGCAGGAGCAACAATTTCGAATGTGATCTCTTCAGAACCACTCTTTGCGTCGATGTACTTCTTAATCTCTGCAATACGCGCTTCAGCTAATGCCTGTGTCTTCTTAGTTGTTGTGATCTGCGAAATCACAACTGTTCCAAAGCCCTGAGTTTTAATCAGCCCAACTACCTTATCCAAAGCTTTTGTATCAACCTTGGTCAAAGTTGCCTTTGTAATTGTTGCACTAACAATTCTCGTGATTGCAACAGGCGTTGTCTGCTTAAACTCGGCTTCAACCTTGTCACTTATTGTGCGATCGCCACCATTAGAAATGATCTGAACATTTGCATCTGGGCCAAGTACGCGAGCAACAGAACAATTTGTTGCCGAGGTCGAACAAACCTTCTTACCGTAGAGATAAACAGAGTATGCATCCGCGTTTGGAGACGCTGTCCAACGAATGATCGTCTTGTTTGCGGATGCAGGTGTTAGTACGGGCTTTGTTACAACTTCAGGCAAAACAGTCAATGGAATTTGAATAATTCGATCGGTTCCATTTTCAGTGATCGTCACCGTGACTGTTTTCTTGCCGCTAAATCCTGTTTCAGGAGTCAGAACTAGTTTTCCTTCGTCAACTCTTACCTCGGCAATGAACTTCTCGCTCGCTTTATCAACTTTGATAACTAGAGGATTTACACCGCTTCCAGTTATTGGAGTTGCAATATCAACAGCAATTACCTTTGCATCACGATCTCCAATAACGGTTACTGGAGCAACAAGAATCACGTTGCTCTTAACTGGATTAACCGGTCCAGATGGTTCTGAAGGAGCAGGGGTTGAAGAGCCACCTCCGCTGCCACTTGAGCTGTTTTGGCTAACGACAGTCCACTTGGCATACAAGGTTATGTCCGTAACAACTCCTGGCGCATATGGGAAGGTAACTACTGCGCCGCCATCTGTCGCTGACCACCCAGCAAATGTGTATCCAGATTTAGTTGGAGCAGTTGGTTCAGCAACTGTCCCTCCACTTGAGAAAATAGTTGCCGTTACATCGGAACCACCCTTTGGATCAAATGTCACCGCATTATCAAGAGCATCCCAACGAGCGTACATAGTAATTGCAGATGTGACTCCAGGTGCATATGGGAATACCTCTGCGCTTCCACCATCAGTGGCAGACCATCCTGCAAAAGAGTAACCGGTGCGCGTTGGAGCGGTCGGTGCTGAAACTGTCGAAGCCGTTAGGAAACTGCCACTAGTGACAGATGTGCCGCCCTTTGCATCAAACGTAACCGCATATACAGATGCCGTCGTTCCTGACGCAGAAGTTGAATCAACTGATGTTCCTACCGAGTTGGTCGCAGTTAGAGTAAATGTATAGGCGGTTCCATTTGAAAGACCCGTGAAAGTACAAGACAAGTTTGTTGTGCCTGAACATCCAGCAGGAGTCGTCACCGAAGGCGAAGATGTAACGGTGTAGCCCGTAATTTCTGAACCACCATTTGAAGTTGGTGCGCTCCAAGATATGACCGACTGTTGGTTCCCATTTGAAGTAGCTGCGACATTGGTTGGTGCGGTTGGTTTAACTGCTGCGACAACAACTTCAGGATCTGAGGTCAATTCAATAGTGATTGTTCCATCTTGAGTTGCAGTTCCAAGAAGGGTTGAAACGTTATTAACAATTGCGTATGCAGTTGCCCCAGTCTTAATCGTTGCATTAGAAATAGTCACTGAAATTGGCTTACCTGAAGCTGTATTCGGAACAGTCCCATCGCCAGCAATCCAAGAGACAGCGATAGAAATCAGGTAATTAACATTTGGCAACAGGCCACGCGCTCTACTGGAGTTGCCCACCATGTCGAAATTAATAGTAGTGCCGGCTGGTAAAGCGTCAGCAGGTACGGACACCGCAACGGAACTACTTGAATTGGCACCCGAGAAAGTATTACCAACGTTATCAACGGTCGTGACAGAGCCAATACGTGTGAGTGAATTGGTAATTCCGTAGAGAGATGCTTGAATCCATCGAGCGTAAACAGTCTGCGATGCATTTGGTGTAAATGAAGCGCCATTGGATCCGATTGAGCTTCCACCAGTTGTTGCAGAGTGCCAACCATCAAAGACAAAGTTTGCGCGGGTAGGAAGAGGTAGAACAGTTGAACTTCCATTTTGAACGGCAACCGAAGTATTAGCAAGCGATCCGCCGCTTAAGTTGTAGGTAACTGTGAAGTTACCGATATTCCACAACGCATACAAGGTTCGTGTTTGAGATGGCGTGTATGTCGCGCCTAACAAACTTCCATTTGTACTTTCAGACCAACCCGCGAATGTGTATCCATCTTTAACGCGATCGCCAACAAGAGGCAAGGAAATTGCGGTTGTTCCAAATGTGTAATTGACATCGCTTACCGCCGTTCCACGTCCGCCGTTCCAGTCATATGAAATTGTGTAAATTTGGGCAGCCCATTGCGCGGTATAACTGACATCGCTTGAACCCATAACAATCGTCGCACCGGTGCCAACAATTGTTGACCCAGTTTTCCAACCAAGGAAGTCATGCCCTGGTTTTGATGGTGCGTTTCCGATTGCGTAGCTTTGACCAATTTGCTTCGTAAAGGAAGTCGGAGGTGTTGTTCCACCATCTGAGTTGTATGAAACTTGATAGTTGATCGCTGTCCACTTGGCAGTTAAGACTGAGTCCTCAATAATATTGAAGCTGCCTCCAGGTGCGATAGTTGATGCACCATTGGTCCAACCATTAAATGTGTAACCGGTTCGGGAGAGTGAGCTAAATACGCTAACCGGGGTATTTATGGTCAAAAGTGCATCAGGTGGCAAGGTAGAGCCAGCATCAACGGTTCCACCATTTATCGCGTAGTGCAATGTGAACTGAGGAATCCAGACCGCATACAAAACAATATCTGCAAGCGTTGTGATACTTGAACCTGGTGAATAACTAGTTCCTGTTCCGTTGCTTGCGGTGTTCCAACCACCAAAGACATGCGATGCCTTAGTGAAGGTATTTGTAAGCACTGAATATGGCGAGGCCTGTCCAGTTGTGTAACCGCCGCTTGTTGGTGCAGAACCTGTACCTGAATTGGCATTGTAAGTAATTGTGTAGGTAACGGCTGTCCACTCTGCATACAAAATAACATCAGAGACAGTTGTGTAGGTCGCTCCTGCCAGACGGTTCGTTCCATTTCCAGCCGCAGATGTATTCCATCCAGCGAAGGTGTAACCAGATCGTGTCAGAGATCCGACATCTGGAAGCGTTACAGATGTTCCACCTGTGGTGTAACTATCTGAAGTTACAACTGTTGTGCTGCGCTTTGCATTTCCTGATCCACCATTGACGTTGTAAGTAACGGTGTATGTGTTGGCGTTCCATTTTGCATACAAAACTACATTTGCAGCATCAACAGTAAAGAGCGAACCTGAAAGGTAATTGTCGCCCGTTCCATTACTTTGAGTGTTCCATCCACCAAATGTGTATCCAGCACGCTCTAATGAACCTGTATTGGCCTTTACTGTTGCAGTTTGTGTGATCTGCTTCGAAGTCTCAGTAGGAACTGTTCCACTTCCAGCTGAGTTAGCGTTGTAGGTAAATGTGTAATTGACTGCCGACCATTTTGCGTAGGCATTCAGCGTGAGCGTTGCTCCCGTTGGTTTGTACTTCCCATCAAGTTCTAGACCAAGTGGATTCACTAGACCAGAATCTGAGTGCCAGCCGGCAAAGGTAAATCCAGTCTTCGTAGGCACTGGGAGCGTTATTGCTGTTCCACCCGTTGTAAAGCTAGAGGTAGTTGTTGAATCTCCACCGTTGCCACCGTTATAACTGTAAGTAACCACATAAGTATTGGCAGTCCACTGCGCATACAAAGTCGTTCCTGCGGTCAAAGTCACCTGCGCAAGGTTGTTATATGTAGTTCCAGTTCCATCAGCAGCAGTTGCCCAACGATGGAAAACATAGTTCGCGCGGGAGTAAAGATTCGCATTCAAATTAGTAGCTACACCATGTGTCACTGACTGGTTGGCCATAGAACCTAAACCACTATTTGCATTAAATGTAATTGCATAAGTGCTCAAAGACCATTGCGCATACAAAGTGAAGTTTGTAGTTTGGCCATGTGTATATGGGAAAGTGATTGCGGTTCCGCCTGTTGAAGCGGTAAACCAACCAAGGAATGTGTAGTTGGTGCGAGTTGGTTCTGTTGGCGCTGTTGAAATTACTCCACCTGTCACGGTTGAAGTATCAGAAACAGATGTTCCGCTTTGCGAATTAAATGCAACAGTTAGCGTGCTTGCAACGCGAACGATTACGAGACCGGAACCACCCGCGCCACCATTTACATCACCGCTCGCGCTCTTCGCAGATGCTCCTCCACCACCATTTCCTGTGTTTGCAGATCCTGCGGTACCTGCGATGTTTGCTAAAGCTGCACGAGCAGTACCACCGGCACCACCAACACCATATGTAACAGATGATCCAGAATAAATTGATGCAGTTCCAGCACCACCTGTGACAGATGAAGTTACTGATTCAGATGAACTGCTTCCGCCGCCACCCTTACCTGATGCACCGCCGCCACCACCTACGCCACCATTTGCAGCAGCAATTGAAGTTGCTTGCGCTGAATCCGTACATGAAGATCTCGATCCACATCCGCCAGTTCCACCTAATGCAGTGATAGTTGAGACGACTGAATTGCCACCAGATGAACCTCGACGGGAAGAAGTTGTTCCTCCAGCACCACCGGCACCCACCGTAACTTCCAGAGTTGTACTCAAAGTTAAAGTTCCGGTCTTTACCTGACCACCTGCACCACCACCAGCGCCTGAGTTGTCATATGAGTAACCACCACCAGCACCACCAGCAACGGCCAAGACCTCAACACCGGTCAGGCCACCAGGCACAGTCCAGAAACAAGTTCCTGCTGTGGTGAATGTGTAGACGGTGTAGCCACCTGTTGTTGCAGATGTTGGCGAACAAGAAATCGCAGCCCAAATCGCATACAAAGTAAAGTTGTCAGTCTGCCCATGTGAATATGGGAATGAAACAACTGATCCGGTTGAAGTTGTAGACCAACCAGTTAATGAGTAACCAGCTCGAATTGGAGCAATTGGTGCAGCTGAGATATTTGCGCCAACCAAGACGGTTCCGTCAGCAATCGAACTTCCGCTTTGTTCATCGTATGCAACAGTCAAAGTGTTTGGAGTCCAGATTGCATACATCGTGAAGTTTGCAGTCTTGCCATGTGTAAATGGGAATGTGACCACAGCCCCGCCATCGGTTGCCGACCAACCAGATAATGAGTAACCCGTTCTTGTCGGAGCTGTCGGAGCCGCGGAAATGCTTGACCCGCTAGTTGTTGAACCGTTGTTTACCGATGTTCCACTCTTGCTGTCATAGGTTACGGTCAATGAATCTGCTGTCCACAGTGCGTACAAAGTGAAATCGGCGCTTTGCCCGTGTGTATAGCCCCCTGTGAATGAAACAGCTGATCCATTAGATGTAGTTGACCAACCTGCAAAGGTATATCCCGTTTTTGTAGGAGCAGTTGGTTCTGTTGCAATACTTCCCCCAGTGGATGTAGCTCCCGCGCTAACCGAACTGCCACCTTGCGAATCGTAAGTTACAGCCAAAAATTCATAATTTGATTTTGTCGCATCGTAAAGAGAGGCTGCTTGGGTGCTATTCAATTCACCTCTATAAACGCGAAGAAGGCCGAGATTTCCTTTTGCATTCCATGCATTTGTCACTGAAGTGTTATCCATTACAACAAAATCTCCACTGGAGTTAAATGCTCTGGTGCCCATGGCGGTATTCAATTGATAGCTGAGTGTTTGCAAAACACCATTTACATAAATCTTTTGGGTGGTAACCGCGCCCGTGCTCATCACAAAAACAAAGTGACGCCATTTTTGTTCGTGTGTACTTGAGTTGATTCCATACAATTCGGAGGCAAAGGCATTAAAGCCTAGCTTGCTACCGTTGTGATAAATGTTGTAATTGGCGGTCCCAGCACTTGCACTCCACGAAAACAGCATCGAACCAGCAGCGTTTTGAGTGCTTCCGTTATCACCAAGACGTACCCACATTTCAACTGTTACAGCCGTTAAGCCTGTTGTGGAACCAATCGATCCTGTTAGTCGATCACTATTTGAGGATTCTTTGCCCGCGAAAACAACTGAAGTTGGTGAAGTTCCTTTAGTCATTCCACCTGTTGCCGTGGCTCCTACAGCACTTGCAATGCGCTCTGTCCACGTTGTACTACCGGCGGTGTAATCATCTGCAAGGAAATAAACACTTGCAGCCAAATCGGTCCACTTTGCATAAAGCGTGAATCCGGTTGTAATTGTTACTGCTTGCTGATTGGAATAGCTAGTGCCGCTAGTTCCATCCGGATCTGTATTCCAACCTGCAAAGCTGTAGCCAGCCCGAGTAAAACTATTTGCCGTCAGTGCAGTTGATGAGTTCACCGTGATCATTTGATTCGACATAGTGCCGGTGCCACCATTTGCGTTATAGATGACTCGTTTAGAGGTAAATGGCGACATCGTTGACCATGCGACGTTATTTCCAGCATTGGATACCGTATTCAGGCCACTTAAATCAGTGATCAGGTTTGGCTCATTCTGAGCATTCAAAAGAATCTTCGTGTTTGCATGTGGCGTGATCGCTGAATCACTTGGCGTAAAAGCAGATGTGTATAAAGCAGTGCCATTAACCCAGTGGAAATTTGTAATATTGCCTGCAAAAGATCCGGATGAGCGATAACCGATACTTAGGGCTGAAGTTGGTTGATAATCGGTACTGTCCGCAAAACTACAAAGCTGATTTCCGTCTCTAAAAACCTTTGTAGTTCCACTAGATCTAGAAATGGCAAGGTGCATCCATGCATTCTTCGCGCCAGTTCCGAGATTCGCGCGACAAACTGCATTTCCGCCATCCCTAAATAGATAGAAAACATTTGCTTCAATGGATACTCCAGGAGAGAACTGTGATTGGCTATTTGAAGCAGAAAAAATGATGGGGTACAAATTCGAGTCAGTTTGGTACTGCCACCATTCAATCGTGAAATCGGCGGTACCAAACTTTAAAGCACTGCTATTCGGAATAGTTAAATACGAATTTGAATTGCCACCAAAAAGTAAACTTCCATTTACTATCGGTACCCACTTTGCAAAAAGTGTGGCGCCAGAAGTGATTGTTACAGACTGACCATTGCCGTAGTGAGTTCCACTTGTTCCATCTGCATTAGTGTTCCAGCCACTGAAGGTATAACCGGTCCGGGTGAAGGCGTTGCTAGTTAAGCCTGTTGCAGTTCCAGAAACGATTGACTGAGTCGAAGTGGCTGGAGACCCAGATCCATCATTTGCATTGAAAGTAACAGTGTTTGTATTTGCGGTCCACTTTGCATACAAAGTCATACCTGCAGTAATAGTTACTGATTGACTATTTGTGTAATTCGTTCCACTTGTTCCATTGGCATTTGTATTCCAACCTGCAAAGGTGTAACCGGTCTTTGTAAATGTATTAGCTGTTAAAGCGGTTGCAGTTCCCGAAGTAATGCTCTGGTTTGCAATGGTTCCAGAACCAGTGTTGTTATTGAATACAACTGTGTTGGTTCCAGCGGTCCACTGGGCAAACAAGGTCATGCCTGAGGTAATTGTGACCTGCTGGGAGTTTGTGTAATCGGTGCCTGATCCATCTGCGGCGGCGTCCCAACCAGCAAATGTATAACCGGTGCGAGTAAAAGCATTTGCAGTTAGCGCAGTTTGAACCCCGGAAGAGATGGACTGCATCGAAGTTGCAGGTGTTCCAGAGCCATCGTTTGCATTGAAGGTAACTGTCAGTACTTCAGCTGCTCTAGTAACAGTAACTGTGTAAGTCTTTGTAGTTACACCATCTTGGGCGGTACCAATTACTGTAATCGTATTTGCGCCAACTGTCAGTGAAATAGATCCTGATGCCGATCCTGAAGAAACGGTTGTTCCATTTACCGTGATTGTTGCATCACTTTGTGTCCGAGTGGGTGTGACAGTGATTGAAGAAGTGGCATATAAAACACTAGCTGTGTAGCTTGTTGTTGCAGACGCAAAACTTGAAGACAAAGTGCCAGTTGATAGGGCTAATCCTGAAAGTGTTGCATCACTAGAGGTAATCGTGAAACTGATGGTGCTAGCTGTTGCAGAGGAATGTGATGAGCTTGCCGCAATTGAAGCACCAATCGTGCACGTGCCTGGAGCGACGAAAGCCACTAGTCCGGTTGAGGAATTAATTGTACAAACCGAAGTTGTTGAACTTGTATAGTTCTTTGTTCCTGTGCCAGCGGATGCGGTAGAAGTGATTGTTGGCGCTGTTGCTGCCATTCCATAACTGGCTGTGAATGAGCCTGAATCAATTGTCAGAGTACGCGTGGCCAATGTAATAGTGAAGGTCTTACTTATGCTTGTCAGAATAAAGCGATCAGTTTGTGCCGCTTGAGCCATAACTGTGCATGTACCTGCACCAGTGAAGGAAAGCACACGTGTTGAGCTATTGATCGTGCAACTCGTGTTGAACGCGCCTTGTACTTGATACGTAATTACAGCCGAATCCAAAGCTGTTGCTGCAACCAAAGTTACCGGTGTATCTGTCATGAGAAGTGATGTTGTAGGGTCCCAAACCATAGTTTGGTAAGCCCTATTAACAGTTACTGTCATCGTTTTTGTTGCCGTGTTGTAATCGGTTGTACTGGTTGGCGTGAAAGTGGCAGTAATGACTGATGAGCCAACTCCGTCAGCTGAAAGCGTGCTCCCAGAAACACTAATTACAGAGGTTGTTGCCGATGAATAAGTGAATGTTCCAGGTATCGAGCCAACAACAACTGGCGCTGTAACCGTGAAGGTATCGGAGTACATCTTTATGAGATTGCTCCAGCTATTGAATGTTGGTGTTGCCTTATTAAATGTAAATGTTGCTGTAGTAGTTGCTGCTTCATAGCTGGCAGAGGCTGCCTTTGTGATGGTCAGTGTGCACGTTCCTGAACTGGAAGAAGTTAGCGTTGACCCGCTCCAAGTACAGCCTGTGGCAGTTCCATCAGCAACTGAAGAAATTGAAAGTGCTCCATCGCCGCTACCGCCAGTTACCGAAGTCACCGATAAGGATGTTTGCGAGTATGGGAAGGTCTTACTGGTAGCACTAATCACCGGTAAAGAGATGCTGGCTTGATTCGCTTTTGTGACTGAGAAACTCGGATTTGTTCCATAGGAAACTGTGTAGTTTGTTAAAGCCGCACCGGTACAGCGAACTACATAAGAGCCAACAGCTAATGTGGAGCCAATAGTTTGTGTTGTGGCATAACTACTGTCGCTAGCCAAATACAGAGCGCATGTTGGGTTGGTAGTTAAAGTTACATTTGGATTCTTCGAATAGGAAATAGTTGGTAGTCCACTTGAAGTTCCAAAAGCCATTGATGATGCAGAAATTGTTGGCGTAATAACCAAGGAAGCATTTGTTATCGCAAAATCTCCGCTTGCACTGACAGAGGCATAATTGTCATCAGCAGCTACCGTTGCCGTAACAGAATAGGTTCCCACATTTGTTGGCTTTGTACTTGAACTTGCATATGAAGTTCCAGCGCGACCCGCGTAGGCATAAGTAACGCTGCCTGTTGATCCGGTTTTAGTTACAGAATCTGGGCCTTGCGGCGATCCTGTAAATGTAAATGACGGAATAGAAAGTGCAACGGTTGAAGCGCCTTTTGCAATAGCGATTGTGAAACTAGATGTTGTTGCCGTTGCACCGTTTGCATCTGTCACTGTAACTGTCAAAGAAAAATTGCCAGCTGTAGAAGGTGTTCCTGAAATAACACCTGCCGAGCTAAGGGTTACACCAGTAGGCAATGACCCTGTAGCGCTAAATGTGTTGGTACCTGCTCCTCCACTGGATACAAGCGCCAAACTTGTAAATGCCGTGTTGTGACTGCCTTGTAGTCCCAAACCACTCGGAGTCGAAATGCTCAATGCACCTGACATTGTTAAAGCCACAATATTTGATGTCGCAGTAGCGATAGATCCGCTTAAAGTATTTGTTACAACTACTCGATAATCACCGGCGTTAGAGGTTGCTGTCGTTGTAAATGTATATGTCGCAGACGTCGCAGAATCAATGTTGGTCCAGCTGCTGCTGATTAACTTTTGCCATTGGTAACTCAACGTGCCAGCATCTGTTTTGCTGGCCGCCACTGTGAATGTCACAGACTGGCCAACTGTTTTAGCTGCAGCGGTTGGCTGCGTTCCAATAGTTGGTGCCACAACATCTGCTTGCCAGGTTGGGTACAAGGTTAGATCGGTTGTCCCAAGGTAGGTTCCACTTAAAGCAAAGGAAGTTCCGCTCGTACCACCAGAATTCGTATTCCAAGCAGAGATTAAGAAACCACTTCTTGTAATGCCTGAAGCATTGGCTGTGCTTTTTAAGGTAATTGCGGTGGTGTGATCGCTAAGGCCTGTTTGTGATGCAGAGGTTCCGGACCCGCTTGTTCCTGCTCCATAAGTGATAGTGCGGATTAGTGGCAACCAGCTCATAGTTGACGCAAGAGTTAGATTGTTCAATTCATTCTTTAAATCAATTGCAATGGTACCCGTTGTCGCATCAAATGGAATGTATGCAACAAGATTTGCAGAAGATAACTCTGGAGCAACTTCCATGTTGGTTTGAATTTGTGATTGCGTCCGAGCGGCACTCCAAATTTTCACTTCATCTATTTGGCCGGCAAATAAACTGCGGGTTGCTGTTTGTCCCGCCGAATAGCCGCCGACATAAAATCCTGATCCAATTGTTGATGAACCCAAGGTGGAAGTCGGCGAATTATTTTGAAGAGTTCCATTTACATAACAAGACAAAGTATTACTGCTCTTTACAACGGCGATATGCGTCCATTTATTAAGCGGAATTGCAGAATTGGAACAAGCAATTTCAGCTGTTCCCCCATCCTGAAGGACGGTAAGGATTCCCGTTGATACTAATTTGATGTAAATTCGGTTGAGGCCACTTCCCTGACTAATAATTGTAGGAACGTCTCGTGTTCCACTGTATTCAGTTGGGGCAATCCAGGCTTCAACTGTGAAGTTACCTGATGTAGGAATAACTGAATTGGTAGTTGATGCATATTGACCAGTAGCACCTGCAAAGCTCAAGAAATTGGCAGCCAATGTTGTTACAGAGGCGGCTGTCGATAAATCTGAATCTGTGTAATTTGTTCCGTCACCTTTTGCCAAAATCTTTACTGAGTAAGAGGTGCCGGCAGTAAGCCCAGAAATTCTAGATCCTGAAGTGAATGAGGTGTAATCACTTCCTATTTTGCTACCGCCCGAATCGAAAAGCTGCACTGTGTAAGAGCTTGCATTTGTCACCGCACTAAAAGTTACTGTAATTGCTGTTGCTGCCCCTGAAACAGTTGATGCATCTAACAAAGCCGGTGTTGCTAATTTAGTGGAACTAATCGTTAATGAAAATGAAGATGTTGTTGCAGTAGCGGTGTTTGTGTCAGTAAATGTAATGGTTGATGCAAATGTTCCAGCCGCAGTGGGTGTTCCTGAAATCGCTCCGGTTGCGCCATTAAGTGACAAACCACCCGGAAGGGACCCAGATGCAATTGAGAAAGTACCTGATCCAGAGCCGCCGCTTTTTGAAAGACTAAGTGAATAAGAACTACCAACCGTTCCAGTTAATCCAGAAGAAGGGGTTGTTATAGTGACAGACACCGGAGACCAAACTGGATAAAAAGTGGTTGCAGCTTCTGTCGTGAATGAGCCTCCCAGTGCATGAGTTTGTGCCGAGGCATCTGTTGTAGTCCAACCCGTAACTGTGTAACCAGAACGTGTGAAGTAACTGTTTGCGGATGCAGAGTTCGGGAGCGATAAGGCCGTGCTGTTTGTCTTGGTAAGCGTTTGATTGCTTCCAGATCCACTCGCTCCCACTGTAAAAGTTACTGTGTATGTTTCAAGAGACCACTTTGCATAAATTGTTCGGGTTTGAGTTGGAGAATAAGTCAAACCAAGTGCCGCCCCCGACAAGTTTGATGCTTCGAACCAGCCTGCAAATGAATAGCCAGTTCTCGTTGGCACGGGAAGTGTTAAGGCAGTTCCACCATTTATGTATGAACCACTAACATCAGTATTTCCACCTGTTGCACTGTTATACGAATATGTAATTGTGTAGGTGCTTCCCAGCCACACTGGGTAAAGAACAAGATTTGCATCTGTCGTGTAAGACCCATTCCGCGCGTAGTCAGATGTTGAACCATCTGCATTAAGTGACCATGCAGTAATCGAATAACCAGGTCGTGAAAACATTGTTGTTGAGTTTGAAACTGAAGTATTAGCTTGATAGTCCTTGAACTCAATTTGGTCAGAACCCGTACTGAAATTACCAGGTTTATAGGTAATGGTGTATCCCCATTTAGCATACAACAGTAAATTTCCGCGTAGATTAATCTGTGTTGCATCAAGGTAGGAACTGTTTGTAATTGACGCAGTCACACTCCATCGAATAAATGGAATTGTGGTGCGTGTAAATGTGTTTGAAGCTAGATTTGAATTCGCACCATTCAAGACCTTCTGTGTGCTGTCGGCAGCACCACCACTAAAGTTAGACTTGAAAGTTACTATTGAATACAGATAAAGATTTTGAACCTTCAGCGCGCTTATAGAAGTCTTGAAAATTTGAAGTGAAGATACTCTGCAATCACCCTTCACACTCATACTTGGGTTCATATCATTGCCGTCGTTGCCACCAAGGCCGTAGAAAAGATTTAATGAGGGCATGGTTCTCGTGCAAGCCCCCGATGCAACTTCCACGCCATCAACAAATCCCTTAAGAGTTGTTCCGTCATAGGTTAAGCCAACATGGTGCCATGCATTTATTGAGGTGCTAGATGAGGCCGCAATTGGGGTACAACCTGGCAAAGTGAAGTTGTAAATCCCTGACACCATTTCAATGATTGTTTGGTGTGTCGTTGGATTAGTTGCGAACGACCCATTGTTCCGTTCCTGTATTACAGAGTGATTTGTTGCAAGCGGATATGCCCAAGTAAAGATTGATACCGAAGAACTTGGAAAAAGTGTATGCATACTCGCAGTTGTGACAAAAAGTTCCGAGGTTGAGGATCCGCTCACATATGAGGGAGCTATCGAAGTGCTCGCAGTCCAAGAAGTAATTGCTCCAGCGCTGTTCGTACGTTGCACATTTATAGATCCAACCATTGGATTCCATGCCCCGCTAGATGAAGTAAAACTTGACGAGCCCCACTCGGCAATCAAATCTGTGTTTAAAAACCAGCTGGCATAAAGGGTTGGAGATGTAGTTGTGGTGAAACTTGCTTGATCTAAATATGTTGTTCCAGATCCATTTGCATTTGTGGTCCAACCCAAAAACTCATATCCACTTCGTGTGAATGTATTTGTCCTAAGGGTCGCCGAAACACCAGAAGTCACAGTTTGTGTGGCGGTCGAGGGAGAACCTGATCCATCATTTGCGTTAAAAGTTATTGTTCTAGAGTTGCTGATCCAAATTGCACTTAAATTTATGGCCGATGCGCCAACCGTGTAAGTAGATCCAGCAGCGTAATCATTTGACCCATCGTTCCACCCACCAAAAGTGAAACCATCTCGCGATAGTCCAGTACCGCTAGCTACTACAAAGGTTGCCCCGTCACTAACTGCTGTCTGTGTCGGAGCAGTTCCGGTTCCGCTATTCAATGCATATGTAATTGTTCGAGTTGGGTTTGCATAACGAATTACGACAACACCCGAACCACCTGAACCAGCGTGAAGAGAATTATTGGATAGTGAGTAAGCGCCTGCACCGCCACCGCCAGTGTTAGCCGATCCATTACAAGTGGAAGTGCAATTTCCGTTCCATGAAGCTTTGGTAGTTCCTCCACCTCCCGTGCCGGCAACGCCTGTACCAAGGGCATTCTGATTGGTTGCGTGCCCTGTTCCACCACCTGCGTAAATCAATCCTGTGATTACGCTTTGTTTTCCGTCTCCACCGTGTCCAGCACCATCTGTATCGCCTGCCTCGCCTGCGCCGCCGCCGCCGCCGGCGTCATCACCAGATGCGGTTGCGCCTGCAAAACCTTGTCCCGCAATTCCAGTTCCACCCCGATTTCGTTGCCAGCCGCCGCCGCCGCCTGAACCACCATTCGAACCTGAGGCACCGCTGCCTCCCGCTCCGCCACCTTGTGCACCGGCACCGCCACCAGTTGCCGTAATTCCAAGTGCCACTGAATTAATACCATTATTTGCAGGAGCTCCACCCGCTCCCACCTGAATTCTGTACGCAGTTTGATTTAGAGCGACTCCCAAGTTTTCAATAAATCCACCTGCGCCGCCTCCGCCGCCTTGATAACCCGTTTCAGTTGGGCCGCCAATTCCACCACCACCGCCGCCGGCAACAACAAGAACGTCAGCTGAAGTCACACCTGCGGGAACACTCCAATTACAGGTCGTTACTGTCGTATATGTCTCCGTTGTAAACCCACCTGATGACACTTTTGATGCTGGACTGCAATTAGCTAATGGAGTTCCCGCAACACCCGTGGATGCTGGACTTGTGCTTGCTCCGTTTAATGTTATTGCCCGCAACAAAACGGTATATGCCGTGCCATTTGTTAGGCTCGGAATGGTAAAGGGAGAAGTTGTTCCACCGGTTGTAGTCCAATTGGTGCCACTGTTTATTGAGTATTCATATCCTGTGATCGTGGCACCGTTACTAGTTGGTGGTGTAAATGCGACACTTAAAGATTGATTGCCCGAAGTAACTGAAGAAATTTGTGGTGCATCTGGTGGAAACGCATGGCGAACAATTACAACACCTGAGCCACCTGAGCCACCTGAGCCGCTTGAATTCGGATTTCCAGTTACGTAATAAAGGCCACCACCGCCGCCGCCGCCGCCAGTGTTAGCTAATCCATCAGAAGCAGCCGTTGCACAAGCGCCACCATCACCGCCGCCGCCACTTCCACCATTGCCTGGAAGCGCTGAATTACTTACACATGCTTCTGTCGAGGCATAGACCACATCGCCACCGCTTGCACCGCCACCACCACCGCCATAAGTAACCGCAGTTCCTGTGATGGAATTTGAAACACCGCTACCGCCGTTTCCCGCCTTATAACGTGAACCAGATTCCAGCGCTGGCACTCCACCGACTGCACTTACTCCTGCACCGCCGCCGCCACCGCCACACCATCCAGTATTGCTACTATTGACACCAACGCATGAAGTTGAGCTGTTGTTATCTAGGCCAACACCGCCTTTGTTTCCATATGCATAAACGGTTGCAGTCACACTATTTACATCCCACTGATGAGTTCCAGAAGTTCTAGAAGTTCCACCTGTTGAACCTGGTGTTGCTGTCGCGTTGAAGGCAGTTCTAGTGTTGTTTCCACCAGATGAACCACCAGTTCCAGCTTCCCAGCCAGAACCAGCTCCAACACCACCACCTTTTGCCAGGATTGCCGATGTACTGGATCCAAAATATGAATCGCTTCCAACATAAGGTCTTCCACCTGCTGTTGCGCCTTGTCCACCTGCGCCGACACCTAGTGACAACGGGCTTCCGCCGGTGACCTTGTAATTTGTTACATAAAGAACTCCACCGGCGCCTCCACCACCTGCGTGTCTGCTTCCACCACCACCACCACCTGCAACAACTAAGATTTGCACTAATGAAACGCCGCTGGGAGGCGTCCAATTTCCAGTTCCTGATTTAAATGTAATGACGCAATCGTTACTATCAGCAACAGCAGTAACTGAACTTCCTACGGTGAAACCCGTAACCGAAGGTGCGCAGTTGGCATCGGTAAGTGCAGCTGCTTCTGGAGCTTTAACAACTGAAATCGCAGACAGTGTTGAAACCATCAAAATCAAAGCTAAGAATTGGTGAAGTGATCGCTTTGCTTTGCGAATGAAAGTAGCGTTGTTGCCAGCTAATCTCATTTGAATTCTTCTTTCACCTCATGCCCGTTCATCAAAAACTTAACTTTTGATGCTAAATATCGGGCTAACAATAAGAAAGGAATATGTGCGAGCTAAATATTCAGGGGTTTTCCCTCGCTAAGGGTTTTCCCTTGAAATGCAGGGGTAATCTGCTCGTATGCCTGGTGCTGGACGTAAGTTATTGGTGGTTGAAGATGAACCATTAATGGCATCACTATTGGCTGATTCTCTTGCCGCAGCTAATTTCAAGGTTGAAACAGCACCCGATGCCGCAAAAGCTCGAAAGGTAATCGATCGTTTTGATCCAGATATTTTGCTCTTGGATATCTCGCTGGGGGATGGACCATCAGGTGTGCACTTGGCACATGTTGTGAATGAAACCCGACCGGATATTGCAATTCTAATTTTGACGAAACACCCAGATGCAAAATCTGCAACAGCAGATGGCTTGGATCTTCCGCCTAATGTTGGTTTCCTGCGCAAGCACCTTGTCAATGACATGTCCTACTTACTAAATGCTATCGAAAAGGTTTTAACGGATCGTCATTCAGAGGTTCGGCAGGATGAACCTGTTACTAACGCCATCTCTCAACTTGGTAGCCAAGCAATCAAAGTTTTGGCATTAGTTGCACAGGGGTATAACAATACAGAAATTGCTTCACGTATGGATTTGAGTGTTAAGTCGGTGGAGCGATGGATCGAGACTATTTACCGTGAGTTAGAGATTGACTCAAAGGGTGAGATTAATCCTCGGGTTGAAGCTGCTCGTAGGTATTACCTGATTGCTGGAATTTCACAACGAACAATAAAATCATGATTCGATTTTGGTATCAGTTACTTCCTACCTATATTTTTACTAAACCTGTATTTTTTGGAACATATTTTTGGGCATTACTAGTTCACTTTGCTGATTCAATTAATAATGACTCTGGGAATGTCATAATCAGAATTGTTATTGTTACGGTTTTGCATGCCGGAGTCTATGGAGCTCTTTTTCTCCTTAAGCATTTACTTCTAGACCGTGTGAAACCTGGATTACTGCCTTCGCTAACTCTGGTAACTCTTGCAGTAATTGGCCTTTCTCGTGGGTTTTTCTTCGAAAATTGGCTCTTTGCATGGGATATTTCAAGTAATAAAGATGTCGGTTTACGTATGCAGACCTCGCTTGTAAACACTGCTTCTTCTTTTTCCGTCGGAATAATTACAACAGCAAACTCGCATATGCATCAGATAAAGAATGCCTACTTGTTAAATGAATTAGATCGTCTAGAAAGTATCAAAATTGATGCGCTTTCAAGAATAAAGTTGATAGATAGTGAGGCGATTGAAAGTATTAAGGGCGAACTTCAAAGATATGTAAGAAGCATGGATGGTCGCTCAGTTAGTGATCTCTTACTGATTTTGAGAACCATGATTGATGCAGTTGTTCAACCGTTAAGCCATCAATTAGAGGCCCAAGGGAACAATTGGCAACCGCCTGCATCACGCGACGTAAAAATCCAAGTGAACTGGCTTCAAGCCTTTAGGAACAGTCTTAATCCTGGGAAAATCAAATATAAGCTAATTCCAATCTTGATGGTCGCTAGTTCACTACCTACCGTCATTCAGAATTCAACAATCGGCCTTCTTATTCTCTCTCTGGTAGCTCCTTATTTCGCTGGTTATCTAGTTGGTAAGTTTTTTGCATATCTTTTTGCCAATAAGTCAGTTGACTTCAGTGCATATTTGCTTGCTACTTTGTCTACAGGCCTAGCTATGGGAATATCCTCATTGCCATTGACGCAAAATTATGAAGCCCCTTATGGATTCCTGATCTTGTGCACGGTTTCTTATCCAATTTCTGCGTCATTTATCTCAATGGTTTTAAATGCGGATGAACAACTTGCAATTGCTAGCAAAGAATTGGCGGAGGCTACTGAGGAGCTTGAGTGGAATGTCGCACGTATTCGGGAGAGACAACACCAAAATCAACGAAATCTTGCGCGAGTTCTACATGGCTCTATTCAAGCAAAGCTCGCATCAGCTTATTTGGAACTTGAGAAAATCAAACTAGAAAATAAAGATGACCCTGAAAGAGTTAATCAGATACTTGCCGAGATTCAGGAGTCGATCGCTACCGTTAACAGTCGCCAGCCAGAGCTTGTTGATCTATCCACATTGATAGCCAAAACCGCCGAGAATTGGGCATCTGTAGCAGCGGTTTCTTCTCAGGTTTTGGAGAATGAGTTAAAGCTAATCCAGCAAGATGTTTTGTGCGTGGTTGCACTGATCGATGTGATTCCAGAACTGGTTTTTAACGCCATTAAACACGGCAAGGCGGACACCATCACTATTTCAATCAACTTGAAGGATCAGCGGGTTGTCGAACTAACTGTTCAGGACAACGGAGTTCATGAGCTGATCGATTTAAGGTCGGGCCTTGGCACAAAGATCATGAATGAGTCAGCGATTTCCTGGAACCGTGAGCGAATCAATGGCCGAACCGTTACTACAGCAAAATTTGCATACAGCCTTGAAAAGGCTTTACTCAACTAACTCCGCACACATCGCATGGAACGCCTTTGTATGGGCATCCACATCAGCCGCGGTTGTATCAGGGCACATCAGCGCCATGTTGTGGAATGGCGTGATCAAGAAGCCATCATTCAACATACGCAAATGGATGTATTGCTCTAACTCAAAGTCCCCGGCGTTGTTGGCATCGGCACCCGTCACTGGCGCGACCTTGCCAAACATGTATTCACCACGCGCACCTAAGCGGTTAACCGACCAAGGTAAATGAAACTCATCGATCGCAGCATCTACGCCATCTGACCAACGGGTTCCCAAATCAATCATGCGATCAAAGTTTGCTTGAGTTAGAACCTGCGTCAAAGTTGCACGCATCGCAGCTAATGACAACGCATTTCCTGCAAGAGTTCCACCAACTCCACCGGTATCAATAATCTCTAACTCGACCATTGACTTGATCTTGTCTGCGATCGCTTGAGTCATTCCAAAGGTTCCTGTTGGAATTCCGCCACCGATTGCTTTACCGATTGTTAGGAAATCTGGCTTTAATCCGCGATCTGCTGTCATTCCACCAGGGCCGACTGAGATTGTGTGGGTCTCATCGATAATCAAAATCGTGCCGTACTTCTTTGCTAATTCTGCAACCGCTTCTAGGTAACCAGCTTGTGGCAACACAATTCCCACATTGGTCATTGCAGGTTCCATCAAGATCGCTGCAACATCACCATGTGCCAACGCCTTTTCCATGCCAGCAATATCGTTGAATTCCACAACGCGGGTTGTTTGATCAAGAGCAACAGGTGCGCCGATATTTCCTTCGCGGGCCACTGTATTTCCAGCAGAATCCAATGTTGCAAAGGTTTCATCAACAGAGCCGTGGTAGCAGCGGTCGATAACAACAATCTTTGAACGACCTGTAATCAAACGGCTGTAACGAATTACGTGGCGGTTAGCGTCAGTTGCTGACACTGTAAATTGCCACAGCGGCAAACCAAAACGGCCTGCTAGCTCTGCTGAAACAATTGCAGCATCTGCAGTTGGAAGCATCGCGGTAATTCCCTTACCCGCTTGCTCACGAATCGCAGCCACTGTTGCATCTGGTGAGTGGCCTGTCATCGACCCAGTGTCACCTAAACAAAAATCGATGTAGGTATTTCCATCAACATCTGTAAAGCGCGCACCTTTGGCCTCTTGCACGAAAATCGGATACGCCCCAGGCCACTTCGCCATCCATGACATTGGAACTCCGCCAGGCATATTTGCCTGACCCGCTTTAAACATCTCACCTGATTTTGGGTGCAGCTTTAAAAAGCGTTCATCTTCGATTTTACGTAATGCAGCTAAACGGTCGCGATTAATCATGCAACCATCTTATCTTTGAAACTACTTATTTACTCCAGCGATTCAAAAACAAACAACGCTTCGATGTAGTTCTCGCCGGTAATACCTAAGTTCTGCGCATCAGGTGGCGCAGTCTGTGGCTCTAAACAAACACCATCGGAATCCTCGCTATAAACAACCCACCATGGCGCATCGCATTCAATTGAAACGCGGGCAACATCCTCCCAAACAACTGCAGGGGTGCCTTTGATCCCGGTGAATGCATCATCCCAAGGCGGAGGCGTTGGAGCGCTCCGCTTTCCTGTTGGAATTCCATCGCTGCCACGGATCAACATCTCTGTTGCATCAAATTCGATCTCGGCGCTGCCACCACGTTCTAAGTCGCGGGCAAACCATGGATGGAAACCTAACCATGCAGGTAGATCACAACCATTGGGGTCGTATTCCAATGACCAACGAATCGCATCATCTAAAACTTCAATAGTTTGTTCAACAGTTGCATCACCATATGGAGAAGGCAGGTGAAGCAAAGAACGGCCTGGGCCGATTTCTTGCCACGATGAAATCAATCCGAAGCCATGTAACGCATGTGGTGGATCGATGGTTGCGGGCAGCTGAATCTGTTGCCCCGCGCTGTTTGTAATCAATCCCTCTTTGATACGTCCTGCCCACGGAGCCATTGAGTACCAACCCGATGTATGAACCTGTCCGCGGAAAGGAACTGCGAACTCCATCTCGCGCCATTTCAGCGAAGTTATTCGCGCACCGTTGTCATCATCGATCGCGATTTGAAATTCAGCATCATCAATAAATTGCATTATGCATCCAACACTTCTACTAGTTCGTGCAGTCGTGGAGGCTGGGCACCAGCACGTGAAACGGTAATACCTGCTGCAATTGCCGCGCGATGTAACACCGCGTTTAGAACATGCCCCTGCAAACCATTTACAGAGTGCTTAATAATTCCTTCAACCAAAATTGCACCTACTGTGTCACCCGCACCAACTGTGTCGACAACAACTACCTTTGCGCCATCCACCTCTTCAAGTCCCTGCTCGGTGTAACCGATGATTCCATGCGCTCCGCGAGTAACAGCAACTAGCGAGACACCGTTTGCGATCCAACGCTTTGCGACCTCATCCATTGTTTCATCGGGATATAACCAAGAAATATCATCATCTGAGAGCTTTACTACGCTTGAAATTCCAACCCATTTTTCAACCGCCGCACGGTACGCATCGCGATCGCCCACTACTGATGAACGCACATTGGGATCAAAGACAACAGGTGCGAATTCGGCACACTTCACAGCCCAGTCATACAGAGTTGTTGATGCCGGCTCCACGATTGTTACCAGCGTTCCGATGTGTAAAACACTTGGTTTTAAACGCTCTGGATCCGGTAACCATGCTGGAGAAAACTCAAAGGTCGCAGTTCCATCAATTAAGAACTCATAGGATGCAGAACCATTTGAATCCAAGGTAACTGTTGCAGTACATGTTGGCTTATCGCTGCTTAACGTCAATGAAAGTCCAACGCAATCGCGTTCTAACTCTTTACGCGCGCTAACACCATACGCATCAGTTGAAATTCCATCGATGAAATCTACGTCGTATCCCAATCGCGCTAAAGCTTTGGCAGTATTTGCAGGACCGCCACCCACAACAGGACCGGTTGGCAAAATATCAATCAGAACTTCACCACATACCCAGATGCTCAAATTAACTCACCCTTTCGCGCCAAAAATTCCGTCAATACTTCAACACCTAACAAGTGATCTTGCACTTGTGGCAATCCACTAATTAACAAAACTCCAACACAACCCATGCCCTTAACATTTAATGGCAATCCGCCACCATGAATTGCATGTGTTTCTTCAGGCAAACCTTTAACCGCATACCAATCGATGCCTTGTTCTTCCGCCAAAACTCTTTCATACATCGTTGAATTACCAGTTGCTAAAACAACGCGAGCTTTGCGCGCTATCCATGAATCATTTTCTGCATTTGATCCCGGCAGCGATGCGTGAAAAACAATCCAATCCTTCAAGCGAACTTCAACGGCAATTGGCACTCCGCGATCAAAACCAAGATCCAACGCGATCTCGCCGATTTCAATCGCCTCTTTTTGCGACAGAGATTCCAATTCAAGTGTCTTGGCCTCAAGCGCCAAGCCTTCACTTGAAAATCCACCCGTTGTAGTCGCCATGTGCGTAATTGTGCCTTAATCTGCGTTCATGATCACTATCCCAGAATCCGACCTCGTCGTTCATGAACTCTGCCTTGGCACCAACATCTTTGGCGGCAACGCCACTGAGGCTGAAAGCCACCTAGTAATGGATGCTTATCGCAGCCATGGCGGCAACTTCATCGACACCGCCGATATGTACAACCAGTGGGTTGAAGGCCATGTGGGCGGAGAGTCCGAGGCAATCATCGGTTCATGGATGAAAGCTCGCGGAAATCGCAGCGAAATGGTGATCGCAACCAAGGTTTCAAAGATGGATCGTCGCCCAGGATTGTCTGCGAAGAATATTTTCGCCGCCTGCGAAGAATCACTTGATCGCTTGCAAACCGATTACATCGATCTGTATTACAGCCATGAAGATGATCAAACAGTTTCTCTTGAAGAAACCCTCGGCGCATACGCCCAATTAGTTGCAGAAGGAAAGGTGCGTTACATCGCTGCATCGAACTTCACACCTGCGCGCCTTCGTGAAGCAATTAAGTTCAGCGAAGATAACAACCTGCCTTCATACATCGCAGTTCAAGATTTGTATAACTTGGTCGATCGCAAGGGATATGAAACTGAAATGGCAGCAACCGTTGCCGATCTTGGTATTTCAAATATTCCTTTTTACGGAATCGCTCGCGGCTTCTTAACTGGAAAGTATCGTCCAGGAGTGACTGAAGTAGATTCAAAGCGCGCAGCCGGTGCTCGTGAGTATGAAACAGATAAGAATTACGCAGTACTTTCTGCGATGGATGAAATCGCAAAGGCTCACAACGCTCCGCTTGGTGCAATTGCTCTTGGTTGGCTACGTGCACAACCAACAGTCAGTGCGCCAATCGCATCTGCGAGAACAGTTGCGCAGCTTGAAGAGATCATTCAGGTTGTTGAACTAACTAGCGATGAAGTGGAAAAACTAAGCGCTCTTTCTGCTTAATTGACAATGAATCTTTGGGGTTAGACGAGAAATGACTACTCAAGACCTCAAATTTTTCTAATTTCCTATTACCCTTTTGGAATGGGAATTCGCGGTAACTTTGCCAAGAGCTTGTTAATTGCGATTGCTGTTGTCCTGATTCCAGTTAGCGCGGTTTCTGCCCAAAAGATAACTCCTGGGTCTACCTGCAAAGTTTTAAATCAAAAAGCTACTTATTTAAATAAGACCTACACCTGTATCAAATCGGGCAAGAAGTTACTTTGGAATAAGGGCGTTGCGATAGTTAAACCGACACCCATTGCAACACCAACGTCTACTCCAACGCCTGAACCCACTCCAACTCCAACACCGACTCCTACTGTCTCGGCCACACCAACGCCGACTCCAACTTTGCCGCCCGCTCCGATAATTCTTACGTGGGACAACATCGTGGCCAACTTTGATCAGATTTCAACAGATGTCTTCAATAAAGCTCAGCTTCTAATAGACCGTAATTATCAGCCAAAATATAAGTTAACTGTTTTAGTAGGGCCAAATACAAAACCAAATGTTATTGATCCATCGGCTGCGTTTACTTTGTCTTCTAACTTGCTGAGAAATTTCAAACAGCCCGATGAAGTGTGGGCGATTTATTACAACTACATTGATAAAGATTGGGCGAAGAAATTTTTCCAGGAAAAAGATGGAGCAGCCTGGTGGAATTGGTCAGTTGATTACGCATGTCCTAATGTAAATAACTGTGAAATTGCGAGTGGGGGCAATTTGCAAAATTGGCAAGGTTTCGTTCAGACTGCTGTACCTAATAGCCCTTGGTGGTCTATTCGTAGTCAATACGCAGAACAAGACATTCATGAATTTGTACATGTTGTTCAGTCATATCAACAAGAGCGAGTATGGGGAGACTGGACAAGCAAGGTTCCTGTATGGCTTTCTGAAGGTCATGCCACTTTGATACAAAAACTTGGTGGATATCAAAGATTAGAACTCTATAAGTCGAATGAATCTAATCAGATAAAGAAGTTTCCACCCGGTGAATCTTTAAAGGATTTCTCACCTGCAGGTATCCTCAAATTTTATGATCAACTGGCACCTGGAAGTAATCCTAATGTGGTAACAACTGATCCTGCACTGCACCAATATGCATACTCTTTGGGGTATGCAACGGTCGAAGCCCTTGCTGCGATCGGAGGGATTGATTCCCTCATGAATCTTGTAGGTCAATCTGTGACTGGAACGAAATTTAATCAAGCCTTTAAAAATATTTACGGCATTGAGTGGGCTACAGCCGCTCCAATTCTTGCTGAAGTAGTTTCAAGACAAGCAAGGTAGTACGTACAGCAAAATAACCCTTGTTGTGCTTTTTATGATTTTGCTTGTAAGCGATTGGCCATGGTCACTGCGACCTTGAGCCACTTTGCAACCTGCGCATCGCTAAAACCATCTGCGTTCATCACATAAAGTCCTGTGAAGGTATCGCCATTGAATTGGTAGAAACCAAGCAATGTACGAGCACGAACTCCGGTATCGATAACGGCGTGAACAAATAGACGGTTTCCTTCTGAAACTACGCCAGCAGGGATGTTCTTCAGTGTCTTGAACTCGTATGGAACCAAAGTTCCTGTTGAGTCCTTGTATCCCTTATCGGCCTGGCACTGAGCCAATACCTTTACTAACTCTTTCTGTGCAGCACTTGCCGCGGCTGCAGATGAGTACTTAACAACCTCGGTTGATAAGAATGAGAATGTAGATCCAACCTTTGTCGCAGTTACTTGGCGACGCTCTACGCGATCCTTTTCAGATGCAAAAGTTCCATTACACAAATCAAGCGAAGGATCAACCAATGTTGTTCCGCCACCCATAGGTAGAACGGTCCATTCCTGGCTGAAATCTTCTGCACGGAAGCCAAGCTTTGCCAGCGCAACTTGCTTAGAATCTGTCAGTGATGGATCTGAAATTTCAGGGGATCGATCAAGTTCCATCAATGTGCCAAGAGTTGTAGTAACTGAAGATAAACCAATCAACACAAAGTTTGATCCACTAACTCGCACGACCTTTTTAGTTGAACCAACATCAACTGTTGCACCGATACGAAGCTTTGCAACCTTGCTATCGGCAATTGTTGCAACGGTCTTGTTGCCAACTGCGATGGTTGCAGCACCTGCGCCAACTAAAACATCATTCTTTCCAGAAATTGTTAGCGAAGCTGTGCACTTACCAACGCACTTAATCGCACCTGCACCGTATGCGGAACCCGCTGGGCTCCACTTTCCGGTCTTTGAGCTCTTATCGCCCGTTACTAAAGTATTTGAAATGCTTAAGTTTCCGGTCATTCCATTACCGATGCAGTCAAAAACCTGCGCGGTGCCAGTAAGTGCTGCACCGCTTGAAATCTTTAGCGTTGGAGCGTTCTTCGCATTGCTAGATTGAAGAACTAAACCATCTTCATCAACAACATTGACCTGACAGATTCCGCTGCCAGCATCTGTTGCACCCTTCCACTGCAGAGTCAATTCGCCGCCGCTAACGCCAGCCAACGCAAAATCATTGGTAACAACTGGGTGGCCACGATCAATAATTACCTTGGTAGGTGTGGACCATTCGCTCTTATTACCCACAACATCGATTGAGCGCATTGAGAACGTGTAGCTACCTTCAGGCAGATCGCGCAGATACAAAGTCTTTGGAGCGACAAATGGGCTTAAGTAGGTCGGCATCCACCCATCAACATCAGATGCCTTAAGTGTTTGAACTACGCCATCGATCTGGCCTTCAAAGCCTGTAATAGCGGTATCTGCATCCTCGGATCCCTCTTTCAGAATCACCATGTTGGGAGAGCGCCACTGTTCAACCGGAACCAACACAGGTGTTGGCGGAGGAGTTACATCAGCTTTTTTCTTAACAGTTACAACTGCATTAGTTTCTGATGCGACCGCACTAAATGAAACATTTCCTGAATATGTAGTTGCAGTTAATCCAGTCATCGATCCACTGACCGAGCTAGAGGTTGTGTACTTATATGTATCTAAGTTCAACATCCACACATCAGTACCAAGAACTGAACCAAACTCAGCAGCACCTGCATCCTCTGGATTTGGTGAAACAACAGATGAAACAGGTGGTGGATCTAGTCGATAAATCGCAAGACCTGGCTTGTATGTAACACCATCAACTTTGCGGCGATATTCGATCCAGTAAGCAGCTTTTCCATCGCGAATAAATATCGCTTTGATTCCCGTTGCAAAATCACTTGGTGACAAGGTCACCGTTTCGTCCTGCCACACCTGCTTAATTTCTGAGTCCTCAATTAAACCCATGCGCCACTGGTGGTAAGTACTTAACGTTGATGTCGTATCAACATTTCCCATTACATCGATAGTGCCGCCGTACTCAACAGCCTGACAGGTTTCGGACCATGCGCCATCCTTTGCAGAGTTACTGCAACGCAAAAAGTTTGAGTGTCCTAAACCAAATGTGTGACCTAATTCGTGAGAAATAACAAAGCTAGATGTGCTGTCATGCAAAATCAGCACTCCGCTTTTACTTTTCGGTCCGCCCAAAGGTGCACGGCCAGACCAAACACAGCCTGCCTTCGGTGTTACTACAACTAAGTAACGCTCTGAATAATCACTGATGCCTAAACGCTTATAAGCCTCTGGGCGGATAGATGCCATGAAATCAGAGGCTGCATAACCAGTACACGCCATCTTTGAGTTCAAAGTAATTGGCGCCTGCAAGATTTTGCCGCTCTTAAATGAGATCGCTTTATCTGTTGGCGCACCGTACATAGTTGTGTAACGGAGCCAATCAGCGTTCACTTCAGTATCAATTACCCCTGCAACTGTATTCACATCACCAATTAGCGGTGATGATCCATTCCAGTTAACTGAGACAACATCGATGACCCGTTCATCCAGCGCATACGCCGGTGCCAACCCAACTGAAACGATTGCAAAAACAATCGCTGAAAATATCGATACCCGTTTGCGCATAGTGAGCATCCTAAATCTCCCAAGCTGTTTGTTCATGTCTATTGACCGCGAATACCTGATAACCCATCAACTCTTCCTGCCCAAACCACGCAACCGAGTCTGTTCCGCCCACCATCACCGCGGTTGCCATCGCATCGCACAACCAACCATCAGGCCCAACAACGGTCGCAGACTTCGCCCCAATTGCGATCATCCCCGAATGCGGATCGCTGATATGTGCCCCGCGCTCATATGTTCCAGATGTGGCAATCGCGCCATCCATAATTTCAAAAACCTTTACAACCTCTAATTTATTGTCGGGATTCACAACGCCAATCGACCACGGTTTTATTTCCGAACTCGCAGAATCAAACCAACCACCACGAAGCGCTAAATCCCCCGCCGCATTAACCTGCACATGTTGCACGCCAGCTGCAACCAACATATCCGCACACTTATCGGCAGCCCAACCCTTTACCAACCCCGATGGATCAAAGCCCCCATCAACCGCCCATGGATCAAAAGCCCCGTCACTTAACCACTTTGCCTGTGCGCATAAATCCCACACATCGATAACATCATCTGGACATTCCTCAATCGGAACTTCACCGCGACGCAACCGCGATACCCACGAATCCGATTTATATGTCGAAAAATCCCGATCAACATCCTCGCAAAAAGTAATCACCGAATCCATAGCGCGATCTAATTCCGCACCACCGACAGATTGCGAATAACAATCCACATCCACAATCGTTCCCCAGACAGGAAACTGTCGACGCAGATGATTCATTTCCCAACCCTATCTGCCGACGCAAAAAATATTACAAACCAGCGTTTGCGAGCGCTCCCTGCAATGACTTAAACCAGCCATAGCTTGTGTATGAAGCACCTGATGCACCTTGAATATTTGCACTCTGTGCCTTCAATGTTTGCGCCTTCAAAATTGGAACAGCCATATTTGTGTAACGATCATTGCGACCACTTGGAGCCTGCACCGCAACAGCATCAACAATCTTGCCGTTTTGCACAGTAATTTTTACTTGAACAGTTCCGTAGTTAACAAAAACCGCAGGACCTGTAAATGAACCCGTCACACCTTGGCCACCACTTGCAGCGGCAGTTGTAGCAGCAGCTGTTGGAGTCGCACTATGTGTTGCCGCCGCGGTCGCTGTTGCAGCAGCTGTCGCCTTTGCAGTTGCTGTCGCCTTCTTAGTCGCAACCGGCTTTGATGTTGCAACAGCAGTTGCTTTTGTTGAAGTTGATGATGAAGCAGACGCTGATGAACTAGTTCCAGTGGAACCAATCGCAGAACCGCCAGCGATATTTATTGAACCGCTAGAGGTCAGCTGAGGTGGCGTAATCGCCAACACAGCACCAAGACCCCCCACAGTGCCTCCTGCAATCAGCAGCGCCCGCTTCATCTCATACCCTCACTTCTTGCATATTTTGTGTAGATCCCCTCGAAAGAATCAACACCTGTATAAAAGCCTACTAACCTGAATGATTTCTGAGAACGCCCGCAAAGGCCGCACAGAGTTACTCCTTATGGAACGCAAATGCCTCATCGTGAAAACGATTCTTCGGCACACCAAGATCCTCAGCAGCCTTGCGCACCTGCGTCACCAACGGCTCTGGCCCACAGATATAGATATCGCTATCTGCAACCTGAGGCACAAGCGCCTTCAATGACTTCGCATCCATCGGATGGTTCTTGCGCGGTCCCACTAGGTAATGAACCCGAATCGATCCACCGCTATTGAAAGCCAAGTAATCCATTTCCTTCTTCAAAACTAGATCCTCTTCCTTTGATGCACGGAACAAAACATCCATCTGCACGCCGCCAGAAAGCTCATCCATCAGCGCTCTAATAGGCGTAATACCTACGCCTCCGCCCACCAAGACCACATGCGGCTGAGTCGAACGTCCTGCAGTAAAAGCACCGTAAGGACCTTCAACAAACACGCGTGTACCCGGCTTTAAGAATGCCAATGAACGCGAATGATCACCTAAATCTTTAACTGTAATTCGCAAATGTTTTTCAGTAGGTGCTGCCGATAAAGAATAGGGATGAGACATCAAGAAATGTCCCTTTGCTAAAAAGCGCCAACCAAAGAACTGTCCGCCTTGGGCCGACAAGGAATGTAAGTTGTTTCCCTTCATGATGACTGACACAACACCAGGCCCTTCAACAACAACCTTTTCAACCTTTAAATTAACTTTCATTGAACGATAGAAAGGGACCCAGAAGCGCCAGTAAATAATCGCAGCTGCCATCGCAACATACAACGCTGTCCAGTACGCACGATTAAGAGGATGCCCAATAAACATCTGTCCGTTAATTACTTGGTGCATAAATGATGCAGCAACAGCGGCATAGGTCAGAATGTGAACTAACCACCAGGTTTCATAACTCATCTTTGCTCGTGCCTTCTTATAAGAAGTAACACCAGCCATCACCATCAAAACAAATCCCGCTAGCGCAAACCACATCCAGTCATATGTAGTTAAGAACTGCCACATTTCCTTGTACAAAGGAATTGAATCTTGACCGGCAAATCCCAAAACAATCATGAACACATGCAGACCAATTGCATACAAAGACCATGGTCCTAACTTGCGATGCCAGGTCACCAAACGATCATGACCAACTCCGCGTTCAACCCATGGAATACGCGCGATTAAGAACATTCCGACAACTGCAAAATATGTTCCGACCAACGCCAACAAGCGACTGAGTGAAACAACTACCGAATAAAAAGTATTGAAATCGCTTAACCGCACTGTGGTCAGCTGTAGCGCCAGCGTTAACCCCAACCCCGCACCCAGCAGCAGCGCCGCCCAATCGGTACCTGCGGCGGAGTGCTTATAAATGCGGGTTGGCTGAGTCATGGCTCAATTACACCTCAGAACCCTGAGAACCAGGTGAGCAGCAACGCTGTGCCACGTGTGAGGCCCTGAAATAACTACCTGAGTGCAGGGTTATATGGATCCAAGCGCTTCATTTCTGCCTTTGCCTTAGCAATCTCTTCTGGGGTTGCTGAAGCTATTTGCGCCCATTGCTGCCACAATTCGAAATTATCAGGATAAATCACAGATGCATCCTTCAAAATGGCGATCGCTTGTGCTTCGAGTTTATTGCTAGCCAAAATTTGTGCGGTGTACAAAAATCTAGTCCGATCATATGGCTTGAGGTAAGCACCTTCTTTTAGAACATTTGCATTTCCACTTTTTAACGCGTTGTAATACTTGTTTGCAGCCAAATACGGTGGCAACGACACAACTAATCCAACTGCGCCGGCAACAAAGGCAACCAGCAGAACAGATGCAGGTATTTTCTCCTTACCTTGTGAACTTTTTCGCTGACTCTTCTCTATCATTTTTACATCTATGTCTCTAGCATTTAATTCATATCCGATTATCAAACCGCTTAGCGACCAGCCCCAGACCCCCAGACCCAATTGATTAATGCTGATTAGTGACTGTGCTTGGTAAGCAACCCAAGCTGCAACAATTGAAGCAAATACAACATCAAATTCACTTGTTCTTTTAACTACCCGAACAATGGATATCACAACCAAGATAATTAGCGCTAAATATGCAAAAAGAAGTGGGATTCCGCCACTTGCTCCCAAATCCAATGGGATGTTGTGAGCTGTATCTGCGACTATCCCCGCATTGAATTCCGCGGCTGATTGGCTTCGGGACCTTCTATACCAATCTCCAAACCCATCAAATCCAACTCCTAAAAGTGGATGGTCTACAATCATTTTTAACCCTGCCCGCCAATAGAATCCTCGGGCTTGCAATGATGACTTGTAAATGAATTTCGCAAGTGGGCCAGAATTAAATAATCCGAAGGTAATTAGGGTGGCCCCCACTGATGAGATACCTAATACCGTCCAGGCCAAAAGATTCTGTCTTTTCGCGAAAAGATAAATAATTACAGCCGAAGTAACTCCTGCAACAAAATTAAGATAGCCCTGTTCTGAGCTCAGTTTTATATTTGCTAAACAAAGCATCACTAAGACACCTAGTGCAATCCGAGTCCTTAGGCGAAGTGAGCCCAATGTAAGCCAAACAAATGAAGCCGCCGCCACAATTCCCATAAATGCAGATTGAAAATTCGGATTACCAAATGTCCCAAATACATTGGAACCATAGGCATTTACATAATCGAAAACGTCTAACCCTCGCCATTGTGCGATGCCATACATTGAAAGAATTGCACCAGCTGAGATTAAAGTTATGGCATATTTTCTCAATAAGGCTCTTGACGCAGAAATACAAGCTGCAAGTGAAATCATTGCAAGCGAGAAATATGCCAAGAATCCAGTATTCCGACTTGGGGTTCCATACATTTTGAATGAAAAGTCGGTGTTGCTTGTGAATAGGACTATTAATAGGGCTAAAGTGAAAAAGCCAATAAGGATAAGAAAACCTTTACTTTTCTGAGATTTCAGAAATTCTCGCTGGGTGATTGCTAAGCCGCCAGAAATAAACCCCAGAATGCCTAGTAAAAACAACTTAGGCAGATTGACCGGATCTATGGAATTCCAAGGTGAAACGAAGAAAGTCACAGAAACTACTGTCACCAAGATATAGGTGCCTAAAAGGTTTCTGGAGGCTTGTGAATTCATGAGCAAATCGTACTAACCCTTTCGAAAATGCCCTCTCATGACATATGAGAAGGCACTTATTACCCAAAGCCGACCGGGGGAAATTCCCTCGATCGACTAATCGAAAGGAAACAAATGTCTACAAAGACAACTTTCAAGCGCATTGCGCTTGTAGCAGTTGCAGCTTTGGGCTTTGGTGTTATGACTTCAGTTGCGCCAGCGAGCGCGGCTCCAGTCTCTCCAACTTCAATTGCTGTGGGTACGATTCCTACGGCAGCTGTGGGAGTAGTTCACTCAACACCAATCACAATCACTGCACCTTATGCTGCTCAGTCAGATACACATAACGTCACAGTTCGAATTACTTCAGCTCCAGCAGGATCTGTTTACGCAGGAACTCTCGGAACAGCGAAGGTAATCGCTGGAACTGTTGGCCTATCTTGGATTGACGGCACTGTTTATTCAGCTGCTGGAAACACAACTGTTGCAGGAAAGATTGTAATTGCCTCTTCTGCTGCAGGTACGGTTGCATCAAGCGGAGTTGTTAGTGGCTTAGCAACTAACACAACATACGCTGGTGCATCTGCACTCCTAACACACAGCTCATGGGTGACTCCAGATACAACTTCTTCTGTTGATGTAAATATCACTCCAGACGTTGCTGGTACTTACACTGTGCTTGTTTCAACAAATACTCGCGCGACAGCCGGAACACTTGCTTATGCAGGTGGCGATGCTAACGTGACATACACATTCACTACAGGTACAGCTCCAACAACAGCGACACTTGCTGCTGTAACTGGTGCAACTGTTACTGGTGCAACAAACACAGTGGGTCGCCTAATGAAGGTAACTCTTAACACTGGTGCAGCACTTGGTACAGGCGAGACAATTGCCTTGACAACAAACAACACTTCAGCATCAATGGCGGCTGTAACAGCCTCAAATGGAGCTACAGGTGCGTACGCAACAACCCTAACTCTAGATAACTCGAACTTTGTTGGTGGCGTAGCTTACTTTAAGCTTCGCGATACAACGGCAACAGCGACTACAACAGTAGTTACTGCGACAGGTTCAGGTCTTCTTTCTTCAGCTGTAACAAGCACAATTTCCTCAACGACAGTACTACTTGCAGCTTCTGCAGCAATCACAGTTAATAACGGTGTTTCTGCAGTTCGCCCAGGGTCAGGACACGTTGGTGGAACAGCTGGTGCAACATTTACTGATACTGCAGCAACAACTGCAACTTCACACACATACGGTTTGACTTCAACAGCAGGAACAACTGCTTACACAACTCGTATGTTGGTAACTGATACATCAGGTGACATCACTGGCATCATCGGTGTTACTTATGAAACTTATGTAAGCACAGCAATTGCGGCAACAGATGCAACAGCTGGTCTTGGAACAGTTTCATTCACAGCAACATTGGCTGCTGGTGATTCATTCAGAGCAGACATTTATTCAACAACTCCTGCATCAATCGTTGTTACAGGTGAAACTGCTGTTGTTACTGGAACAACTGGTTCAGCTACAGCAGAACCAGCATCAACAATGTACGCAACACACGGTTCAAGTGTTGTTGCAACAGTGTTGGTGAAGGATCAGTTCGGTGCAGCAGTTGCCAACTCACCAGTTACAGTTTCTGTGACAGGTCGTAACGTAACAACAGCATCAGTTGCTCTAGCAACAGATGCAACTGGTCGCGCTTCATTCACGCTTGCTGATGCAGGAACTGCAGCAACAGCTGCAACTCAGTCAGTAATTGTGTTCGACACAGCACTAACTGCAAATACAAACGTAACTGTTAACTACGGTGCCGATAAGGTTGCAACTGTAACTCTTGAGACACCTACAACAGATGACACTGCAGCATCAGGTATTACATACTCTGATATCAATGCCTCATCAACTGCTGGTGCGTCTGCTTCAACACAGACAATCACAGCTACTGTTAAGGATGTAAACGGCGCAGTTCTAGTAGGCGTACCAGTTACATTCACAACAGCATCAGATGGCGCAGGAATCCTTTCAACTAAGGTAACTGTTTACACTGGTACTGCTGGAACAGCTGCAGCTTCTGTCTACGGATGGACAGCTGGCGTAAAGACTTTCACAGCAACAGCTGGTGCGAAGTCTGCTACAGGAACAGTTGCTTTCCGCCAAGGTGGAGCAACAGGTACTAACAACCCAACAGAAGTACGTACAATCTCAGCAGTTCTAAACGGTAATTCAATTATCGTTACTGCAAAGGATCGCTTCGGCAACGTAGTTTCTGGAGTACCTCTATGGGGTACACGTACAGGTAATGGAACATTCGGTGGCGGTTCAAACACCAATGGCCAGACAACTGGTGTTGACGGAACTGCAGAGTTCCTATTCAACGCAGGTTCAGCAGATTCAGTTGTAACAATTACAGCTGGTTCAGCAACTGCAACACCGCTACCTTGCTACGGCCAGACAGGTAACCTTGCTGGTATCAACGCATGTTCAACTGCTACAACTCAAACTGCTTACACAGCAGCAACAGTTGGAACAGCAACAACAGCTCAGACAGGCGTTGGCGCTTCACTTGCACCAGCAGGTGTTGGCTCAGTAACTGTTGCAGTTGCAGCAGCTACAGATGTTGCACAAGGTGCAGCAGATGCAGCAGCAGAAGCAACTGATGCAGCAAATGCAGCAACTGATGCAGCTAACGCTGCAGCAGAGGCAGCAGATGCAGCAACAGCTGCAGCACAAGATGCAGCAGATGCAGTAGCTGCTCTATCTACTCAGGTTACAGAGATGGTTTCTGCTCTAAAGAAGCAGATCACAGCTCTAACAAACCTAGTAATCAAGATCCAGAAGAAGGTAAAGGCTTAATTAGCCCGAGCTTCAACTGATCAACAGTGTTAAGCCGGAGTTCGGTTCTTAATTGAATCGAACTCCGGTACACACAAAGATTTAAGAACCGGTTAGTTCTTTCGGGAGCTAACCGGTTTTTAATCGCAGATGAATGACCAGTCTTGTCCATAATTTGATTTAACCAGTTAGAGAAATTGTTTGCCTTGTTATGAATGAACATGACGGAGAAATAACAAAGGATGTTAGTTCACAATTCTTACAGAGCTAACTCCTTTTGATTTCTAAACGAAATGGGAAGGAGCAATCGTGTTGTTTGAAAGTTTTGCATTACAAACCATTAATCATTTACCGATACGTCAAAAAACGTTTGCTACCTACCATTCAATGTTGCGGTTACATGTTTTTCCAACTTTGGCACATCGCGATATCCGAAGTATCAAGAGACTAGATATCCAAGGAGCGATTCAAGGTTTACCGCCGCAAACGTCTGCGATGTCATTGGCTGTAATTAAAACTGTTTTCAGGGAAGCACTAGCCCAAGAGATTGTCGATGCATCTCCTGCACATGGTGTCTCAGGCCCAAAGATCATGGTTAAGCCCCGTGAATTTCTTACCTGGGAAGAAGTCACCAGCGCCTCATTTGGTAAATACACAACACACATTAGGTTCTTGGCTCTTCACGGTTTACGTTGGTCTGAAGCAGTTGCCTTAACACTAGAAGACATTCGAGATGATCGTGTCTGGATTAACAAGTCAGTTCATGGACAGACTAAGAGCAAGGCAGGAATCAGATCAGTTCCACTTGTTAGCCCATTTAAGGTATTTCCTAAGAGCCCTAAGACACTGCGTAAAGTCTTAAAGCCCCACGGAGTTGATATTCATTCATTACGTCATACATACGCATATCTTCTAAAGCAGCAAGGTGTGCATGTGACTACGGCACAACGCTTACTTGGCCACTCTGATCCTCGGGTAACAATGAATGTCTACACCCAGGTACTTGATAACGAAATTGATGATGTTGGATTATTGCTGAGTAAAGCTGCAGGATTTTAGTTTTAGATTTCATTCATTCAAATTTAAGTCGTAAATAACCTTTGGTAATGCCGAAACCCGGCCCCCTCTTTCGAGAGAACCGGGTTCCGGACTAGAGCTAACTCCTAAGAGTTAAATCCTTTAGAAGCTCGGGCTAATTAAGCCTTTACCTTCTTCTGGATCTTGATTACTAGGTTTGTTAGAGCTGTGATCTGCTTCTTAAGAGCAGAAACCATCTCTGTAACCTGAGTAGATAGAGCAGCTACTGCATCTGCTGCATCTTGTGCTGCAGCTGTTGCTGCATCTGCTGCCTCTGCTGCAGCGTTAGCTGCATCAGTTGCTGCATTTGCTGCATCAGTTGCTTCTGCTGCTGCATCTACTGCAGCCTGTGCTGTGTCAGCACCTGAAGCTACTGCAACAGTTACTGAGTTAACGCCTGCTGCATCAAATGATGCACCAACGCCAGCTTCAGCTGTGAATACTGTTCCAGCTGTGTAAGCAGTTAGTGCTGTAGTTCCATCATCTGAACTTCCCTTAAGGGCAGATGTGTAACCGTATGTTGCAGATGGTGTATCTGCAGCTGAAGCTACCTGGAACTTAACAACTGAGTCAGATGAGCCTGCGTTGAAGATGAACTCTGCAACACCCTCGTTAGCATCATCAACAACAGCGTTGTTTGTGATTGCGTTAGCTGTAGGAGCTCCGCCACCGAATAGGCCGTTTCCTGTGCGTGTACCGTAGATGCGAACACCCGGTACTACGTTTCCGAAGCGATCCTTTGCTGTCACCTTGATGATGTTTCCATCTGCAACTGCTGAGATTGAACGTACTTCAGTTGCTGTCTCTTGGTGGTAGTTAACTGTCTCAGTTGATGTAACTGCGCCAGCTGTAACTGTGAATGTCTTTGCACCTGTTGTCCATGCGTAAACGCTTGGTGCAACTGTTCCTAGTGAACCTGTGTAAAGAGTTGCTGATGTTGAAAGAACTGCTGCACCAGCTGAAGCTGTTGTAGTAGTTACTGGAACACCAATAAGTAGTGCACCGTTTGAATCCTTCACAGTAACTGTGCAAAGTGAGGCTGCGCCTGCTTCTGCACCGTCATCTGAAGAGATGTCACGGTATGTAACTGAAGTTGCTGTATCTAGCTCAGCACCTGAAGTACATGTGATTGTGCCTACTGTGTAAGCAGCGTAGTTAATTGTTGCTGTAACTGAACCTGTTGTTGCAGCGAATGTAACTACATCCTGTGTAGCAACTGTTGCAGCTGTACCAGCATCTGTACGTGTGTATGAAACACGACCTGAAGCATCAGATAGCAATGATGTGCTAACAGTTGAAGCGTTGCGACCTGTAGTTGAAACAGTAACAACTGAACCTGCAACTGCAGCTCCGAATTGATCCTTTACAACTGCAGTTAGAGCAGATGATGCTCCGTGTGCGTTCTTGATAACTGAAGGAGTTCCACCAGTTAGAGCAACTGTTGTCTGAACTGGAGTTGCTGATGTAACAGTGATCTGTGCATCAGTAGTTCCAAGGTCAGCCTTCCAGACGAATGACATTCCAGCTGTTGAAAGAGTTGCTGTTACGCCAACTGAGTAAAGTCCTGTTGCGCCTGAAGTTGCTGACGCTGAGTAAGCAAGACCCTTAACTCCAGTGATCTTTCCTGAAGTATCTGTAACGATTGTGTCGAACTTAGTCGCTGCAGTAATTGAAGCTAGTGTCAACAAGTATGAGTGTGAAGTAGCTGTTGTTGCAGCAGTATCTGTAACTGTTGCTCCAGCAGTGATTCCACCAATGTGACCTGCACCTGGACGTACTGCAGATGCTGGATCTCCGATTGTTCCTGTTGTTGTTGTTCCAGCAACCACAGTTGTAGCTGTGAATGTTGTTGTAACTGTTGCAGCAAGAAGACCAGTTCCCGTAGCTGTAATTGCAGCGTTAACTGCAGTTGCAGTTGCATCCTTAACAGCGATGTAAGCAACACCGTTTGTGAAGTTTGAAGAATCTAGAACTGCGTTTACACCTGCTGTGTTGTATGAGATAGATCCATCAGTAGCGTTAACTTCACCAATGTTTGTTGAAGTCTGATCTGACTTTAGAGTGATTGTCTCTGAAGCACCTAGCTGTGAAGCTACGCCTGCTGCATCAGTGATTGACACCTTGAAAATCTGACCGTTACCAGCTGTGTTAGCTGTAGATGAACCGGTTACTGCAGCAACCTTAACAACTGATGGAGATGTTGCTGTTGTTACTGAGTAAGTTGTTGACGCATCGCCTGCAGCGTATGCACCAATTGTTGCACCTGAGTTTGTTGAAACTAGGATTGAGTAGGCTCCTGGCTTATCTGGAGTCAAGTTAATCTTGAATCCGTATCCAACCTTGCCATCAACAGCTGTTAGACCAGATGGTGATGCGTATGTTGAGCCAACAGTCATCTTGTCACCTGAAACTAGTGCAGACGCACCAAGTGTTCCTGTGTTTGTTGTTCCAAGTGAAACTGTGAGAACTGCACCAACTGTGCTACCTGCAGCATAAGTTGCCGCAACAAAGCTTCCAGCAGTTGATCCGTCAATAAGCTTGCTTGATGTAGCAAGGCCAGCGAATGCTGAGCCTGCTGGCGCTGATGTAACGCGAACGTTAACTGTGAAGCTATCGCTTCCACCAGCTGTATATGGAGCTGTTACTGTGATTGGTGTGACGTTTGCAACGCCAACCTGAGCTGTTGGAACAGTTCCAACAGCGATCAAAGTAGGTGTCACGTTACCTGCAGTTGCTGGAGCAACTGAAGTAAGAACACCAAAGCCCAAAGCTGCAACTGCTACAAGCGCAATGCGCTTGAAAGTTGTCTTTGTAGACATTTGTTTCCTTTCGATTAGTCGATCGAGGGAATTTCCCCCGGTCGGCTTTGGGTAATAAGTGCCTTCTCATATGTCATGAGAGGGTCTTTTTCACCCGATTCGATGAATCGCACGTGCTGATTCACCAAATTCCCCACCGTGTATCCGGACGCGGCGAGGAAACCTATTTATTTGTTTTTCACCTGCACCGCTTGCGCTAGTACCTGTGTCTTGCCAGAGTTCAGAAGAATTCGAGATGTGATCGTCGCTGGCGCATCGACTAGGTCGTAGCCGCGTGAACCAGTAGGGGTCAAGAAATCTGTTGTCTTGAGGTATCCGACATTTGAAGTCGATGTAATCAAGTAGTTGCCATTTGCAAGGCGATCGATAGATGTATCAGTTGACTTAACTTCAACTGCGCGCCAGCTTCCACCAAAACCAATGTTGATGTTGTTAACGCTGTAGTTAGTACCTGTTCCATCAACAGTAATTAGCTGATCGATAAGAACGTTTGGACCAACAGAGCCAGTGATGAACTGGTTGTTGATTAGAAGTCCTGAAGTACCAACAGTTGTGATGCCCTTTGTTACGCGGCCAACGCCAGCGATTGAGTTTTCATCAGTAACGCTGAATCCTGTTGGGATACCGTCTTTATCAAGACCCAAGAATGAAAGCGCTGCGATCTTTGCGTAAACAGCTGCTTGCTGAGCCTTCTTTGCAGCAGCAGTTGCTGCAGCCTTTGCAGTAGCTGATGCTGTTGCAACAGGTGCAGAAGATTCTGACGGGGTAGTTCCGGCTGTAACAACTGAATCAGTTGTAAGCGCAGGAACACCCTCGTTCCCCGTCATTGAATTGAAACCTAGGAAAGCCGTAATAACTAGTAGAAGTGACAGCGCAGCCTTTGATGACTTCTGTGCGATTTCAACTGACTTCTTGAATGTTGTTGAAAGCGCATCTAGTGCTGTTAGGCCAGTCTTTTCATCAACGATCCATTCGCCAAGAACGCGAACCATTGACTTGCGAGCGCGACCAAGAATGTGGCGAACATTTGCTGGAGTTGTATTAAGAGCGGTTGCGATTTCCTCTGTTGTGCGGCCTTCCATTTCCCACATAACAAGCGCTGTGCGCTGATCTGGGGTTAGGCGTGAAAGAGCTTCGCGGATAATCGCGGCATCTTCTGCTGCAGTAATAGTTGTATCAAGATCAATGTGGTTTTCTGATGCGATCTCGTTCAGGCGCTCCTGAGTTGTGTCTGCATCGATTGCAACCAAGTTAGGGCGTGCACCACGAGCGCGGATTACGTTCAGCGCAAGGTTGTTAACTGAGGTACGTAGGTATGCAATTGCACGGTCAGCTGTATCTAGATCTGGAGCAGCAAGCATGAACTTCAAAAATGCTTCCTGGACGACCTCGTTGGCTTCTGCCTCATCGCGGGTGATGCGGCGTGCCTGTGAGACGAGCTGTGTGCGGTGCTCTGTGTAGATCGCGCTTAGCTGAGCAATGGTCCAGTCAGCTGAAGAGCCTTGAGCAGGTGTATCAATAAGAGCGTCTGCGGGATTTGCGCTCAATAGGCGGGCGGCATCGGTCGCTGCAGCTGCTTTCGCCGCTTTCGACTTCAATAGTGCCATTTGTGTAACTCCCGCGAGTTTCATAATGAAGGCAACGTCTTGCCCTCTAATAGTTAAGACACCGCTGGGGGCCAAATGTTGTGCCCAAATGAAATATTTCTTTAGAAAGATTTCCTGGAAGCGGTGGTTGAGCGTGAATTGAGCCTAGGTGGGGGAATAAGTTGCAGGGCTTTCGCCGAATGGCAGCGAGAAACAAGCCTGCCGGAATCAGGGTTCTAGTCTAAGGGATGGGCAAGGCTAAAGTTGGTATTGAGAGTTTGAGCGTGTCTGGGGCGGGCTAGGGGACCCTGATCGGGGTTTGTGAGCCTAGATCAGGCTGAGCATGAGAGCCTTTTTGGCCGCTTCCTTGCGATCGCTGACCGCCAGCGCCTGATAGATCCGCATCGTTTCATGCCGGATCGTCGAGACCGAGAAGCCCATCTCGGAGGCTAGCTCGTGGTTGGTCTTGCCCTCGACCATGCCTCGCAGGATCGACAGCTGGCGGGCAGAAAGCTGGCCTGCCCCCGCATCCCGTGAGTCGTTCAAAATGGTCATTCCGGGAGCCATCGAGCTAGCTCCCCGGTTCTGGAAGGAAAGGTATAGAGCAATCGGGACGCAGAGGTCTTCTATCGCTTCAGTTGTGCGAGCTTTATCTGAATCTGCGACAGGGTTCTTAAATTCAACAATTAAATAGCCTTGAATAACTCCTCGATCGCGCAAACATGAAACATACATACTTTCATTTGGTGTGAATGCACCTTGTGTTCCGCTGTTTATCAAAATTGTGTCTGGCGAATTTACTGAGCGCCATTCACTGCTTGGAATTGTGCGGTCGCGATAAAGATCAGCATCTGCATAACCAAATTGCCCTAGAACAACTATTGAATCATCGCTATTGAGGCGTCCAAAGCGCACGCCCTGCAATGAGAATTCACGCAGGTAATCGGTTGCGAGCGCGCGTGCAATATCTTCAGATGTTGGGTGAAAACTTAACCACTCAATGAACTTTCTAATTTCACTCATGATTGAGTACCAACTGTTCATTGAACAGTTCAAAACTTTGACACACGTCTTTACAACCCTTCTGTCCAAAGGTTGCTTACCGATCCCGCAGCTGTTCGGAGCGCGCAATCATCCTTTCGGATAATCCGCCGGTAAGCGCCCCCCCCCCTGATCTTCAGGCGTTAAGGGCACGATGATTCGTAAGCTGAACTTCTAATGAGAACGGTAGGTTAGAAGGGTGACAAATTAAACAGTTTCGAGCGTGCTGACCGGTCAACCTTTGGATGGTCAGGGTTATGACTTTTTCTTGACCGAAGCTCTTTCAACAATCTGTGGCTGAAAGATTACGTGCTGATGAATATGACCTGGTTTTGCCTCGATTTCAGCGATCATCTGACTGCCCATCGTGAATCCCAGCTGATAGGGGGTCTGTGAGACGGTCGTTAGAGGCACCAGAGCTGATTCTGCGTAGGAAACATTGTCGTAGCCAAGGACCGAAACATCTTCGGGGACCTTCAAACCTGACTTATAGAGGTAATTCATGATGCCCAAGGCAGTCGCATCATTTGCGCAGAAAATTGAATCAGGTAATTCGTCCTTTGCAAGAATCTCCGGTGCAATGTGTTCTCCACTAAGGAAATCAAGCGATGGTGAACTGATCGATGTCACCTCAACACCAAATTCACGGGCTGCCTGAGTAACACCCACAAAGCGTTGATTTGATTGGTGGTGATGTGCAGGGCCCGAAACCCACAAGATTTTCTTATGACCTAGAGATGCCAAGTACTCGATGCCGATATAGCCACCACGCACTTGATCGATTGAAACTGAACATTGTTCAACGTGATCATCTGTTTGGGAGATGAATCCGACTCGAACATTTTCTTCAATGAACTTCTCAAAAACCTGATTGCGAGCGCCCACTGGAGTCATGATGATTCCCTTAAAACCAGCGTCAACCATTGAGTTCAGCAATTGCATTTCAATCGCTTCATCTTCGCGGCTATACCCGATCAAAACACGTAGACCGTTCTTTGCAACTCCATCCTCAATTCCTTGTGCCAGCTCTTCATAAAAAGGATTGTTGCTGAGGGGGAGGATTAGACCGATTACAGGCTGTTCTTTGTTTGATCGGTTATTTGAGTTTGGAATAAATCCCAACATGTCGATCGCTTTGCGGACTTTTAGTCGCTTCTCTTCAGATACTTGTGAAGGGCGATTCAATACATTGGAAACCGTTCCAACGGAAACATTGGCTTGCTTAGCTACATCGCGAAGACTTGGCTTGTGTGGCACATATGAACTGTAGCGCCAGCAACAAAGTTGGTAAAAGCCTTGGAAGGAGATTTAAATGTGTGCCCAAACGGGTTCGAACCATCAACACACGGATTAAGAGTCAGTTGCTTTACTGACTGAAGAAGGTGCATTCTGGCCCCTCCTATCCGCGCTTTGTGGAATTTTGGTAGTGCTCGTACAAAACTTAGAGTCATACCCGCTTCAATCTGTTCGCTTCAGTCCATATAGAACGTACATTTAGCACCCTATGAAGACTCTCTCCGTACTGGTTCCTATCTTCAATGAGGAACGGACCATCACCCAGTTAGTCGGCCAGCTCTCTGAGCTGCCTCTGGGAACTATCGATCAGTGCATCTTTGTCGATGACGGGAGCACCGACAGCTCGGTGGAACTCTTAACTCAGGCTTTAAACCAATCTGACCTTCCACATCTGATTATCAAGAAGGAAAATGGCGGCAAGGCAAGCGCCATTAAAGACGGTGCAAAGCATTTGTCTACTTCCCACGTTGTGATCCTCGATTCAGATCTTGAACTTGCCACCTCAGATATTGCAAAGTTATGGGAAATTGTCCAAAAGGGTGAATCAGACTTTGTTTTTGGCTACCGTACTTTTCTTGCTCATTCATCTTTTACGTGGAGATACAGCCGCGGAAACCAATTAATCTCAAATCTTTATGGGCTATTTTTCAACGAAGTAATCACCGACATTATGTGTGGCTACAAGCTCATACCCTCCCAAGTCCTGGAACAACTTCCATATAAGTACATAAAATTTGGACTCGAGATTGAAATACCTATGCACATGTGGCTATCACGGCAACGTCCTTACGAGGTTGAGGTTGCATACAAAGCTAGAACTAGGGCAGAAGGAAAATCTATTTCAGTTAAGGATGCCCTCGCTGTGATTACTTCAATGGCGACATTTCGAATGACCCATAGGCGCATAAAGTGATTAAGCATCTAGGAAGTACCGAGATCAAATTTTCTCTCTTGCGAAACTTAATTGTTCAATTCATTTTTTGGATCATTTTTTTCCCTGGATTCTTCTCGGGAGATTCCTTTGCAGCAGTAGAGATGGCAAAGACTGGAAATCTCACTAATGCATACACCGCTTCCTGGGCTTTATTTGTCCGGGTTTTTTCGCTTTTCGGAACTTCAATTGGCGTGTTGACCCTCTTCGGGGGGCTGCTTCTAGTTTTTTCAGTAACTCAATTTGCTTATTCGATCTTTGCCGAGAAAACAGCTGCTATTGCATCGTTTCTGTTTACTCTGACCCCTTTGATTTGGGGAATGGGAAACACCTTGTGGCACGACATTCTAATGACCTCAGGTATGTTGCTAGTTACAACTTTTATGGTCGAAGTACATAAATCACAAAAAGTCACTCGATGGGAATTAGGCTCACAGTTGGTTCTGGGATCAATCTTCCTGTCTTTCCGCCCCAACGGTTTACCAACACTGCTTGTATTTGCACTTATCTATTTTGTCTTGGTTCGCAAAAAGTTTGTTTTGAAATACCTACTGGTTGCAGTTTCATCAACTGTGTTAACCACACTTGTTACTTCGAACCTCATTCTCGGTCTCAGTCCAATCAACAATTACTTTGCACAAGAGTGGATGCGCAACGACATTTCATGTTTTGCAAATACCCCAGAAGGTGCAGGCTTTGTCGAGAGAAATATTCCTGGTGTCGGGAACACAGAAACCTGGAAATCCGAGGCCGCCTGCGGATTCTTGAATCAAGCTTTGATTGCTAGTGCAGATAAAGTTAGGGCACAGGAGTTTGTCCCTAGCGCATGGATTACTCTGCTAAAGCAGGATCCCTTGTTCGTTCTCGATACACATTTAAAGCGCAACGCTTACTTAGTTCCACTTCCGCTGAATGGCTTACCGAAGCCGCCATTCCTACACAGCACAATCGAATTCAAGACCCAGGGAATTGAATGGGCGTTTCCCGCAGTTGCTGAACAAGCGCGAGCTCCTATACGACTTTGGAACCTGCTTCATAGTTTCACGGCCTGGGCCGGACTCTGGAGTGCCATAACTTTGGTTCTACTTGTTGGGTTTAAGCGACGTGAACTGTTCGTACCGTTTCTTATGTCTTTTTCCCTAATTGGTGTTTTGTTTATCTTTGCACCCATCCCAGATGGCCGTTACGCACTGTTTGCCTTGATTGTGGGCCAATTGGCGCTGCTTGGAAAAGTGATTGAGTGGGCCCAGACGGGCTCGAACCGTCGACCCACGGATTAAAAGTCCGTTGCTCTACCGACTGAGCTATAGGCCCCACTGCGGAATACGCTGAATCATTCATTCGATCAAACAAATGCCTCAGGTACGAGCCTACCTTATGCCATATTTGGTAAGTAAAAACGTCAGATGAACCTCTGATTCTGCATGCTGCCATCTTCCACTGGGCCTAACCCATCATCAAAACTTAGTGCAACAATTTGCTCGATTTAGGGAAAAATCAGGTGGCGCTTCAGTTTCATTCTTTCACTCAAAACTATGCTTCAGACATGGGGCGAGCGAGACCTTTTTCTGCAGTAGGGACCAACAGGAGACCGTCCATCGATCTCCTCCGATTCGTTGCAGCCATGATGGTGGCAGCGATGCACTGGGGTCTCGAATTAGGACCGCAAAGATACGCTGGAGTTTATGAACTCGTTATCATTGGTGATCTGGTAAGAAATGGTGCTTTTGGGGTTGATATTTTTTTTGTAATTAGCGGATTCGTAATTATTGGAACTGCTCAGAATCACCATGCAATTGATTTCATTTTTGCTAGATTCACCAGACTCTTCCCTGGGTTACTGGTCTCAATGCTTATAGTGCTAGCAGTTGGAACTCATTTTATTCAAGCATATGAGGATCCTACTGCTAGTTTTATTCACAGTATTTTCTTGACTTACCAAGTTTCTGGGGTTGAGCCAATTGCAACACCTTTATGGACTCTAATTATTGAGGTGAAATTCTACATTGGTGTTGCTATCGTGCTCTTCATTTTCCCAAGTATATTCAAGACGTCTAAAGGTATCGCTCTACTTTTGCTCATATGGGAGTGCACCATACTTGTAAGCCGTGAATCTAATTCACCGCTTGGAAACTTCCTGCTTCCGTATTTGACCTTGAATGGGTTCTATAATCTCTTTGCTTTAGGGATTTGTTTCAACATTTTAAGTAGAGTGAAGGTGGGGCTCACCAAAGATTTCTTCATTATCTCACTAATAAGTCTAAAATTTATTTACGAGATATTTCTTGTTGCAACTTACCCAGTTAACCTAAAGATTTGTCTGGTGATAATTTCTACAATTATACTATGTAGCAGCAAAATCAATTTTCCACCCAGGCTGCAACAAATTTCCTACCTGTTGGGTCTCTCTTCTTACCTAATCTATTTACTGCATAGTCACTTAGGAATGGTGTTTGTCTTGCAGATTCAATCTCGTATATCAGATAACATATTTTTTATTACTGGATTGTCCATGTTCTTAATCACCATATCGTCCATTATTCTGGCAGTCTTAATTGAGAAGCCCATTCAAAAATCCTTTCAGAAGCAGTTTAAAAGGCAGTACCCAAACACGAAGATAAAGTAACCGCTAGCCAGCGGTGAGAAGCTCTTTGTGAAGCTATCTCTAATTGGAGGCTCGCTTTAACCGGTCACGGATTGCAATTGCAATTCCGTCGCCTTCAGGCTGTTTAACAACCAATGTTTCTAACCCCTGCTCATCTGCTGCACGAAGTGCTGAATACAAAACACGTGCGAACTCATCATGTGTCTTTGGCGCAGCCAATCGCACAACTCCATCAGGTGTTGCCACATCTGCCATTGCAATAAATCCTTGACCTGCGACAGGGGATTGATCCAATACAACTGTTGCCACCGGCGCGTAGTGACTCTCTAATGAACCACTGACACGAATATCGGCACTTTCCACAACCCCAACAACTTCTAGCCCCGTTGATTCTTCAATCATTGCAACTGTCACAGCCCCTGGTCGCAAGATCCGTGGCACATCACTCGTGCAATCAATAATCGTTGACTCGACACCAACTTCACATGGCCCACCATCAAGAATCTGGTCAGCTTCACCCAAATATTCACTCAACTCATCTGCCACAGCTTGCGCAGTTGTCGGTGAAACATTTCCAAACCTATTCGCACTCGGTGCAGCAACTCCCTTGCCACCCACACGCGCAAAAGCTTCTAACAACCCCAACGCAACAGGATGATCTGGCACCCGAACTCCAACCGTGTCTTGTCCACCCGTTACGAAATCCCCAGCCAACTCACTTCGCTTCATAATCAAAGTCATCGGCCCTGGCCAAAAATCACGAGCCAAAGAAATCGCATACCCAGGCACATCATCTGCCCAGTCTCCCAAGCCCTCCATCGATGCCACATGCACAATTAATGGATGATCTGCAGGCCTGCCCTTTACCGAATAAATTCGCACAACCGCATCCGCATTACACGCATCTGCACCCAACCCATAAACAGTTTCAGTTGGAAATGCCACTAAATTTCCCGCCAGCAAATTTGCAGCAGCATCGACCATCGCAGTTGCGGTGCACTTTGAAAGAAACTGTCTCACCCTCTTATTCTCCCACTATTCCCAGCATTAATTCACGCCTTCCCCACTTAATAAGAGATACTTAACCCATGAAACTAAACAAACTTCGCACAGTCCTAACCACAGTAACAGTCGCCGCCGTTGCAGGTGTGGTCGCTCTAGCAATCCCAGCAAATGGCGCAGGCACAGCAGATAATCGCTTCATCACCGTCACAGGTGTTGGCACGATCTCTGTTGTCCCAGATGCGGTTCGCTTCAATGCAACTGTTTCAACTGTTGGTTCAACAAATGCTGCAGCCCTATCTTCTGCATCAAAATCAGCAGCAGCTGTTCGCGCAGCTTTACTAAAAGCAGGGATTGCAACGAAAGATATTCGCTCAGCAAATATCAGCGTTTACCCTGAATACAACTGGACACAGGAAACCGGTACCAAGATCACCGGCTACCGTGCATCACAATCATTTGATGTTCTAGTTCGCACAGCCTCAAAGGCTGGAACAATCATCGAAGCTGTTGTCACCGCAGGTGGCGACAGCGTTCAGCTTGGTGGAGTTATCCCAACAACTCTTAACCCATCAGCTGCAACTGAAGATGCTCGAGCAGCAGCGGTTGCTAATGCAAAGTCAAAGGCCTCTTCATACGCAAAGCTTCTTGGAACATCAATCGGAAAGGTGTTGTCACTTGAAGAGCAATCTTCACCTGTGTACTCATCACCATTCCCAATGGCAAAGGCAGCAGAGGCAGACTCCGCTGTTCAGATCGATCTAGGTGAGCAGGATGTAACTGTCACAATCACAGTTCGCTGGGCGCTTAACTAAGCCACACATAGTTCTGCAAAGGAGCCACTAGCCCGTTTATCCGGCGGATAGTGGCTTTTTTGCGCCTATAAATGCGGTTTGGTCACACACTCAATCGCGGGTAAGATTGCCAAGCCTTAGAACGTCCCCATCGTCTAGGGGCCTAGGACATCGCCCTTTCACGGCGGTAACACGGGTTCGAATCCCGTTGGGGGCACGCAGTACGGCAGTAAAAGTTTTACAGATGTAAAAGTAGTAAAGGCTTTGAGAGTGACATAAGAGCCACTTATGTTTATTAATCACTTAAGGCCCGGTAGCGCAGTTGGTTAGCGCGCCGCCCTGTCACGGCGGAGGTCGCGGGTTCAAGTCCCGTCCGGGTCGCAAAGGTTTTGGTGTCGTACTTATTTAAGGCCGATATCAGAACCTTGTTTGGCTTGGTAGCTCAGTTGGTACGAGCGAACGACTGAAAATCGTTAGGTCGCCGGTTCGATCCCGGCCCAAGCCACATTACTTCGCTTCGAATAATGAAATGTTTTTCAAAGTTTCTTCTAGTGGATCATTTCCATTATGGACATTCTTGTACCAATCAATAGTCCACTTAACGCTTTCCTCAAAAGAAAGTTTGTCAGACCAACCTAACTCGGTTCTAGCCTTATTGCTGTTTAGCATCAACAATGAAGCTTCATGTGGATGGTTCCCTAAATCATTTTCCCAACTCTTAGGTACACCCCAAATCGCCCCTGCAATGTCTGCAACATCAGCCACAGTCTTGGATTGATTTTCATCTGGCCCAAAGTTCCATGCGCCCTCTGCTTGATCATCAATTAGCGCATCAACTAGCATCAAATATCCATTCAAACAATCAAGCACATGTTGCCAGGGGCGTATAGAATTTGGAGCTCTTAACTTAGGAGTGAATCCCGTAGAGTAAGAATTGATTAAATCAGGTATCAAGCGATCTGCGCAGACATCCCCACCGCCAATTACGTTTCCAGCTCGAGCGATTGCAGAAGTTGGATTCTCAAAACTAGATAACCAAGATTGCGTAGCAATATCCGCCATTGCCTTGGATGCACTGTAAGGGTCTTGCCCTCCCAATGCTTCTGTTTCAACGTAACCTGAAGTCTTACCAATGTTTTTATAAACTTTGTCGGTCGTGATGATCAGCTGTGCCCTTAAATCTTTGATCTGCTGCGAAGCGTTAAGGACATTTAATGTTCCGATTGCATTAACTTCAAATGTATCTCTGGGAATCTTGTATGACTCCCGAACCAAAGCCTGTGCGGCTAAATGAATTACGACATCTGGGTTGATTTGCTTAAAGTGTGAGGAAAGCTTTGCTGATTCGCGAATGTCGCATCGAATATCACTTTGTAGAAACTTCTTGATCCCAGCTTGCTCAAATAACGAACCAACTTCTGGATCTAGCGAAATACCACTCACAAGATGCCCTCGTTGATGCAAAATCAAAGAGAGCCACGCACCCTTGAAGCCGGTATGCCCAGTTATCAGAAAATGCATAGTATCCTTCACATTGAGTGTTGCAATTGTACTAACTATGTTGGCCTTGGAGGGTATTTCAGTGCAAGTAGTTATTCTTGCGGGTGGATTCGGAACTCGCCTTTCCGAGGAAACAGATCTCATTCCAAAGCCTATGGTCAGAATAGGTGACACCCCAATACTTGTGCACATAATGAACTATTACAGCTCTTTTGGTCATACCGAGTTCCTGATTGCACTCGGATATAAAGCCGACGTTATTCGCCAGTACTTTTCCGATAATCCACGTCCTGATCTAATTATTGAACTTATTGATACCGGTCTTGAAACTTCAACTGGCGGGAGAGTGAAATCTCTTGAGCCCCTACTCGACGAAGAGTTTATGCTTACTTATGGCGATGGACTTTCAAATGTAAATATAAATGAACTTGTTGATTACCATAAGAAATTAGACAGAATTGCAACTGTTACGGCCGTTCGTCCACCAGCCAGGTTTGGGACAATTGAAATATCTAATGGAATGGTAACTAAATTCGCGGAGAAAGATCCACAAGATTCTGGTTGGATAAATGGTGGTTTCTTTGTTTGCAAAAAATCACTTTTGACTGCAATTGTTGATTCAAATGAATCTCTAGAAAGCACCCCTATGCGCACGTTGGTTGAAAAGGGCCAGTTAGCTTCCTATCAACACAATGGATGGTGGCAACCAATGGACACTTTAAGAGATAAAAGAACTTTAGAATCATTGTGGGAAACGGGTAATCCGCCATGGATTCGCTGATAATTGACAGAGGAGATAAATACTGCCGGGGTTGCGGATCTGAATCTCTCTATTCGGGCCTTGACCTAGGAAATTTGCCAATTGCGAACGAGCTAGCAGCCAATCCTTTACAACACATTGAGAATTATCCTCTTCACCTAAAGATCTGTTCTGAATGTAACTTAGGACAGGTTGCTGATGTGGTCACGTCTGCGCGAATTTTTCAAGATTATCGGTATCTCTCATCGATCAGTACAACTTTTACAAGACATGCTTCGGATTTCGTCAGTAGAGTAATTGTTGATTTAGATATTTCCAAATCCGACTGGGTCCTGGAAATTGCGAGTAATGATGGATATTTACTAAAGAATTTTCAGGAAAAAGATATCCCGTGTCTAGGAATTGAACCAGCCCAGAATGTTGCCAAAATATCAACGTCACTTGGAATTAAGACCATCAATGATTTCTTCACACGTGACCTAGCTATCGATGTACTACAAAAATTTGGGTATCCAAAATTGATTATTGCAAACAACGTTATGGCTCATGTTCCTGATTTGCAAGATTTTTTAAAGGGATTGCAGGTATTGACTGGGCCAAATACAACTGTGACTGTAGAGAACCCAAGTTTGATAAACATCTTAAATGGAATGCAATTTGACACTATTTATCACGAGCATTATTCATACTTGTCTGCCACAAGCGTGGATAATCTGTCTTCAAGATTTGGCTTGCGCTTGCAGAAGGTTGAAAAGTTAGAGACTCATGGAGGTTCGCTTAGGTACTGGCTAAATAACCAAGCATTAAATGCCGGTGTTCATGCCTCGGTCAGAGAAACAATCCACTTCGAGAAAACTGCTGGGCTTTTTGATGTTTCTTCATGGGTTATCCTGCAAGAAAAGGTATCCAATCTGATCCAAAGCTTTAGCGAATGGCTTGCGGATAAGCAAGAACGTGGTGAAACTGTGACGGGTTATGGCGCGGCAGCGAAGGCGAGTACGTTACTTAATTGCATTAATCTTCCTGATCTACCCATAAAAGCGATAGCAGATGGGAGCTCGGAGAAACAAAACCGGTTTATGCCCAATAGTTTTGTTCCAATAATTTCTCCAGAACAACTCTTTGCCGCTCCCCCCGACCATATTGTGATTTTTCCTTGGAATATAGAGAGGGAGATTGTCGAAATTCTCTGTAAGAATATCACCCAAAAATTTAAGGTTTGGGTAGTTGTCCCAACTTTGCGAGAGGTTCGTCTAAGGTGAGGTTAATTTCGGCAGGCGAAATTCAAGGCGTGATGATTTCAAATGCAAAGGTATTTGCGGATCACCGAGGAGATTTCTCTAGATTTACACCTGACTTCGAAAATCTCACTGAAAAATTCTATGTCGGTATATCTAGGAATTCTGCATCAGGAACTATCAGAGGCTTTCACCTGCAGAAGCCACCATACGCTGAAGAAAAAAATGTTTCATGCCTTAATGGTTCAATTCTGGACGTTATAATTGATTTAAGGAAATCTTCAAGTACTTTTGGTTGCTGGGCTGAAATTGAAATGTCTGCAACTAACGCTCTAATCTTGCGCGTTCCACATGGTGTTGCTCATGGTTTTCAGACACTAACCGAGAACACGATAGTTCAGTATCTACTAACATCACAATATGTTGAAAGCTCAACAATTACTTTAAATCCTTTTTACAATTCCGAGATTAATTGGCGTAAGGCAAATCCGATTGTTTCTGATAAAGATCGAAACGGTTTGGATTTTGAAGCGGCGGCTTCAATCTTTCATGAAGCACAGAATAAGGCGTGATTTTGAAATCTCTAGTGTTCGGTACTGGATTTCTGGGAACCAAAATTATAGAAACTTTGCAACAAAGAGGTCACGAAGTAACAAGTTTTTCGAAAAGTTACAAGAATAACGTTACGTCTAACCAACATGTAGGGGACATTAAAGATATACAGTTTCTGAGGCGGCTACTAGGTGAAAAGCCAGATTTAGTCATAAATACAATTTGGATTACAAAGCCGGGAGAATACCTGCAGAGTAAATTGAATTTGGACTTTGCTAACTTTTCAATCGCACTAGCAGGTATGGTTAAAGAGTATTCAATTCCTCATTTTATTTCGCTCGGTAGCTGCGCCGAATATCAGTTAAGTAAAGGAAGCAGTAATTCGCCCGTCCCCTCTGTGAGTGACTATGTCACACAAAAGACAAGAGCATACGAGCATTCAGAATCCATTCTGAATGGTTCAAACACTGTGTTTAGTTGGCCCCGTATTTTTTTTGCGTACGGACCTGGTCAAGACGATGCTCGACTAATTCAATCATTAATCACGAAAGCACGCAGATCAGACCCAATCACCATTTTGGACACTACTACTAGAAATGATTGGATAAGTTCCTTTGATATAGCCGAAGCGATTAGTTGGATAGCAACTAACAGACTTTCTGGGCCAATTGATATTGGAACAGGAATTGGTCATACAAATCTTCAGGTCTGGAATATCATCAAACAAGAGTTGAATTCGAATTCCCAATTACTTAATACAGCCGAAAAACTCGAAAAGCCGGCGAACGGGATAGTGGCATCCGTCAATTCGGAGCTATTTAATTCTGGATGGCGACCTAAACTATCCATTCAAGAAGGTATTCGATTGATGATTCAAACATGAGAAAACTTAGAATTGGTTACCTCCCTTTTTCAAAAGATTTTTCTGCACCAGGTGATCGTAGGAGAGTTGTATTCTGGGCTAACGCAAGAGGGCATGAGTTAACTACCAATTTGGATGATGAACTTGATTTCATTCTTCTTAGCGAAAGAAGTGATTTTGGGTACGAGATCACAAGAAATAGAAAAGTTCCCGTCATTTTTGATTTGATTGATGGTTATCTCTCCCCAAATAGTTTTGCAGAGGATTTTGCCCGTGGTTTTGCCAAATCACTTAATGGATCCATCAGCGGAAGGATGAAGCCATTCAGTCATCATGTTCGAGATATGTGTTTGAATTCATCTGCCGTGATTTGCTCTTCTATTGAGCAAGCAAGGTTGATTCAGAAGCACAATAATAATGTGCACGTTATTCTCGATTCGCACGAGGAAATTCCGTTTGTTAATTTTCGTCATAAGAAGCATTTCTTCGATCAAGAAGTCCGACTACTGTGGGAAGGGCAGTCAGCAACTTTTTCTGGGTTAAATCAGGTCCTCCCTATTTTCGAAAACAAATTACAATTCCACTTAGAAGTAGTAACAGATCCCGAGTACTTCCGTTTTATGAATAGATACTTCCAAGGAAAGACAATGGATCTAATTAAGGTAAGGGACTCGAGACATCTAGAAAAGATTAATTTGCAAAAATGGTCAATACAAACTTTGAGCCAGGCAGCGAGCGTTTCTAATATTGGCATTCTTCCCATCGATTTAAGCAAACCAATTATGAGAATGAAACCTGAAAATAGAATCTTGATAATGTGGCGAATGGGATTGCCATGTTTGGTTTCACCTTTGGACTCCTTCCAAAGAGTCGCGAATCTTGCTCAGGTGGATGCCGTTTGCTCTTCAAGTCAGGATTGGCTCGATAAAGTGATCAGACTTAATACTGAGAATGAATACTTCAATGATCAAATTGAACGGGCCCAGAACTACATTCAACAATTTCATAGTAGAGAGATACTGCTGGCAAAGTGGGATGACTTAGTAGAATCAGTCATGGAAGAAAAATGAAAAGCTTAAGCAAGTTCGATTTATCTTACGTTACTAACGATTCCCTGGTTGAGGGCGTTGGGAGTAGCCAGATAACTCCTTTAATAAGGATTCTGAGTTCAGAAGGATTAAGAATTCGGCTTGTCTCGTGTGAAAAGGATACGCCAGACCCATTTCTTTTGGAGAATTTCACAAGAATTGGCGTGGATTGGAAGCCAATTCCATTTGGTTCTCGGAGCGAATCTGCAGCAATCAAGCGAATACTTCAGATCAGTACGAACATAGGGCAAACAAGAATGGTCCACGCTAGAAGTGACGTGCCTGCAATCGCCGCTGCAATGGGGACAAGGGCGCCTGTTCTATGGGACGTCAGAAGTCTTTGGGCAGACCAAAAGATTCCACATCGGTCAAACTGGCTCGACCAGAGTAAATACGGCGCCTTACGTTCCTTTGAATTCATGGCTGCCTTGCAAAGTTCAGCTATGTCGACTCTTACACATGCGGTAGTTCCCATCTTGGAGAGTCGTAACTTAAAGATTCCATCCATTCGCACAGTTGTTCCTACCGCGGTTGACTTAAATCATTTTCAATTTAACCCAAATTTTCCTAAACCAATCCGTGCTCTCTTTTCTGGAACATACAATGACTATTACGACTTGAATCTCAGCGCAAACTTTCTACGAGTTTTGTCACGACACATAACCTTGACAACTGATTGGGCGCGTCCAAGTGAATCCACTACTAAATCACTAGATGTTGGTGAAATTTTGAGATTTAAATCCACCTACAAGGAAATGCCTTTTACAATATCTGACTACTCCTTCGGGGTATCAGTCTGTAAAATGAACATGGGCGATTCGCTTAAAGGGGCTGTCCCAACCAAGATTGCAGAATTCTTGTCAGTTGGACGCCCTGTTGTTGTGAATAAAGGCTTAGGGGATATGGATATGCTCCTGCAAAAGTACCGATGTGGAATTATCTTGGATGGTACCCAAGAAAATCTCGAACAGTCTGCGCTCGAACTCATCAGCATGCTAAATGATCCAGAAACACCATATAGATGTCGCGAATTAGCTGAGGAGCATTTTGATTTGCAAAAAGGGGCTAAGAATTATCTCCAAATTTACCAAAATTGGCTGGGTTGAAATTCAATTTCGCCCGTTAATCCATTTCACAAGAGTTTTTATATAGGAAATATAGAACCTACTCCAAATCATGGCTTTTTCTATCACTCTAATTTCATTGTCTTCACGTATCAATTGCTCTAATGCGGATTTGTTTCCATCGAAATTTATCTTTTTCGATTGGTGGCTTATATTACCGCCATGCAGACGATAACTTACTAAAGTATCCGATAAGAAATCAATTCTTCCATTTTTGGAAACTCTTCTGAAAAAGTCCCAGTCTTCGGATGGCGGCTTTATATTCGTGTTAAACAAGCCAGTGGCGGCAAGTATCTTTCGAGTGAACAATGCTGAGCTGCATCCGGCAAGTACGATTGCTGATGTTGGTTTTTTCTTAAACTGTTCATAGCAATTTCCAGAGTATTGAGGACGTAGAACTTGAACCAAGTTGTTATCTCTGTCAATCACGTTGCTAGCGCAGTAAACCAAATCGGTGTGACTTCTTTTGATATAGCCAACTTGCTTTTCAAGCTTTTGTGGATGCCAATAATCGTCAGCATCTAAGAGGGCTAAATATTCCCCTTTTGAATGAAGAATTCCCAAATTACGGGCATGGGCAGCACCACGGTTTTCGGTACTTACAAGTGCTATCTTGCCCGAAAAAGATTCTAAAACCTGAAGAGAGTCATCTGTGGAGCCATCGTCAACCACAATGATTTCGCAGTTACTATAAGTCTGCGACAAAACACTATTTATTGCTTCTGAAATAAACTTTGCACCATTAAAATTGGGAATTATCACCGAAACCAAGTCTTCATAGCCTTTTGATCCGCTTCGACTCAGCATTCTAATTAATCTTTTCGTCTGGACTATTTGCGAGATTCGGATATCTTGCTAATAAATCGTCTAAGTCATTGTAGATTTCAAAAATTCCACTCTTAACATAGAATATCCGGTCCACGAACTTGATTGAGTTAAGTTTGTGTGAAACTATCACGGTTGTTACGACCCCTTTTATTGACTCCAGAATTTTAGTTAACTTTAGCTCTGTTTCGATATCCAAACTGCTAGTAACTTCATCTAGAATCAAGAGTTGTGGTTTTGTCATCAATGCGCGTGCAATTCCGAGCCTTTGCTTCTGCCCTCCACTTAAAGAGGAAGATCTCTCTTCGACTTTGTAGTCGAGGCCTTCAGGTAAACTTCGAATGAAATCCTCAAGTTGAGCCGTTTCGAGAGATTTCCACATTCTGTCTTCGTCGAAAGGATCTATCTCCAACCCGTTGCTTAGAATCTGTCTGATTGTGCTCGCCTCAAGTACAACGTTTTGTGGTACATATGCAATACGACCAGGCCACTTCTTTATTGCGTACGAAGGTGTTACAGATGAAACCCTGCAAGCTCCTGCATTTGGAGAAATCAAGCCAAGAATTAAATTAACCAAGGTTGATTTACCGACACCAGACTTTCCTAGTATTGCTACAGTTTCACCAGATTCAATTAAGAAAGAAACGTCATCTAGTATCGCTGTGTTCTGCGACGCATATTTAAATGTTACATTTTTGAATGAAACCTCTGGTACAAAATGATCTCCGGTTTGAATTTCTACAACTTCTACTGGAGCGCTGATTACTAGCTGGGACTCTTCGAGGAGTTTAACTGTTGTCTCCGTATAACCCAACGAAGTTGTAATCTGTAGAAAACCTTGCTGAATCCGGAGAATCGCTGGAGCTAAACGCCCACCTGCTGCCAAGTAAATCAAAGTTGCACCTACTGCACTTTCAATATCCTTTAGTGCGAATTGCACGGCGCCAATTACTAATGCACTGACAACAATTAAGGCTTCAATGGCGTATTTTCCAACATAAGGCATAAAATTTATTTTTGCTGACGCTTCTGCCAATCGATTTCTAGTGTTCGAAAATTCTGAAACATAATATCTTTGCTTATTCATCACAAATGTATCGGTGAATCCTTCGAAAGCTGTTGTGATTTGAGAGTTTGACCTTAAGTTAAGTTCAGTTGTGAACCTACCCAATTCGATAGAGCTCCTATGGCTTTTCTTATAAAGATATAAGCTTGCAACAAGAATGATTGCAATTGCAGTAACTGTGGTAATGAAATCAACAAGGATCAAGACGGTTCCAAGGACTAAAAATAGGGCAAGATCGGAGACAATTATTACCGCGCTTCCGATCAACTGTAAGAAAACAATGTCCACCCCCCGAGTAACCGAAAAAATTATTTCATGGATTGGAATTCTCTGGATCTCAAGCAACGGCCGATTTAAAAGCCATTCCATCAATTCCACTGAGCACCGTGAAGAACTCTTACTAAGAAAGTAAATCAACTTCTTTGTTAAGAGAGCGGAGAGAATAGTTCTTGTGATGAGGCAGCTCGAGCCCAAAATGGCAACTACTATGAGCTGCCCACTTAGAGAAAGGCTATCAATGCTCAACAATTTAAGAATTTTTTGTTTAAAGTCATCTTCTGCTATATCGCTTTGTCCGGAAACAGTCATCAATCCTAGAAAACCGATTAAAGCTACACCAATCAGATCTAAGAAACTCAAGAAGAATTGAATTACTGCAAAGTAACGTAGAATTCTCTTTTCTCTTTTTTTCAAAATAGAAAAAGTTTTTATCGTTTTTCTTATGCTTTCCACAGATATCCTTGCTTGAGGTTACGTTGGACCATTATAACCTTTTGCAAGCTAATTAGGTAAGAACTAGCTGCTTTATGATAACTTTTGTGGTCTCTAAACAACTTTCCGTTGTATCGTAACTTTACCAATCACAGCACAAGCTACAGAAGGAACGAGATGTACTAGTGAATATGGAGACGACATTTTGAAACATGTTATTTACACTTTTTTGCAGTATATTTTTTTCCGAAATGGGGTTCCCAGGACGATAGATGGGGAAAGTTTACGTTTTCCAATCGAATTTGCAAGGTTCTATCCATCAAATTCAGAACCGCTAAAAACTAATTTTATTCTAAATCATGCGAGGGGCAATGCTTTAGATCTCGGCGCGCACATAGGTTTGTATACAGTGCTTTTAGCTCGAAAATGTGAATTGGTGATTGCGGTAGAGCCGATTGATGCAACGCGAACTGCGCTTGCAAGAACCTTGAAAATGAATGAATGTAGTAATGTCTTGGTTGTAAACCAATGTGTTTCAGATTTCAACGGGACAGGGCTTATTTTTGACACGGGTTCGCGCGGTTCAAATGCGAATTCCATAGCTCCCATTGGCGTTCCTCTTGAAAAAGAGATGAGGACTATTGACAGCTTTAATATCGATTTCGATTTCATCAAAATTGATATTGAAGGCGCGGAAGTTAGGGCTCTCCGTGGTGCCAAAAGGACTTTGTCTAGTGTTCATTATATGACAATTGAGATTCACCCTAAGTTGATTAAATTAATTGGAGATAACGTAGAGGAGGTTTTTGAGTTATTGAACCAATACAGACCTATTTATTTCCATGAGGGAATCGAGAAAACTCCATCTGACTTGATGCTTATAGATACTCAGTATGAACTAAATGTCATTATCAATCAGAATTAATCAATGGTTGCTTTTGTCTATAATAATATCTTTGAATTTATTGACTTCGTTTTTTTTCATGATGATTAAATTACATTGATTGGCAATTAAAAGTGCTCCACGCAAATCGATTGGAATAATGTGGGCAGACTTTCTTAGCTTTCCTTGTTCAGAAATCAAGAACCAAGTGTATTGTTCACACGTCCTTGAATAAAGCCACTCTAAATATGAGATTTCTCCAAACTCTGGACTTACTTCGAGAATTAAAAATCGGAATTTAGCCTCGATTAAAACGTTCTCTGCACCACGAAGGACATTACCCTCAAATCCTTCAACATCGATTTTTATCAAATCAATATCCTTATCGAGGTTGATCTCTTCTAAAATTTTATCGAGAGTTCGAACTTCAGTCTCTATGACCCCTTTAACAAAGGGTGATTCTTCTAAGGAATAGCTGGCTAAACCCGTATGGTTCGGGTTGTCCACGCCATAAAGTTGGGCGATTCCATTCCGATCGCTAAGTCCGATTTTGTATAAGTGACCTGTGTTGTTAACGTAATTCAGAAACATCTTCAACCGTCCAAAAGGAATCGGTGCTGGCTCAAAAGCAAGATATGAAACTTCTTGATTATGCTTGATGCTGCTCCACAATGTAATGCCAATATTAGCTCCAACATCAATTACAAGATTTTTTGCTTGAACGAAAGATAAAACACGCAAGAGTGAACGTTCATAGGTTCCTTCGTAAATTGTTCGCGATGTCCAATCCCTCGAGTCAATTTCCATAATAAAACCATTTTGCAACTTTACGATTGTTCCATCTTCAAAAACTGTATTTACTTTGTAGGCTATCTTCCACAGAACTCTTGAAACCCTGTATCCCCGACTTGAAACAAAATGCGCAAGTGAGTGGGTTAAGGGTGGGTAAATAGAATCATTCTCTTTGCCTTTCATGGAGTCGATATTACTTCAGTTTTGGTTCTTGGGTTATTTACCAGGGTTGAGATTCGTGATCAGTTATCATTAACCATGAAAAGAGAGCGCGTTATCGTCCATGTTGTTCCAGGGGGTAGCGAAAATCGGTTACTTCAGAATATCTTCTTTAATTCCCCAGAGAATTCAAACATCATCTCACTTTCATGGCCTGATAAGTACATAGGAGATTGGACTAGTTCTCAGAACATTCCCTATTGGAATTTGAATCAAGAGTTGAGTCTACGTAAGCCATTAAATTTGATTGTTATCGCAATAAGAATGCAACAATTATTCAAAGAAATTAATCCCACACATGTATATTTTCATTCATTTATGCCTAGCTTGCTCTCGGCCTTGATTTTTCCTTTCAGAAAAGAAACCCAATTCATTCCTGTTAGGCACCATAATTTAGTACACCATATTCTGAGAAAGTCTTTGTACATTCGACTAGACAGGTTCATTGGTAAGTTTTCAGATGCGGTCGTAGCGGTGTCTGATTCAGTGAAGGAAACCATCGGTATCGACGGAACTCCCTTGACAAAGGTGCATGTTATCTTCAATGCGATGAGTTTCGAGAGGTATTCGAGAAATAAAGTTCTTGATAAAGATGCGCCAAAACTATTAGCTATCGGACGAATCGATTGGCAAAAAAATTACCCTGATATGATTCATATGCTCTCTTTGGTGAAGGACAAGTATCCCGGTGTGACGCTACAAATCTTGGGTGACGGCGATTCTAAATTAAAAGGAAAACTTTTGGAACAGGTAAGTCAGCTTGGGCTAGAAGAGAATATTTCATTTCTTGGGTGGAGAGAAAATGTTTCGGAATTCTTCGCTGATGCAGATTTATTCGTGCATTCTGCTCTAGATGAAGCTTGCCCCTTAGTGCTACTCGAAGCGCTAGCGGCCGAAATTCCAATAGTCTCTACGGGAAATGGAGGCTGTAAAGATGTACTGGATGGTTTTTATGAATCTGTAGATACAAGTTCAAGACAAGTTTTTGCTGCGGCAGTCATAAACGGAATAGAACAGAATGAAGAACTGAATCGAAGAGCCAAGGAAATTAAAAGACCGGCAATGGAAAAATTCAATGTTGCTAAAATGTCGCGGGATTATGTGGATCTGACATTGAAATTAAGGGGTAAGAATTAACATCAAAGAAAAAGAGACAAGAATAGAAACAGGATTACTTGTTATATCAGCAGTCAGAAATGAGTCAGCAAGAATTTCCAGTATGATTTCTAGTCTTATTGCACAGTCATTTAAAGAGTGGACTTTGCTAGTTTATGATAACAATTCAGATGATGGAACATCGGAAATCATTAGGGATTTCGTGGAAACTGATTCACGCATTTTCACTTACTATGATCAGAATCTGGTTAATGCAGCAGAAAATCTACAGCGAGCATTGGAATATGGCTTAGCAAAATTCAATTCACGGGCGATCTTTGTGATTGGTGGTGACGACGAGTGTGAGGACAGAGAATTTCTTCAGTTTAGTTTAAACCACATCGAATCTGGTGCATCTTTAGTTGTACCAAATTATAAAATGATTGACTCACAAAATAGAGAACTACATAATCCCAAGGAGTCAAATAAGCTTTTCGGATTTTCTTCCATTAATTGGGTAAATCGTCTTGTTCATTCAATTTACCCCGAGTATGGAAACATTATCTATGCTGTTTATACAAGAAGTTTGCTTGAAAGCGTTGTTTTCTCAACTAGAGGGAAAATGACCGCAGATTCAAAGCGCAAGAATAACCTTAATTTCATTTCGGATTGGTGGTTTATTGATACCTGCTTAAGGAATAGTTCTGGTGAAGTTCTAATCTGCCGTGAAATGGTTTACGTTAAGTTTATGAAGAATATCGAGTATTCCAGCTCATATTACTTTCCAGAGGAGTCATCAACTGCTCTACATAAATCTTCAGAAGTTAAAAGCAAGTACTTGGTATATGCTGAAAATCTTGTTCTTTTTCCAATTCTCACTCTTCTATACGAGCGAAAACGGATAAAACTAGATGAGTATCCATTCATGATGATACAAGCTTTCTTCATGGTTGGAAGTCGAATTTTTACTGCAATTCAAAAGAGACTTCATGTCGGAAAATTTGTGAATATCAAGAGTTGAGTACATCTCAAACTATTTCAGGTATGCTTTGCAACATCTATCGGAGGCTAAATGACAATTTCAAAGGCTTATTTGGATGGAATTCCTGATGATGAGAGTTTTAGGTTAGATCGCGAGAAGTGGCGTTCTGGCTTGTCAGAATCGGAGGAATTGAGGTCCATCGCGATTCAACTGACCGTTAAATCTGATCAATTTAAGTATGGATACCAATGGGACTGGTGTGGAATTCCGATTATCAAGCACCCAGATGATGTGATGTTACTCCAAGAATTGATTTGGGATCGCCGTCCTAGTTTTGTAATTGAAACAGGAATAGCCCGCGGTGGGTCCCTTGCACTCTCCTCCGATTTAATGAAATTAGCTGATCTAACCCCACGTGTTTTAGGTCTAGATTTGCAAATTTTGCCGCACGCAAATGATGCACTTGAAAGATATTTATCAAATTCAAGCATTCAAGTCTTCGAATGTGACTCAACATCTAGCGCTGCTAAGGACCGAGTAAATGAGTTCATAGGCGAAGAGGTAAATCCTGGTTTGCTTATCCTTGATAGCAACCACACCGAATCACATGTTTATGCAGAGCTGGAAAGTCTTTCTCCTCTACTTCCAAAAGGAAGTTTTATCGTAGTTTGTGACACGATTGTAGAAGAAATGCCAGATCATCACTATGAGAATCGTCCTTGGGGCAAAGGCAACAACCCAATGTCCGCAGTTAAGGCATTTTTGAAAGTTAACCCAGATTTCATGTTATCTAAAGAATGGTCTAGACGAAGTTTAATGGGGGAGTGCCGAGATGGGATCCTCATTAAAGTCAATTGAATATTGGTGTAATGACATTTGCCCGCGTTTTACTAATCTGATTTCTTTTGCGTTAGGATCGGTAAATGAGAATTTTGGTTACCGGTGGTCTAGGTTTTATTGGTTCGCACTTAACCGAGAGACTCCTTCTTGAGGGTCATGAGGTCACAATTCTCGATGATTCATCCACGGGAAATCTCTCTAATTTGGATACCATAAAGGACCACAAATCTTTGGCTGTTGCTAATGGTACGGTGCTAGATTCAGCACTTGTTGATTCTTTGGTAAAGAGAAGCGACTACGTCTTTCATCTTGCCGCAGCAGTTGGCGTTTTTAACATTGTTAACAATCCATTGAAAAGTCTGTTGACAAACATTAGAGGTACTGAGAATGTTCTCGAGTCGGCGCTTACTAATTTAGTACCCGTATTTATGACAAGCAGTAGCGAGGTGTATGGGAAGAACTCCTCTGACTCTTTGCGAGAAACAGACGATCGTATTTTGGGGAGTCCATTAACTCTCCGTTGGTCTTACAGTGAAGCTAAAGCAATTGATGAATCGTTGGCTTTTGCATATCACGTTGAACACGGACTTGACACCCGTATAGTTAGATTTTTTAACACTGTCGGCCCGAGACAACTTGGTGCGTACGGCATGGTTGTCCCAAGATTCGTGAGCGCTGCTTTAAATGATGATCCGATCATCATTTATGGAGACGGGAAGCAAACGCGTTGTTTTGCTCACGTGTATGACGTAGTCGACGCCGTTCTGGCGGTTGCATTTTCCGATAGAACTATTGGAAAAGTGATAAATATCGGAAATAATTTTGAAATTTCCATACTAGACCTTGCTCATAAAGTCATACAAGAAACCAATTCAAGAAGTAAAATTCAATTCATTCCTTACTCAGAAGCTTACGGGGAAGGTTTTGAGGACATGGAACGAAGAGTCCCGAACATCGAGTTAATTGAGAGTCTAGTTGGATGGAAGCCCACGAGGAACTTATCAAGGATAATTTCTGATATCGCTCATGAGATGAAGATACGTTCTTAGAGCGAAGTAACTCCAGTAAGGTCACTTATTGAGTTTGTGCAGTCCAAGATCTGAATACCTCTTGTGACCAGATATTCAACGTCCATGCCTGGTTGCTTCGTGGCAAGAATTGCGACATCACACTCCCATCCCAGGTCGACTGGTTGTGATTCTCCCCAGATCGCTACAAATGGGTCATGCCATGCCACCACTGCACCAGATGTTATCAAGCGATCGCGAAGCTCAGAGACTGGAGTCTCACGGACATCACCAACTCCGGGTTTATAAGCAACACCGAGGATTAGGACCTTAGGATTTCTAATTTCAGGATTTACCAAACTTAGCGCACGCTCCGCTACATAACTTGGCATTTTGTGATTAATCAAATCGGCAGCTTCGACAATTGCTGCTTCTCCGTTATGCAGACGTGCCCACCAGGTTAAGTACAAAGGATCGACTGGGATGCAATGGCCACCAACTCCAACTCCTGGCCTAAATGGCATAAATCCATAAGGTTTTGAGGAGGCTGCATCAATTACTTCGTGAACATTAATTTCACCCGCAGAACACAATTGCGTAAATTCATTGATTAGGGCAATGTTTACTAAACGAAATGTGTTTTCTAATAGCTTTGCTGCTTCTGCAATTTCAGGGGTCGAGACAGGGACGACTGCATCGCAAATTGAATTGTAAAAAGCCAGTGCTCGTATTTGTGAATCAGGATCAATTCCGCCCACTAGACGGGGAGTATTCTTTTGATTCCAAACTGGGTCTCCCGGATTTACTCGCTCCGGCGCGCTTGCAAAGTAGACGCTCTCACTGGTACTGGGCTTACTCTTATTAACTATTGGAATGATGAGGTCCCGTAAAGTGCCAGGGTAAGAAGTAGATTCACTCACTATTAAAGTTTCATTTGAAACAAATGGGGCAATACCAGTTGCAGCGCTGCGCAATAAGGTGAGGTCTGGTTCCCGGTTATCATCTAGAGGAGTAGGGACGCATATTGTTATCACGGCAGCTAGCGCAGCCTCAGAAAAATCGATAGATGCTTTATATGCCCCTCTTGATAATGCAGCTTGCAACTGTTTGTCAGAGACGTCCTCAACCGGACTTGAACCTGAGTTAATTTGCGCGACCTTGGTCTGGAAGTTATCAATGCCGATTACGGTCCAGCCAGCGTCAACAGCAGCCATAGCCAAGGGGAGGCCCACATAGCCCTGTCCGATAATTGCGAGTGTTTTTGTGTTTTCGACGCTCATGGTCCCAATCCTAACTACTGAATTGGGTCAAATTGCCCACTGACTGATTAGATTCTCATTAGTTTTACTGGATTGATGCGAGAAGATTGACCCATGAACCAATCGGCTGAAACTCCAATCAGGGTTATGCGGATTATTGCCCGTATGAATGTGGGCGGTCCTGCCGTTCAAGTTTCTGGATTACTTCGGGGATTCAATAGGGCTGAGTTTGACCAGCGGTTGTTTACCGGTTATTGCGCTGAAGATGAAGCTGATTATCTGGATACTGTCGCGACAGATCTTTCGGCTGTTCGAATTCGGGGTTTTGGCCGGCGGGTTAGCGTGGGTGGAGACATAAAGTCTTTCTTTTCTTTGGTAGGTGAAATCCGTGATTTTAAACCTCACATCATCCATACCCATACAGCTAAAGCGGGGTTCTTGGGTCGAATGGCTTCAATCATTTCATTGCAGCCTTCAATTCGTATACACACTTTTCACGGACATTTACTTAACGGTTATTTTGGACCTTTTAAGCGATCACTAGTTGTGATTATTGAAAAATTCTTGGCCATCTTTACATATGAACTATTGGCAGTGGGCGACAAGGTTAGAGAAGACTTACTAAGAGCGGGTATAGGTTCAAGAAATATATTCGGATTAATGCCACCAGGATTGAAAATTGAGGGGCTACTTTCTAGGGAAGATTCACGAATTGAGCTTTCCCTAGAACCTGATGGTCTGCAATGTGCCTTTATAGGTAGAGTAACTCAAATAAAGCGTCCCGATAGATTCTTGGATGTTGTAAGTGAATTAAAAAAACGGAATGTTAAGTTAGCTTTTTTCATGGCTGGTGATGGCGAGCTGTTAGACCGATGTCGAGATCGAATCATGCAAGAAGACTTGCCAGTCACAATTCTGGGTTGGCAAAGCGACATTGAAAGAGTTTTGTCAGCGGCTGACATGGTGGTGCTGACAAGTGACAATGAAGGCACGCCATTAAGTCTGATTCAAGCAGGTATGGCTGGGCTTCCGGTAGTTTCGACAAAGGTAGGTTCAGTGCCCGAGGTTGTCCTAGACGGTACAACTGGAATTGTCACATCACTATATGTTGTAGAAATAGCTAATGCGCTCGAAAAACTATGTAAAGATAGGGAATTGAGGGATAGGTTAGGGAAAGCTGCACAAGAGTTCACCTTAGCTAATTTTGGGGTCGAACGTTTAGTGCAAGACCATGAGAAGCTTTATAAGAGACTGATTGCTAATCAAGCCAAGTCCTAGCCCATAGCTCCAGAATCAACATGGGCCACAAAACGCTGTCTTTATCTTGCCCTCCCATATGAATATCAATCACTTGCTTCACTTCGCTTGTGTTGAACCAGTTTCGCTGAATTGCAGTGCCGTCGGTAAGAGTATCAATGACCATTTCTTTCATTCCACCGCGAAGCCACTCAGCTCGTGGAATTCCAAATCCCATTTTTGGTCTATCAATTAGTTCAGATGGAACAAGGGAGCGAGCCACGTCCTTTAGAATGTGCTTGGTTTCAAATCCCTTGATTTTATAATTGCGTGGAAGAGAGAGGCCCCATTCAATAACGTTCACATCAAGTAATGGAGAGCGAAGCTCCAGACTATTAGCCATAGATGCCATGTCGGCTTTTACCAACAAATCACCTGGTAGGTACGCTGAAAGATCAGAGCGAATCATTCGATCAAATGGGGAGTAACCACCAGATTCAAAGTTACTTAGAAAATCATCCTCACTTTTTGTTGAATTCAAACTAGGGTTAATCAGTCTTGATAGTTCATCAGTTTGTGTGAGTGACATGATAGAGCTGTAGCGCTTTGCTAAAGAGGGCTTTCTTGAAAGCTGCGAACCTACCCGATTGATTTTGCGCGATTGCCCAAAAGAGCTCTTTCCCGCTACGCCCAATCCAGTTCTCGCAATTCCAAGAACTGGGTTTAATCTCTGCAAAACAGGAGTGGCTAAATAACGGTCATAACCTCCGAATACTTCATCTCCACCGTCTCCCCCCAGGGCTACGATCAAGTTTTCTCTGGCGAACTGTGAGAGCAGAAATGTGGGCACGATAGAAGAATCAGCAAAGGGTTGATCTAGAACTTTAGAAATAGTCTCGATTATCAAGGTTGGGTTGGGTTGCAGGATCTCCTCATGGTGCTCCGTTCCCAGATAATTTGCCACCTTTTTCGCGTGGTGGGCTTCATTAAATGCATTGCTGTCAAAGCCAATCGAATAGGTTTGAACCTTTTCCTTCATTAGCTTGGCCATGTAGGCCGTCACAACGGTAGAGTCATAGCCACCGCTCAAGAATGAACCAATAGGTCGCTCTGAAATTAGACGCCGAGATACGGCAGCCTCAATTAACTCTTTGGTGACTTCTAGAGCTTCTTCATATGAAATGTTGATTTTGGTATCAAAATCTGGGGCCCAGTAAGTATGTTGTTTGGTTTTCCCATTTTCCCAAGTCAGTACTGCGCCTGGTGGAACTTGGTGAATCTCATTAAATGCCGAGTTAGGTGAGTTTATGTAGCCATATTGCATCACTTCGGAAATCATTTCCGTCCGCAAAGTCCTATCGGGCCGAGCCAGCATGAGTGCACGAACTTCGGAGGCAAAGAAAAGGGTTCCATCATCTAGTTCTGAGATCCACAATGGTTTTTTGCCCATGCGATCACGAATTAGGTGGAGGGTATTGTTGCGTGCATCATGAATCGCTATAGCGAACATACCGTTTAGCTTGTTGATGAAATCTAAACCAAATTCAAGGTAAAGATTGATTACAACTTCTGATTCACTTGAATCCCGACATTGGACCCCGCGTTGTTCTAGTTCAGCTCGAAGTTCACGGTAGTTATAAATCTCTCCATTCCAAACGATATGTATCTTTTCAGTCGAATCTGATGCAGGTTGTTTTCCAGCAGCGACCTCAACAATTGCTAAGCGGCACATTCCCAATCCAATGCCATCCCCGAAATAGGTACCTTTGTCATCTGGTCCGCGGTACTCGATTGATTTGAGTTGAGCGTCTAATAAGCCTTGTTTTGGTGCACTAGGGCCGACACCACCCGATATTCCACACATGAGTTCTTCAATTAATCCGAAGCTTGTGGGCCATTTGCAACGCTTTGGCCGAACTCTTTGAGCCAAGTAACAGTTTCAGATAGTGCGACTTCGAATCCCTTTGGCTGGACTGCAGGAAAAAGCTTCTTGAGGAGTTTAGGTGAGTTTTGTGATTCCTTAACATCGCCAGGGCGATCAACGGTGTAATTAACTTCCAAATCGGGGAAATGCTGTTTTAGTAAATCAATAGTTTCATTGAGCGAGATTCGATTTCCATAGGCAAGGTTGATTGCGCCATCTGATGTCACGTTTTGTTTCATGGCGGTCATTGCGACATCCAAGACTGTATCTATATATGTAAAGTCTCTTGATGCTGTGCCATCGCCAAAGACTTGAATAGGTTGGTTATGCATGGCCAACCAGATCCATTTAGGAAGTACTGCAGCATATTCATGGTCAGGACGCTGACGTGGGCCAAAGACATTAAAGAATCTTAAAAGTGTTGTGGGCACTTTATAGGCGGATGCATAAGCCTGTACGTATCCTTCCGCGGCAAGCTTGCTAGCAGCGTAAGGTGTCATTGGACCCAGCCACATCGATTCATCTTTTGGAAGCTGCATATTTCTTCCATAAACAGATGATGAAGAACTAAATAGGACATGTGCCCCAGATTCACGAGCAACCTCTAAAACATTTAATGTACCTGTTGCATTTACTGCATGGGTTGCAACTGGGTTCTTGATTGAACGGGGCACAGAACCTCGTGCACCAAGATGAAAAATTGTTTCGCAGTCTTTAATAGCAGAATTAAGCTCAGCAAAGTCGGTAATGGATAACTCTCGGAAATCACATACCTGATCTTTTACGTTTGAGAAAAGCCCAGTGGAGAGATCGTCAACTGCGACAACCTCGTGGCCATCGGCGATCAGGCGGGAAACAAGGTTGGAGCCAATAAAGCCAGCTCCACCGGTTACGGCCACTTTACTCATTGAAATATTCTATTGGTTAGAAACTAATATCTAGAACTCTGGTGTTCTAGGTGGTCAGGCTGATTGCGTTGGAATGTGGCTAGCATGACCAAGATACCTATTAGAAGGACCGCTCGATGCCGCACTGAGGTCCCGTCGTTGATTTCGATCAGAGCAGAGATCGCTATGAAGCCCAGAGAAAACAAAGTCGAGGACAGGGTCACTAGGTTTAAGACATAGCGCCTACGGATAAGCCCTACCAAAAGAATAATGAGAATCAAGTAGTAGAAGTACCAGGCGAAACTCTCGTAGCTTTGGGCATTTAGAAAGAAGCTTCCATTGTCCACAAATGGAGTGGGCACAAAGAGGAAGTTGTAGGCCCCAACCAGCAGAGAGAGTGGATCTCGAAGAGATGCGGGCTGTGTCTGCAGTTGGGTTGTATTTTCAGTTAGTTCTGTAGATCCGGCTGGTAGGTAAGAGGCCTCAGCCCTTTCATCGAGGATGCTTTGGATACCAGTTACTTGGGAAAGCCAAGAAAGAATTGGATTCTTATCGAACTGTTGATTCAAATCATGAAGCGTCTGTCCACGAGCGAGAACTGTTGGAGTTCCTGTTGGAGTTCCTGTTGGAGTTCCTGTTGGAGTTCCTGTTGGAGTTCCTGTTGGAGTTGGTGCGATCAGTTTAACTTCCAGCGTTCCTTTTGCTACTGTGGTGATGGAAGTTGCAATAGAAGGAAAGATAAGTAACGGCACAAGAAAAGCTGATAACAGCTTGAAGGTTCGGAGTTCAAGTTTCTTCCGTGAAATCGACAAAAACAACGTTGAAATCACAAGGCAAATGAGCAACAGGCTGAATAGATAAATCTTAGAAATCATGAAAAATGTGCCAGCGGCAGAAAGTAATAGAAATTGTCTCCGAAAGCTAAGATTATTTGGGTTCACTAAGATATAAAAGATTGCTACAAATGAAAAGAATATGAAGCTCTCGCGCAGGCCAATTGATGTCCATAAAAAAACACTGGGGAAAAGATATGCAAGAGCGACCCAGAACCTAATGTGGATCCTAAGGATTTTCTCTTCTGGAGTTAGTTTTAGCAACATATATATTGAAAGCATCGAATAGAACACTGACAATGTTCTTACGGCATAAAAGTCTGAAAACCCGATGATCGCTAGAAGCTTTCCGGGTAAATAAATGAGTCGAAGTGCATTAATGCTGCCTTCTTGCCAGCCTAGGTAGCCGTCAAGGGAAAAATCTGATCTGTATAGATTGTTAAATACCCCTATGTAATTAGCTTCGTCTGGGGCAAAAGCTGTCACTTTGTCAAAGACGACAATAAAGAATAGGTGCAATGTGCTAATTACAAGAATTATTTTCAGATTAAATGAGTCCCGAAATTCTTTGAATTTCCCGCGCTCAAACATTTTATAAATCTGCTTTGTTTGATGGCCGCGTAGAGGGCGCGTTATCTTCTGAGGGAATCCTTAAGAAGAAAATCAGTGCGCCAACCCATGTAATGGCACAGCCTAGGATTAGCCCGCTCCCTATTTCATTTGGATAACCATAAATCAAGTATGCAATTAATGCGCAAATGCCTGACGCTCCCCACAGAATGAATGCTGCAATTCGATGAGTGAATCCAACTCTTACAAGTCGATGGGAAAGATGATCTTTGCCTCCATTGAATGGCGTTAACCCTCTGTAGATTCGCGAAGTAACCGCAACTGTTGTGTCAAGGATTGGAACGGCAAGAAGGATTAGGGGGATAGCCAATGATTTCCAATTTGGATCTAAGCCAGGATTCATTCGAATTGTGAGTGTGGAAAGGATGATTCCAAGAAAAAGCGCACCGGCATCTCCCATATAGATCTTGGCAGGCGATTTGTTCCAGATAAGGAATCCAAGTGTTGCTCCAGCTGTCAGGATGGCGAGCGCACTAATGAGTTCCTGGCCTTGCGCAAAGGTGATGAAGAATATACCGATGGTTGCTGCAGCGACCGTGCCTGCTGCTCCGCCATCAAGATTGTCGAAGAAGTTAATTGAGTTACATATGCCCACTATCCATAAAATCGAAACAACTGTGTCGACGATTGTGTTTCCGAAAGCAAATCCCATTGTGTCTGTATTGATTAGGATCAAAGACATAACGATTGCTGTAATGGTTTGGAGAACTAGTCGGGGAAGTGCAGCTAGACCCTTTAGGTCATCTATTAAGCCCATTAATCCAAGCAATGTGGCCGGGATTAAAACTTGGCTAGCCAGAGTGAACTTTTCAATTGTGGGCAGTTTTGCCGCAATTGAAAAGTAGGTAATGACAAGAATTGTGATGGCGATTGCTACACCACCAAGGTAAGGGACAGGTTCCTTTTGAGTTTTGCGCTCAAGATTTGGGCGATCCATGGCACCGATGGCAATTGCCAGTTTTCGAACGGGCCATGTGAGTAGGCCAGACATCGCAAATGCGGCAACTCCAAGAAGAATGTATTGGACAGCCGTATAGCTCATTAGGTGAGTATAGAAAGGGTTTTATTGATGTTCAGGGATCTGGATGGTCAAAATTGGGTATGAACTAGTCGAGAACTACAGAACCCGTAGGTGTAGTTAAGTGCACCGCAACAATTCCATACTCACCATCATTTGCTGATGGATCAACAAACTCAACATCAGCACCGTTTAATCCACCAAGAATCTCAGTCTTAAACCATGAATCAGACAGATGATCTGTATCAGCAATCGTAATCTTCTCAATCGCAGCAACTGCTTTTCCATCTTGTGATGGGTGATCAGCGGTTAACCATTGAATAAAGAATGGAAGCTCGCGAGAGTCGGTGATTTCATTAACTCCGATTTGCTTCCACTTAAGATCGCTTCCATCTGGACGTGTACGGTGACCTTCGATTGCGCTGCGTCCGAACTTCTCTTCAACCTTTGAAATATCTTCAGTTGCAAAAACCCAAGTGAGCCAGCCTCCGCCTTCTTGTGCTTTCTTGCTAACAGCTTTGCCCCAAGGGGTTTGCTCTGTTGCTGGGTGATCTAGTGGGCAGACAACTTCGATGTACTGACCGTTTTGAAGAGGCAGTGTGAAGTTGCGAGTGCCAAAGCGTGGGTGGACTCCGCCATCTACGAAGGTGCTGCCAAGGCGTGAGCCAAGGCGTTGGACGGTGTCGGCTAGTTGATCATGGGAAGTTACATATGAGACATGGTCTAAGCGCATGGGGAAATCTTGCCCTATGAAAGGGGGTGGTGATTACCAAAATCCCTTATCTGTGACACTTTTTGCGTAAAGTTGCCGACTGACCCGCTCTCTAGACCGACTAATGAAGGTACGAAAGGTTCACATACTGATGGCGTACTTTGATTTGATTGCGTGTCTAAAGTGTAATGCTGACATAACTCCCCTAGGTGATAATTATCGCTGCAGCCAGTGCAATCAGAGTTTCCCAATTATTGGCAATGTGCCGCGATTTGTCTCTCCAGAAAACTACGCCGGCAGCTTTGGGATTCAATGGAATCGATTCGAGAAAACGCAAATTGATTCCAGCATTATGACCAATCGATCCGAAAGCAGATTTCTAGATGAGACATTGTGGGATTCGGATGTCCTAAATGGTAAGTATGTTCTTGATGCCGGCTGTGGGGCAGGTAGATTCTCTGAAATAGCCTTGAAGTTTGGCGCAAATTTGATAGCTGTTGACTTCTCATCCGCCGTTGATACTGCTTTTAAGAATTTGAGATCAGACTCAAAGCTTGTGATTCAAGCCGACTTGTCATGCCTACCAATTAAAAGCAATTCTCTTGACTATATTTACTGCATTGGCGTGCTACAACACACCAAGGATCCAGAATCAATAGTTAGGGAATTGGTTCGGTGTTTGAAACCAGATGGTGAATTGACTCTAACTTTTTATGAAAACTCATCTTGGCATGTAAAGCTATACTCAAAATATCTCATTCGTCCATTAACAAAGCGAATTCCCTCTCACTTGCTACTGAAATTACTAATTAAGACGAGTGCGGTCTGGTTTCCTGTGACTTCTTGGTTGTTTAAACTTCCTCAGCCGTTTTCTCGAATATTTCGATTTATTTTACCAATTGCAAATTATGTTGAATATACCTATCAGAGCAGAGGGGACGCTTTAAGCGAAGCAATTCTCGACACTTTTGACATGCTTTCACCTGCCTATGACCGTCCAATAAAGAAATCAACAATCCTCAAATGGATAGGAGAAACGGGTGTTGAGATGAAGCAATTGGCTCATCGTCCTGTATTTGGCACCTTGCGTTTCAAAAAACCCAGAGCACCTAAAGTCTTGGAGTCTTAAGCTCGCGCGAGGACGCACATAAGTGCTTCAACGGTCAGTAAAGGTGCTGCGTTGTGGCCCAGGTTGGTGCGGGCATCCATTATTGCGTTGATCTTCTTGATTGTATTTTGCGGCTTGGTTTTGGCGGCTACGGCATTGATTTCAGTTTCTAATTCTTTGTTGATTAATGCGTCGCTGCTGCCGGCTTGAACCATCATGACATCGCGATAGAAGGTTGCGATGTCAAGAAGAGCTGCATCTAAACCATCGCGGATCATGCGGGTTTGGCGGGTCTTTTGTTCTTTCTCTAATTCCTTAATTGCTTTGCTTCCGCCGGTTGCCATTCCGCGACCAGTTGCACCTTTACCGTAAGCGAGTGAAAGATCATCTGTTTCTTTTTCATTTCGCAGTTCTGCTGCGTTAGTTGCTTGTTCAGTTGCTAGATCAACTAAAGTTTGTGCTGCGGCAAATGCGGATGAGATTCCTTGAAGTGTTAGTGGCAACTTCATAATTGTGTTGCGGGTATTTCGTACTGATTCGTTGGTTGCTAAGTAACGTGCGCGACCGATGTGTCCTTGTGAAACTCGTGCTGCAAAATCTGCCATAACTGGAGAAATGCCATCTTTGCTTTGAAGTACTTGTGCCACTGCTTCAGTAGATGGTGTGACTAGTTGCAGGTGGCGACACCGTGAGCGAATAGTTGGAAGGACATCGTGCAGTGTTGGTGCGCACAGTAACCAGACTGTTCGGTTACCGGGTTCTTCAATAGCTTTGAGCAATGCGTTAGCTGCAGATTCAGTTAAACGATCTGCATCTTCCATTACGACTACACGCCAGCCTCCCATGGATGGTGCCCAGGAAACGCGTGTAAGAAGTTCGCGGACTTCGTCGATCTTGATGGAAAGACCTTCGGTGCGAATGATTTCAACATCAGGGTGTGCTCCGTTTGCTGCAGATCGGCATTCATTGCAGGTTCCGCAACCGTCGTGTGAGCAGACCAGTGCTTGTGCAAAGGCGATTGCAGCAGATGATCGACCCGATCCTGGTGGGCCGGTGAATACCCAGGCGTGGGTCATTTCTTGGGATTCTTCGCCTGTGCGAGTGGCCTGTACTGCTTTTTGAAGAACTTCAACGACGTGGGCTTGGCCTACAAGGTCGGTGTAAACGCTCATTTTTTAGCTGGCTTCTTTGTTGTTGTCTTCGCCTTTGCTTTTACAGCTGTTGCGCTTTTCTTCACTGATTTATTTACCGCGCGAATTGGGCGAAGTAAAAGGTTGCCCTTGTCTTCAGTTGCATTGCGCTTGAGTGCTGGGATTTCGCTAACGCGAGAAATGATTGAGGTGTGAATTGCTTCGATCGGTTGGTTGCCATCGACGATGTAGTAACGCTCGGGGTCTAACAGTGCGAGCTGTAGGAACTCTTGGCGAACTCGCTCGTGGAAATCAATTGGTTGTGATTCAAGACGGTCTTTGCTCTTGATGCGGCCAAGGCCGATTTCGGCAGGAAGATCGATGATGATTGTTAGCGTTGGGAATAGTGATTCAGTTGCCCATCTAGAAATTCGTGCAACTTCGCCGGGTTCTAGTACGCGGCCTGCGCCTTGATATGCAATGGATGAATCAAAGTAGCGATCTGAAATTACAACATCTCCGTTTGCAAGTGCGGGGCGGATAACGGAAAAGACGTGGTGCGCGCGATCTGCGGCGTACAAAAGTGCTTCGGCGCGTGGAGAGATTTCACCGGTGGAATGGGAAAGAAGAATTCGGCGGATTTCAATTCCAAGATCTGTTCCACCAGGTTCGCGAGAAAGAACAACTGTTTCGCCCTCTTGTTCCAGCCATTGCTTTAGCAGTTGCGATTGAGTTGATTTTCCAATTCCTTCGCCGCCTTCAAAGGCAATAAAGATTCCTTTAGTTGGTGCGCCAGTAATTCCACCGAGTTCACCTTTGAATGCGTTAACAATGTCAGACCACAGTGAAACGTTGGGGCGGTCCTTCATTTGTTTGTATGAGATAAATCCGATCAGCGATGCGAACAAACCTGCGAGAAGAATTGTTACTGCGGCGCCGTTGTAGCTCAGCTGTGTGTTTTGGAAGTTGAAGGTGTGCTGGCCAACTGCGGCGGCGATCAGTGGGGCAACGGCTAAAACCCCCACTAAAACCACACGGATCAGGCTTTGCACGAAGGCAAAGGTGCGGCCCCGGACATCGTCCTGGACCTCCATGCCCAGCATGGTGAAGCCGGTAACCCAGGTGATTCCGCTAAATGCGCCAAGGATGACAACGATAAAGACGGCAAGAACAAGGTTAGGAATTGCGGCAAGGGCAACAAGGAATGCGCCGCTGATTGTTAGCGATGCGCCGAAAAGTCGGCGGCGAGAAAATTGTGCGAAGACCTTTGGGCCAAGTGCGATTCCGGAGGCAAGGCCGGTGAAGACTGCGCCGAACAGCACGCCGTATGCCGCTTCTCCGCCGCCTAAGTCGCCAACGAATGTTCGGGCTAAGCCAATGACTGCGCCAGCTGCAACAAATGCGCCGACCATTCCAACGATAAGTCCGCGAATTAATTTGCTGGTTGAAACAGCTTTCCAACCTTCGTGAAGGGATTTAAGAATTCCGGTTTCGGCGGCGTGCTTTGCGGCGGCGCCTTTAGGAATTTCGCGCAATCCCCAGATTGTGTAGGCAGCGAAGGCGAATGACAGTGCGTTTACATACAGTGCTAAATCAACTGCGGTTGAGTTAATTCCGAAGGCTGCATTAATCGCTGATGTGAAAAGGGAAAGGAAGGTGAACAACAGCGCTGCGATTGGTGCGGTGCCGTATGCGGCAAGTAGTGAAACTTGGTTTGCGTTCTCTAACTTTTCGCGGGGAACAAGGTTGGGGACTGATGCCTCTTTTGCTGGGGACCAGAAAAGGGTTATGCATTCAACCAAAATTGTTGCGGTGTAGAGCCACAGGTAGTTGTGAAAGATTGGAATAGAGATGTACAACGCGGTGCGCAAGATGTCGCAGGTAACCATTAACTTGCGGCGATCTAATTTGTCGGCGATAACGCCTGCGATTGGGCCGAGGAAAACTGCGGGAAGCAAACGTGCGATGAACACACCTGCGATTGCGTAGTTTGCTTTTGCGTAATCTCCGCCAGAAAGTTGTTGCGCCATTGCGGTTGTTGCCAGAAGTCCTAGCCAATCGCCAAGGGAAGAGAAGAGCATCGAGTTCCACAGTTTGCGGAAAGGTCGGATCGCCAGAACTCCGCGGGTTACTTCCTGCGCCGGAGCGGCAGGGGTAGGGAGCGTCTTAGCCATGGTGGCAGTCTATCGGTGAGCGTGAATAGGCCTAAAAGAGGCTTTATTCAGTCTTTTTCTTTGCTTTGCCGGTTGCTGCTTTCTTTGCAGCCTTCTTTGTTGCAGCTTTCTTTACAACATTCTTTGTAAGTGTTGGCGCAGTGTCGCCCTTCTTTGGTTTTGCCGCTGCCTTCTTACGGGTCTTCTTTGGTGAAGGTCCGTTTTCCGCTTCCCATGCACGACGTCCTGCAAGTAGTTCAAGTCCGCGCTCTAATGTCATTCCTTCAGCGGTATCACCACGACGAAGCGTTGCATTTGTTTCGCCATCAGTTACATACATACCGAAGCGACCATCTTTAATGATCAATGGCTTTTGAGTTGTTGGATCAAGGCCAAGTTCTTTAACCGGTGGTTTTGCAACTCCGCGACGACGTTCCTTTGGCTTTGAGTAAATTTCTAACGCTTCATCCAAAGTCATTGTGAACAATTGCTCTTCAGATGTCAGTGTGCGTGAATCTGCGCCAGCCTTTAGGTATGGACCGTAACGACCGTTCTGCACAGTGATGTCATCGCCTGCGCTATTGGTACCAAGTGTGCGTGGCAATGACAGAAGCTTTAACGCATCTTCATATGTAACGGTATCTAATGTCATCGTTGAAAGAAGAGACGCGGTCTTTGCCTTTGGTGCATCAGCTTTCTTCTTTTTCTTCTTTCCAGATGCGGTTAGTTCAACTGGCTCTTCAGGCAGAACTTCGGTGATGTAAGGACCGAAGCGTCCTGATTTTGCAATGATCGGCAAGTTGGTTGCTGGATCAATACCAAGTTCGCGTTCACCTGATGGTGCTTCTAATAGTTCAATAGCTTTCGCAAGGGTTAGCTCATCAGGTGCAAGTGATTCTGGAATGTTTGCAAGCTTGCGATCTTCGCCTTCGATGTTTTGTTGCAGGTAAGCACCGTAGCGACCAACGCGAATTTCGATCTCAGGGGATAGGTTCATGGTGTTTGTTGCACGTGCGTCGATAACGCCTAAATCCGCTGATAATTCATTAAGTCCAGGTTGGCCATCTACGCCGTAGAAGAAGTCTGTTAGCCAATCAACGCGGCCAGCTTCGCCCGCGGCGATCTTGTCTAGATCCTCTTCCATGGATGCTGTGAACTCGTAATCAACAAGCTTTGTAAAGTGGGTTTCAAGCAAACCTGTTACGGAAAATGCCAAGAATGTTGGAACAAGTGCGCGGCCGCGCTTGTATACATAACCGCGATCTTGAATTGTTTGAATGATTGATGCAAAAGTTGATGGACGGCCAATACCTAGCTCTTCTAACTTCTTAACAAGTGTTGGTTCGGTGTAACGGGCAGGAGGCTTGGTCTCGTGACCTTCGCAGGTGTATTCATCGACCTTAACTGTTTGGCCAACGGTCATCGCAGGTAAACGCTTATCTGCAGACTCTTCATCCTTGTTATCTTCAGTAACGATGTCATCGTATGCAGCAAGGAAACCAGGAAAGGTAATAACAGAACCGTTTGCACGGAAGATTGTTTTCTTGTTGTCATTAGTTGTTGCGTCGAAGTCAACGCGCATCTGCATCTTCTTAGCATCTGCCATTTGTGATGCAACGGTGCGCTTCCAAATCAGATCGTAAAGTGCGAACTCGTCGCGTGAAAGTTCTGGTGCTAACTCGCCAGGAGTTTTAAAGGTGTCTCCTGCTGGGCGAATCGCTTCATGTGCCTCTTGTGCATTCTTTGATTTACCTTGATACACACGTGGTGCATCTGCAACATGGTCTGCGCCGTACAAAGCTTTAGCTGCAGCGCGTGCTGCGGTAATTGCTTGTTGTGAAAGATTGATGCTGTCGGTACGCATGTAGGTGATGTATCCGTTTTCATACAAACGTTGTGCAACGCGCATCGTGATCTGTGCGCCCCAACCAAGTCGGCTACCTGCATCTTGCTGCATAGTCGATGTTGTAAATGGTGGCTTTGGTCGTTCAGTACGTGGAGATTCCTCCATCGACTTAACTGTTAGATCACTTGATTTAAGGCTATCTACAAGGCCTTTAGCCCCTGCTTCATCTAGCAAAAGAATATTTGTAAGAGACTTTTCTTTAACTGCGCCATCTGCACCGAAATCTGATGTTGCTGCAACTTTCTTTCCATCTACTTCAAGCAAACGTGCATTAAAACCAAGTGCGGTGACTGCTGCTAGATCCCACCATGCGGATGAAATAAAGGCCATGCGTTCACGTTCTTTTTCAACGATCAAACGTGTTGCAACAGATTGCACACGTCCTGCTGAAATACGAGGCATAACTTTCTTCCACAACACAGGTGAAAGTCGGTATCCATAAAGACGATCTAATACACGACGAGTTTCTTGTGCATCAATTAAGTGGTAATCCAAATCGCGAGTGTCTTCAACAGCGGCTTGAATCGCCTCTTTTGTAATTTCATTGAAAACCATGCGCTTAATAGGAATCTTTGGTTCAAGAACTTCTACTAAGTGCCACGCAATAGCTTCGCCTTCGCGGTCCTCGTCCGTTGCCAGAATTAATTCTTCGGCGTTTTTCATCAAGGCTTTAAGTTCAGCAACCTTGGCTTTTTTATCTGGGTTAATTACATATAAAGGTGCGAAATCATTTTCGATATCTACGCCCTCTTTAGCCCACGCAATCTTTTTAAATTCCTTAGGAATATCAGCTGCGCGCTGAGGTAGATCACGGATATGACCGACAGATGCCTCGACGACGTATCCGTCGCCGAGGTATCCACCAATTTTTCTGGCCTTTGCTGGTGATTCAACGATCACCAGCTTGATCAGGTCGGTCTTTGCTTTCGCCATAGAAAGGGGGAAGTCCTTCTACTTAAACTGTGATTGAAGTTGCTTGACGACGGTTACGGATTAGCGCACCGATGATTACAGCAACTGCAAGTAGTGAGATCAATGTGCTCTTGCCTGAGTTTCCACCAAGTGCAAGAGAAACAATTGCAGGTGTAATCAACAAACCGACAAGGTTCATAACCTTGATAAGTGGGTTAATTGCAGGGCCTGCAGTGTCCTTAAATGGATCTCCAACTGTGTCACCCACGATTGTTGCTGCGTGAGCTTCTGAGTTCTTTCCACCGTGATGGCCATCTTCAACCATCTTCTTAGCGTTATCCCAAGCACCGCCTGAGTTAGAAAGGAATACAGCCATAAGTGTTCCGGTACCAATTGCACCAGCAAGGTATGCACCAAGTGCACCAACACCAAGACCGAAACCAACAGCGATTGGTGCCATAACAGCAAGCAATCCTGGAGTTACAAGTTCACGTAGTGAATCGCGAGTACAGATATCTACAACGCGTGCGTAATCTGGCTTCTCAGTTCCCTTCATGATTCCTGGGTGTAGGCGGAACTGTTCGCGAACTTCAACAACAACTGCACCCGCTGCGCGTGATACAGCGTTAACTGCAAGTCCTGAGAACAAGAACACAACAGCTGCTCCGATGATCAGACCAACCAAGTTACGTGGATCTGCAACATCGAGAACACCTTGGAACTGAAGTGCAACATCTGCTGATGCCTTACCTGCCTTAACAACCGCTTCCTTGATTGCATCTGTGAATGCACCAAACAATGCTGTTGCTGCAAGTACTGCAGTAGCGATTGCAATTCCCTTAGTAATCGCCTTAGTTGTGTTACCAACTGCATCAAGGCTTGTAAGAATCTGTGCACCCTCGCCAGTTACATCGCCTGACATTTCAGCAACGCCTTGTGCGTTATCTGAAATCGGACCGAATGTATCCATCGCAACGATTACACCAACAGTTGTTAGCAAACCTGTTCCAGCAAGTGCAATTGCTAGAAGTGAAAGAACGATGCTTCCACCACCAAGCAAGAATGCACCGAATACCGCTGCTGCGATTAGAAGTGCTGAGTAAACAGCTGACTCGAAACCAACTGAGATACCAGCCAAGATAACTGTTGCTGCACCTGTCTCAGATGAAGCTGCTACATCGTTTACCGGACGCTTTCCTGTCTCAGTGAAATAGCCTGTTAATAGCTGAATTGCTGCTGCAAGTGCGATACCGATTAATACTGCGCCAATAGCTAGTACGCGTGGGTTTGTGTTTCCTGCTGCTGCAACTGCTTCTGGTGACAAGCCTGTTAGTAGCTTGAAATCAGATGGCAGATAAGTAAATGTTGCGAGCGCAGTTAAACCTGCAGAAATAATTGCTGACAAGAAGAATGAGCGGTTAATCGCTGTCATTGCTGACTTATCTGTGCTGCGAAGCTTTGTTAGGAAGATTCCGATAACTGCAGTGATTGTTCCGATTGCTGGAACGATCAATGGGTAGATCAGACCTGCATCACCAAATGCAGCCTTTCCAAGAATTAGCGCTGCAACAAGTGTTACTGCGTATGACTCGAACAAGTCAGCTGCCATACCAGCACAGTCACCAACGTTGTCACCAACGTTGTCAGCGATTGTTGCTGCGTTACGTGGGTCATCTTCTGGGATGTGCTTCTCAACCTTACCTACAAGGTCAGCTCCAACATCTGCTGCCTTAGTAAAGATTCCGCCACCAACGCGCATGAACATCGCGAGCATCGCTGCACCGAAGCCGAAGCCTTCAAGTACTGCAGGTGCGTTTTCGCGGTAGATGATCACAACAAGTGATGCACCAATTAGTCCAAGACCAACAGTTGTCATACCAACGACGCCACCTGTACGGAATGCGATCTGTACAGCCTTCTGGCCATCCTTGTTACGTGCAGCATCTGCAACGCGAACATTTGCACGCACTGCAAGCCACATACCGTTGTATCCAACTAGTGCAGAAAATGCTGCGCCTAGTAGGAAGAAGATTGATCGACCAATGCGAATTTCAGCATCGCCTGGAAGTGCAAACAAAAGGAAAAATACGATTACAACAAAGTATGAAAGTGTGCGGAACTGGCGAGACAAGAACGCCGCTGCACCTTCCTGAACTGCTTCTGCGATTTCGCGCATCTTGGCTGTGCCATCGCTAGCTGCCAAAACTTGGGCGCGTAGACCGTATGCGATTGCCAGCGCAGCTAGGGAAATTCCTAGAACGATGTAGGCATATGTCAGATTGGATCCGGTTACTTGGACCAGGGATACGGTGCTTTCAGCACTCATAGGTTCTCCTCCGTTGGAGTTCGTGGCGCCTTATTCGAGAGTCGGGCGCGAGACTGGTGAAGTGTAAGCGCAGATGCCCAGGAAAGGGCAAATTTATACTTATCTATTAGAGCACTAGACATATGCATGGTTACGCTCATTTACGAGGAACCCCTGCCAGATGATCCTTATCTGTTGGCTAGGACAGGGCGTGAACCCAGCGCCATGATGAGCGCTAATCCAGCTGGAACCAGCATGGCCCAGCGAAGGCCGATGGTGTCTCCAAGGAAGCCCAGGGTTGGGGGGCCGACCAGGAAACCGAAGTAGGCGATGCCGGAAACCATGGCCACCCCTTCAGATGCTGCGAATTGGCCGGCGAACTTATTTTTCGCAAGTTCTCCTGCTTGGCTAAACAACATTGGAATCACAGTTGCAAGACCGATGCCCATAGTCAGCCAACCAAAAATCACTCCACCAATTCCGCCCACGATTAATCCGGAAGCCAATCCGATACCTGCGATTAATCCGCCACCCACGATTAACTTCATTGGGCCGTACTTAGTTGCAAGGCGATCTCCGAACAAGCGACCAATCACCATTGTTGCCGAGAAGCAAATAAATGGAAGTGTTGAAACAAATGGAGATGCATCAAATGTATCGCGAGAAAGAATTGCTCCCCAGTCACCGGCAGATCCTTCACCGATAGTTCCGCACAGTCCAAGTAGACCAACGATGAAAAATAGTTTTGGTCGCTTGATCTTCTTTTTACCTTCAACAGCATGCTTATCTAAATCTGCAGACAAGAACCAGTTGCGCACACAATAATTTGCTAAGAAAATAATCATTGCAATAAATGCTGCGTGTTTCATTAATGGAATGTCATGTTGGGAAAACCAGCCACCAACAACGCCGCCGCCTAATGCGCCCAAAGAAAACATGGCATGGAAGGTGCTCATGTAGCGATTGCCAGATTCATGTTCTAGAACAATTGCATGTGAATTCATCGCAACATCTTGTGTGGCAAGGCAAGCGCCAAGTAACAAGAAGGTCGCGCACAAAGTGATGTAACTATTGGAGGTACCAACAATTAACATTGCAACACCTAATGCGTATGTACCGTACAAAGTAATTGGAGCACTGCCACGTTTTGCCGATTGCTTTCCTGAAAATGCCAGGCCTGCGAGAACACCTAATGAAATAACAAGTAATGCGATGCCAAGTGCGCTATTTGAGATATCTAACTTCTCTTTGATATCTGCAACGCGTGAATAAAAGGTTCCGGCAATAGATCCATTAGCGATAAATGCGACGGTAATAGCTACGCGGGCCTTTGAATACTGGCTTAATTGGCTCATTTCAGAAGTTTACTGACATTCGGGCGTAATGCCCTTAGGCTTATGGCATGGCTACTTTTCCGAAAGATTTCTTATGGGGCGCTGCAACATCTTCTTATCAAATTGAAGGTGCAGCAAATGAAGATGGTCGCGGGCCATCGATCTGGGACACATTTTGTAAAACTCCGGGCAAGGTAGCAAAGGGCGACACCGGTGATGTCGCCAATGATCACTATCACCGTTACCCAGAAGACATTGCGATCATGAAGGATCTTGGTCTGCAGGGATATCGCTTTTCATTTGCATGGCCTCGTATGTTTCCAAAGGGCGATGGAGTTCGCGAAGAGCGCGGTTTTGATTTTTACGATCGTTTAATTGACGGGTTGCTTGAAGCAGGAATCGAACCATTAGCAACTTTGTATCACTGGGATTTACCTCAGGCGTTGCAGGATAAGGGTGGTTGGGTAAACCGCGACATCGTTAACCACTTTGCTGATTACTCAACTGCGGTAGTCGAGCGCTTTGGCGATCGCGTTAAGAAGTTTTCACCAATTAACGAGCCATGGGTTGTTGCATGGCTAGGTCATGGAATTGGAATCCATGCACCAGGAATTTTGGATCGTCGGGCAGCCTTTGCAGCAGCGCACCACACAGTGCTTGCACACGCAGCATCAACAAACGCGATGCGCGCAGTACGTGGCGACATTTTGACTGGACCGGTTCTTAATCAAGCAAACCATGTTCCAGATGATGCACATGATCCAATCCAGGCACATGCTGCTGCAATTGGAGACGCGCACCAGAATCGTTTCTGGATGGATGCGATTATGCATGGAAAATATCCGCAAATCTTGATCGATACCTATGGTGACGAGCTCACTTCTGTCATTAAAGATGGCGATATGCAGGCGGCAATGGTTAAGAATGATTTCATCGGAATCAATTACTACTTCGATAACCGAATTGGTGCATCACTAGGCGGAAAGCCTGAATGGCACTCTATTTCAGGGCTTTTTGACCTTGATATCGATGAGACTCCACGCGGACCGCTGACAGATATGGGTTGGCCATTAACACCAGAAGGTTTAGAGAACTTGTTAGTTCGTTGGCACAAGGAACATGGCGACAAATTGCCACCGTTATACATCACTGAAAATGGTGCAGCCTACGATGATGGTCCAGATGCTTCGGGTCATGTTGCAGATCAACGACGCATTGATTATCTACAAACACATTTAAAGGCTGTATCAAATGCGATCGCACAAGGTTCACCTGTTAAGGGTTACTACCAGTGGTCGTTAATGGATAACTTTGAATGGGCACTTGGCTATGACAAGCGTTTTGGAATCGTGCATGTTGATTTCGAAACGCAAAAGCGCATCATTAAAGATTCAGGGCTTTGGTACCGCGATCAGATCAAAAACAACGGACAGGCTATTTAACGCTGCCTGCAAGCAAGCCGCGGACGAAGTACCGTTGCAATGAGAAGAAGACGACAAGTGGGATTGCAATCGTGATGAATGCGCCCGCTGATAGCTGTGTGTATCCCGAACCATATTGACCAACTAATGAAGCAAGCTTGCTGTTAATTGGTGCAACCTCTTCGGTTCCTGATGCAAATGTAAGTGCAACAAGCAGATCGTTCCATACCCACAAGAATTGGAAGATCGCGATTGATGCGATTCCAGGAACAGCTAATGGAAGAACAATGCGACGGAATACTGTGAAGTGGTTTGCGCCATCAACATATGCAGCTTCCATTAAATCGCGAGGCAATCCTGCGATGAAGTTGTGCAGCAAATAAATCGCCAACGGCAATGCGAACATTGTGTGAGGCAACCAAATACCTGCAAACTCTCCAGCAATACCTAACGCAGGGAAAATAGTGATAGAGCCGATGTGCGCTCCACCTGTAAATAGCAAAAGCAGTGGGATCAAAGCCATCTGCAAAGGCACTACTTGCAGCGCAAATATTGAGAAAAATAGGAAGTCGCTGCCGCGGAAACGAATCCAGGCAAGTGCATACGCAGCCATGGTTGCAATAACAATCGGGAAAATTGTTGCAGGCAAGGTAATAACAATTGAGTTAATAAAGTATGGAAGGACTCCACTACTTAATGATTCTGATCCATCACCAAGGAAAACACCCTTGTAGTTAGCTAATGTGAAACTTGGGTGCAACAGTGTTGACCACCACGCTTCATCCAAGATCGCCTTTTCACCTTTAAAGGAGGTTACTAACAATCCAAAGGTTGGAACTGTCCAGATAAAGGTAATTAACCAAACAATTGTGGTTGCAATCTTGCTTGAAAAGATCTTGCGACCAGGATTGTGCTCAGCGATCTTCTTTGCCATCAGTGAGTACGCTCCTTTCGCAATGATCGGATGTTGTAGATAAGAATTGGTGTCACTAACAAGAAGAGAACTACGGCAAGTGCTGAACCCTTACCCTGATCAAACTGAACGAATGTCTGTGAATACATCTCGTTAGCAAGCACGTTTGTACTGAAGTTTCCGCCCGTCATTGTTCGAACGATGTCGAACACCTTCAAAGCACCAACAACGCCTGTTGCCAGCACCACGATAAAGGTTCCTTTAACCATTGGGAAGGTGATGTTGCGGAATAAACGCCATCCATGTGCGCCATCGAGCGCTGAAGCTTCGACGATATCTGCAGGAACGCCCTTAATAGCTGCGGACAAGATAACCATTCCGAAGCCCATTTGGGTCCATACATAAATAATCATTAATAAGAATGTATTCAGCGGCTTTGAAAGCATCCAGTCGCTTGGAGTTAATCCGAAGAACTTAACAATTGCGCTGAGCAAACCAATTTGAACCTCATTTGGTTCGTTGTACTCGTAAACAAACTTGAAAATAATTGAAGCGCCTACAAAAGAGATCGCCATAGGCATAAATAACAGTGATTTTGGGATGGATTCGTGCTTAATACGATCCAACATAACCGCAAGCAACAAACCAAGTGCTGCGGTAAATAGAGGTACAACCAAGATCCACAAAATGGTGTTAACCATAATTACTTTTACATTTGGATCTTCAATCATCCATTGGTAGTTAGCTAAACCGACCCAACCATTTGAATCTGGGTTCATAAAGCTAAATAAAATTGTTCGGACGCCAGGAATAACAACACCGGCAAGAAGTAAAAGAAGAGCTGGAGCTAAGAAAATAATTAAAGCAATTGGTCGCGCTTTTCTTCCATTTGCGCGTCCTGCAATTGCAAAAATAACACCAAGTGCAATAAAGAAGATTGCGATTGCAGAAAATGCCGAGGTGAACTTAGGAATATTGACTGACAGGAAATCTGACATTTCTCTATTCACCTTTCTTTATTGTTAATTAATTCTTAATTTTAAGTGCGGAGGAGGCCACCGGTAAAGGTGACCTCCTCCGTTATTACTTATTGCGCTGTATTAGCTCTTTGGCCAAGCAGCGTCGATTGCCTTTACAACATCAGCAATGGACTTTCCTTCACCGAACCAAGCGGTGAATTCCTTCCACTCTGCACCTGCACCAACAGCAGCTGGCATTAAGTCAGATGCGTCGAATCCAAATGTTGACTTTGGATTTGCTAGGTATGTTGCAGCTAGCTTGTCAACAGGATCCTTATAAGCAGCTAGAGGTACACCTGAGTTAGCTGAGATCCAGTGATCTAGCTGTACACGTGATGTAGCAAATGTTGCTGATGATAGGTAAGCCTGTACTGCCTGTACTTCTGGACGTGATGAGAAAGCTGCTGTGAACTCTCCACCACCAACAACAGGAACAGTTACCTTTGAGTTTGTAGCTGGTAGGTAGAACGCAAATGCATCACCTGTTGGTGAGATTGTTGCGCCTGTTTCAGCGATTAGGTTTCCGTAGAAAGAAGCCTGCTGAAGCATCATGCACTTACCATCAGGAATTCCCTTACCTGCATCCTGGAATGTTGTTGTTGCGATTCCCTTTACGTTGCCAACCCACTTTGGATTCTGCATCCAGTCAGCAACCTTTTGCATCGCTGCAACGATCTTTGGATCTGAGAACTTGATCTTGTGTGAAACCCAACCGTTGTAAACATCTGATCCGTACTCACGTAGAACCATCTGCTCAACCCAGTCAGTTGCTGGCCAACCAGTTGCTCCACCTGAACCAAGACCACCACAGAATGCTGTCTGACCCTTTGCAGCCATCTTGTCTGCAAGTGCTGTCATGTCAGCCCATGTTGTTGGAACTGTGTAACCGTTTGCCTTGAACTGCTTTGGTGAGTACCAAACAAGTGACTTCATGTTTGATCCGAATGGAGCTGCGTAGAACTTACCGTTTACAGTTCCGTATGCCTTCCATGACTTAGACCAGTACTTGTCAACGTTTGCTACAACAGCCTTTGGAGCTGGAACAACTTTGCCTGTTGCAACTAGCTTTGCTAGAAGACCTGGCTGTGGGATCCATGCTAGATCTGGTGCGTTGTTACCCTTTACGCGAACTGGTAGCAATGCTTCGAACTGGTTTGATCCTTCAATTTTGATCTTAATACCTGTGCAAGATTGGAAATCCTTCATTGCTGTATTAAGTGTTGTTAATTCTGGTTCTAGAATTGAAGTGAAAATTGTTACTGTCTTGCCCTTCATGCTCTTGTAGCCAGCATATGGATCACAGTTAACTGCAGCTGATGCTGAAGTTGTTGTAACCAATGAAGCTAGAAGAGAAAGAGCAGCTGCAGCAGTTACTGCTAGAAGACCTTTTCTTTTCATTTTTATCCTTAAGGGGTCAGCGGTCCGGGTTCCATCTGAAACCCGCGTCCCGTGGTGAGCCAATTCTTATGCGAGCGCTTCGCATGAGCAAGGAGGAACCATGTGTAAAAGTATGTATAACTACAACGATTTGGTAACTACCCCGGCTGCCCATGCGTGAGATAGCCTCGCCCGCATGAACCTTTTTGATGCGCACTCGATCGTCTCGGAACTAGGCCTAGCTGGGGTCTTGGCGATCATTTTTGCTGAAACTGGCTTGCTGATCGGCCTGGCATTTCCGGGGGATTCACTCCTCTTTATTGCAGGTGTTGCAGCATCGGGTTCGGGTGCAGCAATTCTTGGCGATGCGCATCTACCGGCAGCGTTGTTGTTTGCGTTGGCACCGGTGGCAGCGATCGTTGGTGGAGAAACTGGTTATTGGATCGGCAAAAAGTATGGCCGCGGATTATTTGATCGTCCCGATGGTCGCGTCTTTAATCATCAAAAGGTTTTAGCAACTGAAAAATGGTTACGTAAATATGGAACAGGTAAGGCGTTAGTCCTTGCACGCTTTGTTCCATTTGTTCGCACACTTATTAATCCAATGTGCGGTGTTATTGGTTTAGATAAAAAGCAGTTCCGTTTATGGAACATTGTTGGTGGAGTTCTTTGGACCGAATTAGTTCTTGGGCTCGGTTATGTATTAGGTGATGTTTTAAAGGGATCGGTAGATACATACCTACTACCTGTAATTGCATTAATTATTGCAATTAGCTTGATTCCTGTCGTAATTGAACTCTTTAAAGAGTGGCAATCAAAGCGTTTTAAAAACTAAAGACCGAGATCTGCTAACTGATACGCAGCACGGTATTCATACCCTGCCTCTTTAATCTTTGGCTCTGCCCCGCGTTCCACAATTACTGCAACGCCAACAACAATTGCGCCAGCTTCGATTAACGCTTCAACAGCTGTAAGAACAGATCCGCCAGTAGTCGAAGTATCTTCAACAGCTAGAACACGCTTGCCCTTTACATCTGGACCTTCGATGCGACGTTGTAGGCCGTGTGCCTTTTCAGCTTTGCGAACTACAAAAGAATCAATCTTCTTTCCTTGCGCTGCAGCCACATGCATCATCGCTGTCGCAACAGGATCTGCACCAAGTGTTAGGCCGCCGACTGCTTCGTAATCAAGATCTTTTGTTAGCTCCAGCATTACCTGGCCAACAAGTGGCGCTGCCACTGAATCCAATGTCACGCGACGCAGATCTACGTAGTAATCAGCCTCTTTGCCGCTAGAAAGGATCACCTTTCCGTGCACAACGGCCTTCGTAAGAATCTGTTCTCTGAGAGTTTCACGTGAGTTCATGCGAGAACCTTACCTTGTTGGGTAATCCGTTCTATGGTCAGGACATGAACGTACAGAGGCTAGAAACTTCGCGGTTATTTCACCGTTTCGCCTTTGGGCCACGTCCCGGTGAATACGCACAAGCGATTGCCGACGGTATTTCATCAACTAGAACAAAGATGCTTACCGTTCCAGCTTCTGATGCAGGTGCAACAAAGGTTGTTGTTCCAACAATTACAAACTTAGGTCCACGACCTGCACCAAACAGTAAAGAGATTGTTCCCTTTGCAATTGAAATGCGTTACCAAGTTCAACAGATGACAATGTGGTGGCTAGATCGCATGGCGTTAAGTGATCATGGGCTAACAGAACGAATGACCTGGTTTTGGCATGGACATTGGGCAACCTCTGTTCAGAAATTAAATTTTGCAATGCCGATGTTTATTCAGAACAACACCTTTCGCACATATTGCTTAGGAAACTTTAAAGCGATGTCACGCGCGATGATTAACGATGGTGCGTTGCAATTTTGGTTGGATGGTCAGGACAGCACATTAAAAGCACCTAATGAAAACTTGGGTCGCGAGTTAATGGAGCTATTTGTTTTAGGTGTTGACCGTTATAGCGAAGATGATGTGAAAGCCGCGGCACGTGCGTTGACGGGATATCAAGTTGTACGCAGCAGCGGCGAGGTTTCATTTAATGCAAAGCGTCACGATCCAAATCCAATTGCGATTTTAGGAACAACGCAAAGTTTCACAGGCGAAGCATTGTCTGATTTCTTAGTCGCGCGCGATGACAACGCAACATTTATCGCAGAGCGATTGTGGTATCGATTTATTTCAAGTACAGAAAGTATGCCTACGACATTTTCTGCTAAATTTGCATTTGCTAACCGAGAAATTTCTGCGGCGGTTAATGCAATGGCCAACGATGTTGCAATGCGCGATGAAACATATGCGATGGTGAAATCACCAGTTGAATGGTTTATCTCTGCATGCCGTGCGCTTGAATTAACACCATCTGCGTTAAAGACTCCGGCGCAGTTAATTAACTATTTAGACAAGCTTGGCCAGGTGCCATTTAACCCGCCAAACGTGGGTGGTTGGCCTGCTGCCGAAGCCTGGTTGTCATCTGCCACAGCTCAGTATCGAATTGCTTTTGCGGGATGGTTGATCAAACAAAGTGATTTGCGTGTGCTCAACGATTTGAAACCTGCTGCACGTTTAACAAAGAGTACAGATTGGTTAGGTGTTCCCGAATGGAGTGCACGCACACAGGCTGCGCTACGTGATTCTGTTAATGATCCTGCACAGTTTGCTTTGCTTGCACTGTGCAGCCCTGAATATGTCGTGAGTGCATAGGAGACAACCATGGATACAGTCACTCGCCGAAAGTTTTTAAAGATGACATCTGGTGCTGTTGCGGTTGGTGCAGCAGCTCCGCTGCTTAGCATTGATGAAATTGCACAGGCTGCAATTGATCGACCATTGCCAGCCAATACTCCAATTCTTGTTGTTGTAACTCTGTACGGCGGAAATGATGGTTTAAATACAGTAATTCCATTTACCGATCCGATTTATTACTCATCACGTCCCGATATTTCTTATAAAGCCGCTGATGTTTTGCCACTTGATGCTGAACTCGCATTGAACCCTGCGATGAAGGGTTTAAAAGCGCTGTGGGATCAAAAGAAGGTTGCGATTATTCGCGGCGTTGGTTATCCAAACTCTGATCACTCACACTTTTCTTCAATGGCTAAGTGGCAGACAGCATCACCTGCAAAGCACATTGCAACAGGTTGGCTTGGTCGTTGGGTAGATACGCAAGCTGAAGATCCGATGCTTGCAATCTCATTAGGTTCTGTCTTGCCTCCTTTGCTTGCAGGTGCAAAGCGAAGTGGTTCAGCGTTGCCATTAGGTGGATTAGTAATTCCAAAGGGAACATTGGCATCACAGTGCGCACAGTTATCAAAGGTTGCTAAAAAGGATTCAAAGTTAATGGCAGCTGCTGCTACATCGATGCGCAATTTATTTAGTATCTCCGGAAATGTTCAGCCTGTACTTAAGGCACCTGCTCCTGTTTCACCTGATCTACCTACAACTAATGGCGGAAACGCTGGCGGAGATAGCAATTTAGCCCAGCAGCTAGATGTGGTTGCAAAGCTAATCGCGGCGGGATCTCCAACAAAGGTGTGGTCTGTTTCTTTAGGTGGCTTCGATACCCACGCTAACGAGGCAAATGCTCAGGCAGAACTTCTAGGTGTTGTGTCTGATTCATTGTCACGATTTATGGGTCAGTTAAAGGCAACTACTCGAAGCAATGATGTGACGATCATGGTTTATAGCGAGTTTGGTCGACGCGTTGCAGGAAATGGTTCACAAGGTACCGATCACGGAACATCAGGACCAATGTTTGTAATTGGAAACGGTGTTAAGGGTGGTTTCTATGGAGAACAACCATCGTTAAAGAATTTATACAAGGGTGATCTAGCTGTAACTACAGATTTCCGTGATGTGTATGCAACGGTTATTGAAAAGGTTTTGAAATCACCAACTGGTCCAACACTTGGAACCTGGACCGGCCGAGTTAACTGTTTAAACTAATTTTCTTCTTTATAAACAATAACTTCAGATTTACGTCGTGTGGCTAAACCTTTAGGTGGATTTTCTTTAAGCAGCGCATCTACTTCAATTCGAAGCTGCGCAACCTCAACAGCCATATTTGCCATTGCAGATTCCAATTCGATGATTCGCTTGATACCTGCGTGGTTGATTCCTTCTCCGACAAGTTTTTGAACTGCGCGAAGAAGTGCGATGTCGCGAAGTGAGTAACGACGATTACGACCTTCGGTGCGTGAAGGTGAAACCAAACCTAACTTGTCATATTGACGAAGTGTTTGTGGATGCATACCTGAAATTTCAGCAGCAACTGAAATTACATAAACGCCAGCATCATCATCTGGCAAAGTGTTCTTCTCTTCGCTCATATCTTCGCCTTATTCGCAAAATCTGAACGCACATCTTCACTTGCTGTTTCTTCTGCAAACTTCTTCAGTGCGTCTAGCGCTTTTCCATCAACGCGCTGTGGCACCTGCACTTCGACGGTGACCAATAAGTCGCCTGTGGTACTGCCTTTTGTGACCCCTCGGCCCTTAACGCGCAATGTTCGACCGTTAGGGGTTCCGGGTGCAATACGAACTGTTACATCATCACCAGACAAAGTTGGAACCTTGATATCTGCACCAAGCGCAGCTTCGGTAAATGTAACTGGCAAGGTAATTGTTAAGTTTTCACCTTTACGACCAAAGATTGGGTGAGGCTTTACATGCAGTTGAATAAACAGATCGCCAGGACCTGCTTCCCCTTGTGCACCCTTACCTTTAACACGAATCTTTGCGCCATCATGAACACCTGTTGGTACGCGTGCAGAAATGTTTTGCGATCCGCCACGTTCCATTCCTAAACGCAGATCAAGCGTTGTTCCAAATACTGATTCGCGAAAGGTAATGGTTGCTTCAGTTTGAAGATCTTGTCCTTTGCGTGGACCACGGCGTCCGCCACCACCAAAGAGGTTTGAAAAGATATCTTGAGGGTTTCCTCCACCGAAGATATCTCCGAAATCTCCACCTTGGAAGCCACCACCTTGTGGCGCACGGAAGCCACCCTTTTCAAAGAGTGAACGTGCTTCATCATATTCAGCGCGCTTTTTAGCATCAGATAAAATTTCGTAGGCTTCGGATACAGCTTTGAACTGTTCTTCCTTTGCTACATCGCCCTTTGTTTTATCTGGATGTAGATCGCGAGCAAGTGATCGATACTTCTTCTTAATCTCATCGGCAGGCGCTTTTTTATCTACGCCAAGGACCTTATAAAAATCCTTCTCGTATAAATCCTTCGCTGCCATGTGAAATTACGCTCCCGCTGGATCTGTTACAGCTACACGTGCAGGACGCAGTACGCGCTCCTTGTACTTGTAGCCAGGTTGCAAAATCTTGGATGCAGTAGCAACTGCAACATCTGCAGATTCATCATGCATAAGTGCTTCGTGAATCTGTGGGTCAAAGGCTTCACCTTCGGTGCCGTACTTTTCTAGCCCGATGCGTGAAACTATTGAATTTAACTGGTCTGCAACGGCTTTAAAGCCACCGGTTAGCTCGCCATGTTGTTCTGCACGATCGACATCATCAAGTAGCGCAAGTAGCTCTGTAAGAACAGCACCTACTGCGCTTTCATGTGCAACTGCGCGATCGCGTTCTACACGCTTTCGGTAGTTTGCATACTCTGCTTGAAGTCGTTGCAAGTCAGCTGTCAGTGTTGCAACCGGGTCAGTCTCCTGACCCGGCTCAACAACCTCTTCAACAACTTGTTCTGTAGTTTCTTCTGACATTACTTAGTGTCTTCTTCAACTACTTCAGCGTCTTCAACACCATCTTCATTTGGGGTTGCATCGCCTTCAGCTGCTGCACCTGCTGCGTACAACGCTGCACCAAGTGCTTGGCTAACAGTTGCAACCTTTTCAGTTGCAGACTTAATCATTTCGTAGTTTGAACCACCAAGCGCGGTCTTAAGTTCTGCAAGAGCCTCTTCAGTCTCTGTCTTCTTCTCAAGAGCTTCACCTTGTGACAACTTCTCTTCATTGTCCTTGATGAACTTTTCAGTTGAGTACAGAAGTGAATCTCCTGCGTTGCGGATCTCTGCCTCTTCCTTGCGCTGACGATCTTCTTCAGCGTGTGATTCAGCATCGGCCATCATGCGCTCGATCTCTTCCTTAGACAGTGCAGATCCACCGGTGATGGTCATACTCTGCTCTTTACCTGTTCCAAGATCCTTTGCAGACACATGAACAATTCCGTTTGCATCGATGTCGAATGTAACTTCGATCTGTGGAATACCACGTGGTGCTGGTGGCAAACCTGTTAGTTCGAACATTCCTAGCTTCTTGTTGTAAGCAGCCATTTCACGTTCGCCTTGGTATGCCTGAATCTGTACAGCTGGCTGATTGTCATCAGCTGTTGTAAATACTTCGCTGCGCTTAGTTGGAATTGTTGTGTTTCGCTCGATCAACTTTGTCATTACGCCACCCTTGGTTTCGATACCAAGTGACAGCGGAGTAACGTCTAGAAGCAATACATCCTTAACTTCGCCCTTCAAAACACCAGCCTGTAGTGATGCACCAACTGCAACAACCTCATCAGGGTTTACGCCCTTATTTGGCTCCTTGCCGCCAGTTAACTCCTTAACTAGATCTACAACTGCTGGCATACGAGTTGATCCACCAACAAGTACAACAGAGTGAATGTTTGCAATTGGAATTCCAGCATCTTTTAGAACAGCTTGGAATGGCTTCTTGCAACGCTCTAGTAATCCTGCAGTTAACTGCTGGAACTGTGCACGTGTAATTGTTTCATCCATGAATAGTGGATTCTTTTCAGCATCAACTGTGATGTATGGAAGATTAACTGAAGCAGATTGTGAAGATGACAGTTCGATCTTTGCCTTTTCAGCAGCTTCACGAACACGTTGCATCGCCATCTTGTCTTTTGTTAAATCAATTCCATTTGCAGAACCAAATGTTGTTACTAGGTGATCAACAAGTGCTTGATCCCAGTCATCTCCACCAAGGTTGTTATCGCCGTTAGTTGCTTTAACTTCAACAACACCATCGCCGATTTCCAATAGTGAAACGTCAAATGTTCCACCACCAAGGTCGAATACAAGAATTGTTTGTTCCTTGTCAGCCTTATCTAATCCGTATGCGAGCGCTGCAGCAGTTGGCTCGTTGATGATACGAAGAACATTGAGACCTGCAATTTCGCCAGCTTCTTTTGTTGCCTGACGTTGTGCATCGTTGAAGTAAGCAGGAACGGTGATAACTGCATCAGTTACTGTCTCACCCAAATACGCTTCAGCATCGCGCTTTAACTTTTGTAGAACGCGTGCAGAAATTTCTTGTGATGTGTACTTCTTGCCATCGATATCGATAGTCCAGTTAGTACCCATGTGACGCTTAACGGAACGGATTGTGCGTTCGACGTTAGTCACTGATTGACGCTTTGCGACCTCACCTACGAGAACTTCGCCATTTTTTGCGAATGCCACGATCGATGGGGTTGTGCGTGCACCCTCCGCGTTGGCGATAACTGTTGGCTCGCCACCTTCAAGAACGGATACGCAGCTGTTAGTTGTACCGAGGTCGATTCCGACTGCTCTAGCCATTGTTTGTGCTCCTTTTGTCCCTCTCGAGCCTGATTTAGGGTCGAGGCCTGCTGAACCTGAGTCGATCATACCCAAAAGGTTGAGTCGAGGCGACTCAGGTTTCCATCTAGTGGAACACACACGGGTAGGGCTTTATTCCCTACCCTCTCCTTATGAACCTCGCACTCGCAGGCCTTTCCTATGGCATCACAGTTGTAGCTCTAGTCCTTCTAGCCGTTCGCACTAAAGCGCTGATCGGTATCTATAAGAAAGGACAACCAGATCCAACGCGTCGCAACGATAAGTCGCAGCGTTTGCGCATGGCAGCTGGCGAAATCTTTGGGCACACAAAGATGTTCAACTTCACCGTAGTTGGATTAGCGCACTGGTTTGTCATGGTCGGCTTTGTTGTTTTGTTTGGAACTCTTGTAACCGCATACGGACAGTTGATTAATCCGAAGTTTGCACTGCCAATCATTGGACACCTTTGGATTTACGAATACATCACCGAATTAATTGCATGGGCAACCGGTATCGGAATTGTGACCCTTATTGCAATTCGCCAAGTAACTCGTCTGCGCAATAAGCGTTCTCGTTTTGCAGGTTCTGGAATGAAGAAGGCGTACTACGTCGAGTTCACAATTCTGCTTATTGTCTTCTGCGTTATCGCACTTCGCGGTCTTGAAGGCGCATTGTCAGATGAGACAAAGTGGAACCGACACTACATCACCACCTGGTTCATCGCTTCCATGTTTAAGTCAATGACTCTGTCTCAGCTGACATCATGGATTCAGATCGTTGCAACAATCAAGATCGTTGGGTCGATGGCTTGGTTCATTGTGATTGCAACAAATCTAACAATGGGTGTTGCATGGCACCGTTTCTTGGCACCGTTCAACATTTACTTCCGCCGCAACGCAGATGGAAAATCATCACTGGGTGCGTTGCCACCAATGTTGTCGCACGGTGAAGAGATTAACTTTGAAGATCCAAAGGAAGATGATGTCTTTGGTTTAGGTACACGCGCCGACATTACCTGGAAGGGTTTGTTGGATATGTCTTCCTGTACCGAATGTGGTCGTTGCCAATCGCAATGTCCTGCTTGGCACACTGAAAAGCCATTGTCACCAAAGCTGTTAATCATGGCTATGCGCGATCACGCCTTTGCTAAAACCGTTGAAAATGAGGCACTTGTTGGTGAAAACTCACCGATTAGCTTGGATGTTTTGTGGTCATGTACAACATGTGGTGCCTGCGTTAACGAGTGCCCAGTTGATATCGAACACGTAGATCACATCGTTAACATGCGTCGCTTCCAGGTCTTAGTTGAATCTGAGTTCCCATCAGAACTTGGTGGAACATTTAGAAATCTTGAAAAGGCGGGTAATCCTTGGGGTGCTAACCGCACAGATCGCGAAGCGTGGATCGCTGAATGTGATTTCCCAATCAATGTAATTGATGGCCAACTTCCAGATGAGGTCGAGTACTTGTTCTGGGTTGGCTGTGCGGGTGCATACGAAGAGCGTGCAAAGAAAACTACAAAAGCTGTTGCAGAACTTCTGTACATGGCTGGCGTTAACTTTGCGGTGTTGGGTAAGAAGGAGACATGTACCGGAGATCCTGCACGTCGTGCCGGAAATGAATTTTTGTATCAAATTCTCTCTCGCGAAAACATTGAAACCTTCAAAGAAGCATTCGGTGATCGACCAAAGGGTAAGAAGAAAGTTGTTGTTACCTGCCCTCACTGCTTCACAACAATCGGTCGCGATTACGGACAACAAGGTTTTGAATTAGAAATGGTTCACCACACACAGTTGCTCAATCAACTGCTTCGTGAAAAGAAGTTACTACCGATCAAGATGTCTCACACTGCAATGACTTATCACGATCCTTGCTACTTAGGTCGTCACAACGAGATCTACCAACCACCACGTGAATTACTTGAAGCAACTGGTGCGCAGTTAACTGAAATGCCACGCAACAAGGAACGTTCTTTCTGTTGTGGTGCTGGCGGTGGACGTATGTGGATGGAAGAGAAAATTGGTTCACGTATCAACATCAATCGTGTTGAAGAGGCGATCGCAACAGGTGCAAAAGAGCTTGCAGTTGCCTGTCCTTTCTGTCGCGTGATGACTAGCGATGGAATGAATGCGAAGGAATCTACGGTTGAAGTCTTAGATGTTGCGCAGGTTTTGCTGCGCTCCGTCAAAGAACATTAGGCGTAAAACCACCCCATTCTCAGGAAACTTTCAGGCTATGAGAGCATTCTCTTGCCATGACAACAACCGCAGAGAAGACAGCACAGCGCATCTTGGTCGTTGATGATGAATCAAGCATCAGCGAATTAATCTCTACAAGCCTTCGATTTGTTGGCTTTGATGTCCGCACCGCAGCAAATGGTGCAGAGGCTCTACGAGTAGCTGAAGAGTTCAAGCCACATGCAATGGTTCTCGATGTCATGTTGCCTGATCTTGATGGCTTTGAAGTGTGTAAGAAGATTCGCAATGAAGGTGTTGATGCAGGAGTTTTATTCCTGACAGCTAAAGATGGCATGGAAGACAAGGTTAAGGGTCTGACCCTTGGCGGCGATGATTACATGACAAAGCCATTTTCATTAGAAGAGCTTGTTGCTCGTCTGCGCGCACTTCTCCGTCGCACAGGTGTTGATGCAATTGCAATCGATGATGAAAAGATGCGTTTTGCCGATCTTGAATTAGATGAGGCAACACATGAAGTTCGTCGCGCAGGAGAACTGCTGGATCTTTCACCAACAGAGTTCGCATTATTGCGATACTTAATTATTAACGCAGACCGTGTTGTATCCAAGGCACAGATCCTTGATCACGTGTGGCAGTACGACTTCCGTGGTGACATGGGAATCGTCGAAACCTATATTTCTTATCTTCGCAAGAAGGTAGATTCATTTGATCCACCACTAATTCACACAGTACGTGGAGTCGGCTATCGCTTGAGAATGCCGCCTAAATAGAAAATGAAATCACCGTTTGCAAATTCAAGTTTACGTAATCGTTTAACGATTGGTGTACTTATACTTTCTGCAATCGGATTCATTGGCGCTGGTGTTGGTTCACAAGCTTTACTTCGTGATTACTTAATTCATCAAGTTGATGAACAGCTGCTCAGTGTTGTTGGTGGAACTGCGCAACGTCTAGATCAAGCTGGAATTGCTCGTGACGATGATGACACTCCTAGTTCTGCACGAGCTGTAACACCACTTAACCGTGTTCCTACAACGATCTCGGTGACGGTTTTAGATCCATTTGGAAATTTAATCGGTGGTATCGGCGGAGACCTAAACTCCAATAAAATCACTGATTATGTGAAGGGTTTGCTGCCGGGACAGGTTGCAGCTTTTGGCTCCAAGCCATTTACCGTTAAGGCACCTGGTGCTGATTTCCGTGTTGCGACAACTGTTTTGCCATCTTCACTTGGTTCGGTAATTGTTGCGCAATCACTTCGTGACTTCGATCGAACAACTCATCAAATTGGTGTCGTCTTTTTAATTATCGGTGGAATTGTTTTGCTCTTCATCGCCTTTGCTTCTCGTCAAGTTATCAAGCTCAGCATGAAGCCATTGAAAAAGATTGAAGAGACCGCAGAACAGATTGCGGCAGGTGATTTATCTGCACGTCTTGAAAACTTTGAACCAGATACAGAAGTAGGTCGCTTAAGTACTTCATTGAATACAATGCTTTCGCGAATTGAAGAGTCCTTTGCCGCACGCACAGAATCTGAAGATAAATTGCGACGCTTTGTTGCAGATGCCAGCCATGAACTTCGTACACCTTTGACATCTATTCGCGGATTTGCCGAACTTCATCGACAAGGCGCGGTACCAGATGGAGAAAAGACTAAAGAACTCATTGGACGCATTGAAAAGGAATCGATGCGCATGGGGTACTTAGTGGAAGATCTTTTGATGCTTGCACGCATGGATCAATCACGTGAGTTAGTTATGACAGATGTTGATCTTTCTAATTTAGTCACTGAAGCTGTTTCATCTGCCTTAGCGGCAGGACCTGATCACCCAATCACTATGGACATCGCACATGATGTTCACACACACGGTGATGCAGACAAGATTTATCAGGTTGTCACCAATTTGCTTGCAAATGCACGTGCCCACACACCTGATGGCACACAGATTCATGTTGCTACCTATTCAGATGAGAATGGTTCATACGTGACAGTTGCAGATAATGGTCCGGGACTTTCTCTTGAGGATCAAGAGCGAATCTTTGAACGTTTCTATCGTGTGGATACATCGCGCCAACGCAATAGCCGCGAAGGCAGCGGACTTGGCCTATCGATCGTTGATGAGGTCATGAAGGCCCATGGCGGAACGGTTTCAGTAGCCTCAGAACCAGGTAATGGCGCTACTTTCACGCTGCATTTCAAGATTTAGTTCAGGGACTCCATAGATTTTAGAACAGCAATACGTTCTTCAATCGGTGGGTGGGTAGAAAACAACTTTGATACCGATTTCGCATCAAGCGGAGATTCAATCCAAATATGAGCAACAGCTGTTGAACGTTGGTGCACAACAGTTGAATCAGATGCCAGAACCTCTAATGCTGATCGAAGACCTGCTGGGTTACGTGTAAAGGAAACCGCTGTCGCATCAGCTAAAGATTCACGCCTACGAGAAATTGCTGATTTCAGCATCATTGCGGCTAACGGTGCCAAGATCAAAATAACAAGAGAGATAACAAGTGCGATTGGATTTCCATTGCCTTCGCGATCTCTGTCACGACCACCGCCAAACCACATCATGCGGGTCAACATGTCAGACAAGATTGCAATAGCTCCAGCTGTTGTTGCAGCTACCGCGCTAACCAATGTGTCGCGGTTAGCAACGTGCGCCATCTCGTGGGCGATGACACCTTGCAGTTGATCGCGATCCATTACATCCAAAATACCTGTAGTAAATGCGATTAGCGCATGTTCAGGGTTTCGACCTGTTGCAAAGGCGTTTGGTGCACTATCGATGACGATTGCAACCTTTGGCATAGGTAATCCCGATGCAATAGTTACTTCCTGAATCAAATTAAATAACTTTGGATTATCTGATTCTTGAATTAACTTCGCACCAGTCATTGTTAATACAAGTTTGTCTGATCCGTAGTACGAACCCCACACTGAAACTAAAGCGATTCCAACTGCAATCGGAACAATGCCCGCGGTGCCTTGGCCAAAGTAGGTAAGTGCTGCGTAGACAACAAGCCACACAAGTACGCCCATACCAACAAGCAAACCAATTGTTTTACGGCGGTTAGCCGCTTGCATCGTTCTAAAGTTCATCAGTAATTAAAAGGTAACTTTTGGTGCGTTGCGATCTTGAGGATCTTCAACCTCGTAGAACTCGCGCTCAGTTACCTTTGCAAGACCCGCAAAAAGGCTGCTAGGTATTGTTTTTACCGCTGTGTTCAGCGAGCGCACATTGTCATTGTAGAACTGACGTGAAAAGGCAACCTTGTTTTCAGTTGTTGAAAGTTCTTCTTGTAATGACATGAAGTTTGCAGATGCCTTTAGATCTGGATACGCCTCGGCGACTGCAAGCAATCCGCGCAACGCTTGTGTAACCATTCCATCAGCTGCTGCAGTGTCTGCAACAGATGAAGCAGATGTTGCCTTCGCACGTGCTGCTACAACTGCATCAAATGTTGATTGTTCGTGCTTTGCATATCCCTTAACTGTTTCAACCAGGTTAGGAATCAAATCTGCGCGACGCTTTAACTGAACCTCGATCTGCGCCCATGCTTCATCTACTGTGATGTTCAAGCGAACCAAACGGTTGTATTGAGCGATGATAAAGACAGCGATAAGAGCAATAACGCCAAGAACGATAATTGTTTTCATACCTAATTAAACCGCGCTTTCTGCGGGTTCATTCCCGCTGAATTAATTAATTTTTGATTTGTGGAAGTTAAGGAATGAACGGCTAGGTGTTGGGCCACGTTGACCTTGGTACCGAGAACCGTACTTTTCTGAGCCGTAAGGATGCTCAGCGGCAGATGAGAGTTTGATGAGACATAGTTGGCCGATCTTCATTCCAGCAAACAACTTCACTGGAAGGTTGGCAACATTTGAAAGCTCCAAAGTGATGTGACCGCTAAATCCTGGATCGATAAATCCTGCGGTCGAGTGTGTCAGCAACCCAAGGCGACCTAGTGATGACTTTCCTTCTAGACGTCCTGCGATGTCATCAGGCAATGTGATCACTTCATATGTGCTTGCAAGAACAAACTCGCCTGGGTGCAAGATAAATGGTTCATCGCCTTCAGCGATTACCTCGCGTGTTAGCTCTGGTTGTTCGATCGATGGATCGATAACGCTGTACTTATGGTTTTCAAATACTCGGAAGAACTTATCCAGGCGCACATCAACTGATGATGGCTGGATCATTGCTTCATGGAATGGCTCGCAGCCGACTCGGCCTGCCTCTATCTCTGCGCGGATATCGCGATCGCTAAGTAACACGGCGCGAGCCTATACGCAGAAAGGGGCTGGGTTGGGCAACGAAATACGCGCATAGATCTTGCGTAAGTTACTGGCGGGTAGCACTATTGCTCCATGAGCCATTACATCGCAAACCTTCGTGACATTGAATTCTGCCTCTTCGACCTATTGGGTCGCGAAAAAGTTATGGGCGCCGATCCGTACACCGAGGTCGATCGCGATACCGCGATGGGAATGCTTGAAGAGATGAAACGTTTGTGCGAAAACGATCTTGCTGCATCCTTTGTAGAAGGCGATCGCATTGGAACAGATTTCAATAAGGCAACTGGCGATGTAAAGCTGCCTGAAAGTTTTAAGAAGTCATACAAAGCATATGTCGATGGTGAATGGTGGCGTCTTGATGCACCCGTTGATCTTGGTGGAATGAAGGTTCCTCCATCAGTTCGTTGGGCGATGGCGGAAATGGTGTTGGGTTCAAACCCTGCAATTCATATCTACGCATCTGGTTACGCATTCGCACAGGTTGCATATGTTCTTGGAACAGAAGATCAAAAGAAGATTGCAAAGTTCATGGTTGATAAGCACTGGGGTGCAACGATGCAACTAACTGAACCAGATGCGGGTTCAGATGTTGGTGCAGGTCGCAGCAAAGCTGTTCAACAACCAGATGGAACATGGCACATCACAGGTACAAAGCGTTTCATCACATCAGGTGATGCAGATCTATACGACAACATTATTCACTTCACTCTTGCACGTCGCGAAGGTGGCGGACCAGGAACAAAGGGTCTTTCACTATTTTTAATTCCTAAGTTCATGTTTGATCATGAAACTGGTGAACTTGGTAAGCGCAACGGTGTGTATGTAACAAATGTTGAACACAAGATGGGTCTTAATGTTTCATCAACATGTGAAATTAACTTGGGTGAAAAAGAGCCTGCAGTTGGTTACCTACTTGGTGATGTTCATGAAGGTATTGCGCAGATGTTCAAGGTCATCGAGTTTGCTCGCATGATGGTTGGAACAAAGGCTATTGCAACACTTTCTGCTGGATATCAGCAAGCACTTTCATACGCGAAGCAGCGTGTGCAGGGTGGCGATATGAAGGTAATGAATGACAAGGCTTCGCCTCGCGTAACCATTATTAAGCACCCAGATGTGCGTCGTTCGCTGATGGTTCAGAAGTCTTATAGCGAAGGTATGCGTGCACTTGTGCTGTACACCGCTTCAATTCAAGATGAAATCGAACTTGCTGAAAAGGCTGGCGATAAAGATCGCGTAGCTGACATGGTTGCCTTGAATGATCTGCTACTTCCTGTTGTTAAGGGTTACGGTTCAGAAAAGTCTTGGACACTTCTTGGAACTGAATCACTACAAACATTTGGTGGTTCTGGTTTCACACAAGATTGGCCACTAGAACAATATGTTCGCGATGCAAAGATCGATACCTTGTATGAAGGCACAACAGCTATTCAAGGTTTGGATTTCTTCTTCCGTAAGGTTGTTAAAGATGGTGGACGTGCACTTGGTCTACTTGGAAAAGAGATTCAGAAGTTTGCAGAGGCTGGTGGTGCAAACGCCGAAGAGAAGCAAGCACTTGTTAAGGCGCTTGGCGATCTCAATGGAATCGTTGGTGTTCTTGTTGGACATGCAATGGAGTCACAAACAGATCCAGCAAAGATTTATCAGGTTGGTCTTAATACTTCACGTTGCTTAATGGCTGTTGGTGACATCATCACCGCGTGGTTGTTGCTACGCCAAGCAGATATCGCAGTTGAGAAACTGCCTAACGCTGGCAAGGACACTGATTTCTACACAGGAAAGATCGCATCAGCGAAGTTCTTCGTTCAAAACTATCTGCCACACATCACCGCAGATCGTAAGATCGTAGAAGCAACTGATGGATCAATCATGGACATTCCTGAATCAGCGTTTTAGGCCTGAATCAGCTTTCTAAGCTGTTGATGTAACCTTCTCTAATGCTTACAAAGCACCGCGGGGAGTTTTACCTTGTCATGGGGGCGTTAGTTTTTGCCTTCAACGGGATTATTTCCACAATTGTGTTGGAACATATCTCGCCATTTCGTTTGGCGCAGGTGCGTTCATGCTCTGCATTTCTGATTCTTCTACTTGTAGTTCTTGCGACCAATCGCAGATCTCTTGCCGCTAAGCGTTCAGAGATTCCCATCCTGGCCGCCTACGGAATCATTGGTTTTGCTGCGGTTCAGGCGGGATATTTCCTTGGAATCCAGCGTGGAGTCCCGCTTAGCTTGGTCTTAATTGTCGAATTCACCGCGCCGATCTGGATCGCACTGTGGGTTAAGTATGTGCGCAAAGCCTTTGTTCCCGCCTCGATGTGGCTGGCAATTGCAATGTCATTGCTTGGCTTAACTCTGCTTGCGCAGGTCTGGAAGGGTCTGACCTTTGATGCGATCGGTTTATTTGGCGCACTCTTCAGCGCACTTGCATTAACTGGTTACTTCTTAATTGGTAAGAAGGTTGGAACATCGCGCAGCGCTTTGTCATTAACTGTGTGGGGTCTTGGAATGGCTTCCCTTGCATGGGTTGTTGTCATGCCGGTGTGGAACTTTCCCTTTGAAGTATTTACAACGCAGATGGATCTGCAGGGAATCTTTGAAGGAAACACATTGCCTGGTTGGAGTTTGATCGGGTGGATCGTCATTATGGGAACGATTGTTCCCTACCTTTTTGTTATTGGTGGCTTGCGCTTGTTATCTGAATCCACATCAAGTGTAATCGGAATGCTTGAGCCGGTTCTTGCTGGTGTCTTTGCGTGGATCTTCCTGTTACAAAGTTGGAACGGCATTCAACTTGCAGGTGGGGTTGTTGTGTTGATTGGAATTTACATCGCAGATCGCGCGCGATCTGTAGCTAATTAAGCGCCGAAGGAATCTTCCGGTGGAGTGTTTGAAGCTTCACGTTGTTGCGTCCAGTCAGTTCCGCCACCTGGATTCTGTGGCATGTCATAGAAACGTGCGTAGTGAAGCTGCGCAGAAACTGTAATTGTTCGGGTTGGTCCGTTACGGTGCTTAGCAACAATTAAATCTGCTTCGCCGGTACGGTTTTGTGAATCGTACATATCATCGCGGTGCAACAAGATAACAACGTCAGCATCTTGTTCAATAGAACCAGATTCACGAAGATCTGAAAGCATCGGCTTCTTATCAACACGTTGCTCTGGTCCACGGTTTAGCTGCGAGATAGCGATTACCGGAATATTTAACTCCTTTGCCATCAACTTAAGGTGACGAGAGAACTCAGATACTTCCTGTTGACGGTTCTCTACACGCTTACCGCTAGACATCAGCTGTAGGTAGTCAATAACAATGAGTTTGAGGTCGTGACGCTGCTTTAGGCGACGTGCCTTTGCGCGGATCTCCATCATTGAAAGGTTTGGTGAATCATCAATAAACAATGGCGCCTCTGAAATTTCACCCATACGACGTGCAAGACGAGACCATTCATCATCGGATAAAGATCCTGAACGAATATTGTTAAGACCAACACGTGCTTCTGCGGACAACATACGCATTGTGATTTCACTCTTTGACATTTCAAGAGAGAAAATTACAGATGTTTGTCCATCGTGAATTGATGCATGTCGTGCAATATCTAATCCAAGTGTTGACTTACCCATTGCAGGACGTGCTGCAAGGATGATCATGTTTCCTGGATGCAGACCATGTGTTAACTCATCAAGATCCTTAAATCCTGTCTTAACACCTTCAACACCAATTCCCTTTGAGATCGCTTCAATCTCATCAAGTGCTTGTGGCAATAGTGTTGATAGCTGAACATAATCTTCAGATGAGCGACGTTCAGTAACTGCGTACACCTCAGCTTGTGCGAGGTCGACCATCTCATCGACTTCACCTTCAGTTGTGTAACCGTATTGAACAATTTTTGTTCCAGCTTCAACTAAACGTCGCATGATCGCGTGCTCGCGAACAATCTTTGCGTAGTAACCAGCGTTAGCAGCTGTTGGTACTGATGAAATTAATGTGTGCAAATACGGTGCACCACCTGCGCGTGCAATATCTCCGCGCTTTGAAAGTTCCGCGGAAACAGTTACAGCATCTGCGGGTTCTCCGCGGCCGTACAAATCAATAATTGCATCGTAAATTAATTCATGTGCCGGGCGATAAAAATCGCGATCGCGAATAATTTCGATGACATCTGCGATTGCATCCTTAGATAACAACATTCCACCAAGAACAGATTGCTCTGCGATTAAATCTTGTGGTGGTGTGCGCTCAAACTCGGCGCCAACAGAGTTGATGTTGGGGTCGCGTGGTGCGCGGTTATTAGGGAGTTCAGCGATGCTCACGCGTAAAACCTCCCATAGGACACTGACAAGTGCGTTACCTGCGTGCGTAACTTAGGGCTTTGCCCCTATCTCAAGCGAGAAAGCTGTAGGTAGCCTGGGGAGAAAGGTGTGGATAAGTAGGTGGATAAGGGTGTTTTCCTGTGTAAATACCGGTGGATGGAATGTGCATAACTGTGGATAGTTTGGGTTTCAACTACTGAATCCGCAGGTCAAAGCGGTTTTCTATTCACACAGGACTGTGGATCAAAGTAATTATTGAGATTTCATATCGTGAGATTTGATTGAGAGAAATAAGAAAGCCCGCCACATAAGTGACGGGCCTTCTTAATTAGAGATTACTTGTCAGCAACTACTGAGACTGAAACCTTTGCAATCACGTTGTGACCTAGAGAGATCTTTACATCGTGGTTACCAAGCTTCTTGATGTGGCCCTTAGTAGCGATCGAGTGACGATCGATATCTAGACCAGTTGCTGCCTTGATTGCCTGTGCAACATCTTTGTCAGTTACTGAACCAAAGAGTGCGCCCTTAGCGCCAACCTTTGCCTTAGCAACAACTGATGCAGCTTCAAGCTTTGTCTTGATTTCCTTTGCATGATCGATATCGCGAACTTCGCGTGCTGAACGCGCGCGACGGATGCTTTCGATCTGCTTTTCTCCGCCTTGTGACCATGCGATTGCATTTCCACGTGGCATTAGGAAGTTACGAGCGAATCCATCTTTAACAGTTACAACATCTCCTGCAGCGCCTAAGCCTGCAACTTCACGGGTAAGGATTAGTTTCATAGTCAGATCCCCTTATCGTGCTGATGATGTGTAAGGAAGTAGTGCTACTTCACGGCTGTTCTTTACCGCTGTTGCGATTGAACGCTGGTGCTGTGTGCATGCACCTGTAACGCGGCGAGCGCGGATCTTGCCGCGATCTGAAATGTACTTGCGAAGTGTCGCAATATCTTTGTAATCGATAAATGTGACCTTCTGCTGGCAGAAGCTGCAAGGCTTCTTCTTAAACTTCTTGTTTAAGGCTGCAGCTTTTGCATTCTTATTCTTAGGCTCGCGTAGAGCCTTGTTATTTCTTGCTCCCATTATGGTGCTCCTTTTCGGGCCCTAGTCCTTACGAACTAGGAATGGATGGACGGTTTGATTAATTGGTTTTAGAACGGTGGCTCGTCAGTTGTGGATGTTCCCCATCCACCACCTGCTGGCGCAGAGGATGATGCTGCTGCCCATGGGTCTTCGTTAAATGAATCCGCTGCAGCTGGTGCAGAGTATCCGCCAGTTCCGCCTGCACGCTGGGCCTTTGTGACCTTCGCTGTTGCATTGCGTAGTGATGGACCAACTTCATCTACTTCTACCTCAAAGACGGTGCGCTTTTCGCCCTCTTTAGTTTCATATGAACGCTGCTTAAGACGACCCGAAAGGATGACTCGCATTCCCTTTGTCAGTGACTCTGCAACATTCTCAGCTGCTTGACGCCAGATCTGACACTGAAGGAAAAGGCTCTCGCCATCTTTCCATTCATTAGTTTGCTTATCTAAATAGCGTGGTGTTGATGCAACACGAAACTTTGCAACGGCCGCACCTGAAGGTGTGAAACGTAGCTCTGGATCGTCAACTAAGTTGCCGATCATCGTGATTGTTGTATCGCCTGCTGCCATTTTATTTCCTCATCTCTACTCGTGGAGTCCTTGCATTTTCGTGCATGCAAAAAGATTATGCGTCTAGACGCATCGCCTTTGTGCGTAACACTGATTCGTTCAAATTAAGCTGGCGATCTAATTCCTTAATCGCTGCTGGTTCGCAGTTCATATCGATAACTGCGTAGATACCATCGCCTTTTTTCTGAATTTCAAAAGACATACGGCGACGGCCCCACAAGTCGAGCTTGTTGACTGTTCCACCTGAGTCTTTGATGATCTTCAAGTATGTTTCTAGGCTTGGTGTGACTGTGCGTTCTTCTAGTTCTGGATCAAGAATGACCATAAGTTCATAATGACGCATGTGTTAACCCGACCTCCTCTGGACTAAGACGGCCACGGTATTTCCGTGACAGGAGGGTTAAATTCTCCGAAAAACTAGGTCTTTCGGAGGGCTAAGGGTAAGCCTTAGAGCCCTCAAACAGTAAATCCAGCAGCTGGCTATGCGTATTTCGAGCCTGTAGCGCCCTGCGGGCCAGGATCGCCATCAGGTAGATCGTGCCCCCAATTCGTACCAGGGTCAGGATCGCAAATGGGGTGGAAGCCAGGCCAAAGTGGGCATCGGTCACCAGTGCGATGTGTTGCCAGATAGCAACGTGATAAATCGTTTCAACTGCCTGCCAGATCCAAAATGCATGCAGATCTTTTTTATTAGTAAGTGCAATTGCCACTAATGGTGTTAACCATAAAACATATTGTGGTGAGTACACCTTGCTTGCAACCATGACTGATGCCAAAACCAAGAATGCAACTGATGCGAGCGTAGGCGTGTACTTCAATTCAAACAACAAGATTGCAATTGAAGTTAGTGCGATTAGCAATAACAAAATTGAAAGGTAATTGAGGTTTGTGAAATTAATTCCAAGTTGTTGCAACGCTAACCAAATCGAACCCCAGTCGGCACCGCGTTCTAGATTGAGTTTGTAGAAGCGCCACCAGCCAGTTGGAGTCGTAAGCGCAAATGGAGCGTTGATTGCAATCCACGTTCCAGCAACGATCGCCATGTATTTGATCGCTACTTTAACTTTGTTATCGCGCCAAAGAATAAATGCGATTGGTATCAACAAAAAGATTGGTAAGAACTTTGTCGAAATTGAAATTGCCATCAGTAATGCACTGTTTGAGTACCGCTTGCGATCAAACCAATAGATAGCAAGCATCATCGTTGCAATCGCCCATAAATCCCAATTGATGTACAACGAGGCGATCATCGCTGGTGCAATTGGAAGTAAGTATGCAAACTCTGGACGAATCCTTCGAACTACAAGAACTGTTGCAAGAAATAGCAGAACTAAAAAGAAAATATTTACATTGAAGTAAGAAACGGGGGAGTTAGCAACAAAGCTTGTTGCATACATAACCATTCCGGTTATTACTGGATACTCAACACTGTTGTTATTACTTGTATATGGCCAAACGTTGTCATCTAAGCCGCGAGTTCCAAACAAGGCTGGAAGATCGCTATAACAAGCGTGAATATATTGATCTGGCGTTGCCCAGCCGCTGTTTTCGCAGTGGTTGAACTTGGCAAAGGAGATCAGTGATGCAAAGAGTGCAAGTGCAATTAGCGCTCTTGTTTTCATCAAGGTTTCGGCTTTTGCTTTCCGCCCGACGTCATTGTGACCGCATCAAGTCCACCGATATTTGCGGGTGCAGGGAACTCCATTACAGGTTCTCCCTTTAGTGCGCCCTTCATAAACTGTGTCCAGATTCGGGCAGGGAATGATCCACCTGTTACAGATGTCATTCCACCAATTCCGTTTAGTGATTGAGTTGCATTGTCACGGAAGAAGGCAACAGAGGCTGCAATCTGTGGTGTGTATGCACTAAACCATGCAGAAGCGTTTGATTGCGATGTTCCGGTCTTACCTGCAGCTGGACGACCAAGTGCAAGTGCTGCAGCACCTGTTCCACCGGTAACAACACCCTTAAGTGCATATGTCAGATCAGCCATTACAGCTTTATTGAATACCTCTTGGGTTTCAGGTGTTGCTTCATACAGCACGCCCTTGTTGCTACCTAGAACCTGTGTAACAAGGTAAGGCTTTGATTTAACACCTTGTGCAGCAAAGGTTGCGTAAGCGTTTGCAACATCAATTACATGTGGGCTTGAAGTTCCAAGTACAACTGATGGTGTTGGCATCATCGCAACGCTTTCAGGAATTCCTGCACGGCGTGCAACATCTACAACCTTGTCTGGTCCAACCTTGATTCCAAGTGGAACAAATATTGTGTTTACGGAGTGCTTGGTTGCAAACAACAAATCAATTTGGCCCCAGCCTTCATTGCCATAGTTGAAAACTTGGTATGGCTTTCCGGCGTCATCAAAGGTTTGTGGTGAATCACCATTCCACATTGATGTCAGTGGGATTCCTTGTTCTAATCCTGCAACAAGTGCGAATGGTTTAAATGTTGAACCTGCTTGTGCGATTGATTGCGTTGCATCATTTAATTGACGCTCTAAGTAATCGCGACCACCGTAAAGTGCAAGTATTTCGCCTGTTCCAGGGCGGATTGCAACTAGACCGATTCGTAGATCAGCAGGTGCTTTCGCTGGATAAAACTTATTGACCGCATCAACTGCAGATTGTTGCGCTTTTTGATCAAGGGTTGTCTTAATGACAAGTCCACCAACTAGAAGTTGGTCTTGTGAGAATCCAAGTTTTGAAAGCTCTTTTTGAACAGCTTCGATGATGTGTCCCTTTGGACCACTGAGCTGACCAGATGTAGAACGTGGAGCAACAGATGGAACCTTCATCTTTGCTGCATCAGCCTTTGTAAGCCAGCCAGCTTCAATCATGTTGTTTTTTACATACTCAAAACGGTTTGCAAGACGTTCTGCATTTCCCTTTTGGTACACAGGATCGTACAAACCAGGCGAGCGCAAGATAGATGCGATCACCGCTGCTTGAGAATTAGTAAGTTGATCAACGTTGCGGTTGAAGTACTGCTGTGATGCAGTCATCACACCGTAAGAGCCGCGACCAAAGTAAATAGTATTTAAGTAGTTTTCAAAGATTTGATCTTTAGATAGTTGATTCTCTAACTTGATAGAGATGACTAACTCTTTGATCTTGCGTTGAATCGAGCGTTCTGAAGTTAAGAAGGCGGTCTTTGCATACTGCTGTGTGATTGTTGAACCACCACGGCCCTTACCTAACTTAATAATGTTATCGATTACCGCTTGGGCAATACCTTTAATTGAAAAGGCTTTGTTGGAGTAAAAGTTTTGATCTTCCGCAGCTAATACTGCGTGACGAACATTTAGTGGAATCTTTGCGAGTGGAACGATCTGACGGTTTTGAGTTCCAACACGACCGATCTCTTCACCATTTGAGTACTGAATGATTGTTGATTGGCTATTTACATACGCGTTGGGATCTGGAATATCCACGGTGAAATAGGCCAGGGCGAACAAAACTGAGCCTGCAACAAATCCGAAGCCGCCTAGGAAGACAGCTGCTCTAATCAGTAATTTACGCGCCATTTGGCAATGCTATCCCTTGGCGTAATCCTCATCCTCCAAGGTACGTACCTTGCGCGGGGCTTTTCGTTTAACACCATCGCCCAATATGTATGAGGCGCACAGGTGATTCCATGAACAGTTCTTGCAGACTTCAACGATGTAGACGGTGAACTCACCGAACTCTCGTTCCATTTCAATTAACTCTCGCGGAGTCTTAATGCGACCTGAGTACTGGCCTAGTTGTTCGCCGAAGGTATAGCGAAGTTCAACTAGCTCTTCCTTTTTACATACCGGGCAGTTACGTGCAACTTTGTCACCATGCCATTTGGCAGCGCGCATCAAATATGGATCTGCATCGCAGGCATCAACAACTCCACGAAAGAGCGCCATTAGGGTTGCGCGCTTATCGAGTGAATAATCGATGAATGATCGTTGCGATTTCATTAAGGAGAAGAATAATCCTAAATTGGGGTCTACGCTCTTTCTTATGAGTTTCGCAGGGTTGATCCGCCACCCCCGACTATCTCGCCTACTTGCAGTCCGTTGGACAGGGCAGATGACTGATGGAGTTTTCCAGAGCGCACTCGCATCCTTTGTTTTATTTTCACCTGAACGCCAAGCAAATGCTTTAAGTGCGGCGATTGGATTTGCTGTTGTCTTATTGCCGTACTCAATTGTTGGACCTTTTGTTGGAACAATTTTGGATCGTGTTTCTCGACAACGTGCCTTGTTTTACGCAAACCTTGCACGCAGTATTAATTTGTTTTTAGTTGCGCTTTTGGTTTTCAGTGGAACAACGGGTGTGGAGTTAACAATTGTTGTTCTAATTGCATTCGGAATTAACCGTTTAATTCTTGCTGCATTATCTGCAGGCTTGCCTTTATTAATTGATGCAAAATCTTTAATTACAGCAAATGCCATCGCTGTAACTGGTGGATCGGTTCTTGTTGTTCTTGGAGGTGGAATCGGTGTTGGTGTTCGAGCGCTAGTTGATGGCGCGGCCCTTGCAGATCATGCAGATGCACTACTTATATTGCTCGCCGCTGCTGGTTACTTTGCTGCAGCGTTACTAACTGGTCGATTAAGTAAGTATGAAATTGGTCCTCAAAAACATGAAAAAGCTGCAGCATCCTTTGCTCAAGGATTTACAGATATGCGCGAAGGGTTGGCGTTCTTACGGCGCCATGTTGATGCGGGCAGGGGCATCATGGCAACAGCAGTACATCGCGGTGGATTAACCGCTTTAACGCTGACCGCTTTATTACTAGAACGAAATACATTTAACGATCCATCAAAACCAGAAGATGGTTTACAAGGTTTTGGAATCGCATTAAGTGTTGCAGGAATTGGTGTATTTCTCGGTGCATTTTTAGCACCATACGGCGTAGCACGTTTTGGACGTCATCGCTGGATTAAGTTTGCGATGTTTGCAAGTGCGGCAGCTCCAATAATTTTGGCCGTTGGGCAAAATGAAATTTCGCTTTCGGTCACAGCGTTCCTTGCATCATTCTTTGGACAGAACATCAAAGTTACAAATGATGCACTTGTTCAATCCAAGATCGATGATTACTACCGCGGTCGAGTCTTTGCTGTTTACGATGTTGTAGTAAATGGTGCAATTGTTAGTGGTGGATTAATCGCAGCGTTATTACTTCCAACTTCTGGTTTAACACCAAATGTTCCACTTGTTGTTTCAGGTGCTTACTTGCTTGTTGCGGTTTTTATATTGCGTTCAGCAAAGTTCAAAGCTATTTACTAGCCCACCAATTCAACAGTTCAACTTTCGCAGCTTCCTCGCCAATTGAACCTTGATCAAGTCGAAGCTCCATTAAGAAATCCATCGCCTGTCCAACTTCACGAGAAGGCTTTAGGTTAAGAATCTCCATCACCTGTTGTCCATCTAGATCTGGGCGAATCTTTGATAACTCTTCCTGTTCCATCAACACTGCGATGCGCGCTTCTAATGAATCGTAGGTTGCAGATAGGCGCGCAGCCTTTGCTTTATTACGGGTGGTGCAATCTGCACGTGTTAAAACATGTAAATGGATGATGTATTCGCCTGCGTCACGCACATATCGGCGCACAGCAGAATCGGTCCATTCGCCTTCTCCGTATCCGTGGAAACGAAGGTGCAAAGTTGTTAATAGCTCAACAGCATCGATGGTCTCATTATCAAAGCGCAGCGCTTGTAATCGCTTCTTTGCAAGACGTGCGCCAACAACTTCGTGGTGGTGGAAAGAGACGCCGCCGCCTTCGATAAAGGCACGTGTCTTTGGCTTTCCAATGTCATGTAACAAAGCTGCAAGGCGAATTACAAGGCTTGGTCCGCCTAAACGATCTTCATGAGCGATCGCTTGTTCTAAAACAGTAATTGAGTGTTCGTATACATCTTTATGGTGATGGTGTTCATCAACCTCAAGGCGCAACTTAGGAATTTCAGGTAGTACTAAATCTGCAAGACCTGTATCTACCAAAATTGTGATTCCGGTGCGTGGATTACTGGACATCAACATCTTTGTAAATTCATCTCGCACGCGCTCTGCCGAAATAATGCTGATGCGATGTGCTAAATCCTTCATCGATGTAATTACTTCTGGTGCAATTTCAAAATCTAATTGACTTGCAAAACGAGCAGCACGCATCATTCGCAATGGATCATCATTAAATGAATCTCCTGGGCGGCCCGGTGTTCGTAAAACTCTTGCAGCTAGATCCTGTAATCCATTAAATGGATCGATGAACTCTGGTTTATCTCCAGTAAGTTCTAACGCCATTGAGTTGACGGTGAAATCTCGACGAGATAAATCTCCGTGAATTGATGTTCCATATTCAACCTCAGGTTTACGAGAATCGTGATCGTAACTTTCAGTTCGATAAGTTGTTACTTCAACGGTTGTATCTCCACGTTTTCCTGCAACAGTTCCAAATTCAATTCCGGTATCCCACACATTTTCCGCCCACACTTGCAAAATCTTTTTTGTTTCAAGTGGATGTGCATTTGTTGTGAAATCTAAATCATTTCCAAGGCGACCTAAAATTGCATCGCGCACAGGACCGCCGACCAATGCCAAAGTGAAGCCCTTGGCTTTAAAAGCCTGGGCTAGGGAGCTTGCTAACGGTGCGCGTTCAATTAATGAACGGATCGCTAACTCTCCTGCGGCGCCTAATGCATTACTCACAATAAGTAAGGTTAAAGCACTACCCTTGCTCCATGATCCCTGCACCTGGTGCGGGCAGCGAAGGTACGAAGAAAAAGCGGAAGCGTAAGCGTTCCGGCAAACCCCGCGGTCCTCAACCACAGACTCAAGCGGCTGCACAGAAGAGCCCTCAAGCAAAGCGTCCGTATGCCAAACGCGTTGATGAGGTGAGCGCTGGCGGTTTAGTAATTGATACAACCGGAACAATGGGCCTATTAATTGGTCGTTACGACCATAAGGATGCAACAGGTAAGCGTGTGTTGTGGTCTTTGCCTAAGGGGCACATCGAAGAAGGTGAAACCCCTGAACAAGCTGCGATCCGCGAAGTAGCTGAGGAAACTGGAATTACCTCTTCTATTACAAAATCTTTAGGCGTTATTGATTTTTGGTTTATGGCGGGTGGCAAGCGAATTCACAAAACTGTTCACCACTTCTTATTTACTGAAGTTGGCGGAACCTTGCTTGCGCAAGAAAGTGAAGTGGATGAGGTTTCTTGGTTCCCACTAAATGAAATTGTAAATCGCCTTGCCTACCCTGATGAAAAGAAGTTAATCGCAAATACTGCTGGGCTTGATTTATGAAAAGAGTCATCGGGTTTCTTGTAGCAATACTTGTTGTACTTCCTTTATCACCTGCAACAGCTGCAGATCGTGTTGTGCGAATTACCTCGTATGCGCATCAAACTTTTTCTGGTGAGTTTCGCAATGATGATCTGGCACAAGAATTAACGCCATCTGGTCGCTTAGGAACTTTAGTTTTTACTCCTAAGGTTTCAAATACAACTTGGGTTGTTGATGCAGCACTCGTCGATGAAGTTATTGCAATGACGGGCGAGTACACACTTGCTAGCAAGGCAGAAACAATCGGTAATGAGATTGCAGCTTCTTGGTTAAAGCAGTTGCGACAAATTACATATGGTCAACAAGTTGTTGCGCTTGCATATGGAAATCCAGATGTATCACTTGCAAAAAGACTTGCGCCCAGTGAGTTAAAAAATTACTTTGCTTTTGGAAAAACCCAACTTGAGATGGCACTTGGGCGCGCAGTTCGCAGCGAGCCAAGTGGTGGATGGAGTACGGGAAAATCCCGTTTAAGCAATGAGTTACGCAAGGGATATAGCGATAATCGCAAGGCGTTGACCCGCCTTTCTAAGGTCGTAAATGACCCAGAACTCAGCTTGGTTCGCGCTCAACTTTCAAAGTTGTTATCTCCTCAAATGGATAAGGATTCTCGCGAGTTCTATTCCTATAGTGCGCGCGCTGCAGTTGAAAAATTAACTCATAAGCTTCGAATTAACAGCGGTAAGTATCAAATAACTACATCAAGGGTTAAGTTACCTGTAACTGTTATTAATGAGTTTGATTCCGATGTAACTGTTGATGTTTCAATGCTTCCGATTAACTCACGTGTCATTGTTGATAGCTTCGACAATGTGACAATTCCAGCTCGTTCAAAGAAGCAGCTTGAGATGCGGGTCGAGGTTATTGCACCTGGTCAAACAAGTGTGACCGCCTACATCACCGATGACAAGGGAAATGATGTTGTTCCAGAAGCGACACTGACATTGAATTCAACTGTAATTGACTCAAAGGTCACCTGGTTTACAACCGGTGCGGCCATACTTCTTCTATTGGCAGCTGTTGCTCAAAGTGTTCGCCGAGTCAGAAAGAGGTCCAAGTGAAGTCACATGATCTCTTCCGCGCCTCAGGAATTATGGCGCTTGGAACAATAATCTCTCGCATCACAGGTTTCATCCGTGGAATCTTGATTGTTGCAGTACTTGGTACAACTTTGCTTGCAGATACCTACAACGTTGCAAACACAATGCCAAATATTTTGTACAACTTACTTGTTGGTGGTGCGCTCACCGCAATCTTTATTCCGCAACTTGTGCGTTCCTTTGACCATGAAGATGGCGGGGATGATTTTGCATCCCGCTTAATTACAACAATCTCTTTAATTTTATTGGTTCTAGTAACACTTGGAATGGTCTTCGCGCCAGCATTAGTTCGTTTATACGCGCCAGAATTTTTCACAACAGGTTTTGAAACTGAACAAGAGATCGCAATTGCGTTTACTCGTTACTGTTTGCCACAAATCTTCTTCCTAGGTTTATTTACAATGCTGGGTCAGGTAGCTAACGCTCGTGGCTCATTTGGCCCGCTTATGTGGGCACCAATCGCTAATAACCTTGTTGGAATCGCTTTGTTTGGTGGCTTTTTAGCCTTTTCGCCCAATGTAGATATCTCATCTATTACCTCTACACAGGTACAGATTTTGGGCTGGGGAACCACATTTAGTGTTGTCGTTCAGGCATTGGTTTTACTTCCCGTTGTTAAGAAACTTGGAATCACAATCAAACCAAAGTTAGGTCTGCGCGGTTTAGGTAAATCCTTTAATTTAGCTGGCTGGACCTTGGTTTATGTTTTGATTTCTCAGCTTGGCTATTTAGTTACAGTAAATGTTGCAACATCGGCTGCGGTACGAAGTGCACAAGAGGGAATTAAAACCGGTGTTGGTTACACACCATATACATACGCATACTTTGTGATGTTGTTGCCGTATTCGATTGTGACAATATCTATTATCACTGCGATCTTGCCGCATATTTCTAAGTTGGCACTTGATGGAAAGCGTGATGAGGTTAAAGCACAGTTAGTTCGTGCAATTCGTTTAGTTGGGGTAATTACAGTTCCGAGCGCTGTTGCATTTTTATTGTTCGGTCCGCTAATCACACAAAGTATTTTTATTGGAATTCCAACTGAGGATTCTCGTTACATTGGTTATGTTTTGTCTGCACTAAGTTTTGGTTTAGTTGCATTTTCGATTAACTTAATTTTGATCCGTGGTTTCAACGCATTTGAAGATACAAAGACTCAAGTTGTTTCAATTTTTGTAATCAATGTAATTGCAGTGGCTATGTCCTACTTCTTCTTGTACTTCTTAAAGAATCAATGGGTCACCGTTGGCTTAGGTGTTGCGTTCTCTGTTAGTTACCTTGTTGGTTTGTTTATAACTCTTGGCTTGCTCAAAAAGCATGTTGGAAAGTTAGCGATCTCTGAATTCTTAGCCCAACATATTCGCTTACTTACTGCATCATTGCTTGCGATGTTGCCTTTGTATGCGTTAACAAAGTACATCGGATGGGTCGCGCCAGATATGACACGCGCTGGTCGCGCAGGTGAATTACTACTTGTGATGGTCATCGCATTTTTTGGCTACTTATTAACTGCAAAGGCGGTGGGTGTCGAGGAGATCTCGATGGTTCGCCACCTTGGTTCATCAATCACCCGACGTTCCACAAAACCGTCGGAAAACGAATAGATTTCGGGGTCTAGGGGGCACCATGAGTGATGTTAGAAATCTTGTAATTGTTGGATCAGGTCCAGCTGGATACACCGCTGCAATTTATGCCGCACGTGCGCAGTTAGATCCAATCATCTACGAAGGCTCTGTCACCGCGGGCGGTGCGCTGATGAATACAACAGAGGTAGAAAACTTTCCTGGTTTCACCGATGGTGTGATGGGTCCTGATTTGATGGACAACATGCGCAAGCAAGCAAAGCGTTTTGGTGCGGAATTAATTACAGATGACATTGTTGAAATGGATCTATCTGGCGATATTAAAGTTTTGAAGGATGGTTCAGGAAATACAGTTAAAGCAAAGGCTGTCATTCTTGCTACAGGAAGTGCGTACCGCGAAATTGGTTTGGAAAATGAAAAGCGTTTATCTGGCCACGGTGTTTCATGGTGTGCAACCTGCGATGGATTCTTTTTCCGTGGACAAACAATTGCAGTTGTAGGTGGCGGAGATAGCGCAGTTGAAGAGGCAACATTCTTAACTCGATTTGCCGAAAAGGTTGTTTTGATTCACCGTCGCGATGAATTACGTGCATCAAAAATTATGGCTGATCGTGCAAAGGCAAATCCAAAGATCGAATTTTTATGGAACACAGAAGTAATTGATGTTCTTGGTGCGGATAAGGTTGAAGCGTTGAAGCTTCGCAACACTGTTGATGGAACTGAATCAGAGCGTTCATTTACAGGTTTGTTTGTTGCGATCGGACATATTCCACGCAGCGAACTAATTACTGGGCAAATCTCTTTGGATGATGAGGGTTATGTGATCTGTGAAGGTCGCTCAACTCGCACTAGCCAAAAGGGTGTCTTTGCATGTGGTGATTTAGTTGATCACACCTACCGTCAAGCGATTACAGCTGCAGGTTCAGGCTGTGCAGCAGCACTTGATGCTGAAAAGTTTTTAGCTCACTAGTAATCTTTAACAATCACAACAACAAGGAGTACACGATGGCAACAAGCAAGGTAACGACAGCAACATTTGATGCAGAGGTTCTTAAGAGCAGCACCCCTGTTTTGGTTGATTTTTGGGCTGAATGGTGTGGTCCATGCCGTGCGGTTGGCCCAATCCTTGAGGATATTTCAGATGAGTACGGTTCAAAGATCAAGATCGTAAAACTGAACACAGATGAAGAGTCAGCGATCGCAATCAAGTACGGAATTACATCAATTCCAACTATGAATGTGTATGTCAACGGTGAAGTTGTTAAGACAATCGTTGGTGCAAAGCCAAAGCCTGCGCTACTAAAGGAACTTGAAAGCTTCCTAGCGTAAGTTCATGTCAGATTTGACCGAGTCGGAGATCCGCTCATTTCAACAAGCCCGTGGCCTTGATGTCACGGGTTTTGTTGATGCGGTGACCGCTCGCGCATTAGAAGAGGCGCGATGGAAGCTCGGTGATCGCTCTTTATATTTACAACAATCTCCTTTGATGCGCGGTGATGATGTCGCTGCATTGCAATCTCGTTTAACTGAGATGGGTTTTGATTGTGGTCGTGTCGATGGAATTTATGGTCCGCGCACTGAAAGCGCGGTTAAAGAGTTTCAAAAATCTGTTGGTGAAACGGTTGATGGAAAATGTGGACCGGCGACAATCATCGGATTGATTCGATTAACAAAGATTGTTTCTGGGGGAGCGCCATCAACTCTTCGCCAAAATGCAACACAGCAAAGCCGAGGACCTGCACTTGCAAATAAAGTGATTGTTTTGAATCCAGATGGAGACAATGAACTTGTTTACGATGTTGCTGTTCGAACTGAAGGACGTTTATTGGCACTTGGTGCATCTGTATTTTTGACTCGTGGTGCGAATAACAATCCTTCAGAACATGATCGAATTGAATTTAGTAATAAGAGCAACGCAGATTTGATGATTGCACTAAATGTTGATTCATATGCAAATGAAAAAGCACATGGTGCAGCAACTTACTTTTATGGCAGCGATGCACATGGTGTTCACTCAATTGTTGGTGAACGATTTGCTTCATTGGTACAACGAGAAATTTGTGCGCGTACCGATTTAACCAACTGCCGAATTCATGCAAAAACATGGGATTTATTGCGTTTAACGACCGCGCCTACGGTGCGTATTGATCTGGGGTATCTAAGTAACCCTGGTGATTCCGCTCGACTATCTCGTCCAGATTTTCGCGATGTCATTGCCGAAGCCTTAGTAATTGCTATCCAGCGGTTGTACTTATCGGCAGAAGATGATGCAAAAACGGGAACATTGCGTATTTCAGATCTGCGTAAAGCTGGCATTCGCCGCTAAATAACACTCAACCTAAGGGTTGTGTATGGGAGACTTACTCCATGTCCGATATAACGCAACGCTACTCAACAGGTGCTCCACAACATCTTGAAGAAAGATTTGCATCTCGAGCGGCCCACATGAAGCCAAGTGAGATTCGTTCTCTCTTTGCTGTTGCATCTCGACCTGAAATTGTTTCACTTGCTGGTGGAATGCCAAATCTTTCAGCGCTTCCAATGGGAATGATGGCTGATGTTGTAAACAATTTAGTTCGTGACAATGGTCAAGAGGCGTTGCAGTATGGAAATGGTCAAGGTCATCCAAAGTTACGTGAACAAATTTGTGAAGTTATGGCGCTTGAAGGAATTCGCGCTAATCCAGATGATGTTTTAGTAACAACAGGTTCACAACAAGCGTTGGACCTTATTTCACGCATCTTTTTGGATCCAAATGATGTAGTTCTTGCAGAAGCACCGTCATATGTTGGTGCGCTTGGAACATTCCATCAATATGAAGCCTCTGTAGTTCATGTTGAAACAGATGAAAATGGTTTAGTTCCTTCCGCTCTGCAGGAAGCGATTAAGACTGTACGTGCTGCCGGTCGCAAGATTAAGTTTTTGTACACAATTCCTAATTACCAAAACCCAAGTGGTGTTTTATTGCCTGCTTCTCGTCGCACAGAGATTCTTTCAATCTGTCGCGAGGCTGGAATCTTTGTTGTTGAAGATAATCCATATGGATTGTTGGGATTTGATAAGCCATCTCCAAATGCGATGCGTGCTGAGGATTCAGAGAATGTGATCTATTTAGGCTCATTTTCGAAGACAATCGCACCTGGGTTACGTGTGGGCTGGGCGTTAGTGCCACCTTCATTGAAGGAAAAGCTTGTTATCGCCAGCGAATCATCGATTTTGTGTCCATCTAACTTCACGCAGTTAACAATCTCTAACTACTTGGCGGATCAGCCTTGGCGCGATCAGATCGCATCATTTTGCGAGCTATACAAGGTTCGTCGCGATGCGATGTTGGAATCACTTGATGAGCATTTTCCAGCAACTGCAAAGTGGACAAAGCCTGGTGGTGGTTTTTATGTGTGGGTTACCTTGCCACCAGAAATTGATACAACTGCGATGATGCCAAAGGCGATTGTTGCAAAGGTTGCATATGTTCCGGGAACCGCTTTTTATGCAGATGGTTTTGGATCATGGTCTTTGCGTTTGTCATATTGCTACCCAACACCAGAACGTATTCGTGAAGGTGTGAAAGCACTTGGTGGAGTTATTAAACAAGAAATGGCAAACCGTAAAGGTTTCGAACTTAAAGGTTAGTTTTCAAGCGCCTTTGTAATTCGTTGTAAATCTTGTGCTCCTGCAAACTCAATAACAATCGTTCCCTTTTTCGCGCTGCCTTGAATAGTTACGCGGGTATCTAGCGCATCACCAATTCGCTCTGCAATTTCCTGTAACTCAGGGCTTGCTGATTTTGCACCCTTTGGCTTCTTTGCAGATTGACCCTTTGGTGCACCTGATGAAATTACCTCTTCAGTTGCGCGAACAGATAAACCTTCAGCAACAATTCGAGCTGCTAACTTTTCAATCGCTGCAGCATCACTTAATCCCAACAATGCACGTGCATGACCTGCAGACAAAACTCCTGATGCAACCTTTTGTTGAACAGATGTTGGCAAGTTCATCAAACGAATTGTGTTTGAAATTAATGGACGTGAACGACCAAGTTTTTGTGCAAGCTCATCATGTGTGCAGTTGAAATCTGTTAACAGTTGGGAATATGCGGCAGCTTCTTCTAATGCATTGAGTTGGCTGCGATGAATGTTTTCAATCAACGCTTCACGAAGTAATTCATTATCTGGAGTCTGACGAATAATGACAGGAATGGTCGTTAAACCAGCGGCTTTTGCTGCACGGAAGCGACGCTCTCCCATGATTAATTCATACTTACCAGGCTTTGTTTGACGCACTACAGGTGGCTGCAAGATGCCGATCTCTTTGATCGATGCTATTAACTCCTCAAGTGCAACTGGATCAAAGTGTGTACGTGGTTGACGTGGGTTTGGTGAGATCGCACTAATTGCAACCTCGTTTTGTTGTGCAACCTCTTTATCTCCAACTGTTAATGATGTTGGAATTAATGCATCAAGGTTTGTACCAAGTCCACCGCGACGTGCCATTAAGCGATCTCGCCTTCACGTTTGTAATTAATTGAAACAACATTTGAATCAAAAGGTTTTCCGCGCTCTGCTAATTCGCGAGCAACAGACATATATGCAACCGCACCAGGTGATACCGGATCGTATGTCATAACTGTTTGTTTAAATCCTGGCGCTTCTGAAACTCGAACAGTGCGGGGGATAGGAATATCAATTAATTCATTTGGGTAATGTTTTCTAATTTCATTAGCAACATCATTTGCAAGATTTGTATTGTTAAACATTGTTAATACAAGTGTTGAAAGTTTTAGCGCAGGATTCAAACGCTTCTTAACTAATTCAAATGTTTTTAATAGTTGTGACAAACCTTCAAGTGAGTAGTACTCACATTGAATTGGAATTAAAACTTCCTTCGCAGATGTAAATGCGTTGATTGTTAATAAACCAAGTGATGGTGGGCAATCAATGAAGATGTAATCAATTGATTCACCAACTGCTGCACGATCTGCAACTAACTCTTCGATTGCTTCCTTTAATCGCATTTCACGTGCAACCATTGGAACTAATTCAATTTCAGCTTGTGCTAATGATGTATTTGATGAAACACATTCAAGTGATGGGAAGCCTGCAACCTTTTGAATTACTTGTGACATTGTTGATTGACCCATCAACACTTCATAAATTCCTGCATTATCAAGATGTTCAACACCTAATGCGGTTGATGCATTTCCTTGTGGATCAAGATCGATAACAACAACCTTTAACCCACCCATAGATAGGGCTGCTGCGAGGTTCACTGTGGTGGTTGTTTTGCCTACCCCACCCTTTTGATTGGCCACGGTGAGGATACGAAGGGAGGCGGGTTTAGGCATCGCCTCTTTAAGGCGACGGGTGCCTACGACCTTCTTGGTTTCACGTGAATCATTCACGTGGGTAGTTAAGCACCTTTTTTGACCTCGACAATACGGCCGAGCTCAATTCCCTCCAGATTTACCTCGTGAAGGAGCGCTTTTGGTACAGATTTCATCTCTTCTTGGGCTTTTTCGCCCTTCATGGCCAGTAATGAGCCATTGGTCTTTAAAAGATGCCAGCTAATCTTCTTCAACTTCTCCAGGGGAGCCACAGCGCGGGCGGTTACATAGTGGGCTGTTGCCTTCACATCCTGGGAACGACCGCGGATAACCTCAATATCGAGCCCCTCAACCGCCTCCTGTAGAAACTCCACGCGGCGTTCTAGGGGTTCAATCAAGGTAACTTTGAGATCTGGGCGAGCTAATGCGATGACGATTCCAGGAAGTCCTGCGCCTGAGCCGATATCAAAGACGGTAGCTCCCTCGGTAAAGAGGGTGGTAACAGGCAGGCAGTTAAAGATATGACGCTCCCAGATGCGATCTGCTTCGCGGGGACCGATCAATCCACGCTCAATTCCCGCTGTTTCTAGGAATTTTGCGTAGGCGTGAACCCGCTCAACATCTGGAAAGTGTCGAGCGATAAGGGTTTCACGTGAAACCTCCGCTGAATTACTCAATTTGAGGGTTTACGCAGGGTAGATAACTACGAAGCGGTTTGGATCTTCTCCATCAGACTCGCTGCTTAGACCTAGATCTTGGATTGTGTCGTGGATGATCTTGCGCTCAAAGGCGTTCATTGGCTTCAACTTAATTGAGTTGCCTGTTGTCTTTGCCTCTTCAGCCATATCTTCAGCAAGCTTCTTAAGCTCCTTTTTACGGCCTGCACGGAATCCATCGATATCCAGCATTAAACGGCTGCGGTCACCTGTTGAGGTCTGTACCGCTAGGCGTGTGAGCTCCTGGATCGCATCCAAAACCTCGCCATCGCGACCTACGAGGTGGTTGAGCTTGCCTCCCACGATCGCTAGCGCTGCGCGGTCATTTTCTACATCGATATCGATATCGCCATCTAGATCTGCGATATCAAGGAGTGCCTCAAGGTAATCCGCGGCGATATCGCCCTCTTCCTCAAGCTTTGCTACGCCCTTTGGCGCCTTCGCTACCTTTTCCTCTGTTGCTTCAACAACTGTCTCTTCGCTCTTAGCCTTTGCCATGATGCCCCCTTTGTCGGGTTTGTAGTGAATTAAACCTTATTGTACTAATTTGTCCGATTTGGACTATTTCTTTTTTTTCTTCTTTTTTGGCTGTTGGCGCTGTCCTTTTTCTTCAACGGTGTCGCCTTCAGAGTTCTCAGTCGTTCCTTCTACAACACCATCGCTCTTTGCGCGCTTTCGTTGTAGCTCTTCATACGCAGGTGAACCTGGTGTTGGGTTTCGCTTAATGACATAGAACTGTTGTCCCCATGTCCAAATATTTGTTGTTGACCAGTAAATCAAAACACCGATTGGGAAGTTAACACCAGAGATAGCAAAGATAACTGGGAATGCGTACAACATAATTTTTTGCTGTTGCAACATCATGTTGTTTGAAGCATCCATCTTTGGCATTCCCTTTGTCATTAATTGACGTTGGGTTGTAAATGTTGTTAAAGACATTAATGCGATCAAAAGAATAGTTACAAGTTTTACAGTGGTGATATCGGTTCCAAGGAAAGTGTCTGAAATTGGAGCACCAAAGAACTTTGCTTGTGCTGCACTAACAACATCTTCTTGTGTTAGAACTCCGTGCTTAACAGGAGGGTTCTTTCCAATTCCATTAAGAACTGTAAATAGTGCAAAGAAGATTGGAGCTTGCGCCAAGATTGGGAAACATGATGCAAGAGGATTTGTCTTGTGCTCTTTGTAGAGCTTCATCATCTCTTCTGATTGCTTTTGGCGATCATCCTTGTACTTCTTTTGAATCTCCTTCATGTGTGGCTGAAGTGCGGTCAATGCGCGCTGAGACTTAATCTGCTTAACAAAAAGTGGAACCAAAATAATACGGATGATGATTACAAGACCGATGATTGCAAGTGACCATGAGACACCGCTATCTGTTCCAAAGAATGGCGACAGTAAATCGTGGATTGTGACGATAACCCAGGAAACAGCGATATATAAGGGTTTTAGGATGCTATCCATTAACAACTACCTTCTCTTTCGGAACTGCGTAATCAACACCACCGTGTGACCACGGATTGCAACGCAATAAACGCCAGGCGCTCATTGCAACTCCTTTTAATCCATATGCCTCGATTGCAGAGACTGCATACGATGAACATGATGGGTAGTACTTACAGCGTGGCCCAAACATTGGGGAGATCCATTTTTGATACACCTTGATTGGTGCAACAAGGATTGATCTCACTTCTGCTCTGCCTTCTCGGAAAACTTTTTTAGAAGTTGTCCGACAATCTTTGTTACCTCTTGTGATGCATCTGCATCATGTGCGCTATTTAGAGCTCGGATTACCAACAGGCCACCGGATGGAAGCTGTGGGTACACATCGCGCAATGTGTGACGAACCTTGCGAGCAATTCGGTGACGGGTTACAGATCCACCAACATTTTTACTGATGATCAATCCAGCGCGAGCAGGTTGATCTAGGTTGGTTGGGTAGAGATATCCGACAAAGTTTTGGGTTGAGAATCTCAATCCACTCTTTGTTGCGCGCGCGAAATCGGCGCTCTCTGTAAGACGTGCGCTCTTTGCAAGCACGGGTATCGGTTATAAACCCTTATGCAGAAAGCTTGGCGCGTCCCTTACCGCGGCGTGCAGAAAGAACTGCACGACCTGCGCGTGTAGCCATACGAGCACGGAAACCATGCTTCTTGGCGCGACGGCGTGTGTTTGGTTGGAAGGTGCGCTTTGTCATTGAAAACTCCTAATAATGAAAATCAACTGCGGGCCAGAAATACGGGGGAAGCAAGGAGGTAACGGTACGGGTCTGGGGATAAGCGGGTCAAACTGGCTCCAGAAGGGGTGGGGGGTGGTCAGAGTTGTGGATAACCAGTTGCTTTTTCCGCCAATCCCCTCTACTTTTCACTCCCATCCACAGGCAAACCGCTTTTGATGGGAAATAGCAGGGCTCAACCTGGGGTTTAGACCACAGGGTGTGGATAACCCTGTGGATGAATAACTACCCCGAAATGAGGCCTTG